>NZ_CP146971.1:0-1223307 GCF_038086725.1 Photobacterium damselae subsp. damselae
AAAATTGAAAAGATTGCGGCAATGGCACATCCTCCTACCTGCGTCCAGAATCTCCCTTTGATAACTTGTAAGTAGTTGTGACGATTAACTTGAGTGGCTGCTGCAATAACTGGAACCATACAAAAAGCGGCAGAGACCAAATTGACAATCATCAAAAAACCAAGCCCTACACCAATTAGACTGACTGAAACTAAACGGTGTTCGAAGGTAATAGGATGCGGCTTAAATTGAGGTGGCTTTGCTCCTTTTGCTTTAGGTAAGAGCCATAACATACATTTAGTGACAACCGCTGTAATAACCATAGCGATAAAAATTTCGTGAATACGCTCCGGCATATTCATAGTGGTATGCTGAGCAAAGACGATATTTAAAATCCAGTTAATTGTAGGCATAAACAATGCACCTACTTTTGGTGGCGTATCAGCTTTTTTTCTTAAAATATCAAATAGTACAATACTGATTGTCCATATAATAAATGGATGATCTCGAAAAACTTCAGTTGTAATAATTGCCAGTGTTGCTGAGATCAAAGTTGGAAATAGACTTTTGAATAACCCTCTCCAACGATAATCTTTTACTTTTGTCATCACAATGGCAGGATATAACGCCAAATATACAGGAGAGTTTAAATGGAGTAATTTACCCAGCATCATGCACACTGTAACCGTTAGAGCAACACGAAGGGCATCTTTGTTATTAATAATGTTATTAAACCACTTCATTGTTGACCCCTATTAATATACGTAACGGAATAGAGCAACACAGTGAATCCAAATACTACTAATCGCATCAATAATCGGGTTGCCGTTTTTGACTACCACACTCGCACGAGCACCGGATATCAAGTTAGTATCTAATTGTTGAACGTCAATACGAGTTCGGATTTTCTGCTGCTCTCGGATCCAGCGAGTATCATTAGCAACGGTTGATAAACGTGTCTCAGGATTATTGGCATCGTAAATAGCATCATCTTTATTTTCAATCACCCCAGTAAATACTTGCCCTGGTAACGCATCAAAGCTAATTGAGACCTGAGTATTAGGTTGTAAATGCGAAATACCTTTTTCGTTAAAATCTGCACTTAACCAGCTGTCGTTATTGTTCACTAAAAAAAGAACCGGAGTGCCGCTTCCAACATAAGTCCCTGTTTCTATTTGTAAGTTACTGATGGTTCCAGATGTTTGAGCAACAACCTTAGTATGAGTTAAATTCAGTTCTGCTTGCTGTAATTTGGCTAAAGCTAGCTCAACTGCTGCACTGTTTTTATCACCAGCTAATTGCGCCTTAATACGCAGAACTTCGGCTTTGGCAGCAGCAATAGCGCTTTTGGCAACTTGTTCGGTTGTTTGAGCGTTATCCAACTCTTGACGGGTTGTTAAGCCTTTCTTATTCAGAGCCTGATAGCGGTGCAGTGTATTTAACGCATTATGCCACTGGCTGTTTTTCTGTGTTAATCCCTCTTTAGCTGAAGCGAGTTGTTGCCACATAGCCAAGTTTGAATCTTGAGCTTGTTTTAACTCAGCTTCTGCTTGAGCAACAGCAATCTGATATGGCTTAGGATCAATGGTAAATAATACCTGACCTTGTTGAACGTTTTCTCCATTCTCAACATTAACGTGAGTGATAACACCAGAGACTTCAGGAGCAATATTGGCAACAGGTTTATATAAAGTCGCTTGTGTTGTGAAAGGCGCAACATTATCTGAAATAAGTAAAAATGCAGAGAAAGCCAAAGCGCACCCAACTACAGAATAGAGAATAGTTTGATAAATTTTTTCTTTCATATTGTTACCTCTACAACAAAATACAAGGTAAGTATAATCAATAATGTTGTACATGCAACAAAAAATGCAAAATAGATCGCTAATTTGATCATAACCGTCGATAATAAGCGGCAAGGTAACTGATAAAAAAGAGTAGATTGATGAGAGCTTTTGTTGTTCGGGCGCGTGCTGCGTCTACAGATAAAGACACGTTTGTAGCTGCGGTTGGTCAAGAAGATCATTCTGAAATTTTGGCGCATGTATTAATGAATGCCATTTTCACTGCGCAATCTCATCGTGATGATGTTGTTGTTTATTTAGTGTTAGAAAGTACGCGCGATTTTTCACGAACCATTCGTTTTGAGTCGAGTAAGATCCACAATATTGGTGGTTTTCATGAAGCGGCACTTATTAATAAAATTGCAGGTGCATTAGGCGCATCTGTTGGTATGGCAAAAGAGCAAGTAAGAGAAGTTGAATCGGGTATTACTGTAGAAACAGTGAGTTTTGAACGCCTTGTTCAGCGTTTAGCTGAAGATTATCAGCTATTCTTATTAGATAAAAAAGGCACTAATTTCCGTGAACAGGAACTAGAAGGCGATCTTTGTTTCTTATTAACGGACCATATTCCGATGCCAAAGAAAACCATTAATAGCTTAAAGCGTTTAAATACATTGCCTATTAGCTTAGGTCCCAAAATGCTGTTTGCCTCTCAGTGTATTGTACTGATTCAAAATGAGTTGGATATTCGCGGTTTTTAATTAGGCAACATAAGGTGATTAGATGAAGATTGTCGACGTAACACCATCAAATATTGAGATTTATTATAATCTAACACAGGCTTATGAAGCTGAATTTTCTCCACTAACCAAGAAATTTCCTGATCAGAAAGGTAAGTTTGCTTTAGATACTGAAATCGGTGGCAATGTGAAGGGTTTCTTACTCTATATTGATGAGCATCCTGCGGGTTTAGCTGCTATTGCTGTTGATGAGGCAGAAGATGGATCTCTTCATTGCGAAGTATGTGACTTCTACGTAGTGCCGCTATTTCGTAAAAATAAAGCAGGGCAGAGATTCGCCCATCAGCTGTTTGCAATGATGCCTGGTGAGTGGGAAAGTAAGCAAATTGAAGGCGCAGAGCATGCCATTGCTTTCTGGCGTCGAGCAATTGGTGCTTATACTGATGATCAATTCATCGAGGATATCTACTCAGACCCCTATTGGGGAGAGGTTACTCGTCAACGTTTTACCGTTTCGGTTGCCTGAGTAAGAGAGAATTCATATCCAGATAAAAGAGCCATTATTGAAGTGACCCCATAAAGTTGGACATTTCATATTTATAAATGGCTCTTTTTGTTTCTATTCAATAGGTAAATTATTTTCGCTAAATCTCGAACTTGGATATATTGTGTCCAGTCGTTATTTGACAATGTTATCCGCTGGAAATATCACCCCTGTTTGACGTCGTATCTCTGTTAATACTTTAGCGACAATAAGCGATCTGTGCTGTTCTTTAGAATCTATTTTCCCCTGCTGTATCCGTTGAGCAAAAGCGTGTGCTTCATAGAACATAGGGTTTGAATGTTGAACTAAAGTCAGATCGGTTTGAGCGCCTTGGCGACTGATTTTAGTTACGCCTCGTCCAGTAGATATCATATCAACCAGTAAGTTTGCATCTTCACCTTGAAATTCACTTGGGACATAAGAATTACTGATTTTTGAGTGCATAATTACTACATCAAATCCCTCATAGCCCAGTAATACACTGCCACTACCATCCACTCCTGATTCTAAGAGGTGAGCTGTCGCTTTTATAGTTTGTGGTTCGCCAAAAAGTTCGATAGCGCTTGCGACACAGTAATAACCAATATCGACAATTGAGCCATTAGAAAACTCAGGATTAAAGGTATTGGGATTCTCACCATTTAAATATTTTTGATAGCGAGAAGAGTATTGGCAATAACTAATTTGTGCTTTTCTAAGAGCTCCTAGACTAGGTAATTGATCTTTAATTACTTGAAAGTTGGGCTGATAAGGAGACATAAAGGCTTCAAATAATACGACGTTATTGCTGTGGGCCGCCGCAAACATTTGCTGTACTTGGTTATAATTTGAGCCTAATGGTTTTTCGCAAATAACGTGTTTACCCGATTGCATAAGTGTTATGGCTTGTGGGGCATGCAATGCGTTTGGACTGGCAATATATACCGCATCAATTTCTGTATCGTCTACCAGTTGTTCTAACTTGTTATAGTAATGGGAGGCTTGATATTTTAAACCAAATTCTTGTGCTCGTTGTATATCTCTGGAATATATAGCATTGAGTGAAAATTGTTCGGTAGCAAGGGCGGCTTCAACAAATTGATCGGTGATCCAATTGGTTCCAACAACAGCAAGTTTGATCATAATCTTCCTTGGATATTATCGTTATAGTACAAATTCTAAAATGGCACGGCTGCGCGATAAAGTCACGGTTTGATGCTCACCTTCTGTGGTCATCCCATGTTTTTGCATGCCTTGTAGCACGATATCAATAGCATGATGATCGAGACCTTCTTCCGCTAATGACGTCGGCATTCCCATCTGTTTAAAAAATGCGATGGTATGAGTAATAGCTGAATCTATTCTTTCTTGTTCTGTGCCTTGTGTAAGACCAAAAATGCGTTCGCCATATTGTAAAATTTTCGCACTTTTTTCTATACGACATTCTTGCATAACACCTGGCAGAACAATACTTAAGGTTCGGCCATGGTCAATACCAAAGTGTGCTGTTAACTCATGACCAATATGGTGACTGGTCCAATCTTGAGGAACACCAACGCCGATAATACCACTTAGCGCCTGAGTCGCTGCCCACATAATATTGGCTCGAATATCGTAATTTTCAGGATCAGTAAGTGCTTTTGGACCTTCTTCGATCAAAGTATGCAATAGGCCTTCAGCAAAACGATCTTGAACTTTGGCATCGACTGGGTAGGTAAGATACTGCTCCATCACATGAACAAAGGCATCAACAACTCCGTTAGCCGTTTGTTTTGCAGACAAACTAAAAGTGGTTGTAGGATCCAAAATCGCTAACTGGGGTTTCAAACTTGGAGAACCAAATGAGAGTTTGTCATTACCTCGAGAGATAACCGCGCCGCCATTTGTTTCAGAACCTGTTGCCGGTAGTGTCAATACACAGCCTAATGGAAGAGGGTCATGGAACGGTGCTTTCTTACTTAATAGGTTCCAAGGCTCATCGGTAAAATGAACGGCGGCTGCGATAAATTTTGTGCCATCGATAACAGAACCGCCACCTACAGCAAGAAGGTAATCATAGCCTTGTTCTCGGATTACTGTAACGGCTTGCATTAGAGTGTCGTACTGAGGATTGGGTTCAATACCGGAAAATTCGCCCCATTGGAAACCGTCAAGAGCTCGGCTTACTTGCTCGTAGACTCCGTTTTGTTTAATTGAGCCACCACCGTAAATGACCAAGACCTTCTTTTCTTTAGGAATTGCATGCGAGATCGCTTCTATTTGACCTTTCCCAAAGAATATTTGGCTTGGACTAGAAAACGTAAAATTATTCATGGTGATATTTCCGCTAAGCAGCAACAAGTAAATTGAATTTCATCTAAGATAAAACATTCTAATGAAAATCTCGAATTTGCTAAGTGTGTAAAATAACGCAAAAAAACATTTTATTGTGATCTTTTGCGATTTGTTCACCTTAGAACTATCTGTTTAAGGTATGATTGAAGGTAGTGATAGTGGAACTAATTGATTGTTTTTCTGTCATATTTGGACTAAAACCTAAGACAAATTGAAATTATGGCTAGCAAGTTGTCATAGAATAAAAAATAAAAGAAGGAAGTTATGGCAGAAAAGAAAAAGATTCTCTTATTATTTGCTCACCCATCTCCTGAGCGCTCAGAAGTTAATTTTCCCCTATTTCGTGCATCTCAAACAGTCGACAATGTAACAACTGTGGATTTATACGCGGAGTACCCGACGTTTCGTATTAATATCGACCGTGAACAGCAACGCCTGTGTGAGCACGATATTATTATCTTTATGTTCCCACTTTATTGGTACTCCACACCGGCAATTTTAAAAGAATGGCAAGATTTAGTTTTAGAGTATGGATTTGCCTACGGCTCCGAAGGAACTAAGCTACACGGTAAAACCTTTTTGTGTGCATTAACGGCTGGTGGTGCTGAATCTGCGTATCGTCATGAAGGTTATAACCATTACACTATTCGAGAGTTATTACAGCCCCTTGAGCAGATGGCGGATCTAACCGGTATGGACTTTATCGCTCCGTTTGCTTTATTTGGAGCCCGTACTGCAGTGGAAGAACATCGTGTGTGTTCGCATATCAATAATTGGAAACAGGTGTTGATTGCATTGCGAGACAATAAGTTTGATTTAGCGCTGGCTAAAACGCTATCTAAACTCAATCACCATTTACCAGAATTGATTAAGGACTAACGAGCATGACGGGATATTTTCTTCAGGCCTTTATCTACCTTTTTGCTGCTGTTATTGCTGTACCTATTGCTAAGCGTTTAGGTCTGGGCTCGGTGTTGGGTTACTTAATTGCAGGTGTTGTTATCGGCCCTGTTATTGGTCTGGTTGGTAGTGAAACAACGACTATTCAGCATTTTGCTGAGTTCGGCGTTGTTATGATGTTGTTCCTTGTCGGCCTAGAATTAGAACCGCGTATGCTATGGGATATGCGTCATCGATTAATAGGGTTAGGTGGCTTACAAGTAGGCTTATCAACTCTTGTCGTGATGGGTATTGCGATGGCATTTGGTATTGGCTGGACTATCGCATTAACCATAGGTCTTATTTTCTCTCTGTCGTCAACAGCGATTGTACTGCAAACCTTTAATGAAAAGGGGCTAAGTAAAACAGAGGGAGGGCGTACAGCCTTTTCGGTGCTTTTATTCCAAGATATTGCCGTTATCCCGATGTTGGCCTTAATTCCACTCTTAGCACTGCCTGAGCTTGTTGCCAAAGCACAAAGTGCTGCTCAGCAAGTCGCCGAACATCATGATTCATTAAGCTTAGTTGCAGGATTACCTGGTTGGGCTTATGCGCTTGTGGTTATTTTAGCCATTGTTGGTGTCGTTGTTGGTGGACATTACCTAAGCCGTCCTCTGTTTCGCTTTGTCGCTTCATCAGGCCTGAGAGAAATATTTACCGCAACCGCACTTATGTTAGTGATCGGTATTGCGGCACTAATGAGTCTGGTTGGATTGTCTCCCGCTCTTGGTACTTTCCTTGCTGGTGTCGTGCTTGCTAACAGTGAGTTCCGTCATGAATTAGAGTCAAATATTGAGCCATTTAAAGGCCTATTACTTGGTCTATTCTTTATTACTGTGGGTGCAGGCATCGACTTTAATGTTCTATTTGATCAGTTTGGTATTGTTATTGGCATGACGCTTGGCGTGATGTTAATTAAAGCACTGGTGCTATTACTGCTGTCATTTATCTTTAAAGTGAAAGGGCGTGATCGCTGGTTGTTTGCATTAAGTTTGGCGCAAGCGGGTGAATTTGGTTTTGTGTTACTAAGCTATACCGTACAAAATCATGTGTTACCCGTTGAGATCTCCCAAACCTTATCGCTGGTTGTTGCTTTGTCTATGTTCTTAACCCCAGGGTTATTTATTTTGTTTGATCGAGTAATTGAACCGCGCTTTGCCGAATCCATTAATGAGCGCGAAGCTGATACGATTGATGAGGAAGGGGCGGTTGTGATTGCCGGTATCGGTCGTTTTGGTCAGATTGTGAATCGATTGTTGATTGCCAATGATATAAAAACAGTGGTACTTGACCATGATGTTGGTTTAATCGATAACATGAGAAAGATCCGAGTAAAAAGCTTTTATGGTGATGCAACCCGAGATGATTTACTTCACAGCACTGGTATTGCTGAAGCAAAAGTGTTTGTTGTTGCTATTGATGATAAAGAGCGTGCGATTGATCTCGTTAAACATGTTAAGCATACCTATCCAAAAGTAAAAATTATGGCTCGTGCTTATGACCGAGGACACCATTACTCGTTAAGAAATGCAGGCGCTGATTATGTGATCAGTGAAACATATCACTCTGCTCTTAATTTAGGGACAGAAACGCTAAAAGTTATGGGTATTCATCCATTTAAAGCTGAGCAACAAAAAGCTTCCTTTATGGAGATTGAAGCGCAAAGTAAAAATACTTTATATGAAAAATGGATTGAGTGGACGGAGCATTCTGAAGATGAGCGTTATGCCGCATCGTTTCGTGAGTTATTTATGGAATTTGAAGATGCTCTAAGTGAAGCAATGAAACGCGAACGTGGCGATCGTCACTCTAAATCAGAGCGAGGATGGACGCCGCCGCCAAAAGGTTATGATGATGTTGTTGAACAGATTCAGGCAGAAAAAGAAGAGGAAGAGCAAGAGCAAAAATCTGCTCAATAATTGTTAACTCATTCATAAAATTAAGAAGGCTCAGATAATCACTGTCTGAGCCTTTTTCTTTGGCGTAAAACTTGCTGTATTTCATTGAGTCTTCGCAAAGTGAGTATGTGATGAGTATTATTGCAGGATTTTTTTTATTAGAACCAGATAAAACCGATCCTGAATTTGTTGATGGGATTGAAGATCTTATTCGAACCCACATTTCTCGACGAGCAACTGACGCGCGTTATGAATATACCGATGGGTATTTGTATCTTTGTCGTGTCGATCTGGGTTGTTATCATGAAGCCAGTTGGGCTGAAGATCATACTCGGTTAACCACCATATTAGGCCACACTTTTATTAGTGCTTCTTTAACGCAAGATACCAACCATCTATTCTCTCATGGTGTATCGGAGAGCTCACTAGAAAAAGCCGATGGGACTTATACCGCTTTGCAATATGACAAAATTGAGCGAGAGCTTACAGTATGTTTTGATTCTTTATCTTTGCGTCCATTGTATTACCTGCAAATTAATCAAATGGTTATATTCAGCTCTTGTCAGAGAATCTTTCCAAAGCTTGGTCTGAATTTAACCGTGGATATGAACGCCATCAGTGAGATTGCCACTATAGGCTTCCCATTAGCGGGTAAAACACGCTATCAAGATGTGCGAAGTGTACAGGCCGGGGAGCAACTAACCATCAATCTTTCGGGTATCTCTATAAAAACTGGATTTAATTGGGGTGATTATCAGCCTCAGTTACTGAATGAAAAAAGTGCATTGTCTCTGTTTGAGCAGACTTTCTCATCGGTTCTCAATAAATATCGTAAATCAGATAATAATATGGTGAGCACTTTATCAGGAGGACTTGACTCTCGGGTGCTGGTGGAAGCATTACACCAACAGGGGACGGTTATTGAGTGTATCAACTTTTCCAGAGCTAATAGTCAAGATGATATTTATGCCAGTCAGTATGCTCACACTCGTCATATTCGATTGCGCCAGATAGAAGTTGAAGATACTCAAGCTGTTAGTGTGGAATATCGTTTAGGTCAATATTGGCGTCGTTTGAACTTTAGTTTTTATCAGCAGGTAGAGCGCCCCAGACTGTTTTGGTCGGGGAATGGTGGGAGTGTCTGCTTAGGTATGGTGTACTTTAGTGATGATATTGCTGAAGCGTGTGAATCGGGTAGTGTAGAAGCTGTTGCTGATGCTTATATCGATTTGCAACAAGCGTATATTCCCAAACGCCTTGTTAAAGGGGCGGCTGAACTTCAGCAGCAATTGCGCAAAACCATCATCGCTTGCCTCACAAAATATGCCAATGTTGATCTTTTTAAAGCGTACCAATTATTTTTATGGGAAAACGATCAGCATCAGCATTTAGTTTCAGCGTATGAAGATATGGATATCTATCGTCTTGATTTTTATCTTCCTTTTTATGCCAAGTCTCTGTTAGACGTCATTCATCGCATTCCGCCTCAGTTACTATTAAAGCATCAATTTTATATGACATGGGTGCGGACACATTTACCTGATGCTCTATGCTCACCATGGCAGGTATATCCAGGTCATGAACCCTGTGATCTTGCTGACAATATTATCCAAGCCCCTATCTCTCAGTGGCAATTAAAGCGCCCTTGGTCGGCAAAAATGAAACTGATAAAGACCGGGATCTCTGTATTTTTTGATACTCAAAATACTTTTTATCATCGCCATTATTTAGGGGCAAATTGTATTCTAACTGCGTTAGGTCTCTACAACGGTTCTGCGACTTTGAATGTGATTAATCGGATGAACCAAGCCTTATCAGAATAGTGTTACCACGGCGGTTTATTAAAGTCTCTTGGGGGGAGAAAAGAGAGAGCATTTGAGCTCAAGGCTAACCCTAGGTACAATGCCGAGCCTTATTGTTTACTAGAATTCAATCATCATGCGCTTACTTCGCTCAACAACTCACCCAGATCTTACCGATTTATCAGGCTCTATGTTTCATCGTTTAGCTGCTCGTGCCATCATTCTAGATGGTGAAGATATCTTATTATTGTACACCGAGCGCTATCATGATTACTCTCTGCCTGGCGGTGGTGTGGATGCTGGTGAAGATATTGTGGCTGGGATGATCCGAGAGCTTGAAGAAGAAACTGGCGCACAGAATATACATAACATTAAAGAATTTGGCCTATATGAAGAATACCGTCCTTGGTATAAACCAGATTTTGATATCGTTCATATGGAATCATACTGCTTTACGTGTGAAATCGATCGTCAGTTAGGTCAAACTCGACTAGAAGATTATGAAGTGAAAAATGGTATGCGTCCGGTATGGATCAATATTTTTGATGCCATAGCTCACAACGAAAAAACCATTCAAGAAAGTGACAAAAAAGGTTTGTCTATTGAACGTGAAACTTTCTTGTTAAAACAAGTGGTAGCTGAGTGTTTAACGGCTAATTTACAGCAAGCAGGCTAAGTGATGTTTAATAAAGAACATTTGGTAAAATTAGCAAATACGAAGATGCCATTTGGTAAATACAGTGGCCGAGTGATCATCGATCTGCCGGAAGAGTATTTGCTTTGGTTTCAGAAAAAAGGCTTTCCTGAAGGTGAATTAGGCTTGCTGATGGCACTTGCGCTTGAATTTAGGGTCGAAGGATTAGAATCGGTTATTAGACCACTAAGAAATGAGTAATAGAGTTAGTATGAGAACAAAACTGGGCTGGGTCGGGATTGCTGCGTGTAGCTTATGGCTGTCAGGTTGCGCACAACATTATGCAAGCGTGTATGAAATTCCATTTAAAGACCCTAAATTTAAGGCGTGTGTTTTAAACAAAGGGATCACTGATACCAGTCAGTTTACTGAACTTGATTGTTCTCATTATGGTATTACTTCAGCAAGTGAAATTACCAACTTTCAGAATTTAGAAACCTTAGATCTGGCGTTTAATAAACTGCAGCATCTTGATATCAGTGATAATGAAAATTTGAAGGTTGTTAGCCTTGAAGGTAATCGTCTTGCGTATCTAGATGTAAGTGATAATGATGATATTAAAGTGGTGAACGTCAGTAATAATCCGCTAAGTCGATTAGAGCTGAGCCGAAAGCAGAACGTTTCTTACGTTAATATTGGTAATACACGTGTTAAACATTTTCGCCATAAAGGGCAGATCACAACGTTAATTGTTGAATAGGATCAGACTTTGTTGACGGGTATAGAAATGCGCTTAAAGGGGCGCATTTTTTATGTTTGTAAGATGACCAAATATCATACTGTTTCAAAATAGAATTTATACTCGCGAACCCCCTCTATCTGAACTCCTTTTTCTCGTAATTCTAGATATTGTTTTAGCTTAATGGTTTTAAAGTTCATTGCTTTCAATGCAAGAATTATCCGTAAATCATCCATCGAATTTGATTTAGCATCTGAAGTACAGACATTGCAAATAACATGAGTTTTGGGTTTGAATCCAATCTTAGTTAGCCAATGTAGATCTTTAGAGTCTTTACGAGTCCCACAAAAGTAACAGTGATTTTCTTGCTCTAATGCGGCTTGCTCTCTCAATTCTTTAGGACTTGGCTGCGTGGCTGGAGAAGACGCATTATTTTTCTTATTACTAAATGCAGAAAACTGAACGATGTTAGACATTGGGTTAGCTCTTATTTATTAAGAAATATAGGGTGTGATGAAAACCACAGTGACACATCACCATACCTTATTTTTTGCTTCGGTTGATCAAATTGTTATTTATACAAAAGGCAGCCACTGCTGCCTTTTATGTGATTTATTAAGCTCAAGAAAATTAAGAGTTCTTCAACCAAACGTCTGCTTGTTTCTTTTTGCGTTTTTTCTTGCCTGTACCTTCTGGTTTGGCCATAGGTTTTTTCACATCAAGCATTTTTTTCGCTTTGGCTTCATCAAACTCAAAGCCAGCAACTTGCTCGCGCTCAAGACGGATTTTGTTTTTCTTCTCAATAACTTTGAAGTGATGGAAGTCTTCATAATCAATCAAAGAGATAGCTAAACCAGCTTCTCCAGCACGACCACTACGACCAATACGGTGCATGTAATCGGATGGGCTTCGAGGTAAGTCAACGTTAATAACGACAGGAAGTTTTTCAATATCTAGACCACGGGCAGCAATATCGGTTGCAATTAAGACTTCAATTTTACCTGATTTGAAATCTTCAATGATACGAGTACGAGAGCTTTGTGCTTTATCACCATGGAAAACTTCAGCTTCAATACCACGCTTATGAAGTTTTTCAGCGAGGTGTTTACAGCTGTTTTTTGCTGCAACAAATACTAGCGCCTGTCGCCATTGATTTTGCTTAATAAGATGAGCTAGAACTGCAGTTTTTTCACCTTTATTTACAGTGTATACATGTTGTTCAATGGTGCTTGCATCATCACTTTGAATTTGGATTTCGACTGGATTATTCAGTAGATCTTGAGTTAGTGACTGAACCTGCTCTGGGAATGTAGCTGAAAATAGCAGTGTTTGTTTCTGCTTTGGCAACTGATTTAGAACGTTTGTTAGCTCTTCAGTAAAGCCAAGGCTAAGCATGCGATCGGCTTCATCAAGGACTAGGGTTTTAACGCGATCAAGTTTGATTGCATTGTGATCAACTAAATCAAGTAAACGACCAGGTGTCGCAACTAAAATATCTGCACCATGACGTAGCTCTAGCATCTGAGCATTAGTGGAAACACCACCGTATACAGCAGCAGTCTTAATCGCTCCATTAAAATGAGCAGAGTACGAAGTGATACTGTCAGCAACCTGTCGAGCTAGTTCACGAGTCGGTACTAAAATAAGTGCAGAAACAAAGTTACCACGACGACCATGAGTTTGGTCTGACTGCTTTTGTGAATAAAGCTCTTGTAAGATAGGAAGCGCAAATGCTGCGGTTTTACCTGCACCCGTATTGGCTCCTGCAATTACATCACGTCCTGCTAATACATTCGGAATCACTTGTCCTTGAATTGGTGTTGGCTGCTGGTATCCCAACTCGGTTACACGAGCGAGTAAAGGCTGAATTAGGGCAAGTTCTGTAAAGCTGGTTAGTGCTGTAGCAATTGTCATGGGTAATTGATGATCTAGGTAAAATAAAAGGAGGGCATCTTAACGCATTTATGACCAGTGAAGTAGCACTATGTTGAATTGGAGAGCAACTTTAATGCAAGAAGAAGGGATAATTGGAGAATAAGACAGCCTAAAGTTCTAAGTTAGAAGAATAGGCTGTCTTTAAAGAGGAGGCTTACTTGCTTAGGAATGCATAAGCAGTTGTAAATGCCGCTTCTTGGAACTGGCGTAGACCGGTTGCACGGAACTCGATCATCATTGGGTTACGCTTTAGCTTCTGTTTGATGTCACTATTAGACATAAAGCTTACATCTAAACCATCAATTAGCTGGATAGCAGTTTCTAGTTTGAAACCAATTGCGCTACCTGCGAACTTACCACGAGTTTCGCGAGAGCGAATAACAACTTTATCTACTTGGTAATCTTCTAGTAGTTTCTTAAATGCGAATTGGAAATCACGCATTTTTTGGTTATCCCAAGCATCGTCCATGATGAATTTTTGAGTACGGCATTCAGGAATACCAAAAACACCTTGCTCTAGCGTTAGTAGACAGATCACAGCTTCATTGCTACGTAGCTCAACGGCACAAATTTTCATCGTTTTACCTTGTTAGAATTAATCTCTAACTATTGTATGTGAAAAAAAGTTCGGATGTTAGTGATTATCGCTGTTTGAGGGGAATTTGTGTTAGGGGATAAAAGAAAAAACCTCAGTTGATCTCTCAACTAAGGTTTTTGAAATTTGGCTTTTGCAAGTCAGGCTTATTCGAATTAAGCGCGTTTAGGCTGTTGGTAAGTACGGCCTGCTGCTTGATAAGTATCACGTTGCTTAATTTCGAAGTTAGTGTAGAAGAACCATGCCGCAAACTTCAGCATTTCTTCACCTTCATTCATAACCCACTCAACGAACTCTTGCTCTTCGCCTGCTTCGTTTTCTTGAGTGAATACATGATAAATACGCTTTTCGCCTTCGATTTCAGCTAGACAAAAATGACCTTTAAGATCTTCAGCAGCCTGTGCGATCTCTTCTTCTTCAACAGCACTTAGTGCATTAAGAACATCAGTGATGGTTTCTTTTTGTGCTAGCTCTTTTACCAACACTTCAAATTCATTCTGTTGCATGTTATCTCATCTCACGGTGATATTGAGCGCATTATACCCAAATGACTTTAAGATACTAGTCTGTACTCCATTACTCGTACACAGGGCCAAAAAACTCGACCTGAGTAAGATATAAACGGGTATCAAATTCTAACTGATGATAGTTTGGCTCCATATGACAGCATAACTGGTAGAATGCTTTGTTGTGCTCCTTCTCTTTAATATGAGCCAATTCATGTACCACAATCATACGCAATAACGGCAAGGGTGCATTTTTAAACAGAGCGGCAATCTTGATTTCATTTTTTGCTTTCAGCTTATTACCATGCACTCGAGAGACAAAAGTGTGTAAACCTAAAGCGTGATTTACCACATTGATTTTGTTATCGAAATTTACCTTACTCAACGGTGCTGATTTTTTAATATATTGATTTTTTAGGTCAATCGTAAAATCGTACAAGGCTTTTTCTGTTGTGATTGTGTGTGGCTTAGGATAGCGCTTAAGTAGTAAATCTTTGAGTTTATCTTGCTCAATAAGACGCTGTACTTGTTCGAGTAGATGAGGTGGATAACCTTGTAGGTACTTGAGTTGCTTCATTTATGATGGGCTCGGTCGATAACTTGGGTATATACTCAAAACACTATTCGTAGCGCTTGAGTCGGTGCTGATGATACCTTTGACTCAAACCTAAAGGAACGTTTTTATGTCTTTAAAAGTCCCTCCTCCTATTTGGCTGCTTCTGGCCCTTGTTTCGATGGCATTGGTTTCGCACTATGCTCCATTAGGTTACTTTGATTTTCCGTTAAAAAACGCCGTAGTCATAGCGATCTGCTTTATTGGTTCAATTCCCGGATTCTCTGCGGTTTATCTGTTCTCTAAAGCAAAAACAACGTTAGATCCTCGAAACCCAAAGCGGACATCGCAGCTGGTCACGTCAGGAATTTATCAGTTTACTCGTAATCCGATGTATCTAAGTTTGGCGCTGTATTTATTGGCTGCGGCGATCTATTCAGGAACCTATAGTCCATTTTTGGTTCTTCCTGTATTTATTGGTTTGATTTCGTATTTACAGATTGCGCCAGAAGAGGAAGTATTGAGGGCGATGTTTGGTCAAGAGTACAGCGAATACTGTAAAAAAGTACGTAGATGGTGCTAATACCGTGACATTCTCCGCCTGAACTATAAGATGTAATAAAACTAAGATAAGAGCTTATAAGGGATAAACCATGACTAAAGCCAAAATTGGTATCGTAACCGTTAGTGATCGCGCAAGTGCTGGTGTATATGAAGACATTTCAGGACAAGCCATTATTGATACGCTAAACGACTACTTAACGTCGGAGTGGGAACCTGTTTATCAAGTGATCCCTGATGAGCAAGATGTGATTGAAGCCACTTTAATCAAGATGACAGATGAAGAGAACTGTTGTTTGGTTGTAACCACTGGCGGTACGGGTCCAGCAAAGCGTGATGTGACACCAGAAGCGACAGAAGCTGTGTGTGATCGCATGATGCCTGGTTTTGGTGAGTTAATGCGTGCTGAATCACTTAAATTTGTTCCAACGGCGATTTTGTCTCGTCAAACTGCGGGTCTTCGTGGTGACAGTTTGATTGTGAATCTTCCTGGTAAGCCAAAATCCATTCGTGAATGTTTGGACGCTGTATTCCCTGCCATTCCATACTGTATTGATCTGATGGAAGGCCCGTTCTTAGTCTGTAATGAAGACGTTATTAAACCTTTCCGTCCAAAACAAAAGTAACGTTTTAGGCGTAAATTTATTAATAACATTTGATATAGAATGTTAAAAAACCGCTTAATCTCAGACGTGCCTATCGAGCATTACGTTATCGATGATGACATAAGAGATAAGCGGTTTTCTTTTTATTTGTTTTCTTCTGGCTCAGAGAAACCAGATAAAGATGCGTAGCGGTGTAGAAGCTCGGTCAGCGTTTGAACCCACTCAAAGGCATTCTTTGCTGGATTTTGAAGAATCTTTTCGACTTCTTCACAATGCTGCTCTAGTGTGACTGCTTCTTCAAGTTGAAACGACATTGCGTAGAAGTGCCATAAAAGTAGGCGAGTCATACGTTCAATATTTTGTTTTGCATTGTCAGTATGAGCAAACGCCTCATTAACTTCACTTAGCGCAATGGCGGTCATACGTAACATTGCATCAAATTGCGCAGATTTTAAGCGCTCTTCGTTTTCTGTTTCTTCTTTTTCAAAAGTAAACAGTTCCTGCATCTCTTCTTCCGATACCATTCGGCCTAGTACACGTAAGCTAAATTCTTCAAGCTCATGGCGTGGCATCGTAAGCAGACAATTTAAGGTATAATCTCGTTCCATAGTCACTCTCGTTCTAATTTCACTGCAAAGTATACCTAAGTTTTCGGTTTTTAGTGATCATTTAGGATATATATGATTTATAGCTTTGACATAAGAATGACATCTTATTTTATAAATCGATTAATGTAGCTTAAGTTAAAGTACTTTTTAGCAAATATAGGATGAGCCGTTAGTGTTTCCTTTACGAGACAAAAAATCGTAGAGTGCAAACGAAGACAAACTCATGATGTAGAGAAACGATGACGTCAAATAATTCACAATCAGGACTACCCGAACAGGATAGTCAACATACTAAGCAGCCATCAAAGCTGAAGAAAGTATTACTTCGTAGCTTGATTGCCGCTGCGCTTGTTGGTGGTGCCGGTGCTGTGTACGTTGGGCATCAACTCAATGAAATAGTGACCGCTAAGTTTTCATCTGGCCAGCTGTGGAAGTTGCCATCTGTGGTGTATGCTCGTGAGCTAACACTTCAGCCTGGTTCGCCAATTTCTTATAAGAACTTACTTAACGAGTTGCGCGTACTTCACTATACCAAAGTGAAAAAGCCAGATGAGAGCGGTGAGTATTCTGCTAATGGTTGGCGAATTGAGTTTGTACGTCGTCCATTCCAGTTTAAAGAAGGGGCAGAGGGTGCGCGTGATGTTGCAGTAACCTTTGATGGTAACAGCATTAAGCAAATCACTGACCTTGATAAAAATCAGGAACTGGGCTTCCTTCGCATGGACCCTAAAATGCTAGGTATGCTGGAGTCGCGTACCCCTGAGCAGCGTATTTATGTTCCTGCTGATAAAATGCCAAAAGAGCTAGTTAACGGCTTGATCGCAACAGAAGATCGTCATTTCTATGAACATGATGGTATTTCGCTGGTGGGTATTGCTCGTGCTTTTATCGCGAATATTAAAGCGGGTCATACGGTTCAAGGTGGTAGTACCTTAACTCAGCAGCTAGCGAAAAATATGTTCCTATCTAGTGAGCGTAGTTTATGGCGTAAAGCAAAAGAAGCGTACATGGCGATCATCATTGATGCGCGTTACGGTAAGCAAGAAGTTCTTGATGCCTATATGAACCAAGTGTATCTAGCTCAAAATGGTAACCATGGTATTCACGGTTTTGCTTTAGCGTCTCGTTACTACTTTGGTCGTCCTCTGTCTGAGCTACGTATCGATCAGATGGCTCTTATGATTGGTCTGGTTAAAGGGCCTTCATATTATAATCCTTGGCGCTATCCAGAGCGTGCTAAAGAGCGTCGTAATGTTGTTCTTAAGCTGATGGCTGACAATAATGTGATTACCCAAGAGCAGTACCAAGACGCCATCAAGCTGCCTCTTGATATTCAAGCTAAAGGTGAGCTATCAAAACGTCAGCCTGCTTATTTTGGCCAGATCCGTGCAGAGCTTGAAGAAAAAGTAGGTGATGCATTTAAATCTGGCGAAGGTTTACGTCTATTCACTTCTCTTGATCCTCAGTCGCAAGATGCTGCTGATCAAGCGGTGAAGAAGATGATTCCGATCATTGAGAAGCAACGTGCAGGCAAAGATCTTGAAACTGCGATGGTGATTGCTGATCGTAAAACGGGTGAAATTCGTGCCATGATAGGCAGTAGTAATCCGGGTTACGCTGGCTATAACCGAGCAATTGATGCTCAGCGCCAAATTGGTTCTGTCGTAAAACCTGCGATTTATCTTACTGCCTTGGCTCAGCCAGAGAAATATTCATTGGCAACAACGCTTGAAGATAAACCACTGTCGATTAAATTGCCGAACGGTGATGTCTGGAAGCCTCGTAACTATAGCCGCACATTTAGTGGTCAGGTTCCATTATTCTTGGCTTTGGCAAAATCTATGAACGTACCTACGGTAAACTTAGGTATGGCATTAGGCGTTGAGAATGTGATTAAGACCATGGTTACTCTTGGTGTCGACGCAAATGATATTCCTGATGTGCCAGCTATTTTATTAGGTGCTGTTGCTCTGTCTCCACTTCAAGTGGCTCAAATGTATCAGACTATCACCAATGAAGGGGCTAAAGCGCCATTAACTGCGCTGAATGCCGTTGTTGATGAAAAAGGTGATGTGCTGTATCAAAACTGGCCAAAAGCGGCTCAAGTAGTACCGCCTCAAGCTGCATGGTTAACCACTTATGATATGCAGCAAGTAGTAAAACAAGGTACGGCTCGTTCGTTGGGCAGAATGTATCCAAATATGCATCTAGCTGGTAAAACAGGGACAACAGACCAAGGCAAAGACAGCTGGTTTGTTGGCGCAGATGGCCGTGAAGTGGTTGCTGTTTGGATGGGACGGGATGATAATAAGAGTGCGAATCTAACTGGTTCAACAGGTGCTCTACGTCTTTATGAAGATTATATCAAGCGTCGTGGTCCAGAGCCTCTAGAGCTGCGTCTTCCTGCTAATATTACTGGTTTTAATTATGATGTAATGCCAGATGGTACATATCAGCAAAGTTGTACAGGTACTACTCGACTACCCGTTTGGGATCCAAACAACGATCTTAAAATTGATTGTAGTGTGCCTGTTCAACAACAAGTAAAAGAGCATGTACAAGAAGCACAGCAGCAAGTAGAAGGTTTCTTTAACCGCTTATTTAACTGGTAAGTGACTTAGTAAATAAGTGACAGAAATCGTCACTGTAAAACAGACAATGCCACTGGGAGCGATCTCAGTGGCATTGTTGTTTTTATCTAAGAGCGTTTAATTCACTTTAATCGATGAATGGCATTTTTTAGTAGAGTTAGTAAAACATGACCTCTGTTTTATCTAGCCTTATACATATCTTTAAGGTGCTACATGTTCTAGTGGTTGAGTTTGGGCTGCCAATACTTTTTGTTTTCTTTTCTCAACATTGGCAAGCCAAGCGATAGGTACCACAATCATTATCGTCCCGATCAACATATAGATATCCGGCAATTCATTGAACCACAAAATACCGACACCAACGGCTCCAATTAAACCACTATATTCTGCACTGGCTATTTTACTGCTTTCAGCTGAGCGATAAGCAACAACACAGCTTCCCGCATAAATTAGAATTAGAGCACTAGAACCGGCTGCTGTAAGTAATGGTCCCCAATCCCATGGTTTACCTTCAAGCAAGGCTAAAGTTAGTGATGCAGGCATACCAACTAAATTTGTTAAAAATAGAGTCTGAATAACGGTTTGTTCTGCTGGTAACTTGCGGATCAATAAATTATTTAAGGCTAGGGTAACTGCAACAACCAGAGCAGCAATGGCAGACCAGCTGATTTCTGTTGGACGAATCACAACCAGCACCCCTGCAAAACCACAAATGGCCGCAAAGAGTGAGTAGCGAGTCAGTTTCTCGTTATAGATAAACATCGCCAGTGGCAACATTAATAATGGTGCAGCATAGAAAATGGCGTTAGCTGTTGCAAGTGGCATAGTATTGAGAGAAATGAACATTCCAATTGCACCTAATAACCAAACATGGCCACGTAATGCATGCCATTTAATACCCGAAGTAAAGCTGCTCAATGAGTAACGATAACAAAAGGGTAGCAGCATTAATACCGCCGTTAACTGACGAAAAAAAACAAATTGAAATACGGGACTATCTGCACCAACAGTTTTCACTAGTGCATCGGAGAACACGGCAATCAAATTCCCTACAATCAGTATTAACATAGCAAAACCGACAGAGTGATTTTTGTTCATAGCGCCTCCTAGTGTGTTATTGAGTATGAATGTATATCTACGATGAGATCTGAGCTAGAGTAGTAAATCTTTAAGATGAAGTATAATGATATAAATTCCTCTAGTATGAGCTGAACTAATAATGAAACTCCCTCCTTTACGTGCCGTGCAGTGTTTTGAAACAGTCGCTCGCTTAAACAGTTTTTCTCTGGCTGCTCAGCAATTACATATTACTCAGAGCGCCGTTAGTCATCAGGTTAAGCAACTGGAGGAGTACTTAGGGGAAGAACTATTTATTCGCCAAGGACGTAAGCTGACATTATCCTCAGTAGGAGAGCAATACTTTGATGAAGTCAGTAATTCACTACAGACAATTTCTCAAGCCAGTCAACGATTGCGAGAAGGTGAAGATGGTAAGATACGGCTTGCTTTGTATAGCTCGTTAGCGGTGAAATGGCTTATTCCTCGACTAGAAAACTTACGTCAATTGCATCCAGAAATTGATTTAAGTCTGAATATGATGGCTGATGAACCTGAGTTTAGCGATCGGGTGGCAGATTGCTTTATCACGGCCTATCCACCAAAGCGCAATTTTGTTAAAGAGTTTTTGTATGATGAGCATCTTTATCCATTTTGCAGTCAGCAGATTTGGCAACAGATAAAAGATAAACCATTACCAGATGCGTTGTGGCAGCATAATTTACTGTCGGTAAGTACGATTTTTTTACATGGCAAACCTGGACAAGATTGGTATGAGTGGTGCCGTTTAGGGGGCTTTGAGCTGCCAGCAGAGGTTACAATGAGCCATTTTAGTCATATGTTATTAGCGGCCGAAGCTGCGCGTTACCATCAGGGGATTACGTTCTTAAATGACTTTTTCACGACAGACCAAGAGAGACAACAATACTTGATTCGTATCCCAATGCACGATTTACCTACGGGGGATAGCTTGTATTTTGTGTATAAGAAAAGTCGAGTAAAACAGAAGGGAATTCAAACATTAAGTCGTTGGTTAAAAGCTCAATGTCTTCAAATTGGACAGAGTTAATAAGTAGAGATATAAAAATATAAGCCCCTGTTGAAAGGGGCCCATTTGATGTTTTAGTTAGAAGTGATTACTTCTTCTTGCTTACGCCTTTTAGGATCTCTTTAATACGTTTGTTTTGAGTACGACGTGCCATGAAAAACTCCTTGTTAATCTTTACTAACTTTAGCGCCAATTTAGGCTTTGGCTCATAATAAGAAACGTTATTTTTTACGTTCTGATAACCACTATAACGTGTTTGATTTTTAGATGAAGAGAGCAGAAATCTATCTCCATGCAAATAATTGTGATGCTTTTGTTGCTAAAATGAAAAATAGTTTCAATGTTAGCTTTGTTGTTAGAATATCTTTTTACACAACAACCCTGTGCTGGTAATTTGTTCTATATGTTGGCTGTTTGTTCTTGAGTGAAAAGTGCGATCATGTTCACAAAAGTCTTTGGGTGAGTCTTTTCTGCTGGCTGGAAAACAGAAAAAAGAGCACAAATTTAGCAAAACAGTGCTCTTTTAAAGTGGTATTGCGTCACCTAACTTATTTGGCAGTAGTATAACATTCGTTTAGCTGTTTTTCCTCGCGGCTGGCAATTTGGAAATTGTTGAACATCTCGAAGGTTATCTTGAGTATTACTCAGAACGATAAAAGTGGATTGTTTGAGGCCTGTTAGAAGTTGATCTGGTTTTACTTCTGATTTAATGGCTCTACCGTTGGAATAATATTGAGCTGAAAACGGTCGTTTATCAAAATACACTAACGCACTTTTATTATGTTCTGGTTGTTGCCTCCATGTCTCAAGCAAATGGTTATCTGCTGTTTTTCCGGTCAGTCCTAATCCTAATGCTATGGCAGTAATAAAAAGCAGTATTGGAGTCATCAAACCAATAGCGTAGATTTGTTTGTTCAATGGCTGTTCACTTTGGTATCGACTTAATAACAGAGCAAATGCAGGTATACTAGGCATCACATAACTGGCGAGAATATTTCCAGCAAAAGTAAACAAAAAGAGAGGTGCTAATATCCAGCACCATAAGAAGCTTAGATATCCGTCTGAACTACTTTTTGAATCCCCTCCTGCTTTTAGACGTTTAATTAATTGCCAAATAAAAAGGGGGCTCCAAGGTAATGTTGCCAATAAAGCAAATAACCAAATAGTACCTCTTAACTCTTCATGAGCCGTTCCATAAAGATCGCCTTTCCATCCACTGACCACAAAGCGCATAAAGTGTTCGCCGATAATAAAATAATGTAAAAATCCTGGGGTTTTCCACTCTGCCAATAAGTACCAAGGTAACGTCAAAACCAGAAAGGTGACTAAACCGTATCCCCAAGGTAATTTTGCATGCAGTAAGCGCCAACGACCGTCAGACAAGCTCCAGAGAACAATGCTTATTCCAACTAATACGAGGGTTAATGGCCCTTTTGCTAGCATCCCGATGGCTAATCCAACGAAAAATAGTAGCCCGAAAAACAGAGATGGTTGTTGCCAGTTACGCCAAAAACTGACCATGCTAAGTGTAATCGCAAAAGTTAAGGCTGTGTCTGTCATTACCGCACCAGAAATAACAATGAATGCGGTACTGGTTGCTAAAATTGCTGCGCTAAGCAGTGCCTCCGTATTGTTTTTCTGTACTTTTTTTGCAAATAGGTAAGTTATTATTGTAATGAGAATACCGACCAGCAAATGAGGTAGCCGAACTGCGAACTCCGAATTACCTAGTAACTCGATACCAGCAGCACTTAGCCAACTAAAGAGAGGGGGTTTACCCCAAAATGGCACATTGTAATCAAACATTGGCGTAATCCAGTTGCCTGTTTCTGCCATAATTCGAGCCATTTCCCCATACCTAGCCTCTGTTGTATCCATAAGTGGGTACATGCTTAAAGTTACAAAGCGAATAATGAATGTGGAGATGACAGTAATTATTGCTATATGAGCCAAAGAGGTTTGTTTTGTCAGTTTATTGAAGATTCTCATGATCTTTTCCATTCATTATTTAGGGGAAGCAAGACTTGGATTGCTCGTGTGATGAGAGAAAAAGATGCCAGTATTAAGCTGTGATCTCATAAAAAATGGGAAAAAGTGGTATATGGTAGTCATTAGGAATCCTCACGATAAAAGTCCCCTTTAACCTAAAATTTTTGAAGTGATAAAAAGGTTATTGACATTTTTTTCACGTTTTTCTATGCGACAATGCTGCACCTAAGTTATTTCAAACCTCGAAGTGTCGGGCATATAACTTTGGTGGCATACGACATAAATACAAATTAATGAGAGAGATACTATGCGGATTCTTTTAGTTGAAGATCACCACGATATTGCGGGGATTATTTTTGATTACTTTGAAATCAAAGGCGCAGTTCTCGATCATGCAGCCACTGGTCCTAGAGGATTAGCCTTAGCAAAAGAGCAGCATTACGATCTTATTATTTTAGATCTCATGTTACCTAAAATGGATGGCCTGACGGTGTGTCGTGAGTTACGAGATTATGGTATCGATACACCTGTATTAATGTTAACTGCTATGGATAGCAGAGAAGACATTTTGGCAGGTTTTCAAAACGGGGCAGACGATTACTTAGTTAAACCGTTTGATTTAGAAATTTTAGAGGCTAGAGTCAAAGCATTAACTCGTCGACGCAGTGGGCTGGTGGCTTCTAATACCCTAGTGTTTGGTGAACTTTCTTTAGATGTAAAAACACATACGGCTTATCGTAAGTCCTGTAAATTCGCACTTAATCCTTCATTGTTTACTATTTTACGCCTATTAATGACTCGAGCTCCCCAAGTGGTAACAAAAGATGAGTTAGTGACAGCATTATGGGGTGATGATGAGCCAGACAGTAATGTGCTACGTAGTCATTTATATCAGCTTAGAAATTTAATCGATAAACCTTTTGATCATGCTTATATTCAAACGTTGCCAAAAGTAGGGTATCAGTTGGTTATTCCTGAGGTTTCACATGAAGATTAAATCCGCTAAGCAGTTAACGTTTACTTATTTTTCTATTGTTGCGTTTGCGATTATTGCAATCCACTTTTCTATTTTTGAATCAACAATTGAAGATTTAGAGATGTTTAATGCGCAAAATAGGCTAGATATGGCACTAGAGTCGATACAACAAAACCTACCGCAAGATGAGCTTGAACATAACAACCCTTATACCTCGTTCTATTTTGGGAAAGCTAATATACCTAGCGATATTCATCTACCTGAGAACTTACCTTTTAATAAAGCGGTTGAAGTGTATAAGCCGAGTCAAGATGAGTTAGAAACTGAATACTTTGTTATGCGATCCAAAGTGACTTATCAAGGCAAGGAACAAGAGGTTTATATTTTTAATATCGATCCTATATTTGAACGTAGTGAAGAGCAAATGATGGATTCACAAAGCTATCAAATGCTACTAACATTAGGACTATTGTTAGTCAGTTTATTTGCGGTATTGCGTATTTCTGTTCGCTTAACCTCGCCTCTTTCTTCGCTATCTAAGCAGCTGCAAAACCGAGCTCATAATGATTTTACCCCCATTCAATTACCTTCAAGTGGTCAAACACGCGAATTGGTACAACTAGTAGAAAGCTTGAATGATTACCAACAGCAAATAACTGATCTGCTTGAACGAGAGCGGGCATTTAACCGTTTTGCGAGTCATGAATTAAGAACGCCTCTTATGGTGATAAAAGGGGGACTGACTTTACTTGGGCACTCACAACAGCCCGAATTTGTTGAGCGTCAACGCAATCGAATGTTACCCGCTGTTGATGAGATGCAAGAGTATGTTCAGACCTTACTATCATTAACTCGTGATGAACAACTTACTGAAACTCCTTGGCAAATCAGGGAAGACTTAATTCATTCATTGGTATCCAGTTACCAACAGTTATTGGATGGTAAAACCGTTAAAATTGACGTGGTGGCTAACGGGGAGCCGACCGTTCATGCTCCTCTTCCTGCGGTCAAAATATTGCTTGGAAACTTAATCAAGAATGCTTTTACGTATACTGAACAAGGAAGAATCACAATAACCCTTAGTGCATCGAACGTGGTTATTTCTGACACTGGAGTTGGCATTGAGCCAGATGCAGAGAATGGACAGAAAGGTTATGGATTAGGTCTGCTTATTGTTAAAGATATTTGTCGAAAATATAACTGGAGTGTTGAGTTAAGCCATAATAAGGCTAATGGCTGCGATGCAACTGTTTATTTCATAAATTAATTTTGCAAACTAGCTCACAAAATTATGTTGTTTGTTAAATTTAGATATGAATAACTATTCTTTGTTTGCGTATGAATAGAAATGAACAGGATGATGAATTGTATTTTGATTGCGTATGAAATCTAATGGTTTCATTATGTTATCTATTCAATTTGATTTATCTCATTTAATAAGAACGAGATGTCTTAAATTGCAAAAATATGAAATTAAGCTTGTTTTGAATAGATAGGCAAATTTTCGTTTTTGAAAATTTAATTCACTAAAAATGGTAAGTTGAAAAGGGTATTTTTTCTCTAAAACGGATTATAATAACCGCGAATTTGAAGACAAATCGTATGAAGAGTCGACATTTTTAAACATGGCTTTTCTCTTCATTGAAGCTCCAGTAGTAATAAGAATTACTGCCCGTGTTTAAAGAGATGTTGCCGTGGGTTGGGTTGATATCCCAAGCTGTTTCCCGAAACTTAGGAGGTATAGCTTATGTCCCTAGCACCACCAATCTTAATTATTCTTGCTGTTTCTTTATTGATCACAATGGCTATTCACTATTTAACGAAAGCCACTAAAGCTCAATATAACAGTCAACTGAGATGTTGTGCAGTTGATCAATTAAGTCTTAGCGAATTTGAATCTTCACTTGAAGGACAGAGTTCTTTTGTATTAGCGAAAATGTCTAGCCATATTATGGACGCGATGCTTTATGCTAAAAGTGAAGGCCACGATTATCATGTCGATGAGTTGAATCAACGGTTAGCTTTGGTGTTAACTAAGATCCAATGAACACGTCTTTTATATAACGATAAACGCTCCATAACTCTAAGTTCTGGGGCGTTTTTAGATCTACTAGCAATATAATCCTTTCTCTTTCCATCTCTCTTTCCTTCATAAAATCTGTAACAAAAAGTAGAGTGCGTAATATCTCACGGAAACGTTTACACTAAATCGTTACGCTATGAAGTTGTTAGAGTAAATTAATCACAGTTTTTATAGAGCAAGGAAGTTGAGATGGGAAGTACTAGGATTGGTGTGATCGGTGGTATGGGCAATGAAGCCATGGTTGATTTAATTGAGAAAATCAATGGTTCGATTAGTGCTTCTGATTCGATTGAGTTAGTTGCTTTTGGTAACTCTCGCTTAGCATACAAAGCAGAAGAAGTGGGGCAACAGTGGCAAGCAACCGATATTCCAGAATTGCGCAAATATGCAACAGCTAACTACACGTTAAGATTGATGCAGTATTTAGATGTTAAAGTAATGGGATTGGCTTGTAATAGTGCTCATGAGCTATTTCGTACTATTTTGCCACAGATCCCTGTTCACTTTGTCGATATGATAAAGCAAACAGCAGCGTCATTAGAGGGCAGTGAAGACACCATTCTTGTTATGGGTGTCAATAGCTTAGTAGATTCGGGGCTCTATCAGTCTGCATTAGCTGATCAAGGTGTTAAGTCAACAAAACCAAGCCCTGAGAATCAACAAAAAGTAATGGATGCTATTTATCATCCTGAGTTTGGTATTAAGACTGCTAAAATCACCCCGCAAGCAGAGCAGTTATTGTGTGAGGTGATTTGTGATGAATTAGCAAAACAGGGATGCACAAAGATTGTTCTTGGATGTACTGAATTACCTCTAGCTCTTACCGCGGAGAGTTGTCTTCGCTTTAAGCAACAAGGACTACTACCACCTGAAATCACTGTAATTGATGCTTCTATGGTGCTGGCACAAAGCTTAATATCAACACACGGGGATGCGAGTACGTTAATCGATCCGTTACAAAGCTATCAACAACCACACTTAGATTGGATTGCGCCTCTTGCTGTGAGTGTATCTGGTCTTGAGCAATTAGCTTCCATTCAAAAACAGATATTTGCACAAACAACCTCATACTTAGCAAAAAATAATACAAGCTTAACGGGAAGCTACATGCATCTCCCAACACTCTTTTTTACTGATAATGCCAAGGGCGTTGCTGACAAACTTCGAGCAATCGACATTGAAGTAATTGATGGTGATGATTTAACTGCGGCTGATATAGAACAAGCATTGCAACGGCATTTGGTAGAATAAGATAAAATTGTGGCTAGATCCTCGTTTTGTTATTGAACCATCAGGAGATTTAGCCAATTACAAATGAACAGTGTTGTTTGTGTCGTTTTTTCGGTATCATATACGACTATTTATTGAGCATTAAAACGATTTAAAAGTACATTATGAGTAATTCGCCATTACAATCAGAGCAACAAGATCCACTATCTTTTCGTGCCGAGCAGCGTACTGCGCCAGTAAGACCGACAAAGCCAGTATCAAAGAAATTAACCCAATGTCCTGCATGTGAAGGTATGGTCTCTCGTAAGGCGCATTTCTGTCCTCATTGCGGCGAGCCAGATCCTGCTAACCATTTGCGTAAATCGCAAGTTGTTTCTTGCGCGGTATGGACAGCAATTATTGCTGCTGGATGTTGGTTTGCCTATAGCACACTGTGGCCTCTTGTTCTGCAACGTTTAGGCTAATAAGCAAGTAAACCTTCTTATCTTTAAAAGCAGTCTTAATCGGCTGCTTTTTTGTATTAAAAATAAAAAAAGCCGCGATACCTGCGGCTGAATACTGACTCCATCAATTATTTAAAAGTGAGCCAATGAAGTCAGTATTAACTAATAACCAAGTAAAACAAGATTATAGAGAATCAAGTTTAATCAGTATTAACGGCAACGCCAAGAAGTAGCTCGGTGTGTACTACGTTGATGGTTGTGTTGCGTTGCTGATTTTTTTAGGTGAATAATACGAGCTTCTTGCTCTTTGGATTCTTTATGAAGCTGTTTATAATTTTTTGTACCTTCAAACACTTCTTCACGAATAAAAAAGAGTTCATCTTGCACTTCATTTAATTGCATCAACAGGACTTGAAGCTGCTCTTGATTATAATTAGCATCAGGTTGAGTGAGAGTTTGCTGAACAGCATCTTTGATCGTTTTAATTTGCTTGTATGCTTCAGTGATTTTTGAAGTATCCATAATTCATCATTCCTTATTTTCTATCCATCTACATATAACTTTATCAGAGAAGACACCGATCTGATGATGTGCTTTTATGGTCTTCATTATGGGATTACAAGTTTAACTCAATTGGTTTCTGTTATTCACAGTTTAAGCAGTATCATTCGCCAGATCCTCTGACTAAAATCAACGCTCTCTTCATGACAAATATAGTCCTCCTTAAACACTTTTGCATCATTAATGGCAATGTTTTTCACATATACTTTACCATCAACTTCAATACTTTTAGAATATCCCCGTGAGTATGGTGATGTTTCATACTTTAGGAAATTCAATGCCTTATCTGGGTCTGTGGTGTTTTTTATTATATCAGGGAACATGGATAAACCATGACTGATCCTTAACCTAAATGTTTTCATAAAAACTATCCTTAGTATGAAAAACGATAGTTAATAAACAGCGTTATTTTGCGTTCCTTTTGTTTTTATATGCTGTCTATATGAATCAATATACGCTCTGGTTTTTTATGGTCAACCTTAAAATGAAACAATATTAATGTTTTTCTTAAAACTATGAGCTAGATTTTATTATTTAAATTCTATTTTTAAATATAAGTAATGACGTATTATTAGTTATATTTATAATACTTTGCTAATTAGGACAATAATATGTTCTGATTAAAAATCAATAAGATATATTCAGGCATAATATTTCACGTATATTCATATAAATATCTCTATGATGAATAAAATAAAAAATAAGAGATGAATTATATTTAGTATGTTTTTCCGTGATGGAATATTTTTAATAAAATTGAAATTTTGATATATATGCTAAACAGGTCAATGGCATATTTTTTGTTAAGAATGTCTTTTATATGTTTGATAGTAGATATATCCCCAAGTGACTTGATATATTGTCATCACTTGGGGATGTAAGAGAAAAGCTAGTGATTTGAGTAAGATTTTACAAGAGAGAGTCCGGCGTTGCGTCCCTGCTGATAACCTGCATCGAGTTTATCTAAGTTTTTGGTTAATCGCTTAATTTGAAAGCTCTTATCAGGGATGATTGCATTAATCTTACAGTCTGCTGGTGGATTTTTTATAAAATATAGTGCCTTGTTATATCGACTTTCTTTGGTTAAAAATTCTTGGGCAAAAACGGGTTGGGTTTTAAATATTCGACGGGTTAGCCAAGGAACTTGACGGTTGTGAGCAAAGAGAGCTTGTGGGTGTGATAAGACTACAGTAATTTCTCGTGCTCCTTTATTGTATGCTTCTATTACAGGAATAGGATCTGCGATACCACCATCGCTCATAGCAATACCGTTAACTTGGGGAAAATTCTTATACACAATTGGAAGGGCACAGGTTGCTGTCATCACCTCCGTAAGATTCTCTCTTGTAACTTCTATATAAGATGGATCGCCTGTTACTACATTTGTTGTTGTTGCGAATAAAGGAACACCTTGCTTTTCATATTCGTGTAAGCCTAGTGGCAGATGTTCAACGCTGGCTTTCCACAGCCAATCAATATCAATGAGATTGCCACCCTCAACGAAACGTTTATAGTTGATGAAATCTTTACTACGAGCATATTCAGTGATCACTTTATAGTTGCGTTGATAGTCTTTACATAAATAGCCCATCAAGACAACAGATCCTGCCGATACACCAATTGTGAAGTCAAAAGGATTAAAATCATGCTCTAAAAAAGCATCGAGGACACCTGTTGCAAATATGCCTCGCATTGCTCCACCTTCAACCACAAGCGCATGTTTTGTCATACCAAAATCCTTTATTGTTAATGAGTTTTTCTTGCTGATTTTTAAGAGGAATATTTTACTTATCATAGCGAATAATCTTTAAAGAAATAGTACTAAAAGTCACGTTTTTCAAGCTGTTCATATCAATAAAGTAAATTGTTTTCTTCATTCTAATTTTACGTTTTTATTCAACATGATGTTTATCGCTAGCGGTATGATAGATGTAGATAAATTAGAATAGGGTTGAGTGATGAAAATTTTAGCAATACCAGGAAAAATGCCAGCAACGAAAGCATGGTTAGAAAAAATTATTGCGCAAACGCCATGGAAACATGAAGAAATTACACTTCATAACTTTAGCGCATGGGGTAGTGATGATGAGTTCAGTGTGGCGACTGAAGTGCAGTCCTTACCTTGTGGACATTTTGATGTGGTGATCACAAAATCTATTGGTACTCTTATAACATTAAAAGCTCAGCGTAAGATCAGTTGGGATAAGTTGGTTTTTATTGGTGTTGCTTGGAGTTTATATTCTGATCAGGATAAAGCGTTACTTCCTGCTCTTGATAACCAGGGAAAGCCTGTTCTTATTATTCAAGAAAATCATGACCCTTTTGGCTCGTTCCAGGAAATCAATCAAGTTGTCAGTGGAAAGAAATGTATCAAATGTATTGAAGTGAGCGGTGAACGCCATCAATATGCCGATGTAGAGCAAATAGGCAGTATTATCTCTAATTGGTTGGAAAGTTTATAACTCAGTGATAGAGGATAAACGGGAGGTATTAGGTATCTCCCGTTTACCCTATTAATTAGTTTTTTAACAAAGCAATGGGTTATTTTTTGAAGCCTGTAAAACACCAAGTTTGTACAATAACGCCTTTTCATTACGAGTCGGATTTCGTCGAAAATAGAACAGGTATTCCATCATAACCGTCAGTTCTGCTTTTTCTTCGTTGGTTAATGCGTTAACCGATATTAGTAGTAGATCAACCGACTCTAGATCGCTCAACTGGTATTGTTTACTTTTATAAAGCTGATCATAGAAATATTCTAAATTCACGTCACATTCTTGTTTATAGCTCTGTCTAACCGCAATTAAACGAAGTAGGGCAGTAACATAAGCTTGACTCATATCTTTTGCTTCTAACTCGGCTAATTGGTTAAGTACATATACTCGAGCTGATATTCTCAAACGTACTTCACTGAGAGCTTTTTGCTGTACCCATGCATCCCAAAATCCAGTGATCAACGTGGAGACTAAAGGGATGTACACGCGAACACTGCTACGCGAAATTGATTTTTGTAAAATAGCTTTAATGACAAAGTTACTCAAAATATCTTTGCCTGTGTATAAAGCGACTTTGATATAACGGAATTTACTGTACTGCTTATAAGGTTTAATACCATGGATATTATCTGTAGGTTCTGATAATTCCATAACAGCTCGTACCAAAGAAGCCTTCATTTTGTCACAAAATTGATATTGGGCACTGGCTCTGTTGATTAAGATTGCGGTGGTAATAAAGCCAACTTCAAACAATAAGAATAATTCTAAACCAATGAAAAATAAGTTAATTAATCCAAGTTTGATTAGGTTGTCTAATGCTAGCCAGTTTTCACCCAGTAGTTCTAAATAGATTTCAAAAGCCACAATAAAGAAAGTGGTAATAAATCCAATAAAAAAAGATAACGCGACACATGCTTGGCAGAGTCGTTTGTCATTGATGGTTTGAAAGAGGTTTTGAGTGATGGGTAAATAACGTTCAACACGCTTAAGCCCCCAACTTTCGATTTTTGCTTCAATCATGTACTAATAAAGGTCAAAGAGTAATAGAATAAAATACTGTTTTTATAATGGCGTATTTTAATCGGCAAGCAGGAAATTACATAGTAGTTTTCTTATTATCGAAGTAAAAATAATCAACTTGGAAGGATGTTGAATATTACTGAAAAAGTAATGAGTTAAAAGTGACTCGTTATTTATTTCGCATTATGTAAAAGGGCATAAGAAAGAAAAAGGATGAAACCATACACTTTCAGTAACCTCGACTTTGAGGTAACTTAGACATAGGTCTCATCCTTTATTATATCGATATGAATCGGTTTAGAACGCTGCTTTCATTGCTTCGTTTTTATCACCTGTCATAACAAAATGTAGAATACCACCTGCTTTAATTTCGCTATGTTCAAAACCAAACGTATTGTCTAATGGTTTGCCATTGATTGTGACTGATTTAACGTATTTGTTCACAGGACTATTATTATCAGCAATGATCTTAAATTCTCCACCTTTGACCTCGATACTCACTTCATCAAATAGTGGACGACCAATGGTATAAGTTGGATCTGCTGGTGTTACTTGGTAAAAGCCTAATGCGCTTAAAATATACCAAGATGACATCTGTCCCACATCTTCATTACCGATCAAACCGGTAGGCTCCGTGGTATAAAACTCATTCATTATGCGATCGAGATATTCTTGTGCTTTCCATGGTTCATCAGTTTGGCTGTATAAATATGGAATATGATGAGAGGGCTCATTGCCGTGCATATACTGACCAATATAACCTGTTAGATCTGGCAGTTCTTCCCCCGCATTTGACGAGCGTGCTGTAAATAGTTCATCAAGATCTTCTCGGAATGCTTTTTCTGGTGTGGTCTCTTTTCCTTTAGCGAGATCGGCCTGATAGATCTCTTGCTTTAGTCGATCAAAATCGTGCATTGGTTGAAATTTCCATTGCCACGCATTTCCTTCTGTAAAAGCAAATTCATCAACGTAGTAGGGATCAAATGGCAGCAGTGGACATTGTTGCTTCATATCTCCTGAGCCTTGAGGCCATTCAACATCCACACATTCATCCATACGAGTTTCATCAACAGGTTGGTTAAACGCAAGTGGTGGTTTATTTGGTGAAGAGCTATTTGGATGGTTTTTAGGGCGTAAGAAGCCCGTTTCTGCATCCCAATGATTTAGCCAGTTATCCGAACGTGCGAGAAACTCATCTTGAAGACGAACATCGCCAGCCATTCGTGCAATTTCAGCCATTGCCCAGTCACCATACGCAAATTCTAAGGTGTAAGAGGCAGAGTTCCAGTAACCATGATGCACAAAACCATTCTCTTCATACACTTTAACTTGAACGACATTCGCGGCACCGATATTTTGGTCTTCAGTCCAGTCAGGGAACATCTCTTTTTCGTGATAGCGTACAGTGAACTCAGAAGCTTCTTTCGCATCTTGAGGGTCAATATCTAATCCCTTTACCATCGCATCGGCAATGATAGAAACTGCAGGGAAACCGATCATCGTGCCAGTATAGTGCCCGTGCAGTTCCCATTTTGGTAAAATGCCACCATCTTGGTATTTACGAATCAGATCGTTAGCATATTGCTGTGCCTTTTCTGGATTAATAATGGTTTGAAGTGGATGAAATGCGCGGAAAGTATCCCACATTGAATAAATGGAGTAGTTTGGTGTATCACCTGCTTCTTTTAGTTCTTGGGTTCGCATTGCACGATAGGTACCATCAACATCTTGGAAGATCATTGGTGCAATTTGAGCGTGGTACATAGCGGTATAGAAAATCTCTTTTTGATCTTCGGTACCACCTTTTACTTCTACTTTTGCTAATTCATCATGCCAAGCTTGTTGAGCTTTATTTTTGGTGTTTGCAAAACTCCATTCAGGTACTTCAGTGGTTAAGTTATTTTGAGCCCCTTCGGTACTGGTTGGAGAAATACCGACTTTAATTTCAATAGGTTTTTCTGTTTTTGCAAATTCAAGATAGGCAATAGATTTGACCGCTTCAAATGCATCATCTTGAAGTTTTATTTCCGTTTCTACCCCGTCAATCATAGCTGTTGCTTTCACAATAGGTTGATTGAATTTGGCATAGAAATAGATGTGTTGATTATTTGCCCAGCCATCTGAACTGCGCATTCCACGAATGGTGTAAGGGTCAATAAATTCAATATTGCCAATCGTGGTACGATTTCCCCAACTCTTGTTTAATGTATGGTCAAGATCAAATTTAATAAAAGGTGTTTGATCAGCAGTAAAGGTATATTTGTGATAGCCCACTCGAGGAGAGGTTGTAAGTTCCGCTTTAATCTCTCCTCGATTTAGTTCAACGGCGTAATAACCTGCTTCTGCAACTTCATTTTGTTTATCAAACGTATTGTACGTTGCATTACTTTTATCGGTGAATGGCAGAACTAAAATATCACCTAAGTCAGTAATACCAGTACCACTTAGATGAGTATGAGAGAAACCGTATACAGGAATATCTTCTTGCTTACCATGATCAAAATAACCTGCAGCAGATCCCCAGCCATCCATTTCTGTATCTGGAGAGAGTTGAACCATCCCCGCTGGGTACACTGCACCTGGGAATGTATGCCCATCTGCTCCTGTTCCGATAAATGGATTAACATATTGAATTAATTCCGTGGGTACAGGAGGAGAGACTTTACCGATGGAGCTGTTATCGCTATCAGAGTTACAACCAACAAGACCAAGTCCAATAGCAATTGCCAGAGATAGAGGTGTTATTTTATTTTTATGCATACAAAACCTTCACAGAATACAGAGTGTTATTAGCGTTATGACTGCGACTGTAAAGTGATTTATTGCTCAGTATAAGTAGGAATGTGCGCCATTTACTGGACAATTAATACACGTAAATAGAAGTGTGATTTTGTGGCAATATTATGTATGAAGATTAATTTTTCTAAACTTTGCGTTCTATTTCACACTTTGGTGAATTTCACAGATATGCTAACTCTTATTTAACTTTTGACTAGTATTCTTTTATGGGATTGAGAAAAGAGAGATGAGGTTATGAGCTATAATTCTTTTATACTGCATTCTGATTATTCACCGTCAGGGGATCAAGTTGAGGCAATAGCAAAGTTGGTTGATGGAATCAAATCTGGAGCTAGTCATCAAGTGCTTCAAGGTATAACAGGATCTGGAAAGACATTTACAATGGCAAATGTTATTCATCGTCTCAAGCGCCCCACTTTAATTTTAGCTCATAATAAAACATTAGCAGCGCAGCTTTATAGTGAGATGAAGCGCTTTTTTCCTGAAAACCATGTTGAATATTTCGTATCTTATTATGATTTTTATCAGCCTGAGGTTTATATTCCTTCTAGTGATCGTTTTATTCGTAAAGATTCGGCAATTAATGAACAATTAGAACGACTGCGTCTCTCAACAACGAAAGCTTTAATTGAACAACGGGATGTTATCGTTGTTGCTTCAGTGTCTGCAATTTATGGATTGGGAGAGCCTGAATTATATCGAGCAGCTCAAATTCCTTTATATATAGGGCGTAAAATTAACCGTTCTCAATTTATTGAGCAACTAACATCCCTTCAGTACCAACGAACTGAAAAGAAACTTGAAAGAGCAACATTCCGAAGCCATGGTGATATTGTAGATATTTTCCCTGCAGAATCAGAGAAAGTTGCTATTCGAGTTGAAATGTTTGATGATGAAATAGAGCAGTTATATTGGTTAGATCCTTTTTCAGGAAAAACTCTCGGCGCTCTAGAACATTATCGCGTTTCACCAAAGACTTTGTATGCAGCATCAAAAGACAAAATAACAAAAGCGAGTTTGCTAATTCAAAAAGACTTAGAACAAAGAGTCGCGCAACTCAATCAAGAGAATAGAATAACTGAAGCGGCAAGGCTTTATGAACGTACAATGTATGACATTGAGATGATGCAACAATTAGGTTATTGCTCTGGTTTAGAAAATTATTCATGTTATTTAAATGATAGAGACCCAACTTTACCACCAACAACATTACTCGATTATTTACCAAAAGATGGTTTACTGTTTATTGATGAATCACACGTGATGATTCCGCAAATATCAGCCATGTTTAAGGGAGATCAAAGCCGTAAAGAGACGCTCATTGAATATGGATTTCGTCTACCTTCTGCAAAGAATAATCGTCCGTTAGATTTTAATGAATTTGAAAAAATAAAGCCTCAGACTTTATTTGTGTCAGCAACACCGGGTAATTATGAATTATCTAAAGCTAAAACACCTGTTGTAGAACAAATAATTCGACCCACAGGACTGTTAGATCCTACGATTGAAGTGCGAAGTTCCTCTAATCAAATTAGTAATTTACTTGATGAAATAAAGATTCGCATAGAGAAGGGCGAACGTACATTAGTGAATACTCTAACTAAGAAAAGTGCTGAATCCCTTTATGAATATATGCAAGAACAATCTTTTAAAGTTAGCTATTTACATTCAGACGTTAAAACAGAGGATCGTGTACGAATTATTGAGCAGTTACGAGCAGGAGAGTTAGATATTTTAATTGGCATAAATCTATTAAGAGAAGGGCTTGATATCCCCGAAGCATCGTTAGTCGCGATATTAGATGCTGATCATGCTGGTTTTTTGCGGTCAAAGGCAGCTCTTATTCAGATTATTGGTCGAGCAGCCAGAAATAAGAATGGAATGGCGATTTTGTATGGTAACAAGGTAACTCCAGCAATGCAGCAAGCAATCGATGAATCACTTGACCGCCGTTCTAGACAAATTCAATATAATCATCTTCATCAAATCAATCCAATAACATCTATTCGTCAAGAACTTGTTACTTCTTCAAGTTCAGCCAATCCAGAGTTTTGTACTAACTTAGCTCAATTATGTCAGCAAATAACTGATACTGAGAAGTTGCTACTAAGTTTACCTGAAGGAGAAAATTCAGAATCGATCAGAAAAAAACTGGATGGCCTTTATCGTCAGTTTATTTATATGTAATTTATGTCTAAATAACTTCAATTAAGATATAGACAAGCATTACAGAATCGAGCAAATTAATGCACTAAATAAATAAAAGGAGTCAATAATGTTCAGTCATGTAATGCTAGGTTCAAATGATATTGAGCGCTCTAAACGTTTTTATGATGCGATTTTAAGAACATTAGGTTATAACGAAGGTGTTATCGATGAAAAGGGACGCTGTTTATATATAACAGAAACAGGTGTATTAGCTCTTACTCATCCTATTAATGGTGAGCCTGCATCTATTGGTAATGGCATGACGATAGGTCTTAGCGTATCAAGCCCTGAATTAGTGAACGCATGGCATGCCGCTGGTATTGAAGCAGGTGGTACACCATGTGAAGAACCACCAGGAGTTCGAGGTAGTGGCAGTCGTCGTTTATATTTAGCATACCTACGAGATCCTGACGGCAATAAATTATGTGCAACGCATTTTTTGCCTGCAGAATAGTTTTAGTTATATTAAGCCGCTTCGTAGAGGTTACCAATCTTATGGAGCTCTTCCAAGAGCGGCTCTTCTATCTTCTGCATTGTGGTAACCGTTACCAATCAGAATATGTTTACCGTTTTCGTAAGCGACATGATCTATCGACTTTATTAAGCTACCAAAGAAGGGATCGGAGACATCCCTACAACAACACCCATAGTATTGGTGCTTTGGCTTACTAATGTACGAGCTGCGGCATTGGGACGATAACCAAGCTTCTTCATGGCTTAAGTAACGGAATCAATAGATGCTTGATTCGCTTTAGGGGATTTATTGATGACTCGGGAGACAGTAGCTACTTATCAAATACCCCATTCTTTATCCCATTCTTACTGCTCTCTTATTTGTTCAATTCGAATACGAGCACTAATTTTCTTTTCTTCATTACTGTTTGTTTTTGTTTTCTTTTTTGGCTTTGACGATGTTACTGTTTTTTCTGAGTATCTGTAAGTGCATTCATGCAGCAGTATTTCCTTTTAGAGCAATAGCGTTAAGTGAAAGAGGCTCAAACATGGTTTTATGAGAGAGGTTTTCTGAAGTCACGGTCACGGATTCAGATCAAGATAGGACTTAATCTCGTATTTTTAGATTAGAGACAAGGGTGGTGATTTGAGATGTGAAATGAGTTGACTATTTCAACTGATGCCAACATTAAAATCTATCTATAATGAGTGATTAAAAATCTGAATAGTGTGCATTATATGGTAAAAAAAATGTTAACACTATTTATTTTTTCTTTTATCGAATAATAAACAGCCAGCTGATACTTGTTCTTCTTCGGCTGTTTATTATTTTAAATGGCATTACTTACTCGATTTTAGCGCTTATCAACCGAATTTCTACGAACCAATGTTGGGCTAAATACTATGGTTTCATCTTCAGGTTGCTCGCCACGAGATAGCGCTAAGGCCAGCTGAGCGGCTCGATCTGCCATCATCTCGATAGGGTAGCGAATAGTCGTTAAGCTTGGGCTGACAAAGCGTGCAATCAAGCCATCATCAAAGCCAACAATCGATACTTTTTCCGGTACATCGATTCCATTTTGATCCAGTACAGCCATAGCACCTGCAGCCATATAATCGTTATAAGCCACAATAGCAGTGATATCTAACGACTTGGTGAGTAAATTTGTCATTGCATGTTCACCACCGTCGCTGTTTGGCTCACCACATTCAATATAGCGTTTTGACAATTCGATATGATTATCTTTGAGGGCATCTAGATAACCTTGCAATCGCTGGTCTGTATCTTCAATTTCGTGAGATGAAGCGATGCAAGCAATTTTAGTGTGGCCATGTCGGATTAAGAATTCCGTAGCAAGGTATGCTCCACGATGATTATCAAGAGAGATACAGCGGTGAGATAACTCTGGAATATTACGGTTGATAAACACCATTCCAGGTACTTCATTTGCGTAGGCAATTAATTCTTTGTCTGTTAAGCCTTTTGCATGAACGACCATGGCTTCACAACGATTATCGATCATCAATTCAATTGCTTGGCGTTCGTCTTCTGCATTGTGGTAACCGTTACCAATCAGAATATGCTTACCATTTTCATGAGCGACATGATCTATCGACTTTATTAAGCTACCAAAGAAGGGATCGGAGACATCCCCTACAACAACACCCATAGTATTGGTGCTTTGGCTAACTAATGCACGAGCTGCGGCATTGGGACGATAACCAAGCTTCTTCATGGCTTGAGTGACGGAATCAATAGATGCTTGACTCGCTTTAGGGGATTTATTGATGACTCGGGAGACAGTAGCTACTGATACTCCAGCTTCTTTTGCAACATCCTTGATTGTAGCCATAAGACTCTTTACCTAATTTGAATTATTTTTAGTATTAAACACCCTTTGTGTAAGTAGTTCAATTTTCATAGCAAGACTATAGAGAATTGTCACATCTTACTAATTGTATTTATTAATATTATTAATGGTGTAAACGTTATCTTTTTTATGTGGTTATTACGTCTGGAGTCTTTAATAATCTATCTTATAGGTTATTTTTAGTTACGATTTGAAGAAAATAATTATCGATAAACAATAAAATATTATTGATTATAATCTCTGGTGTTATTATTATCAGCTCATAAAACAACACAAGAGAGATACCCAATGACTAATATTCAAAAACAGAGTCGTCGAGTGCGGCTGTTCTTCCAATGTCTACTTTTTTTTACTCCTATTGGTGTGTGTTATTACTGGTTAACTGTTCAAACGCCGAACGATTTTTTAACCATGATGGGATTTGTTCAAACAAGTATTGATATTGGGAGTTATACCCAACAACCACTAACAATGATGACTCGGATTCTTGCGATGATTTCCAGCCTATTGCTATCTGGTGTCATTCTTTACGCCTTGCGTGTTTTGATTCATCTCTTTAAAAATTACGAACAAAATGAAATTTTCACTCTAGATAATGCAATGTGCTATCGAAAGCTGGGATACAGTATTTTTTATTGGGTTGGAGGTTCTGTGGTATACGGTACAGCGATGTCGGTTATTTTATCGTTTAACAATCCACCAGGTGAGCGACTATTAACAGTAACCTTTGCCGGTATAGACTTTTTAACGTTGATTTTTGGTATGATTATCTTAATCATTTCATGGGTAATGCAGGAAGGATTCCGTATTGCAGATGAGAACAACCATACGATTTAAGAGGCCATAATGACAATACGAATTAACCTTGATGTTATGATGGCTAAACGTAAGATGCGGTTAAAAACTTTGGCAAAAGAGGTTGAGATTACAGAAGCTAACTTATCGGTATTGAAAAACGGTAAAGCAAAAGCGATTCGATTTTCAACACTAGAGAAGTTGTGTGCAGTTCTCGATTGTCAACCAGGGGATATCTTAGAATTTGATCCTAGTGATGACGATCAAATCGAGTCTTGAATAACTATCGCTAGATTATTCTCAATTATTTTAAATTTATTTCGTCTTTTCTTTTTGAGTGTCGTCTTAAAGGGTAAGTGATACTCATAAAGAGAAAAGAAAATGATTAAAGTTGTTAGTTTTAAAATTTGCCCATTTGTTCAACGAGTAACTGCTGCCCTTGAAGCCAAAAATATTGCCTATGAGATTGAGTACATCAGTCTAAAAGATAAGCCTCAGTGGTTCCTTGACATTTCTCCTAACGGCCAGGTTCCGGTTTTAGTAACAGAGTCAGGTACGCCATTGTTTGAATCTGATGCCATTATTGAATATATCGAAGATGAATATGGTCCATTAGAGGCAAATATCTCAAATGAGCAGAGAGCTTTGGATAGAGCGTGGAGTTACTTAGGCACCAAACACTATCTGCCACAGTGTGGAACGATGGGAAGCAAGAACAAACAAGCTTTTGATGAGCGATTTGAGGTGTTAAGTAAAGCTTTTCATAAAATGGAAAAGAAACTTGATGAAACTACTCATTTTTTCAAGTCAAATAATCTGAGTAACGTAGATATTGCTTGGCTTCCTTTGCTTCACCGAGCTGCAATCATTAAAGAGCATTCAGGATTTGATTTTTTCTGTGGTTTGCCAAAATTGCAAAAGTGGCAACAGAATATTTTAGCGTCAGGTTTAGTTGAGAAAACGGTATCTGATGATTTTGAGGAGATCTTTTGCGACTTCTACTTAACGAATACCTATTTAGCTGATGGAAAAGATATACAGCCAGAAAGTCAGTGCGCAGGAAGTAGTTGCTGTGGTTAATTTGTTAATTTGATACTAAGCGGAATAAGTAATTATTCCGCTTTTTTGCATTATTTTTTAGAGTATGTCTTGCAAGAACAACGCAAAAGAGTAGGGACGTTGTATCTAAAATATTCTAAAATTTGGATAGCCATTAGCCATTAGCCATTAGCCATTAGCCATTAGCCATAGATAAACTGTATGAAATCTCGAGAATTAGAACGTATTTGGCAAGAATATGAACGAGCAATCCATTCTTTTCTTCGCTCTAAAGTTGCCAACGAAGATGATATTGAAGATCTAAAACAAGAAGTTCTGTTTAAAACGTATCAAAATCTAGCATCTCTTAAACAGGTAATAAATATTAAGTCTTGGCTTTTTCAAATTGCTAGTAATACGGTAATTGATTTTTATCGGAAAAGAGCTCGAATACTGCGAGATCAAGAGCTGAATCCAGATGATTTGTGGTTTAACGAACAAGAGCCAGAGATAAAAACTGAGCTATCAAAGTGTGTTGCACCGTTTATTTATGCACTTCCTGAACAATACTCAAGTTTACTTATGGCTGTTGAATTAGAAGGGGTTAATCAAAAAGAATTGGCTGAAAATTATGGAATAAGCTATTCAACATTAAAGTCTAGAGTACAAAAAAGCCGAGTAGAACTGAAAAAAATATTTGAAGATTGCTGTGCTTTTTCCTTTGATAATCAAGGAAGATTAACCAGTTGTTCCCAAAAACAACAAGGAAATTCAAAGTGTTAATATACTGACGTATCGTGTGTTAAAGAGTTTGTTAGACATGGTGGTTACTTACTAACCTTACCTGTTATGGGCTTTTCTATTGACCAAAATCGATATCTGGTATTATATTTCCATGAAATTAGAAATGAAGGCTAAGATTTATTGAATCTTTGTTCTATATGATTTTGGAATGCAGCTAGAGATGCACATATGCATAATGATAAATTCACAGTAAAAGCCGTTAATGATGCAGTTGAGTGGGCTATGACTCATGCAATGATGCTAAAAGACAGTCCGTTTAGTGCTTCTCATGCTGCTTTTGTGACTACACCAACTCAGATTTCCGCACAACGTTATCAAACCTTAATCGATACTGCGCCGTTATTGGGCAAGATGGTTGATGCGGTATCGGAAGATGCTTTGTTTATTCAACAAGCAATTAAGCCATTAGTAAGTGGCGATACCTTTTTTTCGGCTTTACTTTCCATGCATCAAAAGATCCATTTCTCCGAATCGCCAGTTAGACGTGTACCTATGTTGATTATGCGTAGTGACTTTATGGATGATGCGGTTTTGGGCCCTAAACTTATTGAATTTAATGCCATTGCAGCAGGTATGGGGCCTTTTGGTCAGCGAGCCCATGAACTCCATCATTACCTACAGAACCAGTGGCCAACAACGTTTACTCCTTGGCAGTGTGAAGGAGCTGCAACATTAATTGAAAATAAAGCGATTGAACAACTAGGTGAAGGGATCGCAAAAGCGACATTTCAAATCAAACAAGAGTTTAATGATTCTACGCCAGCTACTTTCCTGATGGTGGTTCAAGCAAATGAAGATAATGTATTTGATCAACATTTATTAGAATTGGAGCTACAACGTCGAGGAATTCGTACTATTCGTCGTACGTTTAGTGAACTCTATGGCAATCTTTCAACAGGAGACAATCACCGCTTATTGTTAGAAGGGATTGGATCTATTGATACTGTTTATCTTCGTGCAGGTTATCAGTTCTCGGATTATTGTTCGGATAATATTGTTGAAGAAGTGTGTTGTGAAGCATTAATGAATACGCGTATGTTTATGGAACAACACCGTATTGCGATGAATGCTACAGTTGGACAACAGTTGGCAAGCAGTAAACGGGTTCAGATGTTACTATCATCAATGCCTGTCTCGGAACTATCGAACTTTGGGTTAACAATTACTGAAGCTGAACAAGTTAAATCTGTGCTGGGGGAAATGCTTCCCGTAACCAACCAGTCAGTTAGTTGGTTTGCAACACAATCAGAGCAAGATTGGGTTCTTAAAAATCAAGGAGAGGGTGGTGGTCATTGCATTTTTGGTCAAGATATTGCGCCAAAACTCAGTGTATTACGAACTGAAGATTTCCATGCTTGGTCTTTAATGCGCCGATTGCAGCCTCAACCAAGAACAACCCCTGCACTTACTGTTCGCAAAGGACAAACAGAGATTATTGATGATCTGATTAGTGAAATTGGAATTTTTACGGTTCATTTAGCGGGAAAGCCTATTACTCAAAATAAAGGGTATGCAGGGTATTTAATTCGCAGTAAATCAACACGCACCACTGAAGGTGGTATTCATAGTGGTCAAGGGGTTTTAGATTCTTTAGCATTAAGTGAGTTGTAATACCCACTATAAGTAATTCTAATACCATCAAGCATTTGATATCTAGTGGCTTAGAGTACAATGACTAAATGCACTCAACACACTAGGTATCACTATGAAACTAAAAAGAATTATTTATGGTGAGATGGACCTTGGAATGCCATATGTTCTTTTGTTTCTTGTTGTATCGGGTTATTTAATCGCGATTGCATCGTTTGGTATTTTTGCGGTTCTAAACTATCTCGACATCCCGGGTAGTCAGGAATTTACTTTATATGCTTGTCTGTTTGTTTCTATATCTGGTGCGTTGAGAATACCAAGGGTAAATGGCTTTAAGATAGCGTTTGATGTAGAAGTGTTTTTGTTGAACGCAGTTAAATTGTTGGCGAGTGTCTTTGTTTTTTTCTTAACAACGTATATAGCTGTTAAATAAGATTATTTTATCAGTAATGAATACAAAAAAACCTTGCCATTTCTGACAAGGTTTCGTTGTAGTGGCGGAGCGGACGGGACTCGAACCCGCGACCCCCGGCGTGACAGGCCGGTATTCTAACCAACTGAACTACCGCTCCAATTCTTTACTTAAGCTCGGTAAAACCCAACTCAAAGAATAAGTGGCGGAGGGATAGGGATTTGAACCCTAGATACGCTACAAACGTATGCCGGTTTTCAAGACCGGTGCTTTCAACCACTCAGCCATCCCTCCGCAGATGCAGCGAATAATAGAGCCTTCTTGTGTGGCTGTAAACACCTTTCTTAAAATAAATTATCGATAGGTCTCTTTTTAATCTAAAATATTCAAGTTGTTATAAGTTTAACCGTTGGTTTTCGTGATTATACAACGTTTGTTGTCGGTTGTAGGTATTGTTGCCAAGCATCTTGATACATTTGTTGAGAAATATTACGTAACTTTTTAATTTTTGCTTGCTCAATATCGTTGAATGGACGAGCTTCTGCTTGAGCTGTACGTTCAATTTTCTGGATTTGTTCGTAGATCTTATGTTCTTCGCCATTTTTAATTGTTGCGATTTCATCTAAGTGTAATTGAACTTCTGCAATCAACTGTGTTTTTGGTAGTTCTACTAGTATTTTTAGGTCACGGTAGCCTGATGGTGCTGGATTTTTGAAACGATTTTTCACTGCAACAATACGTGCCTCTTTGTTCAATAACTCGAATGCTTGCATTAAAGAGGGAATATCATCGGTAATCAGTGTTGCACGAGATAAATCGGTAATACGGTCAACTTGCCCATTCAATTCTTGAGCAATTTTGACTTTGGCTCGTTGCTCAGATTTTACGGTTGGAATAATAGGGTGGGCATCGGATGCAAGAGCAATTTCATGCATCATAACGCTTAATTCATGTTGTGCTAATTCTGCATTTTGATATAGGGTTGCAAAATCACTATAAGGTTGCTGAATGCTGTCGGCTTGCCAACTAGGTACGTTATAAAGACCACTAAGGCTCTTTTGGAAAAACTTTTGGCTTTTTAATGAGTACTTCTGCTGTACATCAAAATCTGGTTCTACATAGTTATTTGCTGAAGTGTCAGCATTTGCAACCGATGTTCTGCCTAACATAAACAGTAGGATTACACCAGTGCGTAGAATCGATTTCATATCCATTATTAAACTCCTTGATACTTCGACTACCTTTTACTTTAGGTAAGGGGAATATCTCGACACACAAAAATGATAACTAAAGGTGCGTATGTCTTAAGTTTGAAACTTGCGGTGCTTAATGATCTCTTTATCGCTTACAGGGTTTCATCGTACCTGATAAAGCTGAATGGAATATGAATCTCTCGATTCATATCAATTTTAGTGATGGATAGTGTATAAAGGTGTGATGTAAGTCAAAGTATTTTGATTATCTATGCTTTTGTGCAGAATGCTTATTAAGGATGAGTGGCCGATAGAAATAGTAGCTCTCGGCCAAGCATAAGATAGCGATTAGGCGTTTACAGCATTTTTTTGAGGGGATAAATAGTGTTGCCAACTCTCTTGGTATAATCTTTGCGATGTAGCACGAAGACGATCAATAGTAGCTTGCTCAATATCGTTTAATACTCGGTTTTGTTGTTGGGCTAAACGCTCGATGCCTTGTACTTCTTCATATATTTTATGCTCAGGTCCACTTTTTACTTCTGCTATTGCTGATAGATGAAGCTGGATCTCGGCGATGTGCTTGGATTCAGGTAGGCGAACCAGCAGTTTTAGATCGCGATAGCCCGATTTTGCTGGAGTTGCAAAGCGGTTATTTACTTCAAGAAGAGTCGAGTGTTGAGTGATTTCATCATAAGCTTTGACTAAATCAGGAATACTATCTGCAACGATAGAAGCACGGACGATATCCGTTAACTTATCTGCCTGTCCTCCTAACTCAGATTCAATTTTTTCTTGCGCTCTTAGCTTACCTTTTAAACCCGGTAAAATAATTTGTGTCTCTGTTATTTTTTGTGTTTTAGATAACAGTGAAATCATTTCATGTTGAGCTATTTCTGCATGTTGGTACAGTTCATCAAACTGAGAAAAAGGCTGCTGAATTTGATGTTGACGCCATGATGGTATTGAAAATAAGCCTCGAATAGATTGTTGTAATTCAGGCTGAGCATTACGCTCAAGAGCTGAAAGTTTTAGTGGTGCATCATCTACTTGCATCACGGGCGCTGCACTTGCAATTGGCATCCTGCCAAATACTGCGACTAAAACAAAACAGGTGCGAGCAATGGTTTTTACGGTCATTTCTTCTCCCTAATGAGTCACTAAAAAATTAGCCGGTGACTCCAACGCAGGCAAAGATAGCATGTGTAATAAAAGCTGCAATGTTTGAGTCCACAGTTTTCAGGTCCGTTTTTTATATCACGTGACATGGCTCATGGATTTTACTTCTTGTTGCAAAAGTGGTTGTTTTATAAACAAAATAAACAAGTCAGAATAGTATAAATTAATAGCGATATTGGTAATAATGAAGGCAGAACAAAGGAGAGAGTAGATGCAACAGAATTTATTGATCATCTTAGTAGTGATCTGGCTTGGCTTATCAGTAGGCAGTGCATTGCTGTTTCAACGTAAAGGTGATGTTACGCGAAAGAAAAAGCTTTGGCCTATCTATAATATCTTTGGCAATGTGGTACTTGGGATCTTTTTGATCATCATGCAACCCCCATTACCAATGTTAATCAGTCTATTGGTGTTAATGGTGCCGCTAACTTATATGACCATTCGCTCTACACGTTTTTGTGATGCATGTGGTAGTCCAAGCCGAAAGCCTTTCTTTATGAAGCCACCAACTGAGTGTGGTCATTGTGGTAAGAAACTCAATTACTGATTGATTGTATTGAGCTTATACTCCATCTAGAGCCCTGAGATTTGTATGAACCTCAGGGCTTTGTTTTTGCTCAATAAACCAACGTTAAGAGGTTATTTTGAATTGTGTTGGTTGACAATAATATTGAGCATGCGACGTAGTGGCTCTGCAGCCCCCCATAAAAGCTGATCGCCCACGGTAAATACATTTAAGTAATCTTCGCCCATTGCTAGTTTACGAATTCGACCAACAGGAATTGACAGTGTCCCCGTTACTTTAGCTGGGGTAAGTTCGGATAACGTTGCCTCTTTGGTATTAGGGATCACTTTTACCCAAGGATTATGACTTGCGATAATCTGTTCAATTTCATCTAACGGTACAGGACGAGTCAGCTTAATCGTTAACGCTTGACTGTGACAGCGCATTGCACCAATTCGAACACAAGTTCCATCTATAGCGATAGGTTTAGCGGCAGTACCGAGAATTTTATTGGTTTCAACGCCACCTTTCCATTCTTCTTTTGTCTGGCCGTTATCAAGTGCACAGTCTATCCAAGGGATCAGAGAGCCTGCCAATGGTGCCCCAAATGCAGATGTAGGAAACTCTGAGTCACGTAGCGTTGTTGCTACCATGCGATCAATGTCTAAAATAGAAGTCGCGGCTTGAAGCTCAGTATTGACGGAGGAATAAATTGATCCCATTTGTTCAATGAGCTCTCGCATGTTTTGTGCCCCTGCGCCAGAAGCCGCTTGATAGGTTTGCGATGTCATCCATTCAACAAGACCCGCTTGATATAAGCCGCCAATTGCCATAAGCATTAAACTGACTGTACAGTTACCCCCAACATAGGTTTTTATACCTTGCTGAATGCCATTATGGATCTGATCTTGGTTAATTGGATCAAGTACAATGATGCTGTCATCGGCCATACGTAATGAAGATGCCGCATCGATCCAATAGCCGTTCCATCCTAATTGGCGTAAGGGCTGGTAAGTTTTATTGGTATAATCACCACCTTGGCATGTCACTATGATATCTAATTGTCTTAGTTGCTCTAAATCATAGGCATCAGCTAAGTTAGATTCTGTCTTTGTGATTGCTTTTATCCAAGATGGAATCTGTTGGCCGACCTGTGAGGTAGAGAAGAATACGGTCTCAATATTTGCAAAATCTTGTTCTTCCAACATTCGCTGCATTAATACGGAGCCGACCATTCCGCGCCAACCAATAAAACCTACTTTTAATTTCATGGTGTTCTCTTCCATACGATGAGAGTTATTTTAGATATAACTCATCCTCGCTAAATATAACGATATTAAAAATCAATTATCTTGAGATAATAGAAATCCCTTCCCTAAAATTAATTAGAGAATATTATTTAAACTTATTTTGATGACTATTTTTTGCTATTCGAAAATACGCCTATGGAGCGTTTGAACGATTTCACTCGAACTATTTTCGTCGGCAAGAAAACATAAACTATGTTCACTAGCACCATAGCAGATCATTTGTAAGTTATATGGCTCAAGGGAAGAGAATATCTGAGAACATGTTCCATGTTTTTCATCCATTTTATTTCCTATAAGCGCAATCAAGCTTAGATTATTTTCTACTTTTACCTGACAAAGTAGTGATAATTCTTGTTCAACTTCAAAAGGTAATTGAGGTAGACCACCACGAGTTGTGGCTTGGTTTAAGGTTAAAGATAGGCAACCATCAGAGGTTGTCATGAGATCAACAGAGACATTATGCTTTGCTAAAATAGCAAATACTTGAGCCAAAAATCCGCTGTTATGTACAGAATGTATATTATTTAGAGTGACAAGAGCTTGATTACTGCGTAGGGCAATCGCTCGAAAAATAGGTTCGGTATTGGCTGCTTGACGAATCCATGTTCCACCACGATGAGGTTCTTTAGATGATCCAACAAAAACAGGAACTTGCTTACGCATTGCAGGAATCAATGTCGCTGGATGAAGAATTTTTGCACCAAAATTTGCCATTTCAGAGGCTTCTTTAAAGCTGATTTCAGCAATTGGCATCGCATTCGGTGCGACACGAGGATCAGTACTGTAAATCCCTGGAACATCAGTCCAGATCTCAAGCGTTTCTGCATCAATGGCTTCTGCAAGTAGAGCCGCACTGTAATCACTGCCACCACGACCTAATGTTGTCGTATAGTTATGGTTATCTGCCCCAATAAATCCTTGGGTAACAACAACATGCTCTTTTATTTGTGGTAATAGATATTGAGCCGATAATGTTTGAATCGCGTCTAGATTTGGTTCTGCTTGACCAAAATGGCTATCTGTACGCATTACATCACGGACGTCAAAACGCACTGCTGGAATGCCGAGATCTTTCATCAGATGAGTAAAGACGAAAGTGGATAGTAACTCTCCACATGCCACCATCTGATCACTAAGCTGATCATGGGTATGCTGAGCTGCGGATTCTGATAGAAATGCAATATTATCAATCAGTTCAGAAACTTTTATTGCAGTGTCTGTACATGGTGACAATTGCTCAAGAATAGCAAAATGAATGCGAGTTAATTGTTTAATAAGAGCGCTGCGGCGATCAACATCTGCCACACCGTTAGCTAGTTCGACGAGTATATTTGTTACGCCAGAACAAGCACTTATAACAACTAATCGGGTATCTGGATTGTTGCGAACTATGGTTGCTGAATTCATCATTGCGGCAAAATCTGCCACGCTGGTGCCGCCAAATTTAGCGACAGTTACCTTCTTCATTTTCGGTACACCCCCTTGGTAAGAGAAAACATGGTTTCACCTGGGGCGGGGAGGGTTTTGAGTTGAGGGCGAGGACCAACGGTCTCTACCAGAAGCTCTCCACCTGTGCCGCACAGGTGACGGCCCGAAAGAATCAACTTTCTAGGCCGACAATCGCGTCCCAAAACGCGTTTTGTCTCAGCGTTAACCCCCTGGTCAAGGTACATTGGAGTTTAGGGCTCCGCACATTGACTACCTGGTTAACGCTCCTCTTCTGATTCGCTCTGATCGAAATGATCGCGGCATCTTCAGTTGCTATACATTGGATATTTTTATCATCGTGCTGTCAACGATATTTTTTGATTTAATTTCAAAATTTGATTTAAGTTAATTTTTAAAAGCAGTGGTGATATTAAGTGTACGATGTTTTATATTGGTAAGTTCATTGATTTTATTAGCGAGAATATAAATTTAAGCATTCAGCCTAATAAATAGAGTCTACACTCTATTTTATTGGCGTGGTTGTTTATTCTGTTAATTAGCATCTTGGTTTTTTTATAAGTAAGAGCTAAATTACTTGTAAATATATAAAACATACTTTTTTGGTATTGATGATTTTATTATGATTTAACGTGAATATAAAATTTAAAAAAATTAAAAAATATATTTACATTAAGATTTTTTACTGTATGTTTTCGACCCCGTTAGGTTCTGAATACATTAACGGAACTAAATTTAATTAGATTCAATAATAATTACCTTTATTGAATTTAGTATTTAAATATCGAAGAAGCGTTATTAAGTTTACTCTTTTTGATATTAGTAACGTGGAGATCGGTAAGCGGCACCGACTGGTTCGGGCACGGGGGCTGATGACCAGCATTGCGGGGTCAACTTCCCTCCCACTGGGGGTAAAACACAGTTTGTTTTGCCTTATTGTGCGCTTTCCTTGAAAAAGAATGCGCGGTTCTTACACTTGGATTTATGTAAGGAATCGTCTATGAACAACGAAAAAATCCTTGATTCTGAAAGCCAGATTTTCGGCGTCCCGTCATCAACTGTTTTACGTGATTTAGGGCCGGACGCCGTTCTGTCCCGTCAATCACAACAAGAGTCTGAGGTTCGATCTTATCCGCGTCGTATTCCTATTGCGATTGAGCGTGCGGATGGCGTTATTGTGACTGATACTCGTGGTCAACAATATCTTGACTGTCTCGCGGGTGCCGGTACGTTGGCTTTGGGATATAACCATCCAGAGATCAATAAAGCGATCACAGATGCTCTAGCATCAGGTGTTCCTTATCAAACCTTAGATCTTACAACCCCAACAAAAGACAAATTTATTCAGACGCTGCTAGGTTTTTTACCAAAGTCATTTGCTGATAACGCAAAAATTCAATTTTGTGGTCCATCAGGAGCCGATGGTGTAGAAGCGGCGATTAAACTGGCTAAGCAAACGACAGGTCGTAATACTATTTTTGCTTTTCATGGCGGATACCATGGTATGACAAATGGCGCGATGGCTATGACGGGTAATTTAGGTGCGAAAGAGCGCCGAACTGGTCTAATGGCTGACGTACATTTTCTTCCTTTCCCATACAGTTACCGCTGTCCATTTGGTTTAGGTGGTGATGCTGGTGCGTGGCAAAGTATTCGTTATATCGAACATGTTCTTAATGATGTTGAAAGTGGTATTCAAAAGCCAGCTGCAATCATTGTGGAGCCAATTCAAGGTGAAGGCGGTGTTATTCCCGCTCCAGCATTTTGGTTACAAGAGCTACGTCGTATAACAAAAGAATTAGATATCCTGTTAATTTTTGATGAGATCCAATGTGGCATTGGTAAATCAGGTTCTCATTTTGCCTACGAATATTCAGGTATTCATCCCGATATTCTTGTGATGTCAAAAGCTGTTGGTGGTGGTTTACCTCTGTCTGTATTGGCGTTTGATAAATCCATCGATTCATGGCGTCCAGGTGAGCACACAGGTACTTTCCGCGGTAATCAGTTAGCTATGGCTACTGGGGCAAAAGCACTTGAAATTATTCAGCGCGATAACCTCGTTGCAAATGCTCAAGCTATGGGTGATCGTCTAACTCGCCATCTGTTAGAGCTCCAGAAAAAGCACCCTTGCATCGGTGAAGTTCGTGGTCGTGGCTTGATGCTAGGTATTGAAATTGTTCACCCAGAGCAAAAGAACCGTTTTGGACAATATTTAGCAAACGGTGAACGTGCAATTGCGATTCAACGTGCAGCATTAGAGCGTGGATTAATTATCGAGAAAGGTGGACGCAGTGGTTGTGTACTTCGCTTCCTACCACCAATGATTATCAACAGTGCGCAAATTGATTTTGTTGCCGATGTGATTGATCACGCCATTCTAGCTACAGCATAAAAGAGCAAAGCTGACATGACATACTCAGACTGGAAATCACAGTTTATTAGCTGTGGCCCGGGCGGGGCTGACGCATATCTAGAAAAATTATCGTTTGCATTAAAGCAGATGGTTACCGTATTTTCTGAAGCCGACAAACCGTATTCTGGCATGGCTCCAGAGCAATTAGAAACGTTGATTAATCAGATGGTTATTCCAAAAGATGGCAATGGTGATATAACCCAATCTACCTTAGATGCTGTTAATACGGTAGCCAAAAATGCGGTGATGGTGCAACACCCAAACTGTATTGCTCATTTGCATACACCACCGTTGCTACCTGCATTGGTTGCAGAATTGATTTTATCGGCACTTAATCAGTCTATGGACTCTTGGGATCAAGCGTCCAGTGCAACTTATCTTGAGCAACATATGTGCAATTGGGTTGCTCAAGTATTTGGTTTCTCTGAGCAAGGTGATGCAACGTTTACTAGCGGTGGTACGCAAAGTAATCAGATGGGGCTCTTACTTGCTCGTGATGCGATGATTGAGCGTTTCTCTGGTCATCATGTCCAAAAACAGGGATTGCCAGATTATTTTACAAAGCTACGAATTGTTTGTTCCCAAACTAGCCATTTTACTGTGAAAAAAGCGGCAGGCCAGATGGGGCTTGGTGAAAATGCAGTTGTAACGGTAAGCAGTAATCGTAATGGTGTTATTGAGCCAGCTGCGCTTGAGCAAACGCTTTCTGATTTGAAAGCACAAGGACTTATGCCATTTGCTGTAGTTGCAACGGCTGGAACAACCGATCATGGTGCAATTGATCCAATTGAAACGATTGCTGATATCGCGAAGAAGTTTGAGTTATGGCTTCATGTTGATGCTGCATACGGTTCAGCTTTACAGTTATCACCATATAAGTCCCGTTTGAGCGGTATTGAGAAAGCAGATTCTGTTACGGTCGATTTCCATAAGTTGTTCTATCAACCAATCAGTTGTGGCGCTTTGTTAGTTAAAGATAAAGCTAACTTCCGTTTCTTGCTTCATCGCGCAGACTATCTCAACCGGGAGACCGACACCCTACCTAACTTAGTCGATAAATCGTTATCAACGACTCGACGTTTTGATGCGCTAAAGCTGTTTATGACTTTGCGTACTCTTGGTGAAAATGGGCTTGGTAATATGGTCGGTAAAACCGTTGATTTAGCACAAGTTGCAGCAGCATTAATTACTGAAACACCTGCACTTTACTTGGTTGCTACACCACAATTATCAACGGTTCTATTTCGCGTGAATTTACCAGAGATGGATCAAGGTCAACGGGATCAATTGCATCGAACTTTACGCCATCAACTATTGGTAAAAGGGGTTGCTGTGTTGGGTGAAACCGTTATTGAGGGGGAGGTAACATTGAAAATTACCATCTTAAACCCGTTATTAACGCAAGATGACTTTACTAAGTTATTTGCCCAAATCGTCGCTGAAAGTCGATTGCTTCGTTGCGAATTAATCGAATTAGCGGTGTGATTTCGAGAACAAATAAGTCGTAGTGTTCTGCTTGAAGTTTTGGCTATGCACTGCGGATGAATTTTAATCTAGAGCGATAATTATGTCGCTCTAAGAGAGATTTTAAGGAAGAAATAATGGCTGTATTACAGATTGGTGCTGGTGGTGTTGGTTGGGTTGTTGCCCATAAATTGGCGCAATATAATGATGTCTTTGGTGATATCACTCTTGCATCACGTACCGTAGCGAAATGTGACACTATTATTGAAAGCATCCTACGTAAGAACAATTTAAAAGATACAACTAAACGCTTAACTTCTGCAGCCGTTGATGCTGACAGTGTTGAGGCGTTAATCGCTTTGATTCACCAAGTAAAACCAGATCTTGTTGTTAACGCAGGTCCTCCTTGGGTGAATGTCACTATCATGGAAGCGTGTGTACAAACAAAGACGGCTTATCTAGATACTTCGGTTGCAACTGATTTATGCTCTGAAGGTCAGCAGGTACCAGAAGCCTATGATCCACAATGGGCTTTCCGCGAGCGTTTCGAACAAGCTGGTATTACAGGATTACTTGGTTGTGGTTTTGATCCAGGTGTTGTAAGTGTATTTGCAGCTTATGCTTGGAAACATATGTTTGATGAGATTGATACCATCGATGTAATGGATGTTAATGCCGGTAATCATGGTCGTAAGTTTGCAACTAACTTTGATCCTGAAACTAACATGCTAGAGATCCAAGGCGACTCTTTCTACTGGGAACAAGGTGAGTGGAAACGTGTTCCTTGCCATACACGTATGATGGAATTTGATTTCCCCGTAGTCGGCGATCAGAAAGTGTACTCAATGGCTCACGATGAAGTACGTTCAATGGCTGAATATATTCCAGTTAAAAAGCGTATCGAATTTTGGATGGGATTTGGTGATAACTATCTAAAATATTTCAATGTGATGCGTGATATTGGCCTACTTTCGCCAGATCCAGTAACCACTGTGGATGGTGTTACTGTCTCACCTCTAAAAGTATTAAAGGCTATTTTGCCGGAGCCAACATCATTGGCTAAAGATTACACGGGTAATACGTGTATCGGTACTATGGTTGCAGGTCAAAAAGACGGTAAAGAGCGCAAAGTCTTTATTTATAATATTTGTGATCATAAAGCATGTTATGAAGAGGTGGAGTCTCAAGCGATCTCTTACACAACAGGTGTTCCTGCAATTACTGCCGCTCTACTTTACTTTAAAGGTCAATGGAATCAAAAAGGCCTGTTTAATGTTGAGCAATTAGACCCAGATCCATATCTAGAGTTAATGCCATCAATTGGTTTATCTTGGGATGTGGTCGAACTGGATCCTGCGCAAGATCAGACTATTAATTGGCTAGGCGATAACTAATCGTTATTGATCTTTTATCGATAAAGCAGATCTCTTTGGGATCTGCTTTTTAATTTGAGAGAAAGTAGAGATGAAACAATTAGCAACGCCTTACTTTATGATTGATGAAGCGGCACTGTTAAAAAATTTAGAACGTATTGCCCAATTAAAAGCACTATCTGGAGCCAAAATGGTATTGGCTCTAAAGTGCTTTTCTACTTGGGGCGTGTTTGACACCATGAAACCTTATCTGGACGGTACAACCAGTAGTGGTCCGCTAGAGGTCCGTTTGGGTGCGGAAACCTTTGGTGGCGAAACACATGGTTACAGTGTGGGATATTCACAACAAGATATTGAGGCTATTAATCCATTTGTAAATAAATTGATTTTTAACTCATTGTCTCAGCTTGAAAATTTACGAAAATATGCTGCTGATGGGATATCAATTGGGGTACGTTTTAATCCTGGTATCAGCTATGCAAATCAAGATCTAGCTAACCCTGCTCGTCAATATTCTCGTCTTGGTGTTAGCGTAGATAAGCTCTCATCCCAAGCTCTTGTTGGTGTTGAAGGCGGAATGTTTCATATGAATTGTGAAAACAGCAATTTTCCTGCTTACAAACAGATTTTAGAGACTATTTCCCAGCAATTTGGTCCTTATTTAGATAATTTGAACTGGGTGAGCTTAGGTGGTGGAGTCTCGTTTACCTCTGATGGTTATCCGCTTGAAGAGTTAGCCAGTTTGCTAAAATGGTTTAGTGATAAACATGGGGTTCAAGTCTATTTAGAGCCCGGTGAAGCGGTTATTACTAAAACAACGGATCTTGCGGTTACCGTGGTTGATATTGTTGAAAATGGCATGAAAACCGCCATCGTTGATAGTGCTACAGAAGCTCATCGTCTAGATACCTTGATTTATAATGAACCAGGGACCATTCGTGAAGCGTCACCAGATGGAGATTATGAATACATCATTGGTAGCTGTTCGTGTTTAGCTGGTGATGTATTCTGCGTTGCAAAATTTGATCAGCCATTGCAAATTGGTGACCGTTTGCATGTGATGGACTCTGGTGGTTATACCATGGTGAAACTCAATTGGTTTAATGGCTTGAAAATGCCATCAATCTACTGTCGAAGAGTTGATGGTGAAATTGTCCAGTTAAATCAGTTTGGTTACGATGATTTCAAAGCGACGTTATCTCGAGCATCTCTGTAATATTGCCCAATAAAAAATTGTCATAGATCTTGCATGAACATAAGGACATTGAAGGCTTATTGTTTGTACAAGTAAGTAGCTAGCGAGGTCTTTATGGTAGAGAAGATATTGGATTTGTTTTTTAAAGCTCGACGTATAGAAAAAAGAAAGGCGGGCTTAAAAGCAAAGTTGCACTATGCGATGAATCAGAATCGTTTAGACCATTAATGAAAACGCCATCTTTATATTGATGGCGTTTTAAATATTTAGCGCTGTTTTTTTACTTGTTGTTTTAGCTCAAAATCCAGTTCATCTGGGAAAACAACAAGACCATCTTCATCTTGATTTGGGAAGATAACAACCGCTAATTCATCATCTTCAAGACCATGAGTCCAACGGCTGTGCCATTTATTTAGAGAGATAGATTCGGCCTTACATTCAGCCCAATCGCCTGTTGCCCATGCTTCTGCAAATTCTTTATTTGGCCATACAGGAACACAATCTTCATCTTCTGTGTTGAGCATAACACAACCATGTTCATCAACTAGAATCCAGATTTCACGGTTGGTAACAACCTCTTTTACCAAGTACTTGTATCGTTTTTCTGCATCAAATGCTTGGATTTCCGCAATTTTAGCGTCATCTAGAGGCGTAGTCATAATTCATTCCTAATTAAATAATTACCAGTAAATAATACATCAATTACCAATTATTTATTAGCAATTTAAATCATATTCTTACCCTAAGTTAGCCTCATAGTCTCATCTTTAATAATTCTCTTTCTCTCGATTCAAATAGACTTTAGGGGTGATCTCATAACTTTGTGCTGATCAATAAAATCTATGACTTTTTTTGTTTGCTTAGGAATGGACAAATTCTTGCATAACAATTTTGAGTTCATCGAATCAAACTAATGCCACCGAGGTGAGATAATGGGAAAGTTTGTACCAGTATCTTCATGCTATAAAGCTGTTTTTTCCACGGCTTTGTTATTTTCATCACTTTTGTTCTCTCAAAATACAGAGGCTCAGCAGTGTTCGCAAAGTTATGCATCTCCAACCACGTCGGGTGGGCAATATTATTTTGATGGTGATGGTGGTAATGGGTGGGGAACCAGAAATATTGGTGTCTACAATACCAACCTTGTCGGTGGTACGGGCTCTGGTGGGCGAATAGTTATTAGTGCCAATTGGGGCTGGAATAATGGTAATCAATGGACTAGCCGAGGCGATTATACTGAGTCCATCACAATAAGATTAAAGGTGAATGGAACAACAGTTGCCCAATTAGTTACACCAAACGATAGCCAAAATACAGCCAATCTTAGCACTCAAAATGGCGCCAGTTTTCAAAGTGGTGGCGGTAATGTTGGTGTTAACGCTTTTGATGCTTATCCTCACGGCACTCAGATTCTTCTACCTTCATGGATGACATCAATAACTAGTATTCAGATTGAAGGTACCCAGACACCGGCGACAGGGGGAAGCTCTGGTGGTGCAGGTGATGATGGTGGTATTCGTGTTAATACATCGGGGTATGCCTGTAACTTTGAAGCGACCGATGCACCAAGCAGCTATGGTGTTGCTCGACACAACGTTGATTTAACGGGAACAAACTTACGTTTTGGCTCTAATGTTAGTTTTGAAACGAATAACAGAAACAGCACGTTAGCTAATAACGATACCTTTGATGACGGTATTACTGGTTTCCCTCAAACTGAAATTGATCCAGCAACAGGAGAGGTTACGGTAACAGCCAGTGTGTTTAATAATACTGGAGCAAGCCGCTCGTTCGTTGGTTGGATTGACTGGGATCAAGATAACTCTTTCCAAGCCGATGAAGGGATTACGATAAGCGTTCCAGCTGCGGGTTCTTCCAATTCAGACTGTACCAATACTTCAGGCTCTAATTTTACTTGTAGTGTGACTTTTACGGTTGATCCTGCCGATCGAAGTAACACTGGGTATTTCTTTTCGCGGTTTAGGATAGCCAATACCGCACTGACTACTTCAAATATTTCCACCACCGTTGATAGCGGTGAAGTGGAAGATTATCGTTTCTGTATTGGTTGTTTTGATATCAGTGGTACGGTCTATTTAGATGAAAATGGTGACAGCGATATTTCGAGCGATGGTGTTACACCAAACGAAGTGGTCGTAAGGCTTTATCGAGATGATGATGGCGATGGGGTACCAAGTGCAGGCGATACCTATTTACAACAAATGACAACCTCTTCTGGCGCATACTCTTTTACCGAACTACCCATTGATACCTATTTTGTTGCGACTGCTCCGCCATCAACGGGCTCGGCAGTTTCTGAGCAAACCTATGCTGCCAGCGATACCTACTACAGTGCTTTTTGTGACAGCAATGGTGATGGCGCAACAGGAGATACGCCTCTAACCACATCGGGTGCCTGTTATGGCGGTATCGATGGTGATAGAGCCGATGCAACGACAAATTCGACCACACGAGAGCATATTACCAAAGTCGAACTCTCTTTTGATTCTGAAAACCAAACTAATGTCGATTTTGGCTTTTCCTATAATGTTGTGACTAACACAAATACTTCAGCGCAAGGTTCACTTCAGCAATTTATTACCAATGCAAATACGCTTAGCGGTGCTAATGAGATGCGTTTTGTCCCTAGTGTGCCAGCTAATGATACGGATCCTGGTGCTGATTGGTGGGTCATTTCTCCAACCTCTTCTTTAACGACTATTACGGGAACAAACGGTGCAAATACAACCATTGATGGTACGGCATACAGCAATACTGATGGGGTAACTGTTGTTGATTCAAACCCGGGTAATTATAGTGAGTCGCAAACAGTTGGCAGTGCTGATGGTTGTACTGTTGAGACTATTGCTGCTCTTGCTAAACCAGAATTACAAATAGATATGCCAACAGTATCAAGTCCTTACGCCTCTGAGTTGCTGATTATTAATGCTGATAATACTACCGTAAGAAATCTCTCTTTAACTGGGGGATCTCTTGGCATTAATATTTATTCTGCGGGCATTACCGATACTTTAATCGAACAAAACTTAATTGGTATTGATCCCGCGGGTAATGATGATGTTATTGGTCAGGAAACTTGTGGCACTTCATCTGGTTGTGCGGGTATTGCGATTGCCAATTCAGGTAATGGTCAGCTTACAGGCGATAACGGCATCATTCGTAACAATGCCATAAAGACAGCGCATCACAATATATCCCTTAATAACCTAAGAAGCCAAACAAATACCATCAATTGGCAAGTCATTCATAACCAGTTATTAGGAAGCACATCAACAACTGCGACGCCTTATCATAATGTATATATTCGTTACGGTATTCCATCGTATCTAAATATACAGGGTAATCTCATGCGGGATGCGACAGGCGATGGTATTTATCAAGGTAATACCTCTAATGTCGATTTATTCCAAACCTTTACCAGCAATGATATTCAAAATGCTGATGGCGATGCAATTCACTTCCAGAGCGGTCAGTTATCCATCGTTGAATGTAATGTCCTACACAATAATGGTGATTCAGGGGTTTCGGTCGACGGTAATACCAATATTGAAGGTTACCTAATTACCAAAAATAGCTTCGATGCCAATACGGATAACGCCATTGATTTGCACAATACTACAACAGGCAGTGGCGTTTCGTTAAATACCGATTTATGCAACAACGATACCGGTACTGGCGCTAATAATGATTTGGCTCGACCTCAAGTTAACTACGCATTCTTAGAAGGATCAAATTTACGCATCATTGGTGATATGTGTGCCACTGGTGACTTTACTTTTGAAATCTATAAAGCCAGCGCAGGAACTGGAGATACAGGCAGTGATTCGTTAGATGCGGGTGAAGGTTTGACCTATTTAGGCAGTTTGACTGGACTATCTGGAGCCTCATTTGATGGCTCAATAGCCGTCTCAGGTTTAAATACTGGTGATGAAATTACCGTTATTGCTCAACGTACAACAACAGGTGGATTAGGCGAACTGCAAGATACCTCAGAATTTAGCGCTAACGTATCGGTTGATATTGATAATAAAGACTGGGGTGATGCTCCTGATACCACAGTTGGTACCGGGCAAGGTGATTATCAAACCTATCGGGCTAACGGTGGTGCTAACCATGTAGTGATTGATAATGATACTGATAATAATCCCGATCTGTTCTTAGGTTTACTGGTTGATACTGATATTGATGGTCAACCAACAACGATGGCTGATGGAGATAATCTTGTTAATCTGGCTGATGAAGATGGAGTTACAGCCAATGGCACTTATGTTTTAAATCGCCCAAGAGATATTGATATTACCATTGGTAAAGATCCTGATTTTGCCACCAGCAGTTTCCATTTATACGGTTGGATTGATTGGAACCAAGATGGTGATTTTGATGATGCTAACGAGCAAGTTGTCAGTGAAACTTCAGTTGCTATCGGTACTAACACCTACACAATAACACCTCCAAGTGATGCTGTACTTGGAACTACATTTGCCCGATTCCGTCTCTGTTCAACGGGAGACTGTAACACTCCTAATGGTGCCAGTATTGATGGTGAGGTTGAAGATTATGGTGAACTGATTGTTAGTATCGATTTTGGTGATGCCCCAGATACAGGGGTAGGTATAGGAACAGGAAACTACCGTACAACCCTTGCTGATGATGGCCCAAGACACTCGACAGATAGCGATCTCTTCTTAGGAACAAATGCGACCGATACTGAAGTTGATGGACTGCAGAATACAACGGCATCTGGTGATAATGTAGATAGTGTCAATGATGAAGATAGCTTGTTAGTTCTGCCATTAACCAGTGGAGCAACTTCTTATACAACCCAAGCGACGGTTACTAATAATTCAGGAGCGGATGCATATCTTTATGCTTGGCTCGATGTGAATCGTGATGGTGAGTTTGATCGAGATGAATTTATCTCAAATGGTGCGGGTGCTGGGGGAGAAATTATTATCCCAGATGGCTCAACAGCGATTACGTCTACTCTTATTTGGGGGACCATTACCCCGCCAACCAATAACACAACAGTTTATCTACGTACTCGTTTATCTCCAGTACAACTTACCGATGCAGTTGTTGGTGCTATTGAAGACCCGCGCTCTTATGGTTTTGTTGATGGGGGTGAAGTAGAAGATTATGCATTGCAGGTGGCAGATCAAGATTTTGGTGATTTACCCGATACCTTTGATACGTTAGGAACAAGTGGTGGTCCTTATCATGGTTTGAGTAATGCGACGAATATTCATATTGGTAGCGCGACAATTGATACCGAAGGCGATGGTCAGCCAACTTCTGGCGCTGATGGCGATGATACAACAGGCAGTGCCGATGAAAATGCATTCTCAACCCCAACTCCAATTCTTCCTTTAGACGCAACCAGTTACTCAGTCTTTGTTCCTGTTCGTAATAATACGGGAGGGGATGCTTATCTTTATGGTTGGCTCGATTGGAACCAAAATAATCAATTTGAAGCGGCCGAATATGCTGTGGTTACGGTTCCAACAGGAACTACCACGACTTCGCCAATAACCTTAACATTTACTGGAATTTCAGGACAAACAGACGGCCAAGCAGCGCTTCGTTTACGTTATACCACAGCAGGCCTTGCTAGTACGGATTGGGGAGGAGCTGCTCCAGATGGTGAGGTGGAAGATCACTTTGTCTTGGTTGGTAGTTTTGATTTTGGTGATGCACCCGATACTGGCATTGGTGTTGCTGCAAATAACCAGCGAACTTTGTTGAATGATGATGGTGCCCGCCACGGTGTTAACCCTCAACTTTATTTAGGCGCGGGTGTCGATGCTGAGCAGGACGCTAACACCCCAGCCGTAACTAGTGATGGCGATGATCTTGCTGGAACCGATGATGAAGATGGTGTGTTATTGATTCCGCTTCACTCTAGTGCAACCTCTTATACTCTCCCAGTTACTGTTACCAATAATACGGGTAGTGATGCTTACATCTATGCTTGGATTGATTTTGACCGTACAACTGGTTTTGATCGAGATGAATTTGCAGGTGGTGGTGCAGGCACACCAATTACGATACCAACAGGAACAACGGATGGAACCTTTAACGTTACATGGGACAGTTTTCCTGGCATTGCCGTTAATACCGATGTTTACGTTCGCATTCGCTTAACCACAGATCTGTTAACCGATTCTGTTACCGGTACAGTCGAAGATCCTCGTTCATATGGTGTTGCAACCGATGGTGAAGTGGAAGATTACTATTTACGAGTTGATACCTATGATGGCGGTGATGCGCCTGATAGTTATGACACCCTCTATACCAGTAATGGTCCTTCGCACTTTCATGCTATAGCTAACTTGTATATTCGCAGCGCTACTCATGACAATAACCATGATACAGATGGGCAACCAACGACAAATGCTGATGGGGATGATTTAGACGGTACCGATGATGAAGATGCCGATTCTTTAACTAAGATACCGCTATTGGGTGTTTCAGATACGACTTATACCATAGGTGTACCGCTTTATAACGCAACAGGTAGCGATGCTAACTTATATGGTTGGATCGACCTTAACCAAGATGGCGATTTTGCTGATGCCGGTGAGTTTGCCGCTCTTGAAAATATTGTCAATGGTACTAATACCTTATCGCAAACTGCGCCAACAACGGAGTTAACATGGTCTGGGATATCAGGATTAACTCAAGGTAGCACCTTTATTCGTATACGTATTACTAACGATACATTGACTGCTAGTGATTGGGGTGGCATTGCGCGCAATGGTGAAGTTGAGGATCACCAAGTATTTATTGGTAGTTTTGATTTTGGTGATGCACCTGATACTGGAAATGGTGTGTCTGCCAATAATTACCGAACTACGTTTAATGATGGTGGTGCATATCATGGCTTGAGTCCAAATCTTTACCTTGGGGTATCGGCACCAGATACTGAAAATGATGCTAATAGTCCTGCTGTATTAGCCCTTGGCGATGATGAAGATCTCGGTGGCGACGATGAAGATGGTGCTTTTGTTGGGCCGCTACATAACTCAGTAACAACCTATACAGTACCAACAACAGTTACCAATAATACAGGTAGTGATGCATATCTCTATGCGTGGATCGATTTGGATCGCAATGGTCGATTTGACCGTGATGAATTTGCAGGTGGTGCATCAGGAACTCCTGTAACAATTGCAACCGGGGCGACAGAAGCGGCGACTGACATTATTTGGAACAGCTTCCCAGGTATTGCGAATAACACCGATGTTTATGTTCGTATTCGTTTAACGACAGATTTGTTGACCGACTCCGTAACGGGAACCGTAGAAGATCCCCGTTCATATGGTGGTGTAAGTGATGGTGAAGTAGAGGATTACTATCTTCGTGTTGATACATACGATGGTGGTGATTTACCTGAATCCTATCAAACCAGTTATGCCAATGGTGGTCCAGCTCATTATCATACTAATGTGAATTTGTATATTCGAGATGCAACTCATGATAATGCACACGATGTTGATGGTCAGCCGAGTGCAGTAGCAAATGGTGATGATAACGATGGTGTTGATGATGAAAATGCCGATGCACTTGTTCCGTTGCCAATTCTAACCTTAACCGACACTTCTTATACCCTTGGTGTACCGCTTTATAATGGTACTGGTGTTAACGCTAATCTTTACGGTTGGTTGGATCTAAACCAAGACGGTGATTTTAATGATGCAGGTGAGTTCGCTTTACTAGAAGGCATTGTTAACGGTACGAATACTTCTGCGCAAACTGCTCCAACTACAGAATTAACTTGGAGTGGGTTCAGTGGTCAAACAACGGGTAATATGGCGCTGCGTTTACGTTTAACCTCTGATACGTTAACGGCTAATGACTGGGGCGGTATTGCTCTAAATGGTGAAGTTGAAGATCACTATATCTATGTCGGTGATCCAGACTTTGGTGACGCACCAGATACCTCATCAGGTACTGCTGCTAATAATTATCAAACCTTGTATAACTATTTTGGTCCATATCACTTATTTGTTAGTGGATTATATATTGGATCTACGGCCCCAGATATTGATGATGGGTCATTACAAGATGCGACCGCTACTGCTGATGATTTAGATGCCACAGATGATGAAGGCCCAGTAACCTTACCGCCACTATTTAATGGTATGAGTTCCTACAAGATTACGGTGCCAGTAACCAATACAACAGGCAGCGTAGCAACATTAGTGGCATGGATTGATTTTAACCGTAATGGTCAATTTGAAGATAGTGAAGGGCAAATTGCCGTAGTGCCAACGGGGTCTAGTAATACTCCGGTTGAATTGGAGTGGGCATCCGTACCTGCCGTAACTAACAATACGACTTCATTTGTTCGTTTGCGTTTAACGAATCGTTTAGTTGGACAAATCAGTGACATCTCCTCTCTTGGTGGTGAGGCTGGTGGTGAAGTAGAAGATCACAGTATCTTCTTTGGCTTACAAGACTTAGGTGATGCGCCTGCAAGTTATTTGGTTGATCCTCTGCTTGGTGGACCTCACCATATTATTTCCAACAATACCAACCTCTATTTAGGTACCTCAACCATTGATGGTGACAGTATTGTTCTTGCGTCCAGTGATGCATTAGGTGATGACAACAATGGTAGCGATGACGAAAATGGCACCAGTCAGCCATTAACCTCCATTCCTGTTAACGGTTCAAGCCACAGTTTAGAACTCACAGTGCGTAATACTACGGGTAGTGATGCGTATCTTGCTGGTTGGATCGACAGTAACCGCAATGGCGTCTTTGATGAGATTGAAGGTCGTGTGGATGTGATACCTAGTGGTCAAAATGGCGCTTATACTTATTCTTTTGACTCCAATCAGATGCAGAATCTTTCGGTTGGCAATACCTTTATTCGTTTCCGTTTAACAACTGATCCATTAACCGTAACTGATGTAGGTGGCGGTGCATCCAATGGTGAAGTTGAAGATTTCATGATTCAAATCGGTGGTCAAGACTTAGGTGATTTACCCGATACTTCATCAGGCACAGCTGCTAACAACTATCAAACTAATTTAACCTTTGGTGGCCCTTATCATAATGTTGCTGCAGAACCAAATCTGTATTTGGGAACCGTAGCGCCAGATATTGATGGTGCTACACCACAAAGCAGTGATGCTACTGGTGATAACACAACAGACATTAATGATGAAAATGCATTAGCAGATATCCCGCTGCCAGATCTGGATGCGGGAGATAGTTATGATACTCAGATTACAGTAACCAATGATTCAACGTCTACTGCGTATCTCTATGCGTGGATTGATTGGGATCGTGATGGTAGTTTTGAAAGTGATGAGATAGCTCAAGCATCAATTAATAGCGGTGGACTGACTCAGGCTGTGAATAATGGCGTGATTACTATTCCAGCCAATACGGGTACTGAGACTTATACTGTTACCTTTACCACAGATACGGCATTGGTTGATGCAAGAACTTACGGTGTACGTTTACGTCTAACAACTGAGTTATTAACGGATGGTGATGCAACAACAACCATTGATGAGCGCTCATTAGGTGCAGCGCAAGATGGTGAAGTAGAAGACTTCTTTGTCACGGCGGAGAATACCGATTTTGGTGACTTACCAGATAGTTATCTCACTTTACCAACAAGTGGTGGCCCGGCTCATTACTATGTAAGTAACCTCTACATGGGGGCGAATAATATTGATGACGATGATGAAGCTATTCCAGATGCCGCTGCACTTGGTGATGATAATACAGGTGTTGATGATGAAACTGGCCTAGTTGAGCCATTATCGACCGTGGCAACCAGTATTACCAGCTACAGTGTTGATTTAGCGGTTTATAACTATTCAGGGGCTGATGCAACCTTAGTAGCTTGGTTAGATACTAATCAAGATGGCACATTCAGTGCTGATGAAGTGGTGGATGAGCTGAATGTGGTTGCGACAGGCGTACCATTTAGTAATTCAACCTTTGCTTCTGATAACTTGCCAACTAGCAGCAATAATCTTACCAATAAAGTAACCCTAACATGGAATGGAATCTCTGGTTTAACTCAAGGCTCTATGGGATTGCGTATCCGAGTTGCCAATACTAGCTTAACTGCCAACGATTGGGGGGGAATTGCTCAAGGTGGTGAAGTAGAAGATTACGTGGTTTTCGTTGGGCAGTTTGACTTTGGTGATGCAAGAGATACTGGTGTTGGTGTCGCTGCCAATAACTATCGTACAACCCTGAGTGATAATGGTGCGTATCATGGTATTGATAATACGATTTTGATGGGCACACTGCTTGATAGTGAAAATGATGCCAATGACCCAACAACGGCATTTGCTCAAGGCGATAATATTACCGGCAGTAATGATGAAGATGGTGCCTTTATTCCGCCACTCAATAATACCAATACCACTTACAATATCCCGGTAACCGTTAGCAACAATAGTGGTCGTACTGGATATTTGTATGCATGGATCGACTTTGACCGTAATGGCCGTTTTGATCGCGATGAATTTTTTGGTGGTAATACTGGAGAGCCTCGTGAAATCAATACAGGCAATACTAATACTACAACCAATCTAGGCTGGAACTCTTTCCCTGGCATTGCAACAGGAACGGATGTTTATATTCGTATTCGTTTCACTTCAGATTTATTGGCAGATACCCAAGTAGGCACGGCCAATGAAGACCCTCGCTCATTTGGTGGGGCCAGTGATGGTGAAGTTGAAGATTACTATATTCGGGTTGAAACCTATGATGCAGGTGATGCGCCTGACTCTTATAACACCTTATATACCAGTGGTGGTCCTTACCATATTCACAATAATGCCAACCTCTATATTCGTGATGCTACCCACGACAATGTTCATGATGATGATGGACAACCAACAGATGGGGCAACAGGCGATGATGCAGATGGTGTTGATGATGAAAATGCTGATGATTTAACGCCATTCCCAATCTTAGCCGTTGCTGATACCTCTTATACAGTAGGTATTCCGCTCTATAACCTAACGGGTAGTGACGCTAATTTATATGGTTGGATTGATTTTAACCAAGATGGTGATTTTGCTGATGCTGGTGAGTTTGCTGAGCTAACTGCGATTGCAACATCAACCAATACCAGTGCGCAAACGACACCAACAACAGAATTGACGTGGACAGGTATCAGTGGCTTAACCGCAGGCAGCACTTATATGCGTTTGCGTTTAACCAACTCAACGTTAACCGCTAATGACTGGGGTGGCCCGGCAGAAAATGGGGAAGTAGAAGATCATGTGATCTATATCGGAGATCTAGATTTTGGTGACGCCGAAGATGGAGCAGCAGGTACTGCTACGGGAGCCGGTGATTACCGTTCTCGTATCGAAGATGATGGTCCATATCATGTGATTAATAACAATTTATATATCGGTGCGGGCGTGCCAGATAGTGAAGCCAATGCCAATCCAAGTAGCGCAATAACAACCGCTGATGGTGACGATACTACAGGTAGCGATGATGAAGATGGAGTAACACTTCGAGCCCTTGATAACTCACCTGTACCGACAAGCTATACCGTGGCGGTAGATGTCACCAACAATACGGGACAAGACGCTACGTTATACGGCTGGATTGACTGGGATCGTAATGGTCAGTTTGGTAGTGATGAGGTTGCTGAGCTGGTAGTACCGACAGGTACAAATGGTTCTGTTGACTTAACTTGGGATAGCTTTACCGGTATTGCAGCAGGGTTTACGTTAACTCGTTTTCGTTTGACGACCGATGAATTGGTTAATCTCAATACTGGCGCTGCAGAAGATACTCGTTCTCTCTTTGGTGCCAGTGATGGTGAAGTTGAAGATCATCGAATTTATATTGGCGATCAAGATATGGGTGATGCGCCAGATACCTATCAAACCTTGAGTAGCAGTGATGGTCCATTCCATGGTCGTAGTAATAGTGCAACCGTCTATTTAGGAACTTCAACCATAGATGCAGATACCGATGGTCAACCAAGCAGTGATGCTTCTGGCGATGACCTAAACGGTAGCGATGATGAAAATGGTCTACCACAACCACTTGCTAATATTGCAACAGCAGCAACTTCTTACAGTGTTACGTTGACTCTACGTAATTCTGAGTTAGCAAGTAACCCGGCCACTTTAGTTGCGTGGTTGGATTCTAATCAAGACGGACAGTTTAGCGCTTCAGAAGTGGTATCTACAATTAACTATGACAGTACAGGAGATGCACCATTTAGTGTCGATAACATTCCATACTTTAATGGAAATAAGACCGCAGTATTAACTTGGAACGGTTTATCAGGTCTTACTAACGGCTCTATGGCATTGCGTATTCGTTTAAGTTATCTCACCGACCTCACGGCAAATGATTGGGCAGGACAAGCGCTTGATGGTGAAGTAGAAGACTATATGGTCTTTGTTGGCGAGTTTGATTATGGTGATGCGCCAGATGAGGCGGCTAATGTGGGAGCAAATAATTATCGTACAACGCAGTCCGATTCTGGCCCATTCCATGGTATTGATACCGATCTCTTTATGGGCACATTGCCTGATGCCGATAATGATGCTCAATCCCCAACTATTGCATTGCAGGCAACGGGTGATGATACCACTGCAACTGACGATGAAGATGGTTTAGTTCTACCACCATTAACAACAACCCAAGGTAGTTACAGTGCCAATGCCATGGTAACTAACAATACGGGTAGTGATGCTTACATTTATGCTTGGGTCGATTTCGATGGTAATGGTCGATTTGATCGCGACGAGTTCGTTGGTAATGGTACAGCAACAGGAGGCGCGGTTATTGTTCCAACGGGGCTAACGAATAGTCCAATTGAGTTAGATTGGCTTGCAACCACAGGACTATCTGCGGGCCAGAATCGATATATGCGTGTTCGTATCACCTCTGAACTGTTAGCTGATACGGTAACGGGAACGAATGAAGATCCGCGTTCATTTGGTGGTGTATCTAATGGTGAAGTCGAAGATCATTACTTACTCAGTGATAGTGTGAGATACGATGGTGGTGATGCGCCAGATTCCTATTTAGTGCGCTTTGCTGACGGTGGTCCAATTCATCCAATCAGCACAACATTGCGTCTAGGTACCGCAGCTACCGATGGCGAAGATGCTGATGGTAGTTTAGATGCACAATTGGATGATATTACAGCGACCGCAGATGAAGATGGAATTACTCTTCCTGTACTTGCGCTAGGTGCAACCAGTTACACCTTAGATGCCAATGTGCTCAATAATACAGGGGCCGATGCGGATCTCATTGTGTGGATAGATTGGGATCGCAACGGTACCTTTGATACATCTGAAGCGCAAATTATTACTGCAGCATCTAATGGGGTGAATACCGTTTATAACCCATCTTGGAGTGGTTTAACTCCAACGGCAGGATATTATTTTGGTCGTGCTCGTTTGATGCCGACAACCGATGGTTTAACTGGAGCAAATCCAGGTGGTGCAGCAACCACAGGTGAAGTGGAAGACTTTAGAATTGCCGTATTAACTAGCCAAGATTGGGGTGATGCACCAAATAATTACTTTACGCTAAGTACAAATAATGGTGCAAATCATGCTCCATCGACGGATCTCTATATCGGAGCTGTAGCACCAGATGCGGATGTCGATGGACAACCAAATACAGCCGCAGACGGTGATGATAATAATGGCACGGCAGATGAAGCAACACCTGCATTTCCTGTTTTATCGCCATCAATGATTAATTGGTCATACACCACAACGGTAACCAACACTTCTGGTAGTGCGGCTACTTTGCATGCTTGGGTAGATCATGATTTAGATGGTGAATTCCAAGCTGATGAGTACACCAGTGTGGCTGTACCGGATGGGGTTTCCGATTTACCGATTGCGGTAGAATGGACTAATTTATCTAACGGTGAAGGCGGTAATGTTGGTGATACTTATGTACGTATGCGTCTAACTACCGATACGCTAACCGATAATGGCGCTACTACTGTGGATGAGCGTTCACAAGGTGGAGCAACAGATGGTGAGATAGAAGATCATTATCATAAAGTCACCTTCCATATGTTAATCCAACAAGACTCTGGAGCCATTGAATATACTCTGCCTAATGTAGCTAATAATACGGTTGCCTTGATGGAGAATAATTATGGTGTTGGTTATGTAACCTACGATATTTTGGTTCCAACCGATAATATTACGACCGATTTCACGTTACGTGATTACCAGTTTATTCTTTATCAATCAGATTTAGCAGGTGGTATCAGTCCAGATACGACCGCTGAAATTGATGCTTTACTGGATTATCGTAATCAAGGTGGTGTGTTACTTTCTCTTGTTGAAGGTGATACCTTTGCTGATGCAACTACCACTCGCATTAATGCTTACATGGGACAGCAGGTTGGCTTCCCTGGTACTTCTGCTACAGGTTTTGCTGGTTACAGCGGCCCAACAACCTTACCGCGTTTCCACCCATCTGATGGTCCGGGTGCATTATCAACTCAAGCGTCAGTGTCTACGACGGGGACATTATCGACCATTACAGGTATCGATCATCGAAGTGTGATTTATACTCTACCAACGGTAACGGGCTCTTGTAATAACGTGGATGCTATGGCTTGGCTAATTCCATATGAGCCAACGACAGTGGGGGGATATGAGTACCCTCGTTCTCATACCGGTCCTTGGGTTGGTTCGGGTGAACGTCAGTTCTATTTCACACCGAACTATATCTCAGGAAACTTAACGCCTTACCAAGATCTGATGGATTTTGTCTATGACTACTATGAAGATCAATCTGCTTTCTTAGCTCGTAACAATTGGTTAGCTGATGATGCAAATGTAAACGGCAGTTGTTCAAATGTAGAATTAGATTTTGGTGATTTACCAGATACAGGTACAGGAATTGGTGCTGGTAACTACATTACCGCCTTCCAGTTTGATGGTCCTCGTCACCAACTGGGTGCCACTATCTATATGGGAACAGCACCTGATGGTGAAACCGATGCGTATGCAACTGTTGCTGCTAATGGTGATACGGATGATGGTGTTGAAGTATTACCGCTATCGAGTACGGCAACTCAATACTCAATGCGTGTCACCACAACCAATACCACAGGCTCTGACGGTAATTTGTATGCTTGGGCTGATTGGAATCAAAATGGTGATTTAGAAGCTTCTGAAATGCAAACCGTTACGGTACCTGATGGAGAAACGGATACCATTAAGGTTCTTACTTGGCCAATCACTTCAGGCATTACTAACGGCGATACTATTTATGTTCGCTTTAGAATCTGTAATTCAGTCACTGACTGTAGCTCGCCAATTGGTGAAGCGGCTAATGGTGAAGTTGAAGGCTATGCCATTACGGTTTCTGATAATGTTGATTTTGCTGATGCGCCAGATAGCTATTTGACCCTAGCTGGTAGTGGCGGTCCATTCCATTATGGTGATGCGACTCTGTTTGTGGGTGATCAAGCCAGTGATGGTGAACCTGATGGCTTGCCAAGTGCTACCGCAAATGGTGATGATGAAAATGCCTCGCCTGATGATGAAGATGGCGTCAACGTTATTTCGCCAATTAATATTAATGCGACCGATTACAGCTTAACGGTGGAAGCATCAAATACAACGGGTTCAATTGCGAACTTAATTGTGTGGATTGACTTTGATAAGAGCGGCACATTTGAAACCAGTGAAGCACAAGTGACGACAGTTCCTGATGCTACCAGTGAAGGGCAGTTTGTCTTCAACTGGACTGGGTTAAGTGGTTTAACTGCAGGTGTCACTTATGCCCGTATTCGTATCACAACAGATGCGATCACTGCCGCTTCAATTGGAGGTGTTGCTAACAATGGTGAGGTTGAAGATCACCTTATTGTGATGGGAACCTTTGACCTTGGTGATGCGCCTGATACTTATGGTACAGATAGAACTGATGCCAGTGGAGAAGGTGTAGGACCTATGCACACACCAAGTGCGACTATCTTCTTGGGTACCGTTGCAACCGATGCTGAAGCCAATGGTTTTGTGGATGGGGTAGATGATAATGGTTTAGCGCAAGATGACGATCTAGCCGGTGTCGATGATGAAGATGGCGTGACTATTCCGGCTTCTATTATGGCAGAGCCAGGTAGTACTGAGTCGCTAACGGTTCGCGTTAATACGGATGTGGATGCCACCGTATATGGTTGGTTGGACTTCAATCGTGATGGTGTCTTTGATGTGGCGACAGAAGCTGCAACGCCAGTGAGCATTACCAGCGCTGATAATGGTACCGATATTTCTCTTGATTTTACCACGCCTGATAATGTTCTCGATGGTGGTAGCTACTTGCGAGTTCGAATCTGTTCAATTGCGACAACCTGTTCAACCCCGCATGATGTAGCAACTGATGGTGAAGTCGAAGATCACCGCATCATTTTGGATGTGGCATATGACTATGGCGATGCACCTGAAGTACTTGGTTACAACACGCTATTTACCAGTAATGGTGCTCGTCATCGCTTAGGCAATTCGACCTTAAGCCTAGGTGCAATTATTGGTGATGGTGATACGGATGGCTTCGGTGATGGTACCGATGATAATGGCGATGCAACCGATGACGATACAACAGGGAGTGATGATGAGGATGGTATATCTGCTCCCGGCTTCTTATCTCAGGGTGCAACCGATTTCTCTCAAGATGTAATTTGTAACGATCATGATGGAACTACAGATCTTGGGGCTAACGTATATGCTTGGGTCGATTTCAATGCTGATGGTGATTTTGCTGATAGCGGTGAATTTGCGCAAGCGTCTTGTACCGATGCTGATGCAGGAACAGATGGTTCGGCATTACTCAGCTTCTCATTGATCAATACCAGTACGATTGCAACAGAAACCTATATGCGCTTGAGAATCACAACTGAAACGTTAACAGCAAGTGACTATAACGGCACTGCGGTTAATGGAGAGGTTGAAGATCATCAAATTCCTATTTTAAAAGGGCCGATTCAGCCAATTACTCCTGCTGTTGTGATTGCCCAGTGTCTCAATACAGGCAACATTGAAGGTACATCGGGTACGCCAATTGATATTACAGGAACGGTAAATACTTACTATCCAGCCACGGCAAATGCTCTAGCCGGTACCAATGTACTGACCTTAGGTACGGCGACTGGTAATACTACAGAGACTTTAAATCCAGGTGATCGAGTGATGATCATTCAGATGCAAAATGCCTCGATCGATACAACCAATACAGATAGCTATGGTAGCGGTGTCGCGGGGGGCTATGGCAGTGGTTGGATTGATTACGGTACTACAGGTCAATACGAATTTGCCACTGTTGCTAGTTTTGCTGACCCAACATTGACGCTTAGTGAAAATCTCACCAATAGCTTTACTTCTGATGGTAATAGTTCCTTCCAAGTTGTTCGTGTGCCTATGTATGAAGATGCTCGTTTAACTGGAACCATTACCGCTTCAGATTGGGACGGCTCTAGTGGGGGTATTGTCTCGATTTATGTTAATGGCACCTTAGATCTCAATGGCAATACGATCGATGTTAACGGTAAGGGCTTCCGCGGCGGTACACTCAACACAGGTAATGGTATAGCGACTGGCCTTAATTATGTAATGTCAGCGACCAATATTGATGGTGGTAAAGGTGAAGGTGTTGCCGGAACGCCAGTTAGTCTTGGTGGTCTTGGTTATAGCGATGGTGATTATGGTATCGGTGCTCCTGCTAATGCCGGCGGTGGTGGTAACTATAACTCTGGTGGTGGTGGTGGTGCCAATGTTGGTCCAGGTGGCCGCGGTGGTTACTATGCTAATTCAACCAGTTTTTATCCAGGTGAGCCAGGAACGGGTATTGGGCTGGCTGATCCAACACGCCTAACCCTTGGAGGAGGTGGTGGTGCAGGCCAAGAAAATAACGGTGTTGGCCAAGATGGTGCTGATGGTGGTGGTATTGTTTACATCACGGCTAATACAGTAACAGGTACAGGTACGATTAACGCTAATGGTAATACTTCGCCAAATGCGGGGGGGGATAGCCCGGGTGGTGGTGGTGCCGGTGGTTCAGTGCTGGTGTATAACAAAGATGGTGCTTCATTATCGTCGTTAACAGTGAATACGGTTGGTGGTAATGGTGCGACATCATCGGGCGGTCATGGACAGTCTGCTGGTGGTGGTGGTGGTGCTGCAATCTTTAATAGCTCAGGTGCCTCAGCCAATGTTAGTGGGGGTAATGCAAGCTGTACAGGGTCGTTACTTTGTGGTGATGCTGGTGGTGATGGGCAAGTGATTAACTCTGCAACGCTACCAACAGAACCTGCAGTATGTAGTTTCGAACTATCTGGTTTTGTCTTTGATGACAGCAGCACCGCTCCAACTGTAAATGGAATTAAAGATGTTGGTGAAGCTGGATTAGGTATTGCGGTTCCAGTGATTGCTTATAACACTACGACTAATGAGTGTTTTGTGGCAACCGCAGATGCAACAACCGGTGCATATTCAATGACAATACCAGGTGGCAGTTATGAGGTATATGAAGCAGCCCTCGAGACTGATCTTGTTAACCCAACATGCCCTCCAACAATTGGTACATTAGAGCCAAGTTCTGGCGGTTATGCGGGGGCTACGATTGGCGATCCTGCTAATGTCCATTCAAGTTCACCAAATATACAGACTGTTTCGTTAACCGCTGATGTTAGTGATGTGAATTTTGCTGACTTTACTATTACAACATTCCCTACCTGTAGTAGTGACGGGTATTTATTACGAAATTCTCCAACTGATATTACGAGTATCAATCTTGCTATGGGTACAGTGACACCGCTATATGATGATGTCCTACCAAGTACAACTGGCGTGTTTGGTGGTACAGGTTATAACTTCATTACTAACACTTTGATTGGCGATAATATTCGAAACAAAGATACTGTTTTGATGGTCGATGGTGCTGGTTCAGCGTTCGTGCTGCCAATTACAGGTAGTACAATGACAATTGATAATTATAACAGCGGTGATATTGATGATAACGGTGTACTACTACTAATTAACAGTGGCGGTACAAGTATGTATCGTATTGATGTTAATCCAAATAGCAGTACGTATTTACAACAAATAGGTGAAGTAACTGTTTCTGCTCCAACCATGGCTGATATGGCCATTAACCCAATAGATAATATGCTATATACCTTAACGCCAACGGGATCATTGGTTAAGTTTGATCCTGTAACCGGAGCTCGAACTAACTTAGGGTACGTTGGTATTAATGGTGAAACAGGAACAGGATGGGGGGCTGTATACTTTGATGATCAAGGTTTCTTCTACGCATCTCAAAATCCAAATCCAGGTCGCATAGTTCGAATTGATATTTCAGATCCAAGCTTGCCATCAGGTAGTTATAGTGCGGTGAATTTCACCCAAATGAATGCGTCTACCAGTCAAAATGATGGTGCTCGCTGTCGCTTTGCGCCATTACCATTAGATTTTGGTGACGCGCCAGAAACAGCTGGTTATCCAACAACATTGGCAAATAATGGTCCTCGTCATTTGACTGAAGAAACTGGACTATATATAGGTGCAGTAGCGGCGGATAATGAAAACGATGGTCAGCCCGATGCCGATTATGCTGGTGATGATAATGTGGGTACAGCCCCTGATGATGAAGATGTATTAAGTGCTCTTATTACGGCCGATGTATCAAGCCCAACAGTGACGCAAACTGTGCCCGTGGTAAACACTACAGGCAGTGATGCATACTTATCTGGTTGGATCGACTTTGATAACAGTGGTTCATTTGATAATGATGAAAGTGCGTGGGTTATCGTACCAAATGGTGCAACCTCAGCGACATTAACTTGGAATAATGTAGGAACAACAGGACCAAATATTAGTAATAGTGTGGTTGGTTATCGTCTGCGCCTAAGCTCTGACTTTAATACGGGAACCAGCACGCCTCTTGATTCAGATGGGGATAGTGCACCAGATCCAATTGGCCCTGCTCCTGATGGGGAAATCGAAGATTATCGTGTGCTTGTTTCGAGCCTAAATGGTGATAATACCTGTGATATCGTTATCGAAACCAAAGGCGATAATGTCAGTGGTTATGATTTTGCCGAATTTGATCCAACCACGAACCCTGCTCAGCTCAATAATATAGTGAGCCCGATTACGGTGAACGGTTATCCAAACGCTGGATACTTTAATGCAGTTGGTTTTAATCGTCTCAATGGTCTGTTCTATGGTGTATTTATTGATAGAGATAGTGTTGATGAAAACATTATGCTATTCGTTACAGATCGCGATGGTACTGAGTTTGTCTCTCTTGGCACAATTAGAGCCGATGGTTCACAAACGTTGACTCATTCTGTTAATGGATCAGCAACCTTCAATAATAACCAAATACTCTCTCGTACAGGTAGTGGCACTAATATCGCTTTTCCTGTTAGAGGTGATGTTTCTCCTGATGGTCAATATCTCTATGTGATGAATGGTAATTGGGATTCACTTGTGCGTATTGATTTAAATACCCAGACCTTTACCACGATTACATTGTCTTCAACTCCAACTATTGGTGGTGATTTCTCCTTCAGCTCGAATGATGGCATGTTATATGGCATTGACCTACCTGGAGGTAACTATGTCCAGATCAACCCAACAACAGGTGCTGTAACAACAAATCCTGTTAACTTTAATGGCTTGTTACCTGTTGGAAATACTGGAGTGGCGGGATCTGGTGGCACCGTTATGGATAATGGCATTATGCTTTATGCCTTTGCGAATGGTGGCGATCACGATACTGATGGTGATAATGCTCATGATCTGATTGATAAGACTGCAGTGTATCAACTTAATGTGATTACTGGCGAGTTGATGTTTGTAACTGAGGGTATTGATGTTTCGATCCAAGGCAATGATGCCGCTGGTTGTTACTACGCCCGAGACTATGGTGATGCTCCTGTCACTTACGGTGATGCTTTCCACAATTATTCTGATACCGGTAATGATGGAGATCCAGCCCTAGATGGTGACCAAGACCTCACGTTAGGTGCTAACTGGGACAGTGAGTTTGTTAGTCAGTTCTCTGCCGATGCTACAGGTGATGATATTCAAGCCTCTGATGATGAAGATGGCGTGACACTACCTGCAAGTATTACGGTTGCAACGTCAACGCCTGTTACTGTTTCGGTTCCACAAGCAACGGGCTTCTTGAATGTCTTTATTGATCTCAATGGTGATGGTGATTTTGCTGATGTGGGTGAATTGATTATTGAAGACCAAGCGATCAGTGCCACTTCAACCAACCTTGATTTTAATTTAGATGCAGGCCTGACCGCAGGTTACAACGGTGATACCTTTGCTCGCTTCCGCCTCTGTAGTACGGCAACAACCTGTAATACACCAACGGGTGAAGCGCTGGATGGTGAGGTGGAAGATTATCAATTTGAACTCATTAACCAAATTGTACTAAGTGGCTTTGTCTTTGAAGATAATGGAGTGGGAGGTGCAACAGCAGCCCATGATGGTGTCTTTGATGGCAGTGAAGAAGGTATTGGTAATGTGGTGGTTCGAGCTATCTATAATGGAACGGGTGCTGGTGGGTATGCTACTGGTGATGTAGTTGCGACAACAATAACATCTGGTGATGGTGGTTACTTGCTTGTTGTCCCAGTTTCACTTGCTGATGAAGATCTTATCTTGGAAGTGGTTAAACAAGCAGACTGGATTGATATTAGTGAATCAGATGTTTCGGCACTTACTCAAATAACCAATAGCAGTGTTGTTGATAGTCAAATGTTGGTTAATGCCGCTGCTGGTGATTATTTGACTGGCTTGAACTTTGGTAAGGTTAAAGAGCCTCGTATGGAGCCAGATAACTTTACTGAGACCGAGCCTGGTAAAGGGGTGCTCTTTAGCCATAAATTCACCGCTGAAACTGCCGGTAGTGTTAACTTTACTGTGATGAATATTTCCGCAGAGCCTGCTAATGATGGTTGGAGTGCCATACTCTACCAAGACAATGATTGTAATGGTGTTATAGATGGTTCTGACAGTCAGATTGTTAATCCAGTTGCGGTAAGTGGTGACAGCAGTATTTGTCTTATCAGCAAAGTCTTTGTGCCTGCAGATGCGCCATTAAATGCGTTATATCACTATGATATTCAGGCTGATATGACGTTTGATGATAGTGCTGCTACAGGTCACGGAATTACTCGACAGGTAGTAGATACAGATACTGTTCGTGCAACCTTTGCCGGAGCGGGTGAGTTGAAACTCAATAAGACAGTCGAAAATATTACACAAGGTACGGGAGTGACGACCAGTAACCAAGGCCGTCCAGGTGAAGTGCTTGAGTATACTGTTGAATTTACCAATGTGGGTAGTGGGCCAATCACTGAAGTGACGGTATTTGATACCACACCTGAATACACAGAGTTGAACCAAGCTATTGATTGTACGTCAGGTAGTTTGCCAGCTAGTCTAACTTGTAGTGAGCAAACACCACATGGTACCAATGGGGCTGGTTATCAAGGCGAAGTTCGTTGGGAAATGACAGGAGCACTTAATCCTGGCGAAAGCGGAACCGTCGTGTATCAAGTGATCATTAAATAAAAAAAAAAAAATATATATAAATTATGGCGAGGTAATACTCGCCATAATTTTATCTGAAATATAAAAATCTTTAAATTGTCGTTTTTATTTTCATGTTATTTTAAATCTCATAAATAGGATAATTTTATCTGTGGTGAACATTAAAATATTAATAGTGATGTTTCTATTTTTATTTTGAGGTGCCAATGTTTAATATAAATAAGATAATAAATATTATCATTTTATTGCTTGTTTTTATTAGTAATAGTGCATTAGCAGCCTCGGTATCAGGTACTGTATTTGAGGACATTACTGGTGATGGTTTAATTGATGGTGATTTTACTTTTAATGATAATTTGGGAGATCAACGAGGTTTACCTGGTGTTACTGTAACTATCTATCTTGATGATGGTGATAATTTACCCGATAGTGGAGATACCGTTGTTGCAACCGATGTTACTGATGCCAATGGTGAATATTCTTTTACCGGATTAGCCAATGCTGTGTATTGGGTTGCTTCTGATGCTCCGACAACGGCAAGTAATGGTAGTGGTGGCTTGGTTGCAGAACAAACCATTGGTATGGAGGCTCTAAGCACAATTCCCACTCCTTTTGCTGTTCAATCGTATTGTGCTGATGGTGCTGGTGGCAGTGTTTTAACCACGAATACCACTCATAATTTTGATGTTTGTTATGGAGGTAAAACAGCAACAGGGGCAGATGTTACAACAGATGCAGGTACTCGTGAACATATTACTGGACTGTATCTTGACTATGATCTTGGCAACTTGAGTTTTGGTTTTAGCTTTAATATTGTAGTAAACACAGAATTTGATGGTGTTGGTTCTTATCAGCAATTTTTGTTGAACGCTAATGCTTATAGTGGTGCAAATACAATGCGTTTTGTACCCGTAGTCCCTCCTAATCGGGCATCATGGTGGGAAGTTGAAAACCAAGACTTCGATTTCGTCATGCTTGTCTTCCCTACTATTACAGAAGGCAATATCACCATAGATGGTACTGCACATGATTTTTCTGATGCCACATTACTGCGTGATTTAGATTCAACTCTTCTTGGGACAGCTACTACGGTTGGTGCTGATTGGAATAGTCGCTCAATCAGTCGAGTGGATGCGCCTGATTTTGCCATCAATCATATTGCTGATAATTGTGAACGAAGTTTTTATCAAGAGCCTGCAGATGAAAGTTCAACATGGACTGGATGTGCTGGTATTGAATTAGCATCAAATGTTCATAATGTCACAATTCGTGATATTGCTATTTATGCAGATGACAGTGATGGAACAGTAGCTGGTCCCGCATTTTTTGCTCCAGATGGTATTCAAAATTTTGATTTTACCAATAACGTAATTGGTGTTTTGCCTACAGGAGCTGATGCTAATAACCAAATTTATCGCGGAGTCATCATTAATAATGGTATTAATTGGGGGGCAGAGCAAGATTATGATGCATCGGGACAAATAGATAATAACTATTTTAATAATACTTGGGATACAGCCATTATTATTTGGTATTTAACAGGACCGACAGATTCTCGAACCAAGTTTGTTATTACCGATAATTATATTATTAATGTTGATGGCTCAGGTATGGTCTTTGACCGAGGAATGAATGCATTAACCGTACAAGGAAATTATATTGATAATGCAGGGTTTGCTGGTATCGATAATGCTGCCGGAAACTCTTACTTAGATATTTTACAAAATACGGTAACTAACACGCGTGGTTTTTATATAAAAAGTGATAATAACTACGATAATTCTCGTAATTCTGAATGGTACCCTAAATCAGGTATTTCGTTAGGCTATGGTGCTCATATTAATGCTGAATTTAATAAAGTTATTAATGGCGCTACTGGAGTTAATGGTATTGATTATGCGGCTGGTGCAAGTCGAGCGATAAAAGTCAGTCAAAACCAGTTTGGTGGCAATGGTGGTATTGCTATTGATATTGGTGAAAATAATGGTATCGAAACAAACTCTCATCAAAGTGATGGTTCTGGGTGTTACTTAGCGACCTATCATGGTTCTCCAACAGTAACTGGGCCAAGTATTCCTATTATTACAACAGCAACCATTGATGGTAATACATTAACGGTTGAAGGAACAATGTGTAATGGGGCTGCAATTCAAGAGAACAGTTATGAATTACAGTTTTATGTCATTACCTCGGGCACTGGAGATACTAGTACTGCATCGACAACAGCAGAGCCAGTTGGTGGTTGGAGTTTTATGCCCAGTATCGGTAATGAGATTACGGGTTTAACTTATGGTGAAGGTACTACTTATCTTGGTCGCTTAACTAATCAAACCAACGGCACTTTTAGTGGAACAATAACCGTATCTGGGGTTTCCGCTGGGGCTCAAATTGGTGCCATCGCATTATCAGACAGTAATAGCGCAGGAGCTTTTTACGCAGGTCAAACTTCAGAATTTTCCGCAACTCAAGCGGTAACATCTACTACGGTTGCAGATTATGGTGATGCTCCTGATTCTGGCGCTGGCATTGGAACGGGAAACTACCGTACGCTATTAGCTGATAATGGCCCATCTCACACGATCTCAACTTCATTGTTAATCGGTACAAATGCCACCGATGGAGAATCAGATGCTCTCGGAACGGGAGTGACAACTGCTGATGGCGATAATAATGATGCAACAAATGATGAAGATAGTGTATCGAATTTAACTATAGAAGATACCGCAACAACATTTTCTGAGACTATTGATGTTACAAACACGACAGGTTCAACGGCCTATTTGTACGCATGGATTGACTGGGATGATAGCGGTACTTTTGACGTTGATGAATTTGTTTCAAATGGAATTGGTACGGATGGACAAATCGATATTGCTGATAGCACAACAACGACTGCTTTAACTTGGTCTGGTTTAAGTGGTTTAAATATTGGAGATCAACATTATCTTCGTATTCGTATTTCTGATACTGAATTAGCCCTTGGTGGATTCAGTGGAAGTACAGAAGATCCTCGCTCGTTTGGTGCTGGGGGGAGCGGTGAAGTAGAGGATCATATTATTACAGTAATTGAAGAGACTCCTCCTGTTGTTGTGCCATTAGATACTGATAATGATGGAGTTATTGATGAGATTGATATTGATGATGATAACGATGGTATTTTAGATGTTGATGAAGGCTACACCTGTTCTAATACTCCTGTATTTGAATCAGCATGGGAAATTAAAGTTTATCAAGGGGGAAGCGGACCAAGTTGTGGTGATCAATTAGGTATAGCATCTGCAGTCGAGATAGCATCTGGTACTATGGATGAATTCCCAGGTGAGTTAAGAGTTGATTGGTATAATGGAGGTGCATCAACCTTACTAACAACATTGAATAGTAATGGTGGTAACGTTGTTGGTTCAAACCCAACAGGAACGCATTGGATAGTACGCCATGAACATACTTTTAGTGCAGGTGAAGCTGGTCTATATGACTTATTACCATCAAGTACAACACATGATAGTAAAATGGGGATTAAAGTAGAACCTGATGGTACAGAAACATTACTATTTTGTGAACCTCAATGGACAGTACCATCTCCAGGTGTAACTGATATTCAGTTTAATGAAGGCGATAAACTTCGTCTTTATATCAATGAATATGCTGGTGGTAATCAAGGTTTAACCATTAATTTAGGCGGAGCATCTGGACAAACATATTGTACTCCATTATCTCTCATTGATCCTGATAATGATGGCATTCCTAATCATTTGGATTTAGATTCTGATGGTGATGGTATTCCTGATAATATTGAAGCGCAAACAACACTCGGTTATATATCGCCAAATAATGATGATGCAGCAACTTATACTGCAAATAATGGTTTAAATACTGCGTATCTTGCTACCAATGGTTTATCTCCAGTAAATACGGATACAACAGATAATCCTGACTATCTGGATCTCGACTCTGATAATCAAGGTGGAAATGATACTGCCGAAGCGGGATTAACCTTATCGGGTACGGTAGGGACAAATGGTCTCGATAATAATTATGACAATGGCGATGATTTTACTGATGTAAATGGTAGCTTTGATAATACCCAAGTTGATAACTTTCCTGATTTTGATGGGGATGTGAGTTCTGGAGGGGATGTAGATTGGCGGGATACTTCAGTATTAGCTGATTATGGTGATGCTCCGGATGTTGGTGTTGGCGTGGGGGGAGGTGATTATCGAACTATCGCTGCCAATAACGGTCCGTACCATAGCATAGTTTCAGGGGCAATTTTTATCGGTACGACTGCACCTGATGGTGAATTGGATGGAGCACAATCAATCACTGCAGATGGCGACGATTTAGATGGTACTGATGATGAAGACGCACTAGGTGTCACTCAACTCTATGAAACCAGTACGACTTTTTCTTATAACCAGTTAGTGAATAATTCATCAGGCTCTGATGCCTATTTATATGCATGGGTGGATTGGGACAATAGCGGTACGTTTGATAAAGATGAGTTTGTTGAAGGAGGTGTAAGTACAGGTGATCCAATCGTTATTCCGACTGGAAGTTCCAATGTTGGAACCTCGATGTTGTGGAGTACCTTACCTGCATTATCCTCAATGGATGAATATTATTTACGCGTTCGAATTAGTGATCAAATCTTAACAGACAGTGCCACAGGAAGTGATGAGGATCCTCGTTCACTTGGTAATGGTGGTTCAGGAGAAGTAGAAGATCAAATATTAACTGTTGAAATTGAACCATCATTACCTCAATTGTTATGTGCAACTTCCCAACAAACTGAAACAGGGGCTGAGATTACAACATTATCTAACTACAATGCTAATCCTGCTGATGGTTTTTCAGGCACCAGTATTGTAGGGGATGAGTTATATTCGAGTGCTGCAAATGCAGCGGGAAATCCACTAAAACGTTTTGAACTTGAGATCTTAGAGCCTGGCCAGTCTTTCACTTATCCTATAGGTATTGAAATTGAGTTTAGGTTACGAAATACGGACGGAGGGGACTCTGATCCTATGTTTTGGCTCACCGATCACTCAAATATGAATGGCGTATTAATTGGAGATAATGCTTTATATGTTGGCAGCCATGCTACATGGAATGGCACGAATCAAACTATCAATTTCACCAATGTTGTTGTGAATCCTATGACAAATACTGCTGGGATGATGACGACATCTTATAAGCGTTATCGCATGAAAATGTTTGTACAAAGTGATAATTCTACTACGATTCAGCTTATTACGATGCAAGACGATGGAACTGTGATTGAAACATCTCCGGTGCATACAGGCGTACTGCCATTAAATCCTAATAATGGAATTTATTTTGCTCATACAACTCATTTTAATGATCCTGCTAGTCAGAATTATGTATTTGGTGGGACTAATTTTGTTGTAACAGATAGTGGTAACTGTGACTACGGTGATGCTCCAGATGCCTTGGCTGGAACCTCGATGGGGAATTATGAAACTCGTGCCGCAACAGGCGGACCAGCCCATACGATTGATGGTGTTATTTATTTAGGTTCAAATGCTCCTGATACTGATACAGATGGCTTCTTTGATGGGGTCGATGATAATGGTAATGGTAGTGATGATGACTCTGAAGGTGCAACACCGGATGATGAAGACGCTATAACTGGGATATTAAGTTTATCAGGCAGCGATCTTAGCTTTAATGTATCTTGTAATGATTTCAGTAGCGGTAGTGGAGATCTAGGTGCAACAGTTCATGCATGGGTCGATGCGAACAATAACGGTGACTTTGAAGTTTCTGAATATGCTTCAAGTGCTTGTAATGATACCTCAGCGGCAGCAAACGGTACGGCATCACTTAGTTGGACTGGTTTACAGCGAGTCGCAGGTGATAGCTATATTCGTTTGAGAATTACTAATCAAACATTAACCGATGCAGATAATTTAGGCAGTGATGATCGAGCTTATGATTCGGTATCGAATGGTGAAGTAGAAGACCATCCAATTACGATTAATCCATTTATCTCTGGTTTTGTCTTTAATGATGATGGTAGTGGTGGCGGCACTATTACTAATGGTATACGTGATGGGACAGAAACGGGGTTAGGAGTTGCGGTTCCAATCATTGCGTATAATACGGCAACGACTGCTTGTTATGTGACGACATCAGATCCTACAACAGGCGCATATCTTATTGATTTACCGTCAGTTGGTACTTATAAAGTCTATGAAGCCGCAAATGAAACAAATTTGGTCTCTCCAACTTGTCCCCCAACAGCTGGCACACTAGATTCTGCGACTGGTACTTATATCAATGCAACAATAGCGGACCCTGCAACTTATCTGTCAAGCTCAGCAAATGTGGTGGAAGTTAATGTCTCTTCTGGCGCTGCTGTGACCGTTGATTTCGGTGACTTTGTCGTTAATTCATTTGATACATGCTCGACATCTGCATATTTAGCACAATCTGGTGAATTAAACGCGGTTAATCTAGCAACTGGAGATGTTACGTTACTTGACCCTTCAGTGACTCAAGGGTCAACATTGGGCTATTCGATGCATTCCAATACATTAGCTGCAGTGCAAGGAACCAATACCTTAACGATTTTAGACAGTGCTTATAATGTGTACTCGTTACCAATCTCGAACTCAACTATGCCAAGTGCATCAAATAATGGTGATATTGACGATGATGGTATTTTGTATGTACACAATAGCGGTAATTTCTACCTTTATGATACCAATCCAAACAGCGAAACCTATTTAACCCAAGTTGGAATTCTGCCAACGATAAGCTTGAATTATGCTGATATCGCTTTTAATCCAGTCGATGGTCAGATATATGCTGTTTCGACAGCCAGTAATACCTTGTACCGTTTTGATCCTACTACAGGTACCAGAACATCTTTAGGGGCGCTTGCTGGTATTCCATCTGGACCATTTGGCGCGATGTATTTTGATGATCAAGGGTATTTTTATATCTCTGAAAATCCGGCTCCTGGTCGTATTTATCGGATCGATGTGTTAAATGGTTCAAAACCTGCTGGCAGCTATACCGCGACACTGTTCTCGCAAACCAATGCCTCTGCTGCTGGTAATGATGGTGCCCGTTGTCGTTATGCACCAGTACCATTAGATTGGGGCGATGCACCTACAGCTGATGGTTACGCTACTGAGCTAACAGAAGATGGTCCTCGTCACCAAACAGATGTTGGTTTGCCATATTTGGGTGTCAATGATCCTGATAATGAAAGTGATGGTCAGCCAACAAATATAGCGGATGGTGATGATACGAATGGATTAACTCCAGATGATGAAGATGGCTTTATTCAACCAACTATAAATGGAATTTTGGTCTCAGGAGATACCGTATCACTCACAGTACCAGTAACGTCTTCAGGTAATGATAATCTTTATGGTTGGATTGACTTTGATGCTAGCGGTACTTTTGACGCAGATGAAAGACAAACGGTAACGGTGACCGCTTCTGGTAATGAGCAATTGGATTTTATTGTGCCAGTGGATGTTCAATTGGCAGATAGTTTTGTTCGCTTACGTATTTGTTCAAGTACAGAAACCTGTGATTCGCCAACAGGTAGTGCGGCAGACGGTGAGGTAGAAGATCACCTTATATCGCTAAAACCAATTGGAGATCTTGAACTTTCTTTAGCAATGGATCCTGGGGTTAATGTAACACTGGGTATTCCATTTAATGTGATTGTGAGTGTTGAAAATAAAGGTGCAACCATTGCTTACGATACCAAAGTGACGTTACCTATTCCAACTGGGTATAGCTTTGTTAAGGCGTACGCTGGTGATGGTGTAACTGAAATTACGACTTATGATCCTGTCACGGGAGAGCTGGATTTGGGGGCGATAGGACTTGGGTTTAATGATTATGCGGTGATCCGTTTAGCACCACAAGATCTTTCTGCTCCTGCGATTAATGCGGAAATTATAGAAACGGGTATCAGTGATATTGACTCTACGCCAAACAATGGCTTTGGTAATGGTGAAGATGATACCGACACAGTAACTCCTGTGATATCCAATATTATTCAACCCAATGTTTGTGATGCTCCTGTTGTTTTTGAAGGTGGTGATGCGTACTTAGCAGCAAATGGTGAATATATTGTGACGCCAAATACAACCAATCAACAAGGTTATTTATGGAGTTACGGTTATATCGATCTCAATCGACCTATGTATGCAGAACTTGCAGTATATCTAGGAGATAGAAGCTGTAATACAGGATGTCCAAACGGTATTGAAAGTGGTGCGGATGGAATGACATTTGTACTGTCTTCTGATCCAAGAGATCTCAATGCTTTTGGAGCCTTTGGTGGAGGACTTGGTGTTGGTGATATTTTTGGCGCAACACCTGTCGCACCATCGGTTGTATTCGAATTCGATACCTTTGATAACACTTATATTGGTGCAACTGATGATGCTGTTGGTGGGCAATATATAGATCATACGGCAGTTTATCTTAACGGTGATGTGTATACGCCTGATGTTGCCAATACCTTGATTCCTGCCACTTCTGTTGCCGGAGGGGAGTTAGAAGATGGGCGTTATCATATCGCCCAATTTGAATGGGATCCTACAACTAACCAGTTTACCTATTATATGGATGGAGTCATGGTTGGTCAGTTTACTCGTGATATTCGTAATGATATTGGTAATAACATGGTTCGATTCGGATTTACAGGTAGTACGGGTGATGGTTATAACCTCCAAAAAGGGTGTTTTACTAAAGCGCCGAACGTCTTAGGTTCCGATCTCGGTGATGCGCCTGATACTACTGTTGGAACTGGTATTAATAACTACACCACCACATATGAAAATGATGGTGCTCAACACGTTCAGGCCGATACTGATGATAATGGCTTGATTGATTTACGTATAGGTAATTTGTGGGATGCCGATTTAGGCGACTTGCAAGATATTGGTGCCATTGCGGATGATAATAACAATTTTGATGATGAAGACGGTGTGACACTTGTACAGTCTGCGACCAAAGGGGAAAACTTTGATATTACAGTCAATGTGGTTGAAGACAGCGGCAGAACAAGTACCGGACAACGTCTCTATGCTTGGTTAGATTTTAACCTCGATGGTGATTGGGATGATGCCGGTGAGCAGGTGGTAGCAGATACCTCTGCCGCTATTGGTAATAACAGTTACAGTGTCCCGATCCCAGCCGGTGCTGTCGTAGGTTACAGCTACTTGCGGGTTCGTCTGTGTAGTGATGTGGGGTGTAATAGCCCAATTGGGTTGGCCAATGATGGCGAAGTAGAAGATTATCGAGTACTTATCTCAGATCTTGTCGGTAATAATCAGTGTGATTTGATTGTACAAACCCGTTTACCTATAGCGGCAACAGACTATAGCTATAACTCATTAGATGTAACCGTTGATCCGATTACTTTCTCTGATATCGTCAACCCAATTAGCATTACGAATCAAAGTAATATCGCCAATATTAATGCACTGGGCTTTAACCGCATCAATGGGTTGATTTACGGTACTTTTACCGATATGTCACAAGCCGATCGCATTCATCATCTGTTTGTGACTGATAAAACGGGGACCAGTTTCATCGATTTAGGGGAGATCCGCGCTGAATCTGCCACCACTATTCGTCGTCTGCAAGATGGAGAAAGTTTTGATTTTGCAGCCGGAGATTCATTGCGTCATACCGGATACAGCTCAACGTCAACGGTTTTAAGTTCACCTATAGCTGGTGATGTGACTGCCGATGGTAACCATTTAATTGTGTGGCGTACTTCATGGGACTCACTAGTTAAAATTGATCTCAATACTCAAACCTTCACTACCGTACCTTTAGATATTGCAACCATGGGGGGATCTTATGGTGGTGGTTCTATTGAAGTGGGCGCAGATTTAGCCATCAGTAGTCAGTCGGGATTGGGCTATTTGGTTGATCTCAACGGTGATAATCTTTATACCGTGAATCTATCGACGGGTGCTGTTACAGCACAAGCGTTGACGTATTTTGGTGCTGAGCCGACGTTAGACACTAATGGTAAATTGCAAGCTGGTGCGTTAGTGATGGATAACGCGGTGAGTCTTTACGCCTTAACCAATGGCGGTAATCATGATACCAACCAAGATGGAACTATCGATCTTAATGAGCGTGCGGTGGTGTATCGAATCAATGTAATGACACAAGAGGTGGAATACGTTACAGCTTCAGATGAAGGTAGTTTGCAGGGTAACGATGGAGCAGGGTGTTACGATTCGACTGACTATGGCGATGCAGCCGCCAGTTATGGCCAAGCAAGCCACGCTTATTTGGATGCGGCGTTAGATGGAATCGCAGATCTAGCTCTTGGTTCTCGCTGGGATCCAGAGTTTACTCAATGGATAAGTGCTGATGCTTCTGGTGATGATACCCACGGTCAAGACGATGAAGATCTGAATATTCCAGCTCAAATTATTGTTGAGACCAACACCACGCTACCGATTCAAGTTGTCGGTGATGGTTTTGTCAGTATCTGGGTTGATTTAAACAATGATGGTGATTTTGCCGATAGCAATGAGCAGTTAATTAACGATCAAGCGGTTATTTCGGGCAACAACAGCATCTCGGTCATATTAGATGCCGCCAGTGCCGAAGGGTTTAATGGCAATACTGTAATGCGAGTGCGTCTGTGCTCTAGTGCTAATAGCTGTAATACCTTTGATGGTGCTGCAAGTGATGGTGAAGTGGAAGATCATTGGTTTGAACTGCTGAATCGAATTGTACTCAGTGGCGTAGTATTTGAAGATAATGGCGTTGGTGGCGCAACTGCTGCTCATGACGGGCTACAAGAGGGCTCAGAGGTAGGTCTAGGTAACTTTACTGTAACAGTAACCTTTAATGATACTGGAGTGACAGGCTTTACATCCGGTGATGTTATAGCTACAGACCTTACCTCCGGTGATGGCTCTTACCAGTTTGTGATAGGGGTAGATTTTTCTGGCAAAGATCTTCTGTTAGACGTAATCAAACAGGCAGATTGGATTGATATCAGTGAAGCTGATGTGACGGGCATTACGCAAGTTACTAGCAGCAGCGTGACCGACAGTCAAATGAGTGTTAACGCCAGTGCTGGTGATGATATCTCTGGCTTGAATTTTGGTAAAGTGCAAGAGCCTCGTATGGAGCCAGATAATTTCAGTGAAGCTGAGCCGGGTAAATCGATATTATTCCCTCATAAATTTACAGCAGCGACTGCGGGTAGTGTGAATTTCTCTATCATTAATCCTGATGCTGCGCCTGCAAATGATGGTTGGAATACTGTGCTCTATCTAGATAATGACTGCAATGGTTCAATTGATGGTTCGGATGCTCAAATAGTCAATCCAGTTGCAGTGAGTGGTAACACTGCCGTGTGCTTACTTAGCAAGGTATTTGTTCCTGCAGATGCACCATTAAATGCGCAGTATCATTATGATATCGCTGCAGATATGACATTTGCTGATAGTGCTGCAACAGGCCATGGTGTCACTCGTTTGGTACTTGATAAAGATACGGTTCGAGCAACCTTTAATGGTGCTGGTGAACTTAAATTAGAGAAAACGGTGCGTAATATTACACAGGGTACGGCAGTTGGTGTCAGTAACCAAGGTCGTCCAGGTGATGTGTTGGAATACACCATTACCTTTACCAATGTGGGCAGTGGTGATCTGACCGAAGTAAGTATTTTTGATAGCACACCAAGTTATACCGAGCTTTCTCAAGCGATTGATTGTACCTCAGGCTCTGTACCTGCTTCACTGAGTTGTATTCCTGTGACTGCAAATGGCACCAATGCAGTAGGTTATGAAGGCGAAGTGCGTTGGGATATGACGGGGAGTTTATTGGCAGGAGAGCAAGGTACAGTGATTTATCGAGTCATGATTGACTGATATTAAAAATCATTTTAGCGATATGACAAAAAGCTACCACAAAGATATATGTGGTAGCTTTTTGCGTTTATTGAGAAGGCCTCGGTAATTTTATCTTGAATTCAGCCTATTAAGGCCTTGTTAACATGTTGGAATAAAGATTGCTTTGCTTTCAAAGTAGTCTTTTTTTTGCGACAAGAAAATCATAAAGACTGCTTAGACGAAGTTTCACCTACGAGAGGTTTTTATGGTTATCATCAATCGGTTGACAAAGATCACCTTTCTATTCTTCCTGCTGTTTTCTTCCTTTGTATGGGGTGAAGCCAACATACAAGGCATGACCATTAGTGCGAATCAATGTGGTCAGCAGATGACGGGAAGTATTTGGGTTGTGGATTGGTCTGATGGTAACGGAAATGTTGATAAAGACTTTGATTTTAATCTTAATTTACCGCCAGGTGTATCTTTAACAAATGTTGTTGGTGATGTTTGTGGTAGCTGTGGATTTCAAACTTTAAATTGGTCTGGTAATCGAATATGGGGACAAATTCAAGCTGGCCATATTAATGCAGGAATGAATATCTGGTTATCGGGACCAACTCAAACCATTGTGAATTATACCATCAGCGCCTATAACATCGGCGGTAATACCTCATCTAATACGATTTCTGTTTATTGTGATGATCATGGAGATGCGCCAAGTAGTTATGGTTTAGCTGGGCATACTTATACCAGTACAACGAAAACGATGCGCATCGGTGATGTCGATATTGATTATGAAAACAGTAATTTAAGTAATAGTACCGCAACAGGTGATGATAATTCAGGTACTAATGATGAGGGGACTGGTGTTGTTATTACGCCTTGGGAATCGGGAGCAACGTGTTCTGGGCTAGTTCAAGATACAACGACAGGTATAGTGGCGTTATCTACCGTCACAATGGATGAAAATACCTATTGTATTGAAGTGCCAGCTCGAAATGTTTCTGGTTCAGGAGCTATGTTAGCGGGCTGGTTAGATTGGAATAATAATGGTGTTTTTGATAACCCGTCTGAGCGATCTCAACTTATGCCTGGGATGGCGAATGTTCCTACTGGTACTGATGGAGATGTCCACGTTATTTGGTGGGATAACATTACAGCAACAGAGATTAATACCTTTATTCGTCTTCGTATTACCAACCAATCCTCTTTCATTACTAATCCTTTCCCGACAGGTAGTGTAAGCTGGGGTGAAGTTGAAGATCATTTTATTGAGTTTGCTGACTTTGGTGATGCTCCTGATCTATCATCAGGAACCAGTCTTAATAATTATAATACCCGAGAAAATGATAATGGAGCTAAACACTTAGATCCTTTCATAGACATTGTTTTTTTGGGATCACAGCAACCTGATTATGATTCTGGCTTATTGCAAAATGCAAATGCCGACGCAGATGGTCTGGATAATATTGCGGATGAAGATGGGCTTTCTTCTGCACCTTGGACTGTTGTTGGTGCGACAAATTATGATGTAACTGTAATCTGTAACGATTTTGATAGCTCAAATGGCGGTGATTTAGGTGCTATTGTTTATGGTTGGATTGATTTTGATCAGGATGGGGTATTTGAAACAAATGCTCAAGCGGACTGTTTTGATGTCAATGATGGAAGTGGAACATCAAATGATGGCGTAGCTAACTTAACTTTTAGTGGTTTTACGACACCAACCACAACCACTGAAACGTATATACGCTTACGTACTTGTTCAACCGGAGATTGTGCAACGCCAACGGGCACGGCAAGTAACGGTGAAGTTGAAGATTATCTATTTGAGATTCGTCAAATAGACTTTGGTGATGCTCCAGATGATGGTTCAGATAATACTTTCCATACTTTGCTATCTTCAGATGGCGCATCTCATAGTAATACTTCTACTCCAAGCATTTATCTTGGTTCTATTGCTCCTGATAGTGACTTAGGTCTGAACCAGAGCATTACTGCAGACTTAGATGATACAACAGATACTTCAATATCATCGGTAGGTAATGATGAAGATGCTGTTGCTAGTGTTGTTTTTGACTCGGCAAAAAATATTTTTAGCTTAACGGTTCCTTGTAATGATAATGATACTGGCGTTGATCTTGGTGCTATTGTCTATGGCTGGATTGATTTTAACCAGAATAATCGATTTGAAGAGTCTGAATTTACCTCTAGAGAATGTATTGATACCGATCCGAATAATCCTGGTTCTGCTCTGTTGCGTTGGATTGATATTGATAATGTGCAAGAGGGGACTACGTATTTACGTTTGAGAATAACCGACAATGCCCTTCCTTCAGATGATACTGCAACAAATTGGGATGAGCGAAGTACAGGTTCAGTAGCAAATGGTGAAATTGAAGATCACGTCATTACATTTAGTCAAGAAAGTGATTTTGGCGATGCTCCTGATTCTTATCAAACTCTAGCAAGCAGTGGTGGCGCTCAGCACGGTTTGGGTGGGAATCGTTATACAATATATCTTGGTAATACGGCTCCAGATGCTGATAGTGATGGTTTTTCCGATGGTATAGAAGATTTCCCCAATACGGCGCTAGATGATGATAATAGTGATACGTCAGGTATTGCCAATGGTAATGATGAAGATGCTGTTACAGGTATGGAAGGTCTGTTTCTTGATAGTACTACTTATCAAATTAATGCTATCTGTAATGATCATAATGGCACAGCAGATTTAGCGGCAACCGTTTATGGTTGGGTTGATTTTAATGCTGATGGCGATTTTTCTGATAGCGGTGAGTTTGCACAGATCAGTTGTAATGATATAGATAGTAATAGTGATGGCTCGGCTTTATTAACATTTTCCGGCTTTACGGTATCAGCCACACCAACCACTTCTTTTGCTCGATTAAGAATTACAACCGATAGTTTAACCGCCAATGATTATGCTGGAGTTGCCAGCGATGGCGAAGTGGAAGATTTTACTATTATTATTGGTCGCCGTATCAGTGGTAAGGTTTTCAATGATTTAGGCACTGATACAAGTTTTTCAACCACTTATCCTTTTTATAATGGCTCACTTGATACTGGTGAGGTTGGAATCGCTGGGGTAGTCATAACGCTATTTGATCAGACATCTGGTACGTGTCAATCGACCTTGACAGACAGTAATGGTGATTACTCTTTGGCTGCACTTGATGGTCATAGCTACCAACTGTTTGAAACTGCAAATGAAACATTACCCGCTCCCTCAATATGTCCCCCTCAAGTTGGTACAGTAAATACTGACGGTTTATTGATTAACAATACTATTGCGGATCCCGAAGGTTATGGTTCTAGTTCTGCCAATATTATCTCACTAGGTGTTATTACAGGTGATAGCAGTAATAATAACTTTGCTGATTTCTTAGCGCCTGAGTTCGCTTCTTGTGATGCGGATGGCTATTTAACACTGAGAACGCCAGCAGACCTATTTGCTGTGGATTTATTTTCTGGTGCAACAGAAGAACTCGCCCCTGACACCACCGCTGGTTATAACAATAATGGTTTACAAGTTGGTTATGCCATGCAAACCAATCATATTATTGGTGATGTCAGTGGTACAAACCTGCGTGTGATCGCTTTAGTTGATGGTGATTACAATGTCCATTTATTACCGATTACGCTAACTGGTTCAAATATTAATATTAACTTCAATAACGCCACTATTTCTGATGATGGTATTTTATATATGACAGGTGGTGGTACCGGTTATATTTTAATGGTTGATGTCAATCCAGCTAGTGAAACATATCTACAAGAAATTGGTAGACCTTCTATTTCTGCATTCTCAACGGCTGATTTTGCTATTAATCCCACAGATGGAAAAATTTATGGTTTAAGGAAAAATGGAGTAATTGCGATTTATGATCCCGTAACACAATCAAGAGATAACAGTAAATCAGTAACAACTGTTATCCATAATGGGACAAGTAGAGCTTATAACAACAATCATTTTTCTTCTGCTTATGGTGCCATCTATTTTGATCAAGCCGGCAATATGTATGCGGTGAATAATGGACGCTATACTCCTCCAAATCCAGATATATCCGCACCTGTTTTACAAATTCCGATAGGCAATGGAACATCTGCAAACTATACCGCAACGATCGTATCCAATTTAGGTTTTACCATGTCGACCAATGATGGTGCCCGTTGTCGTTATGCTCCTCTAGGACTCGATTTTGGTGATGCACCCGATAGTTTTATTACCTCTTACGCTGATGTTGGTCCTCATCATATTACTCGAGGTAATTCTATCTGGTTAGGTTCTGAAAATACCGATAATGATGTTGATGGATATGGCTCAACAGAGGCTGATAGTGATGATTTATCTGGCACAACGCCTGATGATGAGGATGCTTTTAGTAATCAAGTACGAGTCTTTATCAATGGTGGAGCGGGTAGCCTAGATGTGCCATTTACCAATAATTCAGCTAAAGCAGCGACAGTGTATGTTTGGGTCGACTTTGATCAAAGTGGAACATTTGAATCCACTGAGCGTGCGTCTGGTGCAATTTTAGCATCGCAAGCTGTTGGAACGGTTACCGTTAATTGGACAGGACTAGCATCAGTTGTGACTGGGGATACCTATATTCGTTTAAGAGTGTGCAGTGACGATGCTGCTTCGGGGTGTAGTTCTCCAACGGGTCTTGCAAGTAACGGTGAAATAGAAGATCACACAGCAAAAGTCATTGAAGGTGTGTTTCCAGATACGACTTGTGATGGCATTTATCAAACGAGCTCAACAACTGGGATAAATTATCAGTTTGATCGTATAGATCTTTCTACTGTCCCTTTTAACCCCGTAAATATATTTACCAATCAAACTGGTTACGATTCATTAAATGGTATTGCTTTTGATTTAGCTGGTGGCGCATTTTATGGTGCCTTTTTTGATGGCAGTAATACCTTACATATCGCTCTGTTTGATAAGCAAGGCAATATTGTTGATTTAGGTATGCCTACGGCGGCAGAGAACTTCAATATTACAGATGTGCGGACTGGAGCGATAACCTCAATAACATCGGGTTCACCTCTTGTGGTGAGTAGCGATATTGTGGGTGAACAGGGGGCAATCAGTAATGACGGTCAGTATCTTTATTTAGGTCATCCAAATAGTGGTCAAATATTACAGGTAGATTTAAATAGCTTTACGGTGCAGGCCATCAATATTCTTTTACCTGATCTTGGGATGACTGTTGGTGGGGGAATCTCATTACCATTTGATGGTGATTGGGTTTATGACACTCAATCGCAAGAATTATGTTCGGCTGAAATATCTACTCAGACGCTTTATTCCGTTAATCCGCAAACTGGTGCTATCAGTGCAATGGCTCTCGATTTTGATTCTACACCACCTGTTGCGAGTTCATATGGCATGGTAAAAGGGGAAGATGGTCATTTGTATATAATCATTGATGGTGATTATGACAGTGATGGAAATGGTTCTTTAGATAGTACAGGTCAAGCACTTTATCAAATTAATACAAAATCAAAACAAGCGATTTTTATTGAGCCTATATCGAGTATAACAAGCACTTATGCTGATGCTGCTGGTTGTATTACAACGGCTACTGATTACAGTGATGCAGCAACTAGTTATGGCGTCGCCAGTCATTTATATACAGATAGTAATAACAACGGAATAACGGATTTTTATCTGGGCAATTTGTGGGATAGTGAGTTTATTGCTCATCAAAGTGCGACTGCCCGTGATGATAATCTACATTCGTTAATTGATGAAGATGGGGTGATTTTCCCGGCCGCAATGACACCAGGTAATAATGAGATTACTGTTATTGCCAATCAAGCTGGCGTGATTAATTTGTGGCTTGATTATCAAAAAGGTGGGGCATTTGAATCATCAGAGCAGTTATTAATTAATTACCCTGTCACTTCTGGCTCGCAAACTCTTTCCATTTTATTAGATTCTGCTGCAATGGGATCCTATAGTGGAGCCACAATAGCTCGAGTAAGATTCTGTTCTGCCGTGAATCTTTGCGACCAAGCTAATGATGTGGAGCAAGGCCAACAAGCGGTCGATGGGGAAGTTGAGGATTATCAAGTTTGGACATCAATCAGCACTCTAGTTTCTGAAACCTGTGACAGCGCGATTTTATCCCATGGGGCATCAGGTGTTTTCACTCTAGAAGCTCTAGATCCTGCTACAAAACAGCCTTTCTCGACCAATATATTACAAAATCCCGTCACAATTAATGATCTAGCTAATTTTAATAGTCTCAATGCATTGGGTATTCACCCTGAAACTTATTTGATCTACGGTATTGCCATGGATACCTCTTCGCCTGAAAGAGATATTCATTTATTAACTACCGATCAAAGTGCTTCTGAGGTGATTGATCTTGGAACTGTCGCATCGTCGCAAAATCAAACATTAACCCATAATACTGTCGGCACCGTTAGTTTTTCTAAAGGTCAAATTTTAACTCGAGATGTTGGCGGTCAGATTATTCAATCTGCGGCAAGAGGTGCGGTTGACCCAACAGGGACTTATCTTTATATCCATCATCAAGAATGGCACCAAATGATTCGTATTCATCTTGTTGAAAGAGTCTTTGATGTGGTTTCTTTTTCCTCTCCGGTTAATGGAATGGGAGGAGATATGGCATTTGCATCGGATGGTTATCTCTATAATCCTGATGTTACTAATAGTCTTATTTATCAACTGGATACAGTAACAGGGGCTATTTCTACACAGGCTATGGCATGGAATGGCGTGAGTCCACCTCAAAATGGCGGTGGGTTTGGTGCGGTATTTATGGACAATGGCATTTTTATGTATGCAATCAGTAATACAGGAGATCATGATCTGAATCGGGATGGTAGTACCGATTTCACTGGTTCTGCAATGTATCGAATAAATTTACGTAGCGGAGATATTGTACCGATTGGCGCGATGGCGAATGCATACCCCAATAGTTTTGATGCTGCAGGTTGTTTTGAATCGGTTGATCACGGTGATACAAATCTTATAACTGATGGAACAGCAAGACATTATTTTTATGATAACAACGGCGACGGTGAAGCTGATTATCGATTGGGATCGCTTATTGATCCGGAGCTTGCACAGCCCGATGATCCAAATGCAACAGGAGATGATCTATTAGACATTGATGATGAAGATGGTGTAGCTATGCCAGTATCTATTGTTGTTAATAGTCTGGTAAACATTGACGTAAATGTTACTAGTCAAGATTTGAGTTCTTTAAAGCTCAATGTGTGGGCCGATTTAAATGGCAATGGCAGTTATCGTGATAATGGCGAGCAAATTGTTAATGAATTAGATGTTGTCGATGGAACCAATTCGGTTCAACTTCTATTGCCTGCCGCATTTACATCTGGTTATAACGGTAATACAACGATGCGCTTTCGTTTATGTGCTAATGCCGATGAATGTAATCAACCTGATGATGCCTCTTTAGGTGAAATTGCCATAAATGGTGAGATAGAAGATTATCAATTTGAGCTTATCAATCAGATTCTCATCAGAGGTATTATTTTTGAAGATAATGCTGCTGGTAGTGGCGTTGCACATGACGGTATTCAGTCAGGAGCGGAAACGGGTTTAAGTGGGTTTACTGTACAAGCTATTTATCAAGGTATTACTCAAGGTGGCTATACATCAGGTGATATGTTGGCAACAACGAGAAGTCGGGGTGATGGCAGCTATGAATTACTTCTCCCCGTTGAAGTTGCGAGCCAGCCAGTATTGCTTAATGTGATACCACAAGCTAAGTGGATTGATATTAGTGAAAGCGATGTTAGTGCGATTAGCCAAGTCCAAAGCAGTAATGTCACTGATAATCAGATGGTCATTACTGCCAATGCGGGAGATACTATTGAGTCGTTAGATTTCGGTAAAGTACGTACGCCAAGGCTAGAGGCTGATAATTTCACTGAAATTGAGCCAGGGCAGTTCGTGAATTTCTCGCACAAGTTGATAACGTATACTTCAAGTGACGTTTTATTCTCTATTACTGATATGGTTGCTGATCCCGATATTAGTGAATGGAGTGTTCAAATTTATCAAGATGCAAATTGCAATGGTCGGGTGGATACCGGTGATAATGCGATTACTTCAGTAATTTCGGTGGTAGGAAGTATAGAAGTTTGTATTTTATCCAAGGTATACGCACCAACATCAGCGCCACTGAATGCAATTTTTCATTATAACTTATCTGCATTAGCTACCTTTACTGATCCCGCTATTACAAATCATGGGGTAACAAGGACATTATCAAATACAGATACAGTTAAAGTTTCCTTCCAAGGTGCGGGTCAACTAAAGTTAGAAAAGAGGGTAACAAATATAACTCAAGGAACCGAGAAGGGTATTAGTAATCAAGGAAGGCCTGGAGATATATTAGAATATGAAATCACTTTTTCTAATGTAGGAACTGGCAATATATCAGATATTACTATTTCAGATGACACTCCCGCTTATACAGAATTAGATTCATTAATAGATTGTAATAATGGAACTATTCCTTCTTCTATTTCATTGTGCAAAATAGAAACTGAACATGGAGTTAATAATTCTGGATATCAAGGTAATATAAAATGGATATTATCTGGACTATTAGAGCCAAATACATCTGGTGTTTTAATCTATCGAGTTAAAATAATATAACAATTCTTATTTTTAGTTCTTGAAATTTACCATTGATAAACTATGAGATGATGTTTTCTTTTATACCTGTGAAATCTTAAATCTAAGATGGTTAATAATACCATCTCTCATATTATTAAATAGATTATGAATATATAAAAAATATAAATCTCATACTGATATGCAATGCGGTAATAAAAAATTGCAAATTGAATAAATTGAGGTGTTTATGGATTTACCCTTCTTTGATTATTTTAATATGTTGAATTTACTGTTTTTAATTGTGTTCAGTCTTGGCATGCTAATCGCATTTAGATTAGTGCTTTGTATAAATATGATGAGGTGTAATGTGAAAAGTTTACTATTTTTGTTCCTACTAAGTTTAACAACATCTTTCTCTGCATTAGCTGATGACAAAGAGCCTCTTGTTAGTCAGATGGATGCTTATTTAATTGAAGTAAATAAAGATGGAGATGAAGTTTTAAAACCTGCAGATACGGTTTATCCCAAAGATAAGATCGAATATAAGCTGACTTACACTAATAATAGTAAGGGAGCTCTTGATGGATTAGTGATTACCGGTCCTATTCCACAAAATACAGTTTATGTCGGTGATACGGATAAAACGAAAGTGAAATCCAAGTTTGTTGTAAGTATTGATGGAGGAAAAACATTTGAGCCAGAGCCGGTAAAACGAGAAGTAATGAAAGATGGAAAAAAGGTTGAAGTTATTATTCCACCTGAAAAATACACAGCTGTTCGTTGGATTCCTGAAGTTCCAATTAATTCTAAGGAAAAACAAATTTTCACCTATCGTATAGAAGTTAAATAAACGTTAGGAGAAAGAAATACCCATGCGTCAGAGCAAGGGATTAGCGACATCTAAATGAAATTAATCTTAAACCTTATAAAGGTAACCACTTTATGAATACGCATTTAAAACCTATATCAAAATGGGTTGCAGCGGGACTCATAACGGTAGGTGCGGGTACTTTATCTAGCCAAGCCCTTGCTGCTACTGCCGCTGGAACAGACATTAAAAACTTAGCAACAGTTACTTATGAAGATTCATCAGGTAACTCATATCAAGCAACATCGAATGAAGCTGTTGTTACTGTTGCCCAAATTTATAGTGCAACGATAGAACAGGATTTAAATACAACAGGCTCGCCTGGTCAGACAGTCTATCTTCCACACGTTCTCACCAATACTGGTAACGGTTCTGATACTTATACATTAACCTTTGCTCAGAACTTACCTGGTACCGATACTCGAGGTGCAGATACTATTGATGCTACAACCATTAAGCTTTTCAATGATGAAAACAATAATGGTCAGCCAGATGCTGGTGAAGCAGAGTTTAGCTCTGGTGATACAGTCACCTTGGCCGGTGGTGAGCAGATGAATTTGATCGTTGCTGCTGCCGTACCAACAACAGCTGTACCTGGCGATACTTTGGGGGTCACGCTCGAAGCTGAAGCACACAATGGTACTGGATCTGCTATTGATGGCTCAGTAACAGATACGGGTGATAACAATGACTCTGCAGCTGATACAAATGCCGATTTAATTACTGTAACGAATGATGCTGTAATTAATATGACCAAATCAGCCACACATCTTGAAAATATTGGAACGGAAAGTTCTTTAGGTATTGACCTTGATGGTGACGGTGGTACAGACCGACAATTGAGCTTAATTCGTTATACAGTAACGGTTTCAAATACGGGTAATACTGATGCAAAAGATGTTGTTATCTTCGATGGTATTCCAGATGGAACAGTATTTGTAACGGGTAGTACGGGCGCTACATATGATGCAACCAGCAGCGGTTTACTTACTGTAAATGGTGATACACCAATTGCTTATGCTGCAAATTTGGTTGATGAAGCTTCTCACGGTGTTGATTTGGATCAGGATGGTACAAATGATACTGCGGAAAGCCAAATCGATGGTGGTTTAGACCTTAATGGTAATGGCGTTACTACTGATACTACAGTACCAGGTGTTTATGCAGTAGATGATCAACTCGCTTCTAATACTACCGTTTCAATGACATTCTACGTAGCTTACTCACCAGAAACAATGCAAGGTGATACTGAAATCGGTAACGTAGCGTATTCATGTTCGGATCTTAATGGTGATGGCGATTATGAGGATGCTGGAGAGTGTAATGATCCAGATCCAACAACAGCAGGTCCAGATCCTTCAAACCCAACCACAACTACAACCACAACGACTACTGGTGTAGGTATCACAGATACTGGTACTGAATCTGGTACATCAGGTGGTGGTGACTCTGATGGCACAGATGATAACGTCCAAACTGTTGATACAGCAGCAGCGGGTAGTGATGTTTTCTTCTATAACAAGATTATCAACAGCGGTAACACTGTTGATAGCTTCGACTTAACAACAGTTAATACAAGCTTCCCTGCAGGTACAACATTTGAGTACTGGAATGCAGATGGTAGCGCACAATTGGTTGACACTAACGGTAATGTTACACCGGATACCGGACCAGTTAATCCATCTACATGTACAGACGCAGCAACAACAATTGACGGAATCACTGTTAACTGTAACGAAACCTTGTTCCGTGTTGTGGCTAAGTTGCCATCTGATGCTGCTAATTCAACAACACCGTTTGATGCAGTAACAACGGCGACTTCTTACAATGATGCAACTCAAAGTGATACTAAGACTGAGCGCTTAGATAATATTACTGGACCAACAGTTGATATTGCGAATACGCCAATTACAACCATTGATCCAGCTGTAGATGTTGATCCAGTTGATACTGGCGATGGCTTTACAAGTGCGGATGTTGCAACTGTATTTAATGATGAACCTCTAGGTTCAACAGTTACAGCTCCTATCTATATTGCTAACGAAGGTGGTAGCTCAGATTCGTTCTTACTCGGTGCGGAAGGTAGCTACAACGGCGCTAGCTGGGAAACGGCTCTACCAGCGGGTTGGACTGTTGTGTTTAAGCACAATGGTATTGATACAAATGCCGATGGTACAGTAGATATTGCAGCAACAGGTGCGGTTATTACATCAACACCAACAATCCCTGCAGGCGCTGTGCTTTGGGTAACAGCTGAAATTACGATTCCATCTGATCCAACTCAAGCTTTAGCTGATAGTGATCAAGCATCTGCAATCGATGCAAATACTGATGGCGATCTGGATTACATCATCTCTCTAACTGTTCAATCAACCGCTTCTGGTGCTATTGACCGTAAGGTTGAAGCATTTGATGTTGCAACAAGTGCAAGTATCGATATTACTCCTACTTCACTAAGTAATCAGATTGAACCTGGTGGTAGTGTGATGTATGAGCACACACTAAGTAATACTGGTAATACAACTGAAACGGTAGATTTAAGCTCTGGTAATAACACTACTGGCTTTAATAACACAATTTCGATTGATACCAATGGTGATGGTACACCAGATACTGAAGTCGGTAACTTGTGTGATGCTCCTGTAACATCGCCAATTACTGTTCAGCAAGCAGATGGTTCGACCGCTGATATTGAAGTTACATGTGATGCAACTGACGGTTCAGACACGGTTCCTTCATTAACGCTAGAACCAGGTGAAACTATCCCAATGGAAGTAACTGTATTTGCACCAACAGATGCAACATCAGGTACTAACAACATCACGACTATCACAGCAGTATCAACGACTGACCCAACAGTAACAGCGGAAGGTCAAGATAACTCTGAAGTGATTAAAGGTCAGGTTCGTCTTTACAAGTATGCTGATTTAGATACAGATTGTGACGGAACAGCTGATACTGATAAGACTTTCTTGAAGCAGCATACAACAACTGTAGAACCTGGACAGTGTATTGTATGGAAACTGATTGCGGTTAACGAAGGTACTTCAGATGCACTAAATACTGTAATTACTGACCAACTAACCGAGTACACTCAGTTTGAAGCCGGTGGTAGCTTAGTAAGTTGTCGTAATACAACGGACTCCGGTACTGTTGTTGCACTAGCTGATGCAACTTACCCTCTACAATCGGATGATTTAGGTCCTCTATGTCTACCTGATGGTACAACTGGTACTGATATTACTGGTGCGGTAAGTGGTAACACTGTGACCTTCACTGTTGGGACACTGGTTCCAGGTGACAAAGCTGTTGGCCACTTCGTTGTGAAAGTTGACTAAATAATAAACCTCAGTCCTCCCTACCTAGTAGGGAGGCTTATTGAACTTATTTATTCGCTTTACTTATCAAATTTAAAAGTAAGTTCAATAAGCCTATATCCATATCTTTGAATTATTAGCCTGTGGAGAGTGCTTATGGCCCTCTTAAATGTAATAACTAAAATGAAGTACCTAGTTATTTTCATTTTACTGAGCGTGAGCTCAACTGCACTTGGATTAACTAGCGCTGGAACGAAAATAACGAACCAGGCAGTCATGACATATTTTGATTCTAGCTCAGGAGAAACAATTCGAGTCTTATCGAATATCTCTTACGTTAAAGTTGAAAATATTTATGACGTAGAATTAACACCAGATACTTCCGGTGATAGTACAACAGAAAAAAATGTTGCACCTGGTTCTATAGTTAGTATTCCTCATACAGTAACAAATACAGGTAATATTAAAGATAGCTATATTATTGCTGTTAATAATAAAGAAGGTGATAATGGAAACTTAACATCACCTGATACTAATGAAATAAAAATATATTTTGATACCAATGGTAATGGTATTCATGACCCAGGAGAGCCTGAGCTAAATAAAAATGATGCTGGGGATTATATTATTCCTCAATTAAAGCCTGGCGAGTCTATTAATCTAGTTTATCAAGTTGAAATACCTACAACAGACCAAGACAATGATTTTTATGATTTAACAACTGTTGTGACATCACAAGCTAAACCATCAGTTGTGAAGACTAGCGATACAAGATTGACAATATTTGATGGGCCAATTGTTAATCTTTCCATTGAAAATTCACCCGTTTGTCAACAGGCGGTTACCTCCTTTAATGAGATTGATTTTAGAGTAAACTACACCAGTATCGGACTGACTAAACCAGAAGAATCATCGCAGCCTTATAATATTTTTGTTAAGTCAGAGACCTCTGGCGATGTAGTACAAGTCAGTCATACCGGTGTACTCATCTCTGTTAATCTTCCTGCGAATATAACATTACTGCAAGATAAAACTGTTAATGGAAATCCAGCTAAAGATTATTCACCTATTACTCTAGTTTCACCTGAAAATAATTTTGATGGTGGAGTAGTATTAGTTGGTATTAATAATAACTTTGTATTTGAACAAGCAGATCATGATTTAGATTGGTATGTATATAGCTCTTGGGATGGAACTGGAAATGTTGAAAAGATTGGTTTCTTAGTTAAACCAGACTATATGAAACCAAATAGCTCTGGGCATTTTACTTACTATACGCAAGTTAATAATGTTAGAGGACAACAACCATTTAAGATTTACAGCGAAGCTGAAGTTAATTTATCAAGTACAGATCAAAATATTTCAAGAAGTGGTGAGGTATGTAATACTCTCATTGGTGAAGAAGAAGCTAACTTAATTGATTTTGAATTACTCGATGATGAAGTTCTTGAACCAGATAGTGACTTTACCATCGAATACAGTAACCATGATCATTTTATTCCTACTAACTTTTATTATCATGCCGATACAACAGGATTTGATGAAAAATTTGATGGTATTCATGCACAAATTATTTTACCTCAAGGTAATGAACATGCATCAACCATTGATATTATTGGACCGGCCTCATCAAATTATCCAGTAACATTACGTTCAACTTATGGTGATTCATTCCACTGGGTCTTTGCGGAAACAGGCCCTAATACAGGTATTTTCCGAAGTGTTATTCCAGCGCATGCTGTCGCGCCGAAAGATAATTATACCCGAACTGGTACAAATCATTGTTTAGAAGATGTAGTTACGCCATGGCGTACGGGTTCTGCAATCCGACCTGAGTTATTAGCAAATATTGACCAAACTATTAACTTTAGTGGCTTTAACTTAAATGGTTCAACGGCGTTTGATTGTGAAATTCAGTCGAATCCAGATGATGAATTAGTCATTGAGGTATTTGATCCTCGTAATGGCAATAAGATTATTCTGACTGATTTAGCTTACATTAGCCCTCAATTTGTTGTGTTTGATGCAACAAACTTTAATGGTATTGAGAATGCGATTGTTAGATTTTATCAAACCGAAAACAATGTAGCCCCTGCAGCTAAAATCCGAGTACCTAATGTAGATGGATTAACACCGGTTGCAGAAGTTACTTCTGATGCGGAAGGCCGAGTCTTTTTCCCTAAATTGGCACCTATTGATGGTAATCAATACTATATATCAGTAGTCCCACCTGAGACCCATGTGTGGCCTTCATCTTATACGGTTCTAGATAACTTTAATCTTCATAATGTTGTTCCTGCATCGTATGGCCCATTTGGTAATCAAGATGTCGAAAATTCAGGTCTGTTCCCTATTGCGGTAAGAGATAGAGTTAATACTTTTGACATTCCGTTGGATCCCAAAAATTTAGATCGCCGTTTAACCGTGCAAAAAGATGCTGATAAAGACAGTGCAGAGATTGGTAGTTTTGTTAAGTACACCGTTACTATCAAAAATAACTTACCAGACAGCCAGTTATTTAATGCACAAGTTTACGATTCGATGCCTTATGGTTTTAAGTATATGGAAGGCAGTACTCGTCTAAATGACCAGCCATATCAGGATCCTATTCGTATTGACACTTACACTTATCGTTTCGACATTGGCACATTAAATGGTAGCTCCCAGCCTCCAGAAAATGGCACTTATAAGTTGACGTACGTCCTTCAACTGACTGCTGGTGCAGTAGATTCTGATGGTATTAACTCTGTTTATGCCGATGCTGCAACATTTGGTGGAAGTAGTGGCTCTCGAATTACTTCAAATGTTGACAAATATCAGGTCAAAGTAACTCAAACAGGAGTCATGTCTGACCGCGGTATCATTTTCGGTAAGGTATTCATTGATGCTCAGTGTAATGACATTATGAAAAACCAAATGTGGCCAATTGGTGGAGTGAAGCTTTACTTAGAAACCGGTGACTATGTTATTACTGATGAAAATGGCCAATATTCAATGTTCGGAGTTAAGCCTGGTAATCATGTCATTAAAGTTGATAAACAAACGCTCCCTGTTGGTATTGAACTGCAACCTATTGATACACGAAATGCAGGAAAAGGTGACTCTAGGTTTGTAGATATGCGTCGTGGTGAAATGCACCGAGCAGATTTTGTTGCTCCATGTCCAACAGAAAATCAAGAAGCCATTTATCAAGAACTCTTAGAGCGTAATACCAATATTAATGGTGAATGGTTATTTAAAACAGCAGAGAGCTTTAAAGGACTTCAATATGATGCTAAGCCTAAGGCTCTCAAGTCTGAAGAGTTGCAATCTGGTGTAATTAGTGGCCCATCGAAATCATCAACCAATAAAGTTGAAAAAGCATCAGGTTCATCATCTGCTCTGAGTGTATTTAAAGGATTTGCTTTAGAATCTCGTAAAGGCAGTAAAAAGGATTTAGAAAGCATCATCTCTTTCTATCCGAAAGAGGTTCAAGATGAGGCCTATGTTTATCCAGGTGCAGAGAATCTATCATCCATCCGTTTTGGTTTTAGCGATTCTCAAGATAAATTAAAAGATCTTAGAACAGCGTTATCACACTATAAAATTGAAACCAGCATTGTTCCAACGGCTTATAGTAGTATCCCGCAAGAGGCTAAATTCCGTATTGATAATGTACTGCAAGAAGCCATTCCTTTACCTGAAAAGGAAGCGAAAAATATCACACGAGCTGAAGCAGAAAAAGGAACTTGGTACTGGCCAACAAACGAGTATAGCTATGACGGACGCTTTATTGCTGTAATTCGAGGCGATGTTGAACCAACGCTATACGTTAATGGCCAAGCGATCAGCGTGGATCAGTTAGGTGAGCGCATTATTAATAAACGTGAAAATGCGCAAATTGTTGGTTGGTATGGTGTCCCACTTGAAGATGGCGATAATGTAGTTGAAATTAAGACTGTTGACCCGTTTGGTAATGAACGTTTAGTCCTTGGTAAAAATTTCTCACACCCTAAGTCTGCAAAACGTATCAGTGTGGTTGCTGATGGTGATGTATTGCGTGCAGACGGTGGACGCTCTGTCATTCCAGTTATCATTAAACTTTATGATGAAAATAATAACCTTGCCCGTGGTACTTATTTTGTTACGTTGAATACCGATCATGGTGATTCATGGCTAGACCCTGATATTCAGGAAAATGAAACTGGCCACCAAGTTCGTGTGATTAATGGTGAGAAAACGGTTTATCTACGTAGTACTGAAAATACGGGGCAGATAAATGTACAAGCCTCGGTTGAAGATTTTTCTGACAGTATCAAGGTGTACCAAGTAGCAGCTAAAAGACCACTCTTTGTTTCGGGTATTTTGAATTATACCGGTCGATATGGTCGCTTTAGTGGTGAAGAGCCGCCAGCACAAGCTGATGGTTATGAAGATAAAAATTACAGCCATGACGAAAGAGCCGCAGCCTTTATGAAAGGTAATATTAAAGGCGGTATGCATCTAACATTAAGTTATGACAGTAATAAATCAGATGAAGACTTCTATCGCGAAATCTCACCAGATAGCTATTATCCAATGCCAGGTGATGCCAGCATCAAAGGTTATGATGCACGCAGTACAAGTAAGCTTTATGTGAAACTTGAAAAAGAGCGCCACTTTGCAATGTGGGGTGATTATAACACCGCAGATGGTGCCGATGAGTCTGATATCGGTCGCACCAGCCAAGTTCTAAACGGCTTTAATAGCATGTATAACGATGGTCGAGTGATGGCTCAATTATATGGTGCTCGCCCAGAAGACCTACATAAAGTAGTTGAGTTCAGTGGTAATGGTACTGCTATGTTCTATAGCATCGGCGACACACGTATTGTCCGCCATTCTGATACGGTTAATTTGGTCACCTATGACAGAGATAATCAGGGACTGGTCTTAAGACAACAGCCGTTAACACGATACATTGACTATACCATTGATTATTTCACAGGAGATATGCGCTTTAATCGAGTGGTTCCAACTTATGATCCCGATTTAAATCCAATCAAAGTTCGCGTTTCTTATGATGTAGAAGGCGATGGCGATGCTTATACCGTAGCTGGGGCAAGACTCTCTTATTTATTCACCCCATATTTACTTGCTGGCGCGAGCTACGAATATAATGATAACGAGGTTGAAGGATATGACATCGGAAGTGTTTGGGTTAACTATGATTTCGATAGTAAAACTCAAATAACTGCAGCTGTGGCTCATATGTCTCATGAAGGTAGCGAGAGTGCTAATAATCTGACTTCCTCAACAGGTACTGATAGTAAGCTTAAAGACGGTATGGCTTATAAACTTCGAATTAAACGTGATTGGAGTGCGCAAGCGGTAACAGAGTTAGAGTATGTTTATGCTGAGGAAGGGTATACCAATACAACAGGTGGTGTGACTCCAGCTCGTCAAGAGTTTCGTTTACGTCATCGTCAGAAGTTAACGGGCTTAATGAACTTAAATATCGAAGCCAATCATTCAGAATCTCTTGTTCACACTGAGAAGCAGCAATCAGTAGGTGCGACAGTTGATACGAAGATTTTAGGTTCTCAATGGACAACGCGTTTAGGTTCTCGTTATATCAAAAATGAAACGGAAACGGATTCTGAAGAGTACACCACTGCAATTGTTGGTGTAGGTCGTACCTTTAGCGTATGGGGTCGTCCAGGCCGTTTTGATACTGAATATGAACAAAGTTTTGGTCATGATAGTAAGCGCCGTTTCAATATTAAAGCCGATTTAAAAGTTCACAAACAAGCCAGTATCTATACCCAGTATGAGTATATTGATTCATTAAGCGGTATTACTAACTTAGGTAGCGGTACAACCAGTTTGTTTACTGCGGGTATTGACGTTGACTGGCTACATGGAGGTAGTACTTTCAGTGAGTTTAGACAGCGTGGTGCTTCTGATGGACGTAGTTTAGAACTTGCAAATGGTTATCGTGGTCGATTCGAGATGGTTCCTGGAATCAGCATTGACCCGTCTATCGAATATGTTGAAGTTATAGAGGGTGACGGCACTTCTGGATTAGCTTTATCGCTTGGCCTTGCTGATATTCGCAACCCTAATTACAAAACAACAGGACGTATTGAATACCGTCATGGTGATTCAGAAGATTATTACGGCATTTTAGGCGCTTGGGTTACGCGTTTAAGCCAAGATTGGAGCGGGTTAGTTCGTGAAGAGTATCGCTATATCGATAAAGAAGGTGCTCAAAATACGTGGAGTAATCACTTTAGTTTAGGCTTTGCATATCGCCCTAGATTAACCAACCGCTATCACATGTTGGGTGCATACGAGTGGAAAACAGAGCGTAATGATTCAACTCGTACTGCTCATATCTTATCAACACATCAAAACTATCAATTGTCTCCAAAATGGACTATCTCAGGCCGAGTTGGTTTGAAATGGGAAGATTTTACTGAATACGAGCAAGATTATGATTCAGTCGCAACAATTATTGATGGTCGTGTTATCTACTACATCAATCGTCGTTGGGACCTTGATTTACACGCTGGCATGTTAGGAACAGATTGGTTTGATAGCCGCCGTTATTCTTTAGGTGCCGGGGTTAACTATCTAGTAATGGAAAACTTACGTGCAGGAATTGGTTATAACGTGATTGGTTTTGATGATGATGACCTCGATCCACAAGGTTATAACTTACAAGGCTTTTACTTCGACATTATGTTTAAGCTTGATGAAGACTTGTTTGGTTGGTTAAGCGAATAGTGGTGAGGAAAATAATCATGAAAGTTCTATCTACATCTGTATTTCTATTAAGTATTGGTTTAACAGGCTGTGTATCAAATGAAGAGATTTACGCTGATTATGGTGAACTTGCCTGTGGTGGTTCTACCACAGTGATTGAGGGACACTATTGGCCATCGGTTGTTAATTTTGATTTTGATGAAAAGCTATTAGGTTCAGAACAACAGGACGCTATCAAACAAGCGGCACAATTATTGAAAGCGAATCCTAATTTAAACGTTGCAGTTATTGGTTCTGCAGATTCAACAGGCAAAGACAGTTATAACAATGCGCTAGCTAAAGATCGTGCCAATGTTGTAGCCGATTATCTACAACAGCATGGTGTTTTACCACATCGAATTGTCACATTAGGTACTGGTTCTCGTGAACCATTTGTGATAACTCAAAATGAAGCCGAAAATCGAGTTAATCGTCGTACTCAGCTTATTTTGTTAGGTGCTGATTATAATCCAGTAAGCATGCAATACAGTCCAGTAGCTAGTCATTCTAGTGCACAATAGTGCAGGGGGAGCTTCATATGAATGTCTTCAAGGGTATCGCCAAAGTGGGTATAACGGCTGTTGCCAGTCTCAGTTTTGCTGCAATGGCTTTAACTGAATCAGGGACAGTAATTAAAAACCAAGCGGGTGCGACTTACCGAGATAGTGCCAATATCTTACGTAGTACAACATCCAATTTGGTTGAAACCCTTGTTCAACCTGTTGCAGCTTTAACACTGATCAATGATCAGTCAAAATTAGGCGCTCCTGGTCGAACAGTGACATTTAATCATGTACTGACAAATACTGGTAATAGCACCGATTCTTTTGTGCTTGATATGGTGCTACCGACTTCAGTGATCAGCTCTGCAACTATCTATCCCGATGAAAACAATGATGGTGTTGCAGATCCTGGTTCAACGCCAATTGCTTCTGGAGATGTTGTTGGTCCATTGGCTCCAGGTGAAACCTTTGAATTTGTTATTGTGGCGGATATAGATCCAGCTGCCACTATCAATTCTTCAGATTCTTTAACGATTACGGCAACCAGTCAGGCTGTAACAGTTGATGGGGTCGCGGTCGCCAACGGAGGGGTGAGTACGCAAACCAATACTGATACCGTAACGGCGACAAACTTACCCATTGTAGAGATAACTAAAGCGCTCAGTGCAAGTGAAGGAGCATCGCCAAGCGGACCTTATACTGTGACCTTTACCTACACTAATGTGGGTTTGACCGATATGGACCCGTTACAAACGAATGGGGTTATCTTAAACGATGTTCTACCTGAGGGGATGCGTTTCAATGGTGCAGTCTCGTGGAGTATATCTGGTACTACCATTACGGCCTCTGGTACAACGTCAGGGGGGAGTGAAACATCAGGAGATCAAGATTTAGCATTTACAACCTGTATTGCTCCAGATGCATCATGCCCCAATAATGATGAAGTTCAGTTTGTTATGGATGGTCTGGCGTCAGACGAATCGGCAACAATAAGCTTTGAAGTAAATATTGATTCGGGACTGTCAGCAACAACATTATATAACCAAGGTACTTACGGTTTTGATGAAGATAACAGTGGTACAGTGGATGTTGGTGAACAAGATAGTACGAATACAAACCGAGTTCCTTTTTTGATTACTTCTAACTATGCGGTTATTGCAAATAACGGTGGTTGTGATGTAGGTACCGACAATAATTGTGATGGCTCTGATGATACTAATCATGAGATAGTTGATATTGCTTCTGCTTCACAAGGGGCACGAGTTAGCTTTACCAACTACATATGGAATACGGGTAATGATGAAGATATTTTTAATATTTCCATAGAGTCATCGACATTCCCAAGTGGAACTAGCTTCTTTTTATATAAGAGTGATGGCGTTACACCTTTAATTGATACAGATAATGATAGCAATCCCGATACCGGAGTTATCCCGGCGGCTGGTGAAACATGTCCTTCTTATTTAGTAACCGATGGAAATCTGTGTGGCTATAAAGTTGTTTTGGTCGCCACATTACCCGCCTCTGCGTTAGGGGGACCATACCAAGTTACAAAAAGGGCAACATCATCTAATGATACATCAAAAACTAACACCGTTATCGATCGATTAGGAACAATTACGGCTAGCACAGTTGATTTAACGAACAACTTTAGAGCAGAAACCAGCTTAACTGTTGAGGATAGCTGTGATGCTGCTGATGATAACTGTGGTTTTGGTGCTGGACCGGAAGCAACGCCTGTAATAACAAATACTACAGCTCCTGGAACAACAACACGCTTTACTCTTTATGTCACCAATACATCGGGAGCCGCCGACAGTTATGAACTGCAATATAGTAGTACTAATTTTGCAGAAAATACGATGCCCGCAGATTGGAGTGTTGTGTTTAAGAATGCAGCTGGAGAGGTTATTACGAATATACCCGTACTTGGGCCTGATGATGCGATGCTCGTCTACGCAGATGTAACAGTACCAGAGAATGCAACAACGGCAACTCAAGATGTGTACTTTAAGGTTGTATCACCAACGACAGGTGCATCTGATATTAAACGTGACGCGGTGACAATAGACAATAGTTCTCAGTGTTTGGTATTTGGTCCACCTAATGCAAATGGTGTTACCTATGCTGGTGGTAGTATTGTTTATAAACATATCTTAAATAACACTAGCAATGATCCTTATGCCAATATCGCTTTAACCGTTACTAACTCAGATCCAGACTTCTCGGCTGTAATTTATGAAGATACTGATGGTGATGATGTACTTACTGGTGCTGATAATTCTATTACCTCGATTACTGCCTTAGCGGGAGGTGCGCAGAAAGTACTGTTTGTTAAAGTACTTGCTCCGGCCAATGCTTCTCAAGGTCAAGATAATATTACAACAGTAGAAACAACCGTTGCCTGTGGTACGTTACAGATTATTGATACTACCACTATTGCGAATACCAATATGAAAGTGACAAAAGAACAAACGCCAGATTTAGATTGTGATGGTACATCAGATACGGGTAATTTTGTCACTACAAATTTTGCCGTCGCTCCTGGTGAATGCATTATCTACCGTTTGACTACTGAGAATATTGCGATTGAAGATGCGCATAATGTGACGTTAACAGATGCAACTCCTGCTTACACAACATTTAATGTCACAGGAGGTATCCCAAGTATTACAGAGGGGACTATTAATACCGTTGTAAATGGAACAACAGGGTCAATTATCGGTACCGTAGGAACGGTAGCTCCTGGTGAATCAGAGACATTGATATTTGGTATTCGCATTGATAATTAGAGTTTCGTTAAATCTTTGACGGGAACAGCTTGCTTAGTTGATATGCTAAGCAAGTTTTTTTTGCTTGGTTTGTAGACAAAATAAAAAGGCTTTTCAATTAAGAATGAAAAGTCTTTTTATTTTTGAGTAGAGATCTAAGTCAGTTTCAGATACTTTTCTGTGAAAGTATAGCTATTTTAATAACTCAATAGCTCGCTGGTTACCATATTGAGCAGATTGCTTTAACCAAAATTCAGCATCACTCATCGACACAGAAACACCATCGCCATTAGCATACATACTGGCTAAATTATACATGGCTCGATTATTTCCTTTTTCAGCAGATTTTTTATACCAGTAAATCGCTTTTTCATAGTCTTGCTTTACGATATTTCCTTGGTCATATAATTTTGCGATTTCAAAGCTGGCAAACTTACTTCCATATTTATCGGCATGGATCAGTTTTTCAATCGATGCATTATGATTGTTATTAATAAGTTCTGGGTTTTCTAGTGTTAACATCGCTAAATCATACAAAGCATTTGGGTCATTATCTTGTACTGCTTGCTTTAAATAAAAAAAACTCTTTTTTGGATCTTTTAATTGTCCGTGTTTGCCGTGAGCGTAGATTTTTCCGAGAGCATGACTGGCATAAATATTTTTCTCTGTCGATGATTGCGTTAATAATTCAACGGCTTTATCAATATTTTGATTTTGCTCTAACAAAGAGATGCCTAATAAATATTTTGATGATGGAGAATCGATTGATTTCTTTGTACTGAGAATATCAATGGTTTTCTGATAGTCTTTAGCAATAAAGTGCAAATAAGCTAGAGCGTATGTTGATTGTTCATGATTGTCTTTTATGTTTTTTTGTAATAGATCTTTTGCTTCGTTATGATTTGGCTCTCCACCCCTGCCATCTATCAACATAAGAGCATAATAATATCTAGCGAGTATATTATTTTTTTGAGCTGACTTGCTGTAATATGATCTTGCAAGAGCTAAGTTTTTACTAATGATATCTCCTTCTTCGTAAAGAGATGCGAGATAAAGCATAGCATCTGAATTTTCATTAGCCATATAAGATAATTTTTCTAACTGTTTTTTTAATTCCAAATCTGAAGGTTTTCCTTCTTCAATAATGGAAATTATTTGGTCTAATTCAGTGAGTTTATCGATATTTTGCTGAATGTTAGTAATATTGTTATCTTTTGTATTTTGCATCTCATTATTAGAATCTAAAGTGCAACCTGATAATATGACTAAACTACTCAATAATAATTTTTTCATAATTGATTTCTCGCTTCCTTGTACTATTTTTAATTTTAGAACATAGAGAAAAGGTATGCCTTATGTATCGTATTATTATTTCAAGTTTGTTTGCTGTTTTTCTAGTCGCCTGTGCCCAAAGTACATTAACTTCGGCCTGGGTTGATCGTACATATACGAAAACACCAATAAAGAGTATGTTGGTTATTGCCATGTCTGACAACCTTCGAGTAAGACGTATTTTTGAAGATGGTATGGTACAAAAGCTAAAAGCTCAAGGGGTTAATGCAATAGCAAGTTCTCAGGTTTATCCTGATAAACTGCCTTCAAAAGAGATCATTGGTAATTACGTTAAGAAAAATAATATACAGACTGTTTTTGTTGGACAACTTATTAATATTGAAGATAAAAACATTCGTTATCCAGGAAATGGATTCTCAAATTCAGTTACCTTTACTAATTATTACAGTTCATCATACAGTTACATTTACGATGATAGCTATACGGTTTCTTATGAGTTTGTAAATATTGAGTTTACCTTGTTTGATACCGCATCACATAAGCCTATTTGGTCGACATCATCTGAATCTGTAGATCCAACGAATATTAATAATATTAGTGACGAATTAGCAGGAATTCTTGTTTCAAATATGAAAGACAGTCATCTTATTAATTAATAAACGTAATGTATGAAAAATGCCACACATGTGTGGCATTTTTATTTGCATAATATTTTTGTTTTTTTTATTTTGATAATTAATTTTTATTTTGAAAATATATTGATTGTTTCAGTTCTTAAAAATTAGAATCGATTGTTATTATGTCTTTAAAATAAGATGAATAATAAAATTAAGCTATATTTATTATGTGATATGAAATTTTTTATGGAAATTCCTTATGATTGTAAATCGCCAAGCAAATGTTAAGAAAATTAATAAAAAAGTTGTTATTTTAAGCAGTAGTAATGACTCTTGGGTTTTGCTGCTTGAAAGGAATAATTATGATGTTATTCGATGCAAAGATATTCGCGAACTAGATACAATTTTAGATGAACAAATGCATTGCATTTGTATTGCAGACCTCACTAATAGTGTTTTTAGTCTTGCATGTATTACAGCTAAGGCCATGAATAACCAACATGTAAGATGGGTAACAATCTTAAATAAAGAGCAACTTGAAGTTGATGCCGTACGTAGCTTTATTAGTAAGTTCTGTTCGGACTACTTTTTATCTCCGATCACTGATGGACAATTTATTCCTTTCATAAAACATCAAATGGGAATGATAAAAATAACGAATAATCAAGCTCCTAAAGACTCTTTAGTCCAATTAATGCTTTCTGGAGACAGTAAAAAGGTAAAACGGCTAAAAGATCTTGTAAGACGAGTAATATCCGCTGATGTGAATATATTTATAACTGGTGAGGATGGGACGAAAAAGCAAGAGTTAGCCAGACATTTATGGCACACGGGCTGTCGAAAATATGGACGTTTTGTGACACTGGACTGTGATTTGTTAGAGTCATCTTCATCGCAACGTGATGTTTTTTTTCACTATTTTTCTCTGACACATAAAACTGATGAAAAATATAAAAATGAAACGATATATTTAAAAAACATTCATGCTTTATCTCAGGATTTACAATTGAAACTACTTGAGTTTTTTAATTACAACTCTAAGCCAAAGTTACAGTTAGACTCTCAAAACAATATTAGGTTTATTTCTTCCTCTTCCTATCATCCAGATAAACTACTAAATGAGTATCAATTTAATAAAGAATTGTTTTATAAGTTAAATATATTTCATTTGGATGTTCCAAGTTTACGTGACCGAAGTAATGACATTAAAATGTTTGCGCAATATTTCCTAGAATTGCATTTGTCCAAAATTAATACAATGGCTGTTAGTTTTTCTGATGATATTGAAGCTTTGTTAATGAGTTATCCGTGGCCAAATAATTTGATAGAACTGGAAAATCAGGTTAAACAAGCCGTAATTTCATCCAATGGCAGTGTGATTACTTCTGATGCGTTTTTGTTACCATCTATAAAATGTGCAAAAAGAAGCTTAAAAAGCATCAAAGATGAGGCTGAAAAAGATATCTTACTTTCCGCTTTGCATTTACATCATGGTCAAGTTGTTTCTGCTGCAAAAGATTTAGGTATATCCCGAGCAACTATGTATCGTTTATTAAGCAAACATCAAATTCTTCCTGATGGAGATAGAATCAGAGCTTAATGATTACGGTATTGAAAAATAAAGAGGGCAGTGATCAGATAACTGGTTGCTGCTCATTTCTTTGTTTGTGTATTGATAAGTTTCTAGCTTTGAAATAGTTATATTATCGGAGATAACGTGGTCGATTGGTTGGGTATAAGTGATAAGCCGACTCTTTTTATGGTGGATTTTAACTTGACAAGAAAAAGAGGTTTTATGTTGTTTTAAGGTTGTTGTCGGTATTCCTAGTTGTTTGAAAAACCAGTGGTTATGTTGTTTTTCTTTCTTATTGTTCAAACTGGTATATAGAGGATAATTAAAATCACCGAGAAGAATATAAGAGTGATTATTTTCAATTCGAGTTTGTAACCACAAAGATAGAAGCTTGAGCTGTTTTTTTAGTTGGCGGCATGCTTTTGATCTCTTGCTCTGTTTACATCCTGCTTTTAAATGAATATTGAGTAAATGTATTTGCTGATCTTGCCACCAGATCTTGAGATTCTTACCATATCGTAAGCCTTTTTTATTCAGATTGATCTGAGTAAAGTCAGGGAGTTCTCGATACCGAATATTTTTTCTAATAGCAAAGCCTGTAAATTGATTGGTGTTAGAGAATGTATACCTTGGATGAGAAACTCGGGATGAAAGTAAAAAATCGTATTGTGTGGCTGGTAAAATCATTGCGATAGCTTCTAAGCTTCCTACCTCTTGGAAAGCTAAAATATCAGGATCAATGTGTTCGATTACGCTTCTTATCTGTGTAAAATCATCGGTATCTCGCAAAACGGGCGAAGAAGCATGATGATTTAACCATTGCATATTCCAAGACATAATACGCAACTCTTCAGCAGTAGCAGTCGTAGTGCATATGATTAACGCGAGTAAAGGCTTAAGCGGCTTTATATTGAGCACGACCAAGTTCTTTTGCTTGATATAAGTGATTGTCTGCTTCTTTTATTAGCTGAGTTGGGCCCCTGTGATTATTCCATGTTGCAATACCTTGGCTTAAAGTAACGACATTACTGATCTCTGAGTCTGGGTGAGAGATGACCATTTTAGCCATATTGGACTGTATCCGCTCCGCAACCAGTATGGCACCATCAATATCAGTATTGGGCAATATCACGACAAATTCTTCACCGCCATAGCGAGAAACAGAATCAGCCCCACGAAGTAAGCTTGCATTAAGTACTTTTGCTACGATTTTTAAACACTCATCACCCTGTAAATGACCAAGAGCGTCGTTATAGCGTTTAAAATAATCAATATCGATTAAAATAACAGAGAAAGGAATATTGTAGCGCTTTGCTTGTGTAGTTTGCTTATCAATTTCATATTCAAAGAAACGGCGATTATATAAATTGGTCAGCTGATCTCTGGATGCGAGCTGAGTAAGTTCATTAAGTAGGCGTTTATTCTCCACATCACGTTCAACACTTCTTGTAAACCATTGAGATAGAATTCTACGGCCTGTTTCGATAATTAATATAGTCGCGGTGGTTTCTTGCAGTGCGATTAAGATAGCGTAATCATCACGAACAAAATAGCTCCAACTACTGATAAGAAAGATCGGTGTAACGGCAAGATAAAGTGTCTGAGCTCGGGAATATAAGGCTAATAATGATGCCATCATGAGTAGATTGGCAAAGATACTTGCACTTAAAAAAGATTGATAGATGATTGCAATGTGGTAGATGGCAATGGCCCAGCTAAGACCAAACAAGATTGCGTATGTATCGCATTCATAACGCCAGTATCGACGAGGTGTTGAGGAAAAACTAAAGAGTCCTACCACATAAATGACTAGCTGAAAGCTATATTGGTAACTAGATGGCTCCCAATCAAACAACTCTTTATCAATAGACATGGTTTTTAGTGTGAATAACATCATCGTCATCACAATAAGAGATATGACGGAGCACCAGCGTATTCCTTGCCTTAGGTTTTTATAAGTTGCTTTATCTAAATTATTGCGTAATAGCAATGTCGTCATATTAACAATCTTCTATCGTTTTATTAGCATTTAAATCCTACATGATCTCTTAAAAATCAAGCAAATTTTTTTACTTTTTTTCGGAGAATCTCAAATAATTCCATTGACATCTGGAATGCAAAATACTCTTACATTTAAAAATCTGCAGTGCTTCAAAATCATCGCTCACAAGACAAACTGCTGATGGTTAAAATTGATCTTGATCAATGTTTCTTTCTGCGAAATGACGCCTAATATCCTACATATTGTAGTCACCCATATATATAGAACTATATTTTGTGTTTTATGGGGGCTACGTTTTTTTTGTGGATGAGTAGGAGCCTTGTGTGAAACCTGTAGTAATAAAGCGTGATGGTTGCCGTGTATCTTTTGATGTTTTGCGCATAAAAGAGGCTGTATTAGGTGCCTCGCGCTCAATCAGCGATTCAGAAAACATCATTATGGATGAGGCTTACGCAACGACAGTAGCAGAGGCTGTTTTAGCACAATTTGTTAACGCTGAAGAGGTTGAGATTCATGCAATTCAAAATGCAGTTGAAACTCAATTAATGACAGGTCCACATAAGGCAGTTGCTCGTGCTTATATTGAATATCGTCACGATCGTGATATCTCTCGAGAGAAGAAAAGCCGTCTAAATAATGAAATTCGTGGTTTGATTGAGCAAAGCAACGCATCTTTGCTGAATGAAAACGCAAACAAAGACAGTAAAGTAATCCCTACTCAGCGTGATTTGCTTGCAGGTATCGTTGCTAAACACTATGCGACACAACATTTATTGCCGCGCGATATCGTTAAATCTCACGAGTTAGGTGAAATTCACTACCACGACCTCGATTACTCACCGTTCTTCCCAATGTTTAACTGTATGCTAATTGATCTAAATGGCATGCTAACTCACGGTTTTAAAATGGGTAATGCAGAGATTGATACTCCTAAATCAATTTCTACGGCAACTGCGGTAACGGCTCAAATTATTGCTCAAGTCGCAAGTCATATTTACGGTGGTACAACGATTAACCGTATCGATGAAGTTCTGGCTCCTTATGTTCAAGTGAGTTACGACAAGCATCTGGCTGTTGCGAATGAGTGGGGTATTGCTGATCCTGAAGCGTTTGCCAAAGCTCGTACAGAAAAAGAGTGTTATGATGCGTTTCAATCTCTTGAGTATGAAGTAAACACACTACATACAGCCAACGGTCAAACGCCATTTGTAACCTTTGGCTTTGGTCTTGGTACAACTTGGGCTTCTCGTCTGATCCAGCAGTCTATTTTACGTAATCGTATTGCAGGTCTGGGTAAAAATCATAAAACAGCGGTATTCCCTAAACTTGTTTTTGCTATCAAAGACGGTCTAAACCATAAGCAAGGCGATCCTAATTACGATATTAAGAAGCTGGCATTAGAGTGTGCATCTAAGCGTATGTACCCAGATATTCTTAACTATGACAAATTAGTTGAAGTGACAGGGTCATTTAAAACACCTATGGGTTGTCGTAGTTTCCTTGGTCCTTATGAAAATGAACAAGGCGAGCTAGAACACGAAGGTCGTAATAACCTGGGTGTTGTTAGTTTGAACCTTCCTCGTATTGCGCTTGAAGCTAAAGGCGATGAAGCTCGCTTCTTTACTTTATTGGATGAGCGTCTACAGTTGGCTCGTCGCGCTCTAGATACTCGTATTGAACGTTTAGAGGGTGTTAAAGCTCGTGTTGCTCCTATTCTATATATGGAAGGTGCATGTGGTGTACGTCTGAATGAAGATGATAATGTTTCTGAAATCTTCAAAAATGGTCGTGCATCCATCTCTCTTGGTTACATCGGTATTCATGAGACAGTTAACGCTTTATATGGTAATGAAACTCACGTATACGATAATGAAGAACTACGCCAAAAAGCAGTAGCTATTGTTCAACGTCTACGTGATGCTACTGATGCGTGGAAAGAGGAAACGGGTTACGGCTTTAGTCTATATAGCACACCAAGTGAAAACTTATGTAGTCGTTTCTGTGCATTAGATACGAAAGAATTTGGTGTGGTTGATGGTGTAACAGATAAAGGTTACTACACAAACAGCTTCCACTTAGATGTTGAAAAACAAGTAAACCCATACGATAAGATTGATTTTGAGATGCCTTATCCAGAAATCGCGAACGGTGGCTTTATTTGTTACGGTGAATATCCAAACATTCAACACAATATTGAAGCATTAGAGAATGTGTGGGATTACAGCTATTCTCGCGTTCCATATTATGGAACTAATACACCAATTGATGAGTGTTACGAGTGTGGTTTTACAGGTGAGTTTTCGTGTACCAGTAAAGGCTTTACTTGTCCTAAATGTGGTAACCATGAGCCATCAAAAGTATCTGTAACTCGTCGTGTATGTGGTTACTTAGGTAGCCCTGATGCACGTCCGTTTAACTTTGGTAAGCAAGAAGAAGTTAAGCGTCGCGTTAAGCATATGTAATTCAAGATTTTAAGCCTTGATCTTAAAATAAGAAGCGCTCTCGGGCGCTTCTATTGTTTTTAAAAACAGTTTATAAACCAAAGAAGAACCGTCATGAACTACCATAATTACTATCCAGTTGATGTTGTTAACGGCCCAGGTACACGCGCAACTTTGTTTGTGTCGGGCTGTGAGCATCAGTGTCGAGGGTGTTATAACCAGAGTACATGGCGATTAGATTCTGGTCATCCATTCGATCAAGCAATGGAAGATCGTGTGATTGCGGATCTTAATGACACGCGTATTAAACGTCGAGGTTTGTCACTTTCTGGAGGCGATCCATTACATCCAGCGAACGTAGAGTCCGTATTACAATTGGTGAAACGGGTACGGGCTGAATGTGTTGGTAAAGACATTTGGATGTGGACAGGTTATACGTTAGCGAATCTGACTCAAGCCCAGCAAGAAGTTGTGGCACTGATCGATGTATTAGTCGATGGTAAATTTGAACAAGATAAGCATGACCCTTCTCTTGTATGGAAAGGTAGTGAAAACCAAGTGATTCATTATTTTAAAGAGATCGAAGACTAGATCGCTATTGAATATTTTGTACCTGTTATTTCAACAAAGTTATACACAGAAACAGTGGATAACTTTGTTTTCTTGTTTTTATTTCAACCAGTTTAGTCAATAACCACTCTATAACTCACCGTTCCACTGGCCCCCGATGCTAGTGCCCCTGTAAAGCTCCAATAAATACTTCCTAGGTAGCCCGCATTATTTGTTCCATCTGGAGTTGAAACATTACACGACAGATTTGTTGGCACATTTCCACCACAACTAATGGCAGTTTGAGCTCTTGTATGTTTGGGTATCGAGTCAAATATTTGTGGATCGCTGATATCGGCATTACCCACATTGGTAAAGATAATACGATATTCCAAAACATCACCAGGTTTTGCTGTATTGGCTGTTGCAATCGTCCCATTTTGCGTTAAGTTTTGCACCGTTTTATTAAGTTCTAATTGTCCTGAACCACCATATATGGCTTTGATTGTATCTGTATTGTAAAGGCGACGCGAAATATTGTGATTGGTAGTAGCTGGATCGTCAAAATTTACATCTGCTTGAATTTTATAGCTAAACTTGCTTTGGTTAAAAATATTAGCAGGTGAGAATATTTTACTGATTAAGCAAATTTGTGAAGACTCAGTCACCGTGAGCGCGGCTGTAATTCTCACTTCATTACTGTTAATAAGCTGATCACAATTGAGATCTTGATATAAAATTGCACTCCACTGAGGTTGCGCAGGGATTATTTTGGTATCCACTAAGCTGAATGTTACGTTACCGTCGGTGTACGATTTAAATTGGTGGTTTAAGGTGATGGTTTGGTTGGGGATAATCTCAACATAATGGTTAGGTTCCATAATGGGCTCTCGGACTTTGCCAAAGTTTAACCCATCGATATCATCGCCCGCTTGTGCATTTATATTGATTTCAGAATCGATGACGCTAGTACTCGATGCTTGAGGAATTGCTGATAAGTCACTCTCACTAATATCAATTAATGTTGCAACAGGGCGTACTCTAATGATTAAGTTTTTCCCTGAAAATTCAACGGGTAAAATAAAGGTATAGCGACCATTGCCCGATGTTTTTCTGCTGGTAATGACATCTCCTAGGTTGTATCCAGTAACACCTGTATCATTTAGTACAACTTCTACCGTTGCATTACCAATACCTTGTTCGTTACCATCAATAATGCCGTTGTGCGCAATACCTGAACCGTTACCGCTGTTATCTTCAAAAACGGTTCCTCGTAAGGATATTTGATTAATTAATTCAAATTGATGGTCTTCAATTTCACCATCGGCTGCGTTTGTCAGTTGATCGCTTGCGGATAAGCTCGATGTAGTAATTCTTAAGCGAATATAGCTCATACCAGACACCGTCGAAATATCTAAGTTACTCCAACTGAGAATGGCATTACCATTTAATGTGGCTGATGTATCATTACAGCTAGCAGAAGCAAATTCATCATTGTCAAAGCTGTTATTTCTATCTGTATCAATCCAGCCATATACGGTTGCGCCTAAATCAGAACCATCGAAATCATTACAAGGAATGGCTAAGCTATATAACGTAGCATTAGCACTGCTGTTTAATACAATAAAACCAGGGACTAGTGCTTCTTCATCGTTAGGCGTCGTTCCTTCGCTATCATCATCGGTAGCATTAAGAGAGTTGTCGATACCATTGGTAAACCGATCGTCTTCAAAATCGGGCTCAACGCTACCAAGATAAATAGCACTATTCCCGAAGCCATGACTTGCTGTTGTTAAACCGCCATAACTGATAGGAGCATCGCCGTAATCTACTTTGGTTGAGCGAAATGTATAAGTGCAATTGTAGCTGTTGCCATTTGTAACGCTAAGTGGATCTGCACAAGAGAAAGACACTAATTCATAGTCGGCAGGCCCGGTCCAAGTAAAAGTATAATTACTAGGGGTCATCGCCTTAGTATCACCATGGTTAAATACCGCGGGGATCGAGTTTGAATCGGTTGCAATGAGCGTAAAATCGGTAGGAAGAGCTGAACCTGAAATAACACTGGCGTTTAGCGTAATGCTCGCTTGTACAAATGAGTAAGCTCTAAAGCGAACTTTATCAAGAGCCGCTCCTGAGCGACCATTAAAACCTCCTAACGCTTGGCCTGCTGGGGCGACAACTCGATTATAATAGGTTCCACCATAACTAAAGTTAGGACCTATTCTTCCTGTTGATGGGCCTCCCGGAGCGGCTCCTATTTCTAATTTATTGGTTGTTGCATTAAACGCTACAGGAGCACAGTAGAGTCGGAACCATCCCATGACTGGCCAAGTTGTCGTTTGTGCATCTACGCCAACCACCGCCTGATTTGCAGGGCAGGAGCCTGAATAAAGTGTACCAGAGACTGGACCTCCCCATGGTGTTTCCCCGGCCCTTGTTAATGTTGCAGTACCTCCAGATACCGTTGCTTGAGAACATTGCCCGCGTAATGCTCTACCATCTAAGTTACCTCCTGTGTTTGAATTATAAAAATCAAACCCGGTCATTAATAACCCTGATGGACACAAGCGTTCACCAAACTCGCTACCACCATTTCCTCCAATATCTAACAGCGTGCTTTGAAATACCAATCCAACGCCTTCGGCAGAATGAGAAGGGAAGGGGACGCTAAGAGGAAGAAAAACAAGCCCCGTATACAGAATATAAGGTAGTGAACGGTAAGACATAACAACACCTTGAGACGATCTAAATGCTAAGTTTGTATGAATGATTTAAGTTTAATGATTACTAACCTATTGAATGTCTTAAATTTAAGATTGAAATTGTAAGCTAATTTACTACAGGAATTTTTTGCGCTTAATAGCGATAATTTGTGTAAGACAAAAGTGAAATAAGTGTAGATATTAAGTCTGAGTTCCCGCTGTGGTGTTGGAAAAAATAGGCAATAACAACTCAAAATGGGTGAATAATCTGATATGAGTCGTGAAAATAACAAATAAATTGGTATAGAAATAAAGGTATGCGTTTTAATCGGTTTAGCATTAATTTAAGTGCAACTTATGTCATTAACCTGTTATGAAATCCATTTGTCATAACCATTAAGTTTATTTGTGAAAAAACAATAAAAAATTTTGTATAGTTGGAGTTTTATAGGGGTTTATTTAGCTAATGGGCGTTAAGGCAATGCGATTATGACACTTTCTCAATTACTGTCTAATCTATCATCAAATAAGTATCTTGTTGCAGTATCGAATGTATTTTTGATGGCGTTGCCGATCTCTTTGATCTCAACATTCTGTGATTTGACTGCAATCTTCTCGCAAAAAATGGGGTGGAACACACTTTCAGTAACCACTGGCTATGTTGGGCAAATGATCGCTCAAATGTTCCCTATTTTGATTAATATCTATTTGTCGTCATATCTAGCATCAATCAAACGAATTCCGAAGTCCGTTGCGATTGCTACCTCATTAGTCGTGTTTTTTTTAGTATCCCAGCAGTGGAATCTTATTGCTATTGCTGTTCCTCTACCCAATAGTTTTGCTTTAGCTTTATTGTCGGCCTACTTAAGCTGTCATTTGATATTTAAAGCGCAAAATTTACCTATTTTTAGAATAGATCCTTTTACCAGTGCGATTGATAATTCTGGTCATATTATCTCTATTTGCGCAGTATCCATTATTGTTATGGTTGGTGTAAGTACTGGTATTCGCCATCTTATTGAAAGTATAGGTTTTCATTTTTCAATAGTGCCAGAGCTAAATCCTTTATCATTTACTGACGGATTACTGTACGAGTTTTTACGTGGTGTGTTCTGGTCGTTTGGCATTAATGGTCATAATGTACTGCATATGTATAAAACTGAACTGTACAGTTTAACAACCGCAAACATTGCTGACTGGCAGAATTTTGGTGTTGATCTGAATATTGTTAGCACTAACTTTTATGATTTTTTTACTGGTATTGGTGGCAGTGGAAATACATTGAGTTTAGTGCTTTGTATCTTGTTATTTGCTCGTAGCCGTAATTACCGAACACTGGCAAAAACGGTGCTTATTCTCAGCTTATTTAATATTAATGAACCGATACTTTTTGGCATTCCAGTGATCTTTAATCCGATTATGATCATCCCATTTTTATTGGTTCCTATGGTTAGCTTTATGGTGGCTTATGGGGCGATTGCCATAGGATGGGTTCCACCATTAAGTACAGTTCAGAGTTGGATTATGCCCCCTTTAGTGAGTGGTTATCTTGGAACAGGGGCAATATCTGGTGCTCTGTTACAGCTCATCATTATTATTATTGGAATTGGTTTATATTATCCATTTTTTAAGTTTATGGATAAACGCAGTCTAGGTGTTGATGTCACCTCTATTTTTAATAATCGATTCTTTACGTCTGATGAAATAGAGGCAAAAAGTAAGTTAACCAGTTTTATTCCATCACTACACAAAAACCTTCAAGCACAACGCGAAGTTGAGAAGCTTCAGCAAGAAGGAGAGTTTATTTTGTATTTTCAGCCTCAAGTGGATATACACAGTAAAAAAGTAGTAGCAATGGAAACACTGCTTAGGTATCGCGACAGTGATGGTAATATTCGACCACCTACATTTTTGTCGTCATTTACTCAGCTTGGTTTAATGCCTGAACTTGATTTTTGGGTTATTGAGCGTTCGGTTCAGATGATGACGCCACTTGCTGAGAAAAATCCAGATTTTAAGCTGTCGATTAATGTATCGCCAACAACCGTATTAACCAAAGATTTTGTCTTTAATTTTGCGAAAATTGTTAATAAAAGTGCGCTAGATTTCCATCAACTAGAGGTCGAAATCACTGAAGAGCTATTAGTTCAAGATGAAAATAAAACATCGGAGATTATTAAGGAATTACAATTGCTTGGCGTTTCAGTCGCCCTTGATGATTTCGGTACTGGTTATTCATCGTTAGCGTATTTATCTCGTTTTGAATTTAATAAAATTAAAATTGATCGATCGTTGGTGTTGAATCTTAACTCGATAAAAGGCCAAGAGCTTTTTAGTGTTGTTGTACAGCTGGGTAAAGTTGCGAATGCCAAAATTATTGTAGAAGGGGTTGAGACAGACGATGAGCTTCACTTTATCTCTTTATTGGGTGTTCGTTATGTTCAGGGCTTTTACTATTACAAGCCAATGCCTCTTGAAGAGATTGTCGCGCAGAAGTTAATCGAAGCTTAAAAGTGGTTTGTGACTTTATTTTTCTTTAGTAATAGGGTAGATTCGCCTCCTTTAATTTTAGCGGAGGCTCTATGGCTCGTACGGTTGTTTATACATATAAGAATGAAGAAAAGCAGATCTCATTTACTTACGATCAGTTCCGCAATATTCATGAGGCAGTTGCAGCAGCAGAAGGTATCGATTTAACCAGTTACCTTAAGATGGAGCTGCAAGTTGAGATGGTTTCCTCAAGCGCAAAAGCAGTTCGTGATTTTCGTGATAGCCATTTCCGTAAGTTAGGGTTTGGCAAGATAGCCTTTTTACCAAAGGAAAATCGCGGCGTAGGCCATAAATGATAAAAAAATAGAGCCAATTCAAGGCTCTATTTTTTTATTTCTATTGTTATAGTTCATTATACTTTTTAGCTGAACCATAACATTTATCACTCGGATATTTTTGTGCGTTTTTTTCTAGTTTGGCTTGGCAAGCAGCAACAAGGTCGATTCCACTTCTGTCGGCAAGACGAATCAAATAAAGCATGATATCCGCCATCTCTTCGCTAGCATGTTGCTTTTTATCTGCTGATAAGTTTTCACTTTGCTCAGCTGTGAGCCATTGGTAAATTTCCGTTAATTCACCAACCTCACCACTTAGAGCCATCACTAGGTTTTTCGGCGAATGAAATTGTTCCCAGTTACGTTCGTTAGCAAAGTCACGCAATTGTTGTTGGATTTTTTGAATCTCAGACATACATTTTATCCAGTTAAACGCTATCGAGAGAGTTTACAACATTTGCATTGGTGGACGTTTTTTCTTTTTGTAGTATCGAGCCATTGCTTCAACACCACACAAAATTAATCCAAGCCAAATAAAACCAAAACTGACTGCTTTGGTATGATCAAAAATTTCACCAAATAAGAATACCGCAAGTAAAAGCTGTAACGTTGGCTCAATATATTGCATTAATCCAACCATAGTTAAACTGGTTCGATTGATCGCTAATGCAAAAAAGATTAATGGAGCAAGCGTAACAGGCGCAGAACCCACATAAAGCCAGAATGTAGACATTCCCGAGGTTAACGCTACGCTGCTGCCACTCATATAGTCATAAATCATGTAGATAACTGCAAATGGAGTAAGAACAACAGCTTCTAATGTCACAGATGTGAGGGCATCGTATTTAATGTATTTTTTTGTTAAGCCATAGATAGCAAAGAAAGAACCCATGACAAGTGCCAGCCAAGGTAAAGTACCGTATGACCAGACTTGAAAACTGATCCCTGCGGCTGCCAATACTACTGCGGCTAATTGTGCTGGGCTCAACTTTTCTTTTAAAAAAATCACACCAAGAGAGATAGCAAATAGTGGGTTGATAAAATAACCTAAGCTGGCCGCTAAAACTTGTCCATGGGTCATCGCCCAAGTAAAAGCGTACCATGAAACACACATCACTATGCCTGCAATACAACACATTATGAGTGATTTTTTATCTGCCAATAGCTCAGATAAACTAGGAAGTTTTTTACCTAGTAGTAACATGGCAATAAGCATAAATGGCACAGAGAAGATAATTCTTAGTGCAAGAAGCTCATTGATATCAGCTTGTGGCAAGTATTGATAATATAGAGGAAGAATCCCCCATAAAATAAATGAAAAAGCCGCAAGCGCATTACCAGCTCGACTTGACTGCATTTGGATACCTAAAACAGAACAGAAAGTATTGGCTTTGGGAAAACCAGTGTTGATGAAGTGCGTATTCTACCCTTAATTAATTACTTCCCCAAGTGTATTTGTTGTTATCTATCAATAAGAGAAATATTTGCTAGAGATTCGATTTTTCATACCCGAATAGCTTCAATATACCGATCTAGATAGAATGTTGTGGCTCTGCTATTTGAAAAAGTAAGAGTGAAGAATATTGGGGATTATCGGGTTTGTCTGGTAGAATATTCGACAAGCACGAATGTGATTACTAAAGGTTTAAAACCATGTCTAAATTAACATCAGATATCCAAGCAAACAAAGAGCTATTTGTTACTGAGTCACAAGAAACACGTCTAGTATGGACTCTGCGTAATGAAGAAGGTGAGTGGCTATCTGTTGAATCTTCTGAGTTTGAAGATTCAGAAGTGATGCCTTTCTGGTCAAATGAAGCGGATGCTAAAGCACAGTGTTCTGATGAGTGGGCAGAGTTTTTCCCAAGTGAATTACCACTAGATATCTTCCTTGAAGACTGGATGATTACACTAGCAGAAGATGGTGTTCTTGTTGGTCTAAACTGGAATGCTCAGCTAGAAGGCGTTGAAGCCGAGCCTGCTGATGTTGCTAAGCTTTACCTATAATTTATTATTTTAGATATTGATTTGAATCCAGAGCCTGTGTAGCTCTGGATTTTTTTAGACAAAGAATCAGTTCAAAGAGTTAACGCTTTCTCTTGCTATGGTTTCTTGTTTCAACTCATCATCTAACTGTGCGATTTTTTGCTCCATTAAGCCATGACAATAGTCAGCTAACTCTCGTGCCGACATCGTTTGGTATAGAGCCATATCAATCGGTTCCATCATTTCAGAAATTACACGACCGTTATCTTTTCTATTTAGATCAAATTGATTGTGGGTTGTACTGACGCACATAGGAATAATAGGAACATTGGCTTCCATCGCCATCCTAAATGCTCCAGTCTTAAATGGTAATAATCCTCGTCCTTTACTACGAGTCCCTTCTGGGTAGACCCAAACTGAAAGATTTCGCTGGTGAATTGCTTCAACAACTTGTTTTATCGTATTACGTGCTTTGGTTTTATTTTCACGATCGATCAGAATATTACCTGTTATCCAATACAGTTGGCCAAAAAAGGGAATCCATAATAGGCTTTTTTTGCCAATGGAAACTGTTCTTGGGCGAAGCATTCCTGGAGAGGTGACAAAGTCATACACACTTTGGTGATTCGAAATATAAACAGCATTTGTTATATTTTGTACGTTATCAAGCCCCCTTTGTTCCACTTCTACCCCAATAATCTTTTGTATTTGGTTAAACCAGCGACAAAAAGTATAGACATGCTTCGGGTCGCGAGGGTGATTAATAAGGCAATAGATAAAGCCGACGATAGCCATGACGATTATATAGATTGTGACAATCACAAGACGGATAAAACCAAGCACATAAACTCCTTTTATGAACAATATCCATATATTTATTATTAACATAACCGATTTAAAAATAATATTTAATGGATCACAAAGGTTAGTGATGTGAGTCTGTATTGTTGAAATTTTGGGTCAAGTTTGACCTTTGTTGTTAAAAGCAGTTATTTGAGTGAGAAGTGACTCTAAATAAATTTATTCTAAAGTGACATTAATTGGGCTAGATGTGATTGTGTTCTTGGTGTTGCTCTTATGTAAGTATGATGTGAATTTCATTTTGTTGTGTGGATCTTTGGGCTTGTATCAACAAGCCTTTTTTTTAATTTCTATTTTGAACTCTGTTCTTTATTAAACTCTTTATGGTTTTTGTTAAAATCTCGCCATTTTGCGGAGTGTCACCAAGATTTCTTGCTATCATTAGTCCATAATACGTTGTCACAAAGAATGAAAAAGAAAAAACAGGGTTAGTTGTGATTAAGACTAATAGGAATAAAACATTTCTTTTTGTGGGCTTGTTAGTATCGTTAGTAACAGGGTGTTCTTCAACAGAAGGCGTTCAATCAGAGTCGAATAAACAAGCTTCTGCAAATTATACAGAAAACCAACCTGATCAAATTGGTGATTTGATTGCCAGTTTAAATCAAGGAAATAAAACCAAGCCTCAAGCATCGGGTGGCTTTAGTAGTGTATATCGTAGTTGGAAAGGTACGCCTTATCGCTATGGTGGTACTACTCGTCGGGGCATTGATTGCTCTGCTTTTGTTCAAGTTGGATACTCAAATGTTTACGATTTGGCGTTACCGAGAACAACGGCAGAACAGGTTAAAAAGGGAAAGAAAGTATCAAGAGCTAACGCAAGAGAAGGGGACTTAGTCTTTTTCCGAACAGGAAGAAACTCTCGACACGTTGGTATTTATTTAGGTAATTCTGAGTTTTTACATGCGTCACGTTCTAAAGGCGTTATTATCTCTAGTTTAGATAATCCGTATTGGCGCAGAACATTTTGGCAAATTCGCCGTATGCCTAAATAATATATATACCCAAGTAACCTCGCATCTTGAAGTCACTTGGGTATACTTCAAAGCATGAAAAAGCCGCTAGTAGAGATTTCTATCTAGCGGCTTTGTTGTTTATAAGCTAAGAACTCTTTTAAGCAAGATGATAACGAAGCCAAATCCCTATCGGGGAGGTAACACCAGTCGTTATTGAGACTATCTTACCTTGTTTAATCACCATAATAGTTGGTGTCGCACTGATTCCCCATTGCTTTGATATCGAACCGTTTAAGTCATTGATAACTTTAAAGTCATAATCATGATATTTCATGTATGCTTTGAGTGTTTCATTATCTTTTGAGCGAATGGCAATAGATATCGTTGGATAATCTTGAGCTAGCCAATTCACACTGGGTGACGTTATTTTGCAAGCAGAGCACCACGTTGCCCAAAAATAAACAATAATAGGCTTATCTGCACTTAACTTGGCTAAATTAATTTGCTCACCATTGATGTCTATTACATTGAGTATAGGCTCTTGGCCCTTTGGTATTTGTTGTGATCGCCAAAGATCTAAGCCAATACTGATGATCGTCAGTAAGACAATCATCAATATCAGTTCTTTACCCCAGCGCCACAAACGATTCTTGTTTGTTGACGGTTTGGGCAAAAGTTACTCCTTAGATGAAGCTTGTTTTAATGCATCTAATACTTGTTCAGATGTTAAGATCACAGGTAATTCAATACCGTTCGGTGCTGCAGGACCATAAACAATATTAAATGGTACGCCAAAACGGCCATGAGACTGTAAGAAATTAGTGACGTAATCGGATGGTTTTGTCCAATCACCTCGCATTAGCACAATATTTTCTTGGTCAAGTGCTGAATAGACAGGCTCTTGTAAGATCACGCCAACCTTATTGGCTTTACAGGTAATACACCAATCAGCTGTCACATCAACAAAAACCGTTTTGCCTTGTGCCACATCTTGTTTGATTTGCTCAACATTTAGAGGTGTCCAATGATGGTCCTGTGGTAGCGGTTTGGCCCATTTGTCTGCGGTTAAACTGCCAATAATCAAACCTATCGCCGTTACAATGATTAAGAAGCCGACCGTAAGCAGAGTGGCTCTTTTACCTTTAATACGCCACAGTTGCGATAGCAGTAGGGCAAGAGCAATTACACCAATTACGATAACGATTTTTAAGCTGAAGAAGTTAGCCATTAAGCTCAGTAACCAAAGAGAGGTAACCAGCATCATCAGGCCAAAAATCGTTTTAACTGTGTTCATCCACATTCCTGGTTTTGGTAGTGCATTAGCCAGCTGAGGGAATAGGGCTATGAGTAACCAAGGCGCAGCCATACCAACCGCAAGTGCTGTAAAAATAGCAAATAAGGTGAGGTAGTTAGCTCCTAATGCAAAAGCTACTGCAGTACCAAGAAATGGCGCACTACATGGCGTCGCCAACAAGGTAGCAAACATACCTTGAACAAAATGACCACCATAGGAGTTACCACCACGAGTTGCTAACCAGGTATTGGTATTGCTTGAGAGGCGAATCTCAAATAGGCCCAACATATTGGCTGCAAATAGTCCGGTGATGAGCATCATGGCACCAATAAACCATGGGCTTTGGAATTGAACACCCCATCCAAGGGCTTGCCCTGATACTTTAAGCAGAGCCAAAAAGCCTGCCAATAACCAAAATGAAACTAAAATACCAAGAGCCGAAGCGATAAACTGAGCTCGTATTTGGCGACGTTCAAGTCCTTTGGCTGAAATTACACTGCTTAGTTTCATTCCTAATACAGGCAATACACAAGGCATGATGTTCAAAATGAGTCCGCCAAGCAGTGCCAAACCGATAACTTTAAGTAAACTATCATTTTGTAAAGCAATAACAGGTTTGTTGTCTGCGACTTTACTTAATTCAACAGCTATATCTTTATCAGTGATAGTGACCGATAGTGGCTCACCAACTAATTTTGGTGTACCAAACCAGCTGCTTACAGGAACTTGAGCGATAAGCTGTTCGCCAGAAACATCAATCTTTGGTGTTAAAAAGGATGTTTGTTTTACGGGTTTAGACTGTCCATCAACAAAAACATCGGGATTCGTCCATCCTGCTTTATTGGTTGCAACAATAGATACGATCTTTTTAGCTTCATCATAAGATACTTGTGTGAGTTCTACTGCAGTCGATGGCTTAGGAACTAGGCTGTTACCTTTGTTATATAGCACCATTGCATCGACAGATGGGACAAGTTTCTCTGGATTAAAATCAAGCGATAACTCGTAATCAGTAAGAACACAAATGCTAGTACATGATGACATAGTTAGTTTGCCAGAGAGAAATACGGGCTTATTCATGTCATCAAGATGGAATGTCATTGGGAAAATTACATCGTGCTTGTAGCCTAATGTTTCCACACCTAAGAATTCATAACGTTTAGGTAATGGCCAATGCCAATCCACACTATTGAGGTTACTCGATAGCTCCCAATTGATAGATGGCGCGGTACCGCCTTCGCCAGGAGAACGCCAATAGGTTTTCCAATCTTTATCTAGCTTAACTTCGAGTAAGCCTTCTACGGTTTTATTTGCTTCATTTTTCTCACCAGTTAGCATTAAACGAACGGCAACTGGAGGGTGTTGAGGATTATGAACCCATCCTGTCGTGAGTGTACTTGCGTGTACTGATAAGGACATCATTAGTGCCCAAATAGCCATAATCACTAAACCAAAATAGGGCTTAGTAAAGCGTAATGTTTTCAATTTAAATCTCCAAAAAATAAATAACGATTTGTTGTTTGTTATCGGTGTTATTTATTCTCTAAATACACACAAGGTTAAATGAAGCCGTCGAGTTCGAGGTATTGGCTCAGTTAAAATTGGAACTGAGTAGTACCAAGCTAACACCATGATTTGTAGGGTCAAGATGAAACTGATAACAAAGAGTAATCCTTCTAACATATGTTGAGATAATTGCAGAAGATGATCACTTAAGCTGCATTTTTTCTCAGTAATGGGCGAAGAGGACTGCTCGTTAGTTTGGATTCGTTGCTCGGTTGTTTTTTGAGATATAGAGTTAGAGCAAGATAAACGCCAACCAGCTTGTTGACTGAAACAGAATGCAACGACAAATACCACCATGCATAACATGAAGTAGGCGGAATTGTGTTTATTTAATGGTCGTTGCATAAAGAACCGTTTAGTGAAAAATAATAGATGAGTCTATTGAGACCGTGTCCATGGTGATAAGTTTCATTCTCAATAAGTGGAGAATCAAACATAAGTGAGTTGCTTAGTATAACGAAAGGGCAGGCAAACAAAAAGCGACTCGAAAGTCGCTTTTGTAAGAGTTTTTATCGAATAGAGCTGAGCATAAACTCCATAACAGGATCAAGCTCTGCATTCATTGATAATGCTTTAGGCAAAAACTCAGGTTGTTTTAAAATTCCACGCTCAATTAATTCATCAAGCACAGGTTTAAATTCAAACCCAGTTTTACCAATAAACAATGATGTTAAATCTTCTTCTTGATACGCTTTGATTGCGTCTTTCAAACCACGAAGATATAAATAGTCTTTAGTAAAACCACCGCCACGATAGGCACGAGCTGTTACCGTAAAGGCCTCATCATCACTAACATCATAATCGTGCTTTAGCGTATTAAAGGTATCGTTAAAGCTTTCGCCATTTACCATCATATCAACAGCTACCACACGCAGTGCTAGTGTTTTCAAGCGATGTAATGGGAAGTTACCTGATAAATGCTCACATAAGATTGCTAGACCTTCTTGTGTGTGCGTGTTACCTGGTAAACCTAATTGCAGTACGCGTAATGGTTGACGTTCAGCATTAACCGATGTCACCAAGTGAACCCCTAATTCGTGATGTATCAGAGCTTCTAAATCTGGTTGGCTAAAAGTACTGTTTGGATTAACTTTAACCGTTTTACCACTCACTAACGCACGAGCAATTAGCTGCTTAGACATCACGATCTTACAAGGTAGACCATAATCTGCAGCAGCTTCCTTAAATGCTTGTATCGCCCCTGCTGCATTGATCGTTGCTTCTTCTTGCTGTGCATATTCGCAAGCGTGAAGAATAAACTTAGCATTCGCAATATCACGCTCATCTGGCTGGCCATAGTAGCGAAGCGAGTTGTAAAGAAACTCATCAGTACCAATAGTGCACAAAAGGTCGATACGAACTGCTAGCTGATCAATAACACGACGGTACATTTTTTGTACGTCTGCATCACGGATATCTTCTACAGGCAAACGGTATAGTTGCTCACGAAACTTATAAGGATCCAAGTCTAGCTGACGATAAGTAAACTGCGGCACATAAGTGTGAGGTTTACTTAGAAAGCGACGTTTTTCCTGCTTTAAGTTTGTTGGGTTGATATAGCTTAATGTATTTAAGCCGCGAGCAATTTTATACAGTTGGCGATCCAGTTTGATAGCATCTTTTGACAGACTAGATGCCAAAAGATCGCTACTGGTTAACCCTTTTACTTTGGTGCGCTTATTAATCGTAAACGCAGCGTGCTCAGTAATGGCTGTTTTCATCGACTCTTTCAGTTTATCGATCACAAGTGGGTAAGCATCACCTGCTTGCTCATTCATGAAAACTTTTTTTACTTCAAGAGGCATGATTAACGTATTGCTAAAGTTTTCTTTTACAAACGTTGCTTGATAACCCATTCCTTTAAACACGTCGTTTTCATTCGCGACTACGTCAATATTAGGGAGCTCGATTGCATTTAAGTGCTCAAGCAGTACATCTAACTCTTTGCGCCAACGTCGGCAATTAACTTGTGCCGTACCTAAATTGAAGGTCGGTACTTCTCGCTCAATACGTTGGTAGTTATATGAGTGAATGTCATATAACAAACATAAGCCAAACTTATTCTCTAGCGTTTCAATCAAGCATTTAAGAATTCGGTAGTAACGAGCGTGTTTTTCAAGAGTTGTTTGGCGTTCTTGCTCAGTTAAGCTTTCAGTCCAAACCTCTTTGCCCCAAGCATCTTCATAGATACAGTTATCTGGAGCACGGTTTAAGTCATACTCGTAACGCGAATCTTCGCCTTGAAGAATGATCGGTAGGGAAGTAATAAAGTCCCCAGTAAACGGATCTTCTTCAAAATAACGTTCTTCTTCTGATAGCGCACATTTTGCAAGTAGCTCTTCACGTAGGTTATGACCGTGGTGAATCGCCGTTGCAATATAAGGCTGATACTCACTAATGCGAATAGTTAAACTACCGTCATCAAGTTGAGCTTCAAAAGGAACAAGGTGCTGGATCTTCTCCAGCACTTGAGACTCAGAAAGTTGAAGCATCTTCAATTACCTTACGGAATGCAGTCTTACGCGCGATACTTACTTCTTTTGCACGAACAACACTTTCAACAAAGTCTAAAACATCAGCTTGTAGACGAGCGCGGTTTAGACGGTTGATACGTGTAATACCGCCAGGGCTTAGTACGTTAACTTCAACCAATTTACCGTTGATCACATCAAGACCAACAAAGTACAGACCGTCACGAACCAGTTTTGGACCGATATGCTTACATAGACGAATTTCTTGCTTAGTTAGCGTATGTTTTACTTCGCGGCCGCCAGCATGGATATTCGAACGAACATCGCCTTGAGCTGGAACACGACGCATAGCACCAATAGGCTCACCATTTAGCATCATGATACGCACATCGCCTTGCTCGGCACCTTCAATGTAATCTTGAAGAATAACGTAGTTTTTATTATCACCAATGTAGAAATCCAGTAGAGACTTCACACTTGATTTTGCACTTTTCTCTACTAAGATCACGCCCTTGCCGCCGTAACCGTTTAGAGGTTTTAGGATCATGCGATCATTTGGTGATTCATCCAATACACGCTCTAAGTAATCACGATTTTTTGATACGTGAGTGACTGGAATAAATTCATTGTTTGGATCTGGTAGTGATGCTGTATATAGCTTGTTGTTTGCTACACGTAGACCATCAATATCGTTCATGATGAAAGTATCGTCACGAACTGAATCCAAGAAGTTAAGCGCCATTGTATCTAGCGGTGGGTTAGCTCGCATGAAAATAGTATCAAAACCTGCTAGAGGTAGCTGAGCTTGATTAAATTCCGCTTTACGGTAAAAACTTGGAATGTTGTTAGATACATCACCTTTTTTCAACACGTGACAGAATGCAATAGCCATACTGTCGCGCATTGTTAAATTATTAGGTGTTGTAATTGCAACCGTATGACCGCGACTTGCTGCTTCGTGAATCAGACGAAGTGTTGAATCAGTTTCTGGTTCAACTTGGTCCCACGGATACATAACAAAACAAATTTTCATAGCAATACCAAAATATCGGCCCAAAAGTCGGGCACATAATAAGAAACAAGCCATCGCACAAAGGTGGATGGCTTATCGTTTAATTCATTTGTGATGACAGGACTGAGTCCCTTTAGCGATTAGTAGTCGATATCGTTATCAACATCGCTTCCGTCATCGTCATCTTCGCCGTACGACCCTTTAGAGCGCTGTGATACGCAAAGAGTGTAGCTGCGAACTTTATGGTTAGTCTGATTTAGGTATTTAAGCCAACATTTACCAAAATCAGAGATAGCTTCTTGTTGACCTTTTACTTCGGCAACAAATTGAAGCTCCGACTCATCGACAGGCAAGAGTGTCCCCTCGAACAATCCCCTCATAGTGCGACCATAATTTTCCAGTACAGTGGCTTCACTAATTGTAAATACGCCAGATCGATTAAAGCCGCGTGGGAAATTTTTATCGTCGTAAAATTTACCTTCACTTCTCATTCATAAAGTCCTTGATGTAATTTGCGCTGATATTTATCCAGAGTGGAAACTATGTAAATCAAATTATTTTTGTTGTTTTGATATAAAATTCTTATTAAAGTCGATGTGATTAGGATGTACTATCACTTAACAGAAAGTTAGGCAAAACGCTTAATATATCAATTGTCTTTATATACCTTGAGAATCGCTTTGTGGATACAGAATTACTTAAAACTTTCTTAGAAGTCACAAAAACTCGTCATTTTGGGCGTGCGGCGGATAATTTGTATCTGACTCAGTCGGCAGTAAGCTTTCGTATCCGTCAGTTAGAGTCACAGTTGGGTAACCCATTATTCTCGCGCCAACGTGGTAATGTTCATTTAACTGCGGCAGGAGAACGATTACGTCCCTATGCTGAGGCGATTTTGCAAACATGGGGACGAGCCAAGCAAGATGTTGCGCTATCTGAAAATTTAAATAGCCAAATCGCAATAGGTGCATCGCCGTTATTGTGGGAATTTGATGGCATTTCAGATTGGATTAATCGCGTATACGGTGCTGTACCTGGTTTAGCTTTACGGTTGGAGTCAGTTGCTCGTGAGGGGATGGCGAAAAAGCTGTTTAATCGAAATATTGATGTGTTTTTAACCAGTGAGCCACCTAAAATTGAACAATTAAAGGTTGCAAAAGTGCGCGACTACCAATTGCAATTGGTTTCAAGTTGCGAAAACTGTGAATTAGAACAAGTTCGTCAATTGCCGTTAGTATATCTAGATTGGGGTACACGTTTTTCAGTTGAACACAGTCGTATTGCTGAATTGCAAAGAACACCAGTGCTTCATACTCACTCAAGTAAAATGGCGCTAGATTACCTGATTGGCTCTGGTGGTGTGGGGTATTTACCTTCCCTTATCGTTGCTGACGCTGTGGCTAATCAACAATTATTCTTGGTCGAAGATGCCCCAGTTATGGAGCAAAGTTTGTATTTAGTTTGGTGTGACGATAATGAAAAGCGTGAACTTATCGACGCTATTGTTGAGGTTCCGTTTAATTCTGTGATCGAAATCAGTACATCAGAATAACTGCTTAACATCATAAAAAAATCTTGTTGTACAGTCAGTCAGAAACTGAATTAGTCTTAGCCCAAGACGGGTTAAGACTATTAATCTGGTTGAATACTAGGACTTTTCATCAGACTGTCATAAACCTTAGTCTATAATTGATATTAGAAAATCACTATGCCAATGCGGTTTTCTATCTAATTACTTTCTCTGGATCTATTTCAGGATACAAAAATGGCTAAGTTAGACCAAAAATTTTCTAAGGGCAGTAAGTCTAAGTTCAAAACGGATTATGATGATGATTTCCAAGATTTTGGTAATGCATCACGCAAGAAGAAGCGTCGGGTTACTCGTCAGCGTTATGACAGTCCAGAGTTCAGTAATTTTGACTACGATGAATATTAATCAACGCTAAGCTAAGGACAGTTCAGCATTTTTGATTATTAAAACGATTCGATAGATAAGGCGCGTATAATATATTGCGCCTTTTTTGATCTTCTTCCATTCTTTATTTTATCCCTTCTTTTTATGGCTAAGAAAAATCTTACGCTATCTTTATTTGCCCTATATGCTTTTTAATCAGTGACAGATCTTTGAGTCTTCAGCTTAAAAACCTATAAATATGGACAGTTTGAAATATTGGTAGTGAGCCTGTTATCTTGAGGTTGATTGGTGATATATGGATAATACTCAAAGAATTTATGTTTCATGAGTATTAAATGTGTTTTTACGCGCTAAGTTATTGATGTTTTCACTTTCCACTGTGATTATTTTATCAGGGTGTTCTGCGATGAATGAAAATGAGTGTCGTACTGCTAATTGGTATAGTTTAGGTTATACCGATGGTATGAATGGCAGTGATATGGCAAATAGTCTCTCTAATCGTAGTTCTGCTTGTGCTGAATACAATGTTGCTGTGAATTTTAATCAATATAAATCAGGCTATGAGCAAGGTGTTGTGGCATTTTGTACTGAATCTAATGGTTATTATGTGGCAAGTAATGGATATAACTATCGTGGGATCTGCCCAAAGAATTTAGAGAATCAATTCTTAAAAGGTTACCAACAAGGCCGCAAATTAAATCAACTACGTCAACAAGCTAGTGAGATAAAGGACCAGCTGGATCAAGCTGAATTTGATAATAACTATCAGCAAAGTGAGATTAAACGTCTTAAAAATAAGCTGATTTATGATGAGTTGACACCAAGAAAGCGTCAAGCTATTTTGCAACAGCTTGAACAGTTTCAAGATAATCAATCCAATATTGACCATCTCCAATTGGAATACGCAAAGGCAAAACAGCAGATTGAAGACTTCAAGCGAAACCATTCCCGTTATTAATGCTATTTAATTGTACTTGATTAGTGCTCTGGGTTTGATTTAGTAACTAACGTTGCCTCATAAAGGATGAATATGATTACGACATTAGCTATCAATAACTATCGTTCTATTCTTAATTTAGTGGTGCCATTAGGTAAACTAAATGTGATCACTGGTGCAAATGCAACCGGTAAATCAAATCTTTACAAGGCATTACGTCTGCTGGCTGATACCGCACAAGGTGGCGTTGTCTCTGCACTGGCGACAGAAGGTGGACTTGACTCTACATTTTGGGCTGGGCCAGAGACTATCACCAATACAATGAAACGTGGTGAACACGAAATTGAATCAACAGTAAGGCAGAAAGTAAAACGGTTAAAATTGGGGTTTGCGACAGATGAATTTAGTTATTCCATCTCTTTAGGACTTCCGTCGCCATCATTGTCGATGTTTGGTTATGATCCTGAAATCAAGCGTGAATGTATTTGGAATGGACCTACATATCGTCCATCAAGTGCTTTGATTGATAGAAATAGCAGCGTGATAAAAGCGCGAAATGGTAGACAATGGCAAATTGTATCGCAACATATTGCTACTTATCATAGTTTGTTTGATCAAATTGCAGATCCTGTGGCAACTCCTGAAGCTTTTATGCTGCGAGAAACCATTCGAGGATGGCGTTTTTATGACCATTTTAGAACGGATAAAGATGCTCCAGCTCGTCAGCCTCAGTTAGGTACTCGTACGCCTGTGTTGCATCATGATGGCCGAGACCTTGCCGCAGCATTACAGACTATTATTGAAATTGGTGATGAAGAGGTGCTTAACAAAGCCATCGATTATGCATTTCCTGGTGCCAGTATTAAAATTATTAACCAAGCTGATGGCCGCTTCTCATTAGAGTTATCTCAATATGGGTTATTACGTCCGCTCAGTGGGGCTGAACTGTCTGATGGTACTTTACGTTATCTTCTTTGGGTAGCAGCTCTTTTAACGCCACGACCTCCAAGTTTAATGGTACTTAATGAGCCTGAAACTAGCTTACATCCAGATCTTTTGCCTGCTTTAGCTCGGCTGATTCGACATGCTGCTAAACAGACTCAAGTATGGGTGATATCACATGCGCCAAGACTTATTTCTGCGTTAAAGGAACATCCAGATTGTCATACTATCTGTCTTGAAAAAGAGTATGGGCAAACGGTTATTCCTGGTATGGATTGGCTTTCAACACCTAATTGGTATTGGCCTGATGCTTAACACTGTTGCTCAATAAATGATGAAGTTAATCTAGATATTTAAGTGGCGTAGTGCCTGTTTGCTGTTTAAAAAAGGCAATAAAGGCACTATCACTAGAAAAGCCAAGTTGATAGGCCACATCATTCACCTGATATCCTGCGGTTAGCTTTTCTATAGCTTGAATTAAACGCCATTGTTGCCGCCATTCCTGAAAACTCATTCCTGTTTCATTGCTGAATATCCGAGAGATTGTTTTGCTGCTGGCACCTATTTTTAAGCTCAATTGAGCAAGGTTATCAATAGGTTGATCGTGTTGATTAAGTTTTTCGAGCCAGAGTTGTAATCGACGATCTTGAGGGAGTGGAAGCGCTAAAGTTTGCTCTTTTGCTTCGACCAATTCATCCAAAAACAATCTATAAGTATTGGTCATCTCAACAAAAGGTTTCTCCCATGACCAAAATGCCATTCGTTCAATCAGGGCCTGAAGCAGTGGGTTTACTTCAACCGTTTTTAAGGACAGTTTTAAATCCTGAGTGAGTGCTGTATCAAAATAAATTGAACGATACTCAACAACATTCGTCATTTTTGCACAGTGAATCGTATTAGCAGGAATCCACGCAGCCCTTGTTGGGGGTAAGAGCAATTTCTGCCTGTCTAAGGTGATATTCATGCAACCAAAAGGAGCATATAACAACTGGTCTTTGTCGTGTTTATGCAATCCTGAATCGTGTCTTCCTACTTGTGCAGCAATACCCACGATTTGATTATCAATTAAGTTCAAATCAAATGTGGTTTGATGATCAATCAGTGCCATTTGTCTTCTTTTTGATGTTTTTAGTCTTAATGTCGTTATATGGACATTATAGCGCTTTATATACTAGCCGTCTAAGTTGAATAATCGGTGTTGAGACGAGAGGTTCGGATGAAGAAATTACCCCCGATTTGGTTATTGGTTTGCTTAATGATGTTACCCCAGATAGCAGAGACCATATACAGCCCAATATTACCGAGTATTTCGCAAGCGTTTTATGTCAGCGTGGTGGATGCAGGGCAAACATTGTCGATTTATTTTATTGCCTTTGCTGTTGGAGTGGTATTTTGGGGACGCATGGCCGATATTATCGGGAGAAGGAACAGTATGCTCTTAGGATTACTGTGTTATGCCTTGGCATGTATTGTTGCTGCACTGACAAACAGTTTTTCTATTTTACTTGCAGCACGAGCGATGAGTGCCTTTGGGTTGGCTGTTGGGTCTGTTATATCACAAACTATCCTGCGGGATGGCTATAGTGGTAAAGAGCTCGCTCAGACTTTCAATATTATGGGATTAGCCATCTCAATCAGTCCTATAATTGGTTTATTAGCTGGCACAGGATTAAATATATTAGGTGGCTATCGCATCGTATTTATTATGCTTGCTGTATTAGCTTTGTTCATATTTATAATTTGTTATTTAAGACTTAATGAAACTCAAAGTGAATTAAATGTAACCGACTCTTTTTTTTCTGTTGCTAAGAAAATGGTAATGGATACTAAAATCTGGCTAAGCGCATGCTTGGTAGCAGGGTTTAATTTACTTATTTTTGTTTATTATCAGCAAGGCGCTTTTTTCTTTGAGAGTTTAGGCTATTCATCACAGCAATTTGGTTACTCTGGAATTGTGTTAGCTCTTGGAACCTTCGGTGGCGGTATACTGAATCGCCGTCTGTTATCAATGGGCTACACCTCTTATTTTGTCATAGCGATTGCTGGTGTTATAAGTTTTCTTGGTGGCCTTTGCGCTTATCAGCTAAGCAACTCTTTGTGGTTACTTGCTGCGGTTTTAGTGATAGTTTGCAGTTTTGGCTTGGCAATACCGAATATATTAAGTGTTGCGCTAAATAACTACAAAACCAGCATTGGTAGTGCAGGAGCAATATTTGGTTTATTTTATTATTTAATGTTAGGTTTAGGATTAAATATTACCGCCTATGTTAATCATTTATCGTTGAGTCTATTGTTTACCTCTGCTTTTATCATGATAGTTGCAGGGCTATTCTTTTGGTTAAGAAATAAGCAATATTGATTTTTGAGTAATTGTTCGGTGTTTTATATGATTCATATGTTAATTAAGTGAAATAGGTCAACGTTTTTATAATATCGCTTATTTTCAAATGAGAAAAAAGCGTTATATTAAGCACGTATTGTACTCTTTAGCTGTAGGCTGTTTTAAATGGATGTAAAAAAAAGTTGGGGCTTTGCTTCTATTGCAATTGGGATGCTTTCATTAATTTGGGGCTGTATTTCTTTAAGTGGCATGGTGGGGCAAGAGCAAGTGTTTGCAGATATGTCTCATTTTGTACAATTTAGTGATAGTCAATTAATTAGCAAGAGTATGGAGCAGAGTTTAGCCGCAGCTCGTCATAAGAATTTTATCGTCTTATTAACAGGTCTAATCATGTCCTTAGTTGGCGCAATGATGATAAAAGGCCGATTCCAACGATTTTAATTATTAAGTTATGACCTCTCTATTTTTACCTAAAAGGGAAGTAGAGGGGGCATTACTCCCTCCCTCATACTTAAATTATTCTCGCTGAACCTCGCATCTTGAGGTTACTTGGGTATATATATTAATGAGTTAAACGATTAAGTAAGCGTTGCCACCAAGATGGCCTTTGGCTCTGATAGAATTCTCGGCCAATATAATAATGTTTTAGTAATGAACTTCGGCTCTGATGTGGATGCTCTGAATTGAATGTCTCTGCTGCGATTTCAGCTTGTTCATTTGCATAGCTGATATCAATCCCCGTTGCGCCTTGAACAGCCAGATACAGTTGGCTAAGTAGCTCAAAATGGAGCCTATCTTGATTGGTAAACTTCTGCTTATGTAACTTCCCAATTGTATGTGTTAACACTTCATCCATGGTGTTGTGAGCATCTTTATGGTGTTCCAAGCTATCCTGTGCTTGTTGCCAAAGATGGGTCATTAATCCCAGTAATAACTGAAAACTATCTTTATCTTTTCTCTGACATATATCTTGAAAGCGTGATTGCTGATTTTCGATAAAACTTTGAATAAATTCTTGTTCTTTTGCTGAAAAAGGCCAATTATCTTGGTATATGGCGAGAAAGTGTTGCTCTAAAGTCATGGTAAATAAACCAGCTAATATAATTACTGAACAGTATACTAAAGTAAGGTGAAGATGGTAGCAGTCGGTAGGTCTTGTACAAACATAAGGATATCAGATGACAACAATATATGATTTTTCAGCCCCTTTATTATCAGGCGAGCAAGTTGAGTTGTCTCAATATGCAGGGGATGTTTTACTTATTGTAAATACAGCAAGTGAATGCGGATTTACCCACCAATATCAAGGACTCCAAACGTTATATGATAAATATCATCAGCAAGGTTTAACCATCTTGGCGTTCCCTTGCAATCAATTTGGTGGACAAGAGCCTGGAGACGCTGAAGCTATTGGAGCCTTTTGTCAGAAAAATTACGGTGTCACTTTTCCTGTTTTTAGTAAAATTGATGTGAAAGGCGCACAAGCTCACCCACTATTTAACTATCTAATATCTCAACTACCAGGAACCTTTGGTCGTAATATAAAGTGGAATTTTACAAAGTTCTTAATAAATAGAGATGGAAAGCCGATCAAGCGATTTGCTCCGACAAAGACACCTGAATCGATAGAGGCAGAGATTGCGCGTTTATTATAAGGGTATAAGGAAGCTTATGTTCAAATAAAAAGCGGAGCTTATAACGGCTCCGCTTTTTGTTTTCTTACATCAACAATGATTGATTAGAGTTGGCTTTCGATTGGTAGGGCACCTGCAAACCATGCCCCCATTTTTAACCATACACTGCTATCTGGCTCTGACGTGAAAGTTTCTCCTGTTTCATCATCATGCCAAACAATATCACCATCATCATCTAAAGTAAGGCGATATGCTGTTTTAGTCAGTAGCTTGTTTAAATCTTTATTGACGACTTCAGCAAATTCAGGGGAATCAACAAAAATACCCATTTCTGTATTTAGGTACGCTGAACGAGGGTCAAAATTAAACGATCCAACAAACACTTTACGGTTATCGATAACAAATGATTTAGCGTGCAAACTAGTGCGAGAACTGCCGACTAATGAACGTTTTGCTTTATGTTTTGGATCAACCTTAGTTTCGTAAAGCTTTACCCCACCTTTTAGCATAATGTCACGATATTTGGCGTACCAGCCATGTACAGCAAAGACATCATTAGATGCTAACGAGTTTGTGACAACGGTGACGTTAAGGCCTTTCTTTGCACTATTAGCAAGAAGTTCAGCACCTTGTTTGGTTGGCACAAAATAGGGTGAAACAAGAACAAAGTCTGTTTTTGCTTCTTTGATAGCTAAAGCAAGGTCGTGCATTAATAAGTCATTGGTTTTATCCAATACTTTATACGGCGAATCGTAGTTTAATGTCGCATCGGCCCAATAGAATGGTAAGCTATTTGCCATTAATTTTTGTACCATTGGATGCGATTTTAGTGATTGAGCATACTCAGACTCTTGTAGATATTTCATCTGAGCTGTACGCCATTGGTTTAGCTGATCTTGGGTTGGTAGATGAATATCATCCACTAAACTTTCAATTGGAATGGCTGGAGTACTGTTCCAATAGGTATCGAATTGTTTAGCAACTTCTGGTACTACTTTACCAACAAGTAACAGATCAAAGTCGCCAAACTCTACACTGTTATTTGCAGAGAAGTATTCATCACCAATGTTACGTCCTCCCGTAATCGCAAATGTGCCATCAGCAATAATGGCTTTATTATGCATACGACGGTTAAGACGACCAAAATCATGTAAGAAACCAACTTGTTTAATACTGCGATTTGCAAATGGATTAAATAGACGAACTTCGACATTTGGATGCGCTGAAAGACTTGCAAGAGCATCATCATCACGAGACTGCATATCATCAAGTAGCAAACGAACACGAACACCGCGTTCTGCCGCTTGATGCAAATACCACGTCATTAATTTACTGGTCTCATCATCACGATAGATGTAGTACTGAACATCTAAACTTTTTTGTGCGCCTTCAATAGTCGCAAGGCGAGCCAGAAACGCACTGCGGCCATCAGCTAACGGATAAAAACCTGTTTTACCAGGATGAGCTTGAGTGTAAGGCTTTGCATACTGATACAACGCAGTATCATGGTTATCTACGTATGAGTAACTGGTCGCTTTATCATTTTGAGGTAGTGTTTGAGCACAGCCTGTTAATGTCGCCACAACACCTGCCGCTAACATTTGAGATGCGCGAACTAGGCCATGGCGTTTAAAAAAAGATATAAGAGTCATTGGATAACAGAAACAATCAAATAAGTGGCGGCATTGTAATGAGTTAGGCACTTAATTTCCGCAATTTATTTAGGGTTTGTGTAAGGGAATGTAAAACTGTGATGAAGGCTGTTTTTTTAGCGATGATTTTATCGAATAAAAAGCCTGAAACAGATGTTCAGGCTTTATATGTCATTGCGGTATAATTGAATTATGCGGCGTCTTTAACCCCAATCCATTGGTAGTGGTTGTTGGGCTTTTTCGTCACAATGCCTTCTTCAAGTAATTGTTTGAAAATAGCGTCCACTTCATCTGTTGGCAGTTTTAAGAAGTTACTAACCGCTCGTTTAGTACAATTGACTTTATTTGTACTTAACGCATCAATTGTCTGTTCATAAGGCGTTTTAGGCTCTTCGGGTTCAGGCTCTGGCTCAGGAATGATAGTCACTTCAATTTCTTCATCTGATATTTCTGAGGTACCAACTTCTGATGGATTGAAATGCTCAAGTAGCTTGATCTCTTTTGCTTGGCCGTTAATGCCAGCAAGAGAAAGGGCGTGAAGTTGACGATATTGTTGACGGAAGCGATTTTCCTCACCAATTAAACCAACAAAAAATGCCGCGAAGAAGTCTAATAATACTGATAAAAAGACGACTAAACCAAGCTGAGCTTTTTGCGGTGATATATTCAAAGAGTTTGCTAAGCTATCAATTAGACCAAGTACCGAACCTTGACTTACAACAGGTAGACTGTCTCGCTCTATCGCAAGCTTTTGCTGATCTTCTCGTAATTTTTCGTTAGCACGTTGGATTCGACTTACACCAGAGGCAATACGTTCCATTTGAATGTATTTTTCAGCCGCTTGGTTATTAAGCTCAATCTGCTTTTCAATTGCAGCAATCTGCATGTTATATGCATTGATTTTGCTTTTTTGTACATTGACATGACTTTGTGCTTGGTTAGTTGCACTGTTAATACCACCAATGGAACCACCAATAGAAATCGCGGCTAAGACGGCATAAAACAATAGGGCTGACAGTGCGCCACCATAATTTTTTCGAGCTCGACGTTCACCAACTTCATACCAAGCGAAAAATTTGCCTAGTTCGAAGATAACAGCCAGTCCACCAAATAGAACCTTCATTAATGGGTCATCGTCGATGGATAAAAAAAGTAATAGTGAGAATACGATTGAGGCAAGAATAGAGGCGCCAGTAAAACTGTATACCGTCCACATTGCAAACATCCCCTTAGGGTATCGCATTGGTTGTTTTTCGTTATAAAGCATAATGATTAAATCTAGATATATGAGCCGTGCTCTATTTGCTACTTTTTTAAGCAATAAATATAGGAATTAGAATATGTTGCAATAGGATACATTAATTTGTGACCAAATCCCTTATAAATCATTGATTCAGCCAATCTCTCGCTGGATTTTTACACATAGCTTTCATTACTGTATAAACACTACACAGTCATTGAACACTGTATAAATAAACATGATAAAAATATGCTTTTAATTACGATTTCCGGTCTGTCAAAACAACTTTGGAAACTGGGTATATACTTAATCAATGACGTTGAAGGAGATCGTTATGTTTATCGCAACAGAGCTACAAATGGCTGAGCACACTTCACTTGAAAGTTATGCGGATAACTTGTCTAGTGACTTACCTTCAGGGATTCAATTACACGCTCAAATGCTCGATCCTATTAGTGGGCATTGTCGCTGTATTTGGGAAGTCGATTCAATAGAATCATTACGCCAATATATTGAGCCTGCAGCGAACAGTTCTGCCAAATGTCGATATTTTGAAATAGACCCAATTAGAGCAATCTATTGAATATAATCACAGTGCATAATAAAATTATATTAATAGAATTTGAATAAATGTTAATGCATTTATCACAAAGTTTATTTTGCTAAATTAATATGTGAACACCGTTAATTGCTCGCTCTAGATCTCACTTACTGTTTGATAGATCACATTTTTTATTTATAAATTAGTGACCTTGACCTCAAAAATCTCCAGCCTATCGTTTTAGGATTTATTCGATTCCCAAAACATATTTTCATATTTCATTCACATTACTGGTGATTCCCAATGAAAAAAAATCCTATTCGCCTAGGTATGCTGGCTGCTGGCCTGTGCTTCAGCTCTTTCTCTTTTGCTGCAACTGATCTTCCTAATATTAAAATTCTAGCCACTGGCGGTACAATTGCAGGTGCTGGTCAATCTGCGACTGAATCTAATTATACTGCGGGTAAAGTTGGTGTTGATGCACTTATCGCTGCTGTTCCTGATATGACAAAAATTGCTGATATTTCAGGCGAACAAGTGGTCAGTATCGGTTCACAAGACATGAACGATGAAGTTTGGCTTAAATTAGCAAAGCGTGTAAATGAATTATTAGCTCAAGATGATGTTGATGGCATTGTGATCACTCATGGTACGGATACCATGGAAGAAACAGCCTATTTTCTTGATTTAACAGTAAAAAGTAAAAAGCCTGTTGTGTTGGTTGGTGCGATGCGTCCATCAACTGCAATGAGTGCTGATGGTCCAGTTAATCTTTACAATGCTGTGGTTGCGGCTACGGATGAAGATTCAAAAGGTCGTGGTGTATTAGTGACAATGAATGATACTATTTTTGATGCACGCGATGTAACAAAAACAAATACCACTTCTGTAAATACTTTCCAGTCACCAAACTTTGGTCCTTTGGGCTATATTCACAACAGCGATGCGAAATATCAGCGTAGCCCTGAGCGCAAACATACAACAGAAACTGTTTTTGATGTTTCTAAACTGACTTCGCTACCAAAAGTTGGCATTGTTTATAACTATGCTAATGCTTCTGATCTTCCTGTTAAGGCGCTCATTGACGCAAAATTTGATGGTATTGTGAGTGCGGGTGTAGGTAATGGTAACCTTTATCACACAGTATTTGATCAGCTAGAGAAAGCCAGCAAAGATGGCATCATGGTCGTACGTAGTTCTCGTACTCCAACTGGTTCAACGACATTAGATGCTGAAATTGATGATGCAAAATATGGTTTTGTTGCATCAGGTACATTGAACCCGCAGAAAGCTCGTATTCTACTAATGTTGTCTTTGACTCAAACCAAAGATTACAAAGATGTACAGAAGATGTTCCAGTACTATTAATGATTACTGTTAGTTAGTATTAAATCATTTAGATAAAACAGACCGCAGCTTATCGTTAAGCTGCGGTTTTTTATTGCTTTTAGAATGTACCACCAGTATGAATAAAGATCCCAAATACCATAGCAGCATCCATCAGAAAACCTAAGCTGTTACCGACCCAGATCGGTGGGTTCTTATGGACAAATCCATAGATAGCCCAAAGTAGCGCCAGTAGGGCATAGAGTACCCAAGTAATAAGCGATAAACCAACAGCGTGTTCACTATGAGAAAAGAACAGCTTATAAAGTTGAGGCAAGGTTGCAAGTGGTCCCACGATACCCATCAGCAGCATAAAAGGTTCGAAAGCCTTAGCAACGCGTTGAAATACAGACATAAAAAAGCACACCATGTTATTTTTCCTTAAACTATAGGAATAAATACCATGGTGTGCTTAATTCGATGTTGTGTTTTGTGATCTGTTTTTATTTAGTTTAGTGAGTTAGTGGCTTGTGTTTTAAGACGATAATCAATACGACCAATGCGCTCACCACCTAACTTTGACGTCCCTAAAGCTGATGTTAAAACTAAAATAACCAAGCACGGTAATAACCAACTTGCGTGTGCGTTATATAGCGGCAAAGCATGTTGGAATAGATCATTAAGTTCTTTAGGCATTTTACCCAAAATACTGATAGCATCGACGCTACCAAACACTGCAGCAGTAAATAAAACAGCGGTATGAGTATAAGCCGAAACACTGACGGTTGATGCAGTAAATGATGCAAGAACTAAGGCAATAGCGACCGGGCAAAGAACTAAAATAGCTGGCAGACTGACTTTTAGAATTTGTTCTAGGCCAAAGTTAGCAATGATTCCGGTTAGAACAACAACACAGGTTGCGGTTAAACCGAAAGAGGCATTAAAGGTTTCTTTGTAGTATTCAGCACACGCATTAGTTAGGCCAACCGTTGTAGTTAAACAAGCCATGATGATTATAGCGGCCAGTAAGTATTGCCCATAAGGACCAAATTCTCCCGCAACATAGCGAGTTAAAATAACACTACCATTCACGCCATGTTCGGCGATGGTTGAGGCTGTTGCGCCTACATAACCCATTGCAATATAGCAACCGCCCATTAGAACCGCATAGATCAATGCTACTTTAAACGTCACACTAGAGATCATTTTTGGCTCTGTGATTCCTTTTGCTCGAATGGCTTGAATAATAACCCAACCAAAACCTACAGCAGCAATCGCATCCATTGTCATATAACCTTGGATTAAACCGCTAGTGATAGCCTTATGTTGATAATCACCTACAGGGTGGCCAGGAACGCCAAGTGGTGAAATAAATGCAGATAAACCAAGTGCAAGCAGCATTAGGATCAGGGCTGGAGTCATAAACTTACCAATATAGTCGACAAGCTTACCTGGCTTAAATGCGAGTAGAAGAGTTAAGGCAGAGAAAATGATAGAGAAAACCATTAGATGATCCTGGGTCATAAATGGTTTGATGCCCATTTCATAAGCAACGGTTACTGCTCGCGGCATGCCAAATGCAGGGCCAATCGCTGTGAACAGAAGTACCCAGAAAGTGGTTGCGAGCCATTTTGGTAATGCATTTGTCAAATATTGAGTACAGCTAATTCGACCTAGTACAATAATAGTAAAAGCAGGAAGACCAACCGCAGTGACTAAAAATGCACTCATTGCGGTGAAAAGAGAGGTACCTGCATCCAATCCGAGTGATGGCGGGAAAATTAAGTTACCAGCCCCAAGAAAGAGGGCAAAGGTCATTAAGCCAATGGCGAGTAAGTCTTGTGTTTTCACTATGTACTTCCTGCTGTTTTTTTATCGCATTACCAACACTTTTAAGTAGAGTGTTATACGTATTGGGATTGCTTAAGTATTTGTTCCGGCAGGAGCTGAGAAAGAAAGGCAAATAATGAGATGCAATCTCCCGTCAGCTCGGCTGACGGAAGTATGTCACCGCCAGCCTAGCGAATAATCACTAGAATAATAGCGGTAATAATTCGTGTTGTTCGTGTCAACATCTGTAACGTAGTCGTCACCATCGAACCTCGATGGCTAGTCGGTACCTTGGCGGTAAAATGTGCAAGCTTTGCTGACATCATGACTAATGACTTCCAAATAAAAACGAAACAACGGAACTAAAATATAAATAAAAATCTGTGAAGTAAAGGGAAATTTCAAAATTTTATAATGAAAAAAATTCGTACCAACAGTTTCTTATACTATTAGTACGAATTTAAATTAACTAACCAACTGATTTTTATCTATTACTTAGAGGTATAATTAATAGTGAGAAATTACAATTTATCAGTAAATGTTCGACTGATTACATCTTGCTGTTGCTCTCGAGTCAATGAATTGAAACGAACTGCATAACCTGAAACTCGAATTGTTAATTGAGGGTATTTATCAGGATGTTCGACCGCATCAAGTAACATATCTCGATTTAACACATTAACATTTAAGTGCTGACCACCTTCGATCGTTTCATGATTTCCGTGTGCTTCGTGGTGGAAATAGCCATCCATCAGCGCTGCCAGATTCTGCTTTTGCGTTTCTTCATCTTTACCTAATGCGTTTGGTACAATAGAGAAAGTGTAAGAGATACCGTCTTTTGCATAAGCAAAAGGCAGTTTAGATACTGAAGTTAGCGATGCTACGGCACCTTTTTCATCACGGCCATGCATAGGGTTAGCTCCTGGGCCAAATGGCATGCCTGCACGACGACCATCTGGGGTATTACCCGTTTTTTTACCATATACTACATTTGATGTGATGGTTAAAATTGATTGAGTTGGTGTCGCTTCTCGGTAGGTGTGCATTTTTTGAATTTTCTTCATAAAGCGTTCTACCAGATCACAGGCTATATCATCAACACGAGCATCGTTATTACCGAATTTTGGATAATCACCGCTGATTTCAAAATCAATCGCAACACCATCTTCATCACGAATCGGTTTTACTGTCGCGTATTTTATCGCTGCTAATGAATCGGCAACAACAGATAAACCTGCAATACCACATGCCATTGTACGATAAACATCTTTATCCATAAGTGCCATTAATGATGCTTCGTAGCTATAACGATCGTGTGAGTAGTGAATAATATTTAATGCAGTTACATACTGAGTTGCAAGCCAATCCAACATGCTATCAAAGCGAGGCATTAAGGCATCAAAATCTAAGATATCATCAACGACTTTATCTGTTTTTGGGCCGACTTGAGCTTTAGATTTCTCGTCAATACCACCATTGATTGTATACAGTAAAGCTTTTGCTAAATTAGCTCGAGCTCCAAAGAACTGCATATGTTTCCCTACAATTTGAGGGCTTACACAACACGCAATTGCGTAATCATCATTATTGAAATCAGGACGCATTAAGTCGTCATTTTCATATTGAACTGAAGAGGTATCAATCGACACTTTTGCTGCATATTTTTTGAACGACAATGGTAATTGTTCTGACCATAGAATTGTCATGTTTGGCTCTGGCGCAGGACCCATTGTGTGCAATGTATGCAGATAGCGGAATGTTGTTTTGGTTACTAGAGTACGACCATCAACACCCATACCCGCCATTGCTTCTGTTGCCCAAATCGGATCACCTGAGAACAATGAATCGTATTCAGGGGTACGAAGGAAACGAACCATTCGAAGTTTCATTATAAAGTGGTCAATCATCTCTTGAGCTTGTTGCTCATTGATCAATCCATTTTCCAGATCGCGCTGAATATAGACATCAAGGAATGTCGATGTACGACCTAAAGACATCGCCGCACCATTTTGTGACTTAACTGCAGCAAGATAACCAAAGTAAGTAAATTGGATGGCTTCTTGAGCTGTGCGTGCAGGTAGCGACATATCAATACCATACTTAAGACCCATTTGACGGATATCTTCTAGTGCTTGGAATTGGTCTGCTAACTCTTCACGTAGACGCAGTGTTTTTTCAAGATCTTGACCTTGTTCTAAGAAAGCTTGTGTTGAATCAAATTGTTCTTTTTTATCTGCTTTTAAATAATCAATACCATATAAAGCTAAACGGCGGTAATCACCAATAATTCGGCCTCGGCCATATGCATCTGGTAAGCCCGTAATAATACCGGATTTACGGCAAGCAAGAATTTCTTTGGTATAAAGGTCAAAACACGCTTTATTATGTGTTTTGCGATATTCGGTAAAGATTTTCTCTACGCTAGGATCTAGTTGACGACCGTAAACCTCACAAGAGTTTTTCACCATACGGATACCACCGTTGGCAATAATAGAGCGTTTTAATGGTTTATCTGTTTGTAAGCCAACAATTTTTTCCAGATCTTTATTAATGTAACCGGCATCATGAGAAATAATGGTTGATGGAAGATCGGTATCGAAATCAATTGGAGCATGAGTACGACTTTCTTCTTTTATACCTTCTAAAACTTGGTTCCATAGAGCAGTAGTTGAGTCACTGACATCTGCTAAGAAAGATTCATCGCCTTCATATGGTGTGTAGTTGGTTTGAATAAAGTCTCGGGTATTAACACTTTTTTGCCATTCGCCAGCAGAAAAACCAGTCCACGCATCTAACATATCTGTTGTTGGAATTGTCATCGATAGATCCCTAATTTATTGATAAATCAAAAAATTGAATGTTGTAGTCACAACTACTCTTAATTGTTTTCACTATAGGGACAATATCAATATGAGTAAAATGAATGCTTTTCATTTTTTATATGATTATTATGCATTAATTGTTTTTTATTATTTATATTCAGTGTATTAGCGCATTTTGTTATGAGAGTTTATGTGGCTATTTTTGATATAAAAAAAGAGCCAGAAATTTCTGACTCTTTGGTTAACGTATGTAAGTGAAAAGGAAATAAGTCGCTTAGTTCTTATTGGGCAGGTGCAACTTCTGTTCGACGTTTGACGAGCGTTACAGCTTTTACTGCAATAATGACAATAAACACAGGTGCTAACCAACTCACATGCGAATTAAATAGAGGGATCCATTGTTGGCACACTTCTTTAGTCTCTTCAGAAAGCTTACCTAAAATATTTAAGGCATCAAGAGAACCAAACAAAGCAGCAACGATCACAATAGCTGTTTGTTCTAGTGATACAGACTTTGCTTGGTTGTTGCCTAATGCAATAGTTGCGATGATTAGCGCAATTGCGATCGGACACAAAATAAGAATCGCAGGTAAGCTTACTTCAATAATTGTTTCAAGGCCGACATTAGATACAAGAGCGGTCAGTAGAGTAATCACCATTGCGCTATGACGAAATTTGATGCCATATGTATTTTGGTAATACTCGGCATTTGCATTGGTTAAACCGATAGTTGTGGTTAAACACGCCATTAGGGTAATCGCAGCAAGTAAAAATTGGCCTAACGCCCCAAATTCACCCGCAGCATAACGTGTTAGAATTTCACCACCATTGGTTGCATTGGCTGCAATTGTTGAAGAGGTTGCGCCTAGATAACCCATCGCTAAGTAACATAGAGACATCAATGTTGCGTAGATAGCAACGACTTTGAAGATATAACCGGATAGGGCTTTATTACATTCAACACCTTTGCTACGAATGGTTTGAATAATTACCCAACCAAAGGCCACAGCAGCAATCGCATCTAGGGTCATATACCCTTGAATTAAACCATTCACAACAGGGGCCTTTTGATAGGTTTCTGTTGCTGGAAGAGTTCCACCTAAAGGGTTAACCAACGCGGCAATAACTAATACAGCCAGCATTAAAATCAGTGCTGGTGTCATTACTTTTCCGATGTAATCAACTAATTTCCCTGGTTTTACCGCAAGAAGTAGCGTTAAAGCACAGAAGATAATGGAGAAGATCATAAGACCATCGTTGCTGCCAACAAAAGGCTTTATACCCATCTCATAAGCAACTGTTACCGCACGAGGTAATACAAAAGCAGGCCCTAAAGTGGTTAAAACAAGAAACCAAAAGGTACGATCTAGCCATTTAGGTAAACGTGCGGTGAGTTTATCAGCAGAAGATAAACGGCCTAAAACTAATAAAGTTAGAGCAGGTAAACCAACCGCAGTTAGTAAGAAGCCACCGATTGCAATCAACCAGTTTTCGCCAGCTTGTTGAGCCATTAATGGTGGGAATATAAGGTTACCGGCCCCAAGAAAAAGGGCAAAGGTCATAAATCCTATCGCTGCAAGTTCCGTTCTTTTCACACAACATACCTTCTAAGTTATGTCGGCTAACTTGCGGATAGTAAAGGAGATTTGATATTTATCTGTTTACCCGCCAGCTTAGCCGACGAATAAACACATACCGTCAGCGTCAGATTTTGACGACGACGACAGAGACAGAAGAGTTAGAGATTAACGCTGCATATGCAGAACGTGAATTCAGATTGTATGACGTAATAGACATATAACTAACTCTTCAGTGATATTGGATAACCAGAAATTAAATGGATTCATCTCTTTTGTAAAGAAAAAGTTTGTATTAATTTTGTTTATCTCTGTTAATGCTTAAAAATCAGTTAAGAAGATACTGTTCAAGCTCTAATAAATTCTGAATACATACTGATGGCTTAATATGATTTGGTTGAATTTTTCCATCTACATTTAACCAGCATGTCTCCATTCCTGCATTGATACCTCCTAAAATATCAGTATCAATATTATCTCCTACCATTAAGACATGGTTTGGTTCTGCTTGCCCCATATGCTTTAGAGCATAATCGAAAATCTCTTTAGCTGGTTTTGGATAACCTACTTGTTCTGAGATCACTAATAGATCGAATGCATCATCCAGTCCGGTTTTTTCTAACCGAATTTGTTGTAAATCAGTAAAGCCATTGGTAATGATGCCTAATTTAGCGCGGCCTTTTAAGCTATCAATCAGCTCTTTGGCATGGGGAAGTAGCGTACAAATATCAGCCATGGCATTGAGAAAATCTCGATTGAGTTGCTCTGTAGAAAGTCCAGACTTGGCTGACCATAGTTGAAAACGTTGGTTTTTTAACTCTGATGCTGTGATTTTACCTTCTTGATAATTAATCCATAGTGGTTTGTTAAGTTGCTGATATTCTAGAAAATCATCTTCTGTGAATACAATATCATGGCGAGAAAACATCAGCTGTAGCCCTTTGAATGCATCAAAATGAAATAGGGTTTCATCAGCATCAAATAGGATCCATTGGTACTTCATAACATCCTCATCGTTGTTTCTAACTGCAAAAAAGCAAACGGTTTCATTGCTGTGCGGTAGGCTACGTGAATTGGTGAGAATATCAATCATCAAAATGAATCATTTTTTGACGACTAGATAGATAAAAACTTATTTTTAACAAGTAATCTAGTTGAGTTATGTAACATGTTTGTTAGCAAAAAACGGAACTAACCTGACTAATTTGACTTACCAATAGCATTTATTTTGCATGATTTTTGTACTTTGCTTCAGTTTTCACAAAACTTTTTCGCGTAATAAAAAAACTTAGCTAAGAATAAAAGCAATATTCAGTGACCTAAAAAGAGCATAAAACAATGCAAAAGCAGTTAACGTTAAATGACATGGCTGGAACTGTTATTTGCAGTTCTAGGACTGAATAACAAAAGGAAAATGTTGTTAATTTGTTAATTAAAACGTGGAGTACAAGGAATGAAAAAGGGACATTGCCTGACGAAAATTGCAGGTGTTGTAGCAAGTATTATGATGGCTGGTGGAATTACATCGGTTCAAGCTGCGCCAAGTCATGATAAAAATGTTATTGGTTACATCACTCAATGGGAAGCATGGAAAGGAACTAATGCAGGCTTTAGCGTAAAAGGTGAAGCAACTCACCTAAACGTTGATATGGATATTTACTCAATTTTGAACTTCTCTTTCTTTGGTGTGGCGAAAGATGGCTCATTACACAGTGGCGATCTTCGTAATAAATCTATCTATCAGCCGGGAGCAGTACAAGAGCCTGGACCACTTCTTCACCCAGATGTGTATTCAAGTTGGGATTTTCATATTTTATGGGGTGAGCTTGAATATATTCACCAATATCCAAATGATGAGCCGTGGGATGCTGAGAACCTGAAAAAAGTACAAGAACAAGGTTTTGTGAAACATGGTAATGGTTGGAAACATGAGCCTACGGGCATCACAGGTCAATATCCGATCCCTTTGAAGAAAGCCGGTGGTGCTCCAGGTCTTATCGATCTAGCGCATGAAAAAGGCGTTAAAGTTATGGCATCTCTAGGTGGTTGGAGTATGTCTAAACACTTCCCTGAGATGGCGCGTGATGAAGCGAAAAAAGCTCGTTTCTTAGCTGATGTCGATAAATTAATGGCATTAGGATTTGATGGTATTGATATCGACTGGGAATATCCAGGCCATGGCGGTATGAACTTCCAAGGTAGTCCTGATGATTTTGCAAACTTTGAACAGTTAATGGAAGATATTCGTAAGCGTATTGGTCCAGATAAACTGCTTACTGCAGCCTTTGCTGCATCAACCGCTAAATTAGAAGGATTTAATTGGCCTCGTCTTGTTGCTTCAATGGACTACTTTAACATGATGACCTATGACCTTAATGGTGGTTGGTCAAATGTAACTGGTCATAATGCGCCGTTGTACCCATATCCAGAAGAAGAGTATGCAGGTCTGGATCTTGATACATTACGTATTTGGATGGCAGAAAAAGGTATTCCTTCTGACAAAATTAACTTCGGTGCTGCATTCTATGGCCGTGGAGTGCAAACGACGGAATCAACAGCATACTTAGGCGCTCCAACCGATAAACGTATGGTCAATATGAGTGTTGATGGTCCATTAATGTCGTCAGTCGATCTTGATAACTGGAAAGAGTTTGAAGGGCAGCCAAACTACAATTACCTTAAGAAAGTGGCTGGATGGGAGCATAAATGGGATGATAACGCTCAAGTTCCATATGCCATCAAGGGTAAGTATTTCTTAAGTTATGATGATGTACCGTCTATTAAGAAAAAAGCACAGTATATTGTTGATAATGAACTTGGTGGCGTGATCATATGGCAGGTTCATGGTGATATTGAGTGTAAAGGTACTTTCATCAATCACGGTTCAAAACTCAAAGAGTGTACCGATCTTAGCTCACCATTAGCTGAAGCCATTGATTCGGTCTTTAGTGCTAATACAACGCCAAATGCTGCGCCGGTGCTTACAGTTCCTGATGCGCAAAATGTCGATGCGACTCAAAGTATCAGTTTTGTTGTGTCTGCAACAGATGCCGATGGCGATAAGCTAACCTTTAGTGCAACAGGTGCTGACATTGTCAATAATGGCGATGGTAGTGCAACGGTTACCTATATTGCCCCTAATACCGGCATTGATAAGCAAGAAGTAGTCAAAGTAACGGTATCTGATGGTCGTAAGAGTGTCAGTAAAGATGTTGTCATTAATGTAAAAGGAACTGGTGTTGTTGAAAATACACCACCAACATTAACAGCACCTGCGACTGCTGAAGTGAAAAGTGGTGAAACTCTTGTCATTTCTGTATCAGCGACCGATGCTGAAGGTGATAGTTTGACTTATACCGCATCGCAAGGAACCGTAACATCTACTGCTTCTGGTGCCGATATCAGTTTCACAGCACCAGTCGTTGATGCTGATACGACAGTAAACCTTGTCGTTACGGTTTCTGATGGTCAAGCTGAAGTCTCGCAATCTGTCGTTATTACTGTAAAAGCTGAAGCGGCATCTGGCAACACTTGGGATCCTAACGCTGTTTATAATACAGGTGATACGGTTATATATGATGGTGTAACTTATACTGCGAAGTGGTGGACTCAAGGGGATAAGCCAGGAGCTAGTGATGTATGGCAAGCATTTGATGATGGTTCTCTAAAAGAGTGGTCTGCCGATAAAGTTTACAATGGCGGCGACCAAGCAACATTTGAAGGTAATACCTATAAAGCGAAATGGTGGACTAAAGGCGATCAACCAGGAAATCCTAATGGTCCTTGGCAGTTGATCTAACGGTAACTTGCGTATCTCGTTTTAAGTCACCTTAATTATTTAAGCCTTACTCTTGTTATTTCAAGGTAAGGCTTTTGTGTTAGCTAACTAATTGAACTTATTGATCTTTAATTGATCAAAGATGATGATAAATTGTGATCTGGTTCTCACTTTTTGTTTTATGGGGTTTTCAAACTCAATTAGAAAGAGCATATTACAAATCAAGCGATGCGAAGTAACTTTCTGATTTACTTCAACAAGTATCCAAGCGGGCATCGTATAATGGCTATTACCTCAGCCTTCCAAGCTGATGATGCGGGTTCGATTCCCGCTGCCCGCTCCAAGAATTTTAAAGAAAAGCTCATACTTAGGTATGGGCTTTTTTTGTACCTATCATTTATTTCATTAAAGCTAATTATTCCCTGAATACCTAAAACGTGTTGTAACCTATCGATAAATCTATGTTTATCTATTGAATGCATGCTATGTAAACATATAGTATAGGTCAATGAATTGACAGTTGATTGACGTATGGGTGTCTCTTAATGAAGCGGAATGGATTTACTTTAATTGAATTGGTTGTTGTGATTGTTATTTTGGGTATTTTAGCGGTTGTTGCAGCACCTAAGTTTTTAAATTTACAACAAGACGCAAGAGATGCTTCGCTGAAAGGTTTAAAAGGTAGCATAGAATCAACGTTAGATGTAACTTACGCTAAACTTGCAACATTAGGCTTAGAAAATGCAGCTTATGTTGTGAATAAGAAGTCTTTATTACTCGATCCGAAAGATATAGTTGCCGATTTAAGTTCATTTGGATGCAATAAAGACAGTAGCTGTGTTTTTGAGTATGGTTACCCAAGTGATTACGGTCCAACCTTAGCTGTCCTTGTTAATGGAATCTCAGCTAATGAACATGCTCCGTCGGATGATTTTGTTGCTGTAAGAAAAGGAAAAACTTCATACGATTTAGCTATCACGTTTAAAAATAATGTTGAAAGATTAAGCTCAAACCTGGTTGTTTTAAAACCAGGCGCTAGTTGTTATATCGATTATTCAAGACCATCCAAAGATAAACCTCGACCGGTTCTTACCATCGTACCTTGTAAATAATACCATCAACCAGCTTATGAGTTTGGGCCGGTTATTTTCATTACACTCAGTATTTGCTAGAAGCGACTATGATTCCACTTTATAACTATATTGCAGCCATCAAAGGGCATAGCTTAGAACAACGCATAGCATCAACAGAAATTGAAAAACATGTAGTAAATGATGATGGTGTATTGGTTGAAACGCTCATTAAGACTGTGAAATTTGAAGATGGTGTAGTGGTCCAACTCGAAGAAGAATTTGAGCAGGTTCATTTTCAAGAAGAGGGGATATGCCCTGAATGTTGGATTTCTTATGAAGTGCTATTCTCACCAGAATCAATAAATATATCTCCGAATAAAAAGCATTTTATCAATCGTTGTCAGGAGTCTTTCTGGCTCAAAATCAATAAAGCTCAGTCAGCATAATCATCAGCCGCAGAGTGAGATCTGCGGCTGATTTGTATCATATCATTGATTCTGTGCAAAAATAGCCAGTTCATCTCGTGTTGGTGCACCATCTGAGCCAACTTTGCTCACAACAATGGCTGCAACCATATTACCTAACCGAGTCGATTCAACCAGAGATAAACCTGATGCTAATCCTGCAATAACCCCCGCACAATGACTATCACCAGCTGCAATTGTATCGGCAACTTCAACCTGAAATGCGGGCTCTGTCATGGGAATATTATCCGGTTCGCACACTGTTGCCCCTTCACAATCAAAACGGCAAATAAGCTGACAATTATGTTGATTGGCAAAAAAATGAGCCGCAACGACATTATCGCCTTCTTGTTGATCTATACGATTCATCAACATGGCCAATTCATCACGATTTAACGTTAAAATAGGCTGTTTTTCTATTAGCTGAATTAAAAACTCACTACTGAGTTCATTAATTCGTGGACCTAAATCAAGGTATAACGTCTTATCATTTGTTTGTGACAGTAGCCACTGCTGTAGTGGTTGTGCATGCGTACCGACTAATTCATACCCAGACACATAAATAATGGCATTATCTGGGGTAGGGATTTTAGCCAATAGTTCAGGGCTCCACTCTTGCTCACAACCGTTAACCGTAATAAATGTACGTTCTTTTGTCTTATCAACTAAAGCAATACACCACCCATTATCTCTTGTTGGATGGAAGAGCAAAGGGGACAGATGTTCTTTTTCCATTTCCTGCTCAATAGCTTGTCCCCATTTGCCGTTACCAATTGATATGCCATTTATCACAGGAATGGAAAGGCGACTGAGAGCTCTGGCCACGTTAAAGGCACATCCACCAATGTGTTGTCCCATTTCGTTGGCTTCAATATCAGCACCGCTGGTTGGTAGTTGATCTACTTCTAGCATCAGATCGCCAAATGCAGCCCCAATTACAATAACAGGACGAGTGGGGTGTAAATGTAAAATATCGATCATTAGCACGCCTTTTTCGATATGAGAACAACACGATACAAAACCATAGCGACAGCAAAAGAGATAAATAAGCCTAAGCTCGAATCGGCGAAGACACCTATAGCAAATGGACCATCAATAAAGCCTGTTTTAGATACCATTAAGCCAGATAGAGAGCCGATAAGCCAGCATGCAAGAGTTGGTTTATTAACCCCAGTATCACCGTAAAGTTCTTGTTCTGTGTAACCTTGTTTGACGTGGTTGTGATAGAAGTCAGTAACGAAAATCGCAGCCCAAGACGCTAAGAAAATACCACAGAAAACCAGAAATGAGATAAAAGGCCCTAAGAAGTCACCAGAGATAAACAACACATAGACTGCAATGGTTAATACAATGATTGCATCGAGAGTAATTGCCGTGCGCTGTTTTAATTTCACTCCCATACTAAGAAGGTTCAAACTTGCTGAATAAAGGCTCAGTACTGCAATAGTGATAATACCTGCAACTGCTGCGGCTAAATATGGAATAGCCATCCAGTTTGGTAGCAATTTACCAATAGCTGAAATTGGATTTTCATTTGAGGCTAAGTCCGGGATTTGGCTGGTCAGTAGAATACCGGTTAGCATCAGCATAATTAAAGGCAGAGCAGCACCGCCAACAACCGACTGAAAAATAGAACCTTGACTTGAGTGAGGGCTTTGATCTCGGCTGTAATCAGCTCCCGCTATGGCCCAGCTTATACCCGTACCTGCGGCAATAATTGAAACTGCTGGAAGAAAACCTGTTAGCCAGTCACCAGAAGGCAGCGCTAAAATTGTATGCCAGTTAGCGGTAAACATCAGATAGACAGCAACAACAAATGTCATTGCACCAAAAGTTCGGGTGATCCATTTTTGCATGGTTAATACGGTATCTTGACCGAGAATACTAACCGCAACGGTTAAGCCGCCAAATAGAATTAATGAGAATGTGGTTAAGAACGTATTTTCTTCAAAACCAACGGCAACAAACAGAGCAACCAATGTCAATGTGCCAGTGATGATGTTAACAGCTTCCCAGCCCATAAGGTTGAGCCAACAAAACGCAGTAGGAGCAATATTACCTTTCTTACCAAAACTAGAGCGAGATAGCGTGAGGGTAGTAGTGCGACCAATTTTACCAGCAATGCTTGAGATGCCAACTAAAGAGAATGAAGCTACCCCTACTATAGCGGCTAATACTGATTGAAAAAATGATAAGCCAAAAGAAACAATAATTGCACCATATACCACACCTAAAATACCAATATTGGCGGCACACCAAACAAAAAACAGTTCGCTTGGCTTTTTGGTTTGATGGCTAGGGGGGATTAAACCAATACCTAACTCATCAATAGAACTGTCGACATCAAATTGATTATCGGTTGAATTGTGCATTGTCATATAAGTAGTCCTTTATTTTGACAAGTTAGCTTCGCGGAATTGGCATAATGCCGCTGCATAAGGGGTAAAATCGATGCGGTTAGCTCGGTTAATTTGGTTCACGGTATCGTTTGAAATACGATTTATTCCATGGATAGCACCACAGATTGCAGTTGCCATTGCGCCAATGGTATCGGTATCTCCGCCTAGATTAGCGGCTAGCTCAGCACACAAATGTGGATCAGTGTTGGACAGTTCAACCAAAGCAATAGCGGTTGGAATTGATTCAATAATGTCCATTCCCGCGCCTACTTTTTGGTATAAATTGGTTAGGCCTTGTTGTTCATTATGTTCAGAGGCGACAACATTTAACGCATATTGGATACGTTCGCCAAGCAGAGGGCTGAATGTAGACTCAAACGTTTGTTGAGTTTCGTTTGCTAGGGGGATAATTTCTTGTTTTATGATGTTCCAGCTTGTACCTTCAATGGCTCGACTGATCGCCCAAGCAATAACGCTGGCCCCAGCAATCGCAATATCGGATTTATGGGTTGGTAGGCAAGAAAGACGAACCCCATTAATAAAAGTGGCTCTATCATAGGTCGGCAGTAGGCAACCAATGGGTGAAACTCGCATTGCTGAGCCGTTAGTGACGCCGTTTGCTTCAATCTTTTCAAAAGAAATACCTTGATCAAGAGCATTTAAAGCGGCTTTTGATGTTGGACCTAAGATGTTCTTCTCAAATGCATTAATACGTTTAGCCCAAGCCATAATATGTGAAGCGATAAGATAGGGTTCGATATCACCTTTAGCTTCAATAATCGCATCCATAAGAGCAACACATTGGGCTGTATCGTCGGTATATTCGCCTGCTTTAAACTCGTTGGCGGCAATATTTTCTGCTGGACCATCAAGTAGAGTGTTAATCCATCCAAAATGTTGTTCAACTCGGCTTTTTGGCCAAAGTTCAGAAGGCATCCCCATGGTATCACCCAATGCCTGACCATACAGGCAGCCTAAAATACGATCTTGAGTATGAATAAGTGTGACGATATCAGCATGAGTCATCTAAGTCTGTCCTATGAATTAAACTTCGTGCATGATAAATCCAGTTTAAGTCCAGTTAAATTGTTTTATGATTCCATTGTGATTATCGCCACATTATTTGTTACTATAGTTGCCAGCATATCATTGATAATAATTATAAAGGCTCATGCAATGGAACTGTCTTTAATCAGATTTATAAAAAATAATCTTAATGCTGAATTGAGTAAGCCTCTCTATGTTCAGTTAAAAGATTCGATTGAAATGGCTATACATAACAAGATGTTAGTTCATGGTAGCGTTTTACTCTCGGAAAGGAAGCTCGCTCAAGAATTGGCCGTGTCACGAGTGACAATTGTAAAAGCATTAGCTGAATTACAAAATGAAGGTACTGTAGTTAAACAACACGGTAAAGGAACGGTGATCCAGTTGCCAGTCCAGTATGATCTTGCTGGTGGTGGCTTTTCATCGCAATTGAAATCAAAAGGGAAGGTCACTAACCGTTGGATCATTCGAACTCCTGTTTGTGCAGATGATTTTTTAGCTAGAAAGCTGGGCGTCATTGTCGGTGACGTGATTTCTCATATTAAACGAGTTCGCTTGATCGATAATGTACCCGTCTCAATCGAAACGACCTATATTCCACAGTGTTTTATGCCTCGTCCTGATTTACTGGATGGATCCTTGTATGAGTATTGGGAAACTATGGGTATCGTGCCTAAGCAACAAGATTATTCGTTGAGCATTTATGTTCCAACCGCGGATGAAGCGCTCTTGCTTGATATCCCTAAAGGATCGCCATTAATGAGGGTTGAGCTATCAAGTAAAGATCAAAAGGGTGTCGTCTTAGAATATGGTACAGCCATTTGTCGAAGTGATTTTTATCGATTTAATTTTAAGACTACATTGTAAAGGGTCTTTATGATACTAAGATTTGGGTCTTATTAACTTAATTTAGAGCGAGAGAGCTTCGATATTGTTGCCTTGCCGATAAACCAAATTATTCTCGCTGAACCTCGCCCATTGAAGCTACTGGGGTATAGAGTAAAACTATTTGACTATAATTTTACTCATGGTTAAACAGTACAACTTATGATTTATTGGTTATAAAACGTTAATTTTTTGTGTTTTATCTTTTTACTGAGAGGTCGAGTAATTTAAATGACTTGAGTTTCTGTCAAAACGATAATGAAAGTAATTGCCAGATTAGATATAAGTTTTGGCATTCAATCGTCAGTGATTGTTTGTTCAATTTATTTATATATTAAGAGGCTATTATGGATTTAACGGAAATACAACAAAGTTATAAAGACATTATGGTTAATGAATTTATTCCGGAGATAAATGAAATTAATTTGAAATTACATGGATTGTTGAATATAGAAGAAATCAAATCTTTTATTTATTCGGGAGAAAAGAGTTATAAAAATCATTTACTATACTCAGGGTGTGTCGTTTATTCAGATAATATACCTGTACCTTATCAGCCCATCTATGATGAAGCACATCTTGAAAGAGTAAAAAAATTAATATCGACTTATATTGTTTCTCAAGTTACAGAACTTGCTATATCTCAATATTATCATTGTAGCGCTAATGACATGATGCTTAGGGGAAGTTCATGGGCGGTAAGTAAGAAGCTGGTGTTAAATTTATTGTTTGGCCGTGAATGGATCTATAACACAGACCTTTGCTACGATACGGATTTTAATTATGGTTCTCAGCATTTTCTAATGACACTAGATACATTCGTTTCTGCGGTAGCAAAAAGATATGAAGCTGAATATATGCGCTATCGTATTTGGGGTGATCGCGCAATTGAATCCCTTCGTCGTTTTCTTTTTGTTTTTTCTCAATATCACATTGATGATAAGGAAGGAGCCATTTATAAAGTAACTGATGGTTGTAGAGAGATATTAACGAGAGATGAATTTATTGAAACTGTCGAAGAGTTAATTAATGAAATGCCATATCATAATCATACAGAAATATTTTACCCGTACGATTCGAATATAAATTTTGCAGAGCATCTAGATTTTCGTGATGCTGACGATAAGTATATCGATTATTTGTATGGTATTTATTGTAAAGTAAATAATTAATATTTAAGCCGCTTTATTTTTCAATACTCCTAATATGAAAGATAGAGCGGCAACTTCAAATAGGTAAAAAAACAGTAAAAATTCAGTCTTAGATATAAAATTTTTGTAAAGATGAAAAATAGTTAGTTTAGGTTGTTTTATTTCTAGAATTCATATAGTTGTGATTTTTTAAACAGAAATTTCAAATTAGGCTCAAAACGCTGTTTTAAACAGTATGTCATATCATATCGATTTTAATATATAAGATTTTAAATATGATCTTATACAACCCATTTTTGCTCAAAATACAAACAAATAATATTGAGGGGTTTAGATGTTATATGTCTAAGTTATTGATTTATAAATATCTTTTTTGGTTTAACATCAGCTAACTCAGTATTATAACACTATTCATCAAGGCAAAGTACATAGCTTGGTGAATTAGCATAATAAAATATATTTTATTTCTGATTGGTATCTATGTTTGAATACCCGCATGTTTAATACTCGTATTAGCCGTGTTGGCTATAAACACTGTTGACGTATAACATGAATCAAGAAATTGAGATTCAATCACAAAAGACAATTCAGACCTATATTGATGACATATCAAGTTGGCATGAAGAGTCAAAGATTTCTTATATGTCAATGACCAAGGTGCAATGGCGTATTTGGTTGTTGGCGACATTTGGAAAGTTTTTTGAAGGTATGATCGTATTTATGATGGGGCTAACGCTGCCATTGATTACACTTCAATTTCAATTAACTGAGTTTCAAAAAGGTACAATTAGTTCTTCTATATTATTTGGTATTTTAATTGGCGCTAGCGCACTTGGTGGACTGTCTGATCTCTATGGACGTAAGAAAATGTTCATTATAGAGATGGCCTTGCTATCTGTGTGCTTGGTCGGTATGGCATTTAGTCAATCCTATTGGTGTGTATTGCTATTTAACTTTGGTATTGGTTTAGCACTAGGCTGTGATTATCCGACTGCGCACCTAATGATTTCCGAGAGTATCCCAACTAAGAATCGTGGTAAATTGGTTCTTGGGGCGTTTGCTTTCCAGTCCGTTGGCGTCTTGATGGGCATTTTAACTGGTATTGTAGTGCTCTCTTACGTGGAAGATGTTAATGCATGGCGAGTAATGTATGTTTTAGCTTTAGTGCCATCGTTAGCGATTACTATTGCCCGATTTTTTATACCGGAGAGTGCTCACTGGTTACTATCTAAAAATCGAAAGCAAGATGCAGAGCGCTGTCTAAAACGTTTACTAAACCGTGACCAAGCATGTGATATGGCACTTCGCAGTGAGCCAGTACAAGATGAAGTAGAAGTCCAGTCATGGTTACACGGTTATAAAAAGCTGTTTAAAGAAAAATATCGAGCAAAAACAATATTGGCCTCTGCTCCTTGGTTTATTCAGGATCTGGGGACTTATGGTATTGGTATTTTTACCCCGGTAATTTTGGCCTCGGTTCTAGAGCATCAAACCATAGCAGGGGCTGATGAGTTACATAACACTATTGCCAATATTATTTATTCCGCTAAAGGCACGGCGCTAATTGATTCGCTATTAATTGTTGGTGTTATCTGTGCAATTATTTTTTCAGAATCTATTGGTCGTATGAAGCTGCAGATCTATGGCTTTGTTGGCTGCGCAGTAGGACTTTTGTTAGCGGCAGTATCGGTAAAAGTACATAGTGATTATCAGATTTATGTACTATTTTTGGGTTTCATGCTGTTCAACTTTATGAATAATTTAGGCCCAAATGCACAAACATATTTGATTTCAGGAGAAGTATTTCCAGTAAAAATCCGAGCTAAAGGTGCGGGATTTGCTGCATCCATTGCTAAGTTAGGGGCGATTCTTACTGCATTTATGTTCCCTATACTCTTACATGTGATTGGTGTCTTTTCACTGTTACTGACTCTCGTTGTTACTTCTTTGTTGGGTGCTTGGGTTACTCATAAGTATCGTTTTGAAACGTCGGGTAAGAATATCGAAAATCTATAACCGATCAATTTATTAAAAATGCCGATGCCTTTGGGTATCGGTATTTTTGTATCTGCTAGATGCTAAAAACGTCAAATAAACAGTGTTGATAAACATATCATTTAGCTTGTTAATTAAACAAACTTTATATCTTTTTTATATCTCCCTGTCGAATATATACCGCAACTTTACATGCCGCTTGTTACTCTTCCTGCTTCTTAAATGACTTAAGGTATTGTGTCGTGTCCTAAACAATTAGGCGGCCCATAACAACAAAATGCAAAATCAAAAACAGTCTTTATTGGTATTAACATGCCTATCTATTGGGATTGTGTATGGCGATATTGGTACGAGCCCTTTATACGCATTCAAAGCAATGTTTGATGGTGAACACTCAATCGCGATAAACCAAGCGAACGTTTTTGGCATCCTTTCGCTGGTTTTCTGGACGTTTATTCTTACTGTTTGTATTAAGTACCTATCTCTGGTCACTCAGGCTTCAAACAAAGGTGAGGGAGGGATTTTAACCCTTGCTTCATTAGCTCATGGTGTAGCGCCAAAGCAGTTAAAAATCTCAATACTATTTTTGGGTATGTTGGCTGCAGGTTTCTTCTTTGGTGAAGCAATCATAACTCCTGCCATGTCGGTTTTATCTGCGGTTGAAGGTATCAGCGTAATCAACCCTGATTTACAACCTATGATTCTGCCTATTTCAATAACGATTATTTGTGCATTATTTGCTATTCAAAAGTTTGGCTCGGGTAAAATTGGTCAATTATTTGCTCCTGTCATGCTTATTTGGTTTGTCTGCATTGGGATATTAGGAGCCAATGCCATTATTGATAACCCTATTGTGATCAAAGCGTTGTCTCCACATTATGCTGTAGAGTTTATTTTTCATCATGGAGTTGCCACTCTGTTCACTTTGGGTGTTGTGGTTCTTGCGGTGACAGGTGTTGAAGCGCTCTATGCAGATATGGGTCACTTTGGGATTAAACCAATACGCTTAGCTTGGTTTTTTGTTGTAATGCCTTGCCTGGTTTTGAATTATTTCGGACAAGGTGCGTTGGTATTAAGTCATGCTAAAGCGATTGAAAATCCATTTTTTATGTTAGCCCCTAATGTATTACGCCTGCCTCTTGTTATTTTGGCTACCTTTGCAACGGTGATCGCTTCTCAAGCTGTTATATCCGGGATTTTTTCACTGACTCGTCAGGCGATTAACTTAGGGTTCTTGCCCCCTGTCCGTATTCACCATACATCTCATCATGAGCAAGGGCAGATCTACGTGCCTATGGCGAACTTTCTGCTGTTCATTTTAGTTATTACCGTTGTCGTAACGTTCGGCTCATCAACTCGGTTAGCTGCGGCTTATGGCATTGCTGTGACGGCTACGATGTTAATTTCATCACTATTTATTTTGGTGGTTTCAAGATATTTGTGGAATTGGTCAAGAAAAACAGTGATGACTTACGCGGTATTAATGGTGAGCTATGATCTATTGTTATTTATCTCAACATCATTAAAGTTTGCTGATGGGGGATGGTTACCACTGACGATTGGTTCACTAGTCTTCCTGCTTATGATCATTTGGTATCAAGAAAGAGAGAGAATTACTACCATGTTCAAGCCATCTCTTTCCATTGATGCAATGGTCAAAGAGCTTGAGCAAAAACAATGGTCTAGAGCATCAGGTACTGCGGTTTATTTATCTAGTAACGAAAATCAGGTACCGTCATCGTTAGTGAATAATTTAAAATACAACGAAATCCTTCATGAGCGTAATGTTCTGCTGACGTATAAATATGTTGATCAACCTTGGGTCCATCCATTAAAGCGATTAGAAGTTCGTCAATTATCTCCGTCGTTTTGGCAGATGATTGCGTATGTGGGCTATCAGGAAACATTGGATATTGAACAGATTTATCATGGGTGCTGTACTAAAGAACTGACTTTGCACCCAGCAGAAACCATATTTTTTATGTCTTCAGAGCGAATGAAGGTAAAACATGTCAGCTGGTGGCACGATTTAAAAGCTCGATTATTTATTTTATTGAGTCGAAATGCGCTGCGAACGTCAGAACGGCTTAGTGTGCCTCAGGATAGATTAATTGAAATTGGAGTTCACTTAGAGATATAACATGGCAGATACTCTCAGGTTTACCAGCATTATTGAGGTATATTCTGTCAGTTACTGTGTTGATATATAAAGGCGTAGTATTGCGCCTTTTCCTTTGATTATTAGATGAATAGAACGTTTGATGAACAATCAATTTACTTGGGCTGATGGAAAGAAAATACTCTGTTTGTTTGCCTTATACGCTTTGGTTACTTATGTCGGAGTTCGTTTTCGTGATGTTATCATTGAAACCGATACGGCAATGTTATTGTTACTTCTTAATATTGTAAGTGGTTTTTGGTTAAGAAAACGCATGGCATATGTCATTACGGCAATGAGTATTGTAGCGTTTCATTTTTTTGTACTACCTGAACACAATTCATTTAAATTTCAGAATTATCAGCACATCATTACGTTTGCAGTAATGGCTTTTAGTGGGGTATTTGCGGTTAAGATCACCCAATCGCAACAAAGAGAGCTGCATAAAAATATTGCGCTTCGTTCTGAGCTAAAAAGCAATTATGGTCTTGCTTCTGTCCTTGCTTCACTGAATGAGAGCGTAGAAATTGCCGAAGCTTCAATTCTGCATTTAGCAAGCTGTCGACAAATTAAAGCTCAACTCTGGTTGTTTCAACCTAATTTATATTGCTTAGCTTCTCATGAGAATTTAGAACCGGCCCGTTTTATTGAGCAGGTTGAAACGTACTATCAAAAGGGATGTGACGATATCCAGTCCGTTTCAGCCCATGTGGAATTACATCCGCTATATAGTCAAAACGGTGTGTTTGGTGTACTGGTTGTCGAGTTTTATCAACCTACAACGTTTAATCCTATCTTAAGTACTTTAATCAGTTTGTCGCTGGCTCGTTCAGAAGCCAATCATGCCTTGGCGATGGTTAAAGAAGCTAACCAAATGGAGCAGATGCGTAACACCTTATTAGCTGCAGTATCTCATGATTTGAAAACGCTTTTAGGTTCAATCATCGGGTCAGCTACAACGCTTAATGATCCCAATATCCATTTGCCACCACAGACAAAACAAGAATTATTGCAATCAATTGCTGAAGAAGGGTATAGCTTAAATCGAAGCTTAACTAAGTTACTGGATATCAGTCGCTATAGCATTAAGACTCTTGTGCCAAAATGTGATTGGGTTGAGCCTGAAGAGGTTATTGGCAGTGCAATAAAACGGGTCGAATTACTCTTAAAGCAGCATCCTATTAGCTTAGTAGGCGATACGATGTTAGTCTCATTAGATTACACGTTAATTGAACAAGTTATCGCCAATCTTATTGAAAACGCAGCAAAATACAGTTCTGATAATAGTCCTATAGATATATCAACATGTTATTTAGATGGTGCTTTTGTTTTTTCAATCGCCGATCGGGGCTGTGGAGTCGCTCCTGAAGATTCTCAACGTATATTTGAGCGTTTTTATCGTTCAGAGCATGTAAAAGTGAAAGGTACAGGGTTAGGATTAGCTATCTGTAAATTAATCGTGTCAGCACACAAAGGAACGATATCGGTAGCATCTAGAGAGGGGGGCGGTTCTATTTTTACAGTCCAGATCCCTTGTGAACGGTATGAGTTAACGGATATTTATGAATAGTGATATAAAAATTCTTATTATTGAAGATGAAGCGCCAATTCGTCGTTTCTTAGATATTTTAACTACAGGGCACGGCTACCAAGTAAAAACGGCTGAAACAGCACAAGAGGGCCTGCGACAAATAGCAACCTGGAGCCCTAATTTGATTTTACTCGATTTAGGTCTGCCCGATGCCGATGGACTAGATTTTACCAAAGAATTAAGAACTTGGACTGAAACGCCAATAATTGTGATTTCAGCACGCGATAAAGAAACCGATAAAGTCTTAGCCCTTGATGCTGGAGCCAACGATTACCTAACTAAACCCTTTGGTAGTGAAGAACTGTTGGCTCGTATTCGGGTGGCATTACGGTTAACTTCCCAGACGCCAACCAGTGATGTAACCAGCTATCAGTTTGGTGATGTAACAATGGACTTAGTTATGCAAACTGTAATGCGTGGTGATGAAGCCATTAAGTTAACACCTAAAGAGTATAAGATCTTATTATTGATGGCTAAAAATATGGGGAAAGTGCTTACTCATAAGCAGATATTAAAAGAGGTGTGGGGTGGAAATTATACTGAGCATGCACATTATGTTCGAATTCATATAGCCCAACTTCGACATAAGATTGAGTATTGCCCAGCTCAACCTAAACATATTATTACTGAGAATGGTGTTGGCTATCGCTTAATTGCTGATGACTAAATAGGTAATCTCTTTATAAAAAATTTATATGCACTTAAGTAATACTTACATTATCCATAGATAAAAGTCGCTAGGATGAAATTAATTCATTATAAGGGACATAAACTATGAGTGTTTGGCTTGCAACAAGTGCATCTGTAATTTTCTTTTTAATTATGATGCGTTTTAGTTGTTATCAGAAACCACGCTGGCAACAAGGTATTATTGTTTTTCTCCAAGTTGTCTCAGTATCCACGCTAATTCATTTAGTATTGGAACAGCATCTAACAGATTTTCTCTATGCTAAGTGGTACATCAGTCTGTTTTTTTCGGCCGTTTTTATCTTATCTGCTGTAAAAGATATTTATGAATCTAAACCCGTTGATACTAGTGCAGCTGCACGATAATTGTATTAAGTAACTATTTAATAATATAAAAGAGGTTTGTGATGGGTGGTATTAGTGTTGCTCAATTGCTTATTATTGGCGTTATTTGTGTTCTAGTCTTCGGTACGAAAAAGTTAAGAACCGTTGGCAGTGATTTAGGCTATGCACTAAAAAGCTTTCAAAAAGCTATGCGAGATGAGCCGGAGACGACTCAGGCAACCACGGTTAAAAATGAAGAGACAGTACAGACTCAAACCAGAGTTGAAAATAAAATCGATTAAGTTATTTGTTACCATTGGTTGAGTAAGAGCAGAGTTCAACCAATGGAAATAGAGACTTTGATTGCGATAAAAAAAATCCCGCAGTGAATATCATTGCGGGACAAAATCTGAATGGAAAATCTATCAGCTAGTTAAAGTAGCTGTGATTACCCGAGCATTATATGCCATATCTGTCATCTGTGTTGTGGATATATCCTCAGAAAACCTCTTTGACGTAATAAAAGTTATAGAGTCTCTAACGTTTACATGCTCCGTTATGACATCTTTCTTTACCTGTTAACCATTTCGATACGCGATAGCGATTTTGTGCGAAAAGTAGATAAAGTCTATCCCATAGACTTCGCCATACTTTCCAACGAGTTGGAGCATATAACCAGCCTTTTCCTACACTTTGCCATGCATAATGAAGGGCATTTAAGCCGGTGAGTAATTCGCCGTTTGGTAGGAGAACATGAATAATGTCTGCCGCTTCCTGTTTATCTATAGCTGGATAATCATCAAATTCAGTTGAAAAAATATCGACTAAATGTATTTGCTCACTCTTGTCATAGCGCACCAATTTATTCATTTCTTTTTGACAAAGAGGGCATTGACCATCGTAGAAGATCACAATTGAGTTTGCCATGATTGTTCTCGCTAAACTTAGACGTTCCTGAGTATATATTTCTCATTACAACGAATATAACCTAAGCAATGAAGATATCATTACTTAGATATTGAGAGTATTTAAGTTTTATCATCGCTATCTGGATTTTTGGTTATGTGGTTTAAAAACTTAATTCCGCGCTTTAGTCCTGAGGCTGTGAGAGCCGCATAAAATTTATCAATTTCAGCGAAATACAATCTAACGGCTTCTCGCTCTCGATGATGTTCGGTCATATTTAAAAATAGCAGACACATGGTACCAGTTCTTGAATGAATGATCTGTTCAAGCAAGCGGCAGGTAGCATCTTCTGATAAGCAAAATCCAAGATCGAGCCATAAGCTGGTTAGGGTATGACAAAAAGCCTCATCAATTTGATTATCAATGTCTTCATGGAGTGAAAATTCAAGCGCCAGAGTTTTAACGTGCTTGGTAGCAAGGGCCGCAATCATATTTTCTACATCAAGACTTAATGGCTGGCTAAGGTAGTTAAGTATCTCAGCTTCACTCACCATACTGGCTTTGTTGTGAGCGATTGCTTGCTGTAAAGATGGATCACGGCACGATAAAGTATACGAAGTTATTGAGCGCTGAATAACGTACTCAAAATCATAAAATCGCTGCTCAATATTCAGTAATTTGTTAGCGGTATTTTGTGCTTCACTAAAAAAAGCACGGGTCATCAGACTTAGAGTCAACAGAATCTTAGTATGGTGAATAGCACCTTGAAGACGATCCTGATAGGTGCTGGATTTACTACTGAGCTCAGTAAAGGCTATCATCTCCCTGACAGCCGACTGAATCTGCAATTCTAAACTGATGGTTTCGTTTAGTCTTGTAGACATAAGCGTACTCCTATCCTGCTAGTACACTTTAAGTGTGGAACATGATTGAGTATTTTGCGAGGTTTTCCTTGAAATTGATGATAGGACTACCAAAAATTAACACCATAAATCAGATGCTTGTTACTTATTTTGGTAGTCGTTTCAAACCTGTCTTATTGATGCTTTAACAAATGGTTCCGGCACCAACAGAAATGTCTTGTTCGTTATTGACTGTTGCCTCAATGGCTATTTTTAGCCCTAACACAATGGTATCTAAAGACATGCTAGGTTGATCACCTGCTGGTGCTTGCTCCGGAAGTAAAGGGATATGAATAAAGCCATGTTTTGTGTTTGAGTCACGAAGATAGTGCTGAATACCATAAAATAAATGATTGCAAACAAAGGTTCCTGCGGTATTAGAGACCTGACATGGGATCCCTTGTTGCTGTAAAGCCTGTGTGATGGCTTTTATTGGTAGGGTGCTAAAATAGGCATCGGGTCCCTGTTCAATAACTGGCTGATCCGTTGGTTGGTTTCCATCATTATCTGTAATTCGAAAGTCATCAACATTGATCGCAATTCGTTCTGGAGTTATTGCTGCTCTACCACCGGCTTGGCCAACGGTAATAACAATGTTAGGTTGATGGTACTCAATAGCACTGATAACCGTATCAATAGCTTTAAAACGAGCAACAGGAACTTGGCAAGTAACAACAGTAGCATTAGTAAAAGAGATTGCTTCTAGTTGTTTTACCGCTTCAAGTGCTGGATTTATGCTTGCTCCGCCAAAAGGTTCAAATCCTGTAATTAACACTTTTTTCATCGATCTTCCCTAATAAGTGTTCGTAAACTATGTCTGTGAATAAAAGTTGGGTATAGATTAACGCGAGATAACATGTAGCTTAAAAAAATCATGATGCGTTTATTGCATTGAATCGGCATATTGCACTTATCATAGCGGGTGAGAGTGTAATAGATTTTTGAATTTCTCCCGATCTTATTTTCTAAATCAAATGGCATTACATAAATTCAAGAATAGAAAATGAATTAATATCCAAAAAGCATCTCAAATAGGAATAATTGATAAGGCAACTAACTGTTATAAAAAGAGATATTGTTAAAATTTCCAACAAATAGCAATTGCATTTTAAAGCAAAATAGGTGATATATTATACAGTTTTTACTGATAATAATGGATTATATTTTGCAAGCCGTATCAAACGAAAAAGGATCTACTGGATCAAAGAAAAAACAATGGCAAATACCTGATACCTTTATTCTTATCTTTTTAGTCGGTGTATTCGCAACTGTTCTAACCTACCTCATTCCCGCAGGAAGTTTTACTCAACAAGAAATCAGTTATGTTGTCGATGGTGTTGAAAAAACACGTTCGGTTGTTGACCCTGAGTCATTCAAAGTCGCATTAAACGATCAAGGTGAGCCTGTTTATAATTCAGTCGGCTTTTTTGCCTCTGGTGGTGGCATTGGCTTAATGAACTTTGTCTTTGAGGGCTTGGTTTCTGGCAGTAAATGGGGTTCTGCCATTGGCGTTATCATGTTTATGTTGGTTATTGGCGGTGCGTTCGGCGTTGTGATGCGAACGGGAGCCATTGATAACGGCATTTTGGTTCTTATTGATAAGACAAAGGGCAATGATCGCTTTTTTATTCCAACCTTATTTTTGCTGTTTTCTCTCGGTGGTGCCGTGTTTGGTATGGGAGAAGAGGCGATTGCCTTTGCGATGATCATTGCTCCCTTGATGCTGCGATTAGGCTATGACGGCATTACCACCGTAATGGTGACCTATATTGCGACTCAAATTGGTTTCGCAACATCTTGGATGAATCCGTTCTCAGTCGCAATCGCGCAAGGTATTGCAGGGATTCCGGTTCTTTCTGGTATGGAAGTTCGAATTCCAATGTGGGTTGGTTTCACTCTGCTGGGTATGCTTTATACCATGCGTTATGCGGCGAGAATTAAGAAAAACCCAGAGCTTTCTTACAGTCGCCGTACTGATGCTTCAATGCGAGAGCATAATGCGGAAGTGCAAAAGTCAGATTGGTGTCTTGGCTATACCTTGGTCATTGCAACGGTTGTTTTTACTACAGTATGGGTAGTTTGGGGCGTGGTTGTTCACGCTTGGTATATTCCTGAAATCGCTTCTCAATTTTTCACTATGGGCTTTATTGCAGGCATTATCGGGGTTGTATTCAAACTAAACGGTATGCGCTTAAATGATATCGCTGCGTCATTTAAAGAAGGGGCTGGAACAATGCTTGCTCCTGCTCTATTAGTGGGGTGTGCCAAAGGGGTATTGTTGATCTTGGGTGATGGGTCTGCAACAACGCCAAGTGTTCTCAATAGCATTCTAAATAGTGCCGGCAGTGTAATCAGTGGGATTCCTGATGTGGCTGCTGTTTGGATGATGTATCTGTTCCAATCTATTTTTAATTTCTTTGTAACATCGGGATCTGGCCAAGCTGCGCTAACTATGCCTTTATTAGCTCCTCTTGGTGATATTGCTGGTATTTCTCGTCAAGTGAGTGTTCTTGCATTCCAGTTAGGCGATGGTTTTACCAATGTGATTGTGCCAACTTCCGCGCCGTTAATGGCAACACTTGGTGTATGTCGTATCGACTGGGGTGATTGGGCTCGTTTCTGTTGGCGTTTTATGCTGTTGCTTTTCGTGACGGCCAGCATAGTGGTTATAAGTGCTCATCTCGCAGGCTTTGTATAAGTCATTTAGGGATATTATTGTTCAATTTAAAGGCGTACTAAAGCAGTGCGCCTTTTCAGTTTTAAGGATTTGTTATGGCTCAAACAATATATACAGGGGATACTCTTCAATCTATACCTGTTATATCTCATTTAAATGTGTCTGATTTACCAGCAGGTTGCCATCAGTTTTGGTTTAGTGCATCTTCTAATGCTTTAGCACAAAATAACCTATTGCCAGTATGGGTCTTTAAGGGAGCGAAAAAAGGTAAGCGTTTATGTATTACCGCTGGAGTTCATGGTGATGAATTTAATGGGATATTATCGGCTCAACAATGTATTCGAGAATTACAAGAAAATATTGAAAATATCCAAGGAACTGTTGTTGTCGCTCCTGTTGTTAATTTATCTGGCGTCTTACATCACCATCGAGATTTTTTTAGTTCTGATTTGGATCTCTCTTCGATAAATTTAAACCGCTACTTTCCTGGTAATAAAAATGGGAATGCAGCAGAACAATATTTAGCTGCAATATGGTCTCATTTATTACATCCTAATGCAGATTTAGCCATTGATCTGCATACTCAAACATCTGGAACCTGTTATCCTCTTTACGTTTTTGCTGATTATCGACTGTCTGATGCGGTTACGATGGCTCGATTGATAGAGCCTGATGTGATTTTGGATGATCCTGGTGCAGAAGGGGTATTAGAAACGGTATGGAATCAACATCAAATTCCATCGATTACCATTGAAGTTGGATGTGGTCGTATCACTGAGTTAGAGTTTATTGAACGGGCAGTGAATGGGATTTGGCGAGTATTAGAGCTGTATAATATTGCCGTAACAGAAGAACGAGAAGAACCGATAAGATCAGCATTGATTGAAGGAAAAGAGGTGACTTCAATTCGGGCTCTGACCGGTGGCTTTATTATTCCTCAAGTGACATTATTAGAGAAAGTTGAAGCAGAACAGTTAGTCGCCATTCAATATGATATTTTTGGGCAAGAAGCTCATCGTTATTACGCACCCAAAGAAGGGATTGTACTAAGCTTTAATATTGAATCATTGCGCGAAGTGGGTTCTCTCGTAGTTCGTTTAATTCATTGAACAGTTTATTTAACTACAAGCATTCAATTATTATTGAGTGCTTTTATTTATAATCCATTAATAAATACTATGTTTGTAAATATAGTTAATATTGGATTTAACCATAATAAACGATATCTACATTGGTTTTTATTTTGATAACACTATCAATTAGTTAAGGGTTATTATTCTATTAATATGTTTTATATGGTTTTTTTTATTTACATTAATGATTTCTATATTTAATGAATGATTTATAAAAACATTGATTGAATTAATACTACTTTTTATAGGGTTTTAACCAGGAGTAGGATGAGCCGAAAATAACAAAGATAGATAGGAGCTACTATGGACGTTTCTCGCCGTTCATTCCTAAAGTCGGCTATTGCTACCGCTATTGCAGCAAATGGCCTTACTTTATTTCCACTGGATTATGCCTTTGCCGACGATACCGTTTTGATTCCAAGCGCTTCGCATTGGGGACCATTTTATGCCGTCGTAAAAAAAGGGGTATTAGTTGGTATTCAGCCAAGAAAAGAGATTGATCCTCTTCCTACTGAAATGCTGTTAAAAGGGCTATTAAGTCGTACTTATAATAAAACTCGTATCCAGTATCCAATGGTACGTAAATCGTATTTAGAAAATTTAGGCGGAAACACTAAACCTGAATTACGGGGTAAAGAACCGTTTGTTCGTGTTAGTTGGGAAACCGCTTTGCAATTAACGGCGAATGCGATTTTACATACCATTGAAACGAAAGGTAATCAGGGCATCTTTGACTCATCTTATGATGGTTGGTCTAATACCGGGCTATTACGACCTCCTGTGGTACAAGGTCGCTTTTTTAACTTAATTGGCGGTTGTAGTACAACTATCGGTGACTATTCAGCTGGCGCATCAACGGTTATTCTGCCGCACATTGTTGGTGATATGGAAGTGTATTCACCTCAGACTGCTTGGCCTGTTATTGAGAAAAATACCGAGGTGTTTGTTTTAGTGGGTGCCGATCCGTGGAAAACAAACCGGGTTGAATTCCGAGTTGCAGATCATCAAATGCAAAGTCACTGGCTTGAATGGAAAAAGAAAGGGATCAAATTCATCTCCATTAACCCGCAACGAACCACCACTGATGAAAATTTAGGTAGCGAATGGATCTCAATTACACCAGGAACCGATACTGCGCTATTTAATGCAATGGCTTATCACCTCCATGATAAAAACTTGGTTGATGAAGCGTATGTAAATAAATATACCGTCGGTTACCCTCAGTATGTTGAATATCTATTGGGTACGAAAGACGGTATTCCGAAGACTCCAGAATGGGCGGCAATGATAACAGGGATCAGTGCCGAACAAATCAAACAATTAGCTGAACTCTTTAAGAATAAGAAAACGCAAATTGCTGCTGGCTGGGCATTACAACGTGCCGATCATGGTGAAATGGTTCACTGGGCTATTATCAACTTTGCTGCGATGGCTGGTAAAATTGGTAAACCAGGTGAGGGCTTTGGCTTTAGTTGGCACTACGGTAATGGCGGTATGCCTCAATCAGGTGCGGCTCTACCAGTAACGATTGGTCAAGGTCATAATGCAGTCAGCGCGGGATGTCCGGTGGTGTTACAAGCGGAAATGTTGAAACACCCAGGTAAAGCGTTTACTTATAATGGTCAAACACTGACGTTCCCTGATGTGACTATGATCTATAACTCAGGTAATAACTTATTCTCACACCAGCAAAACCTAAACGCACTATTAGATGCGATGAATAAGAAAGTAGAAACCTATGTCTGTCAGGATACTTGGTGGTGCGCTTCTGCCCGTTATGCCGATATTGTATTGCCAGCAACAACAGCATTAGAGCGAGTTGATATTACCTCTGGCGGTACTTATAGTAATGATAAAGTCTATGCGATGCAGCAGGTGATTGAGCCTTATGGCGAGAGCTTAGATGATTTTGAAATTTTCCGCCGTTTAGCGAAACTGTTTGGGGTTGAGCAGCAGTATACGACAGGTAAAGATATGATGGGCTTGATCAAAGAAGCTTATGCAAACTCTACCGCAGGAAAACTCAAACCGTTCGATCAGTTCTGGAAAGATGGAGTAACTCATTTACCTGTACCTAAATCAGCAGATTATTGGCAGCGTCATGGTGCTTTCTATGATGACCCTAAGAAAAACCCACTTCACACACCGTCAGGAAAAATAGAGCTGTATAGCCAAGCTATTGCGGATATGAATATTTGGGATTGTCCTCCGGTTCCTACCTTCATGCAGCCATTTGAGTATTTAGGTAATGCTGATAAAGGTCAGTTGCATATTTTAAGTCCGCACCCATGGATGCGTTTACACTCACAAATGGCCAATGCTGACACTAATAGTTATGAATGTGTTGATGGGCGACAGTTCTTATTAATCAACGAAGAAGATGCCAAGGCTCAAGGTATTGCTGATGGTGATCTAGTTGAACTTTATAATGGCCGTGGAGCCTTGTTGTGTGGTGCCCGTTTAGCCAAAGATCTTCATCGCGGCGTGGCTTGCTTACATGAAGGCGCATGGATGCAATTGGATAAATTAGGTCGTTGTAATAGCGGTCAAATTAACGTGATCACATCGGATCGTTCTTGTGGTGGTTTAAGCCAAGGAACCAGTGCAAATACGTGCCTTGCATACTATAAAAAGTGTACAAATCCATGTTCACCAAACCAAGCGTATGAGCCACCACACATCGTAGCGGAAAGTGATTGTCAAATGATGATGAGCTTAGCCACCTTGAATATTCCTGAGCGTATTAATAAATTTATGCATTCAAGTGTGTCAAATAAACCGCAACAAAGTATTGGAGAAAAGATCTTTTACGAACGTTGTACCATGTGTCACACCGCACCAGATCCTGCATCACACACTAAAGGACAGTGGGATGGTATTACGCAAAGTATGTTCCCTCGTGCTGGTTTGAATGAACAAGAGAAAAAAGAAGTTTTAGATTTCCTTTATAAACATGCCGCAAAAGCGTAAAGATTTCTAAATAGACCTTAATAACTCGCTATCGCTAATTGGCTATAGCGAGTTTTTTTGTTATCTTGCCGTCCCTTTCTATATTTCTCGAGATACACTATGTCATTTTCTAAGTTGGGATTATCAGATCCTATCGTTCAAGCGGTTACTGAACTGGGCTATAACGAGCCAACCCCAATTCAGAATAAGGCTATTCCTGTGATTCTCTTGGGAAAAGACGTATTAGCTGCTGCGCAAACAGGTACTGGTAAAACCGCCAGCTTTGTACTGCCAATGCTAGAACGTTTTAATGACGGAGTTAAAGTCCGTCCTAAGCGAGTGCGAGGTCTAATTCTTGCGCCAACACGTGAATTGGTCGCTCAAGTTGCAGAAAATATCGAAAAGTACAGTAAGCATCTTAATATTAAAACGTTAGCTATGTTTGGTGGTGTTGAATATAAGCATCAAAAACAGGCATTGATTGAAGGAGTTGATATTTTAGTTGCAACTCCAGGTCGTCTACTGGATATGTGTACTCAACGTGCAATTCACTTGGATGAAGTAGAGACGGTTGTTCTTGATGAAGCTGACCGTATGCTGGACATGGGCTTTATTGAAGCGATCAATAAAGTTATGGATCGTCTGCCATTAGACTGCCAACAATTACTGTTTTCTGCAACCATGACTCGTCAAGTGCGAGAGTTAGCAAGAACTGCGATTGAAAATCCGATTGAATTATCAGAAATTTCAAAAGGTAACGCAGCGGCTTCTAAAATTGAACAATGGTTAGTGACCGTTGATAAAGATATGAAGTCATCGCTACTCAGTCATATGATTAAAGAAAATGATTGGGATCAGGCTCTTATTTTTATTGAGACTAAACATGGTGCCGCTAAGCTTGTTGAACAATTAGCAAAGCGTGATATATACGCAGAAGCTTTCCATAGTGGTCGTAGCCAAGCAGTACGTTCTCAGTTATTAGAAGATTTTAAGTCAGGCCAATTAAAGCTGATGGTAGCAACAGGTGTCGCTGCTCGTGGTATTGATATTGATAACCTAAAACGCGTGATTAACTACGATTTGCCATACCCAGCAGAAGAATATATTCACCGAATTGGTCGTACAGGTCGTGCTGGTGCATCAGGTGAAGCGATTTCATTTGTATCAAAAGACAATTTCAAAAACTTGTGCATGATTGAAAGCCGTTTAGGTCACCTATTAGAACGTCGAGTCGTTGATGGTTTTGAACCACGTAAACCAGTGCCTGTTTCTATTTTGAATTATAAACCTAAACATTTGCGTGACGGTGGAGCTGCGCCAAAAGAAGGTAAAAAAGCGATTCCTCATAACCGAACTCGTCGCCACAATAAACGCAACAAGCCACAAAAAAGCAAGCCTGAATAATAAATAAAACCCATAATGCTACAAGAGCGCATTTAGATTATGAATGCGTTCTTTGTTGATTTCCTATGCATTTTGCCTCTTTTTCTCAATTTTTGTTACTAATTTTATATATTTAGTTGAGACTTTCTGTACAAAGTATTATTTTGCATCTCCATGGAATCTACAGGTAATAAAACCATGGTAAGAGATATCAATAAATTGGATTTAAAAGTACTGCACTTATTTAAAGTGATTGTTGATTGTGGTGGTTTTTCTCAAGCTCAAGAGAAATTAGGAACTCAACAGTCCACAATTAGTACTAATATGGCTAGCCTTGAACGTCAACTGGGTATGACTTTATGTCAACGTGGACGTAAAGGGTTTAAGCTAACTCTTGAAGGAAAGCAGTTTTACCAGTTTGTTGAAACCTTATTTACCCATATCCGTGATTTTGAAGTCAATATTCAAGATCTTCAAATGCAGTCTCAAGGCTATATCCGCTTTGCCATGATCGATTGTGTCGTAACTAATCCAGATTGTTTATTAACCCGAGCTTTAGAACGGTTAAGACAAGAATTTCCTTTAGCAAAAATTGATAGTCGAGTTGAAGATACACTGAAAATTGAAGAACTATTGTTGGCTAAAGAATTGGATGTCGCTATTACCTCATCTGAAATTCGTCGTGATGGATTGGAATATATTGAGATCTTCAGTGAGTACCAATCGTTATATTGTCGTGCTGAGCATCCTATTCTAAAACAAAAACAGCCATTTACTTTAGATTCCCTAAAGCCTTATGCTGTTGTTGATCGTGCTACTGAGCATAAAATTACGCCTGTGAGAGATTTCGGCTGTGAGGTTTTTGCTTACACTTCGAACATGGAAATGACCGCGCTTTTATTACTTTCAAGTGATTACATTGGTCATTTACCCGAGCATTTTGCAGAGCTTTGGGTACAAAGAGGAGAGTTAGTTAAGCTAGATATACCTAATACGGCTTATAAAACGGAATTTCATTTAACACAACGAAAAGGTGTAACTCATCCAGATGCTGTGGCTTATTTAGTTGAACAATTAAAAGATGTACATGCTTTTCGATAATGGCGTATTGTAAATTTATTGCGGATCTTTTTACGCAAAAATAAAAAGAATATCTCGGAAACGTCCGTATTTTAAGTATTATTAACCCGCATTGTTTCGTTCGGAAAGTCATAGGATTCGACTTTTTGAACGATCGTCTTCTGATTTCAGCCTCCTAGCCCGAGGCTATTTTTTTATCTGTTGTATATACAATATCAAACCAAATATGTTCAAATACCATTATTCAAATAATTTGTATGATATTTAAGTTTGGTTTATGGACTCATCAATATTTTTAGCATGCCTCGTCATTTTTACATTAGGTTGCTTCGTTCAAAGCTCAATAGGGTTTGGTATGGGTGTGCTGGTGGGGCCATTTATTTTAGTGTTAGAACCTAAACTTATGCCAAGTGCCGTGATCTTTCTTGGCATGAGCATGTCACTGATTGTTTGGTATCAATATCGTTCTTATTTTGAACCCAGAATGTTGCTCTCTGCATTTATAGGGCGGTTACCGGGAACCGTATTAGCGGCATATATTTTAATGATTGTAACGGCAGATCAGTTGGCTATTATGCTTGGGGTTACGATTTTAATCGCAGTTGTGCTCAGCCTAGGTAAATGGAAACTTTCACCAACTCCCGTCAATATGCTTATTGCTGGCTTTGTTTCTGGTGTGATGGGAACGGCGACTGGAATTGGTGGGCCACCTTTAGCGATTTTGCTACAAAATGAAGAGCCTGAAAAAATCCGTGCGAATTTAGCCGCTTTCTTTGCCATAACCGGAGTTATTTCTCTGATTGCACTGCATCTATCAGGCAACTTCTCTTATCAAGATTTCCATAATAGTGTGTTGTTGTTACCCGCTCCAATTATGGCAACACTACTGGCATATCAAGTTCGACATAAAATAAAGAAACGTCTAGTGCATAACTCGGTATTGATTCTATGTTCTGTCTCTGCTTTTGTTTCTTTATCTCGTGGAATGCATCTGTTTCATTTTTTATGATGAATCACTCCATAGGTTGATGGATAGCACCAATATAGCCTGATTTTTCGAGTTCTTTACGAACATTTGTGACATCTTTGGCGGTAATAATAACGGTGCGTCCTCCTAATCGATTCCTAACAAAAGTGAGCAATTGTGCCAACTGAGCATCACTTAAAACGGTGTCAAAGCTACTCATTGGCATAAAATTAGTGCCTCGATTCATATAACTTGGCATTAATCCGCGAATGGCAACGGCAATGGTATCGTAAGGATCTTTATGCATAATGATGCCATTGTTTAGCAAAGCAGGAGCGATACCCGCACGACCTTTGCCATCAGGGCCATGACACGCGCCACAAGTTTGAGCATAAAGGTTATACATGGCTTCTTCGTGGTTTTGAATATCGAGCGTTTCAATGCCTGTTTTGGTATCAGAAGCAACGTTAAGTGAATCGTCGATTTCATTGATTGTTTGAGTTACAGGTCGGTTGGCTAAATCTCCAAATCCAGGTGGAATAATGGGAACAATATGGGGCTCTATTTCGTTGTATTTATCTCCTGCAATGAGATATTCTGCAATGGCTTCCACATCTTGCCTTGTTAAATGACGGGTACTATTCTTAACCACCTCAGCCATTCCGCCAAATGCAGTACCTTTTTCAGAATGCCCAGTTTTTAAAAAATCGGTAAGAGAAACGATATTCCAGCCTGTTTCATACAGTTGTTCCGCTGTAATATCAGGGGCTTGCCAACCATCGATTAAATTACCTTGAAATAGTTTTTTAGGTTCTAGGGCTTGAGCAATATTTCGTGGTGTATGGCATTCGCTACAATGACCTAACCCCATAGTGAGATATTTGCCTCTTTTCCAGGTAGCAGGACGATAACTTGGATATTCCAGCGGACTTGTATCTAAAAATGCGATATTCCAAGCCAGTAACCCAAGACGAATGTTACTTGGGAAAATCATCTTGTTTTCTGTATTGACCGTATTAACCGAGGCTATAGATTGCAAATAAGTCCAAATGGCTCTGGTGTCTTCTTCTGTAACGTATTGATAAGATGAGTAGGGCATAGCAGGATAAAGATAGCCATTTTTCCCTTTCCCTTTATGCAGAGAATCGTAAAAGTCTTGATAGGTATAATCACCGATACCGTAATCGGGGTGGGTTGAAATATTGGTTGAATATAAAGTTCCAAATGGGGTAACAAAGCCGAGTCCACCACCAAAAGGCTGTCCGCCTTCACTAGTATGACAGGCGATACAATCTCCTGCTAGAGCAAGATACCGACCTTTTGCAATCAAGTCTGGATCAAGTGATTGTTTTCTTTCAATGTGTAGTTTGTTTTCATATTTAACGTAGGCTGCAATGGCTGAAATTTCAAGTGGGTTAAGTTGACTTTGGAATGCAGGCATCACGTTGTTTAAGCCTTGGCGGATAGTATGCTTTATTTCATCAATAGAGCCTCCATGCAGCCATATATTATCGGCTAAATTTGGAGCTCCTAATATCGGATTTCCTTGTGCTTTTTCACCATGGCAAGCAACACAATTTTCAGTGTAAATTGCCGAACCTAACTCAAAATTAACTTCTGGGGCGTTAACTACGCGTTCAGGTTCTAATGAGGCAATATATTGGGAAACATGGGTAATTTGTTCTGATGTTAAAATATTCTCCCAACCTGCCATTACACCGTTACGTCCCTGCTTAATGGAGTGTAATATGTCCTGATCCGTACCGCCATAGAGCCAATAATTATCAAGAAGATTAGGAAAATGCTTTTGTCCTTGACCTTGATCGCCATGGCAAGCGGCACAATGAGTCTGAAATAAAGATTGGCCCGTGTTTACGATGGTTGCATTTTGACTTAATGCCTCAAGTGGGGAAGCGGCGCTAAGTTTAGCCTCCTGATATTGTGCTTCTAGAGTAGTTTGTGATGGTACAGTTGCTTGGCTGGTTGAACTCCAATGCATAAGACCAGGCCAGTTACCAAGACCTGGATAGAGAACAAAATATCCCAATGTCAGGATGATAGAGATTAAGTACGCAACAAATAAGAGTTTAGGAACCGCACCATCATTTTCTTGAATACCATCGAACGTATCTAGGGTTCTATGCGGATCGGAACTGGCACGTTTTTGCCAATAGAACAGAATAACTCCGACCATGATAGCGAGAAATAATACGGTTAAAGCGATTACCCAAGTATTCCAAAACGCATTCATGAGTTACTCCTTACTCAACACCGAGACTTTGTAGGTAGGCAATTAATGCTTCAGCATGAGTTTTACCTTTAATTGCAAGACGAGCTTGAGATATTTCATTCTCAGAGTAAGGAACTCCTAGTGTTTGCAGTGCATGCAGCTTGGCCTCAATGTCATCTCCCGAGAGTGTTTTATGAAATAGCCAAGGATAAGCGGGCATAATAGAACTAGGCACAACATGGCGTGGATTTTTCAAGTGAATAGCATGCCATTGATCGGAGTACTTACGGCCTAAATTAGTAAGATCAGGGCCTGTGCGTTTTGAACCCCATAAATTAGGATGTTCGTAAATATCATCACTTTCTTTGCTGTATTTACCGTAACGCATTACCTCAGCAGGTAGGGGGCGAACCATCATAGTATGGCAGGTATGACAGCCTTCACTAATATAAATATCGCGACCTGCAACTTGGAGGGCGGTTAAAGGTTTAGCTGTAGATTCTGCTTTTAGTTGTTCGGTATTAAAAAAGAAAGGCACTACCCATACTAGAAGAGAAAAGCTGGCGACAAGTACAGTTGATAGAATAAGAATGATAACCGATTGAGTAAAGTCTGCGTTTAACTTTGCCATGTTAAGCCTCCTGACTATCATAGACAGGGCGAGATTTAGGGCCTGTTAATGTGCGATAGAGGTTATAGACCATTAATAGCAGGCCGAAAACAAAGAGTGCACCGCCAATAAATCTCATCAGCAGCCAAGGCTTACTAAAATTCATCACCTCAACAAAACTGTAACTTAGTGCTCCATTCGGTTCTTGTTTAAGCCACATGTAACCTTCGCCAATTCCTGCAATCCAAAGAGCAATGGCATAAAGTGCGATACCGAGGTGAGCCAACCAAAAATGCCATTTAACCAACCGATTAGACCAGATGTAATCACGCTGCCAAAGGCGCGGAATAAAATAGTAAAAAACCGCAATGGCAGACATTCCCACCCAACCTAATGCACCGGAATGGACGTGACCAATAACCCAGTCGGTATTATGAGCAATCATATTAAACCAGCGGATTGCTAATAATGGGCCCTCAAAGGTAGCAAGACAATAATAAGCTATAGCAGAAAAGAAGAACCACATAATGTAATCATGCTTTAGCTTTTCTTTATTCGATAGTAGAGTCATAAAACTATTAAAAGCGCCGCCCCAAGAGGGTAGCCACAAGATGAGGGACATGATAATACCGACGTTTTGCACCCAATCTGGTACCGAGGAATAAATAAGATGGTGGGTTCCTGCCCAAGTATAAAATCCGACTAATCCCCAAAAATGCACAACAGATAAGCGGTATGAGTAAATCGGACGCTCAGAGACTTTGGGAATAAAATAGTAGTTCATGCCGATGACTCCTGCGGTTAATAGAAAACCGACCGCATTATGTCCCCACCACCATTGTACGATGGCATCTTGCGCACCAGCATAGACAGAGTATGACTTCCACATAGAAACTGGAAGCTCGAGGTTGTTGACGACAAAGATCATGGCAATAACAATAATAAACGCACCAAAAAACCAGTTAGCGACAAAAATATGAGGTTCTTGGCGGCGCGCGATGGTCATGAAAAATAAAATAGCGTACATGACCCAGACTACAGCAATGAGGATATCGATAGGCCATTCTAGCTCTGCATATTCTTTTGAGGTGGTAAAGCCTAGAGGAAGCGTGATAAGCGCTAAGACTAAGATTAACTGCCAGCCCCAAAAGACAAACCATGATAGGCTGTGATTAAACAGCGGGACTCGACAGGTTTTTTGCACAATATAGAGTGATGTCGCCATTAACAAATTAACGGTAAAACCAAAAATAACGCCATTAGTATGAAGTGGACGTAAACGACCAAATTGAATGTATTCAGAGTTAAAATTTAAGGCTGGCCAATAGAGTTGTGCCGCAAGAAGCACGCCAATTAACATGGCAATGACTCCCCATGCGAGGCTGCTGATAATAAAATATCGAACAACTTTTGTATCATAGTGAGTCGTATCCATCTTCCCTCCTAAAGAATAAAGATTGTGCGATGGCGCTATTTGGCGTAGTGAAAGTAGTATGAGATATCCAGCATATCTTGCTCACTAAGGGCATCCGCTTGGGCATACATTAAAATAGCAAGGCCTCCCGTTCGTTGTTTTTCTTGATAGGCTTTAAGTGCCGCCACCATATATTGAATTTTTTGATTTTTAAGATTGGGGTAGGTATCAATAGTTGAAATGCCGTCTGCTCCATGACAGGTCATACAGACCGCTGCTTTTTGCTGACCAACAGTAAATTGGCTTTGGTCTATATCTGCAATAACAACATTTGAGAAGAAAAAGCATAATGGAATGAAGATGGATAGATAAAATCTCATATTGACTCCTGTCTTAGGTCAACGCATTCGGCAAAATATTGTTAACGACTTATTTAAATTTAGAACAATATGGTGGGTTTTCTATTGTTGTGAAATGATAAATAAAAAAGGTTATGCATAAGATAGAACATTTCGATGTGGGATTTTCATGCAAGCTTGTAATGATTATGTTACTAAATATTGAGATTGATCCAGAATAACAAATGGCAAAATTGTGCTTGTGGTATTTCAGCTCTATAAATTTACTCAAATAAAAAAGTACTCCTAATACAAGGAAACATTATGAGTAAATTAAGACCAATAGCATGTGTGATCTCTAGTGCATTAATCTTAGGTTCCCTATCAACTCAAGCTTTGACAATAGAGCCAGATCCTGAAAATCCTGGTGGGTATATTATTCCAAAATCAGATATACAGGCGGCAGAAGAGAGTAAAACAGCCGACCCAATGTACGCCGTTTGGGCGAAGGCACTACAGACGACTTCTAATAATGTGGTTGAGGCGATTCTGCCAGGGCTCGATTCGAATCCAGATAACGTAAAAAGAGCTGAACGTGTTTTCCCTGAGTATGAGTGGGACTTTTTAACTGGGATGGCGGCTCCTGAATATACTTATACTCGATTCTTACGTGCAATTGGTAAATTCCCTGCATTTTGTGGCGAGTACACTGATGGACGAGATTCAGATGCTATTTGTAAAAAATCTCTTATGACTGCTTTTGCTCATTTTGCTCAGGAAACAGGGGGGCATATCGATAAAGATAATGCGTGGGATAATCCTCTTGGTCTTGAAGAGTGGCAACAAGCCCTTGTCCATGTCCGTGAAATGGGTTGGTCTGAAGGCCAAGAAGGTTACACGACGGGATGTGGTCAAAATGATTGGCAAAATAAACGTTGGCCTTGTGAGAAGGGACAAGGCTACTTTGGACGTGGCGCAAAACAACTTTCTTATCATTTTAATTATGGCGCATTTTCTGAAGTGATGTTTGATGGTGATGCGACTGTCTTACTGAAAAATCCTGCTTTAGTTGCTGATTCTTGGTTAAATTTAGCCTCAGCAATTTGGTTCTTTTTAACCCCTCAAGCTCCAAAACCGGCCATGCTTCATGTTATTGATCGCACATGGGTACCGTCTGAACGCGAGTTAGATGCAGGTATAGGTTACGGTTTTGGTACTACCATTAATGTGATAAATGGCGGTATTGAGTGTGGTGAACAGAATAAAGACAAAGGACAACCTGTTAACCGTATTCGCTATTGGGAAGGTTTATCATCTCATTATCAAATTCCAATTGAATCAGATGAAAAAAATACCTGCTGGCAGCAAACACCTTATGGCAGCATCAATTTAAATGGCGCTAAAGATGTGCTTTATACTAACTGGGAAGCGAGTTGGAAATATCACTCAGATCGCCCAGGCGGTGTCTCTTTTGAGTGTGAGCTAGTCGGTTATCAAACAGCATATTCTGCACTTACACCAGGTGATTATGAGAAGTGTGTGACAAACTTTTATGGTTCTCATGCAAATTGGCCAGCAGTTCGCATAGTAGATGAAATTGATGGCGGTGATGGGAATGGTGGTGGAACAACCGATCCAACTGATCCTCCGGTTTCAACTGTACCTGCATGGGAGGCTAGTAAAGTTTACGTCGGTGGTAATGAAGTTAGCCATAATGGCAAATTGTATCAAGCCAAATGGTGGACCCAAGGCGATAGACCTGATGCTGGTGGCCCATGGAAATACATAAAAGATATTTCGGGTGACGATACTGGCCCAACAGATCCTGAACCACCAGTAGTTGTGCCTCCGACAGATCCATCTGAACCACCAACAACTACGCTACCGACTTGGGATTCATCAAGTGTGTACGTTGGCGGCGATAAAGTTTCTTATAATGGAAAAAATTATCAAGCTAAGTGGTGGAGTCAGGGAAATCAGCCAGATAAAGGTGATCCGTGGCAAGTGATTTAATTTGAAATCAGTAACTCATTTCAAATAAGTAATCAAAAAAGCCACACAACCAAATTGAAATGTGGCTTTCTTTTTACGAGTTAATGCGTAATTGAAATACGATTTCGACCGTGCTGTTTGCTTTTATACATTTGAAGATCTGATTGATAAATCAAAGCTTCAGCTTCTTGGTCGGAATGTACTACCGCCCCAATACTCAAGGTGCAGTAAATTTTAGCTCCTTGATATATTAAAGGTGAGTGTTCAACGGCAGAGCGCACTCTATTTAATACTTCATAAATTTTTGTTGTGTCAGTTTCTGGCATCAATATAGCAAATTCATCACCACCTAGGCGGTAAAATTGCTCATGTTTTTGGAGTAAGCCTTGCACGAGTTGTGTGACATGTATTAATGCTTCATCACCAGCAATATGACCATATGTATCATTGATAGACTTAAATTTATCAATATCAAAACCGACTAAAGTAAATTGTTTACTCTCTATCCATAAGGGGAGTGTTAATCGAAAAGCACGACGGTTTAATAGTCGGGTTAAGCTATCATGATTGACTAAAAACTCCAGCTCTTTGGTTCGTTCGGTTAATGCGTATTGTAGTCGTTGGTTTTGACTAAGTTGCTGATAAGTCACTAAGCTTGCAAGTAACGCAATAACCAATCCCACAATGAAAATCGCCCCTAAGATCCAATATTCATTTATATCGAAATCAGTATTTTGTTTAAAATGCATCAACCAGGAACGGTTTGGATAACTGATTTGGGTTGTGATTTCTACACCATCAGTATGGTTCCAATTAGAACTTTGATAGAGCACAGGGGAATCATTGGCTCCATATCCAGTATCAATGATTTGGATCGCACTATGATGATTTTCTATTGCTTGAGTAATCAATGTCTTTAAATAAATCGTAACATCAACGACTCCTATCACAACTGCCGTCATTTCGTTGTGTTGAAATACAGGATAGTAAATTAGCATTCCTCTTTTAGGTGAGGATAATCTGATTTTATCTGGAATTACTTGTTCTAGGTTATCTTTTCCCTTTAACGGGGCTTTAAGATGGGTAATAAATGAGTGTTTATCTTGTAATAATCTAACACGGTCAGAAATATTGGCTTTTCGTGAATGAGATATATTATTCAATATTAGGCGGGTTCTATCCCCTACAGAATAAAAACCAATAACAGATAGATTTTCTTTGTTAACTGGATAAACTTTGGTTGTAATAAAGAGAGTTTGATCTTTTTTCACATCATTAAATGAAAGTACTCGACCATTATCCAAAGTATATGGTGTGATAGGTTTACCTAAGAATTGATGGTCTTGAGTAAACTGATTAATGTGTGATGAAGAGACTCTTTGTTGTAATTGAAGAGCCATCAACCCTTTAGAATTATGAATAATAGGCTGAGCGAATAACTCAAAGTTGTGCCAATTAGCATTAGAACTCGCTTCAAGAAAGTTAGCCATAGACCCCATAAACTGTAAATCGTTTTCAATTTGGTTTTGTAATAAATAAGTTTGATGGGTAACTAAATTTTTAAAATTATTTATATGGTTTTGTTGGTATACCGTATGAAAAATGTATCCAACTAATGCTGTAGCAAAAAGAATGCATAAGCACACAAAACTAGGAATGAGTGTCTTTTTATTCGATTTAATGGTGTAGCGTAAAGCCATGTAAGAGATCTTAAATATTATTTGAATTGTAATAGTACAAAAATAATTGAAGTTTTAAAAATTAATTAAAATTTATAACTTAGACGAATCCGATATAGTGGGTTACGAATGACACTAAATTAAAAATCGTTGTTCGATAAATATTTTGTAACTCGTTGTAAATGTGAGATGTTTGTCATAGTCTCGGGTGAAAATTATGTAATGATCAAGGCTGTATATTTTATTTTGTTAGAAGAGTAAATTGGTGATGACGACACAAACTTTAGGTTTTCCTCCTCATTTTTTATGGGGTGGAGCTATCGCTGCAAACCAAGTAGAAGGAGCTTATAACCAAGATGGTAAGGGGCTTTCGACTTCGGATATGCTACCAAAAGGGATATTAAGTCCTCATCAACCTCGTTCAGAGCGAACTTCTGGCATTAAAGATATCGCTATTGATTTTTATCATCGTTATCCTGAAGACATTAGCCTTTTTAAGGAAATGGGTTTTACTACACTGCGATTATCGATTGCATGGACACGAATCTTTCCTAATGGTGATGAGTTAGAGCCAAATGAGTTAGGATTAGCGTACTATGACCGTATTTTCGATGAGTTAGCTAAACACGATATTCAACCATTTGTTACGTTGTCGCACTATGAAATGCCAATGTATTTGACCGAGCAATATGGGGGATGGGCTGATCGTCGTTTAATTGATTTTTTTGAACGTTACGCTCGAACCGTTTTTGAACGCTATAAAAATAAAGTTAAACTTTGGCTGACATTTAATGAGATTAATATGTCATTACATGCACCATTTACGGGTGTGGGATTAGCCGAAGATTCGACAGAACAACAAATCTACCAAGCCATTCATCATCAACTATTAGCCAATGCCAAAGCAGTTAATCTGTGCCATCAAATTATTCCCAATGCCAAAATTGGTAATATGCTACTTGGTGCTATGAACTATCCATTAACATGTACCCCTGATGATGTAATTGCTGCAATGCACGAAAATAATAAGTGGCTATTTTTTGGTGATGTTCAGGTTCGCGGTCGTTACCCTGGCTATATGTTGCGATATTTTCGTGAAAATGACATCCAACTTGAGATAGAAGAGGGTGATCTTGAGCTGTTAGCGAACGCCAGTGTCGATTTTGTTTCCTTTAGTTATTACGCGAGTGGTTGTGCAAGCGCAGATCCTAAGCAGAAAGAGACAGGTAATATTGTTGCTAGTGTCCCTAATCCCTACCTTGAAAAAAGTGAATGGGGTTGGTTAATCGATCCAAAAGGACTGCGTTATTTGCTTAATTTCTTATGGGATCGCTATCAAAAACCACTCTTTATTGTTGAGAATGGGCTAGGTGCTCATGATCAAATGACAAGCGATGGTGAAATCCTTGATGATTATCGTATTCAGTATTTAAACGATCACTTAGTTCAAGCACGAGAAGCCGTTGCTGATGGTGTGGATTTAATGGGCTTTACCTGTTGGGGGCCGATCGATTTAGTTGCAAACTCAACGGCTGAAATGAGTAAACGATATGGGTTTATTTATGTCGACCGTCATAATGATGGCTCAGGTAGTCTAACTCGAATTCGTAAGAAGAGTTTCTATTGGTATCAGCAAGTTATCGCCACTCACGGTCAATCTCTAACAGTCTAAAGTTGTAAGACTTAAAGAGGTAAAAAAGCAGGTTTGGTTATTCCTTACCTGCTTTGTTAATTGACTTACTTCAGCATGATTACGATTAATAAATTGGCCAGTCTGCCGCATCTACTGAATCTATCTTGCCATCGTGATTATTTCCATCCCATTTGGTTATAAATTGACCTTGAGGATCGAACAATTCCGTCTGCTTATCTAAGTTAAAATGACGATTTCCTCTTGGGTCTGCCCCAACGCCTGCAAGATATTGCCAATTGCCCCAATTACTCGCGATATCATAATCAATAAGGTGTTGTTCAAAAAAGGCTGCACCATAGCGCCAGTCCAGTTCTAATTCATTAACCAAGCAGCTAGCTACAATCTGTCTTCCTCGGTTCGACATATATCCAGTAGTAATTAACTGACGCATTAAAGCGTTAACAAGTGGGTATGGTGTATTACTTTCACACCAGCGTTTGAAACGTTCTGGATAAAAACTGGTGTGGGGCGATGATGATTTAATCCCTTTAAATTGGAATATTTTCTGTTGATGATGATGGGCATACCATTGAAAATATTCACGCCACAATAGTTCGAATTTTATCCATTGACTGGACGGTGTTTCCTCAACCTGATGATGGTATTGGTTTAACTCATAAATTACCCGTTTGGCTGATAAGCAACCTTGCGCCAACCATGGTGAAAATTTTGTTGAATAATCCCAACCATCCAGTTCATTTCGAGTTTCTTTATAACGACTTGCTTTATCAGATTTAAAATATGCCGTGAGATGTGATATTGCGGTAGCTTCTCCACCGATAAAATCTGAAGGTTTAGGATGACTAATGAAACTGTCTAAGATTGAAATGTGAGCAATTTTATTTGGTGATGGTGGTAGATTGGATATATAGGATGTTAGCGGTGTTAATTCGATATGTTCAACTTGCCGACGAAATTGAGAAAATGTTGATGGTAATTTATTAAGGTCGAACGGCAATTGTTCCTTGTGAAGTAAGGTGTGGGTCGGCCACTGCTTAAATTCAATATACGGATAGCGCTGGTTTAATGTTTGCCATGTTTGATTTTCATAATATCCAACTTGTTCGCTACTGATGATGGTATGAATATCATATTGGCTGATCAACTGAGGTAAAATATGAAGAGGGTGTTCAAGAAAAACCAGTAACTCTTGTTCTAGGTCTTGCAACTGCTGATGAAGTTGATGCAAGGATTGAAGCAGAAACTGTAATCGCAGTGCACCATAATTGTGAATGTGATAAGGATAACGGTTAGCCTGATGATAAGGTAAACAGTAAACGAGTAGTAGCCGATCACATTGTGTCGTGGCGTTTAATAGCGCTAAATTATCGTGTAAGCGTAGATCGTTTTGAAATAAATACAGTCCTGTCTTCATCTGCACTCTCCTCTGACTATCTTTAACTATATACCCAAGCCAGATTAAGAGGCAGAATTCAGTAAAACAATTAAAACAACGCCATTTGTGGCTGATGGTGTGGCTTTATATTAGTGGGATCTTCTACCCCTTGATAGTACTGGACCCAAGCTTGATTACTACGAGGGAACTCGACTTTGAGCGCCTTTTTACACGCTTTTTTTATCTCATTTTTTACTGCTGTTATTGTTTGATTTTGATAGCCAAATTGAACGAGAGTAAATTCCTGATCGCTACTTCTGTGCAGAATAAAACCTCGATCTTTTTTGTATGTTTTTACTTCAATGGCTTCTTGTATCGCCATATTTTTTAGTTGATATTCAATCTTATGGATCACTTGACCCATTGGAATTAGCGCCATAAAAATACTCCTTGAGTTTTATTCACCGACTAAACCAATTCGGTCTTTCCTAGTAATTGGCAGAACTGATTTTTTATGATGGTCTCACTAATAAAAAAAACAGTAATTGTTTCTTTATCTAAAGTATATGCAACACGACAAGTTAATGATTTATCACAAATAATCTTATATTCGTAAATTTTTAATCCAAGATGTTTAAATTGTTTAACCATCTTAATTTTGGGGCTATTTTCTTCTATTAGCCGGGTGAGACGGTGAGCGACATCTTGATAAATGATGGCTTGATAATCGGGATGTTGATGAAAAAACTTACGCAAATGACGATTATCTTCGAAGACATAATTCATAACTTATAAACTCTAATCTTTCTCTTTTTTCTCACTATAAGAGGTTGAAAGCGTTTAGAACATCGCACAATTTTTAAGGAGGGGTTAAGTTTGATTGAACAAATCGTTGTGAGGCTATTTTCGCTATTAAAGCGGTTAAGTTTTCTCACAATCGTATCAGATATTAATATTATAAATATCTGATACTAGGTCTACGCTAATGATTGAATATCATCAATTTCTTAATATGGTTTCAACGCGATAAGGCGATCACACCTTACTCACATTTGACTCTTTAAGAGGTTGCTATGAAATTACGTCTCCTACCGTTATCACTTGTTATTATAAGCTCAGTATCTTATGCCGGAACCACAAGCTATACCGTTACAGCCGACAGCAAACCTGCATCATCATTTACTATCGAAAAAAATAATGAGTTAAAACAATACCTAAATTTCGATAATAAAGAGGATTTTACAGCAGCCAGTAAAGGCTTTATTGCTACCTGGCCAGATAAAACAATTAAAGATAAAAATGGCAATGTAGTGTGGGATTTTGCCAAGTTTGAATTTGTTAATTCTGATCAGGTTTTAGATACCGTTAACCCATCACTGCGTAGAATGGCAGAGCTGAATAATATCCATGGGTTGTTTAAAGTCACTGATGGTATGTACCAAGTTAGAGGTTTTGATCTCTCTGTAATGACTTTTGTTCGGGGTGAGCATGGCTGGATAGTTATTGATCCTCTAATTTCTGAGGAAACTGCCGCTGCGGGTCTTAAGTTATTAACAGAGCATGTGGAAGATTTACCTGTTACCGCGATTATATTTACTCACTCCCATATCGACCATTTTGGTGGTGTATGGGGAGTTACAACGAAAGAGGCGGTAGACCAAGGTAAGGTTGAAATAGTAGCTCCCGAAGGTTTTTTTGAACACTCAGTATCAGAAAATGTATTAGCAGGTAACACCATGAGTCGTCGTGCAAGCTTCATGTATGGCAATATGGTTGAAGCTGGTCCTCAAGGTAAAGTTGATGGGGGATTAGGTAAAACAACCTCAACAGGTAAGCCAGGTATTGTTGAAGAAAATCTGGAAGTAGTTAAAACAGGTGAAACTCATAATATAGACGGGGTTGAAATTGAGTTTCAGATGGCAAATGGTTCAGAAGCGCCTGCTGAATTTATTTTCTATTTTCCGCAAAAACGGGTGTTAATGGCATCTGAAGTAATGACCCATACCATACATAATATTTCAACCTTGAGAGGTGCTCGAACTCGTGATGCTAACGCATGGGCCGGTTATATCGATGAAACTCTCGATCTGTTTGCTAAAAAATCTGACATTATGATTGCCTCTCACCATTGGCCAACATGGGGGACGAGTAATATTGTCAATCAGCTAGAAAAGACGCGTGATATGTACAAATATGTGCACGATCAGACGTTACGTTTGGCAAATCAAGGCTATACCCCAAATGAAATCTCCGCATCCATCACGCTGCCAGATTCTTTAGGTAAAGAGTGGTACAACCGAGGCTATTACGGCACGGTGTCACATAATGCTCGTGCAACGTACGACTTTTATTTTGGTGCATGGTGGGATGGAAATCCTGCGAACCTAAACCCATTACCGCCAGAGCAGCAGGCTGCAAAGTATGTTGAAGCCATTGGTGGTGATGAAAAAGTGATTGAGATTGCTAAGAAAGCGATCAGTAAAGGTGAATACCGTTGGGCTGTGACATTACTTAACAATGTGACGTTCTCAAATCCAGATAACAGTACGGCACGTTATTTGGAAGCAGATGCAATGGAACAGTTAGGCTATCAAGCAGAGTCAGGTCCTTGGCGTAACTATTATCTTGTTGGTGCAAAAGAACTCCGTCATGGTTTCCAACCAGCTCCAACGCCAGATACCACGGCTATCGCATCCAATATGCCAGTATATTCTGCTTTAGAATCTTTAGCTGTTCGAGTGAAACCTGAACAGGCGAAAGGGCTGGATATGGCGATTAATTTAAAGGTAGTAGGAGATAAAGAAGCGGATGGCGAATATGCTCTGTTACTGTCTAACTCGGTACTAAAAACATACAAAGGTCGCCAGTTAGATAATCCAACAATGACGATTGAGTTTTCTCGCGATACATTTGTTGATTTGGTCACACATCAGTTGGATTTAAAAACAGCCATAAAGAAAGGGCAGTTCAAAGTATCAGATCCAAAAGGCTTTACTCAGTTTATGCAAATCTTTGATACTTTTGACCCTAAATTTGGTGTCGTAACGCCATAAGTTAAGTTTCAAATATAAAGACACAGTGTTTGAGTTTATTTAGAACATAAAAGACAAAATCAGATCCAAAGCTGCTATTTGATTTTACTGTCCTTGTGGTCACAACGGTACTGGGTAATAACAGTACCGTTTTTTTATCTCGTTTTTATCTAAAAATGTCTGTAATAAGTTGTCTTAGCCATATATTGGCAGGGTTTGTCTCCATCTTTTTGAGCCATATCAGATGAGAATCAAATGATTTAGTTTCGAAAGGAAATGAGATCATACGAAGTTTAAATATATCTTTGTATTGTACCGCAATTGATTCTGGTACAACGGCTACAGCGTCACTGTAAGTAAGGGCTGATAACATACTGAGTAATGAGTTGTGCTCACTGTAGATTTTCCGCGGTGGTAATACATCACTAACTAGCCAATCAATAAAAAGTAGGTTAAAGCGGCGCATGTTCATAATTGCATGACGTTCAAGTAAATATTGTTCTTTAGTTACTTGGTCTTTGGTGAGCCTTGGATGCTGTTGGCTAACAACACAACATAGATGATCTTGTTGAACAACTTGTGACTGAAATTGTGAACTGTTTGGCGCTGCAATATCAATGACCAAGTCTACTTTCTCGAGCCTTAAATCTTCATAAATGAGTTCTTCATTAGGTGGCAGTTCTTGTAACACAACACTGATATTTGTGTCATGAATAGCGGTATCTAGCCGTTGTCTCAACGAATGGAAAATGGCTTCATTGCAATAAACATAAAAGGTTCGATATGACTCGACAGGATCAAATTTATGTAAGCCTTGTAAGACCGTTTCCAAAGTGAGGTATGAAGGTTCAATTTGTTGAAATAGTTCTTGAGCAAATCGAGTCGCTTTAATTCCACGCCCGGTTCGAGTAAAAAGCTCATTCCCCAAGTTATCCTTTAATCGGTTGAGGGCATTACTCACCGCTGACTGTGTTAAGTCGAGTTGCTCTGCTGTTTTGGTGACGGATTGAGTCTGATAAGCAGAAATAAATACCCTTAATAAATTGAGGTCGACCTTTTTTGATAACGGCATATCGGCAATCCATAGCAAATGATTGTTTGATTCTAACAAAATAAAGCCCAATGCAAATGAGAACATTGGGCTTGATAGTTAGAGTTGTTAAATATGTGATATGACGATTAAGGTGTCACTACATTGAACCAGAAATTGAAGGTATCCAGCATACCGACAAAATCTTCTAGTACCGCTTTATCTCCAGTTAGTTTAACGTCGCCGTTTTTAATGGCTTGTTCAATAGTTATTTCACCTAACTGGATTTTATCTAGCGTTGCTTTGGTTAATGAAAGTGAGACATTGGGTTCTTTATTAATTTTGTTGCTGTAGTTTAATACCGAATTTTCTACATAAAGCGTGTACTCTTCTTTTAGGTCAGTAAAGTCAACGTTAATAATAAAGTTTTTACCTGCCGCTTTTTCTGGGTTTAGCCTTATTGCTAGGTAATCAAAGTACATCTCAGGAGGCATATTTTTAATAATATCTGGTGTTGCTGTTTGAGTTCCACCTGATGTAGGAACACCATTACGTAACTCATAAGCTCCTTGTAGATATACCGAGCGCCATGGACCAGACTCAGCTTGATAGCCTAACTGTTCGTATGTATCAGCCAGTAGAGCTTTTGCTTTTGCATTATCAGGTGAGGCGAAAACAGCTTGTTTAAGAACCTCTGCTACCCAGCGATAATTGCCTTTATCAAAATCTTTTTGCGCCTTATCGATTACTGCTTGTTCACCACCCATGTACTCAACGTACTTTTTAGCAGCATCGACTGGAGGTAGATTATTAAGATCTGACGGGTTACCTGTATACCAGCCCATATAGCGTTGATAAACAGCACGACTGTTATGGCGTAATGTGCCGTAATAACCTCGAGTACTCCAGTTATTTTCTAATTCAGAAGGAAGAGTGATCATTTCTGATATCTCAGAGCCAACATACCCCTGATTCATCAAACGAACGGATTGGTCATGGATATATTTGTAGATATCACGCTGTTTTTTAAGATAGTCAACAATACGTTTCTCACCCCACATTGGCCAGTGATGGCTTTGAAACTTAACTTCAACTTCATTGCCCCATAATTCAATGGTTTCGTTTAGATAGGTTGCCCATTTTAAAGCATCGCGTACTTGTGCGCCTCGAAGCGTTAAAATGTTGTGCATGGTATTGGTACTATTCTCTGCCATCCATAATGCTTTTTTCTCAGGGAACCAAGTATTAATTTCAGTTGGGGCTTCTGTACCTGGTGTAAATTGGAATACCATTTTGACGCCATCAATGGTTCTTACTTCACCGGTTTCTTTAATAAGATCTGTTGGCTTAATGAGAGTGGCCATTCCGGTTGATGTGGTTTGCCCTAAACCACCATTAACACCACCAGATGCATTTCTTGGTAACAAGGCGCCATACATATATATTGCTCTGCGCCCCATGGCATTACCAGCGATGACATTTTCAGAAACTGCATGTTCAGTAAAACCATCTGATGCAATAACAACGACTTTACCGTCTTCAACATCTTTATCAGTGACTAATCCTTTGACGCCACCGAAATGATCAATGTGACTATGACTGTAAATGATCGCAACAACCGGTCTTTCCCCGAGCTCTTTATTGATAAAATCGAGAGCCGCTTTTGCTGTTTCTTGGGAAATTAGAGGGTCAAATACGATCCAACCTGTTTTACCTTCAATAAAAGTAATATTAGATAGATCATAGCCTCGGATTTGGTAGATACCATCAGTGACTTTAAATAGGCCATTAATCATATTAAGTTGAGCATTACGCCACAGGCTTGGGTTTACAGTATCTGGAGCCGCTTTATCTAACCCAATGTATTTTTTGTACTCTTCTAGATCCCAGACGACATTGCCTTTCGCATCTTTAATCGTTAATGGCTCTTCTTTGGCGATAAAACCTTTTTGGGCATCTTCAAAATCTTGTTTATTTGAAAATGGAAGGCTGTCTTGAACTTGTTGATTTGCCGCTTTTGTGGCCTCGCTGGCAGGCTTCGATTCTTGAGCATAACTGTTAAATACAGTCATTATTCCTAATAGGGCGATGAGGGTATACCGCATTGTATTTCATCCTTGTTGAGTCTGGTTTCATATAAAAATTAGACAGTAGGTTGAAATAATGCGAATTTTTTTCTCAAGTTTATAACAGCCCCAACAAAAGGAGCTGTTATAAATAGGTTTTAGACTGAAATCATTTCAGGTGGACAATAAAATGCTGGAAGGTCTAAGCAGCGTAGGGCATCTATATAGCAATTACGTTTAGTCTCTTCGTCAATCATGTTATTGGCAAGTAAGCCATCCTTTACCGCAACATGTTGCCATTCGATAGCGGAATTTTCCTGCTTATTATTCGATAGTGAAAAAGCAAGCAAAGCTCGATGAACATGAATTGAGTTACTGATTATTGTTGCTGACTCGATAGCATACTGATGAAGAAGAGGTATGGTATATTGTGCATTTTCTATTGTATTACGAGACTGTTCTTCTAACACAATATCAGAATGATCAATACCGCGTTCTTGTAACCATTGCTTCATAGCTTGCGCTTCACTCATACCGTTTTGCGCTCGCCCTCCGGTAAGAAAGATCAGACTATTGGTTATTTTCTTTTTTAATTTAATTGCAATTTTTAGTCTATCTTTTGCAAAGTCGGACAAGGTCCCATCAGGATTTAGCTGGTGGCCTAAAACAATAATTGCGTGATTATTTAAATTACTATTTGGTAGGTTGTATTGGATGGGAAGAGACAGGCAGTGGTGTAAGGTATGTATCAATAAATCAAAATGCTGTGATCGCTTTGGAGCATATTTATGAAGCAGTTGACTGTAATATTCACTTTCAAATAATTCATCTTTATAGTGATGCCATGTTGCCAAATAAAAGCACGCAATATTCATTATTTTTGCATTATGAGCAACTTTAGGTAAGTTACTAAGGGGTTGCCAAATCGAAAAGGCTGCTAAGTATCTTCCTTGAAAAGTATAAAGATTTCCGAGGGTTAAAGCGGCGTAGTGATCATTGGGATATTGTTCAAGATGTTGTTTTAAATAAAGAATGGCGGCATCTATATTATTTGTTAATTGACCATTCACTTGATAATCAGTCCGATTTGAACTCTTGAAGGCTGTAAAGGCGTTTTCTAATGCTAAGGTTCTTTCCATGAATATGACACACATTAATACTTCAGTAGATTTAGAATACAAGTTTAATTAATGAAAGCAACGAAATATTCGTACTTCTTTACTATTCCTGAGATCTAAATATAGGTTAAGAAAAAATCTGTCATAACCATAAATTAATCGACTTATATTTGTAAGCTAAGATAAATACAACATAGTTTTCTGTTGACTTTGAGATCAAAGACATAATTGCAAAAAAACTTCTGCTTATGAATCTTTTTCTGATGTATTGTATTCCAATTAGTAATGAATAAGGAGAAAAGGAATGCCATACGATTCATTAATAACAATAGCGGTACTCGTTGTTGTCGTTATCGTGTTAATTGGTTCGGCTGTTAAAACAGTAACTCAAGGACACCAGTGGACGGTAGAGCGTTTTGGTCGTTATACAAAAACACTAAGACCTGGTCTTAATATTATTGTTCCTTTTGTTGATAAAATTGGCAGAAAGGTCAATATGATGGAACAAGTTCTTGATATTCCAGCCCAAGAAGTGATCAGCCGAGATAATGCGAATGTCACTATTGATGCGGTTTGTTTTATTCAAGTGTTTGATGCTGCAAAAGCCGCGTATGAAGTTAGTGATCTTGAGTCTGCTATTCGCAATCTTACCTTAACTAATATTCGTACCGTGTTAGGTTCAATGGAACTTGATGAAATGTTGTCTCAGCGCGATACAATCAATGGACGTTTATTAACGATTGTCGATCAAGCGACAAATCCATGGGGTATTAAGGTAACTCGTATTGAGATTCGTGATGTTCAGCCACCAGCAGATCTGACCGCGGCGATGAATGCTCAAATGAAAGCAGAACGTAATAAGCGTGCAGAAATTTTAGAAGCTGAAGGTGTGCGTCAAGCTCAGATTTTACGAGCTGAAGGTCAAAAGCAATCTGAGATCTTAAAAGCCGAGGGTGAAAAGCAGGCTGCTATACTTCAGGCAGAGGCTCGTGAAAGAGCGGCAGAAGCGGAAGCAAAAGCAACCAGTATGGTATCTGAAGCTATTGCTAAAGGTGATGTGAATGCCGTGAATTACTTTGTTGCACAAGGTTATACCGAAGCTCTGAAAACCATAGGTAAATCAGAAAACAATAAAGTGATTATGATGCCACTTGAAACTACGGGGCTAATGGGATCTGTTGCTGGTATTGCAGAACTTCTGTCGAGTAAAGATAAAGGTAAATAATGATGATTGACCTGCTTAGCCAAATGAATCCATGGCATTGGCTGGTATTTGGACTGGTTTTATTATTGTTGGAACTACTAGGGACTGCAGGGTATCTGTTGTGGCTTGGAATCTCAGCCATAGTTGTGAGCGTTCTTACCTTTCTGTTACCTATCTCTTGGTCGCTACAGTGGGTGAGTTTTGCTGTTATTTCGTTATTTACAACTTGGCTGTGGTGGCGTTATCAGCATAAGCAGGATAAAAAAGACGACAAGCTACGCACATTAAATCAACGCAATGAACAACTTATTGGTCAAACTACAATACTACAAGAAGCTCTCGTTAGTGGTAGTGGACGTGTAAATTTGGGTGACACAACTTGGGCTGTTCGTTGTAATGAAGATCTACCCGCAGGCACCCAAATAGTTGTTATTGATGTTGAAGGTATTATTTTGGTTGTGAAAGCTTGTTAGATAGACAATCAAAATGAGTAATAGAAATACGTAGACAATAAGGCCCCTAAGTTCGATGAGCTTAAGGGCCTTTATTCGTTGTTCAAAGTAAAATTATAGAACAGACTTTAGTTGAGTAATCAGTGTCGTAATATTATCGCGGCTAATATCTTTGTGAGTCACAAATCGAATAGGGTTACTAGGTGAAACTAAAATGCCACTCTCTTTTAGCTGGTTAGCGATAAGCGAAATATCAATATTTTCATCAAGTTTAGCAAAGACAATATTGGTTTGAACAAGCTCTGGTTTGACGTGGAAACCTGATAACTGTGATAGCTCTTGAGCCAGATATTTTGCGTTATCATGATCGACCGAAAGTTGCTTAACTTGTTCTGTTAACGCCAGTTTACCCGCCGCAGCTAAAATACCCGCCTGACGCATGCCACCGCCTAGCATTTTTCTTATACGACGAGCTTTTGCAATGAATTCTTTACTGCCGAGTAAAAGTGATCCGACAGGTGCCGACAGACCCTTAGATAAGCAAATGGTCATAGAATCAAAGTATTGAGCAATTTCTTTTACAGGAACATCAAGAGCGACAGCGGCATTCAATACTCTAGCGCCATCAAGGTGTAACTGTAAGTTGTGTTGCTGAGTAAATTCTCTAGCCTGGGCCAAATAAGCTAAAGGTAGCACTTTGCCATTAATGGTATTTTCTAACGAGAGGAGTTTAGTTCGAGCAAAATGGAAATCATCAGGTTTGATGGCTGCGGCGAGTTTATCGAAAGGTAAAGTACCGTCTGGATTATTTTCAATAGGCTGGGGTTGGATAGAACCTAAAACCGCAGCACCGCCTGCTTCATATCGATAGTTGTGAGCCTGTTGACCACAAAGGTATTCATCTCCACGGTCGCAATGAGACATAATGCCAAGTAAGTTCGCTTGGGTTCCTGATGTAGTAAATAATGCTGCTTCAAACCCTGCTAAATTAGCGGCAAATGCTTCTAATTCATTAACTGTTGGGTCATCGCCATATACATCATCACCAACAGGGGCTGAGAACATTGCTTCACGCATAGCAGGGGTAGGTTGTGTTACGGTATCGGAACGAAAATCCATGGTAAAATTCCTTGCGAAATGGCTCAATTTTCTTAGATTATCTTGGTTACAATCGAACAACAAGAATCTAACTTAGTTCATATTAGTAAATTGTTGCTTTTGATTTATTTGATGTTGGTGAATTTATGACATTTGATGAGTTTAATCGTTTTTGTCGTGAGCTAACGGCAACGACTTATGTTGTGCAGTGGAATCAGTCTCATGTCTGGAAGGTTGGTGGAAAAGTTTTTGCTATTGGTAGCACCACAAAAAACGGATCGCCTGGGTTTAGCTTTAAAGCTTCAGAGCGAAACTTTGCTTTTCTGTGTCATGTGGATGGCTATCAACCTGCGCCTTATTTTGCTAGCCGAGGTATGAAGTGGATTCAGCAGATTGAGACCTCTGGTACTTTGGACGATGATCTAAAATACTATTTAACAGAATCGTATCGCTTAGTTTTTGCAGGTTTGAGCAAGCGAGTTCAAGCTGAAATCGCCCACTCAGCAGAAAACCAGTGAAGAGAGAATACCTAAGTTATCTTTCGTTCTTGGGTATCTCATTTTTTGGTAAAGATTTTTGCTACGCTAGAACTGATCACACCAAATTTCAATTCAATTAGGCACAATACTGGGATGATTATCGCAATAATAAGGTTGTTATAATTCCCTAACCCCCACAAGTCTTTAGTGACTGCGCCGTAAAGAATATAAATACAACTACTTAACGCAACATATGCCACTGCAAAGTTCCAAACCCCCTTTAATGCCATAAAAAAGGTATTAGGTTGATGTGTTGGTAACTTCGTCGAGTGATTAATAACCATGATTTGCTCCTTAGGCTATAACCGATAGTTAAATGTTATACCTATAAGGATTGAAGTTTGTGACGTTGATCGATAAACGGGAAGGGAAATGTATAACTATCTGTGAGTTGACTCGTTGAAATATAAAAAGCGAACCTTATATGAGTGGCTCGCTTTAATCATGTCCTTTGTGGCCGATGAGAGGCTTTAACTGCTTAATTCGGTTTCTGCAATTTACTTAATAGTTCGTCAAACGTTAATAGGGTAAAGCCACAGATATGTTTTAGCCTATTTGGGTAATAAAGGTTTGCTCATCATCCACAAAAGCGACAAATCCACCATGGTAGATAAATACTCGACCACGCCCCTCAACTAGGCAGGCAAGCTGTGGGGTCAAGTCTTTTGCGTTATTTGGGCTTTGAAATGTGCCTGTATCGGTGATTACGCCACTGAGTGTCGGTAAATATCCATAAGTTCGCTTAGCTTGATCAATCAGGCTCAATTCGCTGGCAATAGAGAAGCAAGAGGGGATCGAGCCAGCATCTTCAATAAATAACGTTTTCAGTTCTTCAAAAGCTGTAATCACCAGCCAGTCGATGTCGTTTACATGATGGATAAACATAGATTTTCTCGGTAATTCTGATGGGAGGATTCTATCACTATCAAGGGCTGTGTGTAGTCGAGATTTAGTTGATAGGGGGGGATTTTAGGTTCTTTGGGGGCGAACTAGGTTTTTCACCGATACGAGTTAGCTTATCTGCTAACTCGCTTTTGCCCCAAAATGTGTTTCGACCGATTCAACACATACATCACCATAGCTTAATTTGACTTATTTTTTATAATCTAACTACGTGACCAAATTCAGTGAGCCACTACCGTTAGCTCAAGCCAAAAATTGAGAAACACCATATAAATATCACCCAAGCTGACAGCTTTATATCCATCTACGCAAGATAAACCTCGAATATATCAAAATTAGTTATAAAAACAGTGCCTTAATAACTTTGAAGTGTACTTTTGTGACAGATATAGTGCTATTATACGCCCCAAATTGTATACCTGTTTGATTGCGTATAGTCGATGTAGTGAAGCGTAAGGGAGTTTATGGGTTTAGCTGAAGCTTTGATCAGTATTCCACAGTCTGAAAGAGGCGGTGAAATTGCACAAAGAGGTTTTGATTACCAAACCTGTTGGGCACTGTCACAGATGTTGGAATACGAACTAGATGGAAAAGACTATGTGTTTATTTTTGAATATCATGATGACGTACTCATTTTAGATTGTGAAGATAACCCTCAAAATTTGACCTTTGCTCAAGTTAAGACCAGAGAGTCAAATTGGACTGTTCATAATTTACAAAAGAGCACAGAGAAAAAACCAATATCAATCATTGGTAAACTGTTCTTACATCAGAAAAATTTTTCAACCTATGCACCCAAGTTACTGTTTGTAACTAATGCTTCGTTCAACTTCTATGCTAAAGCAGGAGGAAAGACCTGTTTTGATATAAACAGCATAGGAAGTGCAGACCAAGAGAAGTTCAAACAAGCAATCAAAGAACAAGTTGGGTTAGAGGATGAACATATTGATTTATCCACTTTAAAGTTTGTTCAGTCTTCCCTCAGCCTAGATGATCATATGATACATCTAAAAGGAAAACTATGTGATTTCCTCGGAAAAAAATATGGTGAAAGCACTACATTGAATGCTAACGCATTAGCAACCTTACTTGAGTCTGAGTGTAGACAAAAATCGAAATACAAATCGGCAGATATTGCCAACTTTATGGATTTGGTCTCCCGAAAAGGTTTTTCATCAAAAGCATTTAATGATGTAATTGAATCAATTAATACTACTAACAACATGAAGCCTGACTGGGAAATGGCAGAGCCTGTTTTTAGGGATTTGAGCAAAAGCGCACTGCAACTTATACAGCTAAAGGCATCGTTTTCACAAGTCTGTATCGATCTGAATAAGAACAGAAAAACACCATCAAGTGTATATTTAGAGCATGCAATCAGTCTTTATAATCAAATCGAAATAGATAAAGACCTAAAATTGTATATTACTAAAACAATTATCAATATTGATGCGAACTGTCCGGATTATACAATGACACTAAAGTCAGGGAAGAAAGAATGTATCGTTGTCTATTCAATAATACAACAGTTGTTAGAGGGAGGTGAGAAATGAAAAGCATCTACTTCAAAAGTGTTCATATATTATCTCTTCGCGATAAGAAAGGGTTCTATTTTGAGTTCTCTCCAAGTGTGAATATTATATCCGGTGAAAATGATACAGGTAAATCTAGCTTCATCAAGAGCTTATATCATACTCTGGGAGCTGATATTCGCCTTGATAAGAAATGGAAAAGCGATAACTTTATATCAAAAGTAATCATTCATGTTAAAAATCGTGATTATGCCTTTATTCGCCATAACAAGCGTATTTCTATCTTTGATCTTACAGAAGGACAAAGGCACATAGTTACGTCTAACTCGCGTTCAGATATAGCTGAGATTGTACGTGATATTTTTGACTTCAACTTAGAATTGGTTGTAAAGAAAACAGCTATACAAGCGCAAGCTCAACCAGCTAGCCTCTACTTGCCTTTCTATATTGACCAAGACAACGGTTGGGGAAAAGTTTTAGACTCATTTAGTAATCTAGCTATGTATACCGATTGGCAGAAGAATATACTTCACTTTCATGCAGGAGTTAAGCCGAAAGAATATTACAAATTACAAGGTGAGATGAATTTAATTAACCTTGATCTTGATGAGATACTCGCAACGCTAAAAGCACTAGAAGCAGCAAAAAAACGATTTGAAGCTTCATTCGGCAGAGTATTGTTTGATGTAGATATTGAATACTATGAAGTGTTACTGGAACGCTTTCTAAGTAAATGCCAGAACCTTCACCAGGAAGAAACTGAATACAGAATAAAGCTGATAGAGTTACTTTCTCATCGGGACGAGATTGTATTTGAGATAGAGGAATGCAAGCGACAGCTTGAAGATAATGATGTTGACTCACTTTCTTCATCGGCAGGGCTAGATGCCAAATATACCGTTCTTGCAAATAGGGAAAAGTTACTGCAAATCATACCTGAATTATATGAAAATAAATCAGTTTATGATGAAAAGATTGTCAATATCAAAGAGGAACTTAGAAATGCTCAGAAACTAAGTTCTGAACTAAAGGCAATGCTGCAGGAAGTTAAAGAAGAATTGACGTTACAAGACATCATTAAATCTCAGGCTAGCAAACAAGTTGAGTTTACATTCGATGAGCAGATAAAAGAACTGCATGAAAAAATGGGTAAACTCAATGCAACTAAGAACACTCTTACCGAGAATATATCTGAATTTACTGATAAAAAGCGCACTCAAGAAATTAATGATATGTTCAAAGAGTATTTGAAATATGCTCAAACAGAATTAGGAATTCAAGACCCTGTATTGGGGACGATTCTTCAGTACGGAAATATTACAAAAAGTGAAACAGGAAGCCGTGGACCTAGAGCAATTCTAGCGTATCACTACGCTCTTCTAAAAACGATGGAAGAGAAATCAACGATACCTATGCTCCCAGTTGTAATTGATTCACCAAAACAACAAGACCCAGACAAGAACACAACTAAAAAGCTATTTGATTTGTGCATTGATGGTTTATCTGATAAAAATCAGTTGATTATCGGCTCTGTCTCCGTTGAGCGAGACACTGATGAATTCCAAACATTGACAATGACCGACAAGTACAGTTTATTGAAGTCAAACTTGTATGATGAAGTTTATGAACAGATAATGCCGCTATATCAGCAAGTTGCATTTTCATAATAACTTACCCTCCACTTCCATTGAGTAGTGGGGGTGTTTTATATCGGTTTATTAATACTTTTCACTGCTTGTCCTGCAACTTGATCGCAGTTGTGATATCTAAAGTAATCCAAAGCTTTAGAGTACTGTGGACGTTGTAACTCGGAATTGTCCATATATAAGTTATCCAGCTAACTCATATGTGATCACCAAGCGACTTATCATTTCCAATCCAAGAAAAAAGCGAACCCCAAAAGTTCGCTTTTAAATTATTAAAGAGTAATCAACTTAACTAGCTATTTTTGCTAATAAAATCACTCTTCGTAACTCTCCATAGCCGGGCAAGAACAAATCAAATTTCTATCCCCAAACACATTATCAACACGATTTACTGTTGGCCAATACTTACTGTAGCGGCTGTGCTTGGCAGGGAAGCAAGCCAATTCACGACTGTATGGATGAGTCCATTGCTCTGCCATCAGATCAAACTGAGTATGTGGGGCATTGACCAATGGATTATCTTGTAAAGGCCATGTACCGTTTTCCACTTGCTCTATTTCATGGCGGATAGCAATCATCGCATCACAGAAACGATCCAACTCTGCTAGATCTTCAGATTCTGTTGGCTCAACCATCAACGTACCAGCCACAGGGAAAGACATGGTTGGAGCATGGAAACCATAATCCATCAGACGTTTAGCAATATCTTCTTCGCTGATACCAGATGACTCTTTAATCGGACGAATATCAATAATACACTCATGGGCAATATGTCCTTGTTTACCTTGATATAAAATCGAGTAATAAGGGCTGAGTTTCGCCTTCACATAATTTGCATTTAATATCGCAAGTTTAGTGGCTTCTGTCAGTCCTGCTTCACCCATCATCGCAATGTAAGCATAAGAAATAGGTAATATTGATGCCGAACCTAATGGTGCGCCTGAGACCGCATATTGAGGATCATTGTGAGACGATGCCGTAATAATATGCCCAGGAACAAAAGGAGCGAGATGAGATTTAACACCTATTGGCCCCATACCTGGACCACCGCCACCATGAGGAATACAGAAGGTTTTATGAAGGTTTAGGTGCGAGACATCTGAGCCAATGTACCCTGGTGACGTTAAGCCAACCTGTGCATTCATATTTGCGCCATCAAGATAAACTTGACCGCCAGCTTGGTGAACCAGTTCACATACCTCACGGACACCTTCTTCATAAACACCATGCGTTGATGGGTAGGTGATCATAATGCAGGACAGATTATCGCGGTGTTGTTCAATTTTATCTTTAAGATCAACAATATCTATGTTGCCTAAATGGTCACACTTAACAACCACAACTTTCATTGAAACCATGGCAGCAGAGGCAGGGTTTGTGCCATGGGCTGAGCTTGGGATCAAACAAACATTACGATGCCCATCACTATTGGCTTCATGGTAGCGTTGAATTGCAACAAGACCTGCATATTCACCTTGAGCGCCAGAGTTTGGTTGTAAAGAAAAAGCATCATAACCTGTAATTTCACACAACATGGCCGCTAAAGATTGAGTCAACTCTTGATAGCCTTGGCTTTGCTCTTGTGGCGCAAAAGGGTGTAATTGACCAAACTCAGGCCAAGTAATCGGGATCATCTCCGTTGCTGCATTGAGTTTCATCGTACAGCTGCCTAATGGGATCATTCCGTGTGTGAGCGAATAGTCTTTATTCTCAAGATGCTTCATATAACGCATCATTTGAGTTTCACTATGATAAGAATTAAACACAGGATGAGTCAGGTAAGTAGAATGACGTAAACAACTTGGAGGAATTGCAGAAAATTCGTTTTGTTCTACTTGCTCACTGTAAAAAGACAGTTGAGTAGTATTGCCATCAAAAAGCTGCAATAACTGTTCAACATCATTTAAAGTTGTGGTCTCATCAAGACTGATAGCAAGGGTTTCTGAATCCACTAAGCGCAGATTAAGCCCTTGTTGTTGTGCTTTTTGATAGATAACTTCAGTATGATTAAGAGTGTGAACGGTTAGGGTATCGAAGAAGTAATAGTTTTTACGCTCAAAACCAACATCACGAATTCCAGCGGCTAAAATTGCCGTAAAGTGATGAACTCGACGAGCAATATTTTTCAGACCTTCAGGGCCGTGATACATCGCGTAGAAAGCAGCCATATTGGCAAGTAAAGCTTGGGCAGTACAAATGTTAGAGGTCGCTTTTTCACGGCGGATATGCTGCTCACGAGTTTGCATTGCCATACGTAGCGCTTGGTTACCTTGACTGTCTTTTGATACGCCGATAACTCGCCCAGGCATAGTGCGCTTGTGTTTATCTTGAGTTGCCATAAAGCCCGCATGAGGTCCTCCAAATCCCATTGGAACACCAAAACGTTGCGCACTACCAACAACTACATCAGCCCCCATTTCTCCCGGTGGCGTTAATAGCGTTAATGCTAATAGATCAGAGGCAACAGCAACTAAAGTCTTCTTCGCATGAGCATTAGCTATAATGGCAGTTAAATCGTGGATCTCACCACTAGAACCTGGGTATTGCAGCAGCGCTCCGAACACCTCACTGTCATCAAGTTGTTCAAGGTTACCCGTTATCACTTCAATACCGACAAATTTAGCTCGGGTTCGAATCACATCAAGCGTTTGTGGATGCACTTCAGTGGAAACAAAAAACGCAGAGCTCTTATTTTTGCTCGCACGCTTACACAACATCATCGCTTCAGCAGCGGCTGTGGATTCATCAAGTAAAGAGGCATTGGCCAGATCCATCCCAGTTAAATCCATGACCATTTGCTGATAGTTAAGTAAGGATTCTAATCGACCTTGAGATATTTCTGGCTGATAGGGGGTATAAGCGGTATACCATCCTGGATTTTCGAGGATATTGCGTAAAATAACACTTGGGGTATAAGTGTTGTAGTAACCTTGGCCGATATAGCTTTTGTTAATAATATTCTTTTGTGCGATATGTTTTAACTGTTGCAGCAACATTTCTTCATTTATCGCTTTAGGCAACTGCAACGGTTGCGGAAGTCGAATATTGGCTGGAACCGTTTGATCGATCAGCTGATCTAAATTATCAACGCCAATGGCTGCTAACATCGTTTGTTGTTGTTCTAAGGTTGGGCCATTGTGACGATTTACAAAGGTATTATGATCAGTGAAGGTGGTGAGCAGAGACATAAACTTTCTTCCTATGATAGATAATCAAAGATCGATAAGAAACACGAAACCCAACCATGTGAGATTGCTTGGGTATACGCCACTGGCTCAATCAATTTAGAACAGTGGCGTGAATTTGATTTATGCTTCTTCTGCTAGCGTTGCTAAGTAAGATTCACCATCAATCAGTGCGTCAAGTTCACTTGGGTCAGTAAGTTTCACTTTAGCAATCCAACCGCCTTCATAGGGCTCATCATTTACAAGCTCTGGGCTATCGCCGAGTTCTTCATTAATTTCAAGGATTTCACCAGTAATAGGGGCATAAATATCTGATGCTGCTTTTACGGATTCAACAAGAGAAAATGTTTCGCCTGCATCTATGGTATCGCCGACTTCTGGAAGGTCCACAAATACAACATCACCAAGTAATCCTTGGGCGTGGTCTGAGATTCCAATCGTAACGGTTCCATCGCCATTATCTAAAACCCACTCATGACTGTTGGTGAACTTAAGTGTCTTTTCCATGTATGACTCCTTTTCGACTACAACTGTGATTATCGTTCTAACATCAACGTAACATACCGAGAGGATATATCAGGCGCAATGAAAAAATATAAAGAATGATACGTTGGGCACTTTTCTAATAAATCACTATAGCAACCGTTTACCTTTAGCGGTTTAATCACTATCTAAGCTTAAAATATAGATGAATCGAATAGTGCGTAATCGGTAACCAGAACCTTAGTTTGTTTACAATTAAGCAAAAAATAGCTCGTAAGAGAGTGCAAATAAAAGGAGATAAAGTGATGACGGAAAGCTTGTTAATGACGCCATTAAATAACATGCATAAAGAAGCAGGGGCCAAGATGGTTCCTTTTGCCGGTTATGAAATGCCAGTTCAATATCCTTTAGGTGTCAAAAAAGAACATTTGCACTGTCGTGAGAAGGCGGGTTTATTTGATGTTTCCCATATGGGACAAATACGCTTAATTGGTGAAGAGGCAGCGAAAGAGTTAGAAAAATTAGTCCCTGTAGATATTATTGATCTGCCAGTTGGTAAGCAGCGATACGCTTTATTTACTAACGAGCAAGGAGGGATCGAAGATGATCTTATGGTTACAAATTGTGGCGACTGCTTATATTTGGTCGTTAATGCCGCTTGTAAACATCAAGATATTGAGCGATTAAAGCAGCATCTTGCGCCAAGTGTCACTCTTGAAGTTTTAGAAGATCGTGCTCTGTTAGCTCTGCAAGGACCAAAAGCTGCGGCAGTATTGGCTCAACTAAATCCTGCTGTTTCTGATATGGTCTTTATGGATGCTTGCCGTTTAGATTTATTAGGTGTTGAGTGTTTTGTGAGTCGCTCTGGTTATACTGGAGAAGATGGATTTGAAATCTCAGTGCCGAATAATAAAGTAGAAGAGATTGCGCGCCATCTCGTAGAGTTTGAAGAAGTGGAGTGGATCGGGTTAGGGGCGCGAGATTCTTTACGTTTAGAGTGTGGACTTTGCCTCTATGGTCATGACCTGACATCATCAACCACCCCAGTTGAAGCCAGCCTATTGTGGGCTATCAGTCCGATTCGTCGTTTAGGCGGTGAACGAGCAGGAGGGTTCCCTGGTGCTGATGTGATCCTTGAACAAATTAAGACCAAGCAAATTGCTCAAAAGCGTATCGGCTTAATTGGTTTAACTAAGGCTCCTGTTCGTGAAGGTGTTGAATTGCTTGATGAAAACGATCAGGTGATAGGTACAGTAACCAGTGGTACTTATGGACCTTCGATTGCTCAACCCGTTTTAATGGCTTTTGTTGATATTGCGCATACTGATATTGGTATGGAAATGTGGGCATTGGTTAGAGGCAAAAAAATACCTGTACAAGTGACAAAAATGCCATTCGTCGCTCAGAACTATTATCGAGGTTAATAAATAAAAGGGAGCATTCGTTCCCTTTTTATTCATTATGGGTAAAATATCATTTATCAGTTGTTTTGTTTTTTTAATGAATCTTGATAGATATTCAAGATCCACATCTGTATTTTATAAATTAAATAATTAAGAATACTCTTGTTTGTAATGTGTATTTTTTAATAAGCTTTCTATGAAAGTATTTTTTTCTATGTAATTGTGTATATAAAAGCATATTATTGCTTGTTTATTTCTTGAACGTGACGGTGTATATTTATAAAATGTGTTGAATAAATATAAGAATAAAATGTGACGCTGGTTCCAATTATGGTTTAGGTGTATCATCCGTTCATATTATATTAATACCAATTATAATGAGACTCAGGAAATAATGGCTAGCCTTGAGAAAGATAATTTTTCTACGATCAGTGATCGTGTCATGCATCAAATTAGAAATGATATTTTAAATGGCGAATTTGAAGCAGGGCAAAAACTAATATTGAGTGATCTTAAACAGCGTTATAACGTTGGCGGTTCACCGTTACGGGAAGCAATGGTCCAGCTTTCTTGGCAAAAATACGTTATTTTAAAACCGCAAAAGGGATTTTGGGTCGCTGATGTGTCTTTAGATGAATTAAAAAGCATTATTAAAGCGCGTTTAGCTATCGGAAATATGGCGTTATGTGAAGCGATGAAACACGGAGATGAAAAGTGGGAACTGAATATTTTAACGACATACCATAAGTTAAGCCGCTTGGATCCGAACTCGCCAGATTTTACCCTGACTTTGTGGGAACGTCGCCATAAGGACTTTCATATGGCGCTTATATCATGCAAAGGCGCTGAGTTTGTCATGGGGTTAATGAGCACTATTTATGACCAGCAAGAGCGTTACCGTCATTTTCTTCTTGGCTCTAAGTTTACCCATGAAACGCAATACCATGATAATGGTGAACATGAGGCTATGATGAAGGCGGTACTAGATCGGAACTTGGATCTCGCATGTGAATTAGTTCGACAGCATACCGAAAAGCTTTATCAAGTGATTAAACAGGTTGGAAGTTTGCAAGCTTTAAATCCAACCAATTAAAAAAAGGCAGCCTGATTAATAATTAGGTTGCCTTTTTTATTGGGAAGGACATAAAGTGAATAACTTAGAATAAGTATTCTCCCGCCACATAGAAAAGTACATAAAATAAAACAAATAAAATAAGAACAGTAACAGTATGACGAAGCCAAGGTATATTTTTCTTATTCTGTTGATTTTTGCTCATAATAGACAACTCTATCAATTGTTTTATTCTAAAATATAGCAATAAAATGCGATTAACAATGCTTTAATTGACAACATGTATTTGCATTTATGGTATTGTTCTCTCTTTGTCATATATTGATAGAATAGTTAATATATAACAAAGAGATTAATTGTTTTTGACTGTACTATTTCGAATTACAAGGGTAGGTTCCAATTGTATTATCTTGTTATCTACTCGCTTATTAATAATATTATCAAGCAATAAATCAATGGCTTGTTGCCCTAATCGGTATTTTGGCTGATGAATGGTGGTTAGAGAAGGCGTCATGTATTGAGCTAACTTTATATCATCGTAGCCAATAATGGACATGTCATTGGGTATTTGAATTTTATGTTTAAAAGCTGAACTGATTGCTCCCATAGCCATCATATCATTACAGATAAAAAGGGCGCTTGGTATGCTTTTTTGGACAATTAGTTTATCAAATGCTTCTTCTCCACCGTCACATTCGAAGTTTCCTTCAATAATCCACTCTTTCTTAATGGATAGGTGGTTCTCTTCCATGGCTTGAACGAACCCCGATAGGCGTTGCTGGGCAGTCATTTTATCTAGGGGGCCCGTAATACAGCCAATTTCTGTATGCCCTTGGTCAATTAAATGCTGCGTTGCTAAATAGCCACCATGATGAGAATTATCTTGAATTTTATCGCTAGGAAAGTTGGTTGGTCCCCAGTCCATGATAACGGTTGGGATCGGCTTGTGGCGGCCAAACAGATCATAATCATTTGGCTCAACTTCACTGCACATAATCAATAAGCCATCAACACGCTTTTGTAGCAGCATATCAACATTGGAATGCATACGTTCAGTATCACCTTCCGTATTGCATAAAATAAGATTATAACCTTTTTGGTAGCAGCGCCTTTCAACGCCTTTGACGACTTCACCAAAAAAAGGATTGGTAGAGGTGGTAACCAACATACCGATGGTGCTGGTTTGGTTGACTTTTAAACTTCGGGCAAGGGCAGAAGGGGCATAGTTGAGAATTTCAACAGCATCCATTACGCGCTGTGAAATCTCTTCGCTAACAAAACGTGTCTTATTTAATACGTGGCTGACAGTTGAAGTGGATACTCCAGCGTATTTGGCCACATCCTTGATTGTTGCCATTGTGATATCCTGCTGTTGAGCCTAACTGGTGACGTTGTCACTTTAAGTCTGTGGTTAATCTTTATAAGAATGATTAGGCTGATTAATTGGAAGATGAAAAGATGTTACCAAACCTAGCAAATAAAGCTAATCCATTGTCTTTGCAAGGTTTGGTTACTAAGTTTACTTTTTCATTGTGGGGTGAGATTAGTTTTGTTGAGTTAAAAATAATGCAACTTCATCTCGGGTTGGTATTGATGTTTGAGCACCAAAGCGCGTCACTGATAGGGCCGCAGCTGCGTGAGCAAAACGAATAGCATCACGAAGTGGCATTTCTTCTTGTAATGCTGTAAGTAATGCGCCATTGAAGGTATCACCAGCTGCTGTGGTGTCAATAGCCTTGACTCGGAAGCCTTCAACTTGTTCGCCATGACCATTTTGGCTAATCCAAACACCTTTACTACCTAATGTGATCATCACACGCTCAATGCCTTTTGCATGTAGCGCTTCTGCGGCTTGTTGTGCTGAGTCCATATCAACAACTTTAATGCCAGTAAGAATTTCTGCTTCAGTTTCATTTGGGGTAATTAAATCAACACAAGCTAATAGTTCATCGGATAGTACTTTTGCAGGTGCCGGATTTAATACTACTTTTGTTCCAGCTGCTTTGGCTACTTTGGCTGCTTGTTCAATAGCACAAAGAGGGGTTTCAAGCTGCATTAATAGGGTATCTGCTTGCTCAATTAAGTGATGGTGAGGAGCCAGTTTTTCAGCGGTTAAGCAACCGTTAGCTTCAGCAGAAATACAGATACTATTTTCGCCCGTTGCTGCCACTTGAATCATGGCAATTCCTGTTGGCATATTCTCTTCAATCATGACCGCTTCAACATTCATCCCTTCAGTTGCAAAAGCTTCACGCATTGAATGACCGAAACTATCATCACCAACACAAGCAATAAAAGCAATGTCGGCACCTAATCGAGCAGCGGCTACGGCTTGGTTTGCGCCTTTGCCACCAGGGATCACCGCATAACTGTTACCGTGTAGTGTCTCACCCGGACGAGGAAAAGAGGCAACTTGAAGGACGTGATCAGCATTAACACTACCTAAGACAACTAATTTATTCATATCAAAACCTTTTAATGAAGTATTACTCTTCACGCTAACGCCGTAATTGGGTTGAGGTGGATCAGTATAGAAAATATATGAGTTAAGTTTTTCATGATTAAGAAAAAGTTAAATTATATATTTTACTAATTAATTGATTTTATTAGGGCCTGCCATAAACAAGCCCTAATTGTAATGGATTATTGAGTGATAACTTTCAATGGAACAGGAATATTCTTCTCAACTGTTTCGCCTTTAAGCACTTTGGCTGCGGTTTCTACACCCAAAGAACCAATTAGATCCGGCTGTTGAGCAATAGTTGCGCCAAGTTTACCGCGTTTGGTTGCGGCAATACCGTCTTCTGTACCATCAAAGCCAACCACTAATACGTTTTTACCTGATGCTTGAATCGCACGAAGGGCACCAAGAGCCATTTCATCGTTTTGTGCAAATACCGCTTGTACATCAGGGTTAGCCGCTAACATGTTTTCCATAACGTTAAGACCTTTAGTTCGGTCAAAATCGGCAGGCTGGCTTGCTAAAAGATCCATGCCGTATTTCTTAACTGCATCCATAAAACCTTGACCGCGTTCACGTGCAGCAGAAGTACCTGCAATACCTTCTAGCTGAATAACTTTGGCTTTTTGTCCCACTTTTTCCATAATGAACTTACCCGCCATTTCACCACCAGCAACGTTATCCGAGGCAATATGACTTACAACATCACCACGAGAAGCACCACGGTCAAGTGTTAGGACTGGGATTTTAGAGCGGTTTGCGATACGGATTGCATTTGATACCGCGTCAGAATCGGTTGGGTTAATCAAAATGGCTTTTACACCACGAACAGTAAGATCTTCAACGTTAGATAGTTCTTTACTTGGGTCATTTTGTGAATCCAATACGATCAACTCATAGCCTAACTCTTTCGCCTTTGCTTCAGCGCCATCTTTCATGGTGACAAAAAATGGGTTGTTAAGAGTTGAAACCACCATAGCCATAGTATCTTGTGCTGATGCTGTAGAGCTAAAAGAGGCTGAAATTAGGGCGGCTGAAATAAGCGTTGCTAGTTTTTTCATGACATCATTCCTTTTCTGTTCGGTAAGTCGCTAGTCTTTAATATTTAACGACTTACCGTGTTCACGTCGTGGGTTACTTATTTTTGTTATCTACCAGTACTGCAAGTAGGATGACAACCGCTTTTGCGATCATCTGGTAGTAAGATGAAACATCGAGTAGGTTTAGAGCGTTGTTCAAGAAGCCGATAATCAGTGCACCGATAAGTGTGCCCATAATTCGACCTTTACCCCCAGCTAAGCTTGTACCACCCAGAACAACCGCTGCAATCGCGTCTAGTTCGTAGCCCATACCAGCTGTTGGTTGAGCTGAAGATAGGCGAGAGGTAATAATGATACCGGCAAGCGCAGAGAGGAAACCACAGATTGCATAGACCCCGATTTTTACGCGATCTACATTGATGCCTGATAGACGAGTCGCTGATTCGTTACCACCAAGAGCATAAACATAGCGGCCAAAACGAGTATGATTAAGTAGGTACCAAGCAGCAGCAAACACAATCACCATTAGCCAAATTGGCACAGGAATTCCCATCGCATAACCGGTACCAAACCAAGCAAAGCTATCGGCTACATCAGTAAAACCTGTTGAGATAGGGCGACCATCGGTATACACCATGGTGACACCACGTAATAAGGTCATGGTAACCAGTGTGGCAATAAAGGCCTGCACTTTACCTTTTGCGATGATGACACCACTAATAGCACCTAAGATGGCACCCGCTAATAGGGCAGTAGGCACGGCAATGAGAACTGGTACTTCCATCGCAATTAAGGTTGCAGCAAAAGCACCACACAGAGCTAATACTGAACCCACACTGAGGTCAATGCCTGCGGTTAAAATAACCAGGGTCATACCAACTGCGATAATGGCGTTAACCGAGGTTTGGCGCAGAATGTTTAATATGTTGTCGACAGTAAAAAAGTTGGGGTTTAAAAACGAAACGACCACAATTAGGAAGATCAGGGCGATCAACGACTTTTGTTCAATAAGCCACTCTTTGGTAAACAGCTTATTGGAATTAGATTGAGCGTTATCTGCTTTCATTGTCTTGGTGCTCATGCTGCTACCTCATCAATACGTTTGCCTACTGCACAGGCTAAGAGTTTTTCTTGGTTGGCTTCTTCTGGGGTAAATTCACCGCTAATACGACCTTCATGCATCACCAAAATGCGATCGCTCATGCCAAGTACTTCTGGCATTTCTGAGGACACTAAAATGATACTCATACCATCGGCTTTAAATTGGTTAATTAATTGATAAATCTCTTTTTTCGCACCAACATCTACCCCGCGAGTTGGTTCATCTAAGATTAAGACTTTCGGCTTGGTCATTAATCCCTTGGCAATGGCGACTTTTTGCTGATTACCGCCAGATAAATTACCAATGATCTGATCTCGAGTTGGTGTTTTAATATTAAATAAGCGAATGAAATCTTCGACCGCAATAACTTCTTGTTGTTGATCGATCTTGATACCATTTGACAGTTGCTCTAGGGCACAGAGCGACATATTTTCTTTGACTGAAAGGCCCAAAATTAAGCCATCGCCTTTACGATCTTCGGAGATATAAGCAATACCGTTGGCTAAACCATCTTGTGGTGAAATTGGGTTAATAATCTTGCCATCTAGGATCACATCTCCACTTTCTCGGGTGAGTGCTCCGTAAATCACTTTCATCAGTTCAGTACGTCCAGCTCCCATAAGGCCGGAAATTCCTAAGATTTCACCGCGATCTAGAGTAAAGCTCACATCATTAATACCAGAGCCAGTTAAGTTTTTGACTTCTAAACAGGTAGTGCCATGTTTTACTGCAATACGGGGATATTGCTCATCTAAACGACGGCCAACCATCATTTCAATCAGACCATCTTCATCGGTGTCAGCAACACGACATTCACCAATGAATTTACCGTCACGAAGCACGGTAATATCGTCACAAATTTCAAAAATCTCTTTTAGTCGATGGGAGATATAAACAATGCCGCAACCTTCACTGCGTAATTCATTAATCACATTAAATAGCGACTCTGTCTCGGTATCTGTCAGTGCATCTGTTGGTTCGTCCATGATGATCACTTGAGATTTAAACGACAACGCTTTGGCAATTTCTACCATTTGTTGTTCACCAAGACTTAACTCACCAAGTAGTTGACGCGAGCTGTGCTTAACGTTTAAACGCTTGAGTAGCGCATCTGCTTCACGGTACATTTCTGCCCATTTGATGCCACCAAAGACGTTGGTTTTTTCTCGACCTAGAAAGATATTTTCAGCAATGGTTAACTCAGGAATTAAGTTCAGCTCTTGGTGAATAATGCTGATCCCAGCTTCCTGTGAATGGCGAGGTCCATGAAAATGAATGGGTGCTCCTTGATAACGTACTTCGCCTGCATCTTTACTATAAATACCGGTTAGTACCTTCATCAGAGTGGATTTTCCCGCACCGTTTTCTCCCATTAATGCCATAACTCTGCCGGGGTAGACATTGAGGCAGGCGTTATCCAGAGCTTTTACACCAGGGAAGGCTTTTTCGATACCTTCAAGAGCGAGAATTGGCTGTGTCATAATGATTCCCTTGCTTGTTGAACGCAGAGCTTAATTGGATTGTGATTAAGCCTAGGCGTTAAAACACAACACCAGATTGAAAGATGACATTGGCATAAGGGGTGCATTCACCCGAACGAACAACGGCTTTGCTCTCGTGAGTTTGCTGTTTAAATGCTTCGTGGCTGATGTAATTAACCTTGATTTGTTTGCCACATAGCGCTTCTTCTTCACGAATTAAAGCAATTAACGCTTCGTGTACGGTTGGATTGATCTGCGGTAATTCTTGGGCCAGTACAACACCTTCAATTTGCATCTCAGAGAGTATTGCTTTTACGGTTTCGATAAAACTTGGCGTTCCTGGTACAAGTGCAAGGTCGATACGTTGCGATGGTTCAGGAATTGGCAAACCCGCATCACAAATCGTAATTTCGTCTGTGTGGCCTAAGGTTGAAACTAAGTAAGACAATTCAGAGTTAATCAGCGCACTCTTTTTCATGAGATAACCTTTTGTAGAGTTTTTATTATTTGATGTTTTCAGCGAATGTTTCTGTTTGAGAAAACACCATCGAAACGATTACGCAAACGTTTCGATGGCTGAAATGTAATCTTTTCTGTTATTGTTTGCAGCAAAGAGAGAGAAAAAGTGTGATGAATATCGGTAACAATATTGCCAAGGAGAATAATTATTTGGAGGTGATCACAGTTCAATAGTTACAGAATTCGACTTAATTAAATTGAAAACGTTGTTTAATTAATGAACTGTCAGTTATCTGTAAATTTACGCAAATATGAGGCGAAATCTTTGCTAACCAAAAAACAAAAACAGTATGATCGGTTCAGGTTTGAGTCAGGATAGGGATGTAGTTACAGGAATGGCGGTATCAATGCATAGCCTATGGTTTATTTCTTTATCCATAATTCCTATATCCATAGTATGTTTCCTCTATGGGTTGAGAATAAAGAAAAACAGTATCGCTGTGATAGCTATATTGGTGTTGCTGTTTATGGTAATGGTACTGATAACCTTGCAATATCAAGATTATCAGCATTTATCGCAGTGTGTACAAGAAGGAAAAACGTATCAGCCATTCACTGGCAGATGCGTTGAATAATGTGATTTAACAAAGAGTTGCGATGGTCACTTGGCTTGAGGCAAACAGGGCGTACAAAGGCATATCGATCTGTAATGATGTTGATGGCAATTGTTGGTTTTTGACCAGTGCACATACAGTAACATCACTGCTTAATGCCAACTCTAATTCGGTAAATTCTTTGTCTTGGCTAAAGGATATGAGTGTTCCAAGTAGCTGATTATCAAAATCTTTGCCTTTAGCTTCTATTTCTGATGGTAAACACACTTCAATTGAAGGGCCTTTGATCAAGGCTACAGCATCTTTGCCTTCCATTAATTGTAAGCGGATTGTACTGCCGTGAGTAATGGTTGCGATCACTTGATGAATAGAATCTAACTTAATGGTGACAACATCATGTAGATCAAAGCGATCGACTTTGGATATATGACCAAATAGTTGATTTCGAGCACTGGTTTGTAGTGAGAATCGGCTCATTACACCCAGTAAGCTATCAAGAGGGGCATTATCATCACTGAGCGCTTTTAAGCCCATATCTTGAATTTTATCTAACAGTTCATACATTTGAATAACACGCTGTCCTAATCGTGTTAATTCTGCACCGCCACCACCTTTGCCACCTTTTTCACTATGAATGACAGGTCCTTCTGGGCGAGAGTTCATATCTTTTACTGCATCGAATGCTGCTTTATAGCTTAATCCTGCAACTTTAGCGCCTTGGCTAATGGAGCCTGTTTGAGCGATTGCTTTTAGGAGTGCAATTCGACGAGGATTAGCAAAGGTTTTGCCATTTTCAAACAAGGTTAGTTGGGCATCAAGCTTCATTGACATAGTAGATCACGATTATTTTTAACAGACTTCACATTATACGACTGAATAACCTTATGATCCAAAATGAAATAACGGTGTGGTTAAAGAATTAGCAGATTTGCTTAAGAGAAACTGAGTTAATCGGTCGTTGTCACATTTTTATTACAATGAGAGGTCTATGATTTTTTTCTGACACTGAAAGTGATACCAATGGATATGATGAGATATTTGAATCCACTTGATAAGTTAAGTATCTGTTTTCATATTTATTTTATGCTTAATAATTCAATGTCATTATAAATCTATTATGGAGAGTGGTTATGACCGTTGGAAAATACCTGAGATGGAAAGATGAACAAGGCAATGCGTTTCGTCCTGTTTCGCTCACTGGCACCGAGTTACTGAATGATAGAACCCTCAATAAGAGTACCGCATTTACTTACGAAGAGCGTGAGGCATTTCAGTTAAACGGGTTATTACCACCTCGTGTTCAAACGTTTGAAGATCAGCTTAATCGTGTTTATGACGGTTTTCGCAGTGCCTCTACTGATATCGAGAAGTATCTCTTTTTACGTGCCTTACAAGATCGTAATGAAACACTTTTCTATGCGCTACTATCTCGACATGTTGAAGAGATGACGCCTATTATTTATACCCCAACGGTGGGCAAGGCGTGTCAGGAGTTTAGCCACCGTTATCAAAAAGCTAGAGGTCTTTACGTTACCGAAGACAATGTCAGTCAGATGGGAGAGATGGCTCGTCATTTTTCTGGTAAAGAGATCAAAATTATTGTTGTAACAGATAGCCAAGGTATTCTAGGTATTGGCGACCAAGGCGTTGGGGGAATGGGGATCCCAATTGGTAAGCTATCTCTTTATACTTTAGGTGCCGGTATTCATCCTGCTCACTGTTTACCTATTGCCTTAGATGTTGGAACGGATAATCAAGAGTTGCTCAATGATCCTATGTATTTAGGGATCCCTCGTAAACGTCTACGCGGTGAAGAATATAAACGCTTTATTAAACGATTTGTTAAACAGGTGAAACGTCATTTCCCGAAAGCAGTTTTGCAATGGGAAGATTTCAGTAAATCGAATGCTTTTGATAATCTCAGCGATTATGAAGATGTATTACCTTCATTTAATGATGATATCCAAGGTACTGGTTCTGTTGTTCTTGCGGGTGTTCTTGGCGCATGCCGTATGAAGAAGGAGTCGTTGGTTGATCAAACCTTCGTTGTATATGGCGCTGGGGCTGGTGGCGTAGGTGTTGCCGATCAAATTTATGCGGGTTTATTAAAAGAGGGCTGTACCCATCAAGCGGCACGAGACAAGATCTTTATTCTAGATTCACAAGGTTTAGTGTTTGAAGACCGTGATGGCTTAGATGAGTATAAGAAACGCTACGCAAAATCGCGTGATATCGCGGAAGGTTGGCACACGGAAGAATTGGGTAAAGTAACCTTAACCGAACTTCTTAATAATTATCCGGTAACCGTATTACTTGGAACCAGTGGCATCGGTGGGGCGTTCAAAGCTGAGCATGTTCAAAAGATGATGGAATATACACCTCGTCCGATGATTTTCCCTCTATCTAATCCAACGGCAAATTGTGAAGCGCTACCAGAAGATATTTATCAGTGGAGTGATGGACAAGCGATTGTTGCAACAGGTAGTCCATTTGGTAATGTGACTTATAATGGTTTTGAGTATCGTATTGGCCAAGGAAATAACGTGTTTATTTTCCCTGGGGTTGGTTTAGCATCCATTGTTTCAAAGACACAAAAAATCACTCTTGATATGTTTACAACCGCTTCTTATGCACTAGCTGAGTGTGTTACAGAAGATGATCTTGCCGAAGGCAGTGTTTACCCTCATATCCGAGATTTGAAATCTGTTTCTATTACCGTTGCAAAAGCGATCTTAAATCATATTCAAGCAACGGATCCAAATAGTTGTTTGCGCGGTCAAGATATCGAACATTTACTGGCGGAGCAAATGTGGGAACCCGTTTATTTACCTTATCGTCGAGTATAATTATTTTCTAATCTACTCTTAATAAGTTAATACGCCGCTGTTAGAAATATAACAGCGGCGTTCTTTTTATCGGTCTATTTTATTCTTTGGGAAAAAGAGGTGTAGTGCTATTTATTATAATGTTCTAATGACTCAACTAGCAGATCGACAAAACCTTCTCGATTAAGACCAAATAGCACTTTAGCGTTAGGCTTTTTACCTGTTACGTTATAGCGATCAACGACAGTCATTCCTTGGGTATGTTCACCTTGGGTTTCAATACTGACATAACAGTCTTGGGCATCAAATAATTCAGGTTTTAATAGCCAAGCGATCGTACAAGGGTCATGCAAAGGGGCACCTTCAAACCCCCATTTTGGATTCCGATGATAAATCATAAAGAAGTCGAGTAATTCTGCGACACATTGAGCTATAGAATTTGGAATGGCACGGATTCGCTCAATATCTTGATCCATAATTTGCGCTTGGTGGGTGACATCTAAGCCACACATTACAATTGGAATTCCAGACTTAAATACGATATCAGCAGCTTCTGGATCAACAAAAATATTAAACTCAGCCGCTGGAGACCAATTCCCCACACCTGCCGCACCTCCCATTAAAACAATTTGTTTAATTTTACGGTGTAGATGAGGGTAAGCGCTTAAAAAAATCGCGATGTTGGTCAAAGGGCCTGTGGGAACAAGAGTTATTGGTTCTGAAGATTCTTGTAAGGTTTTTGCTATTAATTCAAATGCAGTAAGTGATGAAGCTTTACATTTAGCATCAGGGAGTTCTGGTCCATCTAATCCTGACTCGCCATGGACATCAGGAGCAATGATTAAATCTCGTGATAACGGCTTTTTAGCTCCACCTGCAACTTCAATATCAGTACGGTTTAACAGAGTTAATATTCGTAACGCATTGTTAAGTGTTTTATCTGGAGTTTGATTGCCTGCACTGGTTGTCACGGCTTTAACATCTAATTCGTGACGGCTTAACGCTAAAATAAGAGCAATGGCATCATCATGACCAGGATCGCAATCGCAAATAATAGGTAACGACATAGGGTTCTCCATTAAACCATTATGGTAATAAATATCTCCAATGTAGCATTTAAAAACAGAGGATTATGTTAATCCCATCATAGGGTTTTATTTCTATAACGTCTTTTTGAGCACTCTATATTTAAATTCATTGCTTGGTGTACCAGCCACTCATACTTACTAGATTAGGTATTTCGACACTACTTGAGTATAGATTGCACCATTAACAGAATACTTCCTTGGTGGTAAAACTTCTCATTTAGCTTGAATTTGGGCACAATACGCCGCATTAAAAAGTCGCTAATGGCATTAGCATAAATTAAGAAAACAAACCTTAGGAGCATTAGGTTATGTTATGGTCTGATTGGCCGTTATTGTTGTCGAGTGTGCTAGCTCAATTAGCAATAGGTGCATTTTTATTTTTAGGTGGCGCGATCTTAACCGGTAAGCTCTGCTTTGGGCAAAATGATCGTGTTCAGCGTACGTTACCTGGACTTTGGTTCCTTTTATTTGCTTCATTAGTGATTCGTGAAGTGACATTGATGTTCTCCCAAACCTATGTAGCAAAGCCGATTGGCACAGAAACACTGTTTGCGATTTCTTTTTTTGCCTTGGCATTAACGTACTGGTTTGCCGAAAAGCAGCTAATGGGAAATGATACTGCGCGTAAGATATTGTTAAGTTATGCGATTTTTATGGGATGCGCATACTTTGTTGTTGGTATTATACTTCGTAGTAACCATTTATTAGTTGCGATGCATTTTGTGGCCACAACTTTATGCGGCGGAGCCTTGTTAGCACATGCTCTTTTGGTGAAAGCTGAACATAAAGTTACCGAATTTAATACATGGCTTCCGTTTATTGGTGCCGGCATTGCGTTGCTATGTTTAGTATTGGGTATACCGCAATTGGGTGATTTAGCTACACAAGCTAACCAAGGCGAACTCGGTCCATTTGTCGCTCAAGTAATCAGTCTTGGGTTATTGATAGCGGCTGTAGGTGTTTGGTTTATGCCTTTGTTAACCAAATCTAAGCCTGTTTGGAATGTCATGGCATTTGCTATTTTTCTGATCTTTTTATCTTCTTATGGCGCTGCTGTAGGGTATTAAATATCTAAATATAGCGTTCCATTTTTATATTGAAAGCTACTTTAATTGAAGGTGGCTTTTTTTTATTTTTATTATCAGTAATTGATTTATTTTCTCATTTTTTTATTGCAAGTGTCTTTAGATATTTCTAATTTTTTACACCTAAAATGAAATATTATTCTTTCCCATTAATATTGCGTAGCGATATTGTTTGTTGCTTAAGATCACATTCTTTTCATGAAGTATTTTTTTGTGCACACTGTTGCAATAATTACTATTCAAGGATGAAGTATGCAATCGATAGCAAGAGAAGTGGAAAGCGAGAGTAATTTCAAATCATTTTTACAGTCTTTAGGTCCAGGCATTATGGCGGCAACCGCTGCAATAGGTGGTTCTCATTTAGTTGCATCAACAAAAGCGGGGGCTATATATGGATGGCAGTTAGCTGGAGTTATATTACTTGTAAACTTACTTAAATATCCATTTTTTCGAGCTGGTGTTCAATATACAATGGCAACAGGACGGAGCCTAGTCGATGGATATAATGCACTGGGGCGTGGGTATTTAATTGCATTTTTTTCATTAACTACATTCGCTGCAGTGGTTAATACAGCTGCAGTTGTTATGTTTACTGCAAGCTTATTAAGTTATTTTTTACCTATATCAGTTTCGATTACTTTACTGTCGGCTATCGTGTTAGTCATTTCATTTGTAATTTTGATTGCAGGGCATTACAAAGCTCTTGATTCGATTTCAAAGATAATAATGATGACTTTAGTGATTGCAACTGTTGTCGCTGCCGTAATCGCCTACTCAAATCGACTTACCGATCCTATTGTGTATCAATCTCCCTCTCCTTGGACATTAGCTGCTTTAGGCTTTATGGTTGCAATGATGGGATGGATGCCTGCTCCAATTGAAATTTCTTGCTTAACATCAATATGGCTAATAAATCAAAAAAAGCATACAAATGTGACCCGAAACTCGGCTCTTCTGGACTTTAATATTGGTTATATGACAACAGCACTTCTTGCGATTGTTTTTCTCGCATTAGGAGCTTTGATCTTACATGGTAGTGATGAACCATTGAAAACTTCTGGTATCGGCTTTTCTCACCAACTTGTTAGTATGTATGCCAGTACAATAGGTGAGTGGTCCCGTTATTTAATTGCTTTTGTCGCATTTGCTTGTATGGCAGGAACTACATTAACTGTTCTAGATGGGTATTCCAGGGCTGTTGCTGAGGCTCAACGCTTATTACAACAGAAATCTACCGGGCATCGCCGTACGATCAATACATGGATGGCAATAATTAGTATGATTGCACTAGCGATTTTGCTATTTTTTACTTCTAGTTTAATGGCAATGTTAGATTTTGCGATGATAGCGGCTTTTGTTACTACGCCTATTTTTGCTTTGCTCAATTATCGTTTAATTACCTCAGATCAAATACCACAAGAGCACAGAATCTCACTTCCTCTGAATCTTTTATCCATTTTTGGCTTAATTTATCTATTTGGATTCCTCTTTATTTTCATTTGGTGGAAATGGTTGATGTGATGAATAGTGCCCTTTTTTCTCTAAGCTGAATTGCTCCAGAGTTTAGAGAAAGAGGGTATTATCTTATTGATCAAACGCCCACTAATCTCTTCTAGTAAAAATACTTTTTGCATATTTTCGTAAAGTTGTTCTAAAAAAGATATATTACTGTTGTTAATTTCATCAAAAAAGACATGAGTAAGACTTTTTATCGCCACTTTGTTCTATATTGGTTATATGACAAACAGATTGTTATTCTAGGTGCAACAATATGTTTGTTAATGAGTATTTATCTCACTAGATGAAACACGTAAAGTAGAGAAATCGCTGAGAAGTATGATTATGAATAATCGACTTCATTGTCATTTTGAGTGTTGTCATTTGGTTATGAAAAAGATTGTAACGCGCATTGCGATGATTTTGATAACACTGCTAGGGACGATTGTTGTTCCAGCCTACATTGGTTACCAATTATCGGAATGTATAACGATTTTTTCGACATAGATTTATTCATTGCCGATAATTACCATTGAGTTAATGGTATAAAATTTTGTGAGCTAGAAGGGATGAGTAACTTGTGATGGAATCAGTGGCAACACTGAGAATTGGCTCAGCCTCCAAGAAGAGTGGGGGCTTTTTTTTGGTTTGTATTTGAATCATGTTTTATTCTTAGTGACAAATTGAAAAGCGCAGCAATGAAGTATAGTGTTTCTAGCTGAAACCGACATAACTGCGCTTTATTAAGGCGTGACTCGCTTACCTAGGATTAGTAATAGATAATACCTTCGCCTTGGGTAATTAGAGTTCCAGCTTCATTAACGATAATCTTATCAAGTTCAAACAGCGAACCAATAGCAGCATTGCCGCGACCTGAGTTCACAAACTGACACACAGCATCGATCTTAGGACCCATTGAGCCAGCAGGGAAATTAAATTCAGATAAACCTGCTGGAGTTGCACGACGCATTTCAGCTTGATCTTCTTTGCCGTAGTTTTTATAAACAGAACCATCAGTCAGAATAATAAAGAGATCAGCATTGATCTTTTCTGCAAGAAGCTCGGCAGTAAGATCTTTATCAATTACGCATTCAACCCCAGAGCTTGTACCATTTTCAAAGCAAACAGGTACGCCACCACCACCACATGCAATAACAACATTATCTGCTTTTACCAGTGTCTCAATTTGTTTTAATTCGACAATATCTGTTGGTTTTGGCGACGGAACTACGCGGCGGTAGTATTGACCATCTTCTTTGAAAATTTTATCGCTGGTTTGCATGATCTCTGTTGCACTTTCTTTTGTGTAAACTGGACCGACAAACTTTGTTGGGTTTGCAAACGCACTGTCTTCTCGGCTTACTACTGTTTGAGTTATGAGTGTTGCCACCGATAGTTCGGTATCAATATTTCGTAACTCTTGCTGCAGCATATATCCAACCATACCGCATGTTTGTGAACCTAATACATCCATAGGATAAGGTGTAGTTTCAGGAGAATACTCTTGATATGCGGCGTTTTGTTCCATCAATAGGCCAACTTGAGGCCCATTACCATGGACTATAATGATTTCGTTATCTTTAGCGATAGACGCAATACTTGCTGCGGCTTTTCTTATGTTATCTCTTTGATTTTCTGCTGTTAATGCTTGGCCGCGAGCGAGTAGGGCGTTGCCACCTAATGCTAAAACTATGCGCATGATCGTATCTCCATATAAATTTAATTTATCCCCCAAAAAATTGGCTTTTGAGGACAACACTCTTTTGGTGTATGTGGGGCAGAATATAGTTTTAGTTGTAACGGATATGTGATTTAAGTCGTAACTTTTTATATAAAAGAATTAGATGCTATTGATGATACAACTATATAATTTGCCTAAATATTCTGGATGAATAACAGATTTAAGGAGTGTTGCCTTAGTTGCGAAATATTGATTCTATGTAAATGAATAAGTTTCCTTCGTTAACACCAAAATAAATGATGCGATAATGTTATCAAGGTCACATTTATTTACATTTCATATTAATGGCATAGACTTTAGATTATGAAGCAAGTTTAATTCGCACCTAGTGATAGAGCACAGTTAGCATGTAATAGTTTGTAACTATATTGCGCTTTACAGTGAACTCGCAGGTATCACACTATACCCAAGTGACTTTAAGAGACAGGATTCAGAGAATAACAATTTATTATGACTGAAAAGAAAAACAGCCCACTTAGTGAGATTATTTTCAACGTAATCGTACCGTCGGTTATTTTGATGAAATTCAGCGGTGAACAGGACCTTGGTGCGGTAGGTGCTTTGCTGGTTGCCCTCGCTTTCCCTATTGCTTTTGGCGGTTATGAACTGATCCGCTATAAAAAATATAACTTCATTTCGCTGCTGGGTATCGTGAGTGTTTTGATGACAGGTGGTATTGGTTTATTAGAGTTAGACAACAAGTGGTTGGCTATTAAGGAAGCCTTTATTCCTGGTGTGATTGGTCTTGTTGTATTGGGTTCGAGCTTCACTCGATATCCTATCGTTAAGAAGATGATTTTAAATGATACCGTATTGAATCTAGAGACCATTAAAACACGTTTATCAGAAGTGAATAAAGAAGCTGAATTTGATCGTTGTTTGACGGTTTCCAATTATCTCTTTGCTAGTACATTCGTATTTTCGTCAGTAATGAATTATGTACTTGCTAAGATGATAGTAACCAGCCCTACGGGTACTGAAGCATTTAATGAAGAACTTGGCCGCTTAACTCTTCTAAGTTACCCAATGATCGCTATTCCATCAATGTTGATGATGTTTGGTATTTTCTATTTTGTGTGGCGTCAAATTCGCTCAATGACGCAATTAGAAACGAGCCAGATCTTTAACTCAAAATAATCTGACTCAGATTGAACTGGAAAGTCGCTGTTATTTCAGCGACTTTTTTATGATTTGTGCAACAATAAATCCGGTAATCAAGCCACCTGTATTGGCCGCAAGATCAAGCCATTCACCATAGCGATTGACATAAGGTTGAATGAGCTCTATTGCGCCACTCCATGCTACAAAAAATAGTCCAATCATCCACCAGTTCTTAGGCTTTTTGAGGCCTACTGCAAACATCAAAGCTCCATAAGCAATAAAGTGATGGGTTTTGTCGGTTCCTGGCACGGCGGGTAACTCTGCTTGAGGTAGCAATGAGAGCAAGGTTATCGTCATTAGAATTAGAACTGTGATGGGTTTCCAGTAGCACTCTATATGGCTGAAAATTGATTTTATGATGCTTTTCATAGTGTTGATACTATAGATGTTTGATTTAAATACTTGGAGTTAGTATATCTTAAGTTATCAAAAATAAAAAAATCCCAGCAAATAAGCTACTGCTGGGATTGGATTTAATGGTGTCGTGAACGAGTTTTTACGTTAAATCGTTACGCATTTTGAGGCGGAGTAAATGCTTCAAGAGGCAGAACAGGACCCGTATATTTCTCTATCTTAACGACTGATGAGTTACCAGCACAGCCGTTTGCTAAACGAGATGTTGGAATATCACCCGTTAATACATTACACCCACCGTTTCGGCAGATACCTGTTGTTGGATCTAGGTCTGGCCATGCACCTTCATGGATACACACCGAGCCTTTTTTAATGCCATCGGTAACTAATGCTCCTACTAAGACTTGTCCTCGATGGTTATAAGCACGAACCAGATCGCCAGTCTTTATGCCAAAGGTTTTAGCATCTTCTGGATTAATCCAAATTGGTTCTCTGTTCGCTATGGCATAATTTTCACGCAGGTGAGCGTAGTTAAGCTGACTGTGAAGACGGTCTGCCGCATGTGAAGTCATTAGCTGCATCTCACCATCTTTTGCATTTCCAACCCATTCATTTGGTTCTAACCAAGTTGGGTGTGGAGGGCAATCTGGGTAGTTGTAGCCATCAATGGTTTGTGAGTAGATTTCAATCTTACCACTAGGTGTACCCAAAGGATTCATTATTGGGTTATCGCGAAATGCTTGGTAGCGGACAAACTTAGCGTTGTTGGCATTCCATTTCATTTCTATCAGTTTGTTTTGCTTCCAAAAATATGAAAAGTTTGGCATGGCAATGCGATTTTGACGACCAATGGCTTGAGCTTCTTTGTAGAAACCATTTAACCATTCCATCTCTGTTTTGTTTTCAGTAAATACAGCACGACCACCAGGTTTTAGTAATTCTGCCATGTCTGCGAAAACATCGAAATCATTACGAGATTCAAATTGTGGTGGCACAACCTGTTTCATTGGCACTAAGTGCTGGTTACTGTAGTCGCCTGTCATGGTGAGATCGTTACGTTCAAATGAGGTTGTAATTGGTAGTACGATATCGGCATGTTTGGCTGCTGCTGTCCAATATGGTTCAGAGATCACAATTAACTCTGGTTTTTGCCACGCTTGAATCAGACGATTCGTTTCTTGATGGTGAGTGAAGTTTGCACCGCCAGCCCACCATATCATCTTAATCTCAGGGAAGGTTCTTTCGTGACCATTGTGCTGATAGGTTTGTCCTGGGTTTTCTAATGCTTCAACGATACGGGCTACTGGGAAGCTGTTTATGGCACCTGATATTGCCCAGTCATTACCTGCTGACGATGCTCCGTCAATGGCAGCAGAGATAGCTGGAAGTACACCAGCATCGCGAGTTGGGTTTCCGCCATTAGAGTAATGGTAAGAGAAACCGAAACCGCCACCAGGTAAACCAATTTGGCCTAACATTGAAGCAAGTGTAACAAGCATCCAGTGGCGTTGCTCACCATATTGTTGACGCTGCATTCCCCAACCAGCCATGAGCATAGTTCGGTTTTTGCTAAACATATCCGCTAAAATCTCAAGCTGTTTAGCAGGTACGCCACAAATTTGTTCGGCCCATTGTGGTGTTTTGGCTACACCATCGCTTTTACCAAGAAGATAAGCTTCAAATTTATCGTAACCTGTTGTGTATTTGTTGATGAAGGCGACATCATGCTGTTTTTTGTCGACTAAAGCATAAGCAATACCTAGCATCATCGCCACATCGGTACTTGGGTGAGGTGCGATCCACTGTACATTATCACCGAAGAATTCGATGGTTTCTGAGCGCATAGGATCGATAGCGATAATGGTTTTATTTGACTTTTTCAGCTGGTGGAAAAACTCAAGACCTGAGCAATCAGATGAGCTCCATGCGATTTTTAAGGTATTTAGTGGATTTAAGCCCCAAAGTACTACAACATCACTATTTTCCATTACAACTGGAAATGTAGTTTGTTGCTCATATACCTCAATTGATCCAACTACATGGGGCATGATAACTTGCGCCGCACCTGTCGAATAATCACCCAAATGGCCAGAGTAACCGCCTGCCATACTCATGTAGCGCTGTAATAAAGTTTGTGCTTTATGGAGTACACCGCTTGAACGCCAGCCATAAGATCCAGCAAATACCGACTCAGCTCCATAGGTGGTACGGATACGTTGATGTTGTTGATGAATGAGTTGTAGAGCTTGCTCCCAACTTACTCGAACAAATTCATCTTTGCCTCTTAGGCCCTGAGGTGCGCTAGGGTTTTCTAAAAATCCCTTACGAACCATAGGATATTTAACGCGGGCTTTTGTATGAACTTGATCTTTAGCTGTTGTTTGCAAACTATTTGCAACTGTTTGGGGTAGAGCGTTGGTAGAAGAGATAATTTTTCCATTCTCTACGGTGACCATAACCGGTCCCCAACGCGTCGAACTCAATATTGCGCTTGTTGCTTTTTCTTCGGCCCATGCAGGTAGAGCAGTAATATTTGAAATAGCTAAAGCACCTGCAGATGCACTAGCGCCTTTTAAAAAGCTACGGCGTGATAATGATGTCATAAGATAATCCTTTTCCTGCAATTAATGACCAACAACATCTTTAGCGTTGTACTGGAAGTATTTGGTTAAGATTTCAAGATCTTCAGCCGAGATTGAAGTACGATCTCCCATACTCTTAGCCACTGATGGCCAAGCATTAACGGTAAAGTGATTTGCAGGGATCTTGGCGTGACAGGTCGAACAATATACGTTGTCGAGTTGCTCTGCGTAACTCCAAAGAGGTTTTTGGCTATCAAGCACTGGGCTATCGATTGTGGTTGTTAATGATGCTGTACGCCAGTTATTACCGTAACTGTCCGTAACAAATTTACCCGTTTTCAGCTCTTTTTCGCCACTATCAGATAAAGTTGCGATGATTGCACGTTGACCTTGTCCCATATAAAGAACTTGTTCAGCACCTTGCATTTGGTAGCCAGAAAGCTCAATTGTACGTTTATTTTGATCGTCTTTAAGCACTTTAAGTGGGGTCGCTGGATTAATAGAACCTAGATCACCCATGGCAATTGTTTGAATTGGATATACAAATTCAGCACCGCTTGGTGTCTGTTTGGCTTGCTCTAAGAGGTGATTAAGTGCACTCGAATCCATTTTGGTTTCAGGGAGAAGGTGAGCAACACCTTTATGGCAATCAATACAAGTTTGATTGTTTTCTATACCATATTTATGCATCTTTTGAGCTTCTTCTGATTGCTCATAAGTTTCCATGGCATCTTCATTATGGCAGCTACGACAAGTCGCTGAATCATTGGCACGCATTTGTGCCCATACTGTTTCTGCTAATTCAGCTCGATGTTCTTCGTATTTTTCAGGAGTATCAATTTTTCCTGTGATAAATTCGTGGTAAATATCTTTTGTCGCACGCAGTTTAGTTAGAAGATAGTCTTTGGTATCAGTAGGGATGTGGCAATCTGCACACTGAGCTTGGATACCTTTGCTATTACTGAAGTGAACTGAGCCTTGATACTCTTTATAAGGCGTTTCCATGGTATGACATGATAAACAAAATTCGGTACTAGAGGTTTTTTCTAAAACGTAGTGGGTACCGCCTAGGGTTAACCATCCAATTCCGATGCCTGCTGCAACAAGAACTGCGACGGTAGTTTTTTTAATTTTCATGATGTGCTCACATATCCATTGTATCTAAATACATAACCATTTAGTGGTATATCTAAATTAGCTATATAGAGAATGTGAGTAATTGACGTGCCGCAATATTTTGAAATATTAATTAATAAAATTACATAAAATGTGATTAATATTTCACTATATGAATAAGCAAGGCGGTTTTAATAGATTTATATTCTACGTGTTGCTCATTTGTCAGGTATATAAATAATGGTGCTATAGAGCATTTAAAATGATGTTACGCAAAGCGGTATTACGTCAAAAGCTCAGCAAAAATGCCGAGCTTTATTAGGTAGTTCGAGTGAAGCAAAGGTATTAGAGCTGAGCTTTAATCCAAACCATACGGTGATCGGAAGAAATAGATTTACCGTTACCATAGCCAATGCGCGAATCATTCATCAGTAAATGTCCCGACTCGTTCTCTGCTGGCCAATATACTGCAGAATCAATGATAGCTAAGTTTTCAGAAGGAATCGCATGGTCAACGCGTAAACCAAACGTACTGGTCAAACGATTTGGATACGGGTTATCTTGGCGGCATTCTTTACTTGGATAGCAGTTTTCTGCACCAAAACTGGTCGGAACGTATGTGCCAATGGTGGCTTCTTGATTAACTCTATGATGTTTTAGTAGTGAATCAATAGTACCTGTAAAGCCATCCCCAGCAAGTGGATCTGCATTTAAATCGCCAACAATAACAAACTTAGCATTCTGTGCTAGACCACCATGCTGACCATTATCGTCATAAATAAAATTCTGACCACTGATGTATTCGTGCCAAAACTGAATTTCATCGCGATTCTTCATCTTGTTGTTTTGAGTAACAGTGTCGAACACAGGTGGAGTAGGGTGAGACATTAGAATATGAATGGTCTCTTCGCCATTTGGTGTTTGCACAATCACAGGAGCATCTACGTGGTTTTTAGATGATAATAGAACCTGATCCCATTCTTCTGGAGTGTACCAGTTATCACCACAACTCATGCCCGCAGGGATAGCATTTTTAGGGTCATTACAGTTAGTGATAATTGGATTTTCTGCTGTTGGTAAATCTTTCCATTTAAAGTTTTGGAACGTGCGAGTATTAGCCGTGTCAATTTTGTATTTTGACATAAGCGCAAATGCATATTGGCCATGATAAGTACCAAATCCCCACGCATCGTTAGGGCCACTATTTACTTTACCGTCATTATTAAGGTCTAAGCCACTCATCTTACCCGTATTGGTAGCATAAGATTCAAAATACGGATAGTGGATAGGCTCTAATTTATCGCCACCATCAATGCTATTAGGACTTTGTGCTACCGATAAGTAGTTATCTTGGAATCCTTTAAGCGCTGCTTTATTTTCGCCAATACCATCATTGTTAAATTCTGCTAATAAGATGATATCTGGGCGTTTTGTTTGAATAATTGCTGCAACGTTTCGGATTTGAATCACTTTTTCAGCCAGTGTTTTATCTGTTTCATTCAAGGTGTTTGCTATGAAACCGTCAACAAGTTCTTGTTGTTTCGCTGGAGAAATTTGCATTTCAGTGACTAACTGTTCAAAAGTCTTACGATCAAAAGATAAGTTAAAAGTAGCGATAGAGACTTGAGAAGATGTTGGGTCAGTAAAGATATTGTTGTCACTATTACAACCGGCTAGTAAGGCTGTAGATATGGCAGCTGCCGCAATTGTTTTGATGATTTTCATAGTAGCGCTCAATTATTTGGGAAAAGTGTCACAATGTTGATGGTGGGCATTATAAAAAAGCGCTAAAAAATAAGAGTGATCAATAGCTCATAAATATGTAATACAATCGTTTGCTTTCTGGTTTTAATGCAAAATACTGACTCAAGATCACAATACTTAGGTAGTTGTATTATCTACCTAAGTATCAATAAGGTTGTTTATTGTGCTATATCGAGTTGGTTATCTTTAACTCCGTTGATACGAAACCAACCCGCAATACTATATCGCTCGGTATTTGTAGGTAGCACTTCATGAGGAAATTTTTCAGATAGAAAAACAAACAATCGACCTGACTTAGGTGCGATGGTTGTAATTTTTTGATCGTTTAAGTCATAGACCACAAGTTCACCGCCATCTTCAGGGCTCCAACTCTCATTCATATAAAAAACAGTGGTGAGTCGGCGGTTCTCATTGCCTTTAAAACAGTCGAGATGCTTCTGATAAAAATCACCTTGTTCATATTTAGCAAAATGCGCTTCGTACTCAAACAACCCTAAAAAGAAATTCTGATTGACCTCTCGGCGAATAACTTCCATCCGTTCAAGGTAATCTTGAATCGGCCAACCTTGCTTTGGAGATAACCATTGAATTTTGTCACTTCGGATAGATGATTCTCGCATTATTTCATCATTACGACCGATACGTGCTTTTTTCCAATTATCAGGAATACACTGTCGTAGGTGCTCAACCTGTTCGTTATTTAAAAAATCATCCCACAGGAAATAACCTTCAGTTGCTAGAGCGTCGAGCATTTTATCGATTTTATTCATTCTTGTTGTGCCATTTATGATTGTTTTTTTGCGTGTTATAAAAGTCTTGTAGCACGTTAACAAATCAAAATTTTTATTGTTGAGATGAAAAAAACAATGCGAATAAAATCATTTTAAATCAGTGAATTAAGAGGATACTTTATTGGGATGCTTAATGGGTATAAGATAAATATCCAGTTATTCAGGAAGAAACAAAAGAAAGGATAAAATAATGGATGCCAATGATAACTTAAAGACATGCCATGATGAGGTCATTGGTATTCTGGTAGTAAAAGACGGTAATGGATTCATTCGAAGAACAAAAGATCACCAACAGCGGTTTGTCAGTATTCCTTATTACTTATCTAATCAAACTGCATTTAAACGCCCTATCTTATTTGTGACGGAAAGTCCCCATATTGAAGAGTTTAAAGTAGGCCAGGTTTATGATTGTTTAACACAAGAACTGGTTCATGCTCGACCTGTGAATGGGGTAACGGGGAATAACATTCGCCAATATCTGATAGGCTTGTTATTGGGAATCAAACTTACTCTAGAAGATGGCTATTATCCAATTATTGTCATTAACGCTTTACAAGAGCAATGTTCTTTAGGTCAAGATACGGCTTTATATCGGACTCGTAATTTTATTAAATATTGGCCAAGTCGAATCGAATATCTACAAAAACGGTTACAAGAATTAGATCCCATTATTGCTATTAATGCCTGTACTGCGGGAGATTTTTACTTAATGCGAGAGGGTAAAATGACACAGACTAAAGCCTTTTCATCCGGACGCAGACAAGACTTTGAACAAGCTTTTAGTTTGTTATTATTTGAAGAGTTTGGATACAGTGATGCGGTTAATAGCAGTGACGACAAGTTGGTTTTTATGGGCTCTTTTGATCTAGCTGGATTAGTTATGAAGGAGTTATATGATGCTTATAACCCGCGTCATATTTTACTAAAAAAATCGACCCATCCTTCGGCTTGGGCCCGCTCTAATCAATTACCACAATTAAGAGAATGTGGTACTCGGTTACGAACATTATTTAAAATCAATTAAATAAAAAGGCTCAACTAATTGATTAGATGAGCCTTTTATAGATTTAATTTTGACTATTAACCAGCAAACACATTATCTTCTGGATATTTCAATAGAGTCGGTTTAGGTCGTGCTAATAGATAAACTAGGGTAAGAGGGCCAATACGACCGATGATCATGACCACGATCATAATGTACTTACCAGGCTCAGTTAAATGAGCCGTTAAACCAGCCGTAACGCCAACCGTTGCAAAGGCTGATATTGTTTCAAACAAGGTCTGCAAGAACGGTGACTTTTCGGTAATCATCAAGCTAAATGTTGCCGTTGCAATAATGAATCCACTCACAACCACAATAGCTAAACATTTAGTGACTGTTGGCCACGGTACTGAACGTTTGAATAAAGTAACAAAGTTTTGTTGACGTAAGAATGTCCATGTCGCCGTTATTGCTACGACAAACGTAGATACCTTAATACCACCACCGGTTGATGTTGAGCCTGCACCAATAAGCATCAAAATGATCATGATTAACATGGTTGGATCGGTAAATTGTGAGATATCAACGCTATTAAATCCAGCTGTACGAGCGGTTGCTGATTGGAAAAAAGCCGCCAGCCATTGAGTTCCTTCTGAAAGGTGACCTAAGGTTTTTGGGTTATCTTTTTCTAATAGCCAGATAAATAATGTACCAGCAAGCAGTAAAATTGGCGTTGCTGTTAACATGATTTTACTGTGTAGGGCTAAATGAGTGATACCACGGCGAATATTTCTACGAATATCAGATACAACGGTAAAGCCAAGACCACCTAAAATGAACAACATGGCAATGGTAATAATAACCAGTGGATCGCCAACGTAGGGAACTAAGCCGTTGGAAAAGACTGAAAATCCCGCATTGTTAAAGGCAGAAATAGAATGAAACAGAGCTGTAAATAATCCTGTTTCCCATCCCATTTGTGGCACAAAGCGAATGGATAATAACACCACACCGATGGCTTCACAGATAAGCACAAATGTAATGATATGCTTAATTAATCGACGTAGGTTAACGGAACTACTTTGACCTAACTGCTCTTTTGCTAACGATTGTTGCTTAAGACTTAAACGCAAACCAAACATATAAAGCAGTAGGGCAGATAGCGTCATCTGACCTAAACCACCAATCTGCATTAATATCATTAACAAGATTTTGCCACTTAGCGTAAAGTGCGTGCCAGTATCAACCACACCTAAGCCTGTCACGCTGATGGCTGAGGTTGCGGTAAATAGAGCATCAGTAAAATCTAATCCAGAAACAGAAAAGACAGGTAAAGTCAGCAAAATAGCGGCTGGAACAAGTATCGCTAAGAAACTGAATACAATGATACGAGGCTCAGACCAGCCTTTACCTCGTTTTTCAGTTTTAATAGGGACGAAAACGCCCTTATTAGGTAAACGGTTCATAGATGGCGCAACGTTTCGGTAAGAATAGCTTGAGGACCAGTAACAATTAAGATATCACCAATCTGAAGTTGTGTTCCTGATTCAGGATTTTTACGCACTTCAGGACCTCGTTTTAAGGCTAGTAATTGTAGCTCTTGGCGACGACAGCACGGGTGCTCACACAGTTGCTTACCCATATTTTTTCGAGAAACTACGACTTCAGCCAAACAGATACCACTACCCAGATCAGAAAATTCGAAAATACGCTTATCTAACATGTTACGAGCAATACGCATTCCCATATCTCGTTCTGGACGAATAATACGGTCTGCTCCAATTTTGCTTAAAATTTTGGCGTGATGATCATCTTTTGCTTTAACCCAAACCGCTTTAACTCCAGCTTCTTTGAGTACCAGAGTGGTCAGGATGCTGGCATTAACGTCTTCGCCAATAGAGACCATGACGATATCGTAGTCATCAAGTTTTAACTCTGCGACAGTTTCATCGTTAGAACAGTCAGCGACTACGGCTTGTGTAGCGATATCTGCCGCTTTTTTAACGCAGGCTTCGTTTAAGTCTACCGCGAGTACCTGAGCACCTTGCGCGCTTAATTCTTTGCAAAGTGACATACCAAAACGGCCTAGGCCAACAATTGCAAACTGCTTATCTTCTGGACTCATGGTCTTTCCCCAAAGGTGAAACATTTTCTTATCTTCTTTTATGTTTTGTGTGCTCAATGGGACGCACAGCTTGAGGTTTTATACGCAAGTGTGAAATAGTGCTCCCAATTGTCAATGAATTCAAGATCAAGACGTAGATCACAGTTTTCATGTTAGCAATAAAACAGTGGTTAACATCATTAGATTGTCAATACATTGAATTCAAGCACAAAATGAACAGTTTGCATAATCAGAATGGAAGTTCGTCAAAAAGTTGTCAAATCTGTCACAAATTATTACATCTAGGTCTGTGTTGCTGATTTATTCTTCAATAATGCAGCAATGGATGGGGTCTCAGTAGACAAATATTTACTGAATAGGAAAAGAGGTTGGTTGGAATATTAGAGCCAACAGCATGTGTGTTGGCTCTTAAGATTATAGATCGAGTGCTTGTTGCCAAAACCCAACTTCCATTCGAGTGGCAGTTTTAAATATTTGGCATAGACGTTGGCCTTTGGGACTATCGAGCGTAATATCTTTTAATTGGTCATTCAGTCTCTGTCGGCTCTTACTGCCTCCTTGCTGAAAGTCTGCACCACCATAGAGTTCAATCCAGCTTAAATAAGGATTATGAGTTTTATTGGTGGTTGGGGAAGACATAAGGTGTTCACCAATTTCGGCATAGCCAATTGCACACGGAGCTAGGGCAACAAACAGATCGATTAAATCCCCACTTAGCCCAGTTTCAAGTACATATCGAGTATAAGCCACAGTCCCAACATCTTCTGGTTCGTCTTCCATCGTTGAAGCTGTTAATCCCCATTGCCCGCAGTAGCTCACATGGTGATCCATTTCATGTTCGATTAAAGCTTGTAATCCTGGAAGCGTTTGTTTCATATTGGCTACGTTATCTGCTTTATAAATGGCTAAGGCATAGGCTCTGGCGTAATGTTTTAGAAACAGAAAATCTTGTTTTAAATAGTGCAAATAGGCTTGGTGAGGCAAAGTACCTGCTGCCAGTTGTGTAACAAAATTATGCTGGGTATAGCAATTCCAATCTTGTTGGCATGCAGTAATAAGATCTTGGTAATTCATAGAGTGCATTCCGATCATAAATAAAAGCGATGATTGTGTTCAACGGTTGTGCTGTTACAACGCGGGTACGTAATCTTTTGCCTTTGGCTCATTGTTAATAATATGGTGTTGATACATAAAGCTAGCGAGTTTGTTATAACGTTCTAAATCAACAGCTGATGGTCGAAGGGCAAAACGAGCAATGGTATCGTTCCAAGCTCGATGATTTAGTTCATTATTTAGGGTATCTGGGTTGTATTTGATAAATGTTTGCCAAGCTTGATCGGGGTGATTGACGATATATTGAGTCGCAAGCTCTAAGGCATGATTAAATTTTTTGATGGTAGCTTTGTTGTAATGGTTTTTGTTTGCGACAATCACCAGTTCATCATAGGAGGGGACGCCATATTCTTCTGGGTAGTAGGCCTTCGCCTTATAACCTTCAAGCGCTAATTGGTTTGTCTCAAAATTGCGTAAACCACCCCAAATCGCATCCACTTTCCCCGATGCTAAAGATGAGGAAAGCGCCCAGCCAACATTAATGATCTGTACATCTTTGTAGTTTATACCTGCCGTTTTTAGCATGGTGCCAAGTGTGGCTTCTTCATTTCCTGCAACAGCAATTCCGATTTTTTTGCCTTTTAGATCGGCGATGGATTTGATTTTGCCATTATCTAAAGTCATTAAGGTGTTAAGAGGCGTTGCGATTAAAGTTGCCGAACGAATTAAGGGTAAACCCGCTGCGACATCTGTGGTTAAACTGGTCTGATAGCTGATGGCCAAATCGACTTTATTCGCTGCAACCAGTTTTGCAGGAACACTTGGATCGGCGGGCTCTTGAATCGTTACTTTAAGTCCTTCTTTTGCAAATAATCCTTGCTCTTGGGCGATAATGATTGGGCCATGATTTGGATTGACAAACCAGTCGAGCATTAATGAGATACTCTGCTCTTGTGCAGCCCATAGATTAAAGCTGGATGCGGTTAACACAATCGTTAAGGCTGTTTTTGTAGCTGTTTTCATCATATTCCTTGAATCAATGTTGTGATATCTGGGGGTTATTGCCATGGGATCAGTTTTTTTAATAACTTATCGGTTAAGTAGTACAGAGAGATGGAAAGCAACGCTAAGATGGTCAGAGCTGCAAACATTTCATCGATCATCATCCGAGCATTGGCTTGTAACATGAGATAGCCAAGACCTTCACTTGAGCCTACCCACTCACCAACCACGGCACCTATCGGCGCAATAACAACGGCGACTCGAATGCCAGAAGCAAGAGCAGGTAAGGCCGCAGGTAAACGGATGGTTTTCAGCAATTGCCACGGTGTTGCGCCCATGGTTTTAGCAAGATCGAGATAGCCTTGAGGAGTATGGCGTAGTCCGTCAAAGCAGCAGGTGGTGACAGGGAAGAAAATAATTAATCCTGCCATCACAATTTTGGATGCCATTCCATATCCCAGCCACAGCATTAAAATGGGCGCAATAGCAAAGACAGGAATGGCTTGACTGGCAATCAATATTGGAAGTAGCCAACGTTTTACTGGAGCAAAAAGCAACATCAGTAAAGCGAAGAATAAGCCCATCAGTAAACCTAGAGCTAATCCCAGTATGATTTCGCAACCCGTTATCCAGGTATGATGCAATAACACATCATGGCGATAGTAGAGTCGGTCTAGCACTGCAATTGGGGATGGTAAAATAAAGCTAGGCAGAGAGAACAGCCAAATGCTTCCTTGCCATAGACAAAGCAGTAGACCTAGAGTAACAACGACTCTGATATAGGACTGTAAATAAGCAGGAGTTAAAATTTTGCGTTTATTTAACTCTACCGGGGAGATCTCAGACATATTCTGCCTCCAAATTTGACAGTATCTCCTGCTGATATTGCGCAAATTCGTTATCAAGCTGACGTGGGATTGGGCTATTAGGGGTCTTTAATTGGCGTAGGGATGCCGGTGTACCTGTGAGCATAATGATCTGCTCGCCTAATCTGAGTGCTTCTTGTGGGTCGTGGGTAATAAGAACGACGGTTTTCTCTTGTAGCAATTCAACGGCTAGATTTTGTAGCTTATAGCGAGTTACAGCATCTAATGCTGAAAATGGCTCATCCATTAATACGATCGGCTTGTCTTGCATGAGAGTACGGGCTAGGGCAACGCGCTGCTTCATACCTCCAGATAACTGCTGGGGCATATGGTCGGCGTAGTGTCTTAATCCCACTTTATCGAGTAATGTCATCGCTTGCTGATAAACGGATTTTTTCTCATTGTAGGGTTTATGTTCTGACTGACATTTTTGAGAGCCAAATTGATAACTCAAGCAAACATTGTCAATCACGTTCAGCCAAGGTAGAAGCAAATCTTGTTGGGCCATGTAAGCAATATGCTGGTGGATATTTTCATCGTGTTCGGTCTGAATATTGCCAATAAATTGTACATCATCGGGTAACAGATTTGCTAAAAGCCGTAGCAAGGTAGATTTGCCACTGCCACTTTTGCCAAGCAGACATGTCCACTGCTTGGCTTGTAGTTGTAAAGATACATTGCTTAGCGTTGCCATAGAGGCATTAGGGTAAGTAAGAGAGTGGCAGGTAAGTAGGATCGCCATGAGGTTACCTTACTTATTGTTGGCTAGGTTAAAAAAGTGATGCACCGGACCATGCCCCGATCCGATCTGCAGTTCATCAGCGTGAGCAATCGCATTGCTGATATAGTGTTTAGCGGCTTTTACTGCTTCTGTTAACGAATATCCTTGGGCTAGATAAGAAGCAATGGCAGCAGAGAGAGTGCAGCCTGTTCCATGGGTATTTTGTGTATCAATACGTGGCGTTGTAAATCGAAGCACATCATGTGGAAGAATTAAGAGGTCAGTACTATTGGTTGTATTGTCAAGATGTCCACCTTTAAGTAAAACAGAATGAGCCCCCAGTTGGCGTAATTGCTCGATCATGGCTTCCATGTCTTCTTCTGTTTTAGGTTGAGCACAATCTAATAATGCAGCCGCTTCAGGAAGGTTTGGGGTGATCACATCAGCCAGTGGGAGTAGCTGCTCTTTTAATGTAGAGATGGCGTTATGTTCTAATAATAGATCGCCACTGGTTGCGACCATAACTGGATCAACCACTAGATATTTAGGCTGGTATTGACGTAGTTTATGGGCAATGATTGAAATAATATTGCTGTCACTTAGCATCCCAATTTTAACCGCTTTTACATCCAAATCTTGGAAAACAGCATCAAGTTGTTCGGCAACAAAATTGGCAGGAATGGAGTAGATACTGTGGACACCTTGGGTGTTTTGCGCTGTAAGAGCGGTAATTACAGAGCAGGCATAGCCACCCGTAGCAGAGATCGCTTTAATATCAGCTTGAATACCAGCGCCGCCGCCACTATCCGATCCTGCAATTGTTAATGTAATTGGGGTTTTAGATGGTACTGCTTGATTATTCATCATGATCTCCACATGGCGTAGAGATAACTGCAGTTACACAAAGAGACACTAAGATGTATTGAGAGGTAATTTCTATAGATACATCGAAGGTGAAAGATTGGGTATCCGTTAGTTCCACTACGCCAGTATTAACTGGTTCAGGTTCAACGGGTCCCACTTATGTGATCTCAGCCTAAAGGCCCCCCGACTAACGTTATTTATCCTAATCAAGAATAACTATCTTGTCACGACTTTCTAGTAAAATTTATTTTATAAAATAGTGACTTGGCTAAACATACTAAAAATATTTTGATATTAAACAAATGGATAGTGAGCAAAAATATCATCGATCATTGTAGATATCGCTCCACTGTTTGGATGCGTTTTAGCGTAAGTTCGTAGCCCTGCAATTTGTACTTGTACATAACGAGCTAGCTCTGCAGAGTCTTTTTCTTTCGTAATTTCGCCGTGCTGTTGAGCCGAAATAATGACTTTTTCAAACTCCGCTTCCATTTTATTCAGAAGTCGACATGCCTCATCTAACAACTCTTGGTTATCACAAGTCAGTTCTGCCACTGTTTTTGCGAGAAGGCACAAACCACTTGGTGCTGACTTTGGTGTTTCAAGTACCAATTGTTGGATAAAGCGTTTTAGTCCAGCAAGGGGAGATGCACTATTGGCCAGACATTGGTTTAGCTCAATAACACCTTGTTGCTGATAATGTTGCAGTGCTTGCTTAAATAGACCTTCTTTACTTCCAAAAGAGGCATAAATACTCCCTGGCCTCATATCAATTGCGTCTTGCAAATTACGCATAGACGTTGCATGAAAGCCTTTTTGCCAATACAAATTTGTTGCTTTTTCGATCACTTGTTGGCGGTCGAATTTTGGAGTATTTGCCATAATATCGTTCTTTTTTGAGTAATTGTTCAAAATTTTAGTCGGTAGATTATCTTCTGTAAAGTAAGAAAAAATAAAGAATTTTTCTCTTTTTAATCAGGAGATTATCTTAATCTTGCATTAATTGATGAACATTTGTTCAAAATTAAACTTGAACGATAGTTCAAAAATAAGTAAGGTTTAATTAAGCCAAACAACAGGCTAATAGCAATAACTACTATATGGAGAAAGAACAATGAAAGTCTTTACTATTCACACAATTGAAACAGCACCTGAAACGACAAAAGCTATCTTAAACAATGCTCATAAAACGATGGGAAGTATCCCAAATTTGATTGCAACTTTGGCTGAATCACCGCAGTTACTTAAGGCTTATACCGAACTTCACCAACTATTTACTGAAACTTCGTTTGATAAAGAAGAGCTCACTGTTGTTTGGCAAACTATTAATGTGGAACACGAGTGCCACTATTGTGTTCCTGCTCATACATTGATTGCTCATTCAATGAAAGTCGATCCTGTATTGATTGAAGCATTACGAAATGACGATGTAATGCCAACACCTAAGCTTCAAGCCTTAAAAGATCTAACGTTGAGCCTGGTTCGTCAACGTGGCAATGTGTCGGATGAAGAGTTACAAGCTTTTTATGATGCGGGTTACGGGCATAAGCAAGTTCTTGAAATCATTTTAGGCCTATCGCAAAAAGTGATCAGTAATTACGTTAATCGAGTAGCCAAAACGCCTGTTGATCCTATGTTCCAAAAATTTACTTGGACGAAATAAATCCAAAGAAAGTGCAATTCGGTATTTCGTTTATAATCGGATTGCACTTTCATTATTCTTTAAGTCGAAAGAAAATAAAGGTAAAGCACAGAGTGTGATCGTTATTTATATTGCGATTTTTCGATTTTGTATAATTTGTGCTTTCATAATTCTTTACTTTGTGAAAAAGAATATTTCGATTTAAGGTGTTTGGAAAATGGAACTTTCAAGAAGAAAATTTTTAAAATCAACTGCAGCTGTCGGTGCGGTGACAGCAACCTCCAGCTGTTTTGTGCAAGCGGAGCACTCCACGCAACATCCTAATATGTTATTTTTAGCAGTAGACGATCTTAATGATTGGATTGGCGCATTAGGAGCTCACCCGCAAGTTAAAACCCCAAATCTCGATCGTCTGTATAAACGGTCGACCGCATTTCGAAATGCTCATTGTCAGGTCCCAGTTTGTGGACCATCCCGTACAGCGCTACTAACTGGAATGGCGCCCACAACAACGGGTCTTTATACCAATAAAGAGTTGGGCATTAAGCCGTTCGATCCTGTCGCTGAAAAGGTATTAGGTTCAACGCCTGTATTACCTCAACATTTTAAAAATAACGGCTATTACACCATGGCTTCGGGAAAGATTTCTCATCATGGTACTGCTGATTATCGTCACAAAGAGCAATGGGATGAGGAAATACCCTTGTATGTTATTGGACCGCGTGATGAGCATTTAAAAGCAAATGGTTACGGTTATGGCTCTTATGGTGTGGATGACCATAAATATTATCCGTTTCCTGTCGGTGGTGGACAAATTATTCAATCTCAAGAATATGGACCCGGAACTAGAGGGTTTAGCTTATGTAGTGGTGCATTAGATCGTCACGATATTCCTAATGGTGGTGTGATGCCTGATGAATATTTTGCGGATTGGACCGTCGAAAGATTACAACGCCATTATGAGAAACCGTTTTTCTTAGCTTGTGGTTTCATCCGACCTCATGTTCCCTATACAGCTCCCCGTGAATATTTCGATATGTTCCCTCTTGAGAGTATTATCGTACCTGAAACGATTGAAAAAGAGATGACTGATATTCCACTTATGGGGAAAGCGTTAGCTCTAGGTATTATTCCTGGAGGTGATGCGGCGGCCGTTAATAAATTAGGGATTCGTAAAGAGTTAGTGCAAGCATATTTAGCCTGTATTGCATTTATGGATGCTCAAGTTGGTAAAGTTCTGGATGCTTTGGAAAAGAGTCCTTATGCCAATAACACCATTGTGATGTTTTGGGGGGATCACGGCCAAAACTTTGGTGAGCACATGAATTATCGTAAACAAACTCTGTGGCAAGAATCGACGCGTGTCCCTTTAATGATCCGCTTACCGCAGCAAGAGAAAGGGCAAGTGTGTGATGAAGCCGTAAGCCTATTGGATCTGTATCCAACATTAATTGAGCTTTGCCATTTACCTAAAGTAGCAACGAATGAAGGGATCTCTTTAAAACCTTTACTGAATAATCCCCGTTTTGACAGAAAAATCCCTGCAGTGACGACTTATGGTTATCAGTGTCATGCTATTCGCGATGAGCAATACACTTATATTCGTTATCGTGATGGTTCAGAAGAGCTCTATGATCGTAATCTCGATCCCAATGAGCATCATAATTTAGCCTCGGATCCTAACTATCAAGTAATAAAACAAGTAATGAAACAGTGGTTACCTGTTAACAATGCTCTGCCATATGGAATGGTGGATTTCGATAAAGAAGGGGGCGATTTTATTACCCGAATCTTAGCTGGGTTTGAAAAAGAGGGGATCCCCTCAAATTTATTGTAACTATTCCTATTTGATTCGAATATTTGAGTTGCGATAACCTATTGCTAATACAGATAAAAGATAATTAAGACACGGAATGATGCGCCATTATAAGCAAAAGTTTACGTGTCTTTTTTGTTTCTTAAAATCGCCATAAATCTGTCAAAAATCCTTGTTTAAATACGCCCAGTTAATAAAAAACTGAATCAATAAAAACAAGGATAATTAATGAACAAGTACATTAAACCGTTGGCAACCATTATTGCGGCATCGACCCTCTCTCTTAATGTCCATTCTGCCGAAATAAAAAATGTCATATTAATGATTGGTGATGGTATGGGGCCTCAGCAAGTCGGTTTGCTTGAAAGTTACGCTAAGTTAGCTCCAAACTCGATATATAAGGGCAAACCAACTGCACTTTATCAATTAGCTCAAGATGGTGTGATTGGTTCATCATTAACTCATCCTGATGATGCCATCGTTGTGGATTCAGCATGTTCTGCGACTATGTTAGCGACCGGTATCTCGACAGGTTCTGAGGTGATTGGTATTGATCCTGACGGTAACTCTATTGAAACGGTGTTAGAGAAAGCAAAACGTATGGGTAAAGCAACAGGACTGGTTTCTGATACTCGTATGACTCATGCAACACCTGCAGCTTTTGCTGCTCATCAACCGCATCGTTCATTAGAAAATGAAATAGCCTCAGATATGTTAGAAACTCAAGTCGATGTGCTGTTATCTGGAGGCTTGCGTAACTGGATTCCACAATCAGCAAACCAACAAGGTGAAGTTTACCAACAATTACAGACCCTAACACATGGTGATGTTGGGTTAAAATCGAAACGAAAAGACGAACGTAACTTACTATTAGAAGCTAAAGACTTAGGTTACAGCCTTGCATTTAATAAACAGATGTTAGAAGAAGCGACAGGCAGTAAGGTGCTGGGTTTATTTGCAAGCTCAGGAATGGCTGACGGCATTGAATACAGTAAAACTAAGGAAGATCCTGCTCGTACTCAACCAACATTGCGTGAAATGACGGAAAAGGCGTTGGAAGTCCTAGCTAAAAACGACAAAGGATTTTTCCTAATGGTTGAAGGCGGTCAGATTGATTGGGCGGGTCATAGCAATGATGCAGGTACCATGCTGCATGAAATGTTAAAATTTGATAATACTATTGATGCTGTCTATCAATGGGCTAAAGGGCGAGATGACACATTAGTGATTGTTACCGCAGACCATGAAACAGGATCATTTGGTTTTAGTTACTCTGGATATCAATTACCTGAGCCGCAAAAACGTTCTGGTGAAGCTTTTGCTCAACGCGATTATGCGCCAAATTTTAACTTTGGAGCATTCACAATCTTAGATGGTTTATATCAACAGAAAAAAACATATTCAGCAATGTTAACTGAGTTTGGGCAGCTGCCAAAGAATAAGCAGACCGCAAAGCAGTTAATGAAAATTGTGAATAACAACAGCGAATTTGCAATTACTGAAGCACAAGCAAAAGCAGTATTAACGGATAAAACTAACCCTTACCACGTTGATGGGCATAGTTACTTATCAGAAAGTACGATTCCAGCGATTCATGATTTTGATGCTTTCTATCCTTACAATGACAGAGCAAATTTGTTAGCAAGAGTGCAGGGAACAAAGCAAAATATTGTGTGGGGAACAGGAACTCACACACATACGCCAGTTAATGTGTTCGCATGGGGACCAACTGATGTCATTCTACCTGTTTCGAAGATTTTACATCATTCAGAATTAGGCGAATATATTAAATCGCAGGTGAAATAGAGTATTTATGCCGAGCGGTTAAATACAGCTCGGTTTTTCTTTTTTGCAAACACATATTGTACCTAGAGAGAGTACAAAGAAGTGGCAAGTTAACTATTGCAATGATAGAAAAGAGCAAAGAGTAATTTTAGTGTGAATTGCTATTATTTTAAAAAATATAAAAAGCCACCACAGGAAAATTAAGGAAGCGCTATGTATATTGCTATGAATCGTTTTAAAATCCGTTTAGGTTCTGAACAAGAATTTATTGATATTTGGAAAAATCGCGATACTTATCTTGAGACTGTACCAGGTTTTCGCTCCTTTAATTTATTGCAAGGTGCCTCAAATGAGGAATATACCTTGTTTGCTTCTCATTCGGTGTGGGACTCTCGTCAAGCATTTGAAGATTGGACTCAATCAGAAGCTTTCCGCAAAGCGCATGCTAATGCTCGTGGTAATAAAGACATTTATTTAGGTTCGCCAAACTTTGAAGGTTTTGAATCTTGCCTCTAAAAAGACAGCAATAGAATGTTAACACTGCGTTTAATCATTGACGCAGTGTTTTTCTACTTAAGCATAAACACTTAGAAAGCTTGCTAGTTAATGATATACTCCACAACCTTTTTTCTAGTAGGACACGGTTGTGACTCAGACCTCATTTGCAACATTAAATCTTCACCCCGATCTTTTAGCTAACTTGGCATCGCTGGGTTACGAAAAGATGACGCCTATTCAAGCACAAAGTTTACCTATTATTCTTGCGGGTCAAGATATCATCGCTCAAGGTAAAACGGGCTCGGGTAAAACTGCGGCATTTGGTTTGGGTTTGCTTAATAACCTTAATGTTAAGCGTTTTCGTGTACAGACATTGGTTCTGTGCCCAACTCGTGAACTGGCTGACCAGGTTGCTAAAGAGATCCGTCGTTTAGCTCGTGCAATTCATAATATTAAAGTACTGACATTGTGTGGTGGTATGCCTTTTGGTCCGCAAATTGGCTCTCTTGAACACGGTGCACATATTATTGTTGGTACGCCAGGTCGAGTAGAAGAGCATTTACGTAAAGGTAACCTTTCGCTAGATAATCTAAATACATTGGTTTTAGATGAAGCCGATCGCATGTTAGAGATGGGTTTCCAAGATGCTATTGATGCTGTCATTGATTGTGCACCAAAGCAACGCCAAACTCTGCTATTTAGTGCAACATATCCAACTCAAATTGCTTCGATTGCCAATAGCATTATGAATAAGCCTGCGATGGTGAAAGTGGAAGCGACTCACGATAACAGCAGTATCTCTCAGCATTTCTATAAAGTAGATAATAATGAAGAGCGTATGGATGCAGTGCGTTTGTTACTGGCTAAACATCATCCAGAATCTGCGGTTATTTTCTGTAATACTAAGCGAGAAGCTCAAGAAGTGGCAGATACGCTGGTAGACGAAGGTTTTAGTGCTCTGGCGCTTCATGGTGATCTGGAACAAAGAGAGCGTGACAGAACATTGGTTCGCTTTGCCAATAAGAGCTGTTCTATTTTGGTTGCAACTGATGTTGCCGCTCGTGGCCTTGATATTGATGCTCTTGATGCTGTGATTAACTATCACCTAGCGCGTGATACTGAAGTGCATGTACACCGTATTGGTCGTACAGGCCGCGCTGGAAGTAAAGGTATTGCGTGTTCATTATTTAGTGATAAAGAACACTATAAAGTCGCTTTACTTGAAGATTACCTTGATCGCCCAATTTCTGGCGAAGCATTACCTGATCGAAGTGTATTAAATCAACCGCCATACCGTCCTGCAATGGTGACATTATTGATTGACGGTGGTAAAAAGCAAAAAGTTCGCCCTGGTGATATCTTAGGCGCACTAACTGGTGGTGATAAGTCTATCCAAGGCAGCCAAGTAGGAAAGATTCATATCTTTGATTACTGTGCTTATGTGTCTGTACAGCGTGATATTGCTAAAGCAGCACTGAAAAAACTGGAAAATGGTAAGATCAAAGGTCGTAACTTCCGAGCTCGCATGATTCGCGGCTAAGTTGTGACAAGATAAACAGCATAAAAAAGCAGAGCTCTAAATTTAGGCTCTGCTTTTCTTTTATGCTTATAAAAACTAAATTGCTCGCTGATAGCCTGTTGGTATTGCGAGTTCTTGAGGGTATCCACGCTCTTTGGCAATTGCTACAGCTTTATTGACAACATCATCTAATGAAAGGGTTTGGTTGGTTTTAAATTCTTCTTCAATAATGTCTGTATTATTAAGCGGATCAATCAGTTTATTGGCAATAAGATCGGCAACGATTTCATTTGCCGCACTTAAAGCAGAAGAGGCTTTGACAATTTCTGAACGAGCATAGCGTTGTGCGGCAAATGAGACATCTGCAGCACGAAGCGTAGGATCTAACCCCGGTATTTGTTGAGCGCCAAATAGAGGCATTCCACCAACCGTAGCTGTGGTGAAGCTTGGTACAAATTGACTCATATGAGCAATGGCACGTTCTGTTCGCTCAGACACTTCTTGTTGCTTCCAACGATCAGATATTTTTGTTAAAAAACTCGCTGCTAAATGTGGTTGAGAGCTAGTGGTTGTACTATGAACTAAGCCATCTTTGAATAAAGTAATATCTTCAGTCATACCATGAAGTTGGAAGTAACCGTTTGGATAAGGCGTTAATTGTGCCATTCCTTGCGGAGTTCCTCGCTCACCATGGAAAATCACTTCCGGCCATTGTGCGTGACAATCTTGCCAATGTGTAACATAAGCCGATTTAAACTCAACTAAACGGTCTCTTTTGACATGAATAAGATCGTCGATAGTCCCTGTTCTAAACCCACTTGCATTGACAACATAATCAAAGTGTTCGGTTTGTGGCTTATTTATACTGTTATTTGAAAATTCCAGCGTCCAAGTTTGAGAATCCGCCAGATAACTGAGGTTCGTCACTTTTGTTGAAGTGTGCACGATACAGTTGTTTTTTTGTGCCAACGCTAGACTGACAGTTGCGGCTATTCGAAAGACGCTCAAGCCGTACTCTTGAACCATCACAATAGGGTACTTAAATTGTTTCGGGTTAATCGATTTTGCGACAGGAATCATCCATTCATCGGGAGTTTGTGGACAAAGAGGTTGTTCAAGGACTGCGAGTGCTGTTATATCTGCTTCATTATATAGACGATAGTAATCATCTGGATTCCCTAGAACTGAATTACATGGATCTTGTAGAACCAGTTGAGCATAAAGGCTTTGTAACATCGTTAAGCGTGGCAGTAACTCTTTAGGGTCGCCAGCATCATGGGTGGGAACGGCTAACACTGTAGGGCGAACATTAACAGAAGCAGGGTAAGCTCTGACAGTATCAATGGATTGCTTAAGTAATGTCGCACATTGCTCGTCACTAATTTCACGATAAAGGTTACCACCAGCATGAAGGTGGCAGATAGGAGGACCATTAACTAGGCTTTTACCTTCTTCAAATAGCTCAACATCGATACCCAATTCGGCAAGACGCAATGCCGCAGTAGAGCCTGCCACACCACCACCAATAATACCTACTTTACAGTTTGATTGTTTATTATTGTTATGAAAAACCATAGTGTTGTACTCAATATCCTGTCTATGCAGCTCAAAAATATTCTGTGGGCTATTTTACTTGATTATGGTAATCAATTAAACGTCAAGAAAACTATGGAATTGATAGTGCATAACGATATAAGTTTTTAGCTCGGTGCTATCGGTTTTTAACAAAATTATAGTGATAATCCTTTTCCAAATATTTATTGATATCTAATTGATTTAATTTGCTATTGTTTATAACATTTGTGGTTAAAATAAAATATTATGTTAATCTATAAATGTTTGGATTAATCATTTGCTATGTAAATGTGATGTCGGTAACACTTTTGTGACCTTGGTTTGTATTAGCTAAGATCTCTAGACTAAAACAACAAGGCAGTGGTAAAAAAATAAAAGGATAATTTCATGTCTAAAGTTCGTTATGTTCTTCCGTTGGCACTTTTAATTTCAGGTGTCGCTAACGCAGCAGCAGATAACCCATGGTATGCGGGTTTCCGAGTTGGTGCTACTCACTATAATGATATTTCTGTAAATGGTGTGGACAGTAATTCTGCATTTGACCGCGATGATATGGGCGGTGGTTTGTTTGCAGGTTACAACGTAACTCCTTGGTTCGCGATTGAAACTGGCTACACTTGGCTAGGCCGTGCTGAGTTTGATAACAACTACAAAATGCGAGTTGATCAGCAAGCGATCGATCTTGTTGGTAAATTTACATGGCATGCAACAGACTATATGGGTCTTTATGCGAAACTGGGTGGTGCATACTACTTCTCAGAGGCGAAAGGTTTTGGTGCAGAAAAATATAAAGATGATGGTGTAGTTGGTACTGCAGGTGCAGGTCTTGAGTTCTTCTTAGATGATCATCTTTCTGCTCGTCTAGAATATCAGTACTACCATGATGTAGAACTAAAAGACAAAGATGTTCGTGCAAATTGGGACACTCACTTCTATGGTCTAAGCCTAGTATATAGCTGGGGCGCTCCAGAGCCAGTTGCAGAACCTGTATATGTAGATCAAGTCTCTGTTGCGACTTTAGAAGAGCTTAAACTGGCCGTTCCATTTGCCTTTGATAGCTCATCAATTTCTGCAGGTGATGCAGCTAAGCTAGTTCCATTTGAGCAGCGTCTACAAGAGCAAGATGCAGCACAAATCTATGTTGTTGGTTATACCGATAGCAAAGGTTCTGAAGCTTACAACCAGAAACTGTCTGAGCGTCGTGCAGATGCTGTCGCTGATGCGCTTCGTGCACATCTAAATGTTGATGGTTCTCGTATTATTGCTGAAGGCCGTGGTGAAGCAGATCCAGTTGCTTCTAACCAAACAGAAGAAGGTCGCGCACAGAACCGTCGTGTTGAGATCGTTTCTCCTTCAATCGATATTGAAACAGTAACTCAAGTTCTTGCTGAATAATTGAGTTTACTTTTGTAATGATAAGGCATCTTCGGATGCCTTTTTTTGTAAGTATTCGGTTTGGTTACCTAGATCACTGCTTGGGTTATCGTATTAACTTCGTTAAAATTCAATAGATCATTTAAAAAGGGGCTAGTATGTCGATTTGGAAGCGTCATTTTACGCTTGAAGACTTGAATGCAACGTCAAAAAATACGTTAGTTGAGCATCTTGGTATTGAGTATATCTCATTTAATGATGAAAGTTTAACGGCCACTATGCCCGTAGATCATCGGACACACCAGCCATTAGGGATGTTGCACGGCGGAGCATCGGTTGTGTTAGCTGAAACTCTGGGTTCAATAGCAGCCAATTATTGTGTTTCAGAAGAACATTATTGTGTTGGTTTAGATATTAATGCCAATCATGTTAGAGCGATGCGTAGTGGTTTTGTTAAAGGTATTGCTAAACCAACCCACTTAGGGGTAACAACACAAGTTTGGCAAATAGATATTGTTGATGAGCGAGATCGCTTAGTGTGTACAAGCCGTTTAACTATCGCTGTGATGAAACATAAAAAGAAAGAATCATGATCATTGAATTTTCTCAAGGAAAAATTATTGCGAATCAACGTGAAGTCGTTATTCGATTAAACGGTGAGGCTAGGGTATCGCTGCAATCCCAAGTTGATGAAATAACATTGATTGCTGGCGCTAATGTTGTAACAGCAACAGGAAGTGGTCTTAGTTGGTCTATTAAATTAGATACAGAAGAGCAGTTACAAAGCTTAGCATCAGAGATAGGTATCGCGATTACTTGTTATTGAAAATTAGTAATATAAAGGGAGCGACTAACTCCCTTTATTTGTAAATTAATGAGCTTTATTACTTATTAATGATGTTTTTATAGTATTTTGCTCGAGCAAATAAGAAGTCAACGTCAGGTGGAAAATCCTTATTTGATTTTGCATTCTTCATCATATCGAAAACTTGAAATTCAGTAAGAAGAGCAAATTGATAAGGTTCGAAATTATCACTATTTGCTTGTAGTGTTGGATCATAGTATTTATCACCTTTACGGATGATAGCTTGATCAATAATTTCGGCTTCATTACAGCGGTAGCCCAAAACGTAACGATCGCCCTTGCCATAAATAACATTCATGTAGCTATTATAGAAAGTCTCATTTTCAACTGTTGTACAGCTTTCTAAATCTGCTGGATCCATTGCTTCAACAGTGACAATCTTAACTTTATCTGCGTGAAAATGACGCTCTGTGAGTTGTTGGCGAATCGCTTCTAGACTTAATTGAGTCACATTTAATACCGTAAAATTACAAAAACGGCTAGATTATACGGTGAACCTTTCGCTTTGTCTTGAACAATTACAGTCTAGCATTCTGAAAACAACTATCTTAAATATCTCCGCAATCTTCGTATCTAAAAGCTTAGCTACTTCAATGTTAAGTATCCATTCAGAAATTTGCTCGTATTTTTCTGTTTTATGTCTTTAGGGTATTTATTGTGCTGATAACTACTCCTTTTGTGTCAAAATTCACTGTTTTTTATTATTAAAACCAGAGTTTCACAAAAATTTCACGGTTAATGCGAGATCTTACTGCCTTAGCGGGATTCTGCCACACCGTTAATTAGAAGTTGTTTACTTTTTACATCAATATCCTCATATAAGATAAATAGATAACAAATAAATGAAGAATTTACTCACTCATATTAAACAGCCAAAAACAGTAGGGATGGTTACCTTCTTATTGGCTCTTTATTTTGCCATTGTGCTTAATCTTCCGCTTTGGCGTACTTTTGAGCATATATTTCAAACCCTTCCTGCTGTTAAAATTGGTTTTATTATCTCTTTGCCAATTTTTTTAACTGCGGCTTTGAACATTATTTTTAATCTATTTTCATGGCCTTATATTACTAAGCCTTTTTTTAGTATCCTCATCTTTTTCTCAGCTCTCGTCTGCTATGCTATGTATCAATATGGTGCCATTTTTGACTATGGCATGATGGAAAATATTTTTGAGACCAATGCAGGAGAAGCAACGTCATACTTTAGCCTTACTGGTGTGGTATGGGTTACAGTTCTCGGTGTTTTACCCGTTATCTTACTGTTAAAAACACCCATAAAACCATATTCTTCAGCTCTTAAGTTCGTACTGATGAAGTTGGTTTCGATTTTGGCTTCATTAGTTATTATAGGTCTTGTTGCGTTTTTCTATTATAAAGATTACAGCTCTGTTGGTCGTAATAATCATTACTTAAACCGCGTGATTAACCCTGCTTATGTTTATGCTCTAGGTAAATACGTAAACAAAACATATTTCACTGAACCAATGAAGTATCAAGAAATTGGTACAGATGCAAAACAAGTTGTGTCCAAAACACATAATGGTAAGCCGACACTTTTTGTTTTTGTTCTTGGCGAAACAGCGCGCTCAATGAACTATGAGCTAAACGGTTACCCTCGACCTACTAACCAATATACGAAGAAAGACGGCGTGATCTCATTTAAGTCGGTGTCTTCTTGCGGTACTGCAACTGCTGTTTCTGTTCCATGTATGTTTTCAGCTATGAACAAGAGTGATTACAACCGAGAAGTCGCTTATAACCAAGATACCTTTATTGATATTTTACATCGTGCAGGTATTTCCATGTTGTGGAAAGAGAATGATGGTGGTGATAAAGGTGCTGCTGACCGTATCAATAAGATTGTATTAGATCGAAGTTCAGATAATCCATTATGTGATGGTGAATCATGCTATGACATGGCTTTACTTAATAATTTTGATAAAGAAGTTTCTGATATGAAGGGAAATAAATTTATCACATTACATATTATGGGAAGTCATGGTCCTACTTATTATAAGCGTTATCCCAAAGATCATGCGTTTTTCAAGCCAGATTGCCAACGCGCGGATATTGAAAACTGTACAACTCAAGAGATAGTAAACAGCTACGATAATACGATTTTGTATACCGACTATGTGATTGATCAGTTAATCCAAAAACTAAAAGGTTATAGCAAAGAATACAACACCGCTCTGTTTTATATCTCGGATCATGGTGAATCACTAGGTGAAGATGGTTTGTATCTACATGGGACTCCTTATACTTTAGCACCAAAGTATCAAACTACTGTTCCAATGATGGTTTGGATGTCGAAAGGGTTTGAGCAAGACCGCGGTATCAACCCATCATGTTTAGAAAAAGAGGCGGAATCTGGTCACTTCTCTCAAGATAACGTATTCCATTCAATGCTTGGAGTGATGGATGTTCAGACGAAAGTATACAATCCTAAACTGGATATTTTTAAAACGTGTCGTTCTGAATAATTCGATTTTTAAATAGCTGGAGATTAAGCCTCAGTGATGTGACCATTGAGGCTTTTTCTTTAAAATAAGCTTATTGGATTGTATTTATACGGAGGATGGAAGGGTTTAACTGTACCTTTACGTTCTTTTTTTAACTCAATTAGTTGCTTATACATAATAAAGTAACGGTTAATATTCTTTACATAAACAACAGGCTGTTTTCCTATATGTTTTCTTGTTACAACCTCAACATTTTTAAACCAGATGTTTGGGTTATAGCCTTGTTCTTTAGCATATCTTCGCATTTTAGATATATTTCCCGGCCCTGCATTGTACGCGGCTAAAGAAAGGTAAACTTGGTTTTGATAATCAATGCTCTCATCGGAAAAAAAGTACTTCCTTAAGTAAGCCATGTACTTAATTCCCGCATGAATATTATTTGTTGGATTGTAAATGTTTGAAATATTGACTGCTTTATCTCGAGCTGTGCTTGGTAAAACTTGCATAATACCAACGGCACCTTTATAAGAAACCTTGTTTTGCTCCAGCCCTGATTCTTGATAACCTTGCGCCATCATCATCAAGTAGTCAAAATCGTATTCAGTGGAAAATTTGAAGAAGATATTAGATAGTTCTTTTGCTTTGTCTATTTTAGATGGGCTGAGGAATTTTTTTAACCATAAATGCTGGTTTAAATATTTGTTATAAATAACATTACCCATTAATGTCCCTGATTTTACTGTTTTGATGTAGTTATTGATTAAAGCTAAAAATTTAGGACTATCTTTACGTACTGCCCACCCAATTTCCCCTTTATATCTTAACGGGAATTGTTCGTTTACTTGGATATTAGGCATGGTTGAGAGCCAGATTTTTACTTTATGGCTGTCTAATAAAGTTGCATTGATGAGCCCTACATTAATCATTTCTATTAATTCATAGTCTTGGATTGTTTCATCAATAAAATGGATGTTGATAGGAGCCAGTTGTTGTAATTCCAGTTGATTATTAACTCTAAGTAGACTTCGATAGTAGCTAGAGCTTTTTCTTACCCAGAAATCTTGCCCACTAAGTTGAGTGATTTCTGTAATCGGTGGATGAGATTTATTGGTAACGATAAGCTCTGAAATATTATCCAAAACAGGGTCACTGAATGCGACTTCTTTTTCTCGTGTTGCTGTGATCGTTAAATTGGCTACGATCAAATCCCCATAACCTTCAATCAGCAACGGAATTAATTGGTCTCGTGTTACCGGAATTATCTGGATATGCAATGGTCTGTTTTCTTTTTTAAGTTGTTGTTCAAAATGGGCGAGAAGCTCTGCAACAATGCCTTTCGGTTGACCATCTTCAATATAGTAAAACCCCAAATCAGCAGAAACCAGCACTCTAATGACTTTCTTCTTTTCAATAACCGCAAGATCGCCAGTATAGGGCTTACTCGTAAGGGGCGATAGCTCTAAAGCATAAGTCGATAAACTCAAGCTTGAGGCCATTAGTATCAGGGCAAAAAATTGCATTACTTTCTTCATATAGATTTCTTCATAAAGATTGCTCGTAAAACATCAGCAATTCTAAAAAGCTTATGTCGTGATCGCATATTTGACAATTTTTATGCTGGGCTCTAGATCCTCAATAACTAAAATTTATACTCTTATTTCTGATTAAAGGGGAATTTTCCTACCGTAGCACCTTGAAATGACTTAGGTATAATGTGAGTAATTCTGATTGTTAAAAATACGAAATAATTATTATGAAAATTGATTTATCTCAGTTAGTAACTGAAAGTCGAAACCAAGCAAGTAATGCAATTGATACGTTATCAACACTTGATATGGTTACTGTCATCAATCAAGAAGATCAAAAAGTAGCCTTAGCTGTTGAAAAAACACTACCTGAGATTGCTCTTGCTGTAGATGCCATCGCTGATGCATTTATGGCAGGGGGACGACTTATCTATATGGGGGCAGGAACCTCAGGTCGGTTGGGTATTTTAGATGCCAGCGAGTGTCCGCCAACATATGGAAGTAATCCTAATCAAGTGGTTGGGCTGATTGCTGGTGGTCATAAAGCCATATTAAAAGCGGTAGAGAATGCTGAAGATAATCAAGAGTTGGCTGAACAAGATCTGCAAAATTTAGGCTTAACCGAAAATGACGTGGTGGTCGGTATCGCTGCAAGTGGACGTACTCCTTATGTTATTGGCGGAATGAAATATGCGCGCTCTGTTGGGGCTCAAGTTGTTGCGGTAAGTTGTAATCCACAAAGTGAAATGACAAAAATAGCTGATATTGCGATTACTCCTGTGGTTGGAGCTGAGGTTGTTACTGGGTCTTCTCGTATGAAAGCTGGAACTGCGCAAAAACTCGTACTTAATATGCTGACAACAGGCGCTATGATCCGTACTGGTAAAGTATTTGGTAACTTAATGGTCGATGTGGAAGCAACCAATGCTAAGTTGATCCAACGTCAAACCAATATCGTCATGCAAGCGACTGATTGCGATGCGGCACAAGCAGAAGAAGCGTTAAGTGCCTGCGATAGACATTGTAAGACTGCTATTTTGATGATTTTAGCTGGGCTTGATGCGGAACAAGCAAAAAAGCAACTAGCAAACCACAATGGCTTTATTCGTAGTGCATTAGGCTAATTTTCTCTATATTGATGTTCAGTAAAAGGAATTGATAACTTTGATAAAGCTTATAGTAGCGATGGTGAATATATCGTCTTCACCATTTGTATCCTCACAGCTATTGTTTAGCAGGTATTATGACAATAAAAGGACAGAGTTTGGCCAGTAATAGGAGTAGTTTGTTAGAAATATAGAAGGTGGATGATATTTTTATGAAAAAACGAATACTTTTACTTACATTGTCTCTTTTGGGATGTTCTGATGTTGTGACCAGTCAATACGAGACTTATCAGATTGCAGATGATGATGGCGTGTTTGATCGAGGTTGGCTACCGAGAGTGGTACCAAAAGATGCAACTCAAATTACTGTACATAATGATTTAGATTTGAATTCTTCAAGTGGACGGTTTTCGTTACCTCAACATGAAATTCGTGATTTTGAGAAACATCTTAAGCCCGTCGAGAATATCGCGAAGTATCAATATGAAGAAAATGGCAATATGTGGCTATTTTCGATCCATAATAACGGTACTATCGACTATGAGTTACTCCCATAATTTGGAATCAAATAAAGGAAGCTGCTTATGAAATACTCAACAATTGAAACAATGCCAGGGTATGAAATTACAGATGTACTTGGTGTGGTGACAGGAAACGTCGTTCAGTCTAAGCACGTAGGTCGAGATATCATGGCTAATTTAAAAAGTATTGTTGGTGGCGAGCTTAAAGGCTATACCGAAATGTATAATGAAGCACGCAGTATATCTATTGAACGAATGCTTGAGGAAGCCAGAAATCTTGGTGCTGATGCTGTGATAGGTGTTCGTTTTACTACAAGCTCCGTTACTGAAGGTGCTTCTGAAGTTATGGCTTTTGGCACGGCAGTGACATTGCACAAACATTAAAAATTTAAAGTTTAGAGAAATACAATGTCTGATATGTATACAAAGCATGCCAAGCGATACGATGCTGTGGCACAAAGTAATATTTATAATGCGCTATTAGAAAGGCCATCTACCATAGCTCTGCTGAGTCCGTTGTCCGAAAAAACGGTATTAGATATGGGATGTGGTTCAGGTATTTACGCACAATACTTTTTAACTCACAATGTGAATTATCTAACTTGTATAGACGCTTCTTCGGAGATGATTGAACTTGTTAAAGCAAAGCATGGTTCTAATGTGAATGCCTATGTTCAGGATTTGAGTCAAGGTTTACCTCAAGAGCCAGATAATCTTTATGATGCTATTATTTGCCCATTAGTACTGCATTATTTAGAAGACTTACCAGCTCTTTTTCAAGAAGCATATCGAGTCCTGAAAAAGGGTGGGTATATGGTTTTTTCAATGCACCATCCATTTGCCGACTTTGAGTGTTCTGTAACGGGTAACTATTATGAGCGTGAGCAAATAGAAGAAGAGTGGGATACCGTTGGTGAACCCGTTACAGTTCGTTTTTATCGTCGTTCGTTAACTGAGATAACAGAAGCTCTTAATGCTGCCGGATTTGTAATTAGTCGATTGACCGAAGGGGTAGTAGCGAAAGAAGCTAAGCAGATTTCTCCTGAAACGTATGAGAGACTATCACGAAACCCGAATTTTATTTTTATCCGCTGCGAAAAGTAAATTTAAAGTTGATAGCAATCTCCCTTTTGCTTTAAAAACTCAATTAAAGTTCGTACTCTTAATGGCATAAGAGATTTTTCTTGATAGACAATATAAAAGGGTATTTGTAGATCATGCGCTTGTGGCAGTATACGAACTAATTGACCACTATTTAGTTCATCTCGGATAACGAAACTAGGCATGATTGCAAATCCGAGGTGATTGAGTACAAAGCCTTTAACTGAAGCTGTTGTTCGGACTTGAATCTTAGGTTTATGTTTGAGACTGATTGTTTGTCCGTTGCAACTCGTTAACCTTAATACGTTGCTACTGTGTACAATCTCATGGCTGATCCAGTCTAAATTTAATAAATCTTGAGGGTGATTGATCATCCCTACCTTTTCTAAATATTCCGGGCTGGCACAGAGCATATCGCAAAAATACCCCATTTTTATTGCATATAAGCTTGAATCTTCTAAAGCAGAGGAGGCTCTAACGGCTAAATCGCATCTCGACTCTATCAAATTGCTATAACTATCACTTTCGATAATGTCTAAGTTAATCTCAGGATGGAGATGCATAAATTCGCTAAGAACATCTATTAGTGCAAAACTTGGCGTTGAAATTCGTATTGTTCCGCTTGGCCGGTGAGTTGTATCGGTAATCTCTGTATTAGCCTCTAGTGCTATCTCTCTAATTAGTCGACACTTTTTATAATATATTTCGCCAGCATCAGTTAAAGATAATGATCGAGTCGTTCTATTTAGAAGCCGAGTATCTAGCTCTGTTTCCAGTTTAGTGATGATTTGTGAAACTCGTGATTTACCTAGGTTTAACGTTTCAGCTGCTTGTGTAAAAGATTGATTTTCAACAACTTGAGCGAAAATCATCATGTCATCAATAGATATCATAGTTATATCGTTTATTTTTATTAAACAATGAGTTTATCTCAAAGGTAATTATTAATCTATTTGTAAACTATATAGTAGAACCATCAACAGCACGAGACAGCAATTAACTGTGATGCTGTATTAAAAATATTGATGGAGTAAAAATTATGTCAAGTCGTAAACTATTAGTAACTGGCGCTTCTGGAAAGTTTGGTTTACTTGTTGTTGAGCAGCTTTTAGAGAAGTTTAATATTGATCCTACACAACTGATTGTAACTACTCGTGACGTAAATAAATTGAAGTTTTTATCTGATCGTGGTGTTGATGTGCGTGAAGCTGACTTTGCTAAACCAGAATCTCTAGTCAAAGCATTTACGGGTGCAGATTCAATGTTATTTATCAGTATTGATGCAAATGGCCCAAGAACAGAAGCTCATCTAAATGCGGTCAATGCGGCAGAAATGGCTGGAATTCGTCATATTTCATACACTTCAATGGGCTCTGCAGATAAGTCACCGGTTGTTTTTGCTTTTGAACATGAAGCGACAGAGCAGGCGATCGCTAAAAGTAACATTCAAAGTTGGACTATTTTGCGTAATAACTGGTATTTCGAAAACTTTATTGATTATTTTGCGAGTATTTTCCAGACAGGATTTTGGTTAACATCATCAGGTGAGGGTAAAGTTGCTCAAATTTCGCGTGAAGATCTTGCCTATGCTGCCGCAGCTTCTATTGTCAATGATAGCGATACTCGACAAGTTCTATCACTGAATGGTTCTGATGCGTTAACCGCTAAGCAGATGCTTAATATCATCAATGATACATTAGATACAAATATTCAACTTGTTCCGTTAACTGACGATGAGTACCGAGCTAAATTAGCATCATTTGGTTTACCTAAAGCCATTGTTGAATTATGTGTAACTATGGATGAGCATAATCGCAAAGATCTCGCTGATGGCAATGATGATGACTTTATGCGTTTGACAGGAAAAAGACCACAATCGTTCTCTGATTGGTTAATAAACAATAAAAAGACTTTAGTTTCATTAGCTGAACAATCTGCTTAATCTAGTGTATTAACGGAGTGAGTTTTAAAATAGGCCTTTATTATTAAAGGCCTATTTAGTGATTAACCAATATGAGTCATTTTATTGATAGTAAATAATTCGATGGCGCCTTCAGTAGCTTTGACATACTCGGCAATTGGTGTGTTATTTAAATGGGCTTGCAGCTTATCTTCAGAACTCCAATTTTCAAAAAATACAAAATGAGCTGGGTTTTCATTATCTTGGTGAAGGTCGTAGCTAATACAGCCATCTTCTGCTCGTGTCACATCAATCAACTTCAACAGTTCTGATTTTACGAGATCAATTTGTCCTTCCTTTGCAATAATATTTGCAACAACAGTCAATTTAGACATAGCTATTCCTTATTTTCTGAATGAATACTGCAACTTGGCAACATTAGATAATTTATGGCACAAAATGATATGTGCAACAAGCATATTAATAAAGCGGTAACTCGTTGAATCTGTTTTAAGTAATATTTGAAAATCAGGGTTACTGTTGAGTTCTATTTGTTGTAATCAGCTTAGTTTTAAATTTGTTATCTATGGGTTAAGAAAACCTTTATCGTAATATGAATCTGTTAGTGTTAACTTTATAAAATTAGATATATAAACACATTGTAGTATTGGTTATAAGTTATGGTTTCTAATTTATTTCGACAAATGTGGTATTCTCCTCAAATAAATACAGGGATTCGTGCTTTTTCAGCTATCGTACTGATAATGGGGATTGGCGCTATAGTTGGAGAGATTAATAGCGCAATGACAGCTCTAATGACATTACCTGCTGCATTAATCAGTGGGCTAGATGTTGCAGGTCCAAGGCGCTGGACTCGTTTTTTTATTACTTTATTGTTGTGGTCTGGAACACTTGTTTTTACTTATCTATTGTTATCCCTTCAATTACCATTGTGGCTAATATTTGGTATGCTCTCTACTATTTTGGTGAGTATGTCTGTAAATGGACCATTCTGGGGGCGATTAGGAATGTCTAGTATTCTGATCGCTGCTGTTACCTTATCGTTGTTTAAGTCAAATACAGTCGATTTTATTCAGTATACTATGCTGATTTTTGGACCTTTACTGTTTTCGTTGTTCAGCTGGCTTTGGTTTCTGTTGTGGAAAGATTATGCTTTAAGAGTCAGCTTATCTGCAATTTATCAAAATCTTAGTCTATTTATTGGACAACGGGTTCGATTTTTACTTGGACATAATATTGAAGATGAATGGACAAAAATAAAATTCCAGTTAGTTGAATTATTTGAGCAAGCATTTCAATCGGAAGCCTTTCGTATGGGCAAGAAAACTGATGATACGTTAAAAAACGAATTAGTCTTAGCTCTTGATATTTTTGAAGGTTTGTTAAGTAGTCATACCCAGAATCCAGATCTTCTTTTTGCTATTCAAAATGATATTAAAAAGCAGAAACTGTTAATTGAATGGAAGAATAATTGTCAACAACGGTTACAAATTAAGGTTGAGCAATTACTAAAAACGGGAACGAAAACGCATTTTCCAGAACAATCAATATTAGCGATTACAGAAAACCTCATATATTTATTACAAGTAGATTTCGGGCAACAACCAAGGTTTATATATTGGGCATCGGCGATAAAGCATGTGTCAAAACGAATTGAATTTAATGAACAAACTTATGAAAGACAATTTAACATACAACCATTTATATTAACATTTATTTGGCCGCGTAAAGATAATCCGATATGGAAACATACTGCTCGTATTACTTTGATTTATATGTTAGGGGCTGGACTGGCACAATACTTTCAATTATTGCATCCTGAGTGGGTATTAATATCAATATTAATGGTTATTCAACCGACGTTTAGTGCAGTAAGAAGTCGAATATTGCATCGTTGTTTAGGGACTATCAGCGGTGGTTTATTAGCGATTCTTTTTCTTCATATGGGAATATCCAATATTGGTATTTTTGTTGTAATTGCTATTTTACTCCCTGTCGCCATGTTTAATATTCTGCGTAATTACTCCATAGCTATAGGTTGCATCACAGCAATGCTAATCTTGGTTTTTCAAATAATGACAAGCCAGGGCATGAGTCTTGTAGGACCTCGGTTAATTGATAATATTATTGGGTGTATAACGGTTCTTGCTGGCTACAGTATTTTGTGGCCGCAGTGGAGAGGAAAAGAAATTCATGATCAATCTTTAAAAGCATTGGGGGCGGCTAAAAAAGTTTTCATCACTTGTTACCAGCAACTGCAGTTATCTTCTGAATACAAAGATGCGAATCAACTTTCTCTAATACGAGCTGAATTGTTGAATGCGGAGAATGCTCTTGAGTTGATCTATAGTGAAATGCAGCAAGAGCCTAAGTTTACAAGAAAAGCTCCTGCCTACTATGAAAAAGTTATTAGTCAATATCATCTTTTATCTCATTATCTATGCCTCTTATTACCTTTAGCCAGAAGTAATACTCAAACTTTATCGCCTCAATGGTTGGAACATATTGAACAATCAATAGATGCACTCATATTAAGTGTTAAAGAACACAACGTTATAGATTTGCCTTGTTTGAATAAAACAGTACTCCAAGAGCTAGACAGTCCATCTATAGAGACTCAAACTGTTGCTGAGTTAATGTGGCTCTCGCTGATGACGATTAAGCAATTGCATGATTTAGTCAGAGATAACATAGAAAACAACAATAGCTAAATGTGCTTTTTTCTTCTATTCCATGGATGTTTTACTCTAGTGTAATCTTACATAATAGATATACCTATTTACATGACAATAAATTAACGACATTATTTCTTAAAATTTTTTGTTCGGTCTAATAATAATGGAAATTGGTTTACTCTATCTATTCGTAGGGGCTTTTGGTGGGGTTATAATTGGTGCTCTTGGTAGTGGAAGTAGCCTTGTTATTTTACCTGTGCTGTCACTCATTTTTCTCAATATCTTCCCTGAAGCAGTTTCACTTAAAGTGGCAGTTGCTTCTTGTTTAGCTATTCTTATTGTCGGTAGCATCTCTGGTTCAATCAGTTATATTAAGGCGAAGCTCTTTAATGTAGAGTTAGTAAAATGGTGTTTACCTGGGGTGATCGGCGGAGCTATTCTGTCACCGCTAATCTCTCATTTGTTGCCATCTAGTATACTTAGAGTTTATATAGCTATTCTAATTATTGCGATTGCATCTTATAAGTTATTAAAAATTATTAATAAAAAAGATGATGTCAAAAAGCCGCTTGAACCGTTATTATTAATGATAACGAGCTTGATCTGTACAACATTAAGCGGGTTAGCGGGGGTTGCTCTGGGTATTTTGATGATCCCTTTCTTATCTCGATATGCTGAGCACAGAGCTGTTTTAGGAACAAACTTAATTTTGGCAGTACCTTATTCAATTATTGGTACTGTTGGCTATATTGTGTCAGGACTTCATGCTGATATTTCGGGTTCTCACTTTTTATTAGGTTATGTTTATCTCCCTGCATTTTTATTCATTTCGATTACAATGGCGATTTTTCCTCCTGTTGGTTTGAAAATTGTGAAGAACATTGGTCCTACGATAACCCAGCGTATCTTCTATATTTACTTATTAGTTATTGGTATTACGATTCTTCTATAGCTGTATATTTTTTATATCAATACAAAATACATAATGCCCAAAGTGATTTTTTAATGACTTTGGGCTTTTTACTATCTGCTTGCTATGGTTAATATACTTGTTTTACTTGATTGTAAGTCATATGGAAATAGTGTTGTTACTTTGGTGCTATTAATGATTTATGAAGCTTAATGTAGACTGGTTTCATCAAGTCGAGCGATACGCTCCAAACAAAGAAACGATTACAATAAAAAGGCGATAATATGAAAATTTTAGCATTCGGTGCAACCAATAGCCGCAACTCAATCAATCAACAATTTGCTCGTTATACAGCCTCTTTAGTCCCTAATGCGGAAGTGGAAGTATTAGATCTTAATGATTACGAACTACCGATTTTTAGCTTTGAACGAGAAGAGCAATTAGGTCAGCCAGAACTGGCACAAAAGTTTTATAAAAAGCTGGGCGAGGCTGATGCCATCATTATTTCTTTTGCGGAACACAATGGTTCATACGCAGTTGCTTACAAGAACACTTTTGATTGGGTTTCTCGTATTAATCAAAAAGTTTTTCAAGAAAAGCCAATGCTTCTATTAGCAACATCACCAGGTCCTGGTGGCGCAGCTAGTGTGTTAGGCAGTGCAGTTGGCTCTGCTCCATATTTTGCAGGAGATGTTCGAGCGTCTGTTTCACTACCAAGTTTCTACGATAATTTTGATATGGCGACCGGTAAAGTTACTAACGCTGAAATTGATACCAAGCTTAAAGAAGCCGTTGAAGAGTTGGTAAAATAATAAAAAGCGAACCTGATAAATAACCCCCAATAGTTGATCGATCAACATTGGGGGTTATTTATGTCTACTTAAATCTGACGAGCAACTTCGTAACCCTCCCAAATTGCTGCCATAATTGTTCTTGCTTGTTGACTATCACCAATATTATAGATTTCATCAACCTCGAGTTGGTTAGCCAATTGATCATAGATTGATGATTCTGCTTTATAGCCAAGAGCTAAAACAACATGTGGGTAATCTATAGAAGAGATATTTGAATCTTTATCTTCAATTTCAATGCCCGTTTTTGTAATAGTACGCAGTTTTGTTGCGAGCTTCACATCAACTTTATGCTTTACCAGTAGCTCTTTTAGCATTTGATAATTTGCAAAACATGTTCCATGAGGGCCGCCAATAATGTCGTTATCAGCTTCGATAAGAGTAACATCTTTGTCTTTTTGAGCAAGCCATAGTGCTAACTCAGAGCCGACTAATCCACCGCCAATAACACAAACTGATTGTCCTATTATTAGTTCTGGGTTCATTAAGATATCTTCTGCAACGGATACGTGTGATTGATCTGCACCAGATAACCAAGCGGGAACCTCGGGTTTTGAACCGGTTGCGAAGATAACGGCATCAGCATTACATTCTTGAATAATATCTTGAGTTACCTTGGTATTGAGGTGAACATAAACACCTTGGCGTTGTAGTTCACCTTCAAACCATCTAATCAGAAGTTTATCGTCATGCTTAAAGGGTGGTTGACTACCAGGTATAACGTTACCTCCTAAGTATGAAGTTGCTTCAAACAAATGAACTTCATGGCCCCTTAAAGCGGAAACTCGCGCAGCTTCCATCCCTGCGACACCACCACCGATGATCATTACTTTCTTTTTTATCAAACAAGGAGTCAGTTTGTATTCTTCTTCACGGCCACAAGCTGGGTTTACCGCACAAGAAATATTGCCAACTTCAGCCATGCGTCCTAAACATCCTTGATGGCATGAAAGACACGGTCGAACTTGTTCAAACTTACCGCTACGGATTTTGTTTACAACATCTGGGTCGGCAAGAAGTGGACGGCCCATTGAAATACCATCAGCGACGCCTTCTTGTACCGCTTTAGCTGCTAAGTCTGGATTTTCCATTCGTCCAGCCATTAGTACTGGGATATCAACAACCTCAGACACCGCCTTGCAATAAGGTTGGTACATACCCGGCTTAAAGTAATTTGCTGGGTGGTTCCAATACCACGAATCATAAGTACCTGCATCAACATTTAGCGCATCGTAACCAGCATCTTGAAGATATTTAGCCGCACGTAATCCTTCTTCTAGATCTCGACCAACTTCGACAGCATCTTCTTCAGGAAGAATACCTTGGCCATAGCCTTTCATATTACTTTTTACTGAGTATCGTAGAGATACAGGGAAACGTTCACCGCAAACTGATTTGATTGCCTTTACGATTTCAACTGCGAAACGGTAACGATTTTCAAAACTGCCACCGTACTCATCTGTACGTTGGTTAAAGAAACTTAGAGAAAATTGGTCAAGTAAATATCCTTCGTGGACAGCATGAATTTCAACACCATCGTAGCCAGCCTTTTGAGCAATAGCCGCGGATTCAGCAAATTTAGCAATAAAATGTTTAACTTCTTGAGTCGCTAATTCTCGATGCTCAAGGGTTGGATCAAAACGGTTTGCAGCTTTTGATGGTGCTACACATTTATCATTAGGAGTAAAACCTGGAATACATGAACGTCCCCAACCAGCGGTAAGCTGAGCAAAGATTTTACAACCATAGCTATGAACACGTTCAGTCAGTTCACGGGCGCTACGAATATAAGCGGTAGGGTTATAACTTGGGCATGGTAGCGATGGCATCGGAAACTGCTCTAGCTCGTTTTCTACCATTTGGACACCCGTGATGATTAATCCAACACCGCCTTTAGCCCTTGCAACATAATATTCAACGCCACGAGCATTATAAGCGCCATCTGAATCTACACACCCTAATGTTCCCATCGGAGCCATAGAATAGCGGTTTTTCAGTGTTAATGTTCCAATTTTTAATGGTGTAAATAATATTTGATGTTCCTGCTTCATAAGATCTACCTTGCTTTATTTTATCTGATAACTATTAAACGGATATCGAGACAAAAGAGTTTGCGTAGACTGCCAATGGTTTGACTTTTCTTGCCATATCCTTCTTGTTTGATCTAAGACAAATATTACAGAGAATGTGCTCTTAGTGTATGAGCTTAGTTTTATTGCGTAATGTCAAAAAAATATCCATTGGCATAAAAAGACAAAAGAATGTCCTAAATTAACAATTATTGAGTGAGAAAGTAATTACTCTTACGAGCGAAGAATCACTGCACTTGGCATAAGTAGAGTATCAAAATGGAAAGCAACTATCTTCAACCCTTGATTAAGTATGATCAAAATTTAATGGTCGCTCTCTACGTACTGTTAAGAGAAAAACACATTAGTAATGCCGCTAAGCATTTATGCATTTCTCAATCTGCTGTTAGTCAAAAGCTTTCAAAGCTGCGTTACATCTTTAACGATAATCTGCTAGTTCGAATCAATAATGAGATGGTTTTAACGCCATTTGCATTAACTTTATATCCAATGCTTGAAGCTCATATATCAAGTGCTATTGATATTTTCCATATGAGACACAAAACAAATGATACGATGAAAAAAGTGTATCGTATTTGTATTATTGATGGTATTGGAATGGATTTAGTATCGAAAAAATCTTTGGATATTCTTAAAGACATGAATTTTGCAGTCTCATTTGAAATTATTAACCGTTATGATGCTTGTGTAGAAGACTTAAATAATGGAAATTTAGACTTATTAATAGGAAGTTTTGACGGATTATCAAATAATATCCATCAGGTTAATATCGGAGAAATGGAGTATGGGTTATTTGCAGATAAAAATAACCCATTATTACAACGAAAAAGTGGCAAGGTTACTTTTGATGAACTCTATAGTGAAAAATTTATTGATTTCAAATTTCATGGGAAACTAGGTATTGAGGTTAAAAGTGTTTTTAATAAAAACGGGAAGTTTCTAAATACTATATTATCTTATTCACAATATGATTTAGTTGCAAAAGCACTAATTGATACAGAGTTTCTTGCATTTATACCTGTAGGTTTGGTTAATACGGAAGAGTTATCCAAAATAGAGCTGGATATGACTTTACCAAAAGGAAAGTGTTATATGTATTGGCATTCTGTCATGGAAAAGGATTTATTTCATAAGTACTTAAGAAATAGCTTTGTAAATATGAGTTGTTTTTAATTTATTCTTGGTTATTACTTTTCCTAATATCTACTATATATATGAATTTATGGTTTTAAGTTTTCTGTTTTTTATAATGAGTCTGCGTATTAAAAATATAAATTGGACTCATTAATCATGGAAAATAAAAAAACATTACTAACAGCATCTATTTTAGCTGCTGGTTTATTATCTTCTTCAGTTACATTTGCTGATAATAAAAAAGAAGATGCTCCAGATCCTGCAGATGTAACAAAAGTCGTCACCTCTTTTAAATTATCTGCGGGTACAAATAGTAATAATAATGATTTTGCTCTTGAAGGAGAGTTAAAGATTGGCGGTTCTTTCAATCCTGACAACAACTTTTTAACTATGATTTCTGTAACAGGTGCAGAGAAAGAAGAAGATCCGTTTGAAGATGGCTTTGATTTAAGAGAGATGCGTGCTCGTTGGTTCCAGGTTTTTGGTACTGGATTAGTAGGGTTACCTAAAGCAGGTTATTCGTTGGATTTTATTGATCGTTCGAACGATGACTCGGATGTTATCGATAATATTATTGCTGTTGGTGGTATTGTTAAAGTTCCAGTATTAAGCAATTGGGTTATTTATCCAAATATTGCTGTCGTGCAAGCTAATGTAAAAGATGAATATAAGCTCGCAGGAACAGATGATGGCATCGGTATACAGGTTAATTTATATAATGCCATTTATCTAAGTAAAAAAGGTACGTATATGATGTTTAGCCCTCAGTATTCTTATTTGGATTTTGATGGTTATGTTACTCAAGACCTTTTATTAGAAACAACATTAGGTACACCAATTACTGAAAATCGCCGTTGGTGGTTTAACTTAACATACAAAGAAACGTTCAGTGATTTAAGTTCAGACATTAGTTCTATGCCTGATAAATCTATGTATGCCAATGACGATAAACGTCAATTCAGAGCTGGTGTAACTTATTACTTCTAATATATATACATTATAAATAGTAGGGATGTATTTAATATGAAAATCTATAAAGCAAAAAAAATATATACAGTAGATAATGATTTCTCTTGTGAAGAGGCAATAGCTGTTGATGGTGATAAAATTATTGAACTGGGTGATTTAGACTCACTTATTAATAAGTATCCAACAGCAACTGTTAATTATGATTACCAAGAACAATATATTTACCCTGGTTTTATTGAACCTCATTTACATATTCTTGGTACTGCAGCTATGTTTGCTACATTAATTCCAGCAAGTTTTACTGATTGGACAATAGATGGGCGTGTATATACCGCAGTTCGTGATTCTGAGTCATTTTTATCAGCATTAAAATCCCGAGTTGAAGAATTTAAAGATCGAGAAACCCTAGTTGTTTGGGGGCATTATGAGCCTTTGCATGGTCCGCTCACAACTGCAATGTTGGATGAAATTGATAACTCTCGTCCATTTGCTGTTTGGGGAGCATCGATTCATAAATTGACGATGAACAGTAAAGCCATCGAAGAATTTAAAGTTAATGAATTACCAGATGATATTTTTGGTTTCCTTCGTGGCGATGACGGCAAATCAACGGGCGTACTTATTGAACAAGCTATGTTTAAGATTGCTGCTGAACATATTCTTACTAAGGCGACGCCAGCCGATATTATGAAAGGCCTTGAAAGTGTTCTTGCACAAGGTCGAAATAAAGGGGTGACATCGTGCGTAGATATGGGTGTTGGGATAACAATGCCATTAGAAGCGGAATTACAGCTGCTACGAGCATCTGAAAATGTACCCAATATGCCTAAGTGTCGAAAAGGCTATATGTTTGGTTGGCAGAAGGTATATGAAGCTAAAGATTGGTCAGCACAAACAACCTTTGATTACGTCAATCAGCATTATTTGGATAATAAAGATAATCAAACCCTATTTCCGGTGAAGTGTATTAAGTTCTTTGCTGATGGAGCGGTATCAGACTACGAAATCATTACAAAAGAACCGTTCCAGGATGGTCGAGAAACAGGATGGTTACACCGTTTTGCTGATAGAACCGAAGATACTTTGCCAGAAGATATGAGACTATTTTGGGATAACGATTTTAACATTGCTATTCATACCCAAGGTGATTTAGCCCACGCTAAGGTACTGGATGCATTAGAGTTATTGTCTACTAATGGAAATGGTCGTGACGGTCAGATGTTTATTCAGCATATGGGCTTTACAGATGATGAGTTTTTCGAGCGTGTTAAAGAGATGACACATAAACCATCAGCAAGTATCACTCCTTATTATAGTTATCATTTCTATGAATCATGGCAGAAAGAACAATTGCTACCAAAGAGTTGCTTCTCTCAGTTACAACGTGCTCGTTCTGCTGTTGATGCTGGTATGAAAATCAGTGTTAACGCCGATATTCCTCTTATGCCAACTAACCCAATGATGGGCGCGTATATCGTGATGAGCCGTCGTGATTATCATGGGACAGAAGTTCTTCCTCAAGAATCTATCTCGCGTGAAGAAGCTTTACGCTGTATCACTTCTGATGCCGCTGAGCAACACCTTCTACATCAAATCGGTACTTTAGAATCTGGCAAGCTTGCAGACTTTACGGTACTTGATTTTGATTGGATGACGGGTGATATCGAACAGTTGAAGCTATTAAATGCGACAGCTTGTTTTGTCGGTGGTGAGAAAGCATAACGCGTTTTCGATTAAAGGAGTAAAAGGCTGTGTGATGCAGCCTTTCATTAATATGATGAATCAACAAGTAAATAACTCTAATAAATGGCTAACTCTGCTTGTTCTGTGCGCAGCTCAAGTTGGTACAAGTGGTGATAACTCAACCGTTGGTGTTTCAGCATCGTCTTTAACTAAGCTATTTGGTGCCTCAATGGACCAGATTCAAATGGCTAATGCAACATATTCACTTATTGCTGGTGCGTTGATGATTGCTGGTGGTTTAATGGGATTAATCCTTGGTTGGAGAAAATCATTTCGAATCGGTTTAGTTCTATTATGTATTAGTGAAGTAATAGCAGCTTTTTCACCAAATATTCAAGTGTTTATCTACGGTGCTCGTGTATTAACAGGTGCAGGAGCAAGTTTAACTATTCCTGCGGTACTTGGCTTGATTGCTGGTAATTATCAAGGGAAAGATCAAGCTATTGCATTTAGTGCCTTGGCTGCGGCCTCAGGCATTGCTGCAGCGGCAATGCCAGTTGTATTTGGTACATTACTCGATCTTGTCGGCTTTAAAGTTACCTATCTTTTACTGAGCTTAATTTTTGCTTTAGTTCTTATTGCTTCTGTAAAAGTTCAAGATATTGCGGTATCTGAGCAAAAACCAAAACTGGATATTATCGGTATTATTTTAGCTGCATTTGGCTTATTACTGGTTATTGTTGGAACCTTAAAAACTCCAGTTTGGGGCGTAATTTCACCAATTACTGCATTTTCGGTATTTGGTTTATCTCCAGCCCTTATTATGGTTATTGCGGGTTTAGTGATTTTAGCTTTGCTACTTGTCTGGGAAAAGCGTTATGAGGCTGAAGGTGGTTTGGCACTGATGCCGGCTAAAATTATTTATAATAAGCAGGTGCAAACAGGTTTATATATAGGTGCTCTATTCTGGGTTGGTTCTGCTGCACCAGTTGCTATTACGATTCCATACATGCAGTTAGTGGCGGATTATTCTGCAGCACAAGCTGGACTGACACTAATTGGTATGAGTTTAGGAACCGTCTTGGTTGCAATGCTTTTGCCAGCTAAATTGAGTCAAGTTAAAGTGAAAACTGTTTGTGCTTGCAGTTTAATCGGTGCCGCTGTTTCGTCATTTATTATGTCGCTTGGATTAGAAGCGGGTGGTGTAAATGGCTTGTTGATCTTAGGTCAGACTCTAATGGGATGTTCCGTTGGTGCGATGGCATCACAATGTTCAATTATTGTAACAGATGCACTTGAACCTCGTGAAGCGCAACAATCTGGTGGTATTCAAGCTACGGTTAGAAATATTGGTTATGCGGTAGGTATTGCAATAATGGGTGTTACCATGTTGATGGTAATGACTTCTGATTATAAACAGCAAGTAGCTGATACAACCAGCTTTACGCAAAAATCGAAGCAAACTATTGAACAACTATCGGCAGTTCCATTCTTAAGTGATAAAGAGTTTACCACTTATATCAATGAAAAAAATATTACAGAAGCTCAAGAAGTTGCAACAGCGGTAAACATTAATAGTCAGGTGCGTTTAAATGCTGCTAGAGCTGGTTTATATGCAGTTGCTATTTTCATGTTGATGTTCTTATTTTCACTGAAAAATCTACCATCACGAAGCCTTATGGTTAAAAAAGATCATGAGGTTGATGAAGTTTTTGAACAGTTTGAACGTTAATTTAACAACTAAAGCCCCTTAATTGGGGCTTTTTCTGTTGTAAGGAATCGTTATGAATAATAGGAAAGGATGGTTATCCTATGAAGTCTATTTATTATTGTGTGTGTGTTTGGCACAAATCATCACAAGTGCAGATAATATTACGACAGCACTATCAATAAAGGAGATCATGTTATTTTTTGATGTTAACTTATCTACTGGTCAAATAATTACTGCGTTCTATTCAGTTATTTGTGCTTCATTAATGATAATTAGTGGTATTTTTGGTTACTTTTTAAATTGGAAGAAAATATTTCAACTAGGACTTTGTTTTACCTTCTTAGGTGAAGTTTTTGCCATAACATCTCATCACCTTCTCAGCTTTGTTGGGCTCTCAAGAGTATTTTTTGGCCTTGGAGCATCACTTATTCTCCCTGCTTGTGTTTCTTTGCTTTCAACAATAATTCGAAAAAAAAATCGGGTATTAGCATTTAGCATATGGGGTACATCTGTAGCTGTTGTTATTGCACTCTTTCCTTTATTACTTAATGTACTTCATTTCTATTGGGAGTGGCGATCTGGATATATTATATTAGCAATTTTATCGTTAGTAGTACTAGGATTATCATGTAAAATGCCAGAACCTTATTTTATAAGGTCGAATTTAAAAATTAATTTAAGTGAAGTTATCTTGGTATTTGTTACTCTAATGCTGTTTTTGTTGGCTATTGTTTTAATACCAAAGTTTGGTTTTATCACTCCTTCTTTATCAATAGGGTTCTATCTATTTGATTATATCAGTATACCTTTAGTTCTATTTTTAACTTCAATAGTTACTTTTTGTATCTACTTAAATATAAAAAATGAAAATAATTCAATTATTCCGCAGTCTTTTTATACAGTAACTTCACTATGTGGCTTCTACATGTTGGCATTATTGTATGTTATCTATGGGGGAGTACTGTTTGTAATCGTAAGTTACATTTCCCTTGGTCAATATTCATCAATAACACTGGCATTATCAACAACAATATTTGCTATATCTATGTTCATTTCTTCCGTTGTTGCTGCAACAGTGTTAAAAGAGAAAACTAGCCAAGAACTCAATACAATGGGACTTACCATTATTACAATAAGTTTATTCTCTTTAGCATTTGTTATGCAACCTAAAATACCAAGCTATTATTTTTATATAGCTTTGGCTCCTATTGGTATTGGGTGTGGATTTCTTGCAACAAAAATAAACTTAGTTATAAATTGCTCAGTTGGAATAAAATTTTCTGGACAGTCATCAGGCGCACAAGCATCTGCAAAAAATATAGGTTATGTATTAGGTGTTATTAGCTTTGGAATGTTACTAACATATGCAACAAAGTATGAGTTTGTTGATGTGATAGGAAATAACACCATGTTTTTAAATATTGATACTCTAGACAAGAGTATCGTTAATGGTATTAATTTTATGGGTAATGAACAGCTCATGGATTACTTTGATAAAGCTCTAATTGCTTATAACAAACCAGAATTAATGGTAATTAATAATGTTATAAAAACTAAAGCAGTATCAATAGTATTATTGGTTGGCTCTGTATTAACTCTGTTAAGCATACCAATTGGTAATAAAGTAGCAAGTTGTTAACTAATAGGCCACTATTTATAATTGTGGCCTTATTATTATAGATTTGGACGATAGTTATTAACATTGAGTTTACTAGGACATTCCCCCGTCCATCTCTTGAATGCTCTAGAAAATGTACTAAGGTCTGAGAACCCTAATCGAAACGCAATTTCGGCCATATTGATTTTATCGTTATTCAAAAGATTTAGTGCTTTTTCTAATCGATATTCTTGTAAAATACTACGATAACTGGTTTCTGCTTCTGCAAGTCTTCTATTTAATGTCCTAAAGCTTATACCTAAATAAGAGGCTATATCAGTTCCATTTATATCGATTAAATTACTTTGTTTATCTAAAAAGTTATAGACTAATAATCGAATATCATTAGATTCTAAATCTATTACCTGTTGTCTTAGTGCATTAAGACTTGTTGTATAAACATCATGATCACGATCTTTTAGTTCTGTATAAAGGTATCTGCGCTCAATAATAATTTTACGCATGGTACTTCCTGTATGAATATTACAATTAGTTTCATTTTCAATCCATTTTTTATCTGTATCTGAAAATGGCCAAGAAGGGAGCATGATATGACTTACTACAGAGTAATCGCTTGTTTTATTGATGATTTCTATAATAGTTGAAATGAAGAGATTGAGACCAAGTTGAGTAATTACGGTCTCTTTATCATAAGGCTCATGTTGAATGATATAAATCTCAGCATCTCCTTTTAATGTCATTTTAAAATGAAGCTTAATAGGACTGCCAAGACTTTTACTGTAATCGCAAGCTGTTGTTAAAAGGGTAAGTAAGTTAGGAGCAGTCCATAAGCACAAACTAAAATGGCCAAAAGAAAGGGGATTGACAAATTTCGCGGCGGTTATCGAAACAAGAGGATCACTTTTTTGCTCTGTTAAGTAACGTTGGAAATTTCTTACACTTCGTACATCTAAGGAATTGAAATTGATATTATCACTTGTATGTTCTGGATCAATACATTCGATGTTTAGATATTCAGCTGACAGTTTAAGTAACTTATACCATCCCGTATTTATGGAGAGGTTCTTTTTATTTGGTTTTTTATTCATAAAATATTTCCTTATACTTAAATTTATTATACAAGGATATTTATAAATTTATTTGATCTTGAACGTAATAATTGGCGGTAAACTATTTTATATTTAAATAAACCTAAAAGAATTATTTGTTATGTAAATATGTGATTCTTGTCATATATTATATATTTGTCAATTTAGGCTAAATTTATGGCAGGATAAGAAAAAATAGTCTTTTTATATTCGATATTATCAAGTTGTGGAACAGATAAAGTGTCTAGAATATAAGAGGACATACAATGAACGTTTATAATAATTGTGATAATAAAATCATTTCTTTAGAAGACGCTGCAAATAAAATAAAATCTGGAGATAATGTATGGGCTGGCGGATACTTATCAGTCCCAGTGTGTTTTCTACAAGAGTTAAGTAAAAAGGCCTCTAACTTAGAGAATACGACACTATATGCTGGATTATTAACTTATCCTTATGAATTTCTTAAGCCTGAATATTTAGGGCATCTTAATTATAATAGTCTTTTCATGGGGCCATTAGAAAAGAAATTTCAGCATGGTGGAAATGCGAAAATTGTTCCTTATCATTTGTCTAACGCAGACGAAGTGTTAAAACAAGCAAATTGTAATGTTTCAGTTATTGAGGTCACACCTCCAAATGCAGCTGGCTATGTATCTCTTGGCGCATGTGGTGGTGTAGGTAATAAATATGGTCTCGAATCATCTGAGCTTATCATCGGAATTATCAATGAATATCAACCATTTATCGCCAATGAAGATAACTTAATTCATGTTGATGAGTTTGATTTTCTTGCAATTGGTAATCATCCCATTGCGGGACCAAAACCCGAACAACCAGGTCAAATTGAAAAAAATATTGCCGACCATGTGTTACCACTCATTCCTAATGGTTCAACGATCCAAATTGGTATCGGTACAATTTCAAATGCTTTAGGTATGGGGTTGGTTAATCATAAAGATTTAGGTATTCATACTGAAATGTTTACTGAATCTATGATGGAACTTTGTAAATTAGGGGTAATTAACGGCTCTCGTAAAAATTACAAACCTAATAAAATTGTAGCGGCTTTTGCTGCTGGATCTCAAGAGCTTATCGATTTTGTTGATGGTAATGACAATATTGAGATAGGGGATGTCTGTGTTGTTAATGATCCCGTCGAAATTGCCAAAAATGATAATTTTGTCTCTATCAATACCTGCATCATGGTGGATTTAACCGGCCAAGTAGCTTCAGAAGGGATTGGACATCAACAAATATCAGGTTCTGGTGGGCAAGTTGATTTTGTTCGTGGTGCTCGTATGTCAAACAATGGCCTTTCTATTATTGCATTGGCTTCTACCCATACAGACAAAAAAGCTGGAACTGTTGATTCAACCATAAAATTGGCTCTTCCTGCAGGAACGCCAATTACAACTCTTCGTAATGATGTTCAGATTATTGTGACTGAATATGGTTATGCCGATCTTCGCGGTTTGACGACAAATGCTCGTGCTCAAGAACTGATTAAGATTGCTCATCCAGATTTTCGTAATGAATTAATAGAACAAGCAAAAGCAGTTGGCTTACTGTAAAAAGAGGGATTTATTTATGTACCAAGGCGAATATTTTCAATTAAAACGCAACCAAAGTTTTGGTGAGCTAATTTTATCCTCAACAAAAGACAGCGTAAATACGTTAGGTAAGGCTGCGTTAGAAGAACTATCAAGAATATTGGATACGATAGATCAATCTGATCTTTCTGGTTTGATCATTCGTTCTGATAAAAAGCTATTTTGCGGAGGGGCAAACGTTAAGGAGTTTCGCGCTCTTTTTGCTCAGGGAGAACAAGCGGTTAATGACTATCTAACATGGGTTCATAGTATTTATAACCGTATTGAAGATTTAGAAATACCAAAGGTTGTCGTGCTAAATGGATTTACCGCAGGTGGTGGCGCAGAGTTAGCTCTACTTGCAGATTACCGTTTGATGACCACCGATGCTGCTGTTACTTTCCCTGAAGTTAAACTAGGTATTTTCCCTGGTTGGGGTGGCCTAACGCGTTTGCCAAGACTATTAGGTTTAGATACTGCATTGCAATGGTTAACGACTGGAAAGAAATTTAATGCAAGTAAAGCGCTGACATGCCATTTTGCTGATGGTGTGATTGATTCCAATAAACAAGATCCAGTTGAAGCTGCAATTCAAGTTTTAAATTCATGCCTTAAAGGTGAGTTAGATTGGCAAGAGCGCAAAAAAGAGAAATTATCATCGCTGCGAATGAATCAATACGAACTGGGTATGTCAGTAAGTGTTGCAAAAGGCATGATCGCTAAAACAGCAGGTAAACACTATCCTGCACCAATGATTATGCTAAATGCCATTGAAAAAGCCGCAGGATCATGTCGAGATGAAGCTCTGGCTATTGAGCGTGAACACTTATGTCAATGTGTGAAAACGGGCGTTGCTGATGCTTTGGTATCTGTGTTCTTAAGTGATATGGCAGTGAAAGCTAAAACAAAAGGATTCAGTTCAGAGCAAAAGCCTCTTAATGATATTTCTGTTCTTGGTGCAGGAATTATGGGTGGGGGCATCGCTTATGTTTCAGCTGATAAGGGCATGCATGTTCATTTAAAAGACATTAATCAGCAGGGGTTGGATTTAGGTCTAGAAGAAGCCAACAAATTGTTATCAAAGCAAGTTACTAAGAAAAGAAAAACACCGCTGGCAATGGGACAAGTTCTAAATCGTATTCAACCGACACTGCATGATATCTCATTAGCGGAGACGGAGCTTGTGATTGAGGCGGTGGTTGAAAATCCAAATGTTAAGGCAAACGTCTTGGCAGATATTGAACAGAAAGCCCCAAATGCCCTGATTGCTTCTAATACCTCAACATTAAATATTTCAGGATTGGCTAAGTCACTACAACGCCCAGAAAATTTCTGCGGAATTCACTTCTTTAACCCTGTTCATCGTATGCCATTGGTTGAGGTGATTAAGGGAGAGAAAACATCAGATGAAACCATCAATAAAGCGGTTCAATATGTAAAACAACTTGGAAAAACACCAATTGTTATCAATGATTGTGCAGGCTTTTTGGTCAATCGTTGTTTAACACCGTACTTCCTTGCATTTAACCAACTACTGACTGACGGTGCTGATATCTCTGTTGTCGATAAGATCATGACAAAGCAGTTTGGTTGGCCAATGGGGCCTGCAATGCTGTTAGATGTTATTGGGCTTGATACAACAGCGCACTGTATTGATGTGATGGACGATGCATTCCCTGATCGATTACAAAAACCGCAAAAAAACATTATTCAGACCTTAGTCGATGAGGGATATTTAGGTCAGAAGAACCATCAAGGTTTTTACCAACATGTGGCAGATCGTAAGGGACGCCTCAAACCTCAGCGCAATACTCAAAGTGATGAATTGATTGCTAAACTTGCTGCCTCTCAATGCGAGGATGACGCTGAAACAATGATGATGCGATTGATGCTCCCTATGATGTTTGAAGCGGTTCGTTGTCTCGATGAAGGCATTGTAGCAAGTCCTGAAGAGGCTGATATTGCCATGCTTTATGGAACGGGTTTCCCAGCCTTTAGAGGTGGTTTGTTCTACTACATGGATCAACTTGGTATGGAGAAGCTGATCTCGTTGGCTGAGACATTTGAACATTTAGGAACGCTATACCAGATTCCTGAAGGTGTTCTAAATCGTGCGCAACAAAAACAAACGTTTTATACAAAATAAGAGAGGGATAAACTATGAAAAATGTTGTTATTGTTGATGCCGTTCGTACCCCAATGGGACGCTCAAAAAATGGTGTATTTCGTCATGTTCGCGCCGATGATCTTTCTGCTGAATTGATGAAAGCCGTGTTTAAACGTAATCCTCAACTCGCACCAACTATGGTTGATGATATTATCTGGGGATGCGTTCAGCAGACAGAAGAACAAGGGCTTAATGTTGCGCGTAATGCTGCTCTCATTGCTGATATTCCTGTTGAAGTTCCAGCTACAACGGTTAATCGTTTATGCGGATCGTCTATGGATGCACTTCATATTGCGGCTCGTGCGATTAAAGCGGAAGATGCCGATATGATTCTAGTGGGTGGTGTTGAGCATATGGGACATGTTCCTATGACTAAAGGCATCAATATGAACCCATCTAATGATAAAACGTTAGCACAAGCATCCGCGATGATGGGATTAACGGCTGAAGCTCTGGGTAAAATTCATAAATGTACTCGTGAGGAGCAAGATGCATTAGGTGCGCGTTCTCATCGTTTAGCTCATCAAGCAACGTTGGAAGGGTTATTTGATAATGAAATTGTTCCTGTGATGGGGCATGACGAAAATGGTATTCCGTTTTTAGTCAAGCACGATGAAGTGATACGCCCAGAAACCACAGAAGAGACTCTTGCGCAACTTCGCCCTGTGTTTGATCCTGTAAATGGTACGGTAACTGCGGGAACTTCGTCTGCTTTATCTGATGGCGCGTCATGTTTAGTCGTGATGAGCGAAGAAAAAGCGTTAGCCTTAGGTATTAAACCAAGAGCAAAAATTATCTCAATGGCTACTGCGGGTGTGCCTGCTGCAATTATGGGGTACGGTCCAGTTCCTGCAACGTCAAAAGCATTAGCAAAAGCCCAACTGACCATTCATGATATGGATTATGTGGAAATTAATGAGGCGTTTGCTGCGCAATCTATTCCATGCCTTAAAGATCTTGATCTGTGGGATGTAAGAGATGACAAAGTAAACCTACATGGTGGTGCAATTGCTCTGGGTCATCCTCTAGGTTGTTCAGGTGCTCGTTTGATTGCAACTTTGCTTAATATTCTGGAACAAAAAGATGGACATTACGGCCTTGCGACTATGTGTATTGGCATGGGACAAGGTATAGCAACTGTAATCGAGCGTTATTAATATATAAACTAACCTGTTTGAAAATCTAAGCCATCCATTTGGGTGGCTTTTTTATTAGTTGAAGAATTGATTAGTCAAATAAAAAAGGTCAAATATTTTAATTTGACCTTCTTGAATTCGAAAAAATGATCTTATTTGTTACATGTTTTCCCAAATTAATTCAAATTTATCTTTTTCTGTTTCTTTTATTCTACAAGCGGTAGGATTATTAAAGTGTGTAGGAAGCAATAATGCATTAGTCTCTGAACAGTCTTTTAATAGAGCATATCTTTGTTGCTTAGCTTGCTCTGGAATAACACAAAAAATACTATTCCAATCCCAATTATATACTTGAATTGGATGATGCATTATATCGCCTGAAATAATCGCTTTTTCACCATTAGATTCGATATCTACTCTAAAGGTACCTGGGGTATGTCCTGCTGCATTTTTTAAAGTAACATAGTCATCAATTTTTCTATCTTCTTGCGGAATTAACGTCAGATGACCTGAATCCAGAATAGGGTATAAACTGTCTTCAAGAGCAGGTTTTGTGGCAGCTGTAATACCTGGAAGCATTCCTTTTTCACAAACAATTCTTTCTCCGCCATCAACAATTTGGCCCTCTTGACTAGGATCCATATTTTCACACCAGTCAAAATCAGATTTAGAATATAAGTACTTAGCATTTGGGAATGTGGCTACAAATTTTCCATCAACTAATTGAGTTGACCAACCAAAATGATCGGAATGAAAATGTGTGCAAAGTACAATATCGATATCTTCTAAAGTAACACCGGATTGGGCTATTTTTTCTAGGTAGGGGGTTTGTAAATTACTGAATCGTTCCATTCCTGGTCGGTGGCGGTCGTTTCCATTTCCTGGATCAATAAAGATCGTTGTTTGTGGCGTTTCGATTATCCAACTACTTTGACTTTGATACATTTGTTCATTTTCTTCTCCCATGTAATTAGGGCTAAGCCAATGTTTATGCTTTTCTATTTCAGTTTTATTATAATTTGGAAACATCAATTTAAACGTAAAGCCAAGGCCTGACATTTCTTGAATTCGGGTGATTCTAACGTCTCCAATAACTTGGGTTAAATTCATTACTCAAACTCCATCTGAAAAAACAATTAATTTTAACATTTAGAGTTAAGTCGTTTGTTCTCATTATCTAATAGTGAGTATAAGCACAAGAATATACCCAGAGATTTTGGCTAAATTAAGCTATTCATCTACTTGGGTATATTAGTGAGGTTAATCAATATCTACGGTTTATTTCACAAAGTTTATCTTTAAATTGTTTAATTTTCTTTTCATCAACATCAATATGATCAGCTTGAGTGTGATTAATATTGTGCTCATTACTGACAGTTGAAAAGCGATAGGTGTTGTGAAAATTGATATCCAAACTGACTTCTTCATCAGCAAAGTACACGTTATAACCATCATGACTTTCACTACAGATAATACCGTTCAGCTCGGTCCCTCTCTCAGTTAATTTCCCATTTTTACAGATTTTCTCGTAAGCAGAGAGTAGCGTGATGATGTCTAAGTTATTTTTCATATCGCCTCCCAATGATTAGGCGTTTCCCTCTTTTTAGTGTAGATAAGTGATGGCACTTCACCATGTTATTGGACCAATTTTTAATCTGGATCAACTTTTTAATGACGTTGCAAAAAGGAAGTGATAACGTGAATAAAATTTCACAAAATTAAATGGAATTGATTGTATGTTTAAAGACTTAGCACCAGCCCAGCTGGATCCTATTTTGTCGTTGACCCAAGCATTTCGAGAAGATACTCGTGATACAAAAATCGATCTCGGTATTGGTGTTTATCGTAATAGTGTGGGTGAAACGCCCATTATGGCTGCGGTAAAGTTGGCCCAAGAGAGATTGCTTGAAAGCCAAAAAACTAAGTCTTACGTTGGACTTGCAGGGTATGAGCTATTTAATGAAGTGATGATAGACCTGCTTCTATCTGGTACACAAGCTCATAGCCGTGCCGCTGGTGTTCAAACTCCAGGTGGAAGTGGCGCACTGCGTATGCTGGCTGATTTAATGCATGTAGCTCAACCAAATACAACCGTTTGGCTTACCGATCCAAGCTATGTTAATCATAAACCGGTTATGGAAGCGGCTGGTTTGAAGGTTAAGTTTTATCCTTACTTTGATCGAGAAAGCAAGCAAGTTAATAGTGAAGCTATGCTAAATGCTTTAGCTGCTGCGGGTAAAGACGATGTTGTTTTGTTGCATGGCTGTTGTCATAACCCAACAGGTGCTGATATTGGCTTTGAGGACTGGAAAGCAGTAACAGATCTTGCGGTTAAAAATGGATTTACCCCTTTTGTGGACATGGCTTATTTAGGGTTTGGCGATGGGTTAGTGCAAGATGGTCTTGGTCTAAAGTATATGGCTAACCATGTCGAAGAAATGCTCATTGCTGTTTCATGTTCAAAAAACTTTGGCTTATATCGTGAGCGTACGGGAGCTGCCATAGTAATAGGGGCTACGTTATCTGATGCACAAAAGGCAAAAGGACGTATTCTGACATTAGCTCGTTCAACTTACACGATGCCACCTGATCATGGTGCGGCACTGGTGGCCGATATTCTAACGAACGAGGATTTGACTCGTATTTGGCAGCAAGAGCTTATTAGCATGAATCATCGTATTATTGGCTTACGAGATCAACTTGCTGTTGCGGTTCGCAATTTAGGCTCTGACCAGTTTGATTTTATAGCTCAGCATAAAGGTATGTTTTCTGTGACAGGCCTATCTCCTATTCAAATCCAACGACTTCGTGATGAATATGCTATTTACGCAGTAGGTGATGGCAGAATTAATATTGCTGGATTACAAGAACAGCATATTGATTATCTGGCTAATGCACTAGTGAAGGTAAGTTGAGAGGGATAGAATTAGCAATTGGCCCAACAATATTACATTGCATTTGGGCCATTTAACTCATTACTCTCAATTTAAGCCTACTAATGGTGCAGTAAGATAAGAGTCTAATACATATTATTGTGCTAGGCAGTGCAGTTTTTTCGCCATGTAAGTAATATCAATCTTACCTTGATGTTCAATGTACTCTAGATTTTGTCCAGAATAGTGGATACCGCTGGCCGTCGGCTGTTGCTGAGCGATGATTTGAGCGTCCCCCATAGTAAAAACCATACTTGAAGGATCGGTTTGGTTATAAAACGCGACTGTTACGAGTTGTTTTTCATTATTACATTGTAAAGTAATGGTTTCAGGTGCTTTAAGTAAGCCTCCTGTGATTTGTAATTCTAGAATTCGGTCTCGATAATTATCTGCAACACACGATGGCACATCACTGCTTTTCCAACATTCGTTGCGGCCTTTAATCCAACCACGCTGCATGGCTTTTTGCTGTTTCTTTTCAGCACTTGGATAATTTGCCATCGCTTGTTTGTAAACCGTATTCAATGTGTTATCTAATGTTGCTAATTCATTATTTGAGCAGATAAGTTCTTCGACGCTGCTACTGGCTTTGGTGCAATCAAAACTAGGCGTTGCTGCTAGAGTAGGTAGAGCAAGCAAAGACAGTAAAGTTAGAGAAAATCGTTTTCCTTTCATTGTTTCATCCATTGAGTCATTAAGATTAATAATCAAGTTATCTCATAAGTTTTAGTGAGAGCGATTTGATTTGAATATTTAATACAGTATATACCTATGCTGTATTGATTGGGTCAATGAATAGTTAAAGATTATTAAAGCAAAGCTTCAGAAAAATTGATTCGAAAATGGCTTGATGATTTGTTTTACTAAGAAACATACTTAACTGACTATTAATCATGAAAATCCAAATTATTTCTCTTAATGAACATGTCGATCCACTAGCAGTTTTCTTTCAATCTATCCCAACGGAATTTTTGAGCTTGATCCGCAGTAAGTTTACTCGCTATCAAGAGTATGGTGATATTATCCCTTGCAAGAGTTTAAAAACCTTGAATCCTAAAATTTGGAAATATAAAGGTCTCATTTATAAGCTACGTATCGATTGTGGCCAGCAGTCAGCTCGTATTCTTTTTACTCGAAGTGATCATAATCTGATTCTTCTTCATGGTTTTTTAAAGACCACACGAAAAACGCCTGTCCGAGATGCTCATCTAGCGATTGAAAACTTATCCAATCTTGATTGTGCGATAGATTGGATTTAGGTCGATTCTTGCCATTGCACATAAGCAACTTCTGCTGGGATGTGATGCTGTGAAAAAAACTGAAGCCAACGAAGCTGGTTATTTTGTAACTTATCTCCAGGACCTTTGATTTCAACCCAAAGATAATCTTTTTCGTTAAACATAATTAAATCAGGCATACCTGTTCGATTATGTTTAAGATCTTGTAACAATCGACGAAACAGAACGACCATCGTTGATGAGGGGATATGCTTAAGTGCAAGTTCCAGTACTTCCGTGGTGAAAAGAGGCCAAGTAACCCAATAATTACTTATCCCTTTTTTTTGCTGATAAATCTGTTCCCAATCGTTATATTGCCCACTTTCTATTTGCTTAAGTCTTTGCTCAATATCAACCTGACGCTGAGCGTAAAATTGCTGTTGAAACATATCAAGTGGGCCTAATTGATAAGGATTAATAAAGCTGCCTTTGATTGGGGCAAAAATAATATCCCACATAGCTAAGCCAAACAGGCTGTTTAAAAAAGTATTTTCAAGAAAGAAGACCTGCCATCCTTGCTGTTGATAATAGTTCGCAGCCACTATTTCAACGCGCTCTAGTTGTGGATTATCAAGGGTTAGAACATGGCTTATCGGCTGGAACTGCTCTGGAGCATGATAAGGTTTGCCAAGTTTCTTCATAAGTTTTTTTTTAATACGATGTGCCACTTCAAGTTCGTCATCACTGTATGGAGTGGCTTGAATAGCCTGAACTATCACTTCAGCTGTATGATAATCATCAAGTTCCATTAATATTCGAGTTTGACGCTCGCGGCTGGGCTCTCTTTGTGTTTGTTTATATAAAGTAAGAGCCAATGAATACTGTTTATCCCTTTCAAGATCCCGAGCCAGATTATTGAGCAGCTTTTGTCGTTTTTGTTCTAGAGGCGTCCATAAATAGGGCTTTGGTAGATCTTCTGTTAATAAACAGATGAGATGATAATCCTTGTTCTTGTGCGCGAGGTAATATCTATCTGATAATTCTGACAGTAGCAGCCATTGCTCTAAGTCTTCGCGATTTTGAAATAGCTGAGTTTGATTATCTATGCTGTAACATTCAAAGCGATGAAGCCCCAAGTCGGTTAAGACAAATTGACTTAAATCTTGATGACTATTGCCAAAGAAAAGCAACAATAGTGTGGTTAGGGTATTTTGTTGCGCAACATACAAAATTGGGTCTTGAGTTAGCTGAGAAATAATTATATCGGGCGAAAAATGGTTTTGAATCTCTGCTATAACGCTATCTTTTTTCAGGTTTGTACTGACTGATAGTGGAAATAGGGTAAACAGTTCTGCTTTTGTATAAAGACTGAATAAGGCATCGATATCAATTTGATTGGATTCAACTAAAGTTGCTATCTCTGTGGTCACAAAATGATTCATAGCGAGCTGAGATACCGCCTGTTGAAGATGATTTATTTCTGTGTACTTTAACTTATTTACTCTAAACAAAAGTCCTTTGCGAGTTAGAAGTCGAACCCATAGCTTTTGAGCGTCAGAATTTAATCGGTAAAATGACTCAATCCAAGCGATCTCTTCATTAGTAAGCAGGCGAGTGTGGTATTGAGAAACCGTTGATAATAATTGTTTAAAATTACTTAAATAATAATCTGCTGGTAGCTCAATTTTTTCTATCACAATAAAGCCTATTTGCTATGGTTCGGTGCCGTATTTATAACGTTAAAACAAAAATACCGACCAAATCAACGTTAAATTAATTGGGTCGGTATAATCAATATATCGCGATGCATCTAAGCTGTTGGATATTTGTTAGGTGCTAGACCTTAATAACCGGTTTCTTCGTATTTTTTAGCTTTTTCAATCATTGGGGTAATAGTAGAACCCTGAATAATGATAGAAAAGACAACCACAGCATAGGTCATTAAAACAATAAGCTCTTTGATATCAACGCCTTCAAAACCGCTTGGGATCCCGGTTGGAATCGCCATCGCCATAGCAAGAGCAAGGCCACCTCGCAAACCACCCCAAGTTAAGATTTTCACCGACATTGGGTTATATCGTCTAAAGAAACCAAAACCTACATAAGAGAGTTTAACGCTGATATAACGACTCAACAATACTAAAGGTATAGCAATGATAACAGCCACTAAATCTACGGCATGGAAAGAGAAAGTCACCATAACAAAGCCGATTAATAGGAACAAAATCGCATTTAAGATTTCATCTGCTAATTCCCACAGGTGGCTAAGTTGATGTGATTCTTCTGCGCTGATCAGTGAACGAGTCCAGTTACCAATGATGATACCAGCAGTAACCATGGCTAATGGCGCTGATACCCCTAATTGTTCACCGATAACATAACCACAGGTTGGAACCAGCATAGTCAAAATTAGGCGCATCATGCTGTCGTGGGTGTGCTTAATTAAATAGTGGAATATACCGCCAATAATTAAACCGTAAGCAATACCACCAACGGCCTCATGAATAAATAGGGCGACAGTACCGGAAACGGTTGGAGCGTGGTTACCGAATGCGACCTCAAATAGAGTGACGAAGATGACCAAACCGACACCGTCGTTAAACAGTGATTCGCCTTCAATTTGAGTTGATATACGCTGTGGTGCTTTCAGTTTCTTAACAATCGCTAACACGGCTATTGGGTCTGTTGGAGAGATAAGAGCACCAAACAAGCAGCAATATATGTAGCCGATATTAACGCCTATTACCGCTAAGATAGCCCACAAAAGTGTACCAATAAAGAAGGTCGAAAATAAGGTTGCTGCAAGAGCAAGAATGGATATTTCAATTTTTTGGTCTTTAAGATGACTAAGCTCAATATTTAGAGCACCACCAAACAATAAGAAGCCTAAAACACCTTTAAGTAAGAAATCATCAAACTGGATGTTGTTCATTAACTGAACCAGATAATGCTCGTCATTAAAGTCAATCACCCCCATTTTGCCTAATAGCATGATGCTAAAAGCGATGATCATAGACCAACCAGTGATGGCTATCGTGGTTTGAAATTTACCAAACCTATGGTTGAACATTGAAATAAAAACAGCAATTGCTGCGACAATACAAATGGTGTCGTATACAGACATAGGGTACAACTCTCCATGGCGGATTATGGTTCACTTAGCAAGACCTAACGCCGTCTAATAACTATAGACAGAAAAAATCGATTCTTAGACCAAAATCAGTGACAATCAGCTTGGCATTAATCCCTATAAAAATATTGGATATTATTTGAATAGGGGATGAATAAAATAGGAGGGTATTTTAATTAATTTTCATATGTTAGCGGGCAAATATTGTGGAAAGATAAATTTCAATAATAGATATTGCCGAAACACTCATTTGATTAAGAGAAGCATCTACCTAAGTTTAATTGAGTCACCTAGGTAGATGTGATGAAAAGATTAAGCTATTCGCTATAGCCTAGATCGAAAGCACTGTCGATCGGGATTAAATCACCTGGGTTATCTGTGATGATATTATCTACACCCCAGCGGCGAAATTTCATCACTGAGTTTAAATCATTCATTGTCCAGATATGAAGCTCTTTTCCTGCTGCTTTAATTTCAGAAGCTAGGCTTTCAGTTAATAGGTGATGATCCAAATGGATACTGAAAAGCTCTAACTCTTCATCAAGGCGGTCAATTTGAGGAACCCACTCTTCAATAATTAAACCACGGCGAACTTCTGGCCAATATGCTTTAAAATGTTTTACTGCGCGATATGAAAAGCTAGATAGAATCAGTTTTTCAATGGGAAAGCCATGCGCTTTAATGACATCAATGGTCTTTTCTACTTGCAGTTCGGCTTCATCTTCGTCATGAACCTTCACTTCAAGATTCAAATTGAGGTTATTATGGTCACAGCAAATAAGTAACTCTTCTAATGTCGGAATCGTCTCTTCACTAAATTGAGGGTCGAACCAGCTTCCAGCATCGAATTTTTTTAATTCATCTACGGTTAGTTTACGAACAATACCTGAACCATTGGTACAGCGGCTAATGTTCTTATCGTGGTAGATAACTGGCACAAGGTCAGCACTAAGCTGGGTGTCGGTCTCAATCCATTTTGCGCCACAATGAGCGGCAATCGAAAATGAAATTAATGTATTTTCTGGTGCAATTGCTTTTGCACCGCGGTGTCCTGTGATCATTACTGCTCCAACAGAAAATCTCTGCTATGAAATTGAGTTTTCATAACCTTGCATAGCTGTATTTTATGCTCAATAGACATGAAATGGTATAGGTAGGATTATTATTAGTTTACACCTAATAGCAAATAAAGAGAGTATTTTGTTTTATCAATTAGGAAGTCGCTCTGGCATGAAAAGATGAGAGCTCCATGTGACTTTAAGATAGAGAATAAAACTCATTTCGTTTGATTTAGGCTGAGTATAAGGAATAGAAATGAACTGTCATAGTTTTATCAAAATAATCATATTGCCTTTGTAACTTGGTTCAGTTTGGATTAGGATCGCCCGCTGTTTGTTACTCGAAAAGGAATCGCGATATGAAATTGACTGTTTTAGACCAACCCTTATATGACCATCTCTATCGTGATATTCGAGAGTTTAGAGAGACCTTTGATTTGGCTATTGAAGCGCCAGAATCTCTTAATGAACAATCAGATACACTACATACTTCTCTCGCTGTTGAGGAAATGACTGAGCTTGCCGAAGCTGATTCTTTAGTTGAGCAAGCCGATGCTATTGTTGATTCTGTTTATGTTTTAATGGGTCGTTTAGTTCATCTTGGTGATAAGCAAGTCTCTGATAACTTAGGCATAAGCTATTTGATTGATTTGCTACTTCAGATAGCACAGCGTCTAAATATTGATTTTGTCGCCTGTTGGGATGAAATTCACTCGAGTAATATGAGTAAAGTATGTCGCAATCAACAAGAGTTCGATGACACTCAAGCCCATTATGCGAAACAAAATATCGAAGTGACTTCAACTCCGAAGGGCGAGTACCTTATTGTGAAGTGTGCTAAAGATGTTGAGCTAGAAGATAAGATCATTCGTCAAGGTAAAGTTCTTAAATCGCTCTACTATCGACCTGCCGATTTGGTTAAGTTAGTCATACGCTAATTGGTATCAATAATTATTAACCATCATAAACCGTAGCCTTGTTAACATTATGCAAGGCTTCATACCACAATACACTAGACGCTATTATTACCGAATAAAACCCAGTAAACTACTAGGCTAATTTGCAAAAATAGCGTTTCATCATGCGATCATCATCTCAACAATCAGAATATTTTCCGGGCCTTGCACGTCAGTTATTTACCATGACGTGGCCAATGCTGTTTGGCGTCCTCTCTTTAATGAGCTTCCAACTAGTTGATAGTGCATTTATTGGTCAATTGGGCGTTCTTCCTCTTGCCGCTCAAGGTTTCACTCTACCTATGGGGATGGTGGTGATTGGCTTACAAGTTGGGCTTGGGATTGCAACAACAGCACTGATTTCTCGAGTTATTGGCGCTAATGAAATTCAACGAGCCAAACAACTTGGTGGACTGGTTGTCGCAACTGGCGCAATTGGTGTATTTCTCATCTGTTTACTGATTTGGGCTATTCGAGAGCCGATTTTACAGCTGTTAGATGCTCCCGCTAATGTCTATCCCGTAATTCAGGATTATTGGCCAGTTTGGTTAGGCAGTACTTGGGTTGGAGCTATGCTCTATTTTGCTTACAGTTTATGCCGAGCCAATGGTAACACCATGCTGCCGGGCGTTATGATGATGATAACCAGTGTCCTTAATATGGTACTGGATCCTCTGTTCATCTTTAAGTTTGGTTTAGGTATTAATGGTGCTGCCTGGGCGACGATTGCCTCTTTCTCTTTAGGTATGCTGATTGTTTTTCCTCTCGTAATGAAACGTCAATGGATGAGCTTTAACTGGCATGGACTAGATATTATTTATTCCATTAAGGAACTGGGGCATATTATGGCTCCAGCGATGTTAAGTCAGTTATTACCGCCAGTCTCTTCAATGGTCGCAACCAAATTAGTGGCGGGTTTCGGCGCATCTGCTGTTGCCGCTTGGGCAATGGGGTCACGTTTAGAGTTTTTCTCAATTGTAACTGTGTTAGCGTTAACCATGGCTATGCCTCCAATGGTTGGTCGTATGCTTGGCAGCAAAGAGATTGCAAAGATCAAAGCATTAGTTTCTATTGCTGTTCGATTTGTGCTTGTATGGCAATTGGTTATCGCAGTAATTTTATGGCTGGTGGCACCGTACCTTGTTACGCTACTCACACCAGAACAATCTGTAAGCTCTATCTTACTTATTCACCTTACTTGGGTACCTATCAGTTTAGGCTCTTTAGGTATCTGTATGTTGATGGTGTCGATCTGTAATGCGTTGGCACTCCCAATGCGCGCTTTGGTTATTTCGGGTTTACGTCTGTTTGTTTGCTTCTTGCCTCTACTTTGGTTGGGAGCGAAACTGGCTGGCTTACATGGTCTGTTTGTTGGGGCGATGTTAGGTAACTTTGCGGCAGGCATCATGGCATGGGTGTTTTATCAGCAAGGGATCAAAAAAGTTAAAATTAAATATTGTGATCGTCACGAATAAACAGAAGAAGAGCAGCGAATGGGTTGCTCTTTTTTCTCGTCGTTTAGTGGGTTTAATAAGGAAATAAAATGGATTGCTTGGCATTTGAAGTCGATTTAGTTGAGTATTTAAAATCAGAAATAAGCCAAGATATGGCACATGATGTCGACCACATACTTAGGGTGGTTAAAAGTGCCAAAATGTTATGTCAGCAAGAGGGGGCGAACATAGCAATTGTTCTACCTGCGGCTTACTTGCATGATTGCTTTTCTTATCCAAAAGATCATCCAGACCGTCATTTAAGCTCGTACAAAGCAGCAGACAAAGCAGTCGAATTTTTAAACAGTATTGGCTACCCATCTGAGTATTTTGAAGCGATTCACCATGCAATTGTCGCTCACAGTTTCAGTGCGCAAGTCACACCAACAACCTTAGAAGCTCAAATTGTGCAAGATGCCGATCGCCTTGATGCGTTAGGAGCTATTGGGGTAACGCGATGTATTTTAGTTAGTGCAAAGCTTAAAAGGCCGCTTTATCAGCTTGATGATCCTTTCTGTCAGCAGCGATCACCTGATGATAGCCAATATACGCTTGATCACTTTTATACCAAGCTACTAAAACTCACCGATACAATGAACACCAGATCGGCTCAAGAAGAGGCGGGGAGGCGCACTGAGTTTATGTACGCCTATCTAAAACAGCTGGAGTTAGAGCTCTGAAATACGTTGACTAAAATGCTGATGGGCATTGTCGGAAACATCGCAGCCTATGTAATAGCGCTGAAGTTGACTGGCTGCCACCAATGTTGAGCCTGAACCAAAGAATGGATCGATAACAATATCGTCAGGCTCACTACTTTGGGCTATTAGTGTTTTTAGAAGTTCAACGGGTTTTTCTGTTGGGTATCCTCGCCACACGCGCTTAAATTCTAAAACATCGGGAACACTCAAATCGTTTAGCTTTCGCTTACCTTTCTCAAAAAACAGAATAAATTCATAGCGAGATCGGTAATGATATCCCATGCCGATTGCACATTTATCCCACACGATAGGTTTCCAAAATTTAAAACCAATTTTCTCCGCAATAGGTTTTACGATAAACATCGTCTCTTGATCGCAGAACAAATAAAAGTGCGAATTCTTTTTGAGAACTCGATAGATCTCTTGTAATAAAGGTTCAAATTGATCATTAGGTAGAATACGAAACCAATCGTTGCTGGATCCTTTACTTTGCTTCAATCGAGTTGTAGTGCCAACTGCGCGATGCTTTTCTAGAGATTCATAAGGGGGATCAGTAATAACCAAATCGATAGACTGATCTTGAATTTCCTTTAGCCAGCTAAGTGCATCGGATTTGTAAACGTGATTGGTTGTGATCAGCAAAAGTAAGTACCTGTCGTTTTTAGTATGGCTTTGTAATTATAACTATTTTTCAGGACTAAGCTGTAGTTAACTAGTAGTTTATTTATGATTAAATGTGCTATAAGTATACCCAGTTACGGGTTAACATTTGCCTCGAAGGATAAAGGATGCAAACATTTTCTGTTGGTTCTCAAACCATGACGTATTTAGACCAAGGTACAGGCCCTGTGATTGTCTTTGGGCACAGCTATTTATGGGATCACAAGATGTGGCAACCTCAGATAGATGTACTTAGCCAGCACTATCGCTGTATTGTTCCTGATTTGTGGGCTCATGGTGGTTCAGATGCTGCGCCAAGTTCAACCAATACGTTACGCGATTATGCCGATGATGTTTTAGCTCTGCTTGATCACCTAAAGATTGATAAATTTGCCATTGTTGGTTTATCTGTTGGCGGTATGTGGGGGGCTGAATTAGCAATCAAAGCTCAAGGGCGAGTGCAAGCGCTGGTTATGATGGATACGTTTATCGGTTATGAGCCAGAGGTAACCTGTGCCAAATATTTCCAAATGCTTGATACTATCGCTGAATTGAAGATGGTACCGCCACCGATGATTGATGTGGTAACGCCAATGTTTTTCGCTCGCAACGGTGAACAGCAAAACCCTGAATTAGTCAGTGCGTTTCGTAGCTCATTAGCGGCACTTCAAGGTGATAAAGCTCAAGCCGTTGCACGAGTTGGCAAGATGGTTTTTGGTCGTCGTGATACATTTGATGATATTGAACATTTGCAATTACCGACACTGATCATGGTAGGAATGGAAGATATGCCTCGTCCACCGCTAGAAGCGCAACTAATGCATGATGCGATCAAAGACAGTGAATATGTGGTTATTCCACAAGCAGGACATATCTCTAACCTTGAGCAGCCAGAATTGGTCACAGAAAAGCTGCAACAGTTTTTAGCAAAGCATATCTAACTGTGATCATAATTTGAGACTGAAAATGATTCGTAAAAGCATGCATTCAACCGCATGCTTTTTTATTACTCTGTATGCAAAGTAAACAACAATGTTTGTGTAGAGAGGCAGCATGATCAGACTTGAAAAGAAAATTCCGCCCTTGGTTCAACTCCTTATTATGTTTTGCCTGCTCCCTTTATTTTCTGATCGCAGCGTATTCACTACGCCTAATCCAATCTATTTGATGCTAGCACTAACATTAATGATTGCTGGTTTACTATTCTGCTTTTCTGCGGTTTATTCGTTTCGTCTTGCTCAAACTACAGTGGATCCAATGGTACCAGAAAAAGCGAGTGAACTGGTTCAACATGGGATATTTAAAATAAGTCGAAACCCTATGTATATTGGTTTTGTGCTCTGTTCAGCGGCTCTTGCGATGTGGTTGCAAGCCCCGCTAACTTTAGTTTTTGTCTTGGGTTTTATCTGGTATTTAGACCGATTTCAGATTCAACCAGAAGAGCGAGCATTGTGGTTGCGTTTTGGCAATGAGTACACGAACTACCAGAAAAAAGTGCGAAGATGGTTATAATTTTTTATTGACCTGTCTATAGCTTTACACTTTATAGTTTAGCCATATACATAATTAATAAAGAATATAACGCTATGAATATTAGAGCTGAAAGCCCATTAGATATCGAACAGATCGAATCACTAACTTACGCAGCATTTGAAAATCACCCACATCATGAACCAGGCGCAAAGCCAACAGAACATCTCATTGTAAATAAACTTCGTGAGAGTAATGCGCTGACTATTTCGCTTGTGTGTGAAGATGATTCGCAACTTGTCGGGCATATCGCATTTTCTCCTGTACGCATTAATGGAAAGAAGAGCCAATGGTGCGGCCTTGGACCGGTATCTGTGATTCCAAGCCAACAAGGTAAGGGGATTGGTCATGCGCTTATCCAACAAGGAATAGTACAAGCACAAGAATTAGGTTTTAAAGGTGTCGTTCTTCTCGGTGAGCCTGAATACTATACTCGCTTTGGGTTTACACCTTCACCAAAACTGACTCTTGATGGTGTGCCGCCTGAATTCTTTTTGGTTAAAGCATTAGAAGGTGAGATCCCATCTGGTGAGGTAAGCTATCATCCAGCATTCTTCGAATAGTTAATAATCACGGTATGAAGCCAAATAAAACTATCAATCTATTATTTGGCTTTATATCTATGATGTTTGTTGAGCCTAACGAGATGAAATCATTCAGGAATATCTTTGTTAGCCTGACAAGCAACCGAGACATCGTGCTCTAATTGATCTTTTGATACTGGCTGTAAAATTAACTCATCATCGGCATTATTAAGCTTTAGAATAAGATGATCCTCCGCTCGGAATAGATCGCCTGAATGAAGCGTTTTTACGTCCTCATCAATAAAAAACTTCCAATATCCTTGCTGAGCAAACACATCACCATCTTTGATAAACTCAACATGACCATTCGCGATAAAATCAGTACAACCATGATGACCATTCGACTCTAATAGGGCAAAAGTGAACTGGTTCTGGCCTTGTTCGTTTTTCTCGAAGTACAAAGCGCCAGCAACAATTCGTTTCCCTATTTTTTGCGGCGTTTTAATCTTCCATGAGCCATAAATAGTATCATTTTGGATGTCATTAAAGATTTCTTCTTGATTACCATTTGTGACAGTGTCACTTATTGCAGATGGAGCATAAGCGAATAGGGCAGTAAGAAGCATCGCCGTTTTGACTATTTTCATTTTCAAAATCCATAATAAGCATGGTTTTATTATCTTTGAATATGCTTAATAGGCAAGTAACGAATTGTCAGAGTAAAAATGCGTTATCAAACTCGCGAAGCCGTGCTTTCTAATAGGGTTTTGTATAGAGCAAGGGCTGCGGGGCCACTTTTCGCGCCTTTGGGCAAAGTTAGATGTAATGCAACTTGATACTGACTAGAATATTCAATATTGATCTCTTTGATCTTGCTGCTTTGACGTTGCTCTATAAGGTGCTTTGGTAATCGACAAAATCCAACACCTTGTTCTACTGCAGCAAGGGCGTGATCAAAATTATCAACCGTAATCCGCTGATGACCTAATAGCCAACCAACATTTTGTTTGTCTTTATCTGAAGGACCTAAATCTCGAACCACTATTTGACTAATTGTTGCAAAGTCAGCCAAAGATATATGTTCTTTTTGCGCTAGAGGATGGTGAGCAGCAATAACGGGTACCATAGTCGTTGTCCCGAACGCTTCTGCTGGATAGTTTGTAATAGGTAGATTGATGATAGCGATATCTGCAAGTTCATTTACCACCATCTCTGTAGTCTTACTTAATGATGTTTCAATAACTTGAACTGATGTCGTACTATTTTGAGTAAGAAATTGACTAAGCGGCATATAAAGCCAACTTTGATCACAAAGATGATCGATAGCAACAACAAGCTGAGATTCTACACCACTGCTAAGTTGTTCGCTGATCATTTCAAGTTCTCGTGCTTGCTCTAACATTGATTGTGCACGACGTAATAGAGCCTTCCCATGTTCGGTTAATCCAGCTTTTCGACCTTTCACCTCAATAAGATTAATACCTAGCTGATCTTCTAGCTTTTTCACCGAATAAATAAGTGTGGTGTGGCTTTTATTAAGAGCAATTGCCGCAGATTGTATACTGCCTGATTGTTCGATAGCTTGTAGGGTTTGCCATTGTTCTAATGTTGTTTTAAATCTCATTGGTCAGTATTTTCGACAGGTTATGGCAAAATTATGAACTTTTTTGTCAGTTTTATAAAGGTAATAATCCAACCATCGAAATGAATTATTGATTTAGGGGATACTCACTGTGGCAAAGTTATTACAAGTTGATTTTGAATTTCATGGGCCTTTTGGTAAGGACATGTCTGATGCTTTAGTTGCATTAGCGCACTCTATTAACCAAGAACCAGGAATGATTTGGAAAATTTGGACGGAAAGTGAGAAAGATAAGTTAGGTGGAGGCATTTATCTCTTTGAAGATGAAGAGACAGCACAAGCTTACTTAGAGATGCACACTAAGCGCTTACAACAAATGGGGGTTTCTGAGGTGCGTGGTCAAATTTTTGATATTAACGAACCTTTGAGTTTGATTACTCACGCGCCAATGGGAGAGTAGGGTGATGACAAACCGTACCTTTTTAACTTTCCATGGTGTGATATATGCGACCTTTGCTGTGGCGTTATTTTTTACACCAACAGTGATGCGGCCTATGTATGGCGTGCAGATAAATGATCAGTATGCGCTGTTTCTTTCTCAGCATACTTCAATTTTTTTAGGCGGTATTGCTGCGGTAAGTATAATGCTGCGTGAGATTGAATCAGGTAAAACAGCAAAACAGTTATTGAAAGCGTTACTTATTACTAATGTGCTAGGCGTAATCATTACGTTGTACGCTTGTATTAAAGGTATATTTGTTGGTTTTGGCTGGAGTGATCCCGCATTCTTTTTACTCTTGAGTGTGTTGACGGTTATTCAACTGAAGAAGCAATGAGGATTGAAGTATTTCTGGTGTTATTGCACCAATAGATTCTATGTTTTCATGTAAGTTATTGTTTTTTTTAATGGGTGATAACTTGTTATGATTTTGGTTCACTATCGAACAGTCAAATCAGCAAAGCAAGTTTTGTATCAAACTCCCTAATTTGTCAAATTGCGCTAAGGGTTCCAACACAATTTGGTACGCACTGAGTCCCAAATTGAAACCAATGCCTATTATGGCTGTTGAAAGTTAAGAATGTTGTTCAAGTACAGTCTCGTCCTGAAGTGTTTCTACACCATTCCAAGTTGAATATTTCATAATGGAATGGTCTTTCCTTTTGGGTGTAAATAATAAGGCGTTATGTGTTGTTTTGTATGGAAAGTCTATTGATTTTTCGTATTGTTATATAGATAATGAATTAAGAGATTTGATGCGTATTGATGGCTCATTTATAGGTAAGCTTGGTAGATATTAAGGCTGGATTGATGACTAGTTGTTTTCGATAGAAAGCTATGAAACTAGCACATTAATGCCCCTTTCCTTGTTTCGACCGATTCAGCACATACACCACCAAGGCTTAATTTGACTTATTTTTTCTAATCTAACTCCGTGACAAAATTCAATTGCTTGAGTTTGTTGAAGCGAATAAATCATTTAATCCCATATATGTAGGCCTTTTCAATTTTGAGGCTATATCCCCGAATTCGCATATGTCGTCGAACTTCTTCTAAAATTGGTTCGCAATCTCGCCTGTCTTTTGCTGTTTATTTATACAGTTTATTAGGATTAGGTTAAGTACAAGTATGTAAAATGGCTTGTTTTGTCGAGGCTTCAGTCTAATTTGTCAATAAATTAAATAGATAAGTTGTTGTTAAACAAAGACATGGCGATAATCTCGCTGAGATAATACGAATAGTTAAAAAGTGTTAACGCGAAGGCTTGTTTTTCTGGCGGTACAAAATGAGAGTTATGGTGAATAACTCAATATTTTTAATGGCTTATGGTGCTGGTTTGAAAAAGTCATCTGCCGGTAAAACGAGACTGCGTGTGATTAAAAATGTTAGCTTTTCATGTAGTAAGGAGTAAGATTGAAACTAAAACTTAACCTTTTTCCTGATGCAGGTTTAATAAGAAGTAGTTTTCGTACACCTCAACATTATGATAGGGATATTCAACAAAAATTCCGTGAAACCACTAATATCTCAGAGGTTGCCAAATCTTTAAGGATTCCTTACGATGATGTCATCAAATGGGCAACGATGAATAACCTTGCAATACCTTGGCAGCCAAAGGCACGAAATCAAGAGGGAAAATACCGAGGTAGGATTGGTGAAATTGCATTTTTGGCTATGTTCGATGCCCTTGATATGAATGACATTGAACCAAATCATCCTGATTATGACTTTGAATATATGAATTCATTGGTAGAGGTTAAATCAACGTCACCGAAGGAAGGTTCTAAAGGGAGCGCAAAGTTGACGCAAGGAAGCGCACCTGATGTGTATTTAATATTCAAGTTCAATAATATGGGGGTATTAAAAAACGCCTATTTATTGCCAGTTGATGTAATAACACACAGGCCTAAAGGCATTCCAAAAAAAGTTACTGTATTTGAGAATCAATGGATCAGTCGGTTTGAGATTTCATTCTCTGACTTAGGTATTTTCTTTAAGATCTACAATTATTATCAGAATTACTTTAAAAATCCACCAATAGCTCTACCAACCAATACTAGATTTGAAAGTAGAAATGATATATTTTTCAAACTGTCAGAATTTATGACTTTTGAACAAGAGCTTAGCGTTAATGCATTATTTTCTAATAATTTCAAATGGTGGTTAAATTTGTTTACTGCACAAATATACTATGTGCGTAATTTTAGTTCGCTACCAGTTTGGACATGGGAATCGAAACCTACGCAGAGATAAAAAGCTAACAAAAACATCAAGGTGCCGCATTACACTCGGCGGTTTGGTATGGAGTTCAGTGCGCTTGGTGAGTTCATCGTGGCGCACCTTATGTTCGACGTCATACGATTAAAAGAGGTGGCGGTGAAATTTTTGAAGTTATTTTTACGTAACACATTGATCGCACTCGGAATTACAAGTAGTGTTGTGACAGTTTTATGGGCTATTTTTTCTGTTCAATTGAATGAGCTTGTCAAAGGGTGTGAATGGTACTTTTTAGGATTTATAGTCTTAACCAATATTATCTATGGTGTCGTTTCAGTATTACCTAAAACCAAAGTAAAGTTAAAACTAGGAGAGAACCTTAAGGTTGATGTGAGCTTTGGTGATATTTTTGAAAAAGACGGCATTGTTGTTATTCCTGTAAACGATTACTTTGACACATTAGTTGATGAAAAAGTTGTTAGCTCAAATACAATTCATGGAATTTTCGTAAAACGCTTTTTTGGTGGTAATGAAAAGCAGTTAAAGCGCCTGATTTCCTCCTCATTGAAAAATATAGTGCCAATTGAAATTAATAAGGCTAGAAAGCAAGGAAATCAATCTCGTTATCCGCTTGGAACAGTAGCTTGTGTTCCTTACAATGGTAAGAGTTACTACTTAGTTGCTTTAACTAGATTTAATGGAAACCATCGTGCAGAAGTAACAAAATCCGAATATCAGAGAGTTTTATGCGACTTGTTTGACTATGTTGAGCAGAATTCACAAGGAAATAGGGTTAATGTTCCTTTGATAGGTGGTGGGCATTCTGGTTTAGATTTACCTAAGCAAAAATTGTTAGAGTTTTTGCTTTTGTCGATTTCATTGAATGATAAATTGTCATTAATAAATGGGTTAGAGGTTGTCCTGCATCAAGGCATTAAGAATGAAATTAGTCTTAATATAGTTCAGAGTTACTATGAAAAATTAGAGAGTTAATTATGGCATATAGAAATGGTACATATATCGCGTTTCACGCGAATAGTACGACAGATCCTACGGCCTCAGACATTAAGTTCTATAATTTGATGAAAGCATGGACGAATAAAACTGATGATGATTTCTCATTTATTAATAGCCACGATAAAACTTCCGCCGTACGTGACGGAAGCAAGAGAGTAACATTACGCTCTCGTTTAGTTACTAGGCTTAATAATTCTAAGCATCTTGTTTTAATTCTTGGTAAAACAACAAAAGATGATACTGATTGGGTGCCGTTTGAAATCGAGCATGCTATTGATAAGTGTAAATTACCCGTAATTGTCGTATATGCGTCATCCATTTATGATACTGATTATGCTGTACGAGACCCTAAAAAATTATCACATTACTGGCCGAAATCATTAAAGCAACGTATTGAAAATGGCTCGGTTAATGCCATCCACATACCTTTTAAAAAAGCCCCCCTAATTGATGCAATAGGTCAGTTTAATGTCAAAAAGCAACCATCAGGCGGTGGTTATGGCATTTACAGTGAAGCTGCAAATTCAAGCTTTGGTTTGAAATAATCGTATAACAAGCATTTAAGAGTGATTCCCAACGCTTGGCATTTTCGGTGTCATCGTTGGGTTTTGTGTTTATGGTGCTATGGTTAGGTTTAGTTGTACGAGGGCAAAGTGAGAGCATACTAACAAAATCGCTTAAGACGGAGGCAGTTTGATTGGTATTTGCACTTCTGTGTTTGCTTGTTTTGGGATTTTGAAACAAAAATGAGTCAGATTTTAAGCTAACTAACATGCTGCTCAATTAACAAGCAAAGTATGCTCCCGTCCTGATTACGAGAGTGGTAACTAACTAGTTCATTAATTGGTTATCGCATCTTTTACAGCGTTGTAATCCCAGTATCGTTTAGAGTTTTCTATATATTGCATCGCCTTGTGAGTTCCTGAATACCTAATGACCTCTGGACACTTATTTTTGTCAATTGATGCAGCATTATATAAAACGACAATCTTTAAATTGTCACGAACAGCTTTAGCGCACTCATGCTCTATGTAGCTGCTATAACTAACAGTTTTCCCCCGGACACATCGACTTTGATAGGCGTTGTAGCTACCACAGTACTGACAACTGCCATTTCTAGCTGTTTTTGTATTTGAGCCAACAATGAGAACGAATGTTTTCGAAGCATCTATCCTGGTATTAAGGGAAGTCTTTATACTGCAATTTAAACTACCATCTCGAGCCTGCGTTATGTCATGGGCGTCAGTGAAAGATAGAGACCAAAAGTTACTGTCATTCCATTTGTGAAGTTGCTCGATGGCATTTCTATCACCGTCCCATTCAGCGACTAGATATATTTTTGTTCGTCTAGTCAAGTTTAATCTCCTTGTAATCTGTAGAAATTAATTTTGTCAGCTTTAGATTCGTGGATCAAAATGGTTACTGTGGAAGGGTAAGTGAACTTCATTCGACTAACTTTGAATGACCATATCAGCAACTCAAGTAACTCTTGTTCTGAGATGGTATCGTAGCCTTTAAATCTGGTAATGCCTGAGCCCAGAAGAGGGATAACAACTGAGCGGCCGGAATAGATAATGTCAACTTCATTCCAAAAATTGAGCAAAAAATCAATGTAGTCATCGATGTTCAAATAGGCTCTATTGTCAACGTCAAACTTTGAAAATGCAGTTAAGAGAAAATCATCTTTTTCGTAGATTGTGCCAAGTTTGTATTTTTTATTTTTACCTTTTTCACGGTCATTATTTGTATCAATAACTTTTTTGTTAAGGGCGCTGTCGTTATCGAGTGTATTGTCGAATTCGGCTAAGTCATCGACCTGAGTATTAATGTAAATGCCATTAAGCGATCCTTTACTAATAATATCGTTATCAACGATAGAGTCGAAGTATTCATTAAAAGCAATTACCTTCAACCCCTCATTACTGAAGATATCACCAACTTTTATATTGATCTTAGAGTTGTTGATTGTCAGTGATGCACATTTTCGTGAATTTGCGCTGAACCACATATAAACATATACAGCGGACAGGAACAGAGCGAGACATACCCCGATAGTAAATCTGGTGCTGTTCTCATCAGGAACCTTAATCACAATTAAGCAGAAAGAGGTTATAAGTCCTATCAGGGACAGAACAGCAAAGTAGTTCTGCCTTAATTGAGCATCGCAAAAATTAACTTTTTTCATGGAACCCTTATTCGTCACCGTGGTAACTTTTGTGCATGAAAAGAAATCATAGATTACAAGTCAATGAAAAAAGCAGATTCAGATCAAACTGTTACTACATTCTAAATATTGAGGTTATCGGATCGTGCTGTTCGTATAGGGAGAAAATTTTCTATCTTATCGTTGTTAAAACGGCATTCGCTCCTTGTACTTACCGACCACTTAAACGACAGAGATTTCCTCCATTTGGTGCTCACATCTAATGTGTATTTCAAACGTCGCAAGCATCTCGACAAAAGCCTTTCCCGATGCCGAATCTGTCTACTCGATTGCTATATGCGTGTGGACTGTAGATACTAATATGAACAGGTTTTGCCATATCAAAAATAATCCGTTTTTTGCTAATTTAAATAAATACTCTAAGAAGGTTCTGTCCAAGTATAATCTAGCCCCATAAACAGGGGCTAATATTCCCACCAAATGCTTTGCCAACTGCACAACCTTCTAATTAACACTCACAGCAATCTCCAACAATTCATCGACGTTAAACACACTATTTTCTTCTATTAAGGTTGGAATACTGGACTTAGTGATGACGAATGCATCATGGAGATGAATTTGGATTCGACTGGCTGACCATTCTCAAATAAGGTCAAGGTTCGATGAGTGAAGGTCTATGTGCCATCTCTGTTGATTAATGTACTCATGATGGCGAGTACCACCATAAAAACAAAAGGGAGACACAATGCCTCCCTTCAAATTTCAATATAAAATCATTCAACCATTACTGAACGATTTCACCGCTTTCAATGACCGTTTTACGAACAGTGTCTGCATACTTTTGTGCTTCAATACGGATCTTCTCTTCATCGACGGTTAATACGTCACGGTTTTCCATCAGCAGTTTACCGTCAACAATCGCGTGTTTAACGTTAGTGGCATACGCTGAGTAAACCAGTGCAGAGTATGGATTGTAGACAGGAACCATGTTCGGCGCTTTTGTATCAACTACGATAACATCAGCTAATTTACCCACTTCAAGAGAACCGATTTTATCTTCCATATGAAGAGCACGAGCAGCACCAATGGTCGCCATTTCAATCACGTTCTTAGGTGGCATTGCAGCGCGATCTTTATTTACCAACTTGTGAACTTTAGCAACTTGGTTAAATTCATCGATAGTGCTTAATGTATTACCCGACATTGGACCATCAGTACCTAGACCAATACGAAGACCTTCATCAAACATCTTCATCGCAGGGGCTACGCCTTTAGCTGACTTAATGTTCGCACTCATATTATGCGCAACACCAACATCGTGCTTTTTCAGAATTTGAATGTCTTCATCGTTTGCATTAATAACATGAGCACCCACAAAGTTAGGCGTTAATGCACCAATAGACTCCATGTATTTGATAGGAGATAGGCCGCCAGAGCGCTCAGCAATCACTTGGTTTTCACGCTCAGATTCAGCAAGGTGAGTCATCACAGGCACGTCATGTTTAAGCGATAGCTCAGTGATCTTCTGCAAAATCTCAGTGGTATTAGTATAAGGGCCATGAGGAGCAAACGCAGGGGTAATACGAGGGTGGTCTTTATATTGTTCAATAAAGTTTAGCGTATACTTGATGCCATCTTCTGGTGTTGCCGCACTTGCTACTGGGAACTTGATGATGGTTTCACCAAGAACGGCACGCATACCAATTTGATCCACGGTTTTTGCTACTTCATCTTCAAAGTAGTACATGTCAGCATAAGTAGTCACGCCGCCTTTGAGCATCTCAACGTTACCCAGTTGCGCACCGATGCGAACCATATCACGAGATACTAGCTTTTTCTCAAGAGGGAAGATGTAGCGATGCAGACGATCAGGCACATCATCAGCTAATGAACGAAATACCGTCATAGAAACGTGAGTATGGGTATTAATTAGACCTGGCATAACGATATCGCCATCAGCATCGATAGTTTTTGCTGATTGGTACTCTTTAATGTCAGAGCCATCTGTTACGGCAACGATCTTATTTCCTTTGATAGCAACTAAACCGTGGTCAAACACAGTTTTGTCTTTATCCATTGTCAGAACTTGAGCGTTCTTAATTAATAGATCAACATTTTCAACCGCAAAAGCATAAGAAGAGGTTGCAGCTAACGATACAGCAAGTAAAGTTTTTTTGAACATGAAGTATTACCGTGAACGATGAATTTCGCGTTGATAATACAGAGCAAAAAAGTATTGCAAATAACTATTTCATTTCTTGCTTTTCATTTGTGATCTCGATCTTAAACAATCTTGTCTTTGAGTCAAAAATGGGTTAAATCACCAGTTTTTTGCAAAAGAAATCGTTTGCATTAGTGATTTATCCCAAAATTTATCAACCTATAATGTGATATAAAACCAAGCTCATTTGTTTTCGTTTTGATAACTTTTTTGCTCTTTTATCATCTGTCCAGCCATCCAGATAACCAATAATAAACTGCATACAGGAAGTGCTAGCCACACACCAGTTACACCCCATAATTTGGCAAAAAGAATGACAAAAAGCGTTATAAAGATCAGTTTACCTCCTGTAAGAATGGAAGCTTGCTTGACTCGATTAATCGATTGGAAATAGGTTGCACCAACCAAAAGCAGTCCTTCAAAAGGTAGACCCCAAAAATAGAGCTGCATGCCTTGGACAGCCTCTGGTAATAGGGTCGGGTTATCACCAGCAAAAACAAATACTGCAGTTTCTGGAAAACTATACAGGACAACAACACCTAATAGAGAGAAGGCGATGGTAATAGCAATGGCTAAATTACGAGCTTGCAATACTCGCTGTTGTTGGCCTGCGCCATAGTTAAAGCTAGTGATAGGTTGAATACCAAGAGCGATCCCTTCAAATACTAAATAGAAGAAAGATTCAGCATAGGTTACGACGCCATATGCTGCGACATGAAGGGCACTACCTACCGTTAAAAATGCTTTATTGTGGAGCATTAATACAACCGATAAATACATGTACATCAATAGGCTAGATGTGCCTAACTTAATAATACGAACAACAATGGCTACCCGAAGTTTTAACGTATTCCAGGTGATTTTTAGTTGGGTTCGGTCGGAGAAAAAATGTTGAAGACACAAAATAGCCGTAACCGCTTGAGATAACATAGTGGCAATAGCGGCACCAGTTAGCGCCCATGGGATCACGACAATAAACAGCCAATCTAGGATGATATTTAAAACACCACCCAAAATCATGATATAGGTAACGCGATTAGGTTGACCATCGTTGCGTAATAGTGCTGAGAAGGCCATCGATAGTACGGCGAAAGCACCCATCGCAAAATACCAAAACAGATAATCGGTTGCCATTTGTAAGATATGGCCTTCAGCCCCAAGCCAGATCAAAGCATATTTGCCGTAATTAATGCCTAAAATACAGGTAATAAGAGAAATAATAAGAGAGAGGCTAAAAGCGTTTCCGACAATAAGTTGAGCTTGCTTTTGTTTACCTTCACCTAATTTCATTGAGACTAGTGCAGATGCACCCATACCAATAAGAGCACCAAGGGCATACAAAATCGAGCCAATTGGGTAGCCAAGAATAATGGCTGCCAATCCATCCTCACCAATAAAGTGACCGATAAACATGCCATCTATTGCGACGTAAACACCCGTAACCAACATAGCTGCAATGGTTGGTAAACTATAGCGCCAAAACAAAGCATAGATAGAATCATCGCGAAGGGCTAGAGTGGCACTATTGGCGTGCGAGGTCATAACTTCAGTCCTTGAAGTGAGAAGAATGGTTAAGTGTCCGAATAATATCGGCTAATTCGAGAACAATAAAGAGAAAGTCTGGGTATTAACTAGCGTCGTTGATATAAAGCACTCATGACAACGTAACGTTTTACACGCGTTTGGTGCTTTATGTGTATCAAAGGGTGATGCAGTTGACGATCCATTACGAGCAGAGGGTAATGATTTTGATTCAGCAGGTGCGAGAGAGTCTCATCTGCTGGCAATAAGCGAACTCCTGAATGAAGGTAATCTTGCCAATCTTCAGGTTGTTCATCTAACCACCATGCAGGAAGCTCTTTACTGGCTTTGGTTCGATCAAACCAATGATCGGCCATGACCAGAAGGTAGCTTGAAACCCGCTCTTTAGGTTGCTGAACAACCAGATCAATGGTTTCAATTAATGCTTTACGAGTGGCAAGGTTAGCACTGAGAAAATGATGAGCGACTAACCAAAGTTCACTATCGGTCGTCGTGATTTTAAATAGAGACTTCAGCTCTAACGGTTGGCTAATTTCAGCTTCTATACCACGTTGCTGCAGTCCACTTTGAATTCGACGTAATAGCGCTTTGGCGATGTGCTGTTCTCGCATGCCTCGGTTATGGATTGTGGGGTATTGCTGTTCACACAGTTGTAAGCAATCTTGCATAAATTGCTCAATACTGAGTTCCAGAATATCGCTAATCACAAACTATAACCTCAACATGCATATGAATAGGGTTATCGTATCAGATATTTGTAATTTGTCTTATTCTTTGTGTGTCAATATGTCGTTATTTTTCAATAATAACCTCAACTTTTTACTGAAATTGAAAACTTCCCAAGTAAGCGCATAAAGAAATCTTTTCGCCATATTAAAAGAAGCACGGCGACCACAAGATAAAGGCTGGGTTCGATAAGCCCCGATTTAACCGACCAGTAATAATGAATTGGAGCCAGAATCAGAGCTAAATAGACCCAATAGTGCAAAGTTTGCCACTTTTTACCCATTTTTCGCTGTATTTTCTGAAATGATGTTGCTGCTAAGAGTAGTAAGATCACCCAGCAAACCGCCCCAATAGTTAAGTATGGACGCTTGAAGATTTCTTCACCCAATAGGGAAAAATCAAAACCTAAATCCAGACTAATATAGATGGCAAAATGCAGCGTTGCCCAGAAAAAACTGTATAACCCCAGCATTCGGCGTAATTTCATCAATAAACCTTGACGAAAACCCTTAGCTAGCGGCGACACAAGTAAAGTAAGGATCAACATATTAAGCGCCGCTTTACCGGTAAAATGCTCCATACCTTTTACCGGATCTGCACCAAAGCCCCCTTGCAGAGTAAGCAAGACAAAATAAATCATAAAAATAAGAGAGAAGATATGAACCATACTCTTGAATATGGTGATCTGCTTTGGTGTGATGCGCATTAATAGTTTTTCCTTAAATCCATTCCTTTATACAAATAGGCAACTTGATCTTCGTATCCATTAAACATCAACGTTTTTTGGCGACGGCTACTAAAGACACTACCTTGACCAATAAAACGCTCGGATGCTTGACTCCAACGAGGGTGATCGACATTAGGATTCACATTGGCATAAAAACCATACTCTTGAGGGGCAAGTCGATTCCAAGTTGTTGGCGGTTCTTTATCGGTTAAGGTAATTCTCACAATGGATTTAATGCTTTTAAAACCGTACTTCCAAGGTACGACCAAGCGAATAGGGGCTCCATTTTGCGGTGCGAGTGTTTTACCGTATAAACCAACCGACATCAGGGTTAGTGGGTTCATAGCCTCATCTAAACGCAGACCTTCTACATAAGGATAATCGATACCACCGCCGAGACTTCGAGATGCTTGGCCTGGCATCTCTTTAGGATCATACAATGTTTGAAAGGCCACATATTTTGCCTCAGAGGTTGGTTCAACCAGTTTTAATAGATCAGATAATTGAAATCCGAGCCAAGGTATATTCATCGACCATGCTTCTACACAACGCATGCGATAAATACGCTCTTCAATGGTAAATTTCTTTAATAGATCTTCATGATGGAGCTTAATAGGGTTTTTGACTAAGCCATCAATTTCCACTGTCCATGGATCTGTTTTGAAGTTAGCAGCAAGACGGGCTGGATCTGATTTTGTTGCGCCAAATTCATAGAAATTATTGTACTCAAGTATTTTACTCTCTGGTGTTAACGAAAGATCAGATGTTGAAAGTGGAGAGCTAACCCCCGTTAAGTTTTGGCGATAATCAACGGCTTTACTCGGTTCATCGGAGGAAAAAAGATCCAGTAACCCAGCTTTTGATTGCGCAGCAAAGGGTAAGGCTGTGGCGGTGATACCGAGTTTGAGCAAAATATCACGGCGTTGCTTAAAAATTGTTTCAGGCGTGACTTCGTTTTCTGAAATCATCCAAGATTGGGATTTTTTGATCACAGACTAATCCTTTATAATCATCGTAAATCGGTTTCGTCTTTATTTAGACATCGTTGTTCCATATAGACCGAGTTAGTCCTATTTTTATTTCAAAAAAGAATAAGAGTTCATTACGTGAATCAATTTAATATGCAACTAGAATTGCAACATATTTATTTGGAAGTGTATAACGAACGTTTCCATAATCTAAAAGAGTATTGTGAAGCGTATTATTGTTATAAGCATAATCTAGTTACTCGTCATGGTAAGCCAGATTGGTTAGGCATATTTACAACGGCAAACTACAGTCTTAAAGCGCAGCAATGCAGCGATCGTAAATTGTTGAGTCGTGATTTATGGTTGCCAATGACGGTGATCATAGGTCAATTAAAAGCTTTAGTTCGAGACGATCAAGCAACCATCGCCAATATTCAAGATTTACTGGATGCTCAATTAGATTACGTAATTGTAACTCGAGAAGAATATAAACGACTTGTGAATAAAGGTTTGGATAAGAGTATGCCAAAAGCTTATTACCAAGTAGGTCATTCTGATCATCTTAACGCCATGGCACGTTTTGAAACCGTGGGTATCACCTTTGCTTAGTGTTGCATAACAGTCACAAGTTAGTTCATTGTCAAGTCAAATGATTACACTGGCGCAATAATAAGACATAAAGTAATATGATTAATTATATCCATATCCAAATCAGTTTGATTAAACACTATATTTTTAATTAGGTTTGGGTATAAACACATAAGTCAATCACGACTAGGAAGGAGTAGATGTTGTGTATCGTGCATTACTTTTCTCACTAACGTGCTTATTCTCAAGTGCAGTTAATGCGATTGAGTTTAAGTTACCAGATGATGGTAGCAATATCGTTGGTACTATCGAATATTATGAAGTTGAGAAAGGAGAGAGCCTGTCTGATATCGCAAATAAGTTTAATGTTGGCTTTTTAGCGTTATTGGCAGCGAATAAGGATGTCGATCCTTTTTTACCCCAACCTGGTACGTTGTTAGAAATTCCAACCCAAGTGATTTTGCCAAATGTACCTCATAATGGCGTGACAATTAACTTGGCAGAACTTCGTCTTTACTATTTCCCGAAAGATGATCCATCTAAAGTGTATGTGTTCCCAATTGGTATTGGTCGTGTCGGGCGTGAAACACCAAGTATGACGACATCGATCAGTCAGAAAATTCGTCATCCAACTTGGACACCTACAGCGAATATTCGTAAAGAATACGCAGCTAAAGGGGTGACTCTACCTCCCGTTGTTGCCGCTGGGCCAAATAACCCGCTAGGTGATTATGCAATGCGCTTAGCTTATGGCCACGGTGAGTATTTGATCCACAGTACCAATAAAGATTTTGGTATTGGTATGCGTGTAAGCTCTGGTTGTATTCGAATGAATCCTTGGGATATTGAATGGTTGTTCCCGCAAATACCTAAAGGGACTCCTGTTCGTATTATTAATGATCCGTTAAAGCACACAGTAGATAAAGACGGTTCAATTATCGTTGAGGTTCATCAACCACTTTCTAAAGATGAAGAGCAGTTAGGTGAATTTAAGCCTGTAACCGCCGATGACTCTTTAATTGCGAGCCTTGGCGATGATAGCGCAGCAAAACAGCGTTTAGCACAAGAGTTAAAGCAACAGACGGGTATACCAACTGCGGTTAACTGATCGTAAATTGGATCTGTTCATTAAAAACCGAAAGTTCAAAATAGGGCTTTCGGTTTTTTTATGTCTGTAAAATAAGCGAAATAGAGTTTCCTTGTTCATACTTAATATCAAAGCACTGTGTTTAAACGCTCTGATGGTGAGGTGATTATGAAAATCTATTTATTTAGCGTGTTGGTACTTAGCCTTAGTGCTTGCGCTGAAAAAGAACCCGATATCACAGCCATTTTAGCGCAAGACGCATTTGCTGAATCGTATTGTGACAGCGGTTCGGTTGATTATTATGATCGTTCTTTTGCATCGATGATAACCCGCCATCAAATTCACATATCACAGCTTAAAGGCCAACTTAGCACAAAGAATATCAACCAACTCAATCAAGCAATTTCAGAATTTAGCGACACATGGGCTTCATTAATTGATAGTCGAAACAGGTCATGCAAACAAAATGCAATCTGTATGTATCAGAATGGTCAGCAAGGGGATAAACCAGAGCTGGCTGATCAACATTGTGCTAAGACCTTATTTGAATACGATCTTACACGTTTACAGTTGGTTGAATTTTATGCAGAAATTGAACGGTTAGAGATTCATTTCAATTAGAGTTTTTCTACTGACCCCTCTGATTAAGGCACTGTTTTTGCCTGAATTATTGAGTGTCGTTATTATTAACGCATCTTATATTTTAATGTTGTAATTTGTTGATATTTATTGTTTTTTATTCGATGTGTTATCTTTTTTGTAGATGGTTAGTATGAAAGAAACAGTGTAAATTTTTTCTTTTAACGGTTTTTAATGGTAAGCTAAGGGTACAACTAGCAAAAATTTGGCCTCTTGCAAATGGGTGGGAAGCATAAAATTTATGTTAGTAGTCACAAATTTTAGTTTTTATTTTGAGTAACGATAAGGAGGATTTTATGGCAACACACAGCCGTAAAATTAGTAAAGAACGTTTAGCGCTGAAACTTTCCCTGCTAGGTACCATTTGGGTAGCGAGTTTGGGTATTGGTTATGGATTGTATGTCGGATCCAACGCCATTTTGTTAGACGGCATGTTTTCGTTCCTCAGTATGGGTATGACAGGTCTTAGCCTTTATACTGCATATCTTGTATCTAAACCCGACGACGAGCAGTTCCAATTTGGTTATGCTCATATCGAGCCGCTGATTAATGTCGTCAATGGCTTGCTCATCCTTGTCACCTGTTTGTTTGCCTTTGTTAGTGGTGTGCAAACCATTGCCAGTGGTGGTCGTGATATCGTAATTGAAGATGCACTCGTCTATGCTGTGCTATCAACCGTCTCATGTTTTGGTATCTACTTTTTTGAGACATATACTGCGCGTTCTGTGGATTCAGAATTGGTGCGAGTAGACTCTCAAGAGTGGTTGATTGATGGTATTTTAAGTGCCGCGATTCTCGTTGGTTTTGTTGCTGTGATGATTTTTGATTCTCTTGGTCATTCACAGTGGAACCGTTATGTTGACCCAATTTTGGTTTCAACACTTGCTATTGCAGCATCTGTATTACCCATTAGTGTCTTACGTCGTAACGTAAAAGAAGTGCTATTAGTTGCACCTCAAGATGAAGTTCAAACTCACGTTGATACCGTTATTGCAGAGCTTTCTGAAACATATAATTTTGATGATTATACTCATCACCTTGCAAAAACGGGGCGTCAATATGATTTAGAAGTTAATATTCTGATCAAAGACGATAAACAGTGGAGCATGAAACGCCAAGATTTAGTGCGTCAAAAGATTTGGGAAAAACTCAAAGATGACCTTGGAAATGCTTGGTTTTCAGTAAGCTTTACCACTCAAGAACGTTGGTTATAACTTTACATTCTACTTAATTGGTAATACATAGCGACTCATTATAAGGGTCGCTTTTTTTATAAATTTTTTGCGTGAAGAAGCACATAAACTAAACTATATGGTGCAATATTTAAACAAATAAGGTATCTTTATTCGTGTCTAAAAATTGCTTCTAGATTGGTAGATTCACAGTTTATCGCTCAATAAATTTTCTGCTTTTCATTAGCTTTGGGCAAATGTTTACAATTGAAGATAAAGGTCAGTTATGAAAACCATTCTGGTTATTGCTTTTATTATTGGTGCGGCATATATCATTTTAAAAGAGAAGAAGTGTACTAAAGATGTAGACTATTCTCGTGACAGTTTATAAGCCAAGTTAACAATAAAACGGCAGTCAGTAGAAAGTCGATAGTAGAGAGAAAGATGAAAGCGCCAACGAAAAGGAAGGCGCTTTTTTGTTATCTGTAAAATAGGTCTATTAGCTCTGACGTTCTTGCCATTCTTGAGTCAAACGCGCAATATTGCGAGAGGTTTCAATCCAAGTCCGAGTTTGCACAAGATCGCTGTATTCACCAGTAGGGCGTTTAAGCAGAGCTTCAAGACTTGGTACTTGAATTTGTGGTAGGCCATCTAATGCTTCAATTGCACCTTGGCGGTTATTACATAACATAACCATGTCACAACCCGCATTCATTGATGCCACCGCACGTTCGCTATAACTACCTAAAACATCCGCGCCTTTCATATTAAGATCATCTGAGAAGATAACACCATTAAAGCCTAAGTCTTGGCGAAGCACTTGCTTTAACCAATATTCAGAGCCACTGGCAGGCTGTGAATCATAAGCATCAAAGACAACGTGAGCTGGCATCATGGCATCAAGCAAACCTTTATTGATCAATGTTTGGAATACTTGCATATCATGTTGTTTAATATTGTCTCTTGAGTCATACGGTGTCTCTAAGTGAGAATCGGCGATTACGCCACCATGACCTGGGAAATGTTTACCTGTTGCGGCCATGCCAGCTTGCTTCATTCCTTGAATAAATTCGCCCGCATACAGAGCAATCTCAGCAGGATCGTTAGAAAAGGCACGATCACCAATGGCTTTACAATCAAAACCTAAATCAAGTACAGGCGCTAAGCTAAGATCGATATCCATAGCTAAAAGTTCCGCAGCCATTAACCAACCACCTTGCTTTGCGAGATCTAAGCCGTTAGGTGATTGAGCAAAAGCACGTGCTGGTGGCAGAGCAGTAAATTCATCTCTAAAACGCTGAACGCGACCACCTTCTTGATCAACTGCAATAAGTAGTGGTTTTTTTGCCGTTTGACGAATGTCTTTTACCAGTGCTCGTAGCTGTTTACGATCATGATAGTTACGAGCAAAAAAGATAATACCGCCAACAGTAGGATGTTGGATAATTTCGCGTTCTTCTGCATCAAGTTCAAAACCTGATACATCCAGCATTAAAGGTCCCATGTGTGTGCTCCAAGGGTGAGTCCATTTTATTGGCTATAAGCTAGCATATTCTTGATAGGCTGTAATCGCTCTGTTCTTATTGTCGATGAAGAAAACAGCAGTTTTGCTACTATTATTACAATTGCAGACAAAACTTCTTCCCGCTATGACATAAAGTTGAAGTGGTATCTGTATACTCTTTCGGTATAACAAGAAAGAACAGAGATAGGCTAGTGTTTAAGAAACTGTGTTTTGCTTCGGCTTTGATATGTACGACGTTATCTGGCACCACTTCAGCAGCAGGAGGGATTGAATATACATTTCAGTCTCCAAATACCCAATCACAAAAATTGGCTTACGATGAAATAAGAGCAAGTCGAGTGAATCAGTTGGTTGGGAAATTATCTAATGAACATTTTCCATTTTCCCAAACATTGACTATACATTATGGCGGGGAGGATGGACCATTATACGATCCTGACTTGCATACTATCTTCATACCTTACGCATTTTATACGCAAGCGATTCATTATTTTGCTCAGAATCGTTACCAAAAAATGTATGGTAAGTCGGCAAAAGAGGCGGCAATTGATACTATTTTGCATACGCTATTACATGAAGTTGGTCATGCATACATCGATGATAATGGTATTCCGATTTTAGGTAAGGAAGAAGATGCGGTTGATAATTTTGCTGCAATCGTATTAATCAATTATGTCAAAAATGGTGCAGATATTGCGATAAGCGCGGCAGATATGTTTGCATTTGAGTCAGATGATAAGCCTGATTATTACGACTCATCAGAATACATTGATGAACATAGTTTTGATTTACAACGTTATTTTTCAACTTTGTGTTTGGTTTATGGCGCTGAACCTAAGCAATATCCTAACTTACTTGATGAGATCAATAAGTTAGATGTCAAAGATCGCCAAACATTTTGTATCGAACATTATCAAACAATGTCTGAAAATTGGCAGAAGTATTTTAAAACCGTAAAGTAGAATTATTGATGGCCAATTGTGATCTGAGTCCTAAATATAAAGAAAGCAATGCAACCGAAATGGATTTTGCGTGATCAAGATCGTTTCATCTGAGTTATTGGTTAGGTAGACTACGCTCTTTGCCTAATCGGTATATATTAAGACTGGGACATATCATGAGCGTATTAGCTGCAATAGCATTAACAACAGGAATTTTATCTGGCGTCTGGGCTTGGGTAGCGGTTTCTCTTGGCTTATTAAGTTGGGGGGGATTTTTAGGCTGCACGGCTTATTTTGCTTGTCCTAAAGATGGGATAAAAGGACTGGGCTTAAGCTTGCTAACTATGCTTAGTGGTGTGTTTTGGGCAATGGTGATCATTTGGCTTTCAAGTTTAGTTAGTCTTGAAATCATTGGTTACTTTGTAACAGCCATTGTTGCTTTCTTTATGTGTATCCAAGCGAAAAAATCATGGTTAGCATACATCCCTGGAACTTTTATCGGTTCATGTGCAACCTTTGCTGCCGCTGGTGATTGGAAATTGGTGGTTCCATCGTTAGTCGTAGGTGCCATTTTTGGATATGCGATGAAAGCGTCTGGCGTATGGTTACACGATAAACTTAATAACCAACAACACGCTGTGGAATGTTGTAAAGATTAAGTTTTAACAGTTAGGCATGAAATATTCTAAGGGTCAGTATTTTACTGGCCTTTTTTATTGTTAACTTGCTCTGAAAAAGCATCTAAAATGTTTCATTGATTACATTTTGCTCTTTGGGTTATTCTTCATTAGTATTTCAATTATTTTGCTAATAAACAGTGACTTAGGTTTGATTGTTTAAGATTATCTAATAACAATCGCATATCAATTCCACTTAAGTATATATTTCTGTTGATTTGAAATATTTTGCAACACTTTCCCTCTAAAATTGTGACTAATCCCCTGATTGTATTCAGCTTTCATTAACCCCAACTTGGTACCGTAGATATTATCGCTAATGGCACTTTTTTGCTTAATGCTGCTTGGGTTAAGCAAGTGCTCTATATACTGAGAAATCTATGGTCACAACAATGAAAAAACCACTTTTGTTAGCCACCTTAATTGGTTCTGCCTTATTGGTTGGATGTGGAGAGACCGCTTCAGGTCAAAAGCCTGCAATGGCACCTCTTGCTCAAGCCCAGTCGGTTCAACTTATCCAATATCAGCAAGGTAAAAGCTATGTTGGTCGAACAGAAGCGGTTGAAGATGTCGCTATTTCTGCTCAAGTATCTGGCTATTTAAAAGAGCGCCTATTTGAAGAAGGCCAGATGGTCAAGAAAGGGCAGCCTCTATTTCGTATCGAATCGGCAGCTTATGAAGCCCAAGTTAAAAGTGCCGCTGCTGCTATTTCTCAAGCTAAAGCACAAGTACAACGCTCAAATATGGATTTTGCTCGCGCACAGGATCTACTTCCAAAAGGCAATATCAGTAAGTCTGAGTACGATCGTTTGCTGGCTGAAAAACTGAATGCGCAAGCCCAACTAGAATCGGCTCAAGCGATGCATTCTGCCGCTAAGGTTGATTTGTCTCATACCACGATTACTGCACCTTTTAGTGGACGAGTCAGTGATAGCAAAGTGAGTATCGGTGATCTTATTTCACCATCATCTGGCGTATTAACAACTTTGGTGAGTCTTGACCCTATGCATGCCGCGTTCACCATCAGTGAGCGAGAGCGTCTAAATATGGGGTTAGACAAACTCGATGGCAGTGGTAATGGCAATAATAAAGGTTTAGTTGAAGTGGTATTAACCTTGAATAACGGCCAGCAGTATTCCGAGATTGGTTCGCTTGATTTTGTAGGTAACCGTATAGATCTCAATACAGGTACTCTTGCCATGCGAGCACAATTTGCCAACCCGAATCAGCAATTATTACCAGGTCAGCATGTGCAGATCTTCTTACGAGAGAAAACGCCACAACAAGTGATGGTGATACCTCGAAGTGCAGTGCAAAGTGATCTAGAAGGTGATTTTGTTATGGTTCTTAAAGATGGCGAGGTTGCTGAGCGTCGCAATGTCACAATGGGTTCCCAAACAGATCAAGGTGTTATCATTTCTCAAGGCCTAAAAGCGGATGAGGAAGTGATCACCATTGGTTTGCAGCGTATTCGTAATGGTATGACTGTGCGATTACAAAATGAAGACTCAGGGCCAAAGGCATAAGGACGGGATATGTTAAGTCGCTTTTTTATCCAACGGCCTAAATTTGCCTTGGTTATTTCCATCATTTTGACTTTAGCAGGGGCGATCGCATTATTAAATCTGCCCGTTGCTGAATACCCAAAAATCAGTCCACCTTCAGTGAGTGTAACGGCTATCTATTCAGGTGCGAGTGCTGAAGTTGTAGAAGAAGCAGTGGCCGATCCTATTGAAGCGTCTGTAAATGGCGTAGAAAATATGATCTATATGTCATCTAAAAGTGCCAATGACGGATCATACAGTCTCAATGTCACCTTTGATATTGGCACTGATCCTGATATGGCTCAGGTGAATGTGCAAAACCGAGTTTCACAAATAGAATCAAAGCTTCCTGCTGAAGTTCGAATGGTTGGGGTGACGGTTAAAAAACGCTCACCTGATCTATTGATGGTTCTTAACTTCTTCTCACCCGATGGCAAATATGATGATCAGTTTTTGATTAACTACATTAATTTGAATGTAAAAGATCAGCTAGCTCGTGTGAAAGGGATCAGTGAAGTTAATGTTATCGGTGGTGGTGAGTATGCCATGCGTGTTTGGTTAGATCCTGAAAAAATGGCTAACCTAAAACTGACGACAACAGATATCAAAAACGCATTAGCTGAACAAAACGTTCAAGTCGCTGCTGGTAAGGTTGGCGCACCTCCTTATAATAATGCTCAAGAAGTGCAATTTAACTTAGTAACAAAAGGGCGCTTAGAATCAGCACAGGAGTTTGAACAGGTCGTTGTGCGTGCAAACCCTGATGGCTCTATTGTTTACCTAAAAGATGTTGCACGAGTTGAGTTGGGTAAAAAGTTCTATGATGGTAATGGCTTGTTTAATGGACAACCTGCCTCTATCGTGACACTGTCACTACAATCTGATGCCAACGCATTGGAAAGTGGTCAGGCTGTGATGGAGCTACTATCTAAGCTTAAAGTCAATATGCCTGAGGGAATGGAGTACGAGACCAGCTACGATACGACGCTATTTGTGGCTGAATCGATCAAAGGCGTAGTTAAGACATTAATTGAAGCGATCTTATTGGTTATTGCTGTTACCTATCTATTCTTAGGTAGTATGCGTGCAACGTTAATTCCAGTCGTTGCGATTCCTGTTTCTCTTATTGGTACCTTTGCCATTATGTTGGCAACGGGCTTTACGATAAACACAGTGACTTTATTTGGATTGATATTAGCCATTGGTATTGTGGTTGATGACGCTATCTTGGTTATCGAGAACGTTGATACCAATATGGCAAAAGATCCAACCTTAACCCCTCGTCAAGCAACCTTAATTGCGATGAAAGAGGTAACAGGTCCTATCATTACCTCAACTCTGGTACTACTTGCGGTATTTTTACCTGTGGCTATGTTGCCGGGTATTACTGGTATCATGTATCGCCAGTTTGCATTAACCATTTGTATTTCTGTTGTTATTTCATCTATTAACGCCTTAACTTTATCACCTGCTATGTGTTCTCTGGTTTTAAAACAAGGGGGAGACAATACAGCTCGTTGGTTTAAAGTCTTTAATAAAGGGTTGGATAAGATAACGCTAAAATATGGTGCGATTGCAGGTTTCTTAGTTAGAAAAGCGTCATTGCTTGCTGCGATATTTGTCATTGCGGTGGCAGCAGTGGGTTTTTATGCCAAAACGACGTCGACGGCTTTTGTTCCTCAAGAAGACAAAGGTATCTTATTAGTTAACGTTCAATTACCCGATTCAGCCTCTTTGTCTCGTACTGAACAAACAACTGCCAAACTGCGTAAAATAGTAGAGGCCGAACCTGCGGTTGAAGGGGTGACCATTGCTAATGGCTATGCATTCTTAACGGGAGCTGCGGCATCTAACGGTGCATCTATGTTCATCAAGCTAAAGCCTTGGGATGAACGTAATAATATGGCCGGAGATAACTCTTCATTTGCAATTACTAATCGTATTAATGCACAAGCTGCGATGACGTTACCAGAAGCGATTGTTTTTGCCATGGGACCTCCTGCGGTTCCTGGTATGGGGGCGGCTTCAGGTTTTGAGTTTGTTCTTGAAGATACATTAGGCCGCAGTCGTACCGATTTAGCCGAAGTGATGGGAGATGTGATTCAAGCGGCTAATGCACAGCCTGAAATCCAATATACATTCAGTACGTTCCGCGCCAACGTTCCGCATTTTTACGTTGATATTGATCGTGTTAAAGCCAAACAACTAGGAATTCCTTTAACTGAAATATTCCAGACGTTACAGGGTAATCTTGGTTCTATGTACATCAATGATTTTACGATGTATGGCAAGAACTTTAGGGTAACACTACAAGCTGACAGTGATTATCGTAATGATTTATCAGCACTAGAGCGTTTCCATGTTCGTTCTTCTCAAGGTGATATGATCCCTCTGAGTACTTTGGTGACCATTGATCAAGTCTTTGAACCTGATGTGGCTTGGCGTTATAACATGTACCGTTCTGCCGTGATTCAAGGTGGGCCGGCTCCGGGTTATTCAAGTGGTGATGCCATTGCGGCAATGGAACGTGTTGCCGCCGAAGTTTTACCGCAAGGGTATCAGTTTGAATGGACTGGTATGGCATATCAAGAAGTTCAAGCGGGCAATCAGGCGATTTACGCGTTTGCTTTGGCTCTGATCTTTATCTATCTATTTATGGTTGCTCAGTATGAAAGTTGGAGTATTCCACTAGCTATTATCTTAGTTGTACCGGTCGCAACGTTAGGCTCGTTCTTAGCTTTAGCTATTACGGGGATTCCATTGAACTTATACGCTCAAATTGGTTTAGTTCTCTTGATTGCTCTTGCCGCAAAGAATGCCATTTTGATTGTTGAGTTTGCGAAAAACGAGCGTGAAGATAATAACCTTGATATTGATAAAGCGGCTGTTCGAGGTGGTAAGCTACGATTCCGAGCGGTAAATATGACGTCATGGTCATTTATCCTAGGTATTTTACCGCTGATCTTCGCATCAGGTGCTGGGCATATCAGTCAGAACTCTTTAGGTATTTCCTTAACCGGTGGCTTATTGTGTGTGCTTCTTGCTGGTACCTTCTTAATTCCGGGTTTCTTCGCGGTTGTTCAACGTAAACGTGAGAAATTTCACGGTGGTTCAACAAAATTAGTTGAGTTGGATGATGATAAATAAAGATAATTAACATTATTGAGTGAAAAAGACCTTAGATCGTGTTCCATTCGGTCTGAGGTCTTTTTTTATGGTTTAGTGTTAAATTAAATGTTTTGTTTTTGTTAAATGTTGTTTTTTGTCGGGCAAGATCTTGCTCGCTGGGCAACTTCTTGCCCGCCTCTGAGCAAGATCTTGCCCAGAAAAAATCTTCTCAAAAATATTTAAAATTAAATTCCTTTTTATTCAACGAGTTAAATTTCTGTCTAAGTTGGCATACATCCTGCACTTAATACGTAGGCAAAAAATGCCGATTTAACATTTAACAATAAAATTAGAAGGATATTTTCCATGCCAACTCCTTGTTATATTTCAATCCAAGGTAAAACTCAGGGCAACATTACAGCTGGCGCATTTACTGCTGATTCTGTGGGTAACATCTATGTTGAAGGTCATGAAGACCAGATGCTTGTTCAAGAATTTAAGCACATTGTTACCGTTCCAACGGATCCTCAATCAGGTCAACCTGCGGGTCAACGCGTACATAAGCCATTTAAGTTTACAGTAGCGCTTAATAAAGCCGTTCCACTAATGTACAACTCACTGGCTTCTGGTGAAATGCTGCCAAAAGTTGAGCTGAAGTGGTACCGTACGTCTGTTGAGGGTAAGCAAGAGCATTACTTCACAACAACCCTGACTGACGCAACCATTGTTGATATCAACACTCACATGCCTCATTGCCAAGATCCATCAAAAGCAGATTTCACTCAGCTTATTGAGGTGTCTATGGCCTACCGTAAGATCAACTGGGATCACACTATCTCAGGTACTTCTGGTGCTGACGACTGGCGTGCACCGCTAGAAGCGTAATCGCACAAGTTTGAGGAATGCGCCTCACTTTTGGCTGTGGCGTATTTCTTTTCCTTCTGTGCTTAATCACCATCACTACAAAGAATAAAAAATAGATAACGAGTAACGTCGCTATGGCTAGTGGATTACAATTTACCTTCACGGTAGAAGGGCTCGATGCCTCAACATTTGCTGTGACTGAATTTCGAGGAAGTGATGGTTTGTCCCTTCCTTTTTCCTTTTCTATTGACCTTGCCAGCCGTAACCCATCGCTAAGCCCAAATGACACCGTTGATCGCAATTGCAGTTTATCGGTATGGCGAGAAGGCGAATTAAAACAGCAGTGGTTTGGTATTGTTGCGGGATTTTCCCAAGGTGATACAGGACATCATCATACGCTATACCAAGTACAGATGATCCCGCCGATAGGGCGCTTAGCTCTGCGTCATAATAGCCGTATTTTTCAAACTCAAACGGCGCCTGAAATCATCTCTATTTTACTGCAAGAGATGAATGTACAAGATTATGCTTTTGCGTTAGCCCGTCAGTATCCGCAACGTGAATATTGTGTTCAATATCGTGAAACGGACTTAGCCTTTTTACAACGTATCGCCGCAGAAGAAGGTATTTTCTTCTCATTTAGCCACGAAGGTAATAAAAATACGGTGATCTTCACCGACGACACGCAAAACGTGGCGATGTTACCTGAGCCCGTGGCCTATAACGGATTAAGCGGTGGCATCAGCCCATTGCCTTTTGTGCGTCAATTTAAGCGAATGGCACAAATTCGTCCATCATCCGCACAGTTAAAAGATTACAGTTTCAAAAATCCGGCTTACAGTTTTTTGCTCACAGAGCAAGCCAAAGAAGCAGATTATCAGCAAACCATTTATGAACACTATGACTATCCTGGTCGCTATAAAAGTGATGAGAGTGGTAAGCCCTTTACTCAGTTTCGGTTAGAGGCTCTGCGTCGAGATGCGGAAACCGCACAAGCAAAAAGTAATCTGGAAACTTTATTAGCTGGTTCTAAATTTGTTCTTCAAGATCACAGTGATGATGCGTGCAATCGTGATTGGTTGTTAGTTGAAATCAAACATCATGGTACTCAGCCTCAAGCGCTAGAAGAAGCGGGCGGTCATGGTGTCACAACCTATAACAATGAATTTGTGGTGATACCGGGACACAAACCTTGGCGACCGCCATTTAATGCCAAACCTCGTGTTGATGGTCCTCAAATTGCTCGTGTTGTCGGCCCTGAAGGCGAAGAAATTTACTGTGATGAGTTTGGTCGAGTCAAAATTCAGTTTCCGTGGGATCGTTATTCCAATAATGATGATAATGCCAGTTGTTGGGTACGAGTCTCACAAGGCTGGGCGGGAACTCAATATGGCATGGTGGCGCTGCCTCGTGTTGGGCATGAAGTCATTGTGGATTTCTTTGAAGGGGATCCTGATCAGCCAATTATTACAGGGCGTACCTATAACGCGACCAATAAGCCGCCTTACGATCTCCCTGCTCATAAAACCCGTACTGTATTAAGAACAGAAACCCACCAAGGTGACGGTTACAACGAATTACGGTTTGAAGATCAAGCAGGCAAAGAAGAGATTTATGTCCATGCGCAAAAGGACATGAATCTGCTGGTTGAGAATGATCGCAAAGATGACATCAAACACGATCTTCACCTTGATATTGCCAATGAACGATTTACTCACATCAAAGCCAATGACCATTTAACCGTTGATGGCGAGTCTCGAAGTTATACCAAAGGTAACCAAACCGTGGAGACAGATGCCTCACTGCATTTGAAACAAGGTAATAGTCTATTGGTTGATGCTGGCCGCGAAATACACCTTAAAGGCGGCAATAAGATTGTGATTGAAGCTGGCGCAGAGCTCACTTTAAAAGCTGGTGGAAGCTTTATTAAGATTGATGGCTCTGGTGTGTCCATTGTCGGTTCTAAAATTAATCTAAATTCAGGTGGAAGTGCTGGTTCTGGTTCTGGATATGCTGGAAGTGCTCCTGCTTTACCAATGGGAGCAAAAGTAGAGCCTGTGGAGATCAAAAATGTATTTTTGGATTACCCTGCCATATTACAAAATGGCTCTGTACTCGTAGAACATTGCTCATGCGGAGGTGACACATGCTCGATCCACAAACGTTAAATCAATATGGTGTCAACCTATCTGCCCCAATTATTCATAAGGCCAACCACACTTACCATTACGCCATCATTGAGCCAACCCGCTGTGAATCATTAGATAAGTGGCGATATGGATTATTGGCAGAGCCGCCACGGCGAGAATCGTTGTTTGATTCAACAATATATCAAGCCATTCCTGATGGACCTGTATTGCTAGATCTGACTGCTGTAAACGAAGAATTCTTAGCTTGTTTATATCGCCAAGCAGAGGTGGTTCCGCTTGGGTGCTTTTTCTCATCAGAGGCTAATTTTGATGAGTGTTTAACGTTGTTACGTGGTCGAATAACAGCAAAAACATCACAAGCATCGGCTCTGTTTCGATTTTTTGAGCCTCGTGGTTTGTTAGCTCTGATAAGTGCATTGAGCGAAGATGAAAAAAGGGCGTTATTTTACAAAACCGTCACACTATCTTGGTTTCATCACGAGTGGTTAACGGCACATATTCCCCAGCAAGAAGATATTCATTTTCAAGATCTCAAAACATATCAGTGGGTACTAACGGAAAACAAAATGAATAAAATGGAAGAGACATTGTTGATGCAATCCCACCACGGAGGCTGCAGCAAATGAGCATGACATACATCATAAAACCTGGGGATACATTAATTGGTATTGCGATTGATAACAATATTTCGTTTGTCGAGTTACTGCAATTAAATCCTCAATATCAACAGAACCCTGATTTTATTTTAATTGGTGACACGGTCACATTACCTTCAGTACAAGAAGAGACATCTCAACCCGATGAAATGGTTGAAGTGCCTCCTGTTTTAAAAAGACCCGATAGCGCCACTGGGGAGGTGATGGGTCGTCCTCAATGCAAAGGTATTGAAGTTCATGAGGTTGTGTTTAAAACAGGTGATAGCCCCGAGCACTTTTATGCCATAGATCAATTTGCTAAAGATTTATTGGATAAAGAGATTCTTGAAACTGAAAAGCTCATTAACAATTATAAAATATTACTTGATAACGCTCCTAAGAATAATGAATCAGATGATGAAGTAATTAAACAGCACCATAAGCGCGCATTGAAATGTTATGACATTGCAGTGAAGGCAGGGGCACTTTGTGGTCGTGAATCGGCTACATCGAATGACAATTCAGCGTCAGAGCAACAAAACGCGAAGTATCTAAAAAGTAAGTTGGAAGAAATAAAATTACGCAAACAATTTGTAGACTCATATTGGCCTCTTTTTAACAAAACAGAAAGCATTTTAAAAGAATTAACATCAAAAAAATTAATGAAACAAATGACCGACTTAGAGCAACAACTGGCTAAGTTGGATAAAAAAATTAAGGAACAAAGCTCGGTAAAACAAGGGATTAATCAAGATAATTTTAGTCAAAAAAGTGTGTATTTATCTCCCTCTACAACTACATCATTGCAAATTATCGAGCTGTATATTGCCAGTCAAGGGCGATTGGTTTATGTACGCGCTGCATTTTTTGAGCGAGAAACCTCTTATTGGCGACGAGCTCAGACAACCAATGCGCTACGAACGGCATTAAGTGCCGGTAATTGGGGTGCAGCAGGACAGGCCATTATTGATGATATTAAAAAGGGGATGGGGGAAAGTGCCAATCACAGTTTAGTGGGCCCTATTGAAATGAAGCTCAAAGAGTGGAAAGCCGATGGTTACAAAGCTAAAGAATGGAAGGCGACTCAAAATTGGGTGGATGGTGCGGGTGAAACGGTTTATGCCGCTTCATCAGAAGCTCAGCTTTTGCGTTTTGCTGCTCAAGCAAGTGCAAAAGGGGATTTAAACGTTAAAGAAGCTAAGTTTGATTTAGGATTTGCAGCAGATGCAACGGCTTCTCTTTTTGAAGGCTCACTCAAATTCACGTCTTTCTATCCTTATGAACGCGGTTATTCGTTATGTATTGATTATATTGACGCTAAAAAGGAGTCGATGCGTTATCCACTTGGTCGAGTACGTTTGCATTCTGAATTAACTATCAGTTGTTTGGTCGGGGGATGGGTACAAGGAAAAGCTGTCGTGACTAATAAACCGCAAGATGTCGCGGGTATTGGTATCGTATTTAATCCTTATCGCAATCTAGGGATTAGTTCATCAGGGGCAGTTGGTTTTTCTGCTGAAGGATTTGCTGGCGGTCAAGTAGGGGGACAATTACTGGGAAGCATGCAATGGGAAAACCCGAGTAATACAGGAAAAGCCGATTTTAAATCATTAGCTGAACTCAAAGCTGAGGGTAATCTGGCATTAGGTGTCGGAATTGGTGGCGACTTTCAGATCCAGTTAAATGATGGACAATTTGAAATACACTGTGCAGGGCGTTTAGTGTTTGGCCCAGGAGCCAGTGGTGGTTTTGGTACAGTGATCGACTTTGGGGCGTTATTTGAGCTCGCGACGGTTATTTGGCGAGGTGCTGATGCAATCGGATATCGAGTGCTGAATTGTCTTGACGAAGGGACGTACCAATATTTGTATCAGGCTGCGTATGGCGCATTTGTAAATAATGCTTTTAAGAATATTGAGCAAGCACTAAACAGTGGAGTGATGAACGTCAGTTTATGGTGGGGAACTCGATTGAGAGATTTTAATGATATTGAATATCAATGCCGTGAAGCCAGATTATTAGCAAAAAATATTATAGATAAAAACGTTTATAGCGGTGTTTCTTTGGCAACATTACCTCCTGAAACAGTAGGGATGATGCTTAACACATTGGTTACTACGTATTGGCGTAATTGGGATGAGTCTTTACAAGAACAAGCGATTTGTTTTATTTTTACTGGGTATGTAAAGAGTTGGCGTAAATTTATTGAAGTATTATCTCACATGAATGAGACCGGGACGAAAGACAGTTCGGAAAAGGTTATCTTTGCAAACCTAAATCGTATAAATGCTATCTTGTCAGGAGAGCAACAAAATGAATTTGATTCATGGATTCATACACTAGCGAATGTTGATAGAATAGAAAAAATATTTGATGTGAATAATATTAAATTTATTATTACACCATATTCGTTAGGAAATAAATTTATGAAGAAAAAACAAGTTGAACAGCAAATAAAAGAGATGACTAATAATTTTATGAAGCCATTATAGGAAGTCTCCTCGAATAATATATTTATTCGAGGAGTGAGCTTTATTTTTGGTTTATTGGGGTGGTTTGTTGAACTGCACAGCGGAAACCAAACATTGGATAATACTTATCATTTGTTAGAGGTCTATGAGAGCGCGTTGTGGTCAATGGCATACTTCCACCCCAGCCTCGTACAACTTTTTCTGTGCCCGTTCCAGGTCCTTGCGGATTTAACTCAGGAGAAACTTTATAGTAATCTTTGGAATACCAGTCATTCATCCATTCGTTTGCATTTCCAGCCATATCATATAAACCAAGAGGGTTTGGAGGCCAACGTTTAATTTCACCTAAGCTGCCATAATTACCCTGCTCTTTGGTGTACTCATGAATAGACCCATCATTATCAACATAACGACTTCCTATTTGTTGGACGTAGCCATTATTTGTGGCGAAATAAACATTTTTTCCTCGGTTACGGGCGGCATATTCCCATTGGGCTTCAGTCGGTAAATCTATCGGGTAGTTCGTTAATTTACCTAACCATAAACAATAATCTTTTGCTTCTTGCCATGATTTAGTTGGCATTGGTGTGTTTTTAAGTAGTGTCATGAATTTTTTGTCTTCACGAGTTCTTTTTAATTGACTAAATGCTTCACTAAGGAATGGTAAATTGTGAGCTTGTCTAAAGACATCAAAAGAGAGCGCTAATGTCTCATGGTTAGATAATGAATAATTACTTAATGTTACTTTATGCTGATGGTTAGCCCCAGTTCTTGTCATGCTTAATGCCGTATTACAAGATGCTTCAGGAGTCCAATCCATTCTTTTTAAATCGAGCGGGCTACACGGGGCTTTAAAGTCACCCATCATAAAAGTACCACCTTTAATAAAGACCATACTTTCCAAAGATTCAACCGCAACGTTGAGAATGTGTTGCTTGAGTTTGCTATCCGCATCGGGATAAAGCTTATTGATGTTTGTATCAATTCTGGCTATTTCTTGCTTTGATATGATCTCACTGGAAACGGTATTTCCACTGTCATTACAGGCGACTAAATTCGCACTGATAATAAGTAATAATATTGAGTTAACTTTCATAGAATAATCCTTTTTCTACATTATAAAATGTATTCAGATTATTATGAATTCTTTATTTGTGATATGGAACGATTTTTATGGATATAATTACGTAACGATATATTTGTTTAATATATGGAAGTAGGGGATTGAACGGTACAGCGAAAACCACGGCGAGAAATATATTTTGAGTCAGTCGGTTTTTCGTGACTTCTCGTGGTAGTAAGAGGCATGTTACCTCCCCAACCACGTATAACCTTTTCCGTACCCGTTTCAGGTCCTTGCGGATTTAACTCAGGAGAAACTTTATAGTAATCTTTAGAATACCAATCATTTACCCATTCACGCGAATTACCAGCCATATCATATAATCCTAAAGGATTTGGTGGCCAGCGCTTAATATCGCCAAAATAGCCATAATTACCTTGTTCTTTGGTGTATTCATGAATAGACCCATCATTATTAACATAACGACTTCCAATTTCTTGAGCATAACCATTATTTGTTGCGAAATAAATATTTTTTCCTCGGTTACGGGCGGCATATTCCCATTGGGCTTCAGTCGGTAAATCTATCGGGTAGTTTGTTAACTTACCTAGCCATAAACAATAATCTTTTGCTTCTTGCCATGATTTAGTAGAGGAAGGTCTATTTTTTAGTTGTTCATCTTGTATCGGGAACTCTTTATCGTAACGAGAGTCTTGATTTGCAACTGGCTTATTTTCTGAACGATTGAAAGCGTCTGTTTCATAATACGTAGTTTCATGATCAGATAATGAGTAATTACTCAATGTTACTTTATGTTGATAGTTAGCTCCTGTTCTTGTCATGCTTAATGCCGTATTACAAGATGCTTCAGGAGTCCAATCCATTCTTTTTAAATCAAGCGGGCTACACGGGGCTTTAAAGTCACCCATCATAAAAGTACCGCCTTTAATAAAGACCATACTTTCCAAAGATTCAACCGCAACGTTGAGAATATGTTGCTTGAGTTTACTATCCGCGTCGGGATAAAGCTTATTGATGTTTGTATCAATTCTGGCTATTTCTTGCTTTGATATGATCTCACTGGAAACGGTATTTCCACTGTCATTACAGGCGACTAAATTCGCACTGATAATAATTAATAATATTGAGTTAACTTTCATAGAATAATCCTTTTTCTACATTATAAAATGTATTCAGATTATTATGAATTCTTTATTTGTGATATGGAACGATTTTTATAGATATAATTACGCAACAATGTATTCATTTAGTATATGGCTGTAGAGAATTGAATGACTTTTTGCGTAAAGTAAATCGAGTATCGTCAGATTAATCTTATTACAACCATTTAAAATAATATATTTTTTGTACCTGTACTTCATAAAGAGTGAGATGAGGTTATTATTGCAATCAATTATGAGCGACTATGGACAGAAGAGTGCCAAAGTTGTATTGGCACTCGAAGTTCAACAGGAGTTCACCCTCTAAAATCCTTCGGAATCTGCAACACAGCACGAGGGCGACAACCATTTAAAAATTGTCCATTCAGCCATACTGCTTCATGTACAATCTTTCCTTCTAAAACCGCTTCTTTATTATCAGGGTCATACACCACATAAGTGTGGCCATTTAACAAACAGTTTGTTGCTATCGCATCATTGAGCATGATCCAACTGGCTGTTGTTTGGATAATTTCTTCTAAGCGAGTAATCACATGTTCTACAGGAATGGTTGAATTAGGAAACTGTCTAAGACTGTGCCTTAGTTCTCCATGATATTTTTCTAGCCGATTTCTCATAACAATATCCTTATTATTATTTTTATTAATCATATTGCATAGACTAGTCGTCGTCATAATATTTTTAGGCTAAAACTTGTGATTTTGTCTGCAAATTAAGACGTAAACTTCTCAGTTTTGTTTAGTTATTAATCTGAAATATCACAACCTGTGACCCAAGTAGTCTTTTGCTGTAAAACCTTTTGGGGTTCATTGAATGAAAGCAGGGGCACGGTTATAGTGCTTTGAGTTTACTGACTTGGAATGGATAAGTATGAAGTTTGAAAAAATGATTGGATTTGGTGTAGCAGGTAACTTTGCAGGACACTTAGAACAAGCTGGTGAAGCAAAAGATTTTCTTCAAGTAAAAGTACAAGAAGAGATCCAACCAAAAGCTATCTTTCCTTTCTATGTTCCAGCAGACGACGCTGGCTTTCTTGCAACATATCCATTGTCATCCTCTACGGTTGTAACACCTAATGATGCTGATAATTTACAAATTGAGCCTGAAGTGGCTTTAATTTGTGATATTGAATACATAGATAATACGGTAGTGGGTTTGTACCCTCGCTTTTTTGCGGCTTACAATGATTGTTCTATTCGTAAACCTAATGCGAAAAAAATCAGTGAGAAGAAAAACTGGGGCGCAAATACGAAAGGGTTATCAGAAACTTTACTTGCGGTTGATAGCCTAAAAATGGGTGGTGTTCTTGATTCTTATCGTATCGCAAGTTTCCATAAACGAGATGGTGAAATTCATCGATATGGTGAAGATAGCCCAGTGAGTGGCTATAGCTATTTTCATCAGAAATTACTGAACTGGATCATGGACCGCATGAATAATCAGCAAGATGTTGGTCCAACAGAAAATATTGCTCAATTGCTAGAGAAAGCGCAGTATCCAACACAAGCCGTGATCAGTATTGGTGCTACACGTTATACCGAGTATGGCGAAACCACATTCTTACAGCCAGGCGATACCAGTATTGTTGTTGTGTATGATGCAAAACTTTATACTGAATCTGAAATTGAACAGATGGCGACAAGTAACGATTTTGCTCAAGATGGCCTTTCTGCTCTAGTGCAAAAGGTTGTTGCTGGTTAATTGTTGAAATTGTGAGTATGAAAAAGCAGTGATATCGATCGCTGCTTTTTTTGTGGGTATTTTTAGTCCGTTATTGAGGAAAACGCCAAAAGAATTCTACTGAGCCATTACTGTGTGTAGTATCCATCGATTGTTTGAACTCTTTAGTATGCGTCGCTAAGCTCAGTGTAATCCCCCAAGTAGGTCGATAAAATACGCCCCCTAATACCACAGATGCTTGCCAAGGTTCTAAATGAGCGGGATAGGTTTCATCTGGTCGCTTTCCTTCAATTGTAATGTCATTAAATTTATAACGACCCTCAATACCAGTAAAAAGGAAATAACCGCTACGACTTGCACTCAAAGCACTGACATCAACAAATTCTCCTGGGGTAAACCCAATGGCACCTAAACTTTTGGTGAGGTCTTGCCCCCAGCGTAACGATATCCCTGCCGCTAAATCACTTTGATCATTACCGATACTTGCTCTTGCTAGACTTGCGACATCCCATTGTGAGTGTAAAAAATCAGATATGGGAGAGGAGTAGAGCGTATTGTGCTGCTGGTAGCTAAAGTTGGCAATCCACTGATTTTTAATTTGGTTGTTCCAACCATTAGGCTTATCAGATCCTATCCAGTCATGAATCGTTTTTTGCGTGTGTTTAGCCAGAGCTCGGGGACCAACGGTGCCTAAACGAAGTTGGTATTTTTGCGTAAGATTTGGTTGATAACGATTAATACCTAAATCAACAAAAAGTAATCCTGCATAAGGTCGTTCATTGATAAGTGGCTGTTGTGATTCAATGTCACTCGGGGTCCACATTTGTTGGCCAATACGCCAGTTCCAACTTAATGCTTGTTCTGCATCGGATGAAAAAAGCTGGCCTACTATCCTATAAGGCCATGGAGATGATAGAGCTAAATTGCTAACTCGTTCTGAATGGTACTCAAGAAAAAGGCCGTTTGAATAATTTTTATCTGTACCTAATATGCCATCATTATCAACACTTACCGACCATGTAGAGCTATTAAAGTCAGTGCTGGTATGCCCCGAAGGCGAAAAAATAATAGCGACAGGAAGCGCTAACATCATGGTTTTAGCAATCATTTTGTCTACAGCCATCACGCTTCTCGCTTTTATTTATAACCAGAACAGAGTATATCTAACAAATCTATAAATGAGTTTTAGTCTCTATGTCAGAATTTGACCAATTGGATCATGATGTTAATGGGATCAATAATAGTGAAATATAGCGACAGAGAGGGAGAGTTCTATGGTTAAGCGTCATCCTAATGGTTCATCACTCGTCACGGTGGAGTGGTTAAAACAACATATTAGGGATCAAAATCTTGTGGTATTAGACGCCAGTTGGTTTATGCCAAACACTGGACGTAATGGTGAGCAGGAATGGATGCAACAGCGTATCCCAGGAGCTCGGTTTTTTGATTTTGACCAGAAAATAGCTGCACCAAATACTGAATTTCCTCATATGCTGCCAACAGTAGAGCAGTTTGCACAAGAAGTGGGAAAATTAGGGATTAATAACCATTCACATATTGTTGTGTATGACTCACAGGGGATTTTTTCATCTCCGCGTGTTTGGTGGATGTTCAAGGTCATGGGTCATGATAGTGTGTCTGTTTTAGACGGGGGATTACCTGCTTGGATTGAGGCTGGCTATGAACTTGAAACAGACGACCCTCAGCCTGTCGTGGAACAGAAATTTAATGTCCAGTATCAGAACAACTGGGTTATTGATGCTGATAATTTGTATGCCAAGCTAAATAACTCTAATGTCTCTGTTATAGATGCTCGTCCAGCCGATCGATTTTTTGCTTTAGTTGCAGAGCCAAGAGTCGGTGTTCGCAGCGGTCATATGCCAAATGCCAAAAGTCTTCCTTTCCCTGAATTACTTAACTGTGGTCGTATGCTTCCTGCAAGTGAGTTGTCTGCGCGCTTTTCTGCACTTGTTGCAGCGGATCAGCAATTAATTTTTAGCTGTGGGTCTGGCGTTACTGCTTGTATTTTGGCTTTAGCTGCAGATCTGGCTGGGTATGAAAATTTGACGGTTTATGATGGTTCATGGAGTGAATGGGGAGCAGTGGAGAAATATCCTGTAGTGAATTAAAGTCTAAATTAGCTGAAAACAAACAGTAACGCTCCTGTATCTTTCAATCACGTAGTTATATTAGGATACAGGAACGTTATTGGTTTATTTGTATTAGCGCATCGATATCTTTTTCTTTGATTTATCGATATACATTGCGCTATCAGCTTGGACTAATATTGAGTCAGGATCACTTAAGTTTCCTTGATGATATGGGGCAAGACCCACACTTAAATTGATTGAGTAATATTGGCACAACTCTTCAGTCTGTTGATATAAGGTATCAATCCAGTCGCGAACATGTCTTTCATTATTTGTTGGAAATAGGACCACAAACTCATCACCACCAATTCGATAATAATGGCTTCCTATTGGTGCTGTTTTAACGAGTATCTTCGCTATTTGAACTAATACATGATCTCCTGATTTATGTCCCATGACGTCGTTAACTTGCTTGAAGTTATCAATATCAATATAGGCTAACATGCCTTTTTCATGTTTTAGTACTAATTGATCAAAACGACGAAACAGAGCACGTCGGTTTCCAAGAAGGGTCAAATCATCTTGAAGCGCTTGCTTGCTTAATTCCCCTTCTAATTGTTTGGCTTTGTTTATCTGAATATTCAATTTCTTGATTAGGCTATGGCGCTGATGTAATAGCTTAATAAGACAAAAGCAGATCATAAAAACACCTAGGTGAACAAAAACCGTATCAGTATTTTTAAGTATTGGATGCTCTCGAAGTTCGGGAACTTGATTAAGTATCTCAATAGCAACGCCGAAACCGTACAAAATGAGCGCTAAAATCAATGGAAGCTTCATGGCCTTACCGAAATCTTCCAGTAACAGCATGATAATTAATACCAATGTGAGAATGGATGTTACGACACTTAATGTTCCGTTAGAAATAAAGAATGCTGCAATAAGGATGCTGAGACAGACAATAGATATTAAGCGTGTAGAGAGTTGAGAGAGTGTACCCATATTATTATGCGTGTATGTTTATATTGAGCACATGGTTACAAACTGACAAGTGTTTAGCAATATATTGATGATGGATATGAGAGAAAATACATAATAATGAACTCTTTTTTATACTATTTTGGTTGCTGTTGCTAAATAAGTGCTAGCTAAGTTAATGGCGCAAAATTGCTTCTGACTATTTTATTTCTGTCCTGTATAGCAAAGATATGAAATCCTAATGATTTATTAGAAAGGAAACCATCTTAAATCATAATTGGGCTATAACAATCTGTATTTATTATACTAATATTGAATTATCAGTAACCTAAGTCATAAAAATTGATCAATAAATATTTCATAAATGAAAACATTGATTGTTGGCACAATTGGCATAGATATCTTTGAGTTACAAAAAAGGATCTATATACTCGGTTAACAATGCTGTAACAGTTACATTCAACGCCCTGGTCGTAATGAATGTTTAGCAAGGAATGAATACTTAGAGGTTGGATATATGTTTTCTATGGCAAATCGAACAACAACAAATAATGCCCTGATATCAGAACGCATCCAAAAATTAATTAAGGGACTGTCAAATGGCGTTTATGAACGAGAAGAGACTATCAAACTCTGTATGCTTGCAGCGTTAGCAGGAGAGAGTGTTTTCTTATTAGGCCCCCCAGGTATCGCAAAAAGCTTAATTGCCAAACGATTGATTCAAGCTTTTGATAATAGCCATTTCTTCGATTATTTAATGACTCGATTTTCAACGCCAGAAGAGGTCTTTGGTCCATTATCGATTCAAGAACTTAAAGATAACGGTAAGTATGTACGCTTAACTGAGGGTTACTTGCCAACAGCCCAAGTGGTTTTCTTAGATGAGATCTGGAAAGCGGGCCCAGCAATTTTAAACACCCTGCTTACGGTAGTGAATGAGAAAACCTTTAAGAACGGACAAGATGTATTGCCTGTTCCAATGCGACTACTGATCACCGCTTCTAACGAATTGCCAGATGCAGACAGTGGTCTAGATGCTCTCTATGACCGAATGTTAGTGCGTGTATTCGTTAATCGTATTCAAGAAAAACAGAATTTTAAAGCGATGTTGATGGGGGATGGTCCTTCGTTGCAAGAGCTGGATCCAAAACTTGCAATTACCGATGAAGAATATACCTCATGGCAAGAGCAAATTGATGATGTTGTGTTAACGGATGAGATATTTGAGAGTATCTATTACATCAAAACTCAGATAGAAAAGCATTGCGATAGTGATGAGATGTCGCTGGCTGATAACGAATTGTATGTGTCTGACCGTCGTTGGAAAAAATCGATTCGTTTACTTAAAGCCAGTGCGTTCTTTAATGGTCGTCATGAAGTTAATCCTCTTGATCTATTGTTACTGCAAGATTGTTTATGGAGCAGTCCTGAATCGAGAAATGTGATTAACCAAATTATGGCGGAGTTTGCGACAAAAACAGCATTTAACCAAGTTGTCGTTACCCAAGATGCGAATGAAGCTCAAACCATTATCAATTCTGTTAACGGTGATGTTGCCCAACAACTCGCGATTAAGTTCACCCGCGAATCCACTTTGCGCAAGGAGTGGTTTAAGTACAATTTTGCTACCGCCAAACGATTTAATATTAATAACAATCCGCGCATGATCAAACTGGTGATGCTAGAGCCTAATCCATCTGTATCAGAACAAGAGCCTGGTGACAGTCGCTGGGTTTATGTTGATGGTGAAGAGTTTGATAAGAAGATCCGAACTGGACAGTGTGATGTGTATGGCTATGTAAATAAAAACACTCATTTATGTCGTCTACAGTTTGAGATTGATGCAGAGCAACGCTTAGTTATTAAAGATATTGCAAATCGCTCAGTTCTAGTCGGGATTGCAGGTACAAAAGGGTTAACGGCAACTCAGCATCAAGAATGGTTAACTAAGGTTGAGAGTGCAACGGCAAAACTGGTTGATGCTGACCACAATATTAAAAAGTCCCGAGCCAGTTTCCATGGCGCTTTACCGCATAACTTCATTAATACCTCAGTTCCGGCTTTAATTGAGCAAAGTTTGAATGATTCGGTTGAATCAGTGAACGAGCTTAAGTTGAGTATTGAGAAAAATGCATTTCGTATCAATCAGCTTTCAGAGTATTTCTCTTGAGAATGATGTTATTTGATAAGGAGGGGGCATGCCGTTAACCGAAGGATTGAATCTTGCTTTAATGTTAGCTGAGTCGGGAATGATTGACTCGGCGGTTAATGAGATAATGGTACGTCCTCAATTGTTGATGGCAGCAGAGGCCACTCCTGGTATTAAAGCATCCATTCAAAATCAGATGCTGAAATGGCGAGCTCAGATGACTCGTAACTTATCTAAGGTGAGTATTAGTGAAAATATTCAACAAGAGTTTAAGTTTTACGAACAAGCAAAAGATTGGGATGAAGAAACCTTTCTGGCAAAGTCTGGTGATATTGTCAAAAGTCTAGAAGGGCGCTCTAACTTCTATTTTAAAGCTAAGCGTTTGGTTGATGCCGATCATCATAAACATAACCCAATGTTTCAACGCTATTTCTGCGATCAATGGTATGAGCATCTTGTTCAAGCACTCAAAGATGTACAAGAGTCTGAGCTAACTGATGCCAAAGATGAGTTGCTCCGAGATTTATATCAACGCATTGAAACCATGCAGCAAATGAAAGAAGTTGCTGATGAAGGGGATGAAAAGCGGGCTGGTCGACTGTGGGATATGGCAAAAGCTAAGTTAACCCGCACCGATGTCGATACCATGAAGTCAATTGCCAAGTTTTTGAAAAAGAATCAAGGCCTGCAGGAAATAGCTGAAAAGTTAGGCCGAATGGCGAGTGAAATTGACGATCCCACTAAAGAGCGCGTTAAGGTCGAAGAGCTCAAGCTGGTGGAAGAGCAAAGTGACAATGTCACCGATGATATTGTTGGTATTCATGAAAGTGACGATTTAGCAAAGTTGTTACCTAATGAAGCGATGTTTTTGGCATACCCTGAACTAGAAGTGGTATTTTACAAACACTTAGTCGATAAACGCTTGATGAATTATCGAGTACGAGGAACTAATCGTAAACTTCGAAAGGTCAAATCATTCAAACGACAATCAAAACAGGTTGAGCAGGATAAAGGACCATTTATTGTTTGTATTGATGCCTCTGGTTCTATGTCTGGCTTTCCTGAAAACTGTGCGAAAGCGCTAGCTTATGGTTTGATGCAAATAGCGTTAGCAGACGATCGTGATTGCTTTGTTATTATGTTCTCAACTCAACAAATAACCTATGAGTTAACTAAGCAAGATGGCTTGAAAGAGATGATTAATTTTCTTTCATACTCCTTCCATGGTGGTACAGATTTAGCCCCAGTGTTAGATCAATCAATTGATCTAATGGGAAGTGAGAAGTATAAAAATGCAGATTTGGTTGTTCTTTCTGATTTTATCGCCCCATCTCAGCCTGAAGAAATGCAAAAACGGGTTGCTAAGCTCAAAGAGCAGAGAAACCGTTTTCATGCCGTGAGTCTGTCAAAGTATGGCAATCCAGAGTTGCTAGAAATGTTTGATTTTTGCTGGTCGTATCATCCATCAACGTTTAGTCAATTTGGCAAACTGTTTCGTTGGAAGTAATATTGTAGCTCTTATCATAATTTTATCCAAAGCCCCTAGATGTTAGCTCTAAGGGCTTTGGACATAAAATCTTAGATGCTTATTAATGGGCAAAATACTTTAATAAAGCCTGCCTCCATTCATTACTCTGCCTAAACTCTAACAACGCTCGATTGATCTCTTCTTCATATGGGCTATTTTCTTCAAGAGCAAAGCCATAGTTTTGTTTTTCAAACTGGTAAGGTAAGACAATTAGAGACTCAAATTGACCTCGTTCTTTTGCTATTTTGATCTGGTATTTTAAAATGGCATCATCGCCAACAACGGCATCGACTTCTTTATGATCCAGAGCGGTCAGATAGTCTTCAACAGTTGGGTAAGTTGTGTGAACAATACTGTGATTGGTTAAAAATAACGATGAGGTAGAGGCTTGCTTGGCCCCTGTTGAAACATTAGCAAGATCGTTTGGGCTTTTTATATCGCTATTGATAAGCCCTAAAGTGAATGTACTGGCAAGAACTGCGGTAATACTGGCAATAAACAGCGTAGTTGCAACAGCCAGCAACACCGTAATGACTCGCCCTGTTAATGTTTTAAACTCATAGTAATTAAATGGACCTTTCGTGATAAACAGTAAGCCAAGTATAAAGCCTTCTACTAATTGAGAGCGGGTTGATTTCATTGAATAGAGCTTGTCATTCACTTTATGCTCTAGCAAATAGTAAATACCTCCTACAAAACAGGCGCAAGCAAAGACAAATCCTAATACCATGAGTAGCCTAGTATTTGTAAAAATAGAAACAATGGATTGCCAGTATCCTTGCTTTTTTACCGCTATGGCTAGGTGGGTTTCATAAAAGGAATGTGAGAAATCAATTACTCGTTCGCGTTCTGGGGTAATTGAGATACAAGAAACACCCACATTGGCTTTACCTGTTTCAACTGCGGTTAACAGCTCTTTTAGGCTGTGCTGTTCGAACTGATATTCAATGTTTAACGTTTCGGCTATTCGTTGCCACAGTAAGATGCTTAATCCCTCATAACTGCCATCGGGTTGATGTATCACAAAAGGGGGGCAGTGATAGGTTGCAATAATTAATTTATCTTGGCTGTAGGTTTTAGTAGGAAAAATAATCAGCACGAACACAGCAAGAATAACAAGATATAACATCCTTTTATGATGTTGAACTGTTGCCATAGCATACCCCTTATGATTTTTATTGGGCGGTATTTCTATAGATAAGTATAAGATATAAATAAGGCTCTGTTTTTTGTGACAACGTCACTGTGATCTTGCGCAGTTATTAACTCATTAATGGTTTTTATTTAGACAATTACTCATCAAATCGTGATGTATGACCATTTAGTAGGTAAAATATTAAGATATCTACTGTCATAGGTTTAGGAACCTTTCATGTCATCAAAGAAGCAAACTGCACCTAAAAAGGGCTTACATCCACGTAACCCTCATCGCGCACGTTACGATTTTCCGCAACTAACAAAAGCATTGCCTGAGTTATCGCAATTTGTTGCTAAAAACCCTTATGGTGACTTATCGGTAAATTTCTCTGATCCAATGGCTGTAAAAGTACTTAATAAAGCACTATTAAAGCATTTTTACCAAGTTGACTTTTGGGATATCCCTGACGGTTTTTTATGTCCACCAATACCGGGACGTGCTGATTATTTGCACTATATAGCCGATCTTTTAGCGGCATCCAATAATGGTAAGATCCCACAAGGAAAGCGTATTAAAGGCTTAGATGTTGGGGTTGGAGCAAACTGTGTATATCCAATCGTAGGTCATCGCGTCTATGGTTGGCAATTTGCAGCTGCAGACATTGATCCCATTTCAATCAAATCAGCAAAATTTATTGTTGAGAGTAATGCAAGCTTAAAAGGGCAGATTCAACTTCGACTGCAAAATGATGCTAATTGTATTTATACCAATATGATTAAACCGACAGACTTGTTTGATTTTACTATGTGTAATCCGCCGTTTCATAGCTCGTTAGAAGAGGCGACAGCAGGGTCTGAGCGCAAGGTACGCAATCTTGCCGCAAATACTAAAAAGCGTACTGGTATCAAGGTAGATGCAAACAATAATAACTCAAAGCCTGTTCTAAATTTTGGTGGACAAAAAGCCGAATTATGGTGCCCTGGTGGTGAAGCAGCATTTATCCAACGAATGATAAAACAAAGTGTTGAACATTCGGCTCAGTGTTTGTGGTTTACGACTCTGGTTTCTAAAAAAGAGACACTTCCGTTGGTTTATCAGACCTTAAAAGAAGTAAAAGCGGCTGATGTTAAAACTATTGAAATGAGCCAAGGGCAAAAAATAACCCGTATTGTCGCTTGGACATTTTTACCCGAAAAGGCACAGCAAGCATGGGCAAAAGCGCGCTGGGCATAAACATTCGCGTACTCTAGAATTTATAAAAAGATAAATACATAAATACAAAAGGGGCCTCAATTGGCCCCTTTTTCAGTAAGTCAGCTTTAACTTAGATCGTAAACTTTATAGCCTTTTTGTTTTAGACACTGGCGCAGCACTAACGCCTGAGTTTCAGTGGTTGAGGTTGCACCACCAAAAGCACCAACACCAGCCCCCATAGTACCACCAGCGACAGCACCGCCTAACGCACCTTGAACACCGTTACCAATACCACCTGCGATGGCACCCATAATTGCTGTTGGAACCGCGGTATTAATTGCTGCAACTTTAGCGGCTTCACCTTTACTTACTTGTTCGGCATAACCTTGACAGTAAGCAAAGTCTTGTTGATATTGCTCTTGATTTACGCCTTCCATATCAACAACAGGTTTTTGGTTATAAGCACAAGCAGAAAGTAAAACAGCTGCAAAAAGGGGGAATATAAATTTAGGTTGTGTTGTCATGTTTGTCTTCTATTTATTTGTTTTCTATTCAAACGAATCTATTTAGTTAGCTCGAAATAATCATATTTTTGATGGCCTTAATGTACTATGTTTTATTTTTGGAGACTGTCTGATTGTTGTAACTTATTGTAATCAATTGGTAGGCGATTTTGGCATTGGGCAAAAATATCCTGACGTTTGTTATAAACTTCACTACGAACTGAGAATAAACCGAGCAATGAGTGGAATAAATTGTCATGTGAATAATGATAAAGTTTGGCTTGCTCTTCTAAGCAATTAGGATCTAAATTATTTTCCATACTGAAGCTTTGAGATAGCCATAACATCATGGGTATTTCTGTTTGATAGCGAGGAGCGAGTTGATAGGGCATGCCATGTAAATACAAGCCATGTTCTCCTAAAGATTCGCCATGATCAGAAAGATACAATAGAGCTGTATCATATGATGACTCTTTTGCTCTTAGTTGGTTAATCAACTGACTAAGCACATAGTCAGTATATGCAATAGTATTATCATAGGTATTAGTGATTTCTTCTCTTGTGCATTTCTCAATATCAGCTCGTGCACATACAGGAGTGAAGATCTCATGGCTTTTCGGGTAGCGCTGATAATAGGTTGGTCCATGACTGCCTATTAGGTGTAAAACAACCAAACGATTACCTTGCATGTTATCGATCTCTTTATCTAAGTTATCGAATAAGGCCATATCAAAACAACTGCTACCATTACAGTTTAGATTGTTTACATCAGGTTTAATTTCTCGGTAAGTAACATGGCGAGCAACACCTTTATCGCCACCATCATTATCTTTCCATAATATATCAATGTTGGCGCGCTTTAAGACATCAAGAACGTTATCTTGATTGTTAGCAATATCATGACTGTAATTGTCTCTATTAAGAGCCGAAAACATGCAAGGTACTGATATTGCAGTCGCTGTGCCACAACTTGATACATTGGGATAAAAAATGACATCTTGTAGGCTCGTAAAAGGGTTTGTTGCTTTGTGATAGCCATTAAATTGATAGTTTTGCGCTCTTGCTGTTTCGCCGACTACTAAAATAACTAAACTCGGTTTTTCTTTAGCCCTTGCTAACGCTTTGTCTGTTTGTTTCGCATCGGTACCTATTTCTCTATAAATCATTGGAGGAGAAAAATAGGTCTGTTTGATGTATTTATTGGCACTGTATATAAAGTGTGTCGGTATGATTAACCTTCTCACTTCACTGTGATTTCTACCTAAAGAGACATAATCTTGATAGAAGAAGCCGCCAATAATAACGATAAGAAGTGCACTTGCACCCATCGATAGTAATTTATGTTTTATAAATCCCCACTGATTATTTACTGGCTTAATGTGAGTCATGAATAAAACAAGGGTAGGAAAAACACCAAAGGCTATAATCCAAACAATGGATGACATACTAATATAGGCAAACGCTTCACCTGAGTATGTTTGCATTAAATTACGTAGCATCTCACTATCAAAGATGGTGCGGTACTGAAAAGAAGCATAACTAATGGTGCTGGATAGAAGTAATAATAGGGCAAAAAAGGGCTTGGTTATCTTTGGCCAAGCAAAAAGCTGAAATAATAAATTTAATGTACTAATGACAAAAATAGGGATCGAGACTAAAAAACCCCAGTGGATAACAGCTTGGTTTCGCGTTAAATAGTAGAGTTCTTTATAGAGCGGGATATTAAGTACTAAGCCAAAATAAATAGCTAATAATAGAATGAGTTTTGAATAAGAAAATGAAGGTTTGATCATAATAATAGGGAGTAGACGCTAAGTATTGTTATCACTCTAACTTAGAGGCTTATTCCCTGATTATCTGTCATGATACTGTATTTAATTGTCACTTAGAGATATTGGGTCTATCTAATATAGGATCACACTGACAGGTTATAGGCAGTATCACAGTAAATTTAGCACCACCTAATAAGGCACTGTCTCCGATTGTAATTTGGCCTTTATGTCGTGCAACAATTTGTTTGGCTATCGCTAAACCTAGGCCAAAACCGGACTGCGCCTTATTACGTGCTGGATCTGCACTATAAAAAGGGTCAAATAAGTAGGGCCAGTGCTCATTTGGTATCCCTGGGCCGTCATCTTCAACCGTAATAAAGACAGAATCTCGCTCTTGAGAAAGAGTAACTAATATATGCTTTCTACTATAACGACTGGCATTGCTGACTAAATTATTCAGAACATGTTTAAACAATTGAGTATCAATAGAAGACACAATATTTTGTTTAAACGGAGTTTTTAAGGTGATTTTGCTTTGTGCTGTTTTTTCCCAGTTTTGTAACATGTCATTAAGATACTGATTAAAAACAATATCTTGGCAATGTAGCTCTGTGTCAGGTTGTTCTACTTTCGCATAATAGAGTAACTCATTGACCATAGACTCCATCTCTTCAGTATCTTCAACAATACTCTCTATTTTTTGTTGTATCTCTTTATCTTTAACACTGTCAGCAAGAAGTTCTGCTTGCCATTGAATCCGAAAAATAGGTGTTCTAAGTTCATGAGCTATCGCATTAGTTAGCGCTTTATTGCTGATTAACAGATTTGATATTTTATCAGCCATATAATTAAAACTTTGATTTAGCGTGCCAACACGAAATCGGCTTTCAGTTCGAGCTCGTGCAGCAAACTCACCATGAGCAAAGGCTAAGGTCGTTTTTTCTAATAATCGGACTCGTCGGCTTAAATACCAGATAAATAAAATGCTATAGAGTGCAAATCCTCCCATAAAGAACACCCAAACCATGTTGTCATCAAAATCAATCGCTCGTCGTAACGGGGTATCAAAATTAGGTTTCAAGCTATAGAAGTCGGATGATAAGGTTAATCGAAACCAGAGAATTCGATCTTCATCATGGTAGGTGTAGCTCTGTGGTGCTGTGGTAAAAAAGAAGGTTTTTACATCATCGGGTAATTCTTCTTTATTGTGAACAGTTAACGTTTGACGGGTTTTAGTTGCATATTTTTCGATCGCGAGATACGCCGCTTTTGAACCTTCATTATGATAAATGTTATCAACTAAATCGTGTAGAGCTTCAGCTTCATAATCTTCAAGCACATAGTCATAATCTGTATTCCAGCGGTAAATAATGACTTCATAACAGTAAAGACTCAGGCCAAACAACACAATAAGGCCAATAAATGACTCAATATATAAGCGACGCATCATAAGTGGCCCTGTTATACCCACGTATCAGGAACGAATAAATAGCCCTTACCTCGGACAGTAATAATTCGCTGTGGAGTTGAAGAATCGTCTAACAGCTTTTTCCGTAGACTCACAATCTTATTATCAATGGTTCTATCAATCCCATCATATTCAATGCCACGTAATTCTTTAGTTAAAAAATCACGTGATAATGGAGCATCTGGTGAACTTGCTAACAGCCATAGCAAATCAAATTCACTGTCTGTCATACAGATTTTCTGGCCTGAGAACTCACATAATTTACGATTCTTATGTAGTGTTAGGTTCCCATAGGTTAGTACGTTGAGATTAACAGGAGTATCTGGTTGAATTTTTGCTCTGCGTAGTAACATACGCATACGAGCCAGTAAAACTCGTGGTTTTATCGGTTTAACCACATAGTCATCAGCTCCAATCTCTAACGCGGCAACATGATCAAAATCGTCATGACTTGCGGTTAGCATCATGAGTTTACCTTGATATTTACCTCGAACTTGTCGGCAAATAGTTAAGCCATCGTTACCGGGTAACATCAAATCTAATAAGACGATATCTGGATTGCTAGACTCGATCAGTTCAATGGCTCCATTACCGTCAGAATGTGTTTGTACCGTAAATCCTTGCGTGAGGAAGTAATCTGCTAACATTTGTTGCAGTTTAAGATCGTCTTCAATAATTAAAAGTGAATAGGTCTCTGTCATGGTTCTTATACAGCCAAGATGATTGTGGTTGTGTGTTGCCATTTTGTTATTCGTGATATCCCTATCGTGTATGACTAAGAATTCTTAATCATTTATTTGGATAAAATTAAACTGATTTATACATTCTGGCAATATGAGGCTGGTTTTTTTTATCTTTTCTGTTGATTGTTATTAATATTTAACCAATTCATTCAGATAATAACCCATAGCCAAGTCCAAACTTATACAGATATTTTTTTTGTACAATAATTGGCATTTTTTGAAATCATGTTGTACAAATAAATAAGGATGTATAAGTTTTGCGAGGTGAGGTATGGATATTCCAGTTGGTATTAGTGCATGTGTACTGGGTGATAAGGTTCGATTTGATGGTGGCCATAAGCGCAGCCGTTTTGCCGCAGAAGAATTGAACTCATATGTTAAATTCGTACCTGTCTGCCCCGAAGTTGGCATCGGGATGCCTGTGCCTCGTCAAACCATTCGATTACTACAGCATGAAGAGCAAATTAGGCTAGTCGCAACAAAAGATGCTTCGGTGGATTTTACCGATCAAATGACTGAGTTTGCTCAAGCTCAAACAGAAAAACTTCAACATTTATGTGGTTATATTGTTTGCGCTAAATCGCCGACTTGCGGCATGGAGCGAGTCAAACTTTACATTGAAAATGGCAATACCGTACCAGGTGGCACCGCAGGGATATTTACTCAAATATTGATGGAAAACATGCCTTGGCTCCCGGTCGAAGAAGATGGCCGTTTAAATGATCCTTATCTTAAAGAGAATTTTATCTTTCGTGTTTACGCCTTACATGATCTCTATCAAGCCATTAAGGGAGGGATCACCGCTAAAGCCATTATTAAGTTTCACTCTCGATATAAGCTTTGCTTAATGGCTCATTCACAGCCCGCTTATCGGGAATTGGGGCGATTTGTTGCAGAAATATCGCAGTGGGATGATCTTGATGCTTTCTTTGAGGAATACCGTCAACGCTTTATGGATGCAATCAAACATATCGCAAGTCGAAAAAATAATACGAATGTTCTGCTGCACATTCAGGGCTACTTTAAGCGTGAACTGGACAAGGAACAGAAAGAAGAACTTCGAGAGTTGATCATGCGTTATCGATGTGGAGATTTACCTCTGATTGCTCCGCTGACTTTAATTAACCATCATTTGTCTCTTTATCCAGACGAATATTTAGCATCACAAGCGTATCTAAACCCATATCCGGAAAACTTACGTTTGCGTTATGCCTTGTAACAAACAAATAAAATACGCGTTATGACAGAAATAAACCAAACAGAAAAACGTTATGCCATAGGGGAAGTCTCTGAGATCACAGGGGTTAATAGTGTAACTCTTCGTGCATGGCAGCGCCGATATGGCCTAATTGTTCCGCAAAGAACCCCAAAGGGACATAGGCTCTATACCCATGACGATATTGTTAAGATCCGTCAGATTGTCTCTTGGCTAAAAAAAGGGGTCTCTATCAGTAAAGTAAAACCGTTGTTAGAGACTCAAGGACAAGCAAGAGAACAAGCAACAACAGAGTTTCATCATGAATTAATTGACGCGATGATGGCAGAAGTTGAGAAATTGGACAGTCATAAACTCAGTAAAATTTTGCTTGAGAATATGAAAATTTATCCATTTGATATGTTAGTAGATCAAGTATTAATGCCGATTCATTGCCGTATAGCAGATACTGATAATCCTTTAAAAGGCATCCAGTCAGCATTTTGGCAAGGCGTGATTACGCAATGCTGTAATGAGGTTATGGTAAAAGCGGTTAAACCCAAAGCGCCAAGATGTTTGTTATTAAGCTTTGAGCAATCGGAATTGATATGGATAAAGGCATTATTATTGACTTATCAAGGTTACGCTGTCACTACGTTAGTAAGCATCTCAGATAAACTTACCGGGTTTCAGGATGCATTAACCGCTTTGCCATGGAAAGCCTGTGTAGTGGTAGGTGAAAATAAGCTAACAACACCTCAACTGCAAGAATTGATAGCTGTTAACCAAGCGTTTGCGTTTCCCATGATTTTAGCTGGCAGTCTACGAGTGATTCATGCCAATGATTTTAAAACAAGTGAGTTATAGGTACTGCTATGCAAGATAAGCCTTCGTCAATCGATCAAATCAGTAGCCATAACTTAATGTGGTTTCGTTCAGATTTGCGGATCACTGATAATACGGCTTTATCAGAGGTGTGTAATCAATTGCTGCCTGTTATCGCATTGTATATAGCGACCCCAATGCAATGGCATCAGCATCATGTTGCCCCTATACAAGTAGATTTAATCAAACGACGCTTGGCTGTGCTCACTGAACAGTTGGCAGAACTCTCTATTCCGTTGATTGTGTTAGAAACTGAAGACTTTGATAGCACTGTAGAAAAAATAGAAGAGATCTGTCTGATGTTTAATATCGCTTCAGTGCACTGTAACAATCAATATTTAGTAAATGAAGAACACCGAGATCAAAAACTCGCGGCTAATTTAAAGCGTTATCAAATTTCACTTGTTCAATATGATGATGATTGTGCTCTAGCGCCAGGTTCGGTGTTAAACAAGCAGGGAGAGCCGTTTAAAGTTTTTACCCCATATTCAAAAGCGTGGCTTAAACAATATAAGCAACAGACTGTTGAACCTACCGCGATGGTGGGAAATATTAACAAGGAGCTGAGCCAAGAAATAGAGGAATTATTGGCGGTATGTGGGACTGTTCAACACTATGACTTTCAGTATCCCCAAGTCTCTAGTTTAACTTGGCCGGTTGATGACGAAGTGATCTTGCAGCATTTGTACAGCTTCTGCTGCGATAAAGTGGGGGTTTATCATCAGCAACGTGATTATCCATCTCTTGAGAGCACCAGCACGTTATCCCCTTACTTAGCAATAGGGGCCTTATCAGTACGGCAATGTTTGAAAGCGGTACAGCAAATCGCTCCATCTTGTTTGGAAATAAATAAAGAATGTGGCGGTTTTGTTTGGGTTAATGAACTGATTTGGCGCGAATTTTACCGTCATCTTATGGCTGAGTATAAGCACCTTTGCAAAGGACAACCGTTTCAAGCCTATACCCAATATGTTACTTGGAATGAAGATTCACATTATCTTAAGGCTTGGCAACAAGGAAAAACTGGATTTCCCATTGTCGATGCGGCGATGCGTCAGTTACAACAAACAGGTTGGATGCATAATCGATTGCGCATGATTACGGCTAGTTTTCTTACCAAAGATCTCTTATTGCACTGGCATCATGGCGAACGATGGTTCTTGCAACACTTAATTGATGGTGATTTTGCTTCTAATAATGGTGGATGGCAATGGGCAGCTTCAACCGGTACGGATGCTCAGCCTTATTTTCGAGTGTTTAATCCAACAACCCAAGGGGAGCGTTTTGATCCTGAGGGGGAGTTTATTCGTAAATGGATTCCAGAACTGGTTGATGTACCTAATAAATATATTCATACGCCACATTTATGGCACGGCGATACAAAAGGGTATCCAGCTCCCATTGTTGATCACAAACAAGCACGGTTGCGGGCAATTGAGGTGTTTAAGAACGCAAAAGAGATAAATACTTTGTGATTATGTTCATCAAGTTGCATTAATGAGTCTAGTTTTAATACGAAAGAGCTAGCTCATTGGGGTAAATCGGTAAGGAGTATCAGGATGATAGAAAACATAACCAATACCACCGTTGCAAAGTTTGTTGATATATACAGTCAGTTAGACAAGGATAAACTGGATCTGATTAATGAACTTTATGATCACGATGTGGTGTTTGAAGATCCTGCTCATCGAATAGAGGGACAGCAGGAATTGTTTGATTATTTTGTTTCTCTTTATAGCAACATATCTAGCTGTACTTTTCTCATTCATAACGTTATTGAGCACGATGATGAAGCTTGTGTACAGTGGACCATGGTTTACTCACATCCAAAAATCGAAAAAGGTGAGATCAGAAATCTAGACGGCATGTCCTATATTCGCATTGGGCAAGATAAGGTGATCTACCATCGCGACTACTTTGATCTTGGTGCCATGGTTTATGAAGGACTTCCTCTACTTGGAAAGGTAATTAAAACCGTTAAAGGGAGGTTAGGTCAATGAGTGATCTCAATACGGTTACCACTTCCAATTTAAGTGCGACTTGCCCAAAAAGTGTGTTAATTACTGGGGCAAGTTCTGGTATCGGTCGTGAACTGGCTCTGCAATATGCGAATGATGGTTATCAGGTCATCGCTTGTGGACAAAATAATCAGAAGCTGGTGGCTCTAATGGCTGAGCATCCTGCTATTGAAGCTTTGGTTTTTGATGTCACCGACCTTGAGCAAACACATAAGGCTTTTCATTCGCTTCCTGCTATTCCTTCTCTGATCATTTTAAATGCAGGGACCTGTGAATATATCAATCATGGTGAGATGGACGCACAATTGGTTAAACGTGTATTTACCGTTAATGTGTTTGGGATTGCCAATTGTATTGAAGCATTACAAACTCGATTCGATAGCCACACTCATCTGGTCGTGATGGGTTCATCGGCGAGTTATCTTCCTTTACCACGCGCTGAAGCTTATGGTGCCTCAAAGGCCGCAATTGCTTATCTTACTTATAGTTATGCTTTAGATGTACAAGAAAAAGGCATCTTTGTTTCTCTGGTTTCTCCTGGCTTTGTTAAAACGCCACTGACCGATAAGAATGATTTTGCGATGCCAATGTTGATGAGTGTCAGTGATGCTGCTCAATCTATTCGTGCTGGTATAACGGCTAAAAAAACGGAAATTCATTTCCCTACCAAATTCACCTATTGGCTGAAGTTAATAGCGTTATTGCCCGTTAATATCCAACAATGGATGGTACGCAAGATGACAAGGAGATCGTCATGAAGATTGCTATTATTGGCTCAGGGATATCAGGACTGACTTGTGCTTGGTATCTGCAAAAACAGCATCAAGTTAGTCTATATGAGGCAAATGATTACTTAGGTGGGCATACCGCAACGGTCGATGTTGAAGTTGAAAGTGGTCATTATGCGATAGATACTGGTTTTATTGTTTTTAACGATCGTACCTACCCAAACTTTGAGCGCTTACTTAAAGAGTTGAACATTAAAGGTCAAGATACTCAAATGAGCTTTAGTGTACACAATCAGCAGAGTGGGCTGGAATATAATGGTCACACACTAGCAACGCTTTTTGCCCAGAAAGCTAATTTGGTTAATCCCCGTTTTTACCGGTTTTTATATGAAATCGTTAAGTTTAATCGAGAGGCTAAAAAAGCCATTGAACGACAAGATTTTGATTCGAGTCAGACTTTAGGGGATTTTCTCAATCAATATGGGTTTAGTGACTATTTTTGTACCAACTATATCTTGCCTATGGGCGCTGCCATTTGGTCTTCAACCTTAAGTGATATGCGTAAATTCCCATTGCCATTTTTCTTAAAGTTTTTCTTAAATCATGGTTTGCTTGATATTACACACCGACCGCAATGGAAAGTGATCCCCGGTGGATCTCGTCAGTACATTAATAAGATGCTGTTAGATCTTAAAGCTGATATTAGGCTAAATACTCCAGTTTTGACTGTGCATCGTTTTCATGACAGAGCAGATGTTGTGATCAAAAATCGGGAACAACCAGAGCTTCATCAAATCGAGTCTTTTGATCAGGTGATCTTCGCGTGTCATAGTGATCAAGCCTTAGCTATGTTGGCCAAACCATCAATAAATGAAAAAGAGGTTCTTGGCAATATTCATTATCAAGATAACGAGGTTGTGTTACACACCGATACCAACTTATTACCAATTGAACCAAAAGCATGGGCAGCTTGGAATTATCATTTATTTCCAGCATCAGAACACGGCAGTGAACGTTTAGCAGCGTTAACTTACAATATGAATATCTTGCAAGGGCTGAAATCTGCTGAGACCTTTTGTGTCAGTTTGAACCAGACAGAAAGGATCGATCCGACAAAAATTCTGCGTACATTTACCTATTCTCATCCTGTTTTTTCGACTCAATCAATAGCGGCACAGCAAAAACGACATGATATTAATGGATTTCAACGTAGTTGGTTTTGTGGTGCCTATTGGTATAACGGATTCCATGAAGATGGGGTAAGAAGTGCATTAGATGTTATAGAAGCAATTAATGAGCTTCCCAGCCAGAGCAATTATCAAAGGAGTGCGTAATGGGTAAGGTCATAGGGGATGATTACACAGGACATGGCTTATACGTAGGTACCGTTAGGCATCGTCGTTTTAATCCGATAAAGCACAGTTTTTGTTATCCCATTTTTATGACTTACCTTGAATTAGATTCACTGGATTTGTTATTAGAGCAGAAATGGTGGTTTGGTACCCGGCCTTGGTGCTGGGTTCGATTTCGGTTTCAAGATTACCTTAATAGTGACAATGTAACTTATCCGACAACAGGTAAAGAACTTAAGCAAGCGGTATTAGAGAAGTTAACGCAACTCACTGGGATGGATATGAGTGCAATAACACGGGTGAATATGCTCGGTCATTTGCGTTATGGCGGATTGTATTTTAGTCCGTTAAATCTTTATTACTGTTTTAATGAACACAATGAACTTTGTTGGGTGTTAGCTGAAGTCAGCAATACGCCATGGAATCAGCGTCATTATTATGCGCTACCCATTTTGACAAAGAGTGAAGGCGATAAATGCCAGAAACCATCACAGCGATTTACTGTAGAGCACTTAAAAGCCTTTCACGTATCGCCTTTTAATCCGATGGAGCAAAGATACTCTTGGTTACTCAATCAGCCACAAACTGTTTTAAGCGTACATCTAGAGACATTAACTCTAACGGATGATAAACACCAAACAAGCAGATATTTGAATTCTTGTCCTGAGCAAGCCGGAGCGATAAAAGTTTTTGATGCCACAATGAAACTTAAATATCAGCCGTTTACAGGACATCGACTGGGCAAACAACTAATATTAACACCGATCATGACCATTAAAGTGATTATTGGGATTTATTGGCAGGCGCTGAAATTATGGATAAAGAAAGCGCCGTTTTATAACCATCCAACCCGCTCATAATCAATACGAGGGATGAAGTATGTTAAAAGAGCCTGCAACAATCGTTAAATCGTTAGATAAGCCGTTAACCAGCAGTATTTCATTTCAGATTAGTCGCAAAGTGGTTATGGCTCTTTTATCTCAGCTTTCTCACGCAGGACTGACGGTAACTGAGCCAAATGGAGAGCAACTGTTTTTTGGTGATAAGAGCAGTGACCTACAAGCTCAGCTTACCATTCATAACCAAAGCTTTTACAAACGCTTGCTCCAAGGGGGAAGCATTGCGGCAGGTGAAGCGTATATTGATCACTGGTGGGAATCCCCCAATGTTACCGACGTTATTCGAGTATTGGCTCGTAACTTAGCGACTCTTGATAAAATTGAAGCTAAAACCTCTTGGATCACACAGCTTTCTACCAAATTAAGCCATAAGTTACGACGTAATAATCAAGACAATGCCAAGCAGAATATCTCCGCGCATTATGATCGTGGAAATGATCTCTACAGTGCATTTCTCGATCGTAATATGTTGTACTCAGCCGCAATCTACCAATCTGAACTCGACGATCTCTATCATGCTCAAATTAATAAAATGGATCGCCTCTGCCAGCAATTAGCTTTAACACCCGATGATCATTTGTTAGAGATTGGTACTGGTTGGGGCGGAATGGCTATTTATGCCGCGCAATATTACGGCTGTAAGGTCACTACTACCACCATATCTAAAGAGCAGTATGCATGGGCTCAGCAACGAGTAGATGCATTGGGCTTAAATGATCAAATCACCTTATTACTAGAAGATTATCGTGACTTAACAGGTGAGTACGACAAAATTGTTTCAATAGAAATGATTGAAGCGGTGGGTCGTGAATATCTGGATACGTATATTGAAAAATGCCAATCTTTATTAAAGCCAGGTGGCCGTTTTGCCATTCAAGCGATAACAATCGCCGATCAGCGTTATGACAGCTATAGCAAGAACGTTGACTTTATTCAGAAGCATATCTTTCCTGGTGGATTTTTACCCTCAGTGACTGTGTTGCTTAAAACTATGACAGAGAAAAGCGACTTTGTGGTTCGAGATATATTTGATATGGGGCTAGATTATGCTCGTACCTTAAATGATTGGCATCGAAATTTTAATCAGAATATCGAACTGATTACGCTGCGAGGCTATGATGAACGGTTTGTCCGTATGTGGCGGTACTATTTTTGCTACTGTGAAGGGGGCTTTTTAGAAAAGACAATCAGTGCAATTCAGCTGGTGGCAGAAAGACCTAAATACCACTAACAGAGCACTATGGAACGGCTTCGAGGAGGCATGTAGATGAATAAGACAACTCTTTTTGTTGGTGTTGTATTTAATGGTTATTGGTTTTTAGCCGTTTGGGGACAATACCATTACATCTTATTTCTTCAAGCTATATTGCTGTGTGCTTGGCTCTGTTTTCGCGGCAGTATTTTATTTTCGCTCTGTGTCGCCATGCCTGGGATCTGGGTTGATCTCTTATTAAAGCGGTTTGGATTCTTTTCGTTTCCTAATTCTACCGATCCTTTATACCAAAGCTTTGATCCTATTTTACCCTTTTGGTTGATTTTACTGTGGCTTGGTTTTGCCTCTATGGTTTGGATTATGAGAGAGACGTTGTTATCACTGCCAATGAAGCCTTTGATTGTATTAGGTAGCGTCGGTGGCGCATTGAGCTATTTGGCTGGAGAAAAGCTAGGTGCGGTCTCTTTGCCTATTGGGGTTCCATTAACGTTGCCACTGCTGATGTTGATTTGGGCGGCACTAAGCTATTTTCTACTTAAGATGTTACCCAAATTTTCTCGTCTATATGCTCGTTGCCAAAGGCATGATTCGGTTTGATTTAACTGAAAGCGCGAGGAATCGTTATGCTTTTTAAATCTCTTTTGTTTATTGGGGCTTTATTGCTGTCAGAGCAGAGCTATGCAGAGCAACATTTTAGCTGGGTGAATTGGCCTGTTGTTGGTAATACCGAACTGACATGGGGCTGGTGGACTATCTATCAAGCGCAGCTACGTACACCTTCGGGACAGTATCAAGCTAATAATGACAATAATATCGCGTTAATTATTCGTTATGAAAGAGAGATTGATGCAAGTGATTTACTACAGGCAACCGATGAACAGTGGCAACATTTAGGATATAGCCAACAGCAGAGACAAGTATGGTTAAAGTCATTGCAGGGTATTTGGCCCAATGTAAGACAAGGTGATCGACTTATTTTTGTGGTGCAAGATGAAGTTGGGTATTTCTTGTTTCAAAATAAAGTGATTGGAACGATCTCAAACCCAAGTCTTAATCGCGCTTTCCTTGCTATTTGGCTATCACCGAACAGTTCATATCCCAAATTACGTTTAGAGTTAATTGGTAGGGAGTAATTTATGGCTAGCAAATATCTACAAATTTTTATGATGTTGATGATACTCCCTTGGTTACTAAGCTGTTCGCAAAAAATGAGTGATTATCAAAATGTGCAACCTAAGTTAGATTTGTTCGAATACTTTAACGGTCATGTTATTGCTTGGGGGATGGTGCAAGATTATACCAATACACAGACAAGACGTTTTGAGGTTACTATTTTAGGTACGGTTAAAGATAATCAACTGACATTAGTTGAAGACTTTATTTTTTCTGATGGCGAAACCCAACAGCGTATTTGGCATATTACCCAATTGAGCGAGGGGGTCTATCAAGGAACGGCAAACGATGTGATTGGTACTGCAACGGGAAAATCCCAAGGTAATGCCATAAATTGGCGTTATACCCTAGATCTACCCGTAGGTGATGAAAGCTATCAGGTTCAATTTGATGATTGGATGTACTTACAAGATGAACACCATCTGTTTAATCTCGCGGATATTAAGAAATTTGGGATTAAAGTCGGACAAGTGACCTTATTTTTTCAAAAACAACCTACAACGAAAAATCCCATAGTTAAGAGTACAATATCTAAGAACTCAATTTCTAAGAACATCGAATTTAAGCATTAATAATATCATCGATTAGAACCAATCAACTCACACCTCGGGACATGGCGACGATGCGTTTTAGTAGCCAGCGAATAAGTAAGGGTACCTCATCAACCTTGCCTTCATGAGTGTATTCGACAATGGCAAGAGCCACATCGGGTTTTGCATGACGTTTAAGTGCTCGTTGAATAATCTTATGAGCGTTAATTGGCGCATCACCTTGAATGCCAGATAATTGCTTAAATAGCGCTTCATATCCCTGATTATAAAGATAATGTTCTATGTCTCTGTCTGGTAATACAGTAAGACGGTGTCGCTCTGCGTCGGTACCTAGCATATTACGTACTGTTTCAGCGTATTTGCGCCCAGCCATGTCCCCGTCAGAGATAAGGTGCCATTCTATACCTAATGAGCGAGCAATTTTGACCAAAGGGCGCAAACCACTTTGAGCAAATTCGATAATTTGAACCCCTTCAGCAGCTAGGTTATATCCACAATAACGAGCCAATTCGTTAAACAGCCATACTTCGGTTTCACCTTCCACCAATAACCAAGCACGGGCAAATAACGCACTAGGACGATGTAACCTGACATGAAAACTGACACGGCGAGTTTCATCTTTGCCTAAAGTACGCTTACCCACTTCAAATACTTGGGTTCTATCAGCCTGTCGAATTAACTTCTTAATACTTTGTAGCGGTACACTAGAGAGTAATTCAGGGCTGTTTGTGGTTAAGATCTTTTGCATTGGCATCGAACTAATAAATGACCAAGCTTGCTGCAAAATGGTTGGATGTAAACGACCTTCAGGATCTTCAACAATAAGGATAGGGCGTGAAAGGCGTTTTAAGCTAACAGGGCCTCTAGCTCGAATAAAAGCATTCAGCAAGCCCAGTAGCACCAGTTGGTTTTGTTTCGATAAATTTTTAGGAATAAGTTGCTCAAATGGGTGCTCTGCATATTGGGCAAAGCTAGGGAAATGAGCTCGATTAAAATTACGCTGACGCTGGTGGGGGGCAAAAGCAAAATAGTGATCAACTAACGAATGCAGCGCTTTAATACTGCTTTTTAGCTCCCCTGAATTTACATGACCTGGTTGTGTCATAAGTCGACGACAGGTGTTATCTAAGCGCTTTTGAATCCGAGCTTCTTGTTGCGCGTTACCATTCACATGATTATCACTATGACTATTACTCTGCAGTTGCTCATGATTATTACTATCGTGTAGCGGCTTGTTATCATCGTCATAATACCTTAGACGGCGAGCATCACGTAGACGAACAACAGGGTGTAAGACCATCCAGCGTTTAATCATACGATCATTTTCATCACAATGAATTTCTCGACCATGATGATTTAGAAAACGGCGATAGGTTATCACCTTGTCATTTTCAATAACGCTTTCAATTTGGTAATAGAGGTGGCGAATGTTGTGCTTAAGAACCCAGAATCGCTCAAATCCTTTATATCGACGTGCAATATGCTCACCTTCAGCATCTTCTTTCCAATGTAGAATGATTTGCAGCTGAGTCATTTTTTTATTGCCCAGAGTGTAATCCACATGAAAATCAGAGAACTTGAAGTTATAGAACTGAGCATCAGGAGAGAGAGCAATACTTAAAGCATCAAGCAGAGAAGATTTACCCCATGCATTTTCACCAATAAGCACGGAGAGTTCATCAAAAGTAAGAGATAAACGCTTTATCCCTCTAAAGCCTGAAATTTCAATACGTTCTAAATGCATATCATCACCTCTGTTACAAGATTAGCGCAGATATAAATGGAATTTGCTAGTCAAGGTCACAGATTGGTATCATCTCTACAAATTAATAAAGCGTATCTACGCAAAATACAAGTTATTGTTTATCATTGCTTATTTATTGAGCGCTTGTTTATTTATAGAACACTAACTGATAGGCAATAATACTCACTGAGTTAATGGAGTTTCAGTATGGCTAAGATTATTCATTCAATGGTACGAGTTCGTGATTTAGATAAGTCACTGGCTTTTTATAAGAATGCCCTAGACCTTGATATTGCCGAGCGTTTGGATTTTGAAGGCTTTAGTTTGGTTTATCTACGCAATGATGAAAATGATATGGAACTAGAACTAACTTGGAATGAGGGAGTAGAAGAAGCTTATACTCATGGTTCGGGTTATGGCCATATCGCGGTTGCTGTTGATGATTTAGAGAGCGAACATGAAAAATTAATGGGTTTGGGTTATGAACCTGCAGAAATTAAAGAATTCTTCCGTGATGGAACGTTACTGGCTAAGTTTTTCTTTGTACAAGACCCAGATGGCTACAAGATTGAATTCTTACAGCGTCATGGTCGTTACCTGTAATACCGAGTACTAATAATACTTTCTAATGATTAAGGCCTAGATAAGAGAGAGCCTCAAATGTCTTAGGCCTTATCCTCGCAATATTTACCGCAACCATGATCGGTACTGAATTTATTCTGTGATCTTAACGATAAAATGTTATATTGGTTTCAGTCAGATAGACAATCCATTCATATATTTGGCACCACTTTTGCAGATTATTTAACATATCTAGCTGTAATAGCTTAGTTAAACAAACTGTGTGACTGATGGGTAATAAGCCGTTGTGCAGAATGAAACAGAGGCAACTCTATTCTCTGCAACGTAAATGACTTATTCGCCTAGTAGTCTTAGTTTCTGCAATCTACGAGGGAGATGATGATTTCTTTATGATTAATAACCGTAGTGCAAAAATTACCTTTGCCCATATAAACGATACACACTCAAATTTTGAGCCTTCGTCAATATCACTAACACTTCCTGCTGATGTTTTCTCGTCTGAGACTTCAGTTTACGCAAGTTGTGGTGGTTTTTCGCGAGTGTCATCGGCGGTTAAAGAGATCAAAACTCAAGCTTACCTGAATCAACGTGAATTTATGTTCCTCCATGCAGGAGATTGTTTCCAAGGTACGTTGTATTTTTCTCTTTATAAGGGCAGTGCAAACGCTGTACTCCTCAATGCGATTGGTATTGAAGCCATGGCGTTAGGTAATCATGAATTGGATATGGGAAATGCACCTTTGGCCGAGTTTTTGGACCAAGTGCAGTTTCCATTATTAGCCGGTAACTGGGATTTGTCTCAAGAAGATCAGTCTAAGCCAAATCCTATTCGTGATAAGGAGAATGTCTATGCTTATGATGTTCAAACTCAGACCGCGAAATATATTGTAAAAGATGTGTTAGGTGAGCCCGTAGCTATTTTTGGCTTGGCTCTTGAAAACATGGTGGGTATTGCAAACCCAGATCCCGACACTCACTTTTTGAATGTTAGCCAAATTTGTCGAGATACGGTATCACACCTAAATCAACAAGGGATCAACAAGATCATCGTACTGAGTCACCTTGGTTATGATCGTGATCTTGAACTTGCAGAAGAAGTGGCAGGGCTCGGAGCAATCATCGGCGGCCATTCACATACAATGCAAGGCGATTTTACTAACATTGGATTTGGTAAAACAGATACCTACGCGCGTATGGTTAATGGTACTTGTGTTGTACAAGCAGGGTGTAATGCCTTAGCGTTGGGTCAACTTGATATTGATTTTGCCGCTGATGGTACTGTCGAGCGAGTTTCGGGTGTCAATCAGTTACTTCTTGGACGACAGTTTACGGTAGATGCAACGCGTACAGAGCACTTAGATCAAGACAGTCATGATGCAGTTAGACATTATCTAACTGAACAACCAAATGTACGTTTTTGTGTTAAAGATCCTGTTATTGAAAACATATTGAATGAACACTATCGCCCTGCGGTTCGTAATCTGCAAGTTGAGCAAGTGGCGTTAGTCACAGAGCCTTTACGACATACACGTATTCCCGATCAGAAAGGTCCAAGCCAAATTGCACCTTGGGTAGTACAGAGTTTTGTCTGGAAGGGACGTCAACTTGGCTATGATATCGATTTTGGTATCCATAATGCTGGTGGCGTGCGATCTTCACTTAATCCGGGACCTATTACCCCCGCCGATGTTGCTGGTAAGTTATTACCATTTGCTATTGGTTTAATGGTTTATCAAGTAAAAGGTAAGCGTATTCGCCAAGCATTAGAGGGTGCGATTGATAATGCGATTGATAATGGAGTAGAAGGAACCGGGACTGGAAGTTTTCCTTATGTGGCCGATCTTCGTTATACCTACCGTTGTTGTTCAACTAAGGGTACACGTATAGAGCAGTTACAACATTTATCAGATGGTCAATGGATCGATGTTGACGATGAGAAAGTGTATACCTCTGTATCCTCTGGCTATACTGCAACAGGTAAAGAAGGGTATGCACCATTACTTGATTATGTCTCTGAACCGAAAGCGATGAATGTTACTATGGCTGATGCATTTGAAGATTTTGCTCGAATGAAGGGTGAATTCAGTGCTCCAGAAGAAAATTATACTGTGTATATTCCTTGTGAGTGCAATGCAACAGATGTCGCCTAAGTAGATATGTTTAGCAAAAGAGTAGGCGAGACACTAAGTAAGACATTAATCGCTAAATTATTTCAAAGCCTGATGAATGTTCGTCAGGCTTTGTTTTCGAGACAGTAAGCTACAAATTATTCATAGCGCACTTATTGGCAATATTAAGCTACCTGCTCTTGCTGATTGAGTCGATAAGCAACCAGATCTTCAATAGTTAGTACTGGCATATCAAACTTCTCACCAAAGCTGATTACTTCAGGCAGACGAGCCATAGTCCCGTCTAGATTTGTGAGCTCACACAACACGCCATAAGGTTTTAATCCAGCAAGACGCATAAGATCAATGGTTGCTTCTGTATGACCACGACGGCCTAATACGCCATTACTGTTTGCTTTTAAAGGAAAAACATGACCAGGACGATTAAGATCGCTTGGCTGTGCATTATCAGCGATTGCCGCTTTTACTGTGGTTACGCGATCGGCTGCAGATACACCTGTAGTAACGCCTTCTGCAGCTTCAATAGTTACGGTGAAACCTGTTTGATTGGCTGAAGTGTTGTTTTCAACCATCATAGGTAACTCTAATTGCTTTGTACGTTCTTCAGTTAGGCATAAACAGACGATACCAGAACATTCACGGATCATAATCGCCATTTGTTGAGATGTGAGTGTTTCTGCTGCGAAGATAATATCACCTTCATTTTCGCGATCTTCATCATCAACTACAAGCACTCCTTTACCTTGGCGGATTGCATTTAGTGCGATTTCAACACGTTCGAAAGGGGTTCCAAATTGAGCTAAAAGGGACTGATTCATGGTAAAACTCCGTATAAAAAATTTATACCAAGATCATAAAAAGGCGATTTTTGCAGCCCTAACTATTCATGATATTGGCATTACCAGAATCAGGGCGTTGATAGATAGTGTCCAAAGAATGGAGTGTATATTCTGTATTGCACAGCATAATATTGCTAAGCACGATGAGTATCAATTAGATACAACAAAGCAGCAGCTACGGAAAGTACTAATAATACTTTCTCTCGCATCTGATACAGCATAGCCATGAGCGTAAACTCACCACTGATCCTCTTTCATCCGGACTATAACCGTCGGCTCTGGGTTTGCACCAGATCTGCTGACCTTAACTAAATAACTCGTTAAGCGCTCGCGGGCTGATACCTAAATAGATATTTACCGCCGGTGGGGAATTTCACCCCGCCCTGAGAATTCGTTAAAAAGGGTATGTAAATTATGAGTAGGGTGCAAGAGAAAATCTTTATAACTGTGCTATACGTAGAATTAACTGCTATTTCTTTATCAGTTTTCGGATTAGGATTATTTTCATAAAGTTGACTGGTTTATTGTTTAAAATCACTAATTTGATATACGTCAATTTTATAATGAAAAATCAAACCTGAACGGAGTGTTTCTCTCAGTAACTTGGCCTATTGCCTCAGTTAAGCCTGAATGACGAATATAATTTATTCTGTGGTAGTGCTCTATAACCGAGTTTAATCCGGTTGAAATCCGTTACATTTTCTTATTTTCGTTGTTAACGCTAATTGAGTTAATTTAAATAAGCTTGGATTAGTTTTACTAATGATGAAATGGAGAATTTGTCATTTTAGGTCAGCAAAAAAGATGACTAAAATAACGGCAACTAAACAAAATAACTCAGTAGAGGCAATCATGGCACAGGTAATGAATTTTGAAACTGTTACATCTGATGACGTATTGAATCAGAAAACTTATGCCGTTTCATTCAAAGGATTGATTGCACATTTTATGGATATTCTATTTATTCGTTCTAAGTCAGTAAAAGAGTACAACGTTAGTGATCTACCGGTACATCTTCAGAAAGATATCGGTTTATATCGTTAAGTGTAATAGTGATTTCTGTTTTACCTTTGATAAAAATGACTTAGCAGTTATTCTGATACTAGTCGTCAATTAGGTTAACTAGGATGCTGTATGGGAATTTTTTCTAGGTTATTCGGTACAAAATCTGCAAATAAATTAAAGGTTCAAATTGAGCCTACCGAATATAAAGGCTTTTTAATCTATCCAGAACCAAAAGCAGAAAATGGACAGTTTCGTATTGCAGGACGTATTACGAAAGAAGTTGAAGGAGAGTTAAAAGATCATGCGTTTATCCGTTCAGATCTTTTATCATCAAAGCAAGATGCCGAAACATTTATGATCAATAAAGCCAAGATGTTTATTGATCAAACTGGCGATGCGATGTTTAAGTAATCCATTTTTCCAGCCAGTCCTATAGCTAAGTGTAAAATTCTTGGCTATAGGGCGGCGTTAGCCATCTTTATTGTACCTAATCTTTTTATTTCCTTATCCTCAATATCTTCCTCTACGCTATGTAGCAAACGTTGAATTTCCCTCTTGTTTTGTGAAAAGTTTGTAAATTTATAACCTCAACCCATATCGCAAAAAAAACTGAAATATTTTCTAAAAATCGATAAGTCAATCACAGTCACAAAATGATTGATGAATAGCGAATAAACTGACTTAACTCATTATCTATACAGAAAATATTGTGGTGACTGGTTTGCTATCTCGTCTTTAATATGTAAATCTGTTGCATAACAGAGAGTTAACCATGAATGTGGTGTGACCAGTTTGATTGTGTTAAAAATGTTCTTTTATTTCTGTTAGATTGTGAAAATCGTTGGTTTTTTCAACGTAAATGTTGGGGATTTTTGTATTTTTACCACAAGGGCTTGATATTGATTATCAAGTTGGATACAAAAACATACTTTTTTGCCAATATTCAGGGACTAGCTATGCAAATTGGTGTACCTAGAGAGATATTCGCTAACGAAACGCGAGTCGCTGCGACCCCTAAAACGGTTGAGCAGTTGTTAAAAATGGGATTCAGTGTTGCGGTTGAGCATAACGCTGGTGTGAAAGCGAGTTTTGACGATGCAGCTTATGAAGCCGCAGGTGCAACAGTCGTTTCAACCGACGAAGTGTGGCAGTCGGATCTGATCTTTAAAGTTAATGCCCCTCAGGTAAATCCAGAAACGGGTGTTGATGAGATCGAGTTAATTAAAGATGGTGCTAGCTTAGTATCCTTTATTTGGCCCGCCCAAAATCCAGAGCTATTAGAAAAGCTATCAGCGAAAAACATTAACGTAATGGCTATGGATTCTGTACCACGAATCTCTCGTGCACAGGCTCTTGATGCGTTAAGTTCAATGGCTAACATCGCAGGTTATCGTGCGGTTGTTGAAGCTGCGCACGAATTTGGTCGTTTCTTTACCGGTCAAATTACAGCCGCAGGTAAAGTACCGCCGGCTAAAGTTTTAGTTGCAGGTGCCGGTGTTGCTGGTTTGGCAGCTATCGGTGCAGCAGGTAGCCTAGGTGCTATTGTTCGCGCATTCGATGTTCGACCTGAAGTAAAAGAGCAGGTTGAATCCATGGGTGCCGAATTCCTTGAAGTGGATTACAAAGAAGATACTTCAACGGGAGATGGTTACGCTAAAGAAATGTCTGATGAATTCAATAAAGCGGCTGAGCGTTTGTACGCAGAGCAAGCAAAAGATGTTGATATCATCATTACAACAGCATTGATCCCAGGTCGTCCTGCGCCTAAATTGATCACCAAAGAGATGGTTGATTCAATGAAAGCGGGCAGTGTGATTGTCGATCTTGCAGCAGCAAATGGCGGTAACTGTGCTTACACTGAAGCTGATAAGGTGATTACAACAGCAAATGGTGTGAAAATCATTGGTTATACCGATATGGTTAGCCGTTTGCCTACACAGTCGTCTCAGCTTTATGCAACTAACCTTGTTAACTTAGTTAAACTTCTTTGCAAAGAGAAAGATGGCAACATTGATATCAACTTTGATGATGAAGTGCTTCGTGGTTTGACTGTGATTAAAGCGGGTGAAGTCACTTGGCCTGCACCTCCAATTAAAGTATCTGCGGCTCCTAAAAAAGAAGCAGCACCTAAAGCGGCCATTGCACCAAAAGTTGAAAAACCGACTTCTCCAGCGAAAAAATACGGTATTTTGGCAGCTGCAGCGATTGCTTTTGGCTGGGTAGCGAATAATGCTCCTGCAGAATTCCTTTCTCACTTTACGGTATTCGTATTGGCGTGTGTGGTGGGTTATTACGTGGTATGGAACGTAACCCATGCGTTGCATACACCTCTAATGTCAGTAACTAACGCAATTTCAGGCATCATTATTGTGGGTGCTCTACTGCAAATTGGACAAGGACACAGTGGTGTTTCTGTCCTCGCGTTTATTGCGATTCTTATTGCTAGCATCAATATATTCGGTGGCTTTACGGTCACTAAACGTATGCTAGAAATGTTCCGTAAAGACAAATAAGGAGTAACAAATGTCTGCAGGTATCGTGCAAGCAGCTTATATTGTTGCTGCTGTATTATTTATTATGTCTCTAGCGGGACTGTCTAAGCAAGAAACGGCTCGTAACGGTAATTACTACGGTATTGCTGGTATGGCGATTGCGTTAATTGCGACCATCTTTGGCCCAGATGCACAAGGTACTGGCTGGATCATTATCGCGATGATCATCGGTGGTGCGATTGGTATCTACTACGCTAAGAAAGTTGAAATGACTGAAATGCCAGAGCTTGTGGCTATTCTTCATAGCTTTGTTGGTCTAGCGGCGGTTCTAGTTGGTTTTAACACCTATTTAGATCATGGTGATTTGACTGGCGCAATGCTGACTATTCACCTTGTTGAAATCTTCCTTGGTGTATTCATTGGTGCGGTTACTTTTACCGGTTCTATCGTTGCCTTTGCTAAACTACGAGGCATTATTTCCTCTAAACCACTAATGCTGCCACATCGCCATAAACTAAACTTAGCGGCTATCGTTGCATCATTTATCCTAATGCTTATTTTTGTGAAAGCAGAAGGCTCAATGATTGCGTTGATTCTGGTTACACTGATTGCACTAGCATTTGGTTACCATCTTGTTGCTTCAATTGGTGGTGCTGACATGCCAGTTGTGGTTTCTATGCTTAACTCATACTCAGGTTGGGCAGCGGCAGCAGCAGGTTTCATGCTAGCAAACGATCTGTTGATTGTAACAGGTGCGCTAGTAGGTTCTTCTGGTGCGATTCTGTCTTACATCATGTGTAAAGCAATGAACCGTTCATTTATTAGTGTTATTGCTGGCGGTTTTGGTACTGATGGCGGTGTAGCATCAACAGAAGAAGAGCAGGGCGAGCACCGTGAAGCTTCAGCAGAAGAAGTTGCTGAACTGCTTAAAGATGCAAAATCTGTGATCATCACTCCTGGATACGGCATGGCGGTTGCGCAAGCTCAGTACCCAGTACATGAAATCACAGACAAGCTACGTGCTCAAGGTGTTAATGTTCGTTTTGGTATTCACCCTGTAGCAGGTCGTCTACCTGGTCATATGAACGTGCTATTGGCGGAAGCTAAGGTGCCTTATGACATCGTATTAGAAATGGATGAGATCAACGATGATTTCTCTGATACAGATGTGGTACTAGTTATCGGTGCAAATGACACTGTAAACCCAGCGGCAATGGAAGATCCAAACAGTCCAATTGCAGGCATGCCTGTACTAGAAGTTTGGAATGCGCGTAATGTAATCGTATTTAAGCGTTCTATGAATACGGGTTACGCAGGCGTACAAAACCCATTGTTCTTCAAAGAAAATACTCAAATGCTATTTGGTGATGCAAAACAAAGTTGCTTAGATATTCTTGAGCATCTATAAGCATAACTAAATTTGTTACCATGAAACGCCGTTATCACAGATAGCGGCGTTTTTTTATGTATTAATAAATAATCCTGCTATAAATAGTTGTAAATCAAGATGATAGAAGTAACAATAGAAGTGGATTTTAGCAATAGGTAATGACATATCTCTGACAATGCTAAAACGAAATCAATGATAGACTGAGCCTATGAAAAAGTACGTATTGTTAATGTCTCTGTTTTTGTCCTCGACAAGCTTTGCCGATTCTATGAGTCTGCCTGAGCGGTTGAGTTCTATTCGTGGCGATCTGTTGAAAACCGAGCCATTAGCAACTTACGATATCCGTCAGTTACAGAGCCGATATCCAACGCCTTTGCTGTTGCCTTCGTCTTTACTGCCTCAATCAGCTAAGTATCCGCTTAAAGCGTTACGACAGCTCTATAAACAGTCTCTTGTCTGTAAGGGACCATGGCCAGTAAGTCCTTTGGTAACTCAACCTGTGGTTTTTGTTCGTGCGATGTGTTTTGGTACACCGTTACCTCGAGGATGGTTTGTTCGTGCTGGCTATATTCACCCAGGTGGTGGTAGTTATGCATACCGTTATTTAGAAAAGCATCCGCAAGATAATAAAAAACTGGATAGATATCTTCATATCAAAGAGCGACCTTTAGCTGAAGCAAACTCGATATTAGGTCGTTTGCAACGTATGAGTGATGAAGAGATCAAAGTTTTTATTGCAGGAGCTGATGCTTTTATTGCTAATGGTGAGTTATGGGTTAGATATGATAATGATTATAAAATTTATGATCAGCCAACCTGGTCATCTGTTCTAAATCGTTATGATGTTCACTTTAAGCGATTGAGTGATAATGATTTTTGCTTAGCTAAAAGTGGTAATATTTGTTGGCAAGAAGAAGACAAGTCGCATATAACATACTATCTGTTAGTGGGACTATTTGTTGCCAACTTAGGTATTTTGATCGGATGGGGTGTATTGCGTTTACGCTCTCGTCGTCGTGCAATGCAAGAACGTATGTTAGTATTACAGATTCTTACGCACGAACTGCGAACACCTATAGCTAGTTTAGCTATGACGGTAGAAGGTTTTCGACGTCAGTTCGATTTATTACCAGAAGAGTTATACGATGAGTTTCGTCGTTTAACCGAAGATTCACGGCGACTACGCCAGTTGGCAGAAGCAAGTAAAGATTACTTACAAGCCAATCAGCAAGAATTGAGCGTTCAAGAAATTGAATCGTTTAACGAGTGGTTAGAATTCTTAGTTGAACCGTATGAAGTTGCATTGACGCTGCCAGAGCAAGATCGTCAAGTGAGCTTAAATATGTATTGGCTAGGGACTTGTATTGATAACTTATTATCAAACGCCACAAAATATGGGGTAGCGCCAATTTCATTAACCGCATCTTTCAACGATGGAAAAGTAAAAATAGTGGTACAAGATCAGGGGCCACTAGGTAAAAAAGACTGGGCTAGGTTACGAAAGCCTTTTGTAAGTGAAAGAGGTTTAGGTCTAGGTCTAACAATCGTTGAATCGATGATACGTCGTATGGGTGGAACTATGCGTTTAGATGGTCCACCAACAACTTTTATTTTGGAGATACCGTGTGAATCAGACTCTGCTACTGGTTGAAGATGACCGCAACCTTGCTGATGGTTTACTCGAGAGCTTGAAGCAAGCCGGATACAATTGTTTATACGCAGACTGTGCGACGAAAGTTGCAGGTTTGTGGGATCAAGCGGAGATCGTAATTTTAGATCGCCAGTTACCGGAGGGTGACTCTCTTGATTTTCTCAAAGATTGGTTAAAAATTAAAACCTTACCTGTAATTATGTTAACTGCTATGGTTTCTATTACAGATAAAGTCGTTGGCCTTGATTCTGGTGCTAGCGATTATTTGACTAAACCTTTTGCTGTTGAAGAGTTATTAGCTCGTATTCGAGTACATCTACGCAGTAATGGTGCCGATGCTGAGCCAAGTAATATCATTACAGCCGGACAAATTGAGATCAATCTTGATAGTCGTGAAGTTCGCCATGGTGATGAGTTTATTACGTTAACGCGTACTGAATTTGAGCTATTGGTATTTTTAGCCAAAAATGCTGGTCGCGTGTTTACTCGTGATGAGCTATTGGATCAGGTTTGGGGTTATAACCATTACCCAACAACACGAACCGTTGATACTCATATCCTTCAGTTACGTCAAAAGCTTGTTGGTATTGAGATTGAAACGTTACGCGGCGTTGGCTATCGAATGAAGTCTTAATTCTATGAAAAGATTGACAGCCTCTCTCTGTTCACTCTTTTTAGTTGGCTCGGCGTTTTGTACGCCGAGCGCTAGCGCAAAGTGGTTTATTAGCAAAAATCTTTATACTCTTGCCAATGAAAAGCTACTTGAAGGACATACCTCTGAATCTTTCGATACCATTATTCAAGCTTGGCAGCAACAGCCAGATGCGATTCATCAAGCAAATTTAAATAATCTTCTTGATTTAGCGATAACGGATGATTGTGGTCATAGTCTGAATAAAAAAGTGTTACCGCAATGGTTATCACAGCTATCGGTTAATCGAGAAGTAATTCAAAATACCAACCAATTGATGCTCAAGCTTTCAATAACTGGTCTTACCCGCAATAAAATTAAGTCAATAAGTTTCAGTCGATGGCCTGATATGGACATAATTAAGGGGACACCTCTCATTGAAGAGGGGGGATATTTTAATATTGAAGCCAGAAGATTGGAAAAACCGATTCATGCCGGTCTCTATCGACTCAGTATCCAAGCTGAAGATGAGAAGCCTTGGAATAGTTGGATTGTTTTAGCAGAGCCTGCTCTTAAGCAGCAGATTGGCTGGGTTGATAGCTCTCATTGGCGTATTGAGCATAACTATTTTCAGAATCCTTCGTGTCCAACACCAGCGTTAACGGTTGATTTGTTTGATCTTAACAATTCTTCTTGGACGCCGGTATGGTCGCAAAGAATTAATAATAAAGACTTACCAAATGAGTTACCTGAAGTTTCTTTACCTGATGGTCGCTATTGGTTAAGTGTGGGCTTAATAAAGAGTCGTTGGCAAGGTGATATCGCAATTAAAGATATTCAACGAATCACTCAACCAGTTGATTTTCCACTGTAATAAATTATTGGTCAAGTTAATAACTAAGGGCTTCAGATAGGGGCCCTTTTTATATTTGTATATTTTTACATCGACAAATATTGGCTGTTCCGTTCTTCTATATTCTTCACGCTAAACTTATATACCCGAATTAGACACATTTTTCATATGGTGTATTTTATTTGCATCTTTAAAGGTGTATCATATTTGCATGTTTTAAGAGGTACACGAATATGATGCAAATTCTTGATAACGAAAAAGAGCAAAAGATCATCCCTATCTTTAGGTTAGCGTTTCGACCTTTCTTTTTATCTGCAGCTCTTTTCTCCGCTGTTGCTATGGTTGTTTGGGCTATGTTTTGGTCAGGTAGCAGCCATGTCACAGGTTTAATGTATGGTCAGCCTATCTGGTGGCATGCTCATGAAATGATGATTGGATTTACTGGGGCAATCATTATTGGCTTTCTATTAACTGCAGTACAGACCTGGACTGGCGTTCAGGGTATTCGTAGTACTAAATTGGCAATCGTTTTTACGTTATGGTTAATTGCTAGAATTGGTTTGCTATTTGGCCAACCAAGTTACATTTGGATGTTTATCGATCTCTCATGGATTCCTCTGGCAGCATATTTCTTGTTGAAACCCATTTTGCTTCGCCGTCAATGGAATAATCTTTTTTTCGCACCGTTACTGTTGTTACTGACAGCTTTAAATGTCCAACTTCATTTAATTGCGATGGGGCTCGTTGAGAACTCATTGCGTCAAACTTCTTTTGTTGCTTTAGTTGTAATTGCGATTATCGTACTCGTTGTTGGCGGACGAGTTATCCCATTTTTTACATGGAGAGGGACTCAGACTGAACAGATTACTCGTGTTAAATGGATCGAATATGCTGCATTAATTCCTGTATGGTTATTACTTATCGCAACGTTTCTGCCATTACCTAGCAATTATAATTGGATTGTTGCCAATTTACTGATGGTGACTGCAGTGACAAATATGATTCGATTTGTCCGCTGGCGTACATTGTCCACTTTGAAAGTGCCATTGTTATGGAGCCTGCATCTCGCATATCTATGTATGATTCTGGGACTTTTCGCCATTGGCCTAAGTATGGTCAGTCATGTTGTGAGCTATAGTATTGCACTGCATCTTATGACTGTTGGTGGTATCGGCGGTATGATTTTGTCTATGATGGCTCGTGTTTCATTAGGGCATACAGGACGTAGTCTACAGGTTGGATACTGGGTTCAAATTGCATTTGTTTGTTTATTATTATCAACGCTTGTTCGTAGTGTATTGATTTGGGTTTATCCAAGTTTGACTATTAATGGCTATGTTTTCTCTGCCATTTTGTGGGCGATTGCGTTCTCTATATTTACTATTGTGTACTATCCAATTTTGACTAAACCCCGTGCCGATGGTCGTCCAGGTTAAAGAGCTAATAACTATTGGATGACAATTGTATTATTAAGCTCTAAACTACGCGATTCTAATTAAACTGATTTGAGATAGATATAATGCTTACTTTAACTCACAGTGAGCAGCAAGAAGCTGCAGAGCGTATTCATGAATTAATGGCTCAAGGTATTAGTTCTGGTGAGGCAATTAAGATTATTGCTGATCAGATCCGTGCAGAAGCAGCGAAAAAAGCTGAACAGCAAGATTAATAATACGGAAGTCATCCGATTAATCTGATTGATTTAAGAGAGTCTATATGGCTCTCTTTTTTGTTTTTAGCGTTTCATTCCTCATAAGTCGCCATTATTACCTTTGAAATTGTGCGTTAATTCTCATAGCGCCAAACAACTCTTAGATAAATAGATATAGCTGAAATAAGATACGGTTAGACTGATTTTTGTCTCTTTGTATGATGTATAAGATGAAAGGGATTAATGATGAATAATCGTTATATGAAGGCAAGAACTCTGGCTCGGGCGAGACATAAAGAGCAAATGTATGGAGATGTACCGTATTTCTTTCATCTCGAAGCGGTTTCTCGATTAGCAACACCGTTTGGTACTGATGCTATGATTATTGCTCAATTGCATGATGTTATTGAGGATACTTCAACGACCGTAGAAGAATTGATTGCTGATTTTGGTTTTACCATAGCTGATGCTGTAAATTATATGTCCGACGGGAAGTTAGAAGATCGATGTGCAAGAAAAAATGAAATCAACAAACGTTTTTCTGGACTCGATGAGACGGAAGAAGCAGCACGCCTTGCATTGATCGTTAAAGCTTGTGATAGGCTAGCTAATGTTCGTGCCAGTAAATATAATTCACAAAGACACTATCAAATGTATAAAAGCGAATATGCTGAGTTCAGGCAGGCCGTTTATCGCCAAGGATTATGCGAAGCGATTTGGTGGGAATTAGATAATTTAATGGGCTTTGATATTGTTAGCCATTAAATTTGGCAAAATAAGAAAAGGCTTTGAAGATGATACCTGCAAAGCCTTTTTTCTATCACGATTTGAAGTAATTCGGAGATTTATTCGTCTTCGTAAATAGTTGGGATAGGCTGACGCTTATGCTCAGTGGCTTTGTAGATATTAACCAGACGTTCAATAACATGAGGTTCAACATCTTTGCCTTCTAAGAAATCGTCGATTTGATCGTAACTGACTAATAAGGCATCTTCATCAGCTTTTTGAGGTGCTAACTCTTCTAAATCGGCAGTAGGTACTTTTATCACTAATGATTCAGGCGCACCTAGATGGGCCGCAATTTGGCGCACTTGTCGTTTATTCAAACCAAATAATGGAGCAAGGTCACAGGCACCATCACCAAACTTGGTATAAAAACCTGTGATATTTTCAGCGGAATGATCAGTTCCTAAAACTAATCCACCTACTAATCCAGCAACTTCGTATTGAGCTATCATACGAGTACGGGCTTTTACATTACCTTTAACAAAGTCCACCTTAGCTTCATCTTTAGGAATCAATCCAGTACCATCTAAAGCGTCTAGAGTACTTGCGTGAGTACCATCTACACCCGTTTTAATATTGATGCTAATAGAGTGAGTTGGCTGAATAAATTGAAGTGCTAATTGGGCTTCATCTTCATCTTGCTGCTCGCCATAAGGTAAACGAACAGCAATAAATTGGTAGTCTGTTGTGTTATGTTCTTTGTTAAGTCCTTCAACGGCTAATTGAGCCAAACGGCCACACGTTGTCGAGTCAACACCACCGCTAATACCCAGTACAAGAGACTTACTGCCTGATACTTTTAGCTTCTTTTGAATGAATGAAATTCGGCGTTGAATCTCAAACTCAACGTCAATTGAAGGTAAAACACGCATGTTCTGACGAATTAGCTGTTCCATTTTATATGCTACCTTAGGTACTTAGCCCAAAATCTAATCAATTGAATCAGAAAAATGAGTTCTTTCTCACTAACTGATTAACCCTTATGTAAAATCATGCGATAAGTTATGTTTTGGATCAATGCTCGATTGTCAATTCAAGCAAAATACTTCCAAACTGTTATTACTAAGTAATGATATTGTGTGATTTATCGTCATAAAGTAGAGAATAACATCCTATGAAGCCTCAAATTGCGATCTTTGGTAGTGCATTTAATCCTCCAACACTTGGACATCTATCTGTTTTAGAGCGTCTTAGTCACTTTGATAAGGTGCTTGTTCTTCCAAGTTACGCTCATGCTTGGGGCAAAGTGATGTTAGATTACGAGTTACGGTGTGAATTAATATCGACTTTCATTAAAGATAGTCAATTAAGCAACTTAGAACTGTGCCAAATAGAGCAAGAGATAGCGGTTCATGGTCAAGCGGTTACGACATTCGATGTAATGAGCCAATTGCAGCTGAGATATCCAAATGCAAATCTTACTTTTGTTATTGGTCCTGATAACTTATTGAACTTCTCTAAATTTTACCGCTTTGAAGAGATATTGAAACGTTGGCAAATACTGGCTTGTCCTGAAACAGTTTCAGTAAGAAGTACACAGATCCGGGAATATTTAGAGGAAGGTCGAGCTATTTCACATCTAACAACAGAAAATGTCGCTAAACTACTGAATAGTTCTCGATTTGATTTTACATCGAACAGATAGGAATGGTTAATTGTCTTATTGCAGTACTAAATTAATTGGATGGCTTGTATTCTCAAGCAGTTTGGTTGCATGGGATTGCTCGGCTATGATATGTCAACCGGAATTGAGTGAAGTTGCCGTTGTTGATGCCTGCAATGTTTCACCGAGTTCTTCCAGTTTATTTAGTTACGCATCTCCATGGCGTTTAGATACCCTTGATAGGGGAAGACTTTTTTGGAATCATTGGGACAAATTGAATGTTGAGACACCTGTATTTACCGAATACCAAGCATCAACTTTTTATGGGTTGGGTTTTTGGGTTCCAGAAAAGTATGAATACCAACCTGCAGATGTGGATGACCCCGAAGACTGGATTCGACAGCATGGTCTTCAGATGAGTTTTGGTATGACCGGCACTGATCCAAATTCGCCTCGGTTTAGATTTGATTACCGCTGGCACGAACGTGAAGAGTCGGGCTTATCCATGCATGTACAGATACCCTTTCAATAGGAATGTGATGAGAGAATAGTATTATAACGACAAGTCGATATTGTTAATCTCTGCAACAAGAAAATCTATAAAAGCACGTAATGCTGGGCGAGGGAATTTACTACCACTATATACGGCATAGATTTCACCACTTGAGCCCTCATGCAACGATGAATGCCAATTTGGAAGGCATCGAATTAATTTCCCCTCCTTTACCAAATCAACCATCATCCAATTTGACATAAGAACAACGCCACCATGGGCAACGGCAGCCTCAACTAATGGTGTTCCTCCTTTGGATGTAATATTACCCGCCACAGATACTCTTAAGCACTGTTTCCCATTATTAAAGTACCAGTAAACTTTTTGTCTATCGTTATTAAGTAATAGACAATTATGGTTCTCCAAATCATGAGGGCTGTTCAGAGGTTCTGAATTGGCCAAATATGTTAGTGAAGCACAAAGCCATGTTTGGTTTGGCAACAGCATTCTAGCATGTAATCCAGAGTCAACAGGGCGACCAATTCGAATGCCTAAATCAATATTTTCGCTATTGATATCTACCATTCGATTTTCTAATTCAATCTCAACTTTAACTTCTGGATATTGAGCCAGGAATTTTGGAAGTAGAGGTGATATCCATTGGCGACCAAAACTTTCAAAAACCGAGATGCGAATTGTACCTTGAGGATGCTGATTCTGTTTTTTGGTTTGGTTAAAGAGATCGTCTGCGTTATGGATTAGTTCTGTTGCACCTTGATAGAAATCTTGGCCTTCATCTGTGAGTGTTAGTTGGCGTGTTGTTCGGTGAAATAGAGTAACGCATAGCTCTTTTTCTAGCTGATCTATATTTCTTGCAATAGAGGAAGGTGCCATATTCAAAATTTGGCCGGTCTTTGAAAAACTGCCAACTTCAACGACTTTAAGGAATATTTTGATTAAATTGAACATTGAGGCATTACCTTTGCTGCTTTTGCATTATGCGCAAAACTATTTCAGTTATTAGCGGTATTCTATGCATTAATTAATTGATGCACAATACATTCAACTTAAGAACACATCATTAATAAATGACAAGAATTATTTTGAATTTATTTAGGTGTGGTTATATTAGAGGAATTTATTATGCAACATCGTTTCGATTTAAGTGCACTAGAACCAAAAGCTTATAAACCTATGCTTGGCTTAGAAGGGTATCTTGATCAGACAGATCTTGAGCCTAAATTAAAAGAACTTATTAAGGTTCGTGCTTCAACTATCAATGGTTGTGCTTTTTGTATTCAGATGCATACAGATAAAGCTAAATCGTTAGGTGAAACAGATCATCGACTATTTGCTGTTGCTGCTTGGAAAGAATCACCATTATTTACTGATGAAGAGCGTGCAGTACTTGCTCTTACTGATGAGGTGACTGAGATCGCTAAGGGTGGAGTATCTGAAGAAGTTTACCAAGCTTGTATTAAGCTAATGGGTGAGCAGAAAACAGCGCAATGCTTAATGCAGATTGTGACTATTAATGCATGGAATCGTATTGCTTTAACAACCCGCATGTATCACGAAGCAGAATAGAAACGCGGTTGATTCTTTCTGCCTAGTAACTTGTTTAAATCCCCTTTGAGTGGCTGAACTGATCGCTCAAAGGGGATTTTTTTATAATGGCTTACCTAATATAGGTAAAGCTAAAGTGTTGAGTAGAGTTTCAGGTACCGATAACTCAGTCGCAATTTGAGATGGTTTTCGTCCTGAACGCTGTAATCGAATGGCTTCACGCATCACCATACAAGATTCAAGCTCTTTCACTGACTGGTTAAACACAGATTCTATCGCTTTGATATCGCTATTCTCTGTGATTTTAGAACCGTTTAAAATCAGTGTTAATGCTGGATGATATCGTTCAGCAAGCACTGGTGATAGAGTTTTTGTTGATACTTTCAACTGTGCTGCTTTGTCTGCAAGCACTTTTAAAATACGACCTTCAGGGCCGTCCCATTGATGTTGTTCGCTTGCTGTTTGGCTTAATTCATCTAAAAGAGCAGCAATTAATGGCGTAACTTTGAAAAAACCTGCGTGGCTACATACAGCTGTAGTAAGACGAATTGAAAAGTCGACTTGATAGTAATTAGTACCAGGAAGTGCGGTTAAAGCATGTAGGCAATCAAATGGGAGCCAAAATCCTGTCCCTGCTGAAACTAAATGTTCATTTTTACCTAGGCGAACAAGAACGGCTCCTTTCTCAACCACAATAAAAAAGGAATGAGTACTTTTTTTACGAGAGCCAACATGTAAAAAAGGGTGATTATGATGGGTAAATTCGATCGCGTGTTTCATAGCAGGTCTCTAGTTGGTAATGCGTAGGTATGATCTTGTCTTTTGAAGAGATCGTCAACAAGTCTAGAAGTAAACACGCAATTATTGGACAAAATTATAAGAAATAGTGATAAGTTTTACTGTTATCGCGTTTTGTTTTGATTAAAATGGATATGTTTTAATCAAATTATTCTGGTAAGACCTCCAACCATTTACTGTATTGGCGGTTACCGTTGGGCAAACCCTAAAATGTGCGTAAAATAGCGCAGTTTTCATTAAAGTCGAAGCATCATTGTGCCAACAAATAACGATATTTATAAAGAGATTCGTCCTTACAATGACGATGAAGTCAGTGCAGCGATTGCACGTTTGATTGATGATAAAGAATTTATCAATGCTATTTTGAAGTACCGTTTTCCGCAAGCATCTGGCATGTTTGGCTGGTTATTGATCCCCTTGATTAAGCGAGTTTTAATCAAGAAGTGGTCTAATGTTAAAACGGTAGAAGAGATTCAACACCATGTTGCTAAGTATATGCAAGGAACACTGGATAACTCTTGTGACGGTGTAACGTGGAGTGGTTTGGATAAGCTTGACCCTAATCAATCTTATCTATTTGTTTCTAATCACCGAGATATAGCAATGGATCCAGCCATGGTGAACTGGGCTCTATTCCATGAAAACTTTAATACGGTTCGTATTGCTATCGGTGATAATCTACTAAAAAAACCGTGTGCTACAGAACTAATGCGTTTAAACAAAAGCTTTATTGTTAAACGTTCGGTTAAAGCTCCTCGTGAAATGATGAAAGCATTAGGTCTTTTATCTGGTTATATCTCTCATTCATTAGAAACAGGTCATAATATCTGGATCGCTCAAAAAGAGGGGCGAGCGAAAGATGGCAATGATAGAACTGATCCTGCTTTAATGAAGATGTTCTTTATGGAAGGTCGCAAACGTAAAGAAGCATTTTCTGAATTTATGCCAAAGCTAAACATTGTTCCGGTAAGCATTTCTTACGAGAATGATCCGTGTGATGCAGCTAAAGCTCATGAGCTATACCAAATTCAATCCCATGGTAGCTATGAGAAGGGTGAGTTTGAAGATATCGACAGTATCATTAAAGGTATTGTTGGCTATAAGGGACGTATTCATATCGCTTTTGGTGACGTCATTACTCAGCCATTCGAAACTCCTGATGAATTGGCGGAAGAGATTGACCGTCAAATAACCAAAAACTATCATCTGTTCCCGGCGAACTATATTGCAGCAGATATTGAAGATGGTTCTGTTACTGAGAGCGAAATTGCTAAATTTAATGAAAAATTGGCAACCCTATCAATTGGTGAAGCAGACTTATTGAAAAAGATGTATGCATATCCTGCTAAAAAGAAATTAGCCTAGATTTACTATTTTCTAATAATAAGTAGAGCGACCAACTTAATTAAATTGTTAAGAGGTCGCTTTATTTTTAGCTTTGGTATGTGGTGGTAACGAGTGATTTAGTCAAGAAATGGGCTATGATCTCGATAGGGCGGTTTAGCCATTCGTTCCGACATAAAATCGATAAAACTCCGTACCTTAGGGGCTAAGTATTTTCTTCTTGGATATACCGCATAAATAGGCAGTTCTAAGTCAGCTTTCCATTCGGGTAGTAATTGAATTAATTTTCCTTTCTCTATCTCATCTGTCAGTAGATATGTTGATAGATAGGCAATACCTAAACCACTTACCGTTGCATCAAGTACTGCAGGTGCATTATCAATTCGATATGTTCCACGAGCTCTTATTGATTGATGAATACCATCACGAGTAAATTCCCAGTTAACGTACTTTCGCTCACGACTTTGGTAAGTAATACAGTTATGGCGGCGTAAATCCCCTGGTGTTTCGGGCTTTCCATGCTGGGCAATATATTCTGGCGAAGCGACAACCATAAAATGGCAGTTAGCTAATCGTCGCGCTACCATTCCTTCTGGCGGATGTTCATGAATGGCGATCCAGCAATCAAACCCTTCTTCTAACAAGTTAGGTCTATGATCAAATAAACTGATTTCTAGCTCCAATTCAGGATGTAGCTGCTGAAATTCAGCCAGAGCTGGAGTAATTTGATGGTTACCAAAGGATTGAGCAATACCGATTCTTAGAACACCTTTCACTTCATTTCGATAACCTGCCACCATAGCTTCAGCTTCGTTAACCGTATCTAACAATTGCTGGCCATACTCGGCATATTGTAATCCAATCTCGGTTAGAACAACGGTTCTAGTACTTCGCTGAACCAGTTGGCAACCTAAACGCTCTTCAAGAAGGCGAATTTGCTTGCTCACTTGTGACTTTGAAATTCCCAATCTATCAGCCGCTCTTGTGAAGTTTTGTTCATGACTGATTGTTGCAAGAATGACCATTTGATGAAGATTTTCTAGCATTGTTTTTAACCGATTGTAAGTGCTTTAGTTATTATACCCAATCATGGATTTGGCGCGACTATGTTCGTGTTAGAGAGTGAGCTTGATGATGAAAATAAACATTAATTTAATCGATTCATATCATTAAAACTAACGATTAGATTAATTTAAAGGCTCTTTGTACTATGTATTCGTATCCGGCACTTTAGGTTGCTTGAGTATTAAGTATTTATGGAGAGATTTAAATGTTAAGTGTTTTTTGGCACTTTTTAGTTCTAGGACTTTATAGCTTTGGTGGACCTGCTGCACATATTGGTTATTTTCAACGAGCATTTGTCGAAGATAAAAAATGGTTAACCAGCAGTGAATTTAATCAGGCTGTTGCACTATGCCAATTTCTACCTGGACCGGCGAGCAGTCAGTTAGGCATGTTTATCGGATACAAAAAAGGGCACTATCTTGGAGCTCTAGCAGCTTTTGTTGGGTTTACTTTACCCTCTTTTGCGTTGTTAACTTTTCTAGCTGTTATGAGTAGCAGTTTATCGAATTCCGGTTGGCTCGATGCTGTCATACAAGCTGCAAAATTGTTAGCGGTTATTGTTGTTGCTGATGCATTATGGGGAATGGGGAAGAAAAATATAACCTCAAAAGTCACATTCATTGCCTGTCTAGTCACCGCTATTTGGGTCTATTTTAGCAGTGGTCTTTTAGGTCAAATCCTACCGATTTTATCTGCTGCGGTAATAGGTTATATACTCTCTTTTGTTAAGAAAGGGCAGGACGAAGCAACACAATTTCCTAAGCAGTTACCCAAGGTGAAGCCTAATTTAGTTATTTTGAGCTGCTTTTGCATACTGCTTGTAGGCATGCCATTTATCGCTAACATATTACCAATAGCTAATATTTTTAACATCTTTTATCAAGCAGGCAGTTTTGTTTTTGGTGGTGGTCATGTCGTGTTACCATTGCTACAGCCGATGATGGATGGTTTGGTTGAACCAGATAAGTTTTTAACCGCGTATGCTTCAGCTCAATTAGTACCGGGTCCTATGTTTACTATGGCAAGCTATTTGGGTGCCGCTGCTTATACTACAAGTCCTATTCTTGGCAGCCTTGTTGCGACTATTGCGGTCTTTTTGCCTGGAGCATTATTGCTATTTGCTTTTTTACCGGCATGGGAAGATTTATTTAGTCATCCTAGATTACAAATAGCGATAAGTTTAGTGAATGCAAGTGTAGTTGGTTTACTTGCTAGTGCCTTCATATCTCCTGTGATTACCTCATCAATACATAGTATCTTTGATCTGATCGTTGTTATTACTGGCGGGATTTTGTTAAAACGATACAACTTACCAATTTGGGGTTTGGCATCGTTACTTGTGTTATATACCTTGATTTAAATAGACGACAATTCAGATGAGCCACCTCAAACATGAAGTGGCTTTATTAATCATATCTAATGCACTATAACTTTATATCTAGGCTAACTAAGATCACCTCAAGTACAGTACTTAAATTCAGCTTTATAGAGCTTATGTAAGCTATTGTGATACTTACGACCTTGTTTTGCGGAATAGGGTTGTCGCATTTTCTGTTGAATCTTAGCAATATTTTCACGAACTTTGAGGCATTTAGCCTTTTTTGATTGGCTAGAACTCGCAAAAGTTGGCGCTACGATAAGAGATAAAACTATCGTACAACAGATCAGCAATTTCATAATATTAACCTTCTTTGTATTTTGTTAACTTGTAGCATGACAAAGAGGTCTTCTCGTTTTAAATTCAAACAATATTTATAAGATGGGTCGCAGATTTTTTGGTAAAGAGTAGAAGGTAATTATTAAAAAGGAGTGAATTGGATCAAAAAAGGCTCCAACTTTGAGCATTGGAGCCTTATCGTATCAACTGTCTGCATTATGCAGTTTCGGCAAATAGTAACTCAAGGTCATATTTTTCGCGCTGTAGAACATTCTTAAGTTTATTCAAAGAGCTTACTTGAAGCTGACGAATGCGCTCTCTAGTTAAACCAACTTCTTCAGCAACCTGTTGAAGGGTTTGAGCTTCATAACCCATAAGACCAAAACGACGACATAGTATTTCACGATCTCTTGGATTTAATCCCTCTAGCATAGTAAGGGTGAGCTTTTGTATATCATTTTTATCAATTTGGGCATCTGGGCCATTATCTGAATCGTCAGAAATAAATGAGGCCATCGTTTGAGAGTTAGAGTCTTCTGATGAGATCGTCTGATCAAAAGACATAACGGGTGCATCATAGGAGAGTAGCGCTGAAATATCTTCAACACTTTTATCTAATTCGTCAGCCACTTCTTCGTGTGTAGGCTCACTATTATTTGTTTTCATAAGCTGCTTATGAGTTCGAAGAATGGTATTGATTTCCTTCGAAACGTGAACCGGTAAGCGGATGGTACGAGCCTGATTATGTATTGCTCGTTCAATAGTTTGCTTAATCCACCAAGTAGCGTATGTAGAAAAACGAAAGCCTCTTTCAGGGTCGAATTTTTCCACTGCTGTAATTAAGCCAATATTACCTTCATCGATCATATCACTTAGCTGCATGCCACTGCCGCGATATTTCTTTGCAATACTAACAACAAGACGAAGATTGCTTTCGATCATAACTTTTTTAGACTTAGCGTCACCTACAAGCGCTTTACGACTATAGAGGATTTCCTCGTCTTTGGTTAGTAGAGGCTTGTGTGCAATATCTTTTAGATAAAGTTGAATCACATCATTATCAAAAGACGTTGTATCATCGACTTTGTTTTTGATATCCATATCATTTACCCCTAACTTTGTGACTAACTGACTACATAATTAATTCTTTTCTATTTTTATTTAACAACCATACGTTAACATAATATTTTCATATGTTCTATCAATTGATTATGTAAATTGATTAATAAGTATCATACTTTGGTCTTAGATTAGGCTTATTTCTAATACTTATTTTATCCAGTAAAACAATGAGATATTTCATGATCTGTTTTTACCCCGATCTAAATTAATTATACCAATAAGCAATAACACACATTTAGAATATTAGACATAATGGTACACATTATTTTTACAATTTATTTATGAATAAAGTATTACTTTTTCTTTCACTTAGATGATTAATCACAAAAACCTATTGTTGTGATTAAATTAATAGGCGATATATAAGATTCCATTTTTGACTATCTATTTGAGATTGATTCTCATTTGGGGGTGGCGTAAATTAAACCTTAGATGATTGAGGGGAATATTTATGTCTATGTCTATTGCAACTGCAGATAAAGCAGAAGTTTATAATACAACTATTTCAAAATTTAAACGGAAACTATTGCTCCTTGGGCCAGCTTTTATTGCTGCTATTGGTTATATTGACCCAGGTAACTTTGCTACTAATATTGAATCTGGCTCATCATATGGTTATCAGCTTTTATGGGTTGTGCTTTGGGCTAACCTAATGGCTATGCTTATTCAGTATCTTTCAGCAAAATTAGGTATTGTTACAGGAAAAAATCTTGCAGAGCATCTTAGAGATCATTTACCTAAGTGGGCAATAGGTCCATATTGGATTCAGGCAGAAATTATTGCTATTGCGACAGACTTGGCAGAATTTATCGGAGCAGCTGTTGGTTTCCAGCTCGTTTTTGGGATCTCTCTCATTGAAGGTGCCATTATTACAGCTGTTGCTTCAATACTTATTTTAATGCTCAATAAAAGAGGGCAGAAACCTTTAGAAGCAGTAATTGGTTCATTATTAATGCTAGTCGCCATTATTTATGTTGTTGAACTATTTTATGCTGGTCCTTCTGGTAGTGAGTTATCTAAAGGTCTTATCGTTCCTTCATTTAATAGTGCTCATGAAATTTATCTGGCTGCGGGTATCCTTGGTGCTACTGTTATGCCTCATGTAATCTATCTGCACTCTGCATTATTTAAAAATAGCTATGGTGAGAAAACAGAAACTCGTTTACGCTCAACTAAAGTAGATGTATTAATTGCGATGGTTATTGCTGGTTTCGTGAATATCGCTATTGTCGCTATGGCTGCTGCAGTGTTCCACTATTCAGGTAATCAACATGTTGCTGAAATAGAAACAGCGTATATGACATTAACACCACTTGTTGGTAAAGCGGCTTCATTGTTATTTGGTATCTCATTAATTGCTTCAGGTTTATCGTCAACTGTTGTTGGTACAATGGCTGGTCAAGTAGTTATGCAGGGCTTTGTTCACTTTAAGATTCCAATGTGGGTTCGCCGTTCAGTCACAATGATTCCATCTTTTATTGTTATCGGATTAGGTCTTGATACCACTCAGATTCTTGTAATGAGCCAGGTAGTGCTAAGCTTTGGTATCGCTCTAGCTATTATTCCATTACTTATGTTTACAAATAGTGAACGCTTAATGGGGGAGTTCAAGAACACTAAAACAGTTAATATTCTGGGTGTGGTTATTGTGACTTTAGTTCTTGCTCTAAATGGTTATTTGATGGTGACATTAGCATAGCAGTAATATTCCTCTTATCAAAAAACTAAGGCTGCTATTTTAAGCAGCCTTAGCTTTTATCTTCGTAATGCCAAACCTTTTAAATCATCGTCACTACGGCGGTCATAACGCTGAGTTGTTGTAACACTGCTATGACCCATAAATTTACTGACCAGTAATAAATCATGACCAGCTCGAAGTAGATTTGTTGCAACAGAATGTCGGAAATCGTGAGGAGATACTATTCGTTCAAATCCCATTCGTTGAATTTGCTTACATAAATCGTTCAAGCTTTGCGTCGTTAATGATTTAGCTATTACTTGTTGGTGCTTTATTGACTACACAAAACAACGAATTAAAAATGTTACCACGTAACTTTAATCGAATATCAAACCATTTAGATAATGCCTGATATAAGTCACTTTTTAATGAAAAAGGCACATAGCGTTCTTTATTACCTTTACCGACAACATGGATCGTACCTCGATCAATATCAATGTCATCGAGAGATAAATTGACGACTTCTGCACGGCGTAATCCTGATTCATACATCAACCAGAATATAGCATTATCACGTATCCCTTTGATTTTATTAGTTTGATTTAGGCAAATAGCTGAGATTTTATCGAGCTCGTTATAACTTAAATATCGGCCGCTAGATTGGCGAGAACCTCTAGGCAGTTTAATTGCTTTTATGCGCTCTAGTGTTTCAACTGTAATTGATTCACTTAACCATGCATGATGGGCAACACCACGGAGCATTCGTAATAGATTATCTGCAGTAGCAGGAGAGTAACTGCCTGTTTTTATAAGGTTCCGATCATTTCGTTCACTCAAAAACTGCTGCATCAAATTCTGTAAAACAGGGGCATAAAGAACCTGATACCAATCCATTCTTTCAATACAGCTACCAATATAGAAACAGGAAAACGCTTCTAAACTTATTTGTGATCTAACTGACAAGCTAAGCGAATAATCAATGCGATTCTCGGCTGATGAAGAGGGCTCAATTGGTGTTTCAATATCTTCAATTACATAATTACTTAACTGGTTTTGCCACTTTTTAAGTTCACATTCTGATATTTCCCCATTTAAAAACATACAGTTAGATAGTTCTAATAACGCATTTATCAGTGGAGTAACTTGTAAATTTTTAAGAGAATAGTGGCGTAGCTGTTTAGCTTCAGCTTTCTGTTTTGCTCGATAAATAAAAAACGAATGCAGTAGATTTTGAATAAGGCGAGGCTGTTTAACTAAAAATTGCCAATCCACTTTTACAAAACTAGGGCCTAAGTTAAAACGAGCAAAGCGCTCTAAAGTGTATTTCGCATTAACTCTTCCTCCTGATGTGTCTGTTGCTGCTAATGAGTAGATATATGCAAGGGCTGGGTTAATACTAATTGAACTTGCGTAGTTATGTTTTGTTTCAATTAATGATCGGTTAGGAGCCAAGAGATCATTATTGCGAAGAATAAGGTTTTGCATTAATTCAGGTTGGATCTTTACGTAATTCTTAATCTGCTATAAGAGATATTATATAAGATTGAGATTTAAATGCCATATAAAACAACACATTATAAATAATGACTAGATCTCTCAATCTGGTTTTTATGTTAAATAAGATCTTGGGAAACGAGCACGAAATTGACTAGTATGTCACTATTAAATATTTATCACTCAACAGTGACAGTGTAACTAATGGTGCGCATTATGCTTGAAATCTGACGTAAAAAGGAATATTAATTAGATATGGTATTTGTAGGATAAATATAATGAAAGTAACAAAAATGATTCGATGTCAGTTAAATGTATCTCATTCACTGACAGAGAGTATCGCTCTTAGCATTATTGAAAATGAAAAAGAATTTGCTGAGCCTCTTTTTTCTAAGCATGATATCGAAGATCAACGTTATCAATTCGCGGATCAATCATTAGTTGTTGATAATGTACATGTCGATGCTGAACAGCCTGTTGGATATGCTGATATTCGTTATGGTATTCATTTCTTCTGGCCGTGCAATAATCAAGATGAAATCGATATGTATGAAGAAAGAATCTATTTTGAGTTAGATAGAGATGTTGCAGTATTTAATTTAGATATCCATGAACCATGGATTGTGAGTTAATTTCTAATTTGAAAAGGAGCAGGTCAATAGAAACCTGCTCGTTGCATTTTTTAACGTTATTTCCAATTAGGATTTTGCTGTAGTGTTTTTACTAAAGCTTCCTTCATTGATTGATCTGGATTTCCAATAAACCAGTAGGTTGCATACTTGCTCGGCTCTGTAATTGCACCGTCTGTATCTTTTACTGAAACAACCAAAGAAACGTCTTTTTTATCTTGGTTTGATAGGGTAATCATAAAGTTATTACCACACGCGTGAGGTTTACAATAGTTTGTAGCAGTAAAACTTTTACCATCAATCACGGTGTCTCCAATAGGAGCAGTCACCTTATTTGCTTGTTTGATCCATACAGGTAGTGGTTCTTTAGAAACATCAGGAATGGCAACTGAAGATTGCATTGATGTTACAACGGATGCTGTCTTTTGTGTTGCTGTTGATTGAGTTTGCTCCGATGAACCATCATTACAAGCGGTAAGGAATAGAGCCAGGCAGCCAACAAGTAGGAACTTTTTCATTTTACTTCTCTTGTTATTATGTAAGTGAAAATATTCTATTCCTGTTTGAAATTTCTTTCTTCAATTCTCTGTCAAATACTATAGTTATATTAAAAATTAACATGATATGGACATTAAGGTTAATTGATGAGAAAAAATTCTGTCTCTAAATACAATTATGTGGCGCGATGTTTACACTGGTTTTCAGCGTTAATTATTATATCCATGTTTGGTGTTGGGTTATGGATGGTTGACCTTAACTATTACAGTACATGGTATCAAACAGCACCTCACTGGCATAAATCGGTGGGAATATTATTTGCTGGTTTAACGATTTTCCGATTGATTTGGAAGCATTTAACGGCTAGTCCTAAGATTGATGGAAACCGTATAGAAGTTTATTTAGCGACAGCTGGGCATATTGCTATGTATGCTCTTTTGTTTGGATTATTTGTCAGTGGTTATTTAATTTCAACTTCTGATGGCCGCAGCATTGATGTTTTTAATTGGTTTTCTATTCCTGGATCAGGAGAGTTATTTACCCAACAGTCGGATATTGCAGGTAAGGTGCATTTTTATATTGCATGGACTTTGATTTTTATGGTGTTACTGCATGTACTTGCTGCGTTAAAACACCATTTTATCAATAAAGATAATACGCTACGAAAAATGATAGGAGAGTCAAAATGAAAAAAACAGCGGGGATGTTAATTGCTGCAATGATGTCTTTTTCGGCAAATTCGGCTGATTATATCATTGATACCAAAGGGGCTCATGCTTCAATTAATTTTAAAATTAGTCACTTAGGTTATAGTTTTATTAAAGGTCGATTTAATGACTTTAGTGGGCAATTTTCTTACGATCCAACAAATATTTCTGCATCTAATGTTGAAGTTATCGTGAATACCCAAAGCTTAGATTCAAATCATGCAGAACGTGATAAACATGTCCGTAGTAATGATTTTATTGATGCGAGTAAATACCCACAGGCCAAATTTGTTAGTACAAAAGTCGTAGATAAAGGGGATGGTAATCTCGAAATTTTTGGAGATTTAACGCTTCATGGCCAATCAAAGCCCATTATTATAGCTGCTGAACTTATTGGAGCAGGTAAAGATCCTTGGGGTGGTGAGCGTATAGGTTTTATCGGTGCAACTCGTTTGGAATTAGCAGAGTTTAAAATCCCAGTGATGGGAGATTCAAGTTATGTTGATTTAGAACTTCATGTTGAAGGTATTAAAAAATAGTCTTTTACTATAAAAGGTAAGCAAAGAGTCGTTTTGCTTACCTTTTTAATTATTAAAATATTATGTTGACCTTCCAGTTACTGGATACCTTATTGTTCTTTAAACACAGACACAATGAGATATTTATAATGAAAAAAGTCAGTTTGTCCCTTATTGCTATTGCTTTATTATCATCTACTGCTGTTTACGCACATGATGGGCATGATAATTTAACCGCATCAAAAAACATGATGAATGATTCAATGGCTGCAATGCATGGTATGCACACATTGAAACTAACAGGTGTGCCATCTTATGATTTTATTGCAGGAATGCTTCCTCATCATGAGGGCGCGATAGTGATGAGTGAGAAAATTTTACCATCGTTAACTGATCCTCAAATAAAACAACTTGCTGAAAACATTATTAAGAGTCAGAAAGAAGAAGTTGTTTTTATGAAGAAATGGCTAGCCTCTCATAAGACTATCAATCCGAAAGACGTCGATATGAAAGCTTCGCAAGAGATGATGACAAAATCAATGCAAGTTATGCACGGTATGATGACAGTAAAATTAACTGGTAATCCAAATATAGATTTTGTTGAAGGTATGATCCCACATCATGAAGCTGCAATCAAAATGGCTGAAGTTGTTATGCCTTATCTAAAGAATGAGCAGATAAAAACATTTGCAACCAATATAGTCAAAGCCCAGCAGCACGAGGTTGCATTTATGAAGTCATGGTTAGCAAAACAGAAGTAGTAATATAATATTCTGAAATAAAAACGAATCACTTACTTAGAAGTGGTTCGCTTTTTATTTTACTCGTTTAATAAAGGCTTAATGATCGCCGCCCATTCTTGATAGGCAAGAGCGGTTAAATGCAGTTCGTCACGAGTATACTTCGGCAATAATGTTTTCTCTGGACACAACACACAGTTAAGATTGATATAGGTAATACTTTTATCAACGCAATATGACTTTAATTCTTGATTTAACTGCTCAACTAAAGGATTTAATTGTGCTAAACGAGATCCTACATATAGAGTGGATTGAACAATCGGCTCAATGCCATGTTCTTGGCAAAAAACTAACATAGAGCAATAACGTGAAAACACCTCATGGACAGCAAAACCTTGAGCTAAGTCGTTAATTCCAGCTAGAAAAAAAACTTGCTTTGGTTGTAACGGTAGGATGTCTTGTATTCGAAATAGCATTCCTTGAGTATTGTCACCTGCGATGCCTCGATTAACAATACTTTTTTCTGGAAATAGCTCATACCAAGGTCCCCAATCTGTAATTGAGTCCCCAAACATGACAATATTCGCTGTATGTTGTTTACTCATATTTTTATGACTGTCCATTTTACCCATATACTGACTCATCGCATTTGAGGCTTGAAGTATACTTAAACGATTACAAAAAGAGAGTAGTACATCACTATCTAAATTTAGATTAAACTCTTTCGCAACTTGTTCTGCCTGATTGAACAGTATCTTATTATCTAAATTTGATTTATCTGAGAAAAAAGAAGCCATTAAATCAAAAACACTTTTCTCTTTGTGTTCTAGACAGTATTTATAAATAGACGTATCGTAATTTTGAATTCTATTATTAATTTCTTTAGTCAAAATTAACTCCTAAATATCTTATTAAGCTCAATATCATTATTCTGGCTCATCGAAATCTCAATACGATAGGACGATGGATCTCGTTGCGGAAAGTCTTCTCGATAATGAGCACCTCGGCTTTCTGTTCTTTCCAACATACAAGATAATAATACCTTTGCCATACGCAAATTCGATAACGCATTGAAACCTAAGTAAGTTTGATGTTCTGTAATTGAAAATTGTTTAGTCAGAGCATCTATCTGAGCTAAGGCGCGTTGTAATTGTTTATGAGACCGTACAATGTTGGCACTAGATGCTAGAATAGCTTGTATCTGATGACTGATTTCTCTTGGCGATCGAATAGAATCATTATTATCACTATTTATAACTTTATGATACCAATGATGAAATTTACTCAATAACAGCTCATCACCAATCAATGATTTATCTTTCTTATTATTTATATGATCTGCCGCTCGCTTTGCAAAGACAAGAGCACCACCAACAGAGTTGCCACCTAATCGATTAGCACCTTCAATGGCAGAAGAAATCTCACCTACAGCATATAGGCCGCTGACAGCAGTTTCGCCTTCTGTTGAAATCTGTATTCCACCATTACAGCTATGCGCAAAATGTGCAATACCAATTTCATCTCGGCACATATTTATGCCTAAGCTTTCTAGCCAGTTAAGATATAAGGTATAGAACTCTTGAGTATCATGATATAGCTTTTCTGAAAAAGATATTTTGGCAAATTGACTTCCGCTAGAGATAGCTTTAAATATTGCTAAATCAATGATATGGCTAGGGAAGTCACAACTAAATGGTGCATAACCACTGTATTCTTGCCATAGGGATTGTTGCTGTTCTTTAGGTATATGTAAAAGTAGATCCTGATTAAATTCATCGGCTAATTTCGTACAATACTTGGCGGTATGTTCACCAAATAAAGTATTGTATTTAGGTGTCACTAGGGCGGGTATAAATTGAACAAACTCCATGTTAACCAGCTTTGCTCCAGCATCTAAAGCCGCTAAGTGTCCAGAACCATTCACTTCTGTTGGATATAAACTGTGTTGATATAAGCCGCCAATTCCTCCACAAGCTAAAACAATATTATTAGATTTAATCAGAAGATAATCGTTGGTGGCGGTAATAAATAGAGCACCAATGGCAACATTATTTTCAGTCAAAATAGTTAATAATCTATGTTCCTCTAATAATTGAAGGTTAGGGTGGTTGAAGATTTTTTTTGCATTATCTTTGGCTTGTCTCCAATCATTTATCAGATAGATATCCCTTGGATAATCCGCAAAACAAGCAGGGCGTCTATCACTTCTCAGCCACGGTTTAAACCCAATATTTTGAAGTTCTACAATTGATCTTGGAGACTGTTGAATATAGGTATCGATAAGGTCAGGATTATCCATACCAACGCCAATCCTAGTCAGATCTTTTTTAAATAATTCGATATCTTGTGCATCATTATCAGTAACTTGTATACCAAGACTTCCTTTAATAGAAGAAAAGCTTGCCCCTCCGGCAAGCTTTTTATCTGTAGTTAATACTGTCTGACAACCATGCTGTAATAGATTAAAACAGGAGACTAATCCGGCGATACCGCTACCGATAACAAGAGCCTCTGTCTCATAAATCTTAGTTACTGCCAGTTGCTGTTGCATAAGTTAGCCCTTCAGCTCGTGCTGATTCTTCATTTGAAGTAACAAAGAAGAAAGATGAAATATAAGCTGGAACCACACATGCTAGGATAACCACTAGTGAAATCATAAACTCAAAGATTTGTGGTTTAACATAGCCTGGGATATAACCACTTAGTAATCCTGCTGGGTCACCAATATAGGTTGCGACAATGATTGAGATACCGAAACCAAACCATGCTGATTTTGCATTGATACGCTTAATAAAGATACCGGCTAAGAACAGACCAGCAATTGGACCACCAAGTAGGCCAGTGATAGCTTGGAAGTAAAGGAACATATCGCCTTGACCTGCTTTCAAGAAGTGAAGAGCAAGTGCGGTACTGATTAGACCAATAATCCAGCTTGCACCTTTTGCAACTTTCAGTTTACTAGAGTCATCCATATCTGGACGCGCTTTACTTACAAGGTCTGAAGTGACACAGGTTGAAATCGCATTCAAGCTTGAAGAAACCGTTGATTGCGCAGCAGCAAAGATTGCAGCAATGATAAGACCTGATAAACCAGCCGGAACATACTTAATAACGAAATAAGGCAGAATTGCGTTACCATTAATCTCGCTAGGAAGTGGAGCTGTGAAAGCAAAGAAGATATAAAGTGCAGTACCCATACCAATGAAGATAGCCATACTAGTAAATAGCAATGGTACGTTCATAAATAAGCTGTTTTGCGCTTCTTTAGTTGTCTTAGTAATATTATAACGTTGAACGATATCTTGGGAACCAACATAGCTATAGATTGAGTTGATCACACCACCAAGAATAATACCAATAAGAGTTGTACCGGCGAAGCTGATATTAAATGCAGACTCAGGAAGCGTTTTTTGATCTGCAACTAGGCGATCAAATGCTGCGAATAGACCATCAGGTGATGCACTATAACCAATAACGGCAATCACTACGGCACCCGCCAATAAGATAATAGTTTGAATCGCATCGGACCATACAACAGCTTCAATACCACCAATTGAAGTATAAATTACACACATAAGTGCAACTGAACCCACCAAAATAACTGGGTCGACACCTGGTAGTGCTTGCTGTAGTGCAAGAGTTGGTAGGTACAGAACAACAGCAATACGAATAATATGGAAAACGATAAATGAAATACTTGCTACATAACATAGCTTGGGATCAAAACGTTTACCTAAGTATTCATAAGCTGTTGTTACATTTACTTTTCTAAAAAATGGAACAAAAACTAGAGCTGCCCATACCACCATAATCATGATGCCAAGAGGAGCAAGTCCCATGATTGCGCCATTTGCATAAATTGATGCTGGAATCGCAATAAATGAGATTGAAGATAGTGCAGTTGCGTACACACTACAAGCTGTTACCCATGTAGGAACACGACCGCCAGCTTTAAAGTAGTCATCCGTTGATTTGTTACGCTTAGAAAAATATACGCCTATACCAAGCATACCAGCAAAGTACAAAGCAATGACAAACCAGTTAACAGCAGACCATTCCATAACGCCTCACATAAATTAACCATACAATGAAAGATTACCTAAGTTTATATTTCAAACTGTAAGTGAAGTAAAACTCCAAAAATATATTATGTGAGAAACTTAACTTTATCTTTACTGTTATGTGATAACGATCTCGATTAAGAGCAAATAAAGACTCTGTTTCATAATTATTGTTTGATCTACAAATACACACTCTTAGAAGAGTGAAGAAGCGGATCCCGAACAAGATACAAATCAATTAATATTCAATAAGTTATAATAAAAAAGAATTGAATAGCTAACAAACTCAATACTGTTTAGTTGTGAGTACTATTCGAATAGATACGATGAAAAGACGAAAAAATCATAAAATGTTATATCTCTTTACCATTTATGGTTAGTGAATTGATTTCGTTAGGTAGAGGGGGAATAGGACATTTTTATGTAAAGAAGAAATACTCAAAAATAGGTCTACATTCGTAGGATAGAAAAGACACGATATGTGAAACAGATGATGTTTTATACTTTATGCAAACTGTATTATACACAATAAAGCATTTATTAAGGATATATTATGCCTAAGTATCAATTCTTCTGTATACCAGATTCTAAACGTAAAAAATTCACCTACCTTGATATGGGCAGCAACTCATTTCTCGATGAGAAAGCGCAACTGCTAAAGCAAGGATTTGAAATTGAAGATGATTATATTCTTGCACAAACTCCTCAAGAAGCTATTGAAAAATTTCAATCAAACTTTACATATGCAGCTCAAGAGTATAGTAATGCGGAACCATCTGTGGGATTAATGAACTTTTTCATTGAACTCTATAAAGAATTCAAAGGCCGAAGATCTCGATATCGTTGAACCTGACGAACACTGACATTAAGAAGCTGAGCAGCATCTTTGCGTCTGATCCGTTTTTCGCAAACATCACGAATTGTACCTAAGCGAAATATCTCTTTGTCATTCATGGTCACCAACATATTTTGTTTAACTCACATTGATCAGCAGATACCGATCACTATAGAAAAACAGGACATTTTAGCTTTGCAGAAAAGAGACATTTTAACTTTGGGTTATCAACCTTAGTGCGCATTATATAGGTTATGTTAAATAAGATCTCCAAGTTAATATAATCCAAGCCATATCTTCATAGACAACACCTTAGCTACTCTACTCTTTAGTTTGGAGCATTTGAAAATAAGGACTATTTAACAGTATTGGCAATTTACCATAAAATAGGTAATTTACACTTAAATTTAAGCTCTGCAGCAAATGTTCAGTTTGCTTAGTTCTTCAATTTATTTGTAAATTACACAATAAAAAAACGCAGCATCTGACTGTAACAGATACTGCGTTTGGAGTCTCAATTGCTGCTGGAGTTTACGCAACTAAACGTCTTATTTGCCAAAAACGATGTCGCCAATATTTGTGGTTTAAATTTGAAATAGCTACACCACGAGAGCTCGTTGCGTTGATGAACCGACCATGATCAAGGTAAATACCTACATGATGATGCCAATCTCCTGTTTTAAAGAAAACCAAATCACCAAAATGAGCATTTTCTCGCTTTACTTTAAATCCCAATTTTACTTGCTGCATGGATGTTCTTGGTAAGTGGATTTTAAATACCTCACGAAATACCTTTCCGACAAATGCAGAACAGTCGATACCTCGATGAGTCGTTCCGCCATATCTATATGGTGTATGCTCCCAACGATGGTAGGAATGAAGTATTTTAGAGCGCGTTTTTGATGATAAGCGATGATGCTTAACTGATGATTTTATATGTGAACGGTAGATATAATTACCCGATGGCAAATAGTAACCATTAGATGATGTATGTGCTAAAACGGACGAAGATAAGGTTATAAAAAATAAAGGGAAAACCGTTCTTAATACCCTTTTAGATAGATTTTTAAGGCGATATAAAGACATTTGTTATGAACTATGTTTTGTTTTTATCGTCTCAGAAAATTTTACAAGCTCACTACCATAAAGTAACAAACAGCAGATTTTTTCTGTCGATGGTTAGAGTGGAATGATGTAAGTCTATAAAATAGAAGTGATTCCTAAAATATCCATATATCGTTACTAATGTTGCTAAAATGGAAATTTTGATAATAGCTCAAAAACTTTGTTTTATTATTAGAGCATGATTTGTGCATTAGCTTTGTTATTTCTTGTTTAGTGAGCATCTCATGAAAAAAACGCTTCTTTTTACTTTTCTAGCCACAATGGTTGCATGTGGTGGGGATTCTAGTTCAGATAACACAACTCAAAATCCACTATCCGATGATTCCCCTCAAGATCTTGCTATCAAAATATCCGATTTATCAAATGGATATTATGGCAAAATGTACACTGCTGGCGGCGATGAAGTCTCCATCAAGGCCGATGATATTCTTCCTATGCAGCGTCAGTTTATTGATGAGCTAAAGCAACATATTCCACAAGACTCCGTTAATAAATATCAACAATACCTCGAGGATTTTTCAAATTATGACTTCAAAACCGAAACTGAAACAGTCTTGTTCCAAAATGCGTTGCTAAATGCAATGCTTGATGAAACCGATCAAAAAACTCAGCTAAGATACCAGCCCTCTGTTAGACTTTTTCAGCATCATACTCACCTACTCTTTCCTATCTCTCGAATTGATGACTTTCCTGTTTTAACTGATTTCCTCTTTGCCCGCTCTATCTTAGAGCATTTACCTTTATATATTCCTGATACTGAAGACGATTATATTCAAACTTGTAGAGAAAATAATGTTCCTATTCCTCCTGATTGGGGTTCAGGTGATTGGAATTACATGGGAGATGCTGAAGTTGATTTTTTAAGAAATGAGTTAACAGAAATCTGGGCCTATTCTGATCCAAATGTGGCAGGCACCTGTATCGCTTTACCTCGGAAAGAGTCTGGTGTTGTATCTTTATTAGGCATTATTTGCCAAAGTTCAACAACAGGAAAAGCATGTTTTTGGGATAATTTGAGTAAAGAAAATGGATTACGGATCACAGGTGGAGACGATTTAACATTCGCTATTGAAGATATTCACAACGGGGACATTCTTGCTGAAAACTGTACTGAATGTCATCGTGGAAGTAATGTTTTCTTAATCCATCCTGGTACTAATTTAGATATATCAGATCAATACACTTTAGAACCAGCTGTTCGCTATACCCCCGTTTCACAGCAAGAGCAATGGCAAAACCCACCGGCACATACAGAGCTTGGCACTGGAACTTGTGCATCATGTCATGAAATAGCCGATTTATCATACGGTTATTGCACACTTGTACTAACTAATGCTGCAAATATGACAATGCCTAATTTAGAGAATCCTGCTGGGTGGAATAATTCTCACGATATTTATGGCCAACATTTAGCTCAAATTATCGAAGATTGTCGTACTCCATAAGCCTATGAAATAACTAAAAGTTTTATATTAGATATTAAAATTAGATGTGTACTAGACTTAATTTTACAATGTTCATTCATTTTATTGTAAGGATTAATAATGTCTAAAAAAACCATTTTAGCTGTTGCGCTAGGCTTAACACTTGCACCTGTATTGACTCAAGCTTGTACTGGTATATTAGTTAAAAGTGAAGATGGCAAAGCTGTTGCCGCTCGTACTATGGAATTTGGCTTTGATGTTAAATCAAACATCGCAATTGTACCTGCTGGTACAGAGATTACGTCATTAGTTAATGATCCTAAGAATACAGGTCTTGTTTATACAGCAAAATATGGTTTCGGCGGAGCTAATGCATTAGACAAAAAAATGGTTGTTGATGGTGTCAATGAAAAAGGACTCTACTTTGGTGCGTTCTACTTTTCAGGATTAGCCAAATTTGCTGAACTTACAGACGAAAACAAATCAAAAGCCGTTTCCAGCGAAGAACTGGGTAATTATATTCTAGGTAATTTTGCCACTGTTGATGAAGTGATCGAAGGGCTTAAAAATATTGTTGTTGTTGGTTCTTATATTGATGAGATTAAAACCTTTGCACCATTCCATTACGCTGTAACGGATCCTTCTGGTCGTTCAATTGTTATTGAATACACAGAAGCTGGATTACAGGTTCACGAAAATAAGATTGGTGTAGTAACAAACAACCCAACTTACGATTGGCATATTGCAAATCTTCGTAACTACATTGGCTTAACACCATATAACAAAGAAGCTGTAGAAATTAACGGTGTTAAAATCACGCCAACAGGTGAAGGTTCAGGTTTGTTAGGCCTACCTGGTGATTATACATCACCTAGCCGCTTTGTGCGTGCAGCAACTTTTGTAAACGCAAGCTTACCAAGTAAGACTGTCGATGATGCAGTGTTTACCGCTTTTCATTTATTGAATGCGTTTGATATTCCTAAAGGTGCTATTCGTTCACCAGAACATGAAGCGCTAACTGACTATACGGTATGGACATCTGTTGTAGACACTGCCAATAAAGATTATTACTTTAAGAGCTACCTAACACCAATGGAAATGAAAGTGAATATTCCACAAGCTCTCAAGCAAATTAAAGAGCCAACTGTTGTTAAGATGGAAAATTCATATACTTACAAAGATATTACTCCTCAGTTTGGTGCGAAGTAATTTCTAAATAGAAAAGGGAACATTCGCGTTCCCTTTTCTTTCAAATACTATGCTAGAGAAAAATATCGCATTAACCGCCAGCCAGTTTAACTGTATAGCCTTTCTTCTCAAGAGCAGTTTTGATCACATCACGCTTATCGCCCTGAATTTCGATTGCGCCATCTTTAACAGAACCACCACAACCACACACTTTTTTAAGTTCAGCAGCAATAAGTTTTAGTTGCGTATCTTCAACATCCAGACCTGTTACGACACAAACGCCTTTACCTTTACGACCTTTGGTCTGTCGTTGGATGCGAACAATACCATCACCCTTTGGACGTTCTGGTTGTGTTTTCTCTTCTTTGATTCGTCCACATTCTGTGGAATAGACTAAAGTCATGTTGTAACAATCTCTTAAATTTCATCGTATTGTATAAAAAGGTCACAGAAAGATTATCTGTATTAACCTAATCTTTATTTTATGCATACTATCAGTAAAAGGCCATAAAACGGAAATCACTTATGTTAAAAAATGTCATTTTTGATTTTGGTGCAGTTCTATTTGAGTGGAATCCAAACCAGATAGTAAAAACATTTACTCCGTCTGATGAAGAACAAAATTTACTCTTGCAACAAGTGCTCCAACATCCTGATTGGATATCACTCGACAGAGGCACCATGTTAATCGCAGAAGTGATCCCTAAATTTTCTGCCCGAACAGGGTTACCTGAAAACCAAATTGAAGATTTTATCCATCATGTGATTCAAAGTTTAACACTCATTAATGCGACCCTTGATATCGTTGAATTGTCTCTATCATCATTCAAAACATTTTATTTAACCAATATGTCAGAGTCCTTTTTTGAATCATTGAATGAACAACACCCTATCATTTCTCAATTTGATGGAGGCATTGTCTCAGGCAAAGAATTAATGATAAAACCCGAGCCAAAAATCTTTCAACTACTTCTTGATAGATACGCTTTAAAGGCCGAAGAGAGCCTCTTTATTGATGACAATCTGGATAATATATTAGCGGCAAAACAACTTGGCTTTGATACTGTTCTTTTTGACAAGTCATCACAATGCTACAAACAACTTCTTGAAAAAATCCGTTTATAGTGATGTTTTTTATCGTTATTTAACAAATATTCAGAAAAGAAGACTATACTAGATGCGATAAATCACAAAAAAATGCAAAAGATTATCTAGGAGACATTGTGAAGAAAGGCTTACTTAGCACGCTAATTCTACTATCTGCGGTTACCTTTGGAGCAAATGCGGCATCTAGTTGCGACGGAAAAGAAATTGTTGGTCAAGTTGAAACGATTCGAGTTAATAATCTAGATATGGATTATGAAGCTCGTATTGATACTGGTGCTGCTACTACATCAATAAATGCATATGATATTAAAGTGCTAGGCTCTGATAACTCAAATATGCGAGATAATCTTGGTGAACAGGTTGAATTTAAAACCAAAAATGAGAAAGGCCAAGTTGCTACTTATAAGGGCAAAATTATTCGTGTAAGTAAGATCCGCAACGCTCAAGGGGTTGAGCGTCGTTATGCAGTAGTGATGGATCTTGAACTCAATGGTAAGAACAAAGCAGTTGCAGTTAACCTACGCAATCGCAGCAAACTTGAATATAAATTGCTGATCGGACGCAATTGGCTAAATGATGATTATCTTGTTGATGTATCAATACACAGTAAAGACAAGCATTAATTAAGAGACATTACTGACAAACATCACAGCGAATGAAGCCCTTCTGACAGGGCTTTATTTTTTTTGCGCTGCAAGTTGTAACAGAACCTTATCTAAATATTGCTTGATAGCCGCCGTTGAGCCTTTTAATAACTGGCCTCGTAGCGTGATGTACCATTCATTTGGTTTTCCACTGTCATTGATCAACTTAAACCCACGGTACTCTTCTGTTTGATATTGAGCTTGCGGTTTTGCGACTGTATTAAATCGCTCTGGCGGCATAAACGTCTTCATATCACACCACCAATCAATACTTTTTTTGATATCCGATAGTCGACCAGAAATAGCATTTAAGTTTATTGCCGCTTTCCAGTGATCTGGATCGCCATCGCTATTTTCAATTAGATAACCTCGATGAAATAATCGTTTCTTCATCCTAATTTGAACCTTTATAGTCACCTATCCTAAACCACTCTATTTTAGGAATTAACTAGAGTGAATTACAACAAAAAATCTATAAAATAAGAAGTTAAGGCTAAGTTTCACAAAAATTTGATTACCAAATATACCAAATGGGCTTTTATAGCGGGGACATTGGTATTAATACGATATTGATTGAATACTTCATTGATAAGCTTTTTGGTCTTTTCATCTAAATTTGCCCTTTTATTTTCGTGATTAACTGTTATATTAAATAGCAATAAATAAAGTTATAGTGCATTAGGGTTATGGCAAAGAAGATTCCTATCATCGAAGATGACCATATAAAACAACACAGTATTGAACAATTTAAGTCGATTGTAGACACCATTGAACTGTGGCAACAATTAACCCACAAAATGTATGCAGATAGCACCTTGGTGGCGTTTAAGAATGATTGGAATATGTTTATTTCATTCTGCAATCAGTTAAATCAATGTTGTTTACCAGCATCTGCAGATGTAACTTGCCGCTTTATTGAAAAAATAGCACAAACAAGAAAGCTTTCCAGCTTAAAACGTTACATTGTCACTATAGGTTTAGTTCATAAGTGCCACGCTTTACCAAACCCTTGCACTAGCAGTGACGTGAAACTAGCCATGTTCCAACAACGCATGGATAAACATGACGATTACACCCAGGCTCAAGGTTTTTGTGATAATCATTTACAGCAGCTACATACTCTATTTTCAAGTGCAACTAAACCAAAAGATGTCCGTGATATGGCTATTTGGGCACTTACCTTTGAAGGAATGCTTAAACGCAGTGAAGTTGCAGCACTGACAGTGAATGATATTGAATTTATAGACAATAAAAGTCTTATTACAATCAATAGTCACCTTGTTGAACTGAGTGAGTTAGCGACAGAAGCTGTGAAAAAATGGCTTACCCTATCCCTTATTGACACAGGCTTTATTTTTCGACGAATCGATCGCCATGGCAATATCGGAGATAATCCCCTAGACCACTCTTCTATTTATCGCGTATTCCGCCGTGCAAGCCAAGAGTTAGACTTACCGGTAGATGTTATTTTTTCAGGTCAATCACCACGAGTTGGTGCCAGCCAAGATTTAGCACGATCAGGTCTTTCAGTACATCAAATTCAAACTCAGGGTCGCTGGAAAAGTCCTGCTATGCCCGCGCAATACATAGGCGATCGAGGATATAGAGATCGGGAACTCAAACACTTTGCGAAGAAAAATCAAAAAGATATCGATTAGAGATATTCTCCGACCAATAAACTCTAATCTGAGAAACACAAAAGGCTTTAGATCACTCTAAAGCCTTCATCTAATCGATTACAGCACCAACATTATTTTGCTGCGCTTTTAATCGCTTGTTCAATAAACTTAGTGAAGCTATGACCATGGTTCTCTAGCATTTTAGGGAACATAGAAATTGGCGTCATACCTGGGAATGTATTGATTTCATTTAACAAGATTTCATTATCTTCACTTAAGAAGAAATCAATACGAGATAGATCTTTTAGCTTCATATGAACGAAAGCTTTACGTGCACATTCACGTAGCGCTTCTACTTGCTCTTCAGACAGATTTGTCGCCTCAACGGCTGTTGTTGAGTGGCTATCAGAGCTGTACTTCTCTTCATAGCTATAGAACTTATCATCAGGGCAAGACACCTCACCTGGCTTTGTGATAATCAGTTCATCGCCATATTGGTAAGCTGCAATTTCAAGTTCACGTGGCTTAATGCTCTTTTCGATCAAAACCTGATCCGAATAACCAAAGGCATCATTAACCGCTGTAGCTAAGCTTGCCTTATCTGTGACGCTGTAACAACCAACAGATGAACCTTGAGATGCCGCCTTAACAAACACTTTACCCCATTTATCGAATGCTTCACTGGCTTTAGCGTGAGCATCTTCGTTATTTTCGCTTAAGAAAACATACGGGGTATTAGGGATATCTAGCGCATCAAACCATAGTTTGGTTGTGATCTTATTGAAACAATTGCGACTCGCTTCTGCGCCACAGCCTAAATAAGGTAAACCAGCCATATCTAAGAAAGATTGTAGATCGCCAGTTTCGCCAGGGAAACCATGAACACAAGGGATAACATAATTGATGATTTGTTTAGTATCACCCGTTTGTAAAGTACGATCTAAGTTAAGTTGGCACAGAGCATTGTTTGCATTAAACCAACCCTCTTTTTTCATTTCAACTCGGGTGTAATTAACACCGTCAATATGCTTTAACTGCTCTTCAATGTAATTTGCAGAAACGAGTGAAACTTCGTGCTCTGAACTACCGCCACCGCACAATAATAAGACATGGATAGTACTCATGATCATCCCTTGTAATTATAAAAACAGCTCGCCAAACACGGGCCAAGCTTATGGCTTTGATTATCAAATCACTCTTGTTCAAAGCCTAATATCAAAAATTATTCTAATCTTAATCAAAAAAGGGCTTGCTGTGCACCTTATCTTATTGATTATGTATTAAATCGCACCATTTTTGACATGATGCTCGTTTTAGCGCACAAGTTTTAGTCATTATTTAACGCTTTAATCACTTTTGCTGGCGTACCACCAACTAACGTATCAGGGAGAACATCAGAGGTTACAACGCTACCTGCTGCAACGACCGAGCGAGCCCCAATGGTTACCCCCTGACAAATACAAACATTGCCACCTATCCAAACATCATCTTCAATCGTAATAGGAAGACACCATGTTTCCCAATTACGGCGAGAACGATAATCTAATGAATGTGTTGGAGTGAAAAATTGTGAATTAGGACCAATGAGGACATGAGCCCCGATTGTAATGGGTGCGTTATCGAGCCATACAGCACCTGCGTTAACAAACGTTTGATCACCAATGAAAATATTTTTTCCGTATTCACAGCTAAAAGGCATACGAATAACCGAATCTGAACCAAATTTTCCCAGAAGAGACTCAAGCAAAGGTCGTTGCTCTCTAATTGTTGTTTGGTTAAGAGGAATCAATTGCTTCTCTACTTCAGTTCGAAGCGTATCAATTTCGGGATCCATACCATTGTATATTTCACCCGATATCATTTTTTCAAATTCAGTCTTCATCTCAACTATGCTCAATCGGTCAATTAATTTGTCATGAATACTAACTGATGTGTCTCATAATTTTTGTGATGAATCTAGAATAAAAAGTCAGGTTTACATCATATTTACAGTACAAAACCATATATCAACTAGTGAAAACATAGATTTTTAAGGTTACACATAGATGATTTATTTACTTAGTTAAAAGATGAAACTTGAGTATTTTCCGACTCTTTCAATGATTGCAAGTTTTTGATAAACGCACCATTTTGCTGAACAGTTAACGGCAAAGCCAGAATAGCCTCATGAGCTGCATCGCGAGAGTCATATTGACCATATAATAAAGCATACCAAGGTTGCCCATTACGATCGGTTTTACTTATCCATAAAGCCTCTCCTTTCGGAAGCTGTTTCGCATAAGAAGACAGCTGATCTTTACTTCCAGAAGCGACTAACTGAATAGCATAAGCTGATTTGTTCAAATCTGAATATTGATAGGTCGGCTTAGATGCTGGCTTTACTTCTGGCTCAGCAACAGACGGCGAAAGTTTAATCACTTCTTTAACATGATTTGGAACCTCAACAGACTTTCCTGTTAATGATTCTTCATTAAATCCTAAGCCATCTGCACTAAATTGAGCAGGCTCAACGACAACAGTTTGAGGTTGAGATTTCACTTCAGGCGTTGGAGGGATATTTACCGCCTGAACAGGTGCTGAATGTTGTGGCGACGTTACACAGCCAGCTAACAACGAAGCTAAAATAGCAAGAGCAATCTTTTTCATTATTTTTCAAATCAATAATTAAAACCAAAAGTATTTTGCTCTGATAATTACTTAGGATCAAGAGAAAGGCCATACACAGAACTAGACGACTCAAAGTGCTTGATTTGTATCATTCTGTAGCGCAGAAAACTCGGGTATCATATTTGTAGTTTGCGTAATATTTATAATAGGAACTCATCATGGCCGATCCGCATATTCAATGTGAACTCGATGGATTAGATAAACTTACCGTTCTTCTTTACCGAAGTTCACTGACATTTGCAGCAGGCGTTATGTCTATTATCGCTTGGGAATTTAACTTCGGAACTGTAGCTATCATCATCGCTGCATTATTAGCGTCTACAACCGTTCATATCTATGACAAACGCTTTCGCTGGCTCATTCAGGGAGCGGGATTGTTTGCAAGTGTATGGTATATGACTGGACTTTGGAGCCCATTGGCGCAAGGTGCTGCTCTATTTGTCTTCAGTGCATTGGCGGTAAAAGAATATTTTTGCTTTCAACTGAAAGTCTTACTGGTAACCCCTTTGGCTTTAGCTGGTTTCTGGTTCTGCCAAGTATTTGGTCAAGCTCAAATCAGTATTCTATTTAGCATGGCAAGTGCTATTTTACTGGCTGTTGCCGCATTTTCTAAATGGCGAATGCCGCTTCATTTTGATATTGGCGATAAAAGCCGCTACCAGATCTAATAGAGCTGGCTTAAAAATAAGGGGTTGATCACAGCCCCTATGATTGTATTTCCTTCCTGTTTTGTACCTGATTACTATAGTTATACCGAGCTAAATATAGCTGAAGTGATCAGGAGCTTATATGGCGACAACCCCTTTATCTGCCCTACTGAATCCCAAATCCATTGCCGTGATTGGAGCATCTAACCAAACCCACCGCACAGGTTTTGTGATCATAAATAATCTGCTTCAAAGTCACTTCAATGGTCCAATATTTCCCGTCACACCAAAATATGATTCGGTAGCGGGTATTCTTGCTTATCCCACTATCTCTGATTTACCTCGGACACCTGATATCGCGATTGTTTGTACCCACGCCAGTAAGACCGTCAAAATAATCAAAGAACTGGGCGAAAAAGGGGTTAAATCCGCAGTGATTCTTGCCGCAGGAACTTCTACATTAAAAGATGAAACAGGCACAACCGTTGCCGACTATCTGCAGCAACTAGCAAAACGGTATCAAATTCGATTACTCGGGCCAAATAGCATGGGGATTATTCTGCCTTGGCTTAATTTGAATGCATCTTTTGCCCCAACGCCTGCAAATAAAGGAAACATTGCGTTTATCTCTCAATCTGCAGCCGTATGTACCACGATTTTGGACTGGGCGAGAAATAAAAACATTGGCTTTTCAACATTTATCTCATTAGGTGATGGGCTGGATATCAACTTTGCAGAGTTACTTGATGCGCTTAGTCGAGATGGAAAAACCGAAGCTATTTTGTTGTATCTGGATTCAGTGAATAATGCCCGAGAGTTTTTGTCTGCCGCCAGAGCTGCCGCTCGTAATCGCCGAATACTAGTCGTAAAAGGTGGTCGCACATTGGCAGGAAGTGAAGCAGTTAAACATCATACAGGTAGTAATCTTGGAGCCGATATAGTTTATGAAGCGGCGATACGAAGAGCGGGGCTATTAAGAGTAAAAAATACCCATGAGTTATTTGCAGCGGTGGAAACCTTAGCCCATTCAGTACCTTTAAGAGGCGAACGACTTGCTATTATTACCAATGGTGGTGGTCCTGCCATCATGGCTGTGGACTCACTTTCTGAACGAGGAGGAAAACTGGCGCAATTTAGCTCCACCACACTCCACCAGCTAAAAAAACAACTTCCAAATTATTGGCCAGCATCTAATCCAATCGATTTACTTGGGGATGCCACAATTGAACGCTATGAGCACGCAATTAATACACTGTTAGACAGCGATGAGGCCGATGCTTTACTTATCATGCATACACCATCAGCCATTGCCCCTAGCCAACAAACAGCAGAACGCTTAGTTCAAATCCTAAAACAGCATCCCAACATCAAAAAATTTAACGTACTCAGCAACTGGACAGGAGAATATGAAGGACAAGTTGCTCGTGACATTTTCGCTCAAGCAGGATTTCCAGCCTATCGAACCCCAGAGAGTGCCGTTTCTGCCTTTATGTATCTCGTTGAATACCGCCGAAATCAAAAGCTACTTCGAGAAACCCCAAAAACACTCGAGCCTATCTCCACCAGCAATAAGAATTTTTCGCCACAGCAAGCCCAAGCAATCATTCAAGAATTACTTAATCACAATATCACTCAGCTAGAAACCCATGAAGTACAGCCAATTTTAAAAGGTTATGGATTTAAAACACTACCAACATGGTTAGCTAACGATGCTGTTGAAGCCATTCATATCGCAGAGCAAATTGGTTATCCCGTTGCGGTAAAACTGCGTTCGCCAGATATTGAACACAAATCAGAGGTTCATGGCGTTATGCTTCATCTGCGAGATGCTCAAGAAGTTGAGTCTGCAGCACAAGCGATGTTAGAACGAGTCAACATAGACTACCCTACAGCCCAAATTGACGGCCTATTAGTACAACGCATGGCAAATAGAGCTGGAGCTCAAGAATTAAGGGTTGCGGTTCGAAATGATCCTATTTTTGGCCCAGTTATTTTCTTGGGCGAAGAGTTAATGAATTGGAATTGTTATCAAGATAGCGCCGTTGGTTTGCCACCTCTTAATATGGCGTTAGCTCGGTATATGATTATCGATGCCCTTAAGAGCCATAAGATAAAGCAACGCAGTACATTAGTACCCATTGATATTGATGCCCTATGCTCACTTTTAGTGACAGTGTCACAGCTTGTTATCGATTGCCCTAATATTGAGAGCTTAGATATCCATCCCTTACTCGCTAATGGCCCTGAGCTTACGATAATTGACGCTTCAATGACTCTCAATACTGACTCCAATCAGATCCCGCGCCTCGCTATTCGACCTTATCCTAAAGAATTGGAGCAGTGGGTCGAACTTAAATCAGGCAAGACTATTTTGCTGCGTCCTATCCTGCCAGAAGATGAACCTGAGCATAAAAGCTTTATCTCTCATGTTACTCAAGAAGATCTCTATAAACGATTTTTCTCTGACGTTGGTGAGTTTAATCATGAGGCCATGTCGAATTTTACTCAAATAGATTATGACCGAGAAATGGCGTTTATTGCCGTTTTTGAAAACAAGGGCCATACCGAGATCTTAGGTGTTGTTCGAGCTCTCTCAGATCCTGATAACGTGGATGCCGAATTTGCCATCTTGATCCGCTCTGATCTTAAAGGGCTTGGCTTAGGTCGAATAATGATGGAGAAGATCATTCACTACTGTCAGCATAAAGGACTACAACGCATTACTGGGATGACAATGCCAAATAATCGCTCAATGATCATGTTAGCGCAAAAGATGGGATTTCATGTCGATATTCAGATGGAAGATGGTGTTGTCGAAATGGAATTAAACCTTATTAAATAACACAAAAAAAATGAATATTTAGTCAAATATAAAAATAGATCGTCGGGAATTTTTTAACTTAGCTGAAAATTAATTCATTTTAACGCATAGCGATATCTATTGAATCGTATTGAAGTTTCAATAGTTAAGGTATCGACTAACTAGGTATATATAGCACGTAATCTGCCTAGTTATTTGTTCTCTTTGATCGATTAAATAATCTGCAAAACTCCATTTATCTTTCTGTTTTATTACAAAAATATGGTTAGTTTTGTTATTTGATCTCGGTTCCATTCCTAACCATCGTTCTTAGCTAAAGTATTCCTAAGTCACCAACTTCTGAATCAACAGGACAGTTATCACTACTTTAGGGAAAGGAAGAACCTTATGAAGTCAGCGCCCCACTCTTTAAATCAAACCATTCAAGCATTAAAAAGTGTTACTACCCAAATGATGGCAGCAGAATCTCTTACTGGTGAAGTGATGTCAGCTCATATGATTCAACAAATTACAGCTATTGAGCGGACAGAATTAGAGATCGCTTCGCAGCAAATCATGGTTATAGAAAAGGCACTTACTCAAGCATTGGTTGCTTTAGAGCGAGAAGATCTTGTTGCAACCCGTGAAGCAATCTTTAATGCCTTATATGAATTAAATCACCAATCACCATCTATCCCTAAACTCATGTATGAAAATGATCCTGTTTTGGCTGGTTGACACTTAGTTAATCGTTCATTTAGTTAATAACTTCTCTGACAAAATGTTATTAGAACTTGAAAGTAAACACGAAACACACGGTCTTATGTATTGGTTACCTTAATCTCCTTTAATACAAGATTATTATAATTATATGGTAAATAACCCAACATGGAATCGCTCATTACTGTGACATTGTCCTGTCTATACCACGCAGTAATGAGCATTTTTTTCGTCTATTTGATAATAATTAGCTAAGGTCTAAAGAAGACAGTAGACGGGTAAGTTATGACATTGGACTCCTATCCAAAGAAAATACCAGCATCTTCAAATTCAAGCCCTGACCAGGCAACTAACCATACATCAAATCATAAAAAGAAATGGTTACGCCGATTAGGTTTTCTGCTTGCTGCTCTTTTGGGCTTAAGTTTAATCTCTGCCTATACGTTGTTGAAATTATTAGCACAACATGAAGTACAGATACACCGTATTTCAGGCATCCAACTGTTCTCTGCTCCCCATATTGAGAAACTCGCCGTTGTATATCAAGGTGTGCCGATTGAGATGAATCATATATCAATTAATACATCTCCATTAATCATCAAGATCCAACAAGTGCAGTCCCAGATCCCTAAAAAAGATCAAGAACCTTTACAGCCTTATCAATTTAGCTCTCTTCAATTAGAACAGTTGGAGATGCATTCCCCATCTTGGCGTCTTGATCAGATGTTTACCGCTAAGATCAACAAAGCAACTATAGGTTTAACTATTAATCAAGAGCCTACTCACATATATCAGCAGCAAATACACCAGCTACATATAGAGGTAGATCCAAACAACGATGGCGATTCGACCAATAATTATTCAAACAATAGCTATGCGATAGCGGCCAAAATCCATGATATTGATGTGACAGTACCCGTACAGACAAAAGTAGAAGATCAACCAGATATAGAGATTATTCAATACCGTGCAAATCTAAAACAACTGAGTGCTAAATTACAAATAGCCAAAAAGAATCCAATGCAACAACCCATTCCGCTCTCGGTCGCAATCGACGCCATAAAGCCTTCATGGCAATCTTTAGAAGAGATAGAACAGACAATCCAAAATATCCATATAGATACCGACTTAACACATTGGAAGAGCAAAACCACGATTAAAATTAACCAAGCTCATTTGATTCAACCTCAATATCTACCGCTCGATATAAAAAAGAGTGACAGTGAATATCAAGGTTTTCATATTGGGCAAGCCATTGCGAATCTCGCTCAGTTACCGGTTAACTTTTCTATTAATCAGTTGACCTATTTACCGCTTATTTATAACGCGGAAGTCTTTCTCCAACAGCCATCCTTAGATAATTTGGTAACAGATCAAGAGCAACCCCAACGCCCTCATTTTTATTTTTCAGGCCATGTGCTAAGTCAACAGCCCTATAAAATGGATTTATCTCTGTTCTATCAAGATCTTAAAAATATGACGGTCACAGCTGGGTTAGTCGGCAAGAAAGGAAATTCAGTTTTTTGTGATAGTGTGATAAGCGCAGACTTACCTCTGCCAAAGCGACTTGATTGTCAGCTCAACCTTAAACAGACCAAAGATATTACTGATAATTGGCAAATAATAGACGCACCTAATGCCATTTTAAATAAGCCAATAACACTACAAGCTAGGCAGATTAATCATTTGATCCCCAATGAGGTAAAAAACGATGATATTAAATCGGCTCACTATCATGTTGACTTGAAGCTGCCTCAAAAAATCAACATCCAGTTGCCAAAAGCATGGTCTTGGGATTTGCTAAACATTCCACGTCAAGTTCAAGTAACCAACGATGGTAAATTAAGTATTGAGTTGCGTTACGCTGAGAAGTTTTTGCAGTTATCTCTTCGAGGCAAACAGGAATCCTTAGGTGTCTCGATACAAAATAAAAAGCAACATATAGTAAAAACAAATATAGATATCAATAAGTTAAAATGCTTTCCATCCAAGTTACAATGTCACGGAAATGGTGTTATCAGCAATCACCTATATTCTCTGCTATTTTCATCCTTACCTCAACAAATTGACACGAGTTCCCCACTTATCCTACAAACCAAAAGTCACTGGCAGTTGACATACAAAGACCAGCAATTTATTGGTCAGTTAACCGATAATCAGCTTTCGTTACCGTCGTTTCGCCTCCAACAGCCAAGCTATAGTCTTAAGCTTAGCAACAATCAATTAGTTGTGCCGCAATGGGTAATTTTAGCCAACACGCATCAATGGCAATGGTATGCCCCTAAAGATAAGGACATCACCTTTACCAGTAATGCAGAAGCAACAGTGGCAATAGAAACGAATAGCCAAGCAAGTCATCCCGTACAGAAAATAACTTCACCACTTAAAATGACAATGGGGTCTTTTTGGGTCGATAAGCAATCAAAACAATCCATTAAGATCAAAAGCCATATTCATTCACAGCTTTCTCCCATATTAAATGGACAAACGCTCCCTAAGCTCGATCTCAATACTCAACTACAGTTAGCCAAGGGAGAAATATCATTAGAAAACCGAATACATAGCCTTCTACCAAACCAACAATCAGTACCCTTGGCAGATATTCAAGTTCGTCATAACCTTAATCAACAAAGTGGCCTGCTAGATGTTCGACTCTCACCTTGGCAATTTGACTCAAAGCGAAGACTTTCTCAATATTACCTACCAGAAATCCCAACAGGTATTGAATTGGTATCAGGTAAACTTGAAGGCCATTTGGTGACACGTTATCGTCAATTTCAGCCAATATCATCCCAAGTTTCCTTATATACTAAAGAGCTAAGCGGAATGTTCTTTAATATTCCGTTTCACAATGCCAACATTCAGTTGGAGCTTCAACAAGATCAGCATGGTATACAAACCCGCTCTCCAGCCATTGTTGATATCGAAAAAATCAAGCTCGGTATTCCCCTTACTAACATACGGTTAAGCGGCCATTATCAAGATTACGCTTATAAACTCAATCATGGTTACATTGAGTTACTCGATGGTTTCATAACCACAACCCCAACTCAAAGCCGACAGCCCTGGCAACAATTGTCGTTACCTATTTCGATCCACGGCATCAATTTAGCGACGCTTATGTCACAAATCGATCAACAAGATATTGAATTAACCGGTATTCTTGATGGAAAATTAACACTTGCTTTACATAAAGGACTCTTTGATATCCATAATGGCAAACTAATTGCAAGGTATCCTGGAGGGCTATTTCGTTACAAACAGGGATCGACTATCGATAATCAAGTAGAGGCTATGGACGATAGCAACCCCATCGTTGTGAGTAAGCTTCTTAAAAATTATCACTATCGAACGTTGGTTGTTGATATAGACTATTCTAATAAAGGGATCCTAAAAGCAAAATCCCAGTTTAAAGGTTACAACCCAGATTTTCAGAATGGGCGGCCAATACACTTAAATTTAAACATTGAAGATAATGTTCCAGCACTTATAAAAACACTCAGTCTGTTAAATTCATCGGACGTAGAGCGTTATCTACAAGAGCAGTTTGGTAAGCAGGAATAACTGTAGCAGTGATACACCATTACTAGGAAACCATAACCTAGCAAACAGCAACTCACACAAAAGGTTACTCTGATTATGGAAATGCAACAGTCTGTCGTGATTCACAAACTTACGGTACTCGGTGCTGCCGTGCTCATAACTTTTGCACTTATCGGTTGTACTCCCACGGTACAAGTGGCAACATCGGATAAGCCAATTGAAGTCAATCTTAATGTGAAGATCGAACATGAGATCCGCATTAAAGTTGATAAAGAGATCGACAATCTCTTCAAGGATGAAGCGGTCTTTTAGTTTGTTAGGAGCTCAAGATGAAACGTATAACCCTTTTCCTCTGCGCACTGCTGTTTTCAGTTAATGCTTTTGCTATTTCACTACAGCAAGCAAAATCACAAGGCTTAGTCGGTGAAGCAAATAATGGCTATATCGCTATTGTAACAGGGTCTCCTTCAGCAGAGGTCAAGCGTCTTGTTCAGCAAGTCAACCAACAGCGTAAAAGCAAATATCAAAGCATTGGCTCTTCCCATGGTTTATCTGTCAATGAAGTCGCACGTTTGGCTTACAAGAAAGCTGTGAGTAAAACTCCCCGTGGTCAATATTATCAATCTACTACTGGGCAATGGGTGAAGAAATAACACCGACTAATAGATCAAAGGTAATAGATTGTTCAAATTTACCAATTGGGGGTTAAATATTTCTTAACCCCTCTCTCAGAACTTTAAACTCAATGATATGCATGAATGTCGATATACTGGTTCAACTATAACCACACTATTTATATCGCCATTATCCTATGTCATTAAAAAAACTCTTTGCCCGACTGCAACCGTCAGACGCGCTATTCTTTATTGCTGCTCTCTTTTGTTTACTTCCTTTTGTTAGCTCTCCAATCGCGCTGATTCTTGGCTTTAGTTTAGCAAGTCTTGGTCTGGTTCCCACTCAGTTTAATATTGCAGCAGCCACGAAAAAATTACTGTCTTACTCCATCATAGGTTTGGGCTTTGGTATTCACTTAAATGAAGCCATCGAAGCAAGCAAACAAGGTTTAGGTTTAATCGTCTGCTCTATCTTCTTTACCTTAATTTTAGGTTGGGTTGTCACTCGACTCATGGGGTTAGATAAGAAAACGGGTCATCTAATTGCATCTGGTACAGCAATCTGTGGCGGAAGTGCAATCGCTGCAGTAGCACCAGCAATTAATGCAAAAGACGATGAAATATCTCTCGCGTTGGCAACTGTCTTTGTATTAAATGCGATTGCCCTCTTTATCTTCCCGGTTATTGGCCATTTATTAGATATGAGCCAGCACGCGTTTGGTACCTGGGCTGCAATTGCTATTCATGATACATCATCGGTGGTGGGTGCTGCGGGGTCTTATGGTGATGAAGCACTTAAAACGGCTACGACCTTAAAATTGGCTCGTGCGTTATGGATCATCCCTGTAGCCTTCATCAGTGCGTTACTGTTTAAAGGCAATAGCAAGAAGATTTCAGTACCTTTCTTTATCGTCTTTTACTGTCTAGCGATTGTCTTTGCTCATTTTGTTCCAAGCCTACAACCCGCTTACGATATGATCTTTGCGTTTTCAAAGCGTCTATTGGTCATGTGTTTGTTCTTGATTGGCTCAGGTATTACTATCAATAAACTACGTAATGCGGGAGCGAAACCACTTTTATTAGGTGTCATATTATGGCTTGCTATCGGTGGAGCGTCATTGGCTTATATTGAAGCGACTATGGCGTAAGCTATTTAATCTTTGCATAAATTAAAGCCGACTAGATTGAGTCGGCTTTTTTGTTAATAATCAACCTTCTTTCTCATCGTTTTAGTCGTTCCCCTTTTGGTTTTTGACTCTAAACGACGACGCTGGGAGCTTTTGGTTGGCTTTGTTGGACGACGGGCTTTTTGTACAACCATCGCAGATAAAATCAATTCTTTTAATCGCTCAAGAGCAGCTTCTTTATTTTGCAGTTGGGTTCGATATTGCTGCGATTTAATGATGATCACACCATCAGAAGAAATTCGACTGTCTGATAGCTTAAGTAATTTTTCTTTATAAATAACTGGCAGTGATGATTTCTTAATATCAAATCTAAGATGAATTGCTGTGGCTACTTTATTGACGTTTTGCCCACCATTTCCCGCAGAGCGAATAGCGTTAAGTTCAATCTCCCAATCGGAAATCGTCACATTGTTTGAGATTGTGAGCATGTAGTACCTATGTTTATACTTTTGCTAATGATCTTAGCGATAAGCACTAAGGATACCAAAAGCAAAAAATAGGGTCACATCCCTCTTTTAAATCTTCGTACCTTAGTTCTGACATTTTTCATTGGCGATGAGGTATTAAACTGAATCATTCGCCCTAACGTCCATTTTTCGTACCATGGTTCTTGATAGAGTTGATGATTAGATAATGATGCGACAATAACAAGAATCTGTTCCATATTACTTTCAAACTCAGAAAGCAGTTCTGAATAAGTCCAATCGCGATATTCTACATAAAAACTTTGTGCTAATAGACCCAACTGATTCCATTTGTACCCTGTTTCAGGGAAATCAACCGCCAGATTCTGACTCTTTCGGTAATACCATTTTAAAACCAATTTTTGCCAACCAATAAGATATGCCACACTGTCACAAACACTGATGAAGCACCCTTTGCTGTTTCCCTCTATTTCGCATCGGCGCGATTCAGATTCAGGTATTACTTTTAAGTCTATGAGTAATTTAGAAAAAGAATCATTAATTGCTTTTTCCAATTCCTCTTTTGTTGTTGGTATTGAAGACATAATCACTCCTTGAACTTAACCGTCTACTTTTTATTCCCTTTTGAATACAGCTTAAAATAATCACAAAAAGAATCAAAATAAAGATTATTAGATGACAGTTTGAGACTTTTAGATCTACACTACATTTAGCAAAGACGTATAGTTCTTAGCAACAAAGACGATAACAACAAAAGGTATATCACCATGTCTAATTTTACACTAACCAGTAACGATATCTTTGAAGGCCAACTAAAAGACAAACAATTTGCCTTTAATGGATTTGGTCATGATGGTGATAACATTTCACCTCAATTAGCTTGGGAAAATGCGCCAGAAGGTACTAAAAGCTTTGCTGTAACCTGTTTTGATCCAGATGCTCCTACAGGTTGTGGTTTCTGGCACTGGCAAGTTATCAATATCCCTGCGGAAACTACCGAGCTAGAACAAGGCGCATCAGGTAAATTAGCAGCGAGTTTAGAAATGCGTAACGATTACGGTTTCAATGGTTTTGGTGGCGCATGTCCTCCAGAAGGTCATGGTATGCACCGTTACCAATTTACTGTATGGGCACTACCTGTAGAAAAATTGGATGTGCCAGATGATGCATCATGTGCGCTAGTTAGCTTTATGCTACACGGTATGTCTCTTGCAAAATCAACTATCACCACAACTTACGTTCGTTAATGGTATTTAAATACGCTTATTATTTAATACATTAATCTAAAGAGCCTCTATAACAATAATCCAAATTTGTTATAGAGGCTCGTTAAGTAAGGAAGCCTATGGCCACATCAGCAATCGTTATCACCCAATATCAAGGCCAGCAAGCACAAAACTTGCGAAATGTCCCTATCCTACTGCCCTCTATTGTGGCGGTAGAACAAGGTGAAAAACAATTTCAATGGCATGGTCGTTGGATTCGATTTCATAAGAAAAACTGGTTATTAATTCCAGCACATAGTCGAATTACTTTTGTTAATAATCCGCATCAAACTCAATTTCGTTCAACGCAAATCAGCTTTTTAATTCCACCGACCGCTGAGATGATCCTGCTTTCACAGCAAAATGCTGACACGGTATCTAATCATCTCGATAGTCCCGAATTTATTGTCAATGATGAAGGTCGTTATCTATGGCAACTATTGCTTTCAATGCCTAAAGAGTTAAGCCAAGCGATACAACAGCAATTGGTGAATGGGCTATATCAGTATCTTGCTGAAAATGGACAATTACATCTCTTATATGCACCACAAGAGATCAGTTGGACCGAAAAGTTAACTCAGTTTTTCAGCCAAGACCCAAGCCAGAACTATACGATTGAACAAGTTTGCCAACAGTTTGGGTTGAGTAAAGCGACTTTAATGCGCCGTTTAAATGATGAATCGACTCAGTTTAGAGAAGTACTAGCTCAAGTCAGAATGGGACACGCATTATCGTTGTTACAAGAAAAGTCTCAGACGGTATTAGAGCTAGCACAACAATGCGGCTATCAATCGGAAGTGCGTTTTACCCAACGCTTTCAAAAACAGTTTGGTCTATCCCCTAAGCAATACCAAAAAACGCTTCACCCGATGTAATAATTTATACTTAGTTAGATAAAATGTACGTTACTGATGGTTAACGAAGACGATAAACCGCAAATAAAATCAAAGTGAACGCGGTAAGATCCAATAACGCGCCAGTTAGTCCTTTGACAAAAAGTGACGCTGTAACTAGAAGTAGGGCCGATATAATGAGTAACTTGCGACTATCTTTAGATTTTTCCATTCCTTAGATATCCTGTTTTATTATGTTCTGTTCTAAAGAATGGCGAAGTTTATGCTAATTGACCAAGATCCTTTTTATCTAATACATAGAAAAAAACTATATATATATTAGATAAAATTAACAACGCGCTATAGGTAACTCATCAAGCCGTGTGGTCCAACGATTTGAACGATGAGCCTGACGCATATGCCAGTTGGTTGAGCTAATAATTGAAGCGGGCTTAATCCCATTCTTATAACGCGCATTTACCCTATCGGCTACAGCCATCAGTTCTCGTCGTTTTGATTCATAAAGAGCGGAGCTGTCAAACATATCTAACTGAATCGCATCATCTGTCACATCTGTAAGCTGCTCTAAAATAACACCAACTTTGTAATACTCATATCCACTGCGATAGATCTCATTTAATAGTGCTTGGGCTACCTCTAAAATACGATAAGTATCTTGTGTAGCACTGATCAAAGGCATAACCGCACTACGATGATGTTGTGGTAAATTCTTGTGTTTATTAGTACGTAAAAACACACCAACAACACCAGTTTGACTCTGTTGTTTACGCAGTTTTTCCCCCGCCCTTTGGCAGTGAAACGCTAGAGCGGCATTGAGTTCATCCAGTTGGTTGATGCCCTGACCAAAGGTTCGGCTTGATAAAATCTGTTTGCGTTTTTCTTCTACATCACCAGGACTTATACAGCTGATTTGTTGTAATTCTAAAACGGTTCTCGCTAACGTCACATTCCATAACCGTCGAATATCAATTGAGTCCTGTTGCGCTAATTGCCAACCATTTTGAATACCTGCAGTTCTTAATCGGGTTGCCGTTTTAGCTCCAATCCCCCAAATATCTTGTATTGGTGTTCTTTCAAGTAGCCACTGACGTCGATGCTCAGTATCGATTTGAATTACACCACGAACCTGTTTTTCATAGACTTTCGCTGCGTGATTGCCCAATTTAGCTAATGTAGGGGTAGCACCGATACCTACTCGAACGGGTAAACCAATATTCTTTAAAATGGTTGTTCGAATTTCTCTTCCATAATCGGCGAGTTCATTAAGTTGAAAACCGTCTAATCGAATAAATGCCTCATCAATAGAATATTGCTCCACATGCGGTGAAAAACGGGAGAGTTCCTCAATAAAGCGACGACTCATATCAGCATATAAGGTGTAATTCGAACTGCGAACTTGCACCCCTTGCTGAATGGCTTCACGTTGAATTTTAAACCATGGCGCACCTCGTACTATGCCAAGGGCTTTAGCTTGCTGGGAAATAGCGACACAACATCCATCATTATTTGATAGCACCACTAATGGCTTTCCGACTAATGAAGGATCAAATAGTTGCTCACAGGAACAATAAAAATTTTTCGCATCGACTAAAGCCCATACTTCTTTAGAACGAGTAATCATTGACGGTGACATAGGCTAATTAAGTAAATTATGAATATTGCGAGTCACTACACCGAAAATCTCTGAATCTTCTGGCATAGGAAAAGCTTGCAGGGTTGGGTTCTCTGGCTGTAACCACCACGATTCATCGTAACGAACCAGCCGTTTACAGGTGAATTCATCATAAATACGGGCGATAACAATACGACCAGGTTTGACTTCTTCGGCACGATCAACCACCAGTAAATCACCATCATAGATCCCAGCACCAACCATCGACTCACCACAAGCTCGTAGAAAAAACGTCGCATTAGGGTGACGAATTAAATAATCCTCTAACTCTAAGGTTTCTTGATGGCCTTCTGCTGGCGATGGAAATCCACAGGAGACAGATTCAGTATACAAAATTACTTTCAACAGACATTCGCTCATAATACTGCGTATTTATACAGTATAAGTAAAAATAGCGATTTGCGTCATCTTAGTTTCGTGATCACTACATTTATTCGAATAAATATTAAGCAAAGCAAAATTCTAATATCAGAGCCAAGTTAATTACGTCTAAAAAAACAGCAATCAATTCACCTAACTATGAGAAATACGTCAATGTTTTGTCTAATTTGTTTACAATAATATACAGAAAAATATTGCAGGGGATTTTCGGTATAGAGCTACCACCTAACTGCGATATCTCTATCCGAATACATTAATGGAGAATCATAACAATGAAATTGCTTTCTCGTAAGACAGTCCCTGCTCTTCTTGCATCTATCCTTCTTGCAGGCTGTTCTTCTGCAGATAACCCATGTGACACTGGTTACCTAATACCATCAAAAATTAATGGTGATAATTTCCAGTGTCAGCAACCTGAAACAACAGCACCTGAAACGGATTACAACGATCAAACAACGGATAACACAACGACAGAACCAGAAATTAATGAAAATAACTCAGTATCGCCAGATGAAGCGTACGGTTCTTTCGATCCAAGCCATTACACAGTTCAGGTTCTAGCACTTAAGCGTGAAAGCGATCTACACAACTACATTAGCCTACTACCAACTAACGAACCTGTATGGGTTAACTGGAACCGTGTAGAAGGTCAAAGCTGGTTTGTTGTGATTATGGGTGACTACCCAAGCCGTGAAGCTGCTCGCCAAGCTATTGGTTACCTACCATCTCAAGTACAAGCGCAAGGCCCATTTATTCGTAGCTTTGCCAATGTTCAGGCAGATAAAGAAACTAACGTAGTTCGTATGCGTTAATCATACTGGTTATATTTTATAGACCAGAACAAAAAGCCAGATCCAATGATCTGGCTTTATCTATTCTGTAGCGTTAAGTCACTGCCCTTTATGCCTTCTCTGCCACTATTGCCTTCTCTGCGACCGATTTATCAAAAGCAGATAAGTTCTTAAACAAGAGTACCACTAACATAACCCCAGTGGCAGCCAGTCCAATGGCAAGCCCGCCCCAGATACCTTCAAGCCCAGCCCACTTCATCAAAAGATAAGCCGCGGGAAGACCCACAAACCAATAGCCAATCACTGTCGAAATTGTTGGTCCCACAACCACTTTCATACCTCGCAAAATACTAATGGCTGATAATTGCCATGCATCTACAACAAAGCAAAGAGCAACCATGATCATCACACCTGGTAGTTGAGCAACCAATTGTTCTGCCAAAGCATCGCCTTCAATACTAAATACGTGGGTTAAAAACTCAGGCCAAATACTTAACAAAATACCTATCACGGCACTCGTCGCGGTAACAAGCCCTAGCCCTAACTTGGCGTATTGACGTACCATATCGGGCTCATCTTTACCAAAGTGCTGACTGACTAAAATTGAAGCCGCTTGTGACAAACCAAAAGCGAGGTTCCACGAAAAATTTAAACACTGCATAGCAATCTGATGAATCGCTAACGATACTGCACCTAATGTTCCTGCTAGAAGTGCGGCACCAGAAAATAGAGCATGCTCTAACATGGTAGCAATCATAATCGGAATACCCAGTACCATCAGTGGCTTCATAATGCCTAAACGATATTCATGAAAGTCACGAAATGGCATATAACGACGATACTTTGGGCGAGAAAATACCCAATATCCGTAACCAATCATAACAATGAAAGCAGCCAAAGAGGTTCCATATCCCAATCCTGCAATGCCCATCTTAAGTATAAAAGCCAATAGATAACTAAGTGGAACATTGAGAATAACGGTAATGAGCGACATCACCATAATAGATCGTGTCTCACTAAAGGCGCTAACAAGACTTCTAAGAACCAACAAGATTAATGTTGGTAACATTGACCACTTCATTGCGTGCAAATAAATGATCGCTAAATCGACAGCTTCTGGATCTTGCCCGGCCTTAAGGAGCCATCCTTTCATTAGATAAAAAAGCGGTTGTAAAGAAAGCGTGAGCAATACGGCAAGTAAAATCCCGCCTTTAAGGGCTAAACGTACATCATGTTCCCCTTTTTCGGGTTGACGTAGTTGCTTTCCATACGCAATCGCAATTAAGTTTGCAACACAACCAACAGTACTGCTGGCAATAATAAATACAAAAGAATAAACCGCTGCCCCTAAACCACCACCAGCAATAGCGACAATACTGAGTTTTGCCATCATCCATACATCGGTGAAGATCAGCATTTGCGCGATAAGTTGGGAGATAATGAGTGGAACGGCCAATTTTATTAACGTTTTCATGGCTCACTCACAACAAAAAAGAATAAAAAACATCCAATTTGTTGAATTTACACATATCATTAAGTAACCACAATAGAGTCATCATAAATTTAGAGCAAAAAAAAACCAGATCCGAAGATCTGGTTTAATGTAATAGATGATACTTTTAACAATCTGATTATTCTTGGTCTTTATCGATTTCAGCCGCTACATTACGAGGCTTTTTCTTTGGCATAAACACTTCATGACCCACAGCTTGGTTATCATAAAAACGCTTATCGATATGACGCTTAGGTTTCGCAGCCTGTGTTTTCTTCTTCTGGTTATTTTGCTCTGTTGGCTTTTTATTGAATTTCTTCTTCTGTTCGATCTTAAAGCCTTTGAATTTCGCTTTTAGACCATCAATTGCGGTAAATTCAATACTCTGCTGAAGGAATGCTTCAATATTTTTAAAGCTCTTCCAATCTTTAGGACCAACAAATGAGATTGCATCACCTTTATTACCTGCACGGCCTGTACGTCCAACACGGTGAACATACTCTTCCGCATGTTTTGGCAGGTCAAAGTTAATAACGTGCGATACATTACTGATATCAAGGCCACGAGATGCAATATCTGTTGTCACCAGAATCTTATGACAGAAGCGCTCAAACTGACTCATGATGCTATTACGTTGAGTCTGGTTTAAGTTACCGCTTAGAGCGACCGCTTTTAGTTTACGATCATTTAGCTCTTTGGTTAGACGATCGGTATCTGCACGAGTTGCTGTGAAGATGATCATCTGGTTGTAGTCTTCTGTTTCTAAGATCTTATTTAGCAACGCTTCTTTGTGCGTTAAGTTGTCACATAGAATAAAGCGTTGAGTAATATCTTTATGCTCTTCTGCTGAGTGACCAATAGAAATACGTTTTGGTGCATTCAGCATTTCGTGCGCCATTTCAACCACTTCAGGGTGATCCAATGTTGCTGAGAACATTAATGTCTGGCGACGACGGTGACTTGCTGCTTCATGAATTCGACGCAGCTCTTTTTCAAAACCAAGATCAAGCATACGGTCTGCTTCATCAAGGATTAACATCTCCAGACCATCTAAGTAAGTGCTACGATGCTCAAGGTGATCAGCTAAACGGCCAGGGGTTGCAACCACGAACATAGGATCTTTACGCAGTGCTTTAACCTGATCATTGAAGTTTTCACCACCAACAATAAGTGCAGCATCATACGGTGTTCCCGCATTCAATGGTTTCAACTGAGCGAATACCTGCTTTGCCAATTCACGGGTTGGAGTCAAGATAAGAACTCGAGGATCACGACGTGTAAATGGCTTGCTGCGGTACATACGTTGCATTGCAGGTAGCAAGAACGCAAGAGTTTTACCTGAACCCGTTTTCGACGACGCAAGAATGTCCTTACCTAAAATGGCAACAGGAATTGCGGTACGTTGAATTTCGGTTGCTTGATCAAACGCCAAATGAGACAGTTTTTTCAGTAGGCGTGGGTCTAATCCAAGATCTTTAAAATGCAAAATGATGCTCCGGTAAAATCGCTCTTTAGATAGAGTGTAGAATCAAAAAAGGTTTATCACGATCAACATCACATCTTTTTGAAAGCACTGATGTAATGTTGGTTGCGGATTATATCACAAAACCGCTTGAAGAAACCTAAAATATACTGGGAAGCCAAAAACAACAAAGGCGCTATTGATTAGCGCCTTTGTCTCTTATTTTTTCACGATCAAACCATGAAATTATGCGTCAGGGTAACCATTTGGGTTGGTTGATTGCCAACGCCAAGTGTCTGCTGTCATATCTTCAATAGTATGCGTTGCTTCCCAGTGTAGTTCGCGTTTTGCTTTTGCAGGATCAGCCCAACATTCTGCAATATCACCAGGGCGACGAGGTGCGATCTTATACGCAACTTTTGCGCCAGAAGCTTTTTCAAATGCTGACACCATCTGCAATACACTGTTACCGTTACCAGTACCTAGGTTGTAGATATGAAGGCCCGCTTCGCTACCTTTGTATTTAAGAGCAGCAATATGGCCATCAGCCAAGTCAACCACGTGGATATAATCGCGCACACCAGTACCATCAACAGTTGGATAGTCATCACCAAACACAGATAGGAATTCACGACGACCAACAGCAACTTGAGAGATAAATGGCATTAGGTTATTTGGGATACCTTGCGGATCTTCACCCATAGTGCCTGATTTATGTGAACCCACTGGGTTGAAGTAACGTAGAAGCGTAATACTCATCTCAGGATAAGCGTGCTGAATATCAGTTAGACACTCTTCTACCATCAACTTACTGCGACCATATGGGTTTGTAGCGCTAGTTGGGAAATCTTCCGTGATAGGCACAGAAGCGGGATCGCCATATACCGTTGCTGATGAACTGAAAATTAAGCTCTTAACACCCGCTGCACGCATCGCTTCAACTAAAACTAACGTACCGTGAACGTTATTGTCGTAGTATTCAAGTGGCTTTTCTACTGACTCACCTACGGCTTTTAAACCTGCAAAGTGGATCACTGCGTCAATTTCATTTTCAGCAAAAACGCTATCTAAGAATGCGCGATCACGAATATCACCTTTATAAAAAGCAGGTCGAACACCCGTTAGGTTTTCAACACGCTCTAAAACAGTCTCTTTGCTGTTATAAAGGTTATCTAAGATAATTGGCGTCATGCCAGCTTCAATCATTTGAACGCAAGTATGGCTACCAATGTAACCCATACCACCTGTAACTAAAACACGCATCGTGCTCTCCCTTATTCAGATAATTTGTCATGTTATAATCATTAACCAGTTGATTTAATAGTTAATAAATAATCAATAACATCACATTTTCTTGCTCGGTATAATGCTGTTAAACATAACCAATTGCAAGCAGTCTCTTATGAAAGATGGTGAGCGACACGCCATCCCCTAAAATCATATCGATGTTTTCATTTAAAATAAAACACCGTATAATTAATCTTATTTATTTTGTTTTACTAATCTATCGTTTGTTTTTTGAAGATTCTAGGAATTGATGAAGAATTTACTTAAATCTGTCATTTTGTGTGGCAGTCTGCTCACCAGTCTATCTGGTTGTGAAATTGTAAAATGGAAAGGCCAATACGATACTCATAGCTTAAAAAAACAAGGATTTTCAGAGCACTCTCTGCTATTAAAAGAAGGCGGAACGCTAAATTATTGGCAAGGTGGACAAGGCGAACCTCTACTGTTACTACACGGTTTTGGCGGTAGCGCCTCAGCGACATGGTTAGCCACCATGCAAGAGCTGAGTAAACATTATTATGTTATTGCCCCCGATCTATTATGGTTTGGTAAATCACACAGTTTAGGTCGTTCTAATTTAACAACGCAGACCGAAGCTATTTGGCAGTTGCTCGATCACCTAAAAGTACAGCGCGTTAATGTGGCTGGTATCTCCTATGGAGGCTTTGTTACTTACAGCCTGATGGCTAAACCAGAACGAATCAATAAAGCCATTATTATTGCGAGCCCTGGCCCTATTTTTAGTGATGAACATTTAGCACAACTGTGCCAGCGAGCAAATGTTAAGAATCCTGAAGAGCTTTTTGTGCCACAAGATAAAAGCGGAATCAAAAAACTGTACGATCAGGTATTCATTAAATCACCTTATATACCCGATTTCATCGCAGAGCAGATCTATGATGGTTATTTTAAAGATTGGCAACCAGAGCGGGAGTCATTACTTAATACACTCACAGCCGATCGTGAACGTTTAGGTAAAATATCCACTGATACTCTACCGAAAACCTTACTGATCTGGGGAGAAAAAGACCAAATTTTCCCATTAGAAAACGGGATCGCGCTAAGTCATTATCTACAGGCTCCTATTGTTGTATTTCCAGAGACAGCTCATGGGGTTACCAATGAAAAGCCGGAATTAACTGCCAAAACCATCGAATCATTCTTATCTCAGGTCAATTGATTGCACTATATATCAAAAAAAATTAGACATATTTAACAAAATCGCTATCCTTATGCCATCGGTGCACATAGTTGCATTGATGGCTTTCTTATGGAACAAGGACGTAACAAAATGGCGACATTAGTTAAAAGTACTCAGCTTGAATCTGTTAACTTTGCCTATATCGAATTAAGCAAAAATACCCTACAACGCCAACTTTCTCTTCTGTTTACCTCTTCAGGTATTATTTGCACCTTAGTTGCTTTTGCGTATTTTGTCGCTAAGACTTCATTAGTATCACTCTATTCAGCGCTATTAGGATTATCGATCTCTTATACGTTGGCAATTTTTAATCGAGTAAACGTCAATCCTAAAGTTTTAATGTGGATTTTTATTCTTTCCACCACTTTGGCTTGCATTACAGGTTATAGCTTTAGTGAAACTCACCATATCAGCAATACCATAGGGCTAACGATTCCTTTACTGTGCTTTTTTGCGTTAAAACAAAAGACGGCTGCTTGGTATAGCGGTCTATTTGGTTTTTGTTACGTTATCTTAAGTATTTCAGAAATTGGCGAAAAACAATTGCAGCTTAATGATGCACTACAAAATATGAGTGCGTATTCGTTAGTGTTTGTGATGGCCTATCTCCTAGCCAAGCACCGAAACGAAGCGATTCACTGTGTTAAGCAAACTGCAACTAATGACTTTTTAACCGGCCTCTACAATCGAGAAGGTCTATTGCCTATTTACCAAGCTGAAGCCGCTCGTAGCGAACGTTATCTAAAAGATTTTTCGATGTTACTGCTCAGTGTTGATGACTTTAAAAACATCAACGACCGTTACGGCCTTGAGACTGGTGATAAAGTATTAATGATGTTGACAAAATGCTTGCAACAACTGAGTCGAAAAGAAGACACAATCGCCCGCTTAGGTGGAACGGAGTTTTGTCTCCTATTACCAGATACTTCATTAGAACAAGCTGAAAAATTTGCGCTGCGCTTACAAGAACAAGTAAACAGTTGGGTCTTAGAATTAGAATCTGGTCATCGAATTTCAGTAACCCTGAGTATGGGATTAACGCCAATCCAATTTCGTGAATTTAATTATAACTATATTAAAGCGGATAATGCTGTAATGAGAGCGAAACATTGGGGTGGGAATCAATTAGCGATCAGTGAATAGCAATATATCACCCTATCACCACTTCAAAATCCGTCATGTTGGGCGGATTTTTTATTATCCCATCACCACAATAACCCTATGAAATATCATATTGCTATCTCATTGATTACCTTGTTATCAAGCGTACAATAATAGGTACTTTTACTTAACGCTCTCAAATTAAATCATGACAACAGTGCAAACACATTATCAGTGGAAGTGTTTTTCTATTGATGAAGAGCAGCATCAACTGCCAGATGGTAGAACCATTCCTTTTACCACAATCAAACATCCTGGCGCAGTTGTGATCATACCAATAGATCGTAACGGCGATCTAATTCTTGTCCATCAGTATCGACCTGCCATAAAACAGTGGATTTACGAATTTCCAGCAGGAACATTAGAAGATAAAGAAAATATTCTAGCTTGTGCGCAAAGAGAATTAGCAGAAGAGGCAAAACTGCAAGCAAAAAACTGGCAAAGCCTTGGGGAGTTATTACCCGTTCCTGGTTTTTGTGATGAGATTCAATACCTATTTCTTGCTCAAGAGTTAAGTGAAGCGAATGGTGAATTAGATGATGATGAAATTATGGATGTGGTTACTCTCTCTATAACAGAATTTGAACAGAAGATTGCTGCAAATCAAATTCAAGATAACAAAACGCTCGCGGCTTACTGCAAAGCAAAAGCAATGCAACTGCTATGATTTTTTTCGGGTTTTATTGGATGCTTTAGCTAAAATAACACCCGAACTCAATCCGGCCCACGCACCACCCAATACTTTAAGAACACTAGGCTTTTTACTTAAGGTAACAACCCCTATCGCGCCTAATACCGCACCACTTACACCACCAATAACTTGCTTAGAGCGTAACTTGTCGGATAAAACCCAATAGATGAAATGCTCACAATTACGTTTATAGACAGAATATCGCCATACCCCAATTTGGCTACGTGCCTTTTCTAAACTACCACTCACATCATTGTGACAATGTAACTTTGACAGTACAACCTTTTGTCCTTGCGTTACTTCATCCCAGGTTTCTTCCATCACCGTTCCATTTCGTTTGGTGGCTGAAATCAACATTCGCTTTCCTTGATGACACACTTTGTCTGACACTAAAGCCCAATGGTCATATCGCCCAAAATCAACAGCAACAATATCGCCAGGTTGTACCTGATAACCAGAAATAGTCATCAAAAATCTCCATTTAATCAGAATTGCAGATTCACTCTTATCATTCGCTATTTCACTAGCCAAATACCGTTGTAGATAAGATGCTTACTGTTTGATCTACAGATAATTTCTATTAATATAGCGCTGAAATTCTTAAGGATATAGAAATAAATGAAAAAGCCTCTTTTTTTAGCCTCAACTCTGTTTACTGTTGTTTTTTCTTTTCATGCATTTGCAATGCCAGATGGTGATGCATCTAAAGGCGAATTAAAAACACCTAGTTGTCGTTTTTGCCATGGTGTAGATGGTATTGCTCCTCGTCCCGCTTATCCAAATCTCAAAGGTCAGCATGCCCCATACCTGTATGATTCAATGCAAGCCTATAAAAATGGCCAAAGAACAGGTGGAATGTCTTCAATGATGAAAGACCAACTTCGTAATCTAACCGATCAAGATATTGCCGACATAGCCAAATATTATGAACAACTCGGCAAATAATTATTTGTTTATTGCTTAACCAAAGCCAATGCCTATATACCCAGTAACCTCAAGATGCGAGGTTCAGCGAGAATAATTGGGTTTATGACACACCCAAATATAGGCATTGATTCTATCGATCACATTAAATTCTGACGTATTAGTGTCAATCTTTCGGCTCTCACTAAATAAAACGACCTTTTATTGAACAATATTAATTAACATTATTTAATAAATAAAAATTATATGTTGCATTCATCACACATATGAAAAACCAAAAAATAAGCTATTTAAAGAATATAAACAATAATAGATAACAAGAAACTAGTTAAATAACCTAATAAAGTAGAAAATAAAAGCAATTAATCAGGATAATCATCCAAATTACAATTAATTCCAATTTAGAATATTCAATCAAAACAATATTGTCTTTGGGGATTTATAGGTCTAACCTCTCGCCACTAAAATTTTACATGTGGCATTAAACAATGAGCACGAATTACAAACTTGACGAAACCTATAAACGACTTCGTTGGCAAATTATCATCACCACCTTCTTGACCTATACGGTTATGTACATCTCCCGTAAAGCGTTTGCTGCTGCAGCTCCGCTACTAATGGAAGATTTAGGCATGACTGCCGTTCAGTTTGGTATGGCCTCTTCAATTTATTACATTCTTTATGGCCTATCTAAATTTAGCTCTGGTTTACTTGCAGACCGCATTAACCCTCGCTTGTTCTTAGCTCCTGTTCTAGTGGTCATTGCGATCATTAACGTTGGTATTGGTATGTCTAACAGTGTGACTACCCTACTGACTCTATACTGTCTAACCGCTGTAGTACAAGGTTGTGGCTTCCCTCCTATTGCAAAAGCGATCAGCCAATGGTACTCAAAATCAGAACGTGGCGGTTGGTACTCACTGTGGAATACCTCCCATAACGTTGGTGGTGCTCTAGCCCCATTAATTGCTTCTGCTGTTATTGCCTCAACAGGTAACTGGCGCTACGCATTTTACGTTCCTGCTATTATTACAGCCGTTCAAGCGATTATTGCCGCAGTATTTATGCGTGGTAAACCTGAAAACTACGGTTTACCCAATGTTGGTGTTTGGAAAAATGATACTAAACAGCTAGAGATCAATAAGAACTCTGAAGCGGGTTTAAGCATGTGGACTATGTTTAAGCGCTACATCCTAACTAACCCTATTATTTGGTTAGCAATTGGTGGTGACTTATGTATCTACATCATTCGTACCGTAAGTACCGACTGGGTTAACGTCTACTTTGTTAAGCAACTTGGTTGGGATTTAATGAAGTCAAACTCACTTGTGGCATGGTTCGAAGCTGGTGGTATTTTAGGCGGCCTAACTTCTGGTATTATTTCTGATAAATTCTTTGGTGCAGACCGTTGGAAAACCATCCTAATTTATAGCTTTGTTCTAATCGCTGGTATGGTTGGCGTTATGTTAACCATTCATATCGACTACATGCTTGTTGCGCTATGTTTCTTTATTATTGGTGCGGGTATCTATGCGCCGCAAATGTTGTTTGCATTAGGTATCATTGAAGCATCTCACGCAGACGGTGCAGGAGCTGCAACTGGCTTAAAAGGTGGTGTAACATATGTGGGTGCTGCTCTTGCTGGTGCGCCTATTGCCATGCTTAAAAACGCGTATTCTTGGAATGGTGTATTTATTCTTCTAGGTTCTATTGCTGCAATTCTTGTTATTTTAACTTGTGTAATCATTATGTTTGATCGTAAAAAACGTCAAGCAATGGAACAACATGCTAAAGCGTAAGTAGCCTTACCTATTCATACTGAGAGAGCCTGCAGATAGCAGGCTCTTTTTTCATGACTCACAATATAATTAAAACGCTTTTTTAAGCCCCTGCTGCTTTCTAAATTCATGCTGTGCTAAATACATGTCCATTGTTGAGCGCAAGAGTTTATACAGCAAAATAGAACCTTCTATCTCTTCTTTTCGATTGGTTAAACTCTCAATGTTTAGCCCCAATGGTAAATCGTATTCTACAACCGCTTCTAATATTTGATTTAAACTGTTGCAGCACATTTTAATCGATTCATGTAATGGGTTATCCGCATTAAGAATTCGTAAGCTGGTTGCTTCAGGTACGCTTACCCCTAGCCACTCAATAAACTCTAAGGTTTTAGCACTTCCACATGGAGAAAAGGTAAGAATAATACGCTGCGGCTTTAACCCTTTCTCTTGGCATTCAATTGCATATCGAGTCAAAAGATCGATGGTTGCTTGCGTATCATAAATAGCTTGCGAGATAAAAAAGTTACATCCTTGCTGGTATTTCTCTATCAAGCGCTGGTGTTCATTCCCCTTTTTAGCATGACGCTCTGCTATCATAATTCCACCCGTAAAAAATGGGTGCTCATTATCAGCAATGGTTTTATATGCTTCATGTAAAGGGAGTGAAACTTGGTTCTGTGTTGATGGGCTTCCCACCAGCACAATATCGCGAACTTGATACTGCTCCCATGCCTCATTAAGCCATTGGTTAAAAACTTCGGGCTCTGATTGCACCACACTTTTATAGGTAATAACTGGACGTCCAGTTTTTTTATTTAGCAATGAGGAATAATAGCGAGGATCATGCGTTGATTTAAAAGGAAATGGCCTCGGTTTACTGATACGAGATCCTTCATCTTGGATGTCATAAACAATCAGGCCATCAAATGCGAGATCTTTAATACGATCAACAAGTTTATCGGCAATACCGTCGACATCTGATAACTCAGTGCTGGTTTTGGGTGGGGTTGTTCCAATAAAATAAACCCCTCGAGTGACATCGTTATAACGCACTCGCAGTTCAGAATCTTGCAAGGAAAGAGCTTGATAATTGGTAATTGGTTGCATAGTTAACTTCCATGTTAAACTTGTCGTCATTAAGTAATGAACCGCAATGGGATTCAAGACGTTCATGTCTTTTATCACTTAATGATTCAATCCGTGAAAAAAGTGATAGCTTCTTTTTACCTAATCACAACCTAAAAATCAAAGCATCATCACATAAATCAGTCAATTTTCTTACATTCAGTTGAAATCCAATCCAAATAATCTTGAGAGCCTGCCGTTATAGGCAATGCAATGATTTCTGGAGTCTCATAATCATGTATCGCTTTGATCTCAGCTTCTACTTGATCAAATAGCGCTGTTTTAGTCTTAATCATTAGCTGTGTTTCAATATCACAACAGACTTTTCCCTGCCAATGGTAATGACTTTCAACTTGTTTTGACTGAATACAAGCCGCCAATCTTTTTTCAATCAATGCATGAATTAACTGTTTCCCAACGTTTTCATTCGCATAAGTGGTCATAACAACACAAAATTCATGAACATTATTTGCCATATTCGCGATTTCCTTTTTTATAGAGCATGCGCAGAGTCAATAAGATAGGTTATACTAGCGGTATTCTATCTATTAGAGAACAGTAGATAGCGATCTTATAGTTAAAGGTAATCCAATGAATTTAAACCAAGAGCTTCAAAGTCTAAACAACCGTATGGATAAGTGTCAGCGTAAACTTGCGGCAGCTATCTCGCGTAATGATGATGTGATCATCAAACAGTTTAGAGATGAGATCGAGAAGCTTCGTAAAAAGATTCAAAACGTTAAGCATCGTCGTTCTGCAAAGGTGACCACACAAAGTAAAGATGTTAAATCACTGTCTTTCCACCGTGCGCTAACTAAGCAAGAGCAAGCAGATATGGGTAAACTGAAAAAATCAGTTAAAGGACTTGTAGTTGTTCACCCAATGACAGCGCTTGGCCGTAGCATGGGCTTAAAAGAAGTAACTGGTTACGCACCACAACCATTCTAAGCCTAATCATTTACACTAATGAGGAGATCACTCAATGGATAAAATCTATCCTTACATGGCAAAGTTTGCTTATATCGTATCTATGGCAATGCTTGTCTTAGGTGCGGTTATGGCAGTAACCATGCTGTTTGGTGGTCATAGCTAATCATTGCTGTAATACAAAAAATGCCGTTATCCCTCAACAAAGAGATAACGGCATTTTTGTTTGGTCGACCGATTGTCAATTGCAGTCAGCAAATATTCAGTCAATACGATTAAATGCGAAGACCACCATCAATTTCAAGAATACGCCCTGTAAAGTAGTCATTTTCAAGAATAAATTTAAGAGCATGCCCTACTTCTTCAGCGTTACCTACACGCCCAGCCGGAACACTTTTTTCTAAGCGCTCTAAAGCTTCTTGCTTCATCTGCTCAATCATAGGTGTATCAATCACACCAGGAGCTACAGCTGCAACACGAATCTGGTATCGAGCTAACTCTTTTGCCCAAGTAACTGTCATTGCTGCAACTGCCGCTTTAGATGCTGAATAATTTGTTTGCCCCACATTACCAGCACGAGCCACACTAGAGATATTAATGATGACACCGTGAGTATCGTGCTCAATCATATGGGCAGCGGCTTCACGTCCGCACAAGAAAGAGCCAGTAGCATTAATATCCATCACCTTCTGATATTGACTTAATGGCATCTTGCGGATCACACCATCACGTTTACAAACCAGCAGACCATCATTAATAATACCTGCGTTATTAATCAACACATCAATATGACCAAAGTCTTCAACAATATGTTGAAAAGCTTCTTCAACTTCTTGTTCATTACTCACATCAGCGGTATAGATCATTGCCTTACTATTGAGTAAATGACATTGATCTTGAGTGATGCGTAAAGCAGACTCATTAACATCAATCAGTGCTAATTGAGCACCTTGCTCTGCTAAATTAACCGCAATCATTTGACCAAGGCCTTGCCCAGCCCCCGTCACAATAACAACACGATCTTGAATCTCCATAAATATCCTCTGAAGATAAATTATTTAAAACTTGAAAATGGATGATCATCAGCAAGCCATAATGGCTCAAAAAGCGTATCTATGAGGGATGAATCCACCTCTTTTAATGATTTATAGCGCCAATCGGGACATTGATCTTTATCTATTAATTTTGCTCGAACGCCTTCTTGAAACTCACCTAATAACCCACAACGAATAGAGAGCCCTAAATCTAGCCGATAACTCTCAGCCAATGATATATGGTTATACTGCGTCAGTTGACGAAAACAGATATGAGCAGAAATTGGGCTACCATCTCTTAACCCTTGCTTAGCCTCTTCAAGCCATGGGCCAAGTCCATCGATAGCTAAAATCTGCTCTGCAACAATATTGAGATCGCCATGGTGACATGCTGCTTGTATCTGTGGCAGATAGGGAACCATTTGACTCGCAGGATAAAAAGCCGCGTTCTCTTCACTTAATATTGATAATTGTGACTCAATATGTTGACGATTTTCATTCTGAGCTTCTGGTGCAACGTTAGAACGCCATGAGATTTGCTGTAATGCCTCAATAAACTGCTCTTTTTGTTCTTTACGTATAAAAGCATTTGCCATACCCAGAAAAAGCGCATCGCTAGCATTGACGCGACAACCGGTTAGCCCCAAGAATAAGCCAATACCTGATGGCAGTTGGCTTAAAAAGTAGGTCGCTCCCACATCAGGATAGAGTCCAATACGTACTTCAGGCATCGCTAATTGTGAATTTTCCGTCACAATGCGGTAGTCTGCAGCCATATAGATACCCATCCCACCGCCCATGACTAAACCATGTCCCCAAGCAATGACTGGTTTAGAGCAAGAATTAATCTCATAATCACAACTGTATTCAGCTGTAAAATATTGAGTAAATAACTGCTGAGTAACATCATCACTATGATCAGCCATAGCGCGATACATCTCTCGGATATCCCCACCAGCGCAAAAAGCGTTATCGTCAACCGAATCAATAAAAATGCAGACAACCGCAGGATCTCTTTCCCACTGTTGAAGTTGCGCTTTAATTGCTAGTAGCATGTCATAATTTAGTGCATTGAGTGAGTTTGGGTTATCTAATGTTACTACCCCAATTTTGTTACCAGTTACGCACTCAATATATGATACTAGGATCCTTCCTTCAGCCATGATCCTCTTCCTCTAAGAACCGATAATGAACCAACAATTAATAATATAGAACATAATACACTGTTTTTAATTTTGTTTGTGTAAACAGAGTTTTCATAACTATATTCAAGTTATCTCTACTTTTGTAGCAAGATCACACTCCTTTACGATTCTTCTCTTAATTGGCGCAATTCAGCTTCCAATTCATTCGCCGCAACCCACAACGCTTGTTCCAATTTATCACGGTATTCTAGATGCTCGACCGGAGATATAGGGAGATTCTCTAAATAATCATCAACACATGATGCAAACCTTGCTCGAAATTCTTCTAATGTAGGCAATCCATTGTTTTCTTGCTCCAATTTATCAAACACAGTTTCAACTTGTCCCGACAAATCTCGCTTGATACTTGCGATCTCTAATGAGTTCATAATCGTACTCTCTTCTCGACGCAATAAATGATACCTAAGTGACTTCAATCTGTAGGTTTAGGTCAATGTCACTAATTAAAGTTACTTGAATATAAGTGTAGTTAGACTTTTATTCTCTTGAGGACAAATTATTCCATCAAAAGATAAAATGGCTGAATTAAGTTGTAATTACTGCTTATATCTTCGGGATAATCTCGCAAATTCACGAATTAAAATTGTGATTGACTAATAACTCTTCCTATACTGAATTTAATACCTTAAAGATAAAAATAACTATATGTATTATGGAGAGATCTATGGTGTATGGAGATAACACCACATTGAGGGGAAACAATAAAAACAAGCAACAACTCTGGCTGAGCTTGCCTTTATGTCTTATCTATTCTGCCACTAACTATGCCCAACCATTATCAACTGAAGCAGAGCAAGATATTACCATTCCAGAATGGGTAGAAATAGGACAAAGCACCATATCAGATCAAGTTCATGATGTGAGTAGCTATCTCGATCACTCAATGGCTAAAGATGAGGATGAAAAAGAGCTCATCAATAATAGTTATTTAAAAATCCGTCTAACACCAAGTTATAGCTATCGTGATAAATTTGAATTTGATACTCGGGCTTCCTTAAAAGTTGATCTCCCCCATACCAAACAAGACTGGAATTTGATTCTGGAAACAGACCCTGATGATTTTGATTCATTAGAAAGCAAACAGCGTAATACACCAACAAATGGAACCAGCTCTTTTAGCGAAGCGGTTGGTGGGGTTCGATTGCAAGATCTTTACTTTGGCAGTTGGAAAACTAATTTTGATGTCGGAATCAAGTTCCGTTTTCCCCTTGACCCTTTCGTAAGAGCCGATATTCGTCGAGTTGATGCCCTGAGTGATAACTGGACTTCACGTTTCAAACAAGAGCTTTTCTATTACCATTCAAAAGGGCCTGGCTCCCTTACTGAGTTGGATTTTTACTATGCTTTTAAAGAAGACCATAGCCAAATCTTTAAATCAGCATCGAGTGCCCAATATTTAGAAAATGACGATACTTGGGAATTGGTTCAGACCTTTACCTACTTTGATCGGGTATCGCGACGGAATTTGATGGAATATTCAGTGGGGATTAGCTCGGAAACCGATGAGCTTAAGAAAGTATCAAATATATGGCTAAGTGCTAGTTGGAAACGAAATTTATACAAAAATTGGTTATATACAACGCTTACTCCACAAATTGAATTTCCTCGTGAGCATAACCACCATATAAATCCAGGAGTGTGGCTTGAGTTAGAAATTTTGTTTTCTAAAAACCGTAAGATGGATCAACTGTTAAGGACTATTCCAACGCCGTACAAAAAACGAATAAAAGACGACGAAGAATAAAATACTTAATCCATTTTTAGGACTAAGGAGCTGATATGAAACAGATAAAAGCAAGATTATTTACTCTTTTAATCACTTTTAAACCGTTTTTCTCTTTAAGCTATTTTATCGTACAGCTTCTTAATTTACTGCTGGTTTTTATTGGGATGTTGCTCTTGTTCGATCCTACTGCAACCACAACCGATAGCGCCTTATGTCAGTGGATTGGCGTGATTAATTTTACACTTATCTATTTACTCAAACACCACTACCGACAACTCCTCTCATGGTGTGATATTAGAAAGCAATCAGCGATTGTCGTTCCTATTTCTTTTGATAAATAACCCCGCGCATTTCTGCTATGCTAAAAACCAAGGAGCCTCTATCATCTAAAGGCTCCTTGTACCAATTAAACCCCTAGCAAGCGCCACCAAATTAAACCAGTTAGCATAAATAGTACAAACCCAGTACCACAAATCACCAAACCATTTATCATCCATTTCCCTGGTGTATGGTAACCGTAGCCCATTGCTAATGGATTTCGCGCATGTGAATACGTTGTCAGATTACAACCGATGTTCATAACCCCAGCTACAGAAAGAAGTGCAATCATAGGTTGAACCCCTAAAGTAAGTAATGAGCCAATAATAACCCCACCAAGCGCAACAACTTTAGCTGTGCCAGAAGCAAACAGATAAGAAGTCAGTAAGAAAAATAGCATCAATACCAGTAAAAATATGGTTGGAGATGCGCCATGCATAGCCGATGACAAAAAGTCAGAGACATTGGTCCCAAGCCATTTCACTACACCTAAACTTCTTAAATGGTTTGCCATACCCATCAATACAGAAAACCAAATTAAGGTGTCCCATGCCCCTTTTTCCGCTTTAATATCGTCCCAGCTTAATACACCCAGCATCAACATAGCTGACAAGCCAATAAAAGCAGCGCCTGTTGCGTTTAGATTTAATGCCGCGCCAAATATCCACATAACAACAAGAGCGACAAAGATGATAGCCAACATCAGCTCTGGGATCGAAATACGTCCCAATTGTTTGAGTTTTTCTTTGGCAAAAACGGGCGCTTCTGGTGTTTGCTTTGTATCCGGAGAGATAAACAGATAAAGCACAAATGGAATCACTAAAAATAGGCAAAGAGAAGGTACCAATAGATACGTAACCCAAGTACCAAATGTAAGGTTAATACCCAACAATGTTGATGCAATTCCAATAAGGGCCAGATTACCTGCAAATGCCGTACTAAATCCAACTGCTGACGCATCATTCATAGCTGATGCATTTGAAATCAAGAACTCTCCTAGCTTGCGATCTTTCTCATTGATGGTTTTTGCTAAGCTGTTTGCAATTGGAGAAGTAATCGCAAATCGAGCGGTATTACTTGGGGTGGCTGGAGCTAAAATATAATCCGCTAGCCCTAAACAGTAAGCAATTCGTAATGAAGATTGGCCAAACTTACTCAGCAGAACCAGAGAAATGCGTTCACCTAACCCCGTTTTAGCAAATGCTCTTGCCATCATAAAAGCAATCACAATTAACCAAATAAGCGAGTTATTGAAATCGTGTAATTCCGCTGTAATCGCAGCCTTACCCGTTGACTCTACGGGCAAAATAATGCAATAAACTGCAATAGATAATACCGCAATAGCTCCTGTAGGCATGATATTTAACACAATAGAAGCAATGGTTGCGATAAAGAGCAGAGCGAGATGATAACCTTCCGTAGATAAACCCGCAGGAGGAAGTTGGCTATACAACAAAGCTGTTACTGCAATTACAGCTAGGAGTTGAGGCCATTTGAACGCTAATTTCATACAACATAATTCCTTTTTGGTATTTTATGTGAATAATTAGCGCGTATTTTTCATTAATAATGTGACACAGGAAAGGTTTTTAGGTTGTTTTAGGAATAAAAGAGCATTTTTTATGTCTTTGTGTATCCAGAATAACCTAGAAGATTAATCTGCAAACAATAGATTCGTAACCAAAATATTAGACAGAGTAAACAATCTACCCTGCCTATTACTTTTTACTACAAAATGTCTGCGCGAATAATATCTTGAGAGAGATCGTGACGATCTAGATCATCTAAGCAAGTTTTCGTTATTGATACCACGTGTTCAGCAACAATATTTCGGAAAATACTGTAGTTAATAAAACGTTTAGCATCAATAGTGGCTATCAAATCTTTCTTGATATTTTCCAATTCGCACTCTTTGGGATTGAAATTTTCAAGCCGTAAAATCTCTGCGATAAATTGAGTTAGTTTCACGTTATTCATAATGATTATTCCTTTTTATTATGTTTTCACAATAAACATACCTAAAGGAACACACAATTAACACTTGCTTTACCCTGTTGTATCAATAGGAACAATCAATGGAATTATTATAATGAACAATCAATTCTTTATATCAGAGAGTTTTGTTGTCCCTTATTAGTCGTCATAAACTGATGGTGAAAAAGAGCAAAAACAATACCACCAGCAATAGGAAAATAGATTTCGCTGATTGGAATTTGAAATCGAAAAATGAGGAACACTTGAAACACACCAAAAGCCGTCACTAAAGCATAGCTGTTCCAATTTAACTGCCGTAACAACCAATAAATGGGTGTAAAGACAAATAGCATTAAAATAGAACATACCACTGCAAACAGATAATAAGCTACAGCTCCTTTCATTAGCCAAACAAGTTGTTGTAAGTGATGAGGTATCATAGTGACAATAATCCCGACAAATACCACGCTACTTCCAATAATTGATGCAAATATTGCGCTTTTGGCCGCTTTTAGAATAAATCCTTTCATTCCAATCTAACTCCTTTTTCTCCCTTATTTAATACTGTAGATGGCGAGGAAAAAAAGAAGAAGAAAAGATTAGAATCTGTGGATTATGTCTCATTAACATTCTGTTTTTAAAAATCTTTCCTATTAGCATCTGTATTTTTCACAGATTTTGTTTGCTATCTATTTTGTAGCAGAAATTAGATAGAATTTCAGAAGGAAAATTGAGAGTGTGTATGTCATGAAGCCGATTATTTTATGTGCTGTTCTCTTAACGTTGGTAGGGTGTTCTTCTTGTGATCATGATAACCGCCACGATCGCCCAACTGAAATAAAACAGCTTTATAAGCACTGTCGAGATCGTAACACCTGTGATCAAAGTATTGCTGATCATCGAAGTCATCGCGTTGCGTAATATTGTTATATAAACACCGTAAAGTACAAAGCGATAAGTTATCTATTTAAATAGCGGATCGTTTTGTGCTAATCACACTTTTTGCATAAGAAAATTATCAAGTACTATACCTCGTAGTGCCACCTTCTGTGCTGTAACAACTTTAAAACCATATTGCTCAAAAAATGGTCTTGCGGTGATACTTACTTCTGAATACAGCTTCTGTAACCCCAGCTCTTGAGCCTTGATAAAAATATGCGCCATTAGTGCCGAGCCGACGCCTTGTCTTTGATATTGGTGATGGCAGAAAAAGTGATCGATTAACCCATCCGATTGAAGATCAGCAAAGCCCACAATGACCCCATTTAGCTCTGCAATATATGGCTGAGTTTGATTTACACGATCTCGCCAAGCTTTAGCATTGTGAGGCTTTGGAGCCCACGCCTCGACTTGCTCTTGACTATAATCACGAATGTTAACACTACGGATGGTATTAAATAATAAAGACCATAAATGTTCAGCATCTTGTTCTTGATATGGACGAATGGTTACTTTTATCTCGATATTTTTATCTTCAGCCATATTGCTATCTTAACCCTTGCTATTCAATGGGCTATACCATACATATCTTACTTTATCATCACACTAAATAAATCAAATGGCGTTTTAAATAATTCAGTCTCAGATAAACGTTGAATTTCCTTCTCATCATCCAATGTTAACATTGACCAATCTTGTTTATTGTGTGGCGTTTTAAGCTGGATTATAGAATCTAAAACAGACTTGTCGCCAGATTCTGCTGCAAGTAATACAGCTTGATATGCATATTCTCGCTCTTCATTTTCATAACAAAGCTGATAAGCATGTTGATATAGTTTAAAAATTATTGCTTTCTTCTTGGCTAAGTCTTGAGCATTGAACCAAGAATCAGAAACATTCCCCACACTTCTTTTCTGTTGTTTACAATATTCTATCTGTTGGAAATAATTCTTTTCAGCCATCTTTAATGGCGTCGAGATAGCTATTATAGGAAAGAAAATTCCAATAAATGCTACTAGTTTCTTCATCTTACGGCCTCTGTAACACACTTCCAAAAAGTAGAATCCTGTCCATCACCAAAAAACGCTTCTTGCTCAGCGATAGTTTCAACTTTTCGTCTTACTATTTTATTAGCAGACATCATTCCTGAGGAAAACTCTTCCCAGTCATATGTCGTAATTTCTTTAATGACTTCATGAGGTGTTGGATTAGAGAATATCTGAACCAATGGTAAAGCGGCTGCAAATGTTGCTGTATAGTTACCAAGTTCAACGGTATTATTTATTTGATGAACCGCATTAACAGAACGCTCACTGAGTCTATATTCATTGATATTACAATATTCCTTTATATCCACTCGAATTCTCTATTAAACGTTACCTTGATAGGAATTCAGTCTGAAGCAACAAATTATTGAGAGCAAAATGAATGACTAATTTTGAGGCTTTAATCCAAAAATAAATATCATAGCTACAAATAAAACCACAAAGAAAAAGAGAAGCTCTTGTAAGCTTCTCTTAATATATCTAACTAACTTACAACACGTATAGAACCTTGATCACATGCCAACCAAACTTAGTTTTTACTGGCTCTGGGATCAAACCTCGCAAGTTATTATTCTTTAGCTTTAAAGCTTGGCTTGTGCTAATCGCTTTACCAGAAAAAACGGCTTTATCAAACTGAGGAACCATTGCACCTTTACGAAATTCACCCAGGTCGCCACCTTTTTTACCAGATGGACAAGTTGAATGTTTTTTTGCAAGGTCTTGGAACTTAGCACCTTTCTTTAACTGCTCTAGAATGTCATCAGCCAATTCTTTATGTTTAACTAAGATGTGAAGTGCGTGTGCGCTAGAAGCCATGAGATATCAGCCTATTGATTGTCAGTATAAACGTGAGATAACAACTTAGAATAACACGAAGTTTATCTCTTTAATTGTTTGAAAGTGTGCGACAAATCACGCAAAGTAGCAAGTATCCTCGGTGGTAAATCGCCATAATAATGAGGATAACCAATCAACTAATGCGATTGGCAACATAAATGTATTATTCATCTTCTGTTCATGGCTCGTTGACTATTATTTGTCTTATGAAAAGATATCATCGTTATAAATACTTGTTGGGTTTCTTGCTGGGCATCACGTTTGTTGTTCATGCTGCCCCAAATCTAGAGATTGACGAAGACCATGATGAAGTAATGGCAGCCGTCGATCAGGGGCTTATTCAACCCTACTCTGCGCTTGAAGCCAAAGTAGCAAAACAACTTAATGGCCGCATTATCAAAGTCGAGCTCGATGAAGATGATGATGAGTGGGTATATGAACTTAAACTGATTGATCCCAACAATCATATTATAAAAGTCGAGTATGACGCTCGAACTCTCAGTATTATTGAAATTAAAGGGCGTGGCCTTGAACACGTTCTAAAAGGATTAACCCAATGAAAATTCTAGTTGTAGAAGATGAAATCCAACTTGGTGAACAAATTGTTGCAGGTCTTGAACAAAACAGTTGGGTAGCAGAACTATCAACAGATGGCATTGATGCTTTATATCGTGCAACATCAGAACCTTGGGACGCCATCGTACTGGATTTAGGACTGCCTAAACTGGATGGTATCACCGTACTAAAAGGTATTCGAGAAGAAAATGTCGATTGTCCTATTGTGATTTTAAGTGCGCGAAGTGAACTAACTCAACGTGTTGAAGGACTCAATGCCGGTGCCGACGACTATCTTACTAAACCATTTCAAATGGTAGAACTGGTTGCCCGTTTACGTGCTCAGTTACGTCGTTCTACTGGTAACACATCCCCTGTAATTCAAGCAGGTCCACTTGAATTAGATACTCGCAGCTCTAAAGTTACCTTCCATGGTCAGCCCGTAGAATTAACCGCGCTTGAGTTTAAAGTGCTTTCTTATCTCATGCATAACCAAGATAAGGTGATTTCACGTACAGAGTTAGTCGAGCATATCTATAAACAAGATTTTGACCGTGACTCAAATACCATTGAAGTTTTTATTGGTCGTATTCGCCGTAAAGTAGGCACTGATGTTATCAAGACTGTCCGAGGTTTAGGATACCGAATCAATGCCAAATAAGCGTCCTCGTCGAAGTATTCGCAGCCGCTTATTAATTGCAGCGGCTGTGTGGCTATCGGTCATATCACTGCTAACGGGTTATCTTGTTCCCTCTTTTATTAAAACCTATCTTATCGAACAAGAAAAAACGCAACTCTACCTCTATTTAGATCAATTAACGGGCATGATCGACCTAACACCGACAGGTCATATCAAAGTACAAGGTAGACTCAGTAACCCTAGATTTTATTCACCGTACAGTGGCCTATATTGGACATTAAACCTAGACAAAAAACAGCTACGTTCTCGTTCACTGTGGGATACAACCATTACCGGTAACGAAAAATCTGGTTATGAAGGGCCGAAAAAACAGCCTTTGATCGTGGTTGAACGTAAATTCTTATTACCTGAAAGTGATCACCCTGTTCACCTTATGGTTGCGATTAATCAAGATAGATTAGTAACAACGATACGAGAGCTAACGCATCAAGTCTGGGCTCTACTTGGTATTATGGTGATAGGGATCTTGATTCTCATTACCGTGCAAATCTCATGGTCACTTTGGCCCCTTCGTAAGTTACAACGTAATTTAAAAGAGGTTCGCGCAGGTAATATCAATACGGTTACAGGTGAATATCCACTTGAGATCCAACCTTTAGTTGATGATCTCAATGCTCTTCTTTTCCACTATCAAGAAGTATTAGAACGGGCACGAAATCATTCTGGTAATTTATCGCACGCTTTAAAAACACCGATAGCGATCCTAAACAATGAAGTCGCACTATTGGAGCCGACACAACAAGCTAAGCTACGTCCAGCACTCGAACAACTGCAACAGCATATTGACTATCATCTAGGTCGAGCACGAATGGCAGGATCGGCCAATATTCTTGGTCTAAAAACAGCCCCAGCACCTCGGGTAGATGCTATTTCGATGGCAATGGATAAAGTGTATGCGGCAAGAGAAGTTGTTTTAGTTAACGAGCTTGATAGTGAGTTAATGATCGCAGTTGAAAAGCGTGATACGGATGAAATGCTTGGCAACCTTATTGAAAACAGTTACAAATGGGCCAGTAGTTTAATTCGAGTACATAAGCTTCGTGATGAGAGCGGCTTTGTGACTATTATCATTGAAGATGATGGCCCAGGTATTGCTGATAATGAGTTTAGCGAAGTTCTAAAACGAGGGGTTCGATTAGATGAGAGTACTCCTGGTACAGGACTTGGCTTAAATATTGTCAACGAACTTTGCCACAGCTATCGAGGTAAATTAAAGCTTAGCCGTAGCCAATTAGGTGGCTTAAAGGCTGAATTAACCTTACCCCTTCCTCGTCACTAGCGATATATACAAGCTAGATAAATTGATGAATCAAGGCCGAATACCTCTACTTTATAGGGTTTTCGGCCTTTCTTTATTTTTCAAGCAACTCAGTTATCAAACTTACATGCAAATATCATGAGTTTAGTGTAATATCCTGCCCCCAAAACCTATATAAAACGTATTACATCGAGGCGCTATGCAATTACTTGAAGCAAAACTTCATAAAATTGACCGTCATAACTACCGTAGCTATTCAAGCTTACGTGGCGAATATCATTTTGTTGATTTTGATTTCTTTATCGATACGGTCCAAACAGACCCATTCGCTCCTGCGTCTCGAGTACGTGCTCGCCGAGCTTGGTCGCTAACAGATCTTGAATGGTTACGTGATAAATCAGCTGATTATCAACGTGCTGCCCGTGATTTTATGGCACGTTTCTTTGCTGAATTAGCACAGCATGAAAATGCCATCTTAATCGATCGCCCAGGACAAGTGATTTTAGACCGCACTGCTGTTGTCTTTGATGATGAAGGTATTGAACTACGTTTTCGTGTTAACCTGCCATCAGATGGCCGCACGATCATTGCCAAGCGTACACTGAATTTATTAACTTTCCACATGCCAAAAATCATTCGTCGTGCAACAATTGCTCGCGAATTGCCAATGGAAGAGTTACAACGTCACTGTGAAGCTGCAGAAAACCAAGTAGCACTTCGTAATCAACTAGCAGAACATAATTTGGTTTCGTTTGTTGCTGATGGCAGTATCTTGCCTCGCCTTGCGGGTAACAGCCAATTACCAATGCCTGATGCGATTCCGTTTAAGAGCCCAGATGCACTTGCAATTGAGCTGGATACGCCACATAACGGTAAAATCCGTGGTATGGGTATCCCTAAAGGTATCACTATGATTGTTGGTGGTGGTTTCCACGGTAAATCAACACTACTTGGTGCGGTCGAAAGCTCTGTTTACGATCACATTCCAGGGGATGGTCGTGAGTACATTGTAACGGATGAAACGGCAACCAAAATCCGAGCAGAAGACGGTCGTTGTGTTCATAATGTGGATCTTTCTCCATACATTAGCAATTTGCCAATGGGTAAAGATACGACCAAATTCTCGACTCAAGATGCATCGGGCTCTACCTCTCAAGCATCTTGGCTACAAGAGTCTCTAGAAGCTGGCGCGCAAACACTGTTGATTGATGAAGATACTTCAGCATCAAACTTTATGATTCGTGATGAGCGTATGCAGGCTTTGATCGCAAAAGATGAAGAACCAATTACACCACTGGTGGATCGTATCGCTCTACTTCGTGATCAACTTGATGTATCTGTAATGTTGATTATGGGTGGTTCTGGTGACTACTTAGATGTTGCTGATACTGTGATTCAAATGCATAACTACGAAGCGATTGATGTAACAGAGAAAGCGCGTCAAGTTGTGGCTTCACACCCTACTCGCCGTAGCTTTGAAGGCTCAGAGACCATCGCTCGTCCACGTACTCGTCAGCTTAACCGCTCAGCATTGAAATTAATGCTAGAAGAAGGCAAATTCCGTATTCAAGCGAAGAACAAACATTCATTACGTTTTGGTCGTGAGTTCGTTGATCTGCAAGCTCTAGAACAAATTGCACACCAAAGTCAGCTTCATGCTATTGGTTGTTTGTGGTTTATGATGGCACAGAATAAAGGCTGGGAAAAAGCACCAGTTCGTGCGTTTGCGCAGATGCTAAATGAAAACTGGGCAACAATGATGCCTCGTTACGGCGATCTAGCAAAACCTCGTGTTATGGAAGTAATGGCGGTACTAAACCGTATGCGTGCGGCTGAGTTTAAGTAATTCAGTAAGCAAAGCTAGAATAGAGAAAAACCTCACTCGTTTACAGTGAGGTTTTTTTATTTCTCATACCATAAGCCAAAGGTGCACTAACTCATAGTAAATAGAGATCAGATTACACTTTATTAAATCGATAAAATACCGTGGCTAATGGCGGCAATGTAAGATTAATCGATTGTTCTAATCCTTGAGCACCGATCGCTTCTGTTGGTAATAAATTAGAAATAGCGTAATCGCTTCCCCAATATTGAGGTGAATCTGTATTGAGTACCAACTCATATTCACCCGCTTGAGGCACACCTAGACGGTAATTCTCACGGGGAACCGGTGTAAAATTCGTTACAACTAAAACTTTATTTCCTTGCTCATCAAAGCGTTCATGGGCCAAAATACTGCGTTCAGCATCATCTTGTATTCGCCACTCAAACCCAGCAGGATCACAATCTAGCTGGTGTAATTGAGGTAAATCTTGATACAGATGATTAAGATCGCGAACCAGAGCCTGAACACCTTCATGCCTTGGGTATTGCAACCAATGCCACTCTAATTGCCCTTCATGAGCCCATTCTGCACTTTGCGCAATTTCAGTACCCATAAAGTTGAGTTTTTTACCCGGCTGACCATACATATAGCCCAAATAAGCACGTAGATTTGCCGTTTTCTGCCACTCATCACCGGGCATCTTATTTAAGAGTGAGCCTTTACCGTATACCACTTCGTCATGTGATAGCGATAACACGTAATTTTCACTAAAGGCGTAAATCAATGGGAAGGTAATCGTATTATGGTGATACTGACGATGAACAGGCTCTTCTTTAATGTAGGATAAGCTGTCGTGCATCCAGCCCATATTCCACTTAAAGCCAAAACCTAACCCTCCCATGCTTGTAGGACGAGAAACGCCAGGAAATGCCGTTGATTCTTCTGCAATTGTCATCGCATTTGGGTAGTGGCGATAAACTTCTTCGTTAACCCAACGCAATAAACTAATCGCATCATAGTTTTCATTGCCACCATCACAGTTAGGGATCCACTGATCATGCTCGCGGGAATAATCCAGATAAAGCATAGAAGCAACCGCATCCACTCTCAAACCATCAATATGATAGTGCTCAAACCAGAACAAAGCATTGGAGACTAAGAAACGGCGAACATGATCGCGGCCATAGTCATAAATATAACTGTGCCAATCTTGATGCCAGCCTCGGCGAGGATCGGGATCGTTATACAATGCAGTACCATCAAAGTTAGCCAAACCATGCTCATCAGATGGGAAGTGAGCCGGAACCCAATCTAATACCACCCCGATCCCAGCTTGGTGACACTGATCGACAAAATACTTAAAGTCATCAGGGCTACCGTAACGGCTTGTAGGTGAGAACAATCCTATCGGTTGATAGCCCCAAGAACCATAGAATGGATGCTCAGAAATTGGCATTAATTCAACATGGGTGTATCCCATCTCAACTAAGTACGGAACCAGTTCTGTTGCTAGTTCACGATAAGAGAGAAAATCCCCTGCTGCATTTTTACGCCAAGAGCCTGCATGCAACTCATAAAATGAGAGTGCTTCTTTATGCTTTTCAGTGACCGCTCTTGTCTGCCAAGCTTTGTCTTGCCATTGATAACGGTGCTGATCGTACACTTGTGAAGTAAAAGATGGATATTGTTCTGATGCGAATCCCCAAGGATCGGCTTTATGAGGAAGACCATTACCCTGAGCATCTTTTAGCTCGTACTTGTATTGTACGCCCTCTTCAAGACCTGGGATAAATAATCCCCATAATCCATCGTCTAAGCGCTGCATGGGATGACGACGGCCGTCCCAACCATTGAAATTACCCACAATGCTGGCAGCCGATGCATTAGGTGCAAACACTAAAAAGCGAACACCAGCAACTGGTTGATTTCCAATATTTAAACTGAGTAATTGAGCGCCCATCTCACTGTGCATTTGCTCGGGAGAGATTAACGCTTGAGGGTGTGAGATGAGTTGATGGAATTGGTAAGGATCATTGATGGTTTGTTCGCCTTGAGGCCAACTAATGATTAATTGATAAAGCGAAGAGGTAAGGTCCAGATCCCCTTCAAGTACAAATCCACTTTCTTTATCACGAGAAAGCGGATAAATATCACCAGCTTGAGTCTTAACGCTAACCGCATCAGCTCCTGGCATCCAAACGCGAAGAGCAATACCTAAATTGTGGTATTGCGGCCCTAAAAATGAAAATGGATCTGAAAAAGCAGCCCTTGCGAGCTGCATATATTCCTTTTCACTGCGTGTCACGATTCCTGTGTCCAACGCGGTACTCCTAATTTACTTCTCACTCGCTTGTTGACGAGCTTCTGTTAAACGACGTGTTAAATCGATAATGTCCTGACGTGTAAATAGGTCATCTAGCGTAGTTGACAATTTACGTCGCCAGTTTGGATATTCATCAACCGTTCCCGGTATATTGACTGGTTTATCCATTTCTAACCAATCTTCTAGCTGCAAGCTTAATAATGCACTGGCACCAGCTGCCAGATGAAGTTGCATACCTTCACTGAGCTTACTGTCCATTGGTACATATGCAGCATTGCGCCCAATGTTTTGTGAAAGATAACCGTGCCAATCCAAACTATCAAGAATTCTTTGCTTACTTTCTGCTCTAGAGTCAAATAATCCGTTCAGAGCATCTTGATCTGGGTATAAACCAAGCTCACTGCCCATTTTTAAATCATCGCAATGCCAAAAACCGCGTAATGTCGGCATATCATGAGTACATAAAGCCGCCATTGATTGGTCTGGATAATGACGTGGAGAGAAATAGCCACCATCTTCAGCAGTTTCAAAGAAGAAAACTTTGTAAGAGTGAACACCAGCAGTCGCTAACTTATCAACAATTTCATCTGGCACAGTACCAAGATCTTCACCAATAACCGTACATTGATGACGATGACTTTCAAGCGCTAAGATAGCCAGTAGGTCTTCAACTGGGTAATACATATAAGCGCCTGCTTTAGCCGATTCACCTTTTGGAATCCACCATAAACGTAATAGACCTAACACGTGATCAATACGCAAAGCACCACAATGGCGCATATTTGCTCGTAATAGATCAATATACGGCTGATAAGCACGCTCAACCAATACCTCGGGATTTAATGGTGGCAAGCCCCAGTTTTGACCTAGTGGACCTAAAATATCAGGTGGAGCACCAACACTCACATCCAGACACAGCTCACCATGTTGTGCCCATGTTTCAGCACCAGAATCACAAACACCTACTGCTAAGTCTCGGTACAGTCCCATCACCATACCCTTCTCTTCAGCCAACTCCTGCACTTCAGCTAATTGGCAATCAGCAAGCCATTGTAAATACATATAAAGCTGCACTTCATGCTGATTTTCTTGAATAAAGGTTTGTACTGCTTGATTGTCAAAATGACGATAAGATTCTGGGAATACAGGCCATCCCCACATGGTGTCATCTTGAGATTTTAATAACGCATGCAATGCATCAAAAGCCGCTTGGTGCAGTAGACTTTCACCGCCTTGTTCGACAAAATTTAAGAACTGTTTTGCACGTTCTGTGTTTTTCTCTAAATGACGCGTAACAAACGTATCAAACAGTAGACGCAAGGCCGCCATTTTTAAGCATGCGACTTCACTATAATTCACCCAGTTACTTTGGCGAGCTTCAGCTAAACGTTGCTGGAATTCATGACTCCCCACCAATTGTTGGGCCGCATCACTTTGCGCAAACTCACACACTGAACTTACATCAATGTAAATAACATTTAACCAACGTCGAGATGATGGGCTATATGGACTTGCCCCTTCAGGATTGGCAGGAAATAATGAGTGAATTGGGTTTAAGCCTACAAAATCACCGCCATTTTTCGCGATATCAGCAACCAATTGTTTTAAATCACCAAAATCACCTATACCCCAGTTATGTTGGGTACGTACCGAATATAATTGAACACTGGTGCCCCAGAGCTTTTTATTATTTAAAAGCGCAGTCTGCTTATAACATGCAGTTGGCGTAACAATTAGAGTCATTTCATAAGGTGATTTGCGACGCTTACGTGAAACCGTCAGTTTATGGTAACCCCAAGCAAGATCATTCGGTAACGCGAAAACAAGGGGCTGGCCTTCATCTCGTTCATCTGCAACCAATTGAGATTGTAACCAGCCCTCAAAAACCTCACCTTGTTCTGTTTCTAATCGCCAGCTGAAATCACTAACACGAGCACTGGCACCAAGATGAAGCTCAACCTGCATTGGTTCACCAGCACGAATCACTTTAACTGGAGCTAATACTTCAGTACGATTTTTTTTGCGCGCAGATTCTAATAGGGCTTCATCATTACGAACATCATAACCAAGCGCAGCCAATAAACGGCTTAATGTTTCATCTTCAACCGTTGCTTCATCACCCCAAGCACTGATGTACTTATCTGTAATACCAGCCATATGAGCAACGTGTTTTAGTACTGAATTTTCTAACATTGAAATCTCCGTTAGCGACTAACCCAATCGCAACGATTCAAATTTATTATTGCAGTGGCTTAGACACCATACTAAGCCACTGATATACCGATAACTATTTATAGATAGGTTTAACTTATTTCTGGTGAACCGCAGTCAGTTTCCAGATGTTATTCACATAGTCACGAATACTGCGGTCAGAACTGAATTTACCTACTAATGCTGTATTTAATATCGTTTTACGAGCCCAGTTTTGTTGGTCACGATATTCAGCATCAATACGTTCATGCGCTTTCACATAATCTGCAAAATCGGCCAGAACAAGGTATGGGTCACCACCATCAAGCAAGTTATAGCGAATGGCTTGTAACTGACCTGATTGTCCTGGTGTAAATTCATCACCTTGTAATAGGTCTAAAGCCGCTTTTAATAAGGCGTTATTGTGGTAATAGTCATATGGCTGATAACCTTGCTCTAAGGTTTTCATCACTTCATCAACAAGCAAACCAAAGATAAAGATGTTGTCATCGCCGACTTCTTCGCGAATTTCAACGTTTGCACCGTCCATAGTACCGATCGTTAATGCACCGTTTAGTGCTAACTTCATATTACCAGTGCCTGATGCTTCTTTACCTGCTGTTGAAATCTGTTCAGATACATCTGCCGCTGGAATAATAATTTCAGCCAAACTCACACGATAATCAGGCACAAACACAACCTTCAACTTACCGCCTAAACGAGCGTCATTATTCACTTTCTCTGCCACTTTATTGATGGCAAAGATAATATCTTTCGCTAACGCATAACCTGGTGCAGCTTTAGCCGCAAAAATAAATACACGAGGGTGCATATCAAATTCTGGTTCATTCAGTAGACGATGATATAGCGATAGAATATGAAGCAGATTTAAATGCTGGCGTTTATATTCGTGCAGACGCTTAATCTGAACATCAAAGATAGCGTTGGTATCTAACTCTATGCCCATATTATCAAGCACCCAATCAGCAAAACGTTGTTTATTGGCTTTCTTTACTGCCATATAACGTTGCTGGAACGCTTTATCATCTGCAAATTTCTCCAGTTGAGATAGCTGTTCCAGCTTCGCAGGCCATTCAGTGCCAATTTTCTCACTGATTAATGCAGACAAACCTGGGTTACAGAATTTCAACCAACGACGAGGCGTTACACCATTGGTCACATTTTGCAGACGACCTGGGAATAATTCGTTAAATTCAGGGAATAAATCGCGCTTAACTAGCTCTGAGTGTAGCGCTGCAACACCATTGACTGCATATGAACCAACAACACAAAGATTAGCCATACGAACCATACGTTGAGGCCCTTCTTGGATAATCGAAAGCTTGCGTTTTACTTCATTATTATTTGGCCAATGTGCTTCCACTTGCAGCATAAAGTGATGGTTAATCTCGAAAATGATTTCCATATGACGAGGTAACAACTGTGCTATTAAGTTTTCACTCCATGTTTCAAGAGCTTCTGGCAACAAAGTATGATTAGTGTAAGCAAAGGTTTTTGATGTGATAGCCCATGCTTGCTGCCAACTTAGTTGATATTCATCCAGTAAAATGCGCATTAATTCAGGAATCGCAATCGTTGGGTGAGTGTCATTTAATTGAATAGATTCAAACTTCGCAAGGTCATGAATATCGCGACCTAATGCGTTATGACGGCGAAGGATATCAGCCACTGAGCAAGCACAATGGAAATATTGCTGCATTAGACGCAGTACTTTACCTTGCTCGTGGTTATCATTTGGATATAAAACTTTCGTGACATTAGCGGCTTCTAGCTGACTGTATTGAGCACCAACATAGTCACCATCATTAAAACGAGCTAAATTAAATGGAGCTGGTGCTCGACATTCCCACAAGCGTAGCGGGTAAACGCTCTTATTTGCATAACCAATAATTGGTAGGTCCCATGCGATGCCTTCAACGAACATACCAGGGATCCAACGTGAACAAGTTTCACCCTGCTCATTTTGATACAGCTCTACATGGCCATAAAAACCCACGTTTTGTGTCAACTCAGGACGTACGACTTCCCAAGGATAACCTTCAACACCACGCCATGCATCAGGCGCTTCAGTTTGTCGACCATCTTCAAACGATTGACGGAACAAACCATATTCATAATGTAAGCCATAGCCAACGGCTGGGTATTCTTGAGCTGCTAGAGAGTCCATAAAACATGCAGCAAGACGACCTAAACCACCATTACCTAACGCAGGATCTCGTTCTTCTTCTAATAGATCCGTTAGGTTTTGGCCCAACTCTTCCATTGCTTGAGATACTTCTTCATATAAGCCCAAGCTAATTAAGTTATTTCCGGTTAAACGGCCGATCAAAAACTCTAAAGATAGGTAGTTCACACTGCGAGTATTAGCTTTTGCGACCGCATCCGCAGTGGTTAATAGACCTTCAGTACTAATTTCAGCTAAAGCACGACCTAAAGCTAAGTACCAACTACGAGATGATGCTGTTGCGCTACTTTGCGCATACGTTGCCGACAAATGTTTCTTAACGGCGTTTTTGAATAATTCCTTGTCAAAATGCTGTTTTGGAGCACGAGTTGTCATGTTGCTATCTCACTCTTCGATTAGTCCGATTACTTTCTATCCTGCGCCCTGAGAGCCATAAAAACATCCTCCTAAAAAGAAAAGATTAGGGAGGAGTAGCAAGGGCGTAGTGACGTTAATTCCCTGTATTTTGTGACATTCACCGCAGTTTGAGGGCGGAGACTGAAAAGTACATATGCAATCTATAGTATTGAACAATGTGTAAATTGCTCGTTATTATTTAGTTGCATAGGTTAGATATGTGACAGCACTCATAAATTTAGGGTTGAGATGAAAGATATCGCATCGAATTTGCCTCTAAACAGGTAAAGTAAACATAAATAAATTAGGTTTGAATAAATATGTAGGACACATTTTTATCAAATCTTGATAAATCCCTACTGTTGTCGTTTATCTGGCAACCGATAAGTGAAGTAAGAATTATGTGGATACCATCGAAACTCACTCGCCCAGCCCGTCTATACAACGCAATTTTGCGCCCAAGACTGTTAGCCACCCTTGAGCATGCCCCATTTTATCGTTTGGTTTTATTCCGCTCTCCAGCAGGTTACGGAAAAACAACCATGGCAGCTCAATGGCTTAGCGAGCACCCAACTACGGGCTGGCTAAACCTTGATGATAACGACAATGATACTTTTCGCTTTGCTAACTATCTGATTCAAGCGTTAAACCGTGGTACTTCAGACGCAGCGCCTAAAACTCAAGCTATGGCGGAACGTCGCCAGTTTGCGTGTCTAACCACTTTGTTTGGTGAGTTATTTGCAGAAATTGCCGATTACCAACAGCAAACTTATTTGGTATTAGATGATTATCATGTCATCACCAATGAAGACATTCACGATGGTATGCGTTTCTTTTTAAAACATATGCCAGATAACCTAACCTTAGTCTTAACCAGTCGTACCCAACCACCACTTAATACGGCGAATCTTCGCGTTCGAGATCAACTGATTGAAGTTGATAACGAATGGCTTGCTTTTGATGAAGAAGAGACTGAACGCTTTTTTGGCCAAAGAATAAAAGCCGATGTGGAACCTCAAGTGCTACACACACTGCACTCTCAAGTTGAGGGATGGCCATCTGCGCTACAATTAATTGCTCTCCATGCCCAACAAAAACCACAACATTTGGCTCAATCCGTTCTCTCCATGGCTCAATTTAATCGCGGTCACCTGTGGGATTACTTAGCTGAAGAAGTATTTGATCAATTAGATGATGAAACGCAGCAATTCTTATTACAGTGCTCGGTACTCGATACCTTCAATGCTGTGTTAGTAACAGAACTGACTGGGTATTGCGATAGCCTAGCAAAACTTGAAGCGTTAAATCGATTTGGTTTATTTTTAACAACTTTAGATAGCGATGATAACTGGTACCGATTCCACAACTTATTTGCAGAATTTCTCAACCACCAGCGTCATAGCCGATTACCAGAACAACAAGATCAACTCCATACTCTTGCAGCCCAAGCATGGTTGAAACAAAATAGCCCACAACAAGCATTAGCCCACGCATTAAAAGGACAAAATGAACAGCTGACTGTTGATATTATTGTCGAGCATGGCTGGAAACTCTTTCATCATGGTGAATTACAATTACTTGAAGGTGCAATTAGTGCACTAAGCCGTGATGCTTTATTTAGCACTCCTCGTCTTGCTTTATTACGCGCCTGGTTAGCACAAAGCCAGCACCAATATGATGATGTAGGCGCACTGCTCAACGAAGCTGAAATTGAAATGGCTCATCGTAATATTACTCTGGATGATGGCTTACAAGGTGAATTTAATGCCTTACGTGCTCAAGTTGCGATTAACCAAAACAATCCACAAGAAGCCCTTGAATTATCCGAATTATCATTAGGGCAATTACCATCAAATACCTATCGCAGTCGCATTGTTGCAACCTCTGTTGTTGGTGAAGTTCACCACTGTATCGGTAACCTAAACCGAGCTTTACCTATGATGCAACAGACAGAAAAATTAGCACGTCAATACCATGTTTACCACCAAGCTCTATGGGCTCTGATCCAGCAAAGTGAAATACTGGTAGCACAAGGTTATGTACAAGCCGCCTTTGAACTTCTGGAACAAGCTTTCAAATTAATTCGCGAACAACATTTACAGCAAGTCCCTCTTCATGAATTTGTACTGCGTCTAAAAGCTCAAATTTTATGGTGTTGGAATCGGTTAGATGAAGCCGAAGAGTGCGCACAAAAAAGCTTAGATGTTTTGGCGCCCTTTGAAGATAAATACTCTTTACACGCTTACTCAATGTTAGCTCGAATCGCATTAACTCGTGGTGAATTAGACAAAGCCGCTCGTTACCTAACTTTATGTGATGAATTAATGGAGCGTTCTGCTTTTCATATCGATTGGCGGGCAAACAGCGAGTTTTCCAGTCTGCTTTATTGGCATCAAAAAGGTGAAATTACAGCCATTGAACATTACTTAGTAAAAGCGGAGCAACCACAGCAGACGTGTAATCACTTTCAGCAATTACAATGGCGTAATATTGCTCGCGCCAACATGTATCTAGGCCATTATCAGCAAGCGTTAGACATTATGAATATGCTTGATGCAGCATGCCAGCAACATAATCTAGTTACAGATAATAACCGAAATCTAGTACTCGAAGCCGTTATCTATAAACAGATGGGTAATAAAGAAGTTGCTTTGAGTAAACTCAAAAATGCATTATTGTTGACTAATAATACAGGCATGGTTGGTAACTTCCTATGTGATGCCGAAGTTGTAGCAAAACTACTCGATGAATTGATTCAAAAACAGCATCTTTCCGATCTAGCATTGTATCGAGCTCAGCAACTACTGCGTGAAATGAATAATAAAGAACGGACACGCTCTGTTCATTTCGATGAAGACTTTGTCGAGAAACTGTTAACGCTACCCAATATCCCTGAGCTTATCCGCACCAGCCCCCTCACCCAACGAGAATGGCAGGTTTTAGGATTAATTTATTCAGGTTACAGTAATGAACAAATTGCATCAGAGCTTGATGTTGCAGCAACAACCATTAAAACTCATATCCGTAATTTATATCAAAAGTTAGGAATTGCCAATCGTCAGGAAGCCATAACCACAGCAGAAGAGCTTATTGGTCTAATGGGGATTTAATAACGATAAGGAAGTCGTATGATTGAATGGATGAAGGATCGTATCTGGTACCAAGATGGGCAATTTTCACAATTGGGGATTGCTGTTGGTAGTCGTATGACCATCATTAAATTAGCGGACGAGAAACTCTTCATTCATTCGCCAATCCAACTGACCACACAACTGCAACTTGAGCTATCAACGCTCGGACACGTTGCAATGGTTGTTACACCAAACCTTAACCACCATCTGTTTTTATCTGAATGGTGGTTAGCTTATCCATCGGCTTATTTTTATGCCCCGCCAGGGTTACAACAAAAACGCTCTGATCTGGTTTTTGATGGCACCCTAAACACTAAAACTGAACCTTTATGGCATGGACAATTACTGCAAACCGTTCTTAAAGGCAGTGACACCATGGAAGAAGTAATATTTTGTGATCCTTTGTCTCGTACATTAATTATCGGGGATTCATTGGTGTGGTTAAAAAATCGAACCTCTCCTATTTCAATTTTATTAGGTTTAATCAATGGTTGTTATTTCAACCCTGCTATGCCTTATTACTGGCGATTGAGCTTTCACAATAAAACTCGAATGCGCCAGTCTTTACAAGAAATTCTTACTTGGCCTTTTGACCGAATTATTCTTTCACATGGACAAGTTATTGATACAGATGGAAAAGCCCTCTTTGCGAAAGCTTTTCATTGGGTCTTAAATGACACGCTACCTTTATCAAACCATGAAGAATGAATTCTCCAGTAAACCTTATATAGTTACGTTACTAGGCACCACTCAGTTTCACCTGAATCACAAGCAAAATAGCACCAAAGCTAAGGACAAAGAGCACCATAGGCCATACAAATTTTAACCACTTATTATATGACATATCTAGCATCTGTAACGTCGCTAATATAAGTCCAGTAGGTGCTAAATATAGCATTGCATATTGGCCCCAGTTATAAGCTGAAACCACAATATCTCTTGGGATCCCCACGGTATCTGCTAATGGAGCCATTATTGGCATTGATAAAACAGCAAGCCCTGAAGAGGAAGGAACAATAAAGCCCAGCAAAAAGAAGACAAACATCATCGATATAATAAAAATACTGCCTTCCATGCCAGATACAATATTAGAAGCATAAAAAAGAATCGTATCTGAGATCATACCTTGATCCAATACGATATTGACTCCCCTTGCTAAGCCAATAATAAGGGACACACCGACTAATTCTGAAGCTCCTTTAATAAATGAATCAATGAGCTCTTTTTCTTTTAAACCTGAAATAAACATAATCACGATGGTGATAGTTAAAAATGATGCGGCCATCGAAGGAAACCACCACCCACCGACAGAGACCCCCCATATCATTAGTGGAAATGCAGCAACAAATAGAGTAAGAATTAATTTTTTCCTAATATTAAATGGAGCGGGAGCATCAAGATTTACATCTTCTAAAAATCGTTTTTCAAATGCTTCATGATCAGAATAGGTATAAGAGAAAGAAGGTGTCTGTTTTACTTTTTTGGCGTACCAATACAAATAAGAAATAACAACAGAAAAAGCGATGATTAAACCTAAAGTCCTAAAAATAATCCCTTCTGTAAATGGAATTCCTGCAGCATTAGATGCGATAACAACAGAAAATGGATTTATGGTAGAAAAAGTACTCCCCATTGAACCAGCTAGAAATATCGCACCCACACAGATAATAGAGTCGTAACCTAAGGATAAAAAGATTGGTACAAGAATGGGGTAAAATGCTACCGCCTCTTCTTCTAAACCACAGGTTGTTCCACCTAAAGCCATCACAAGACTCACTGAAAAAACAAGTAAAAATTCATGCCCTTTCGTTTTACGAGAGAGTGCAATTAAGCCTGAATTAAAGGAACCTGTCTTGTTAACTATGCCGATCATTCCGCCTAAAATTAAAATGAAAACCATAATATCAGCAGCTTCAATTGTGCCTTCAACCATGCTTTGTGTTACATCCATCATCCCTTTATGAACTGGAGCAACTTCTTCATAAGTATCTGGGATAGCAATTGGTTTTCGTATTACACCAGAGGTAAATTGCTCGATGTTAATTTTTATATTTAATCTATCCAGTTCAGTTTGAGTTGCATTAACTTGTGTTACTTCACCGGCAGGAGAGGTAATCTGCAACATTTTATCGCTGGTGTTATACAACAGCTTTGAATAGGAACCAGCAGGAATAATCCAAGTAAATGCAACCGCAATAATAGTAATAGAAAAGAGGATGGTAAATGCACTAGGAAAAGTCATGCTCTTTAAAAAGCCAAAAATCTTATTCATAAATATATCCTTATTTGAACAAGTACATATTTAATGAAGCTATCATACAAATATACGTTATTTAATAGAGAAAAGGTCTTCGATATTTTCAATTGGTATTTATTTCAGAAAATGGTACATAATTATCCAACTAAAATACCAAGAAATCATAATATCTCTTATCACTGTTAACTTTAGTAAGAATTTTATTTCATTAATATTTAATTGATTTGTTATTTTGCATTTTTAAAGATTAAAAAATAATTATTAGGTATTTAATTTGCTTTTTAGATATACATATGATTTTTCACTTATTTTTATTAAAAAATGATGTTCTTATCTCATAAAACTATGAATTTTCTCACGTTCATAATCATGAAAATATTTTTGTGATCCAAATCACTACTCCCTCTTCCAATCAGAGTAGTATTAATAACAGCGTAATTATTCTTAGGACTGAATAGCCTCTGTGATCCCTCCGCCCCCAGACGCGCCCGCGATCACAGTAAAGGAGTGTAAAATGAAAGCGTCTAAACTCTATTTTCGTGAACTTCTTGGTTTAACCTTAGTTGGATTTGCGGTGTTGGTTATGTTGGGGATCATTACCTGCGCCCTCGCTCTACTCAATTATTTATCACATGATACAGCTCAAGCTATTGCGTTTTTGAAAGAAGCTACCACCATGTTTTTATTTATTATTCCAGCGATCGCTATCGGAAAATATATCAATAAACCGTCATGGGTCCATGATGTTGATGAATATCGACTAGCAATGGAAAAGAAAGCTCAGTAGCCTGATCTGTCCATTAACGCCGACGAATATCCACGTCGGCGTTTTTAATATAAAACTTACAAACTCTCCACCCCATGAACAAAAACATCTCGGAGTAATTTAACCATTGCTCGGGTTTTTTCAGGTAAATATTGAGTAGCAGGATAAACCAACGTAAGTTTAATCTCTGGATGCTTTTCATCCGCTAATACGCAACATAAATCCCCTGCTTCTAATGCACTTCTCACCAAAATTAACGGCAATAAAGCAATACCATGGCCCGTTATTGCCATATGCTGAATAAGATGAAGATCATCTGAAATTAAACGTTTATTAAGCTCGTCAGGCAAAGCATTAACGTTATAGCGGCTCACGAGTATTTTGTGATCATAAAGATCATCAAAATGTTTTGGTTCGGGTTTAGAGACTAGATAGTTTGGCGAAGCGACTAATACACAAGGAAAAGGTAATAAAGTTTGTTGAACATAATCTAAATTAACCACTTTGATATTATTTGGAATTAATTGAAGATCAATATTTTCCCTTTTTAAATCAACACTGTCTTGTCTTTGTTCTATTTCAAGAGCAACACCAGGAAAGTCTTGCGCATAACGTTCAATAAGTGCAGAAAACATACTGGATGTGATTAATGCCGCAGGAACAGCAACTCGCAAAACCCCCTGAAGCTCCTTTTGCCGACTCTCTAATAGATTCACCGCTTGATTGACAGATGTTAAGGGTTGACTGATTTGTTCATACAATGCTCGACCATTTTCAGTTAATTCAATATGACGTGTTGTACGAATAAGTAACTGACAACCAATCGATTTTTCTAATTCTTGTAATCGCCGACTTACCTTTGAACGTTGCATCGAATACGCTTTCGCAGCAGAACTGATCCCACCGTGGCGAACAGTCAGCATAAATAGATACAAATCATCAAATGATACTTTCATTGTCCTACTTTTAGGTCTTATATGTTGTATTTGTCATTCTATTTAATCGAGTCAGCAATTTCTATAATGTTCGGAATGTTTTTCTCTATCAATCGAGTTAATTATGCAAACTGCAGAATCTGCTTTCCGCCGTTGGATGCGATGTCTTATCATTTTGTTTTTAATCTTTTTAGCATACATCATCGTTGCTGATCGCCATGCACCCTTAACTACTGAAAGTCGTGTTCATGGCTATGTTGTACAGATAGCCCCAGAAGTATCAGGCAATGTAACATCGGTAAAAGTTAAAAATAATCAGGATGTTAAAAAAGGCGAACTATTATTTACTATAGATGACAGTAAATATCAGATTGCTGTAGAGCGCGCGAAAGTAAACTTAGCCCAAGCTCACGAACAAGAAACGGCGCTATATGCCCAAGCCGACGCAGCCAAAGCTCAAATTGCCACAGCGCAAGCAGCTTATAACAATGCTAATCGTGAATATAATCGAATCCAAAAGTTAGCTAATAAAAATTTAGTTTCACAGTCCATGCGTGACAATGCTTTTGCCCAAGATAAAGTAACACGTTCTAACCTTGCAGCAGCTAAACAACAATTGCTCGTTATTCAAGCAAAGCTAGGCTCAACTCCTGGCAACAGTACCATGGTCCATGCCGCTGAGAATGCTTTAAAGCAAGCAGAATTAGACTTATCGCATACTCAAGTTAAAGCACCTAGTAATGGTGTTATCACCAATATGCAGCTAGATGAAGGTACGATGGCGAGTGCCAATAAACCGATTCTGACTTTTATACCGACAGATAACATGTGGGTATCAGCTGATTTTCGTGAAAAAGCGACCGCACTTATTAATGATAAATCTGCCGCATACGTTACTTATGATGCTCTACCAGGCGAAGTATTTGATTTCAAAATTGCCAGCCGTGACTTTGGTGTCTCTTCTGCACAACAAAATCCAAATGGCCAATTAACCACAGTTGAAGTCAATAACCGTTGGGTTCGTGATGCTCAACGAATTCGTGTCAATTTAGTAAGCGAAGAACCAATGCCAAAACAATTATTTGTAGGCTCTCGGGCAACAGTTGTTATTTATCCAACTGAAAATCCAATTTGGCAATTTATGGCTTCTGCTGAAATTTGGATTGCGAGTGTATTCCACTACATCTACTAATCAATAGAGCATAAGGAGTCCGACATGAAAACAATGCGGATTTGGTTTGGCTGTTCAATGGGGCTAGCCGTTAGTATGATCTTCGGCTGGTCATACGGTTTTTTTGCCGCCTTATTGCCTATGTTTGTGCTAGTACAAGCAGACAGATGGAGTACACCACTGCATGTTCAGTTGGTTTTAGGGATTGTATGGGTCACGGTTCAAGTCAGCTTACTTGTTGGCTTCTTCCAACCTTATCCATTGTTGATGACCACGGCCGTTGCAATTATGATGCTATTTAAATGTGTCGCTATGCAGCATAAAAGCACCTATCTATTTGGTTTCACTGGCTTATTAATTGGCTCTATTTTATTAAACTTCGCCAGTTATAACTTCTTTGATATTGAAGAGTTTAGTATTAACCTTTGGATGTGTGGTTTAGCAACGGCACCCATTACTGCTTTAGCCTACTTTTTGTTTCCCGAGCCAGAGTGCACGACCCCGCAACCTGTTACGGTAAATAATGAAGTGACCAAAGATGAATATGGTATGGTTCGTCAAGCCGCAATGGGATGGACCGTTGCAATGATTGCTTACTTGGTTTTTCAATTTGGTGATCTGAGTGATTCTCTATCAGCTCAAGCGTCTATCTTTATTGTTTTAACCCCAATGACGCTAATAGGAAGTATGGGGGCAGCCAAAATTCGTATCATTGGTACATTTCTTGGGTGTTGTGCTGGTATGATAATTCAACTCGGATTATATACGTGGATTGATAATGGGCTTTTATTCTGGATGGCCTATACCATTGCAGCAGGATTTTTCTGTGTTTGGTTGGCGCAAGGAAGTATTAAATCTAGTATTGCATTTTCTGCCATGTCAGCACTTTCTGTCCCATTAACAACCTCTTTGGTTCCAGAGCAAAAAGATGCATTTTTCTCGATACTGTATCGTTTTAGCTCTATTGTTGTAGCCGTAATCTTAACGTCTATTGCCATATGGGCAACGCATATCATCTTGCATAAACTGATGCCTTGTGTCTCCCATGACACTCAAGAATCAACGTCATAACCTCTTCAATTCGGTTATTTGAACTATCAAATCCGGACTATAAAAATAGCGCTAAGACCTAAAACTCTTAGCGCTATTTTTTCATCCATTATTACTTAGTGATATTAAGGTGTAAGCTTAAACATAAGTGATTTAAAGTGTTTATTAGGCTAAATCATCTTTAGTTACACTCACCCCTTTAATTTGTGCATAAACCTCATCACCGACTTGTAATTGCAGCTCGTCAATGGCCCACAGAGTAATATTGGCCCATAAATGCGTTTCACCTACTCGGAGTTTTACTTCCACCCTTTCATCTTCCGCATGATGGATCTTATCAACACGGGCCCGCAGAATATTTCGAATACTGGTTTGTTGTGGCTTTGCTCGGGTGATTGAGACATCATTAGAATAGATACGGACACGAACCCACTCTCCTCGATGTAAAGATAAACGGCTCACCCATAAAAAAGCATTATGGCTCAACATCACTTGCGTTAAAGCGTAATTAGGATGATTGTAGTTTACTCGAGCACTGATTAACGAACTTTGTTCTTTCGGCGGTAACCAAGGGCGCATTTCAGGAGAGCCCCAAACAGAATTAACATGACCAGAAGCGACAACCTTTCCTTGATTGAGCATCACCATATGATCAGCCAATCGTAGGATTTCATCGAGACTGTGCGTAACATAAACAATTGGAATATTAACCTGCTTTGCCAATTGTTCTAAATATGGCATAAGCTCTTGTTTCCGAGGGAGATCTAGTGACGCTAATGGCTCATCCATTAACAGCATATCAGGTTTGGTTAATAGTGCTCGACCAATTGCAACTCGCTGTTTCTCACCACCAGACAGAGATGCAGGATAGCGATTTAATAAGGTCTCAATACCTAATAGTTTAACGACATCATTAAAGTGATTAGGATCTTTTTCTTGGCAACCGTAGTTCAAGTTCCCCTTTACCGTATAGTGAGGAAATAAACGCGCGTCTTGAAATACATAACCAATATTGCGTTTTTCTGGTGGCAGACAGACCTTTCTCGCCGTATCGACTAAGCAGTGAGAGCCGAGATGAATAGCCCCTTCATCAGGTTGTGTTAAACCACTTAGCACATTAATAAACGATGTTTTACCCGCTCCTGAACGGCCAAAAATTGCAGTAATTCCCGATAAAGGAAGGTTCACAGCAACGTCTAATGCTAAATCGCCTAACTGTTGTTTTATCTTAATTTGTAAGCTAGTTACATTCTTATTCATTATCTAGCCTCCAAACGACGACGAGCTAATCGGGTTAGCCATTCAGATGCAAACAGAGAAGAGAGAGCTATCACAATGGCAATCACGCATAAACGCCCAGCCTGCTCTTCTGCTCCTGGGGTTTCAATAAAAGAGTACATTGCAAGAGGTATCGTTTGGGTTTGACCCGGAATATTAGAGACAAAAGTAATGGTTGCACCAAACTCACCAAGCGCACGAGCAAACGCCAGTAGAGCTCCGGTTAATATTCCCGGAATCGTTAATGGTAATGTGATAGTAAAAAATACTTTAAGAGGCGTTGCACCTAATGTTCTTGCTGCTTGCTCCAGTTTCTGATCAACCCCTTCAATCGCTAAACGAATAGAACGAACCATTAAAGGAAAAGAAACGACGGCGACCGCAAGTGCAGCTCCTCGCCAACTAAAGCTGAAGGTGAACCCAAACCACTCATACAGGTACTTACCCATAAAACCTTGGCGCCCCATAGAAATTAAGAGTAAATATCCGATAACCACTGGAGGCAAGACTAATGGGAGATGGATAATACCATCAAGAACACTTTTACCAATAAACTGTTTTCTCGCTAATAACCAAGCTAAAAAAATGCCCATAGGCAAGCTAAAAACAATAGCTACGCCTGCTATTTTCAAACTTAATAAAAGCGCAGTTAATTCATAATCGGTTAACACAGAAAACAGACCTCAACGGTTAATAGCACCACATCACAACAAGATCTTTATTGTAGCAATGTTTTTATTCGCCACATTATATATGAATCTGGCAAGCGATATAACCTTAAATACATATCGAATCTCTATGATTTGTTTATATTTCAAGCAAAACATTCCAGTTTATTTGTAAGGCTCTTTTAAGTCTCTCTAATTTTTTATGCAACAAATACAACATGACTAATCATATTTATACGATTATTCGCATTTATTTATTTTGTTTTCAGCTCATTAAATATCACTACAAATACAAGTGTTATATTGCTGGCGGAATGGATTTATAAATTTGAGGGAACCATGAAACGCTTAATCGGATTATGTGCACTGTCTCTTTGTGTACTTACCAGCGTTAATTCTTACGCCACTCCACTGGATGCAGCGACAAATCAAGCTTTATCTGAATATTTAACACATCAAAACAAGTACGGCCGCTTTAGTGGTAACGTCATCATAGCCCAAGAAAATGAGATCTTATTTGAGCAAGCTGTTGGCTATGCTGATGTTCAAATGCAACGTCCAATAGAAAAGAATAATCTCTTTAAAGTTGGGGATATTACAAAGCAACTTACCGCTGCTGCTATACTAAAACTCAACGAACAGAAAAAACTCTCTATTGATACGCCAATATCACGTTATTTTCCTAATTTGAGTCGAAGTAAACAGATTACGATTGGTATGTTGATGAATCATACAGCGGGAATTGGTCGTGATTTTAACTGGAACGATGCAACTCAATCTTGTAGTAGAAATAGCTTAATAAATCCTATTATCAGCAGCTCTAAAACCTACCCTCCGGCCCTCATGTTTAACTACAGTAACAACGGCTACTATTTATTAGGTAGGATCATTGAAAAAGCATCAGGACTCCCTTATCACGAATATATTACAGAGCAATTTCTTCGGCCTCTAGGCATGAAAGACAGTTCAATGAAGTTAACCCTATCTTTTCAGTTAGCTAAGTCTTATGAACTTTCTGGGTTGCTGAACGCTCATATTACTCCAACAGGTTGCGCTTGGTCTGCCGGTGAGCTGATTTCTACCAGCCGAGATTTACTGGTATGGAGTCGAGCCCTTGCTAGTGGGCAAGTTATTAGCCAAGAAAGCTTAGATAAAATGTATCAACATCAATATGGCTTATTTGCTAAAGAGATCGGCCAAACCGATTTCTATACTCATAGTGGACATATTGATGGTTTTAAATCTATTTTGATGTATGAGCCTAAATCTCAAATGACCATTGTAGCCCTGAGTAACTTCAGCAACACCAATACTGAGCTATTTAGTATTGACCTCGTGCGTCTGCTTAATAAGCAATTGCCTATCCATAAGGTTATGCCTCCAATCAAGCATTTGGCACCATGGCAAGATGATGTTGATGTTATCGGTAATTACATGGACAGTTTAGGTGTACCATTACAAGTGGTATATCAAGACGGAGAGCTGGTGGCAAAAGTCAGTCAATTTCGTATCCCTCTAATGGTTCAAAATAGAAATACTCTCTTTGCCCAAGGCATTGATAACAAGATCCGAATACATAGAAATGATAATGAAACTACAAAAGAAATTGTCTTTTTTGCTAAAGATGGTCGCTATTTATCACGATTTACCCGTGTAAACTAATTGCCATAAAAAAGAGTTACTTAGGCATATACGTCTAAGTAACTCTTTTGTATCTAAATTAGAAAATTCGGGTTGAAGACATTAAGTTAACCATTAACCATTAACCATTTTGGTAATAGTATTTCGATTATGCTTACCATTTGCGACAATCACACCACCAATATGGATTACCATAAAGCCTAAGATTCCCCACCATGATAATTTATGGAAGCTCTTAAATTGAGCATACCAAATAAAGTCATGACCAAGAAAATGAATAGCTAAACCTGTTACTACAATCGCAGCAATAAAGAAGTAAAATGCGATATAGAGCAAGCCTTGTAACCGATCGTGAATAGTATTCTTTTTAAACGGTGATGGCATAAAAACGCCCACTTTTTTTGAATAGTACGCTCTTGCCACTAATAACAAGCCAACGACATACCCAACAATGAAATGCCACTGAAACATCTCATTACGAATTGACTTAGCAATAGTTATCGCTTGTTGAGAGGTGATCGTTAAATTATCACTACTCAACCCTGATTGAATCATAGCCGCCATACTATTTTTATCTAGCCATGTCGATCTTAGGATAACGGTTAAAAGCATAAAAAGAATAGCAAATGCTAATGACCAGTGAATTAAGCGAGATGAAGCTTAGGGAAAAAAGGTTGTTCAGTCATTTATATTAACTCAAAGCAGAATTTTAAAAATATAATAACAATAGAAGATGAATGGATTATGAATTGGTATGATAAATTCATATTATTTGGAGTTTTATACTTTAGCTAATCATTCTACGAGCTACTGTCACATCTAATTTTATTATGACGATAAATTTTTTCTTTTCTTAGCCGCTTCTGCTAGAAAATCATCGTTTATAACTCTAACTATTTTACTTTAAAACAATGTTTTATAATGATAACAAACAAGAATAAACAACTGAAAAACAAAGATAAATATAAAAAAGCATAATACTAACAAGCATAACAATACAATTAGCTCTAATTAATCTTCTGCTTTCATTAATAAAATGAATCAAAACCGCATTTCGGATTAGTTTTTCTCATTTTACTAATGTTTTTTTTAGCGTCATATTCCACCTGTTTTCAATCGAAAACCAACTCTCAACGATAGATTTGAATAACCTAAACTGTGTTGTTTTTTATTCTTTTAAAAAAGCATCAGGTTTGGGTTGTCTTCGTTTATATCTATTATTTATGACTCTTATTTGTGGAGATACGGTAGTGACACAGACCACTACTTTAGATTGCCGTAAAAGTAACGGAATCTTCGTGCCAGTTGCTGGCCTAACTATTTTTGCTGTTGCATCAGGCTACTTAATGAGCCTTGTGCCGCTTTCACTTGCAAGCTTTAAAATCGATTCAAGCTATGCAAGTTGGTTAGCAAGTAGTTATTACGTTGGTCTGCTAATAGGCTCAATGATGATCGAACCGATCATTGCGAGAATCGGTCACCGTATCTCTTTCATTGTGTTTTTAAGTTTACTAGCACTTACCGTTGTTGCTCTACCAATGTTTCCTAACAAAGATCTTTGGTTATTTGCACGCTTAATTGCAGGTATGGCGGTTGCAGGTATTTTTGTTGTTGTCGAGTCATGGTTACTTATTGGTGATAGCGCAAAAGAACGTGCTCGCCGTCTGGGTATCTATATGACATCACTATATGGTGGTACAACGATTGGTCAGCTTGCTGTAGGTATCTTTGGTACTCAAGGATTTGGCCCATTTAGTGTGATTCTTGGCCTACTCTTTATAGCTATTCTACCGCCTCTTTTTGTTCGTCAAGGTCAGCCTAGTTGCACAGAACATAAACCGCTAACTTTGAAACAAATTAGTCGTCTCAGCAAAGCGGCAATTATTGGTTGTATTACATCTGGTGTCGTTATGGGTACTATCTACGGATTAATGCCTCTAGCACTAAAACAAAGCCAATTAAATACCGAACAAGTTGGCGTTTTAATGGCTGCAATTATCTTAGGTGGTATGGTTATCCAACCTATTGTTGGTCAACTATCAACTCGTATGAGTAAAACTGTCTTGCTTGCGCTAGCATCTCTGCTTGGTGTGTTTGCTATGGGTATCACTCACCTATCCAGTGATTTTTATATTCTAATCACAGCATTGGCGCTATTGGGTATGTCTTCTTTTGCCCTTTATCCAATTGCAATTACGTTAGCGTGCGACAAATTAGAATCCTCACAAATTGTCGCTGCAACACAGGTGATGTTATTTAGCTACAGTGTAGGTTCTGCACTAGGCCCTATCGGCGCAAATCAGTTTATGGCACAACCAAACGGATTAATGGATTTCTTCTTTATTGTATTACTGGCTACTGCTATTTATATGCTGCTTGCAAGTGTACGCCGCAAACCACAAGTATTGGCAAGTTAACCAGCAACACCAAAAATAAGTCACAAAAAAAGCTGAGGCCTCCACAACCTCAGCTTTTTTTTACTCGTAAACTACGACTTCTGACTAACAATATCAGCAGGATCTGCTTTCAACTGACTAATAGGAATCATCTTACTCCAATTGAATACACGGACATTTTTCCCTGCTTGCTTCCAGCTAAACGGCTTGAGTTGCCGAGTCTCGACGCCTATCCAACGAGAGAAAAACGGCAGAAAATAATAGGCACTAATCGTTTTTTTCAATACATGATGGCGCTTATCATCACTAGATATCCTTACAAATGGAACTTCATAGTTAGAGCGAAACTGATTACCGTGAGTTAATTTAGAACCAGGACCTTTAATATGATCATTAAGTCCATGATCCGAAAAATAAACAAGAGAAAAACTTTGTTGAGTCGCCTTTAGATCATTCACGACCTGGGCTATTAGATGGTCTGTTTCATGATAGCTCGATAGATAGCATGAAAGCTGTTTATCTTTTAGATGATAAATATCCTGCTTTATACGATCACAAAACTTAGGATGAGACCCCATTAAATGCAGTACAAACAATCTTGGTTTCTCTGATTTTTGGGCCAGCTGCTCAGTGAAGATAGGTAATAATTCCGAATCATAATGGTCAGAACTATTAAATCCCCCCTTTTTTAAGAAAAACTTTTTGTCACTCCTAACAGCGATAGAAGAAATCGCAGTGTCATACTTACCTAGGAAACCTTGATTAGAAATCCAAACGGTCTCAAATCCAGCTTTGTTAGCCAGTGTAATAAAATTATCGGCAGGTTGAATATGAAGACCATCACTTATCGCTAATGTTCTAGGCAAAGAAATAGCTGTATTAGGTGCAGTCGAAATATACCCATCCACCAGCAGGCCTTTCGTTTGCCGTAGAAATGGAGTGGTATCAATGGGGTAACCATAAGCAGAGAGGTAATCTTTTCTCATGCTTTCCCCTATGATAACAACATAGTTTCTATATTTAGGTTGAACAGAAAGAATCTGCCAGTTAGGTGCTTGCGTCTCACTCGCTAATAGACTTCGATGTTCTTTAATATAGTGTCCACCACTAATATAGATATGATGATAGAAAGCATATATAGGCGAAAAAATTAATACAACTAAACCCAGAGCTATTTTCAACTTACTCGACTCTGTTTTAATTTTAACCAAATAGAAAATAAATAAAACAAATAACAATAAGTTCAATATCAAGTTTATTACAGGAATATCACCTAGAAACTCAAACATTTCCTGATTATTTGTTTCCATAACAGAAGCAATTACACCTAAATTGGGGTGCCCATATTGCATCCCAGATGAAAAATAAAAAATAGGAAGGATAAAAAGAGGAAAAACTACACCGTATTTTACAATATTATTCGCTGATAATAGATAAAGGGATAAAAATAAAGAACTAACGGAAAAGAGCATCGAATATTCGTTACAATCTAGCCCCAAAGCTAGAAGGTAAGATATTATAATCAGCAACAAAAACACAACATATTTCATAATAAATCACGGTATAATGGGTACCAATAAAGGTATAACAAATTCGATATTCAAGTAATATATCGTTACTCAAGCATATATTATACCTTAAAGTACCCTCTAACTAACCGTGAAATCTAAGTAATCTAGTGCTTATGTAAGATAAACATAACAAAAAGGCAGAGAATCAATCTCTGCCTCTGATAAAACTAAATACAAGTTTGAATATTAGTCTTTTTTACGACCGTAAACACGGATACCACCAGTGGTACGCTCTGAGTTACCATAGACATCAAGGCTTGTTACACAACGACGGAAGCCAAAATAACGCCATGCTGTTTTTTCATTTTTATCTAGATCACGATAAAATTTAACAGTTTGCTTTTCGCCGTTCTGAAAATGAACGACAACTTTACGTAAACGAACATCACGCTCTGCTTTAACTTTAATCGCATTAGTATAACGACAAGCAGGCACGGGAATTTTAGCCGCCAGATTTCCATGCTCTAATAAAATGGTACGACCAAGAGTAAATTGATCATCAGCGTGAGCAAGTGTTGCAGAACCTAATAAACTCACACCAACCAGTAACTGAGTAAAAAACTTCTTAAATGTCATATTTGTATGATATATCCGCTATAGAATAGTGTTCATAATAATCTTAAAAAATTAAAAATCAATTAAAAAACATTCTGAAATACTGTTCTTAATTTTTCACAATAGAGATAAAATCATTAATTAAATATAACTCAGATATAGTCTATTCTATTTTAATAACTTTGACTAAAACGAAAATCAATTTCATGTCAAATAGATTCATTAATAGAATATAACCCTAGCAATGAAATAATTAACTCTTCACGATAAATAAATTAAATCATTAGTAATAATTGAAAAAATATGACCTGTATTTGATTTTTATACCTAAAAACCATTCGCTATTTTTGAGCTTTACTATATGATGCGCGCTCTTTATTCTTAAACCATATCTAAAATAAACAATCGATGTCATATAACGCTTTATACACCGATCTTTCTGGTTACTACGACCTAATGTGTGCAGATATTAACTACTATGAGCAAAGTTATAATATCCGCAGAATCCATCAACTATTTGGCAACTCAGGTACTAAACATTTAGATCTTGCTTGTGGTACTGGACCTCATATAGAGCATTTGACCAGCTGGGGATATCAAAGCTGGGGGCTCGATATTAACCAACCTATGCTAGATATGGCTCAAATCCGTTGTCCAGATGCAAACTTCACACTACAAAACATGTGTGATTTTAAGCTGGATGAACAGCAAGACTTGATTACCTGCTTCTTATACTCTATCCACTATAATGATGGTATTGCAAAGCTAAAAGAATGTATCGCTAGTGTTCATGCAGCTCTTAATGATAATGGCATGTTCTGCTTTAATGCTGTTGATAAAACTAAAATTGATAACCGTTCTTTTATGCGTCATTCGGCAGAGTTCGAGAATAGCAATTTCACCTTTCAGTCGGGTTGGAACTATTGTGGTGAAGGTGAAAGGCAGTCTTTGCAGTTAAGCATTGAGAAAACAACAGAAAATGTAACGGAAGTATGGCAAGACCAACATCCGATGGTAGCGGTAAGTTTTCCAGAATTAAAAGCACTACTTGAACCGTACTTTGAAGTTCATATCCTTGAGCATGATTACAACAAGATCATTCCTTGGGATAAGCAATCCGGTAACGCCATTTTTGCTTGTATTAAAAACTGACATATCACTGAGGCTCTTAGTTTAATCTTAAGAGCCTCATTGCTTTGCTCTCAAGTAACGAAAAATAAGCCGCTACTTTTTACTTCTGTGCTGAAATAATCGTTTGGTAAAGGCGATCTTTTAACTCTGCTCGTTCTGCTTTCATAAGATTCATTTCATGGTCATCAATAGGTGACCCCCGAAGCTCTAATTTTCTAATCTCATTATCCAGATTATCATAAAGCTTCGACTGCTTAGCAAATGCTGTATCAGTCTGATTGAGATGGGAAATTGTATCAATGTAATCGGGAAACTCGTGAACTAATGAATGGTTCTCTCCTAGCATAAACCTACCCTCTTGATATGATAAATAAATCACCTACTGGTAAATGTAGCACCTCACAGAATATTTAGGTTCCTTAAAGCTATTAAATTGCACCTTATATACCCATGTGATTTCAAAATGCGAGGTTACTTGGGTATATCCAAAAAGGAATATCCATCATATCGATAAAATTTTTCGATTTATGTGATATGAGGCCGTAAATTTCTCCTTTGCTAAATAATAAAAAACCGCAGTTGAGGCTAACTCAGCTGCGGTTTCTTGTCTATTCGGTATCTTTTTTAAGCTGATATTGGTAACTCAACATACCAACGCTCTAAAGGATTTTCTTTATCGATACCCTTTCCTCCCCAACGATCAATACTATCAATCGTTAGGATCTTCGTCTCTTTAGGTAAAAGATCTTTTATTTTTTTACTTAATCGCTTAGAAGTTAATAACCAAGTATTTGGGTCATCCGTAAGTAACGTTTGTAACTGCTGAATATCCTCGTTATTCCATTCCAATTCAGGTTTAGTTAAACGGTCGACAACAAATAATTGATTACCTGAAGCAAAATCTTCCAACTCACTCGATAGTAATATCACCGAATCAATTCCCGCTTCCATCAGTGTATTTTGTTGCTGATTAATCAACTTTCTCACTTCAATCATTAAGTCTTGCTGATTTTTCTCAATGATTTTTGCATGCTCGGGCCACACTTTCTGCAGGTCTTCAGAAACTATCGCAGCCATACGAGAAATATTTGTTGGGTTTAACCATGCATAAGGTGAGATCTCGCCAGAATCTAACATTAAAGCTGCAACACCTTGAGCTCTTGGAGAGATTGCTTGTGATGCATCAACTTCAACTAAACGAATGTTACCCTGACGAGCATAAACATAAAGTGGGTCTTGTGGCCAAATAGCTTGAATAGTGACGGCAACTTGAGCCTTCTTTGCTGCTTGTTGCGATAACACATCACCTTTCGATGCAAACCAATTTGGCAACCTTGTCACACCGTAGCGCTTAGGTGGCAAATAGTCTGTCGTCAGTGGCGTTGATTGTGTGAGTTCGCTAGCCAATAAATAGGTCACTGGTGTCGCAGTCAATATATCAGCAGCGTGGGTTTGTACTGATACCATTAATGCAGAACAGGCTACAGTTGTCATCGCAACCGTTCGAGTTAATGACAGAGTAAACTTTTTCATAAATTATCCTTTGCGAATAATGCGATAACAGGTTGCCATTAAGAAAAACAGCGCAGAAATAATAATAATCGATGCCCCTGATGGAACAGGTAGTTTAAGCTCCATTGGTAACACGGTTCCGACTAAGCAACTGATTGTCGCTAGCAGTGCTGAAAGTAGTACAAAACTTCCCATATTTTTGGTCATTAATCGGGCTGTTGCACCAGGAATTAGCAGTAACGCCCCAACTAATACTGCACCAATAATTTTTACCGCAGCAATCGTGACTAAGGTGATCATCATGACAAAAAGATAATCATAGAAATGCGTTGCATGACCTCGAACTCGGGCAATATCAGGGCTAATACAAGTCAGTAAGATTCGATTAAAGGTCGGAATAAGTAACACAACGATAATGGCGCAACTGACTGCAAGTATCATTAAATCCTGATCTGTAACGGTTAAAATAGAACCAAACAGGACATTTTCAAGCATATGTATATTAATTTTGCGTGCAACATACATTAGCAATGCGGCACCAACAGCGAGCGCCAAAGCTAAAAAAACTCCAACTAAAGTATCGTAAGGCACGTTGGTTCGGTTTCGCACGAAATGCAATAAAAGAGCAAAGATCATACAAAAACTAAATAACCCAATAAACGGATTATCTGGTGGCTCGCCGAGTAAAACACCAAGAGCAATACCGGTTAAAGCAGCATGACCTACAGCTTCTGAAAAAAAGGCCAAGCGTTTAGCTATAACTAACGTACCTAGACCGCCAAGTAATGGCCCTAACAAAAGCGCAGCAACAATGGCATTCACCATAAAGGCATAAGAAAAACTCTCACTTAGCCAACCAGCATCAACACCTAATTGTGCCCAATGACGTATTATTTCCATTACGCAACCTTATTGGAAGTTGATGAATTAAAAGAACTATTCATAGGTGAACTGGTATAGTGATTAAAAATACGCTCAATTTTTTCAGGAACTAAAATATCTTGATGACGACCTGAATCTACTAAGATGCGGTTAACAACATGAACATGGGCATCTAAGCGACGAACGGCAGTTACATCATGATGCACAGCTAATACTGTTTTTCCCTCTTTCACACACTCTTTAATTAGGCTTTCAAGGTAACGAACACCTTGTTCATCCATGCCAGTCGTTGGCTCATCGAGTACTAACAGCGCAGGATCATCTAAAAGTGCCTGAGCAAATAACACTCGCTGTTGTTCACCACCAGACAGCTGTCCCATGCGACGGTCAGCGCGAGATGCCATGCCAACACGCTCTAATTGCGCCAATGCATTTTGCTGCTCTTTGCCTCGCTTACGCCAAAATAACGGAAAACGAGTCTGATTTAATAAGATAAAATCCATTACAGTTAACGGTAAACTGGCTTCAAACATGGCTTTTTGAGGTACATAGCCAATAACCCCTGACTTATTTGCCAATTCTTGTGAAGCCCACTGAATATCAATTTGTCCCGAAAATGGTGTAAGTCCTAAAATTGAGCGCAATAATGATGTTTTTCCGCCGCCATTTGGTCCCATCACGACATGGCACTCACCAGCTGAAAAACGATGATTGATGTCAGTTAAAATCGTATTTTCACCATAATGTAAGTTAAGATTTTTTAACTCGATACTCGGCCCCAATACCGATGAAGTAGTGACTTTTTTCATTATGGAGTAACCGCAGTCGTTTTCGTGGCTGCAAACTTCATCGCCGCCATAAGGGTATTAATATTTTCTTGCATCTCGACTTTGACTTTCTCAGCCTGGTAAGGTCCATGAGTCATATGAGAAAAACGATACAACTTCACACCTGTTGCTTTTTCGATGGTATCAACGTAACGATTTGGCATATTAAGTTCATAAAAAAGAACATCGATACCAGAACGCTGAATCTTTTCAATTGTCTCTTGCAGTTGGCTCGCGCTTGGCTCTACACCATGGGCAGGCTCAATTACTGCTGCCACATCAACACCAAATTCTTGTAGTAGGTAACCATATGCATTATGTGTGGTCGCCACTGTCATTCCAGCTGTATTTAACTCCCCTAATGATTGCATCGCGACATGTTTCATTTTGCGAAATGTTGCCGCATATTGTCTTGCATTAGCTCGATAAAAACGTGCGTTATTAGGATCTATTTTCGACAGTTCGCTGGCAATGGTATATACCTTTTGGATTGTGGTAGATAACCCAACAAAGGTATGAGGATTCACTGCACCTTGGCCAACAGATTGACCCATTGCAGGCAGTAGTGGAACCTCTTTATTTGCTTCAATAACCTTAAGATCTGAACGATTAGCGGCTTTAATAACTTTTAACGCAAAATCATCATGACCAATCCCATTAACTACAATCACATCCATCTCTTTCAAACGACGTAGATCATTGGGCTGAGGTTGATAATTGTGAGGATTAAATCCGGCATCAACTAAAGGTAAAATTGTCGCCTTATCGCCGACTACCGCTTTAACGTAGCTGTAATATGGCTGAAGTGTAATGCCAATAGTCAGTTTATTATCGCTAGCTAGGGCAAAATGTGCATTGAATATCCCGATTAAAAAACTAGCCAACAGTAAAAAATATTTCTTCATAAATATGCAAACCTAATGTTGATGTGAGGCAGAGTGAGAATCAAATACAACCTGCTGCCAGTTATCAGCAATCAATTTAGTTCGGATTGTTTTGAGGTCGGTAAAACTCGATAAAGAGGTGGCTGTTATCGCATTATCAAAATCTTGGGCAAACCAAATCTCTGGCTCTTCATATTCAGATATTAACACTACGGAGTTCGCCCCCTTTTGCAGGGTATTCATACCGAAATAAACAGAATCAGTGACTTTTTCCCATTGATGCTTACCTTTGCGTTCCCAGCTTTGATCTTGAACAAAAGGAGCAAGCCAAAGCGCTTCGAGTCCTTTAAGATCTGGCCACAAGGCTAGCTTAGAAGATGCGCTATCTATTTGATTATCCGTATATAGGTTACGAATTTCTTCATGAGCGAGCCTAAGCTCTGCAACCATAGCAATATTTTCTGTATTAAGATCTGCTACCGCTTGTTGATGAGCCGCTAAAAGCTGTTCTTCTTGTGCTGCCTGATGATATGGCAACAGTAAAGCCGATACTGCTAAGATGGTGGCAATCGATAATGCCACCCACTTACCTTCTCGACCGCCATTATCTGAGCGAACCGATTGTGTGATCATTTTTCTTTGATCTCGACAACATCAACTTCAACAGGGTTTTCATGGCCCGCATCAAAGACCAAATAGAAATCCGTCTCAGGGTGAGTAAATACGGCACGAGATCCTTTGTCTGTTTTTACTTTTGCAATCAAATTATCGTCGTAATCAAACATATCCACATCATAATCAACGGCAGTACTGCCATCACTATACCCAGCCTGACACACTACATTTTTAGCTTCAAACCAGCACTGCATGAGAGGAAAATGAGCCAAAACTGGAGCCGATATACTTAAACCAGAAACGAGAATCGCAGTTGTTATAATTTTATGTTTCATTTCCCCCCCTTAATTTAATTGGGTTTCAAAGGTGAAATGAACATTGGCACTAACCGTATCGGCTAACGGGTTATTTGCTAGTTCCCCTTTGTAATTAGCCTTCATCAAATAACGACCTGCCATAGAAGGAGTAAATGTCACTTTACCTTCTGCATCACTGATAACGTCCATCTGTTCTTGATGATTTCGGTATAGCGTTCCTTCGCGAGTAATTTCCGCAGTAACTCCGGCTTGAGGCTTTCCATTAAAATAAAATTGGAACGTAACTGGCTCACCTTCAATAATATCGGCAGGATGAACAAGTGGCTTCATTTCCAGTAGCTGGCCATCCAATTCCATCGCTTTAACAGAAGGTTTACCGACATTGATGTAAGTCTCTGCACGTGTAAAACTCACTTGCGTTACAACGTCACGAGATTTGTTCGGTAAGATATTGTCACGCTCTGCTTTATTAGCCTTCACCCACTTCACTGTGTCTCGACGGCCCGCTTTATACTGAGTGTAATAGGTTGGAACTTGATTGATCTGAACTTTATGCGTTCCTTCTTCAACAAAGAAAAAGTCGAACATTGAACGACGTTTACCACGAACGACAAAATTTGGGCGCTCTTTACGTCCATCAGGCATAATGACCTCTGCACTCTCACTGCCTGCTGGTTTATCAAAGACAAAAGTACCATGGGATGCGGTCACATCGAACGTTAGCCAATCACCGCCTTCTTTTGAAACAGTAAAATGAGATGGTAATACCCAACGAGGATGAGCGGTCGCAGCAGTAGACAATGCAAGGCCCGAAGCCATTAAGCAAGCCAACGACAAAGCTTTTAAAGGTTTGTTATAAGTCATAATTTCAATCCGTAAAATGGGCATTATTGCGTTGTGTAATGTAGAGAAATTGACCCTGTTTCTTGGGTCGGTGCTAATTGATATTTCTGTTCTTGGTCAGCTAATGTGATTTTTTGACGTAAATAATTTCGGCCACCATGTTCACGAACCACTTCAACATAAAAGGTGTACTCACCTTGGTCGAGACGCTGACCTTTATCATCAAGCCCATCCCAACTAAATCGGTACTGGCCTGCTGGTCGTGTTGCCGAAGTTACCGCATCAACAAGCTCACGATCATTACGACCCACTTTACGCCACCAGCTGCGTAAATCTTTTAACCATTCATCCTTACCAACCCACAATTGCATAGTTCGAACAGGCTGTCGTTGGTCATTTTCAATCCAAACCGCAACATAAGGACGGGCATACATACTGGTTTCAATGGATGGCAGTTCAAATTCAACAGCCAACTTTGCTTGAGCAGGTAAAGGAGATGCACTCAGTGACATTGATCCACAAAGTAATAAGCCTGCACCAAAAAATTGAGTTAACGTTTTCATATCAAATTTATTCATCATGATTACGGTACGAAAAAAAAGAACACAGCTAGAGAAATAACACTACCGAAAGCCGTCCACTTAAGTGCTAGCTGAAGACTCTTTCTCTTTGGAAGTAAAAGACAGACTCCCGTTAGAACAAACACAACCATCAACAAAGCAGTGATATCGATAAACCACTTCCATATTTCCCCTGTATTGCGACCTTTGTGTAAATCATTCAACACTGCAACTAAGCCATAATGCGTAGTTTCAATTCGTACATTTTGAGTTAAAGGTTCAATAAACACAGAAGAGCTAAACCCAGGTCCCTTATAGTCAAACGAGATCTCAGCTTCAATTAACTCTCCATCTTCACTTTCAATATAAGAATCGAGAGCGGAAGGATGACCTGCAATATCAGCATGTTGTTGCAAATAGCGTAAAATACCCTCTTGATTTGGCTTAAATGAATCACTAACGAAAACAACCTCAGAGGGAATAGAAAGCACTTGCTCTGTCACTGTAGGCTTATTACTGACAAACCAATCAGGACGATTTAGCGTAATGCCCGTAATCGAGAAAAACAGCACAACAAAAAGTAGTGCCATTGAAATATAGATATGTAATCGACGCGCCCAACTCTGAACGCCCTTGGAACGAAGCACCATGCAACTGTACACACTGAGTAAATAACAGAGCGTAATCTAATTGATAATAGTTCGTATTAGTATTGGATTTACATTGTTTACAAAGGCAGGAAAAGCCAGCTAAAAAACTGAAGCTGGCTTAGAACTGAATTTAGATAATTAAGGCTTTAATTTCATAATATTATCAATATCATCTGCACAGTGGCGCTCTGGGACTTGTTCCCACGCTTCACCCCATGCTCGGTTGACGATCCGCCCTCTTGCAACCGCTGGTCGAGCATCAATCTCTTTAGCCCAACGCTGAAGATGAACATACCCCTCAACATCTAAAAACTTGGCTGCATCATATAGGCGTCCCAGTACTAGATTTCCATACCACGGCCAAATAGCCATATCAGCAATACTGTATTCATCCCCAGCAATATAACGGTGCTTAGCCAACTGCTTATCCAATACATCGAGTTGACGTTTAGTTTCCATGGTAAATCGATTAATTGGGTATTCAAACTTTTCTGGGGCATAGGCATAAAAATGACCAAAGCCACCACCTAAATAAGGCGCAGAACCTTGCAACCAAAACAACCAGTTCATAACCGTTGTTTTCGCTGCAATCTCTTGTGGTATAAAACAGCCAAACTTCTCGGCAAGGTATAAAAGAATGGAACCAGATTCGAAAATGTTGATCGCTGGAGATACAGATTGGTCAACTAAAGCAGGAATTTTTGAATTAGGGTTAATCTCAACAAAGCCCGATGAGAATTGGTCTCCATCTCCTATTTTAATCAAATGAGCATCGTATTCAGCATTAGCAAAACCTTTAGCTAAAAGCTCTTCCAACATAATTGTCACTTTTTGACCATTAGGCGTCCCCATTGAGTAAAGCTGGATTGGATGATCTCCTACAGGCAGTTCTCTTTGATGCGTTGCCCCAGAAATAGGACGGTTAATACTTGCCCACTGTCCTCCATTATTCGTGTCAGGAGCCCATACTTGAGGTGGTACATACTGATTAGTCATTAGCTATCCTTATTATATGTTGAGCAAATTTTGTCGACATAAAATGTTATACCAAATTGGAAGGATAAAATATGCGCGTTTCTTATATCATAATTAAATAAATATAATATCGATATAAATCAAATAGTTAATCCTAATCTTTATCAAAGAACTCAAATGGCCGAGATAAATAATGAACAAGCTCAGGACGGCCAATAAAGTATCCCTGCAGATAATTTACGTCTAAATCTCTTGCTTTGAGATAAAAATTAAAATCTTCGACCCCTTCTAGTAATACTTCTGCATTTAATTCACGAGCGACCCTAATCGCTTTCAATAGCGGCTCTTGCACTCCAACCATATACTGAGCCAATAAGGAACGATCCATTTTAATAATATCAGGCCTAACATTACGCGCACGGATCTCTGAAGATGCTTTGCAACCGTAATCATCTAAGGCGATCTTAAATCCATTTTTGCTAAGATCTTGTATCGATGTTGTTAGGGCTTGATCGCTACTGCATTTGTACTCAAGAAGTTCAAGATAAATCTGATCGATTGCAGTACCCATTGGCTGAATACGACAATGAATAAATTGGTTAAAATAATCGACTGATACAGAATCAATAACAGCATCTGGGTTGGTATTAAGAAATAGATGACCCTCGGCAATGTGGAGGAAAAAGTTTTTAAGATGTAACACTCGAGCTAATGTATCGATATTAAGACGAGCATTGCAAGAAAGAAAAGGAGATTTTACAAATTGTTCTGTATCACATCTTACAAAAGTCTGTTCATCATAAACTCGTAGTAAAGCTTCATACCCCATCAAGCTACCATCTAAATGGATTATGGGCTGAAAAGCACTCTTCATAATAAAGCCAAGATAAGTTGCAACATAAATCCCTGAAGATTCATCATAACTTAAGTGGCATTCAATCTCTTCGTGAGTATGTAATATACTGTCCACTGTCTTTACTACCCATTCATTTTGCTTCATTCCTTGTTGCATAAATCATCAATGTCATTTCAGTTTTTTCTACTGTAAAACATTTACTATTGGTTTTAAGTAATTAATTTATCGTGTTTTTTCTTTTTTGATAGCATATATCAATTTCATGAAAACTAAATGTAACATCATCATTTAAATGCTAACCTCAGTACTTTATTTACATTTTCCCTCTTTCCCTTAAAAAACATTTAATTACTTTAAGTTACAGATTGTAATAGCCGTTATAACCTATCCTGTGGCACAGATTGTTCCCCAGTCTAACAAACAATACCTGATGTTTTAATTTTCGCTCATTTGATATAGAAATAAGCAATATAAGTGCCATATTCAGGTTTCATTCAATAATCAAGTGCAATTAATGCGAATTAGGTATTAAATACTAAAAGTTTGGCGTTATAAGCTAAGCTATATGATGATGAAAAGCCTCGTTATTGGGGTATTGAGAAGGTAATTAACCATGACTCCACAAGAAAAAGAACTGATTCTGAGTGTTGCCAACAAACTCAAGCAGAGCCCAAATAATAAAAAGGATAGCGAAGCAGAAGCAGTAATTAACACTGAGATTGCCTCACAGCCAGATGTGATCTACAAATTAACTCAAGCCGTTCTTGTTCAGGAAATGGCTCTGAAGAACTTAAAAGAACAGAATGAGTATCTACAAAAGAACTCAGAGTATTACAAAGAACAAAATAATCGTGGCACATTCAGCCGTATGTTTGGAGGTTCTCAAGCTGCGCCTCAACCACCACAACCACCCGTTCGTCAACCGAGCGCTTTTGGTGGGTTTATGCAAACAGCAGCAGGCGTTGCCGCAGGTATGGTTGCAGGTCATCTAATTAGCGATATGCTGTTTGATAATAAGGATACGGCAACACCAGAAGAAACGGTTGTTGTTGATGATAACAATCAAAATACGGCACCAGATAATGCTGATGCAGCTCAGCAAGACACTGCTCAAAATAGCGATACATCATCCAATGATAACGATTTTGAAAATCCTGCATTTGATGATAATTCGAATAGCGGAAGCTTCTTAGACGATACTGCAAATAACAGCTTCTCTGGTGGCTTTGGCGACAGCGGTTTTGGTGACAGTGGTTTCGGTTCTGATACCGGCTTTGGTGGTGATAACGGCTTCACAGATAACTCTGGTTTTGGTGATGACGATACCTTTGCTAACAATGGGTTTGGTGGCGGAGACGATAGCTTCTTCGGTGGCGACGATAGTGGCTTCGGAGACGATGACGATACGTTCTAATTTTACAGTTAGAGCATAAGTACAATATAAAGGAGTGTTTTGAACACTCCTTTTTCTTATGTTGTGTAAAGTCTTCTTAACTTCCCCCAACGATTAATATCAACTAAAATCAAATACAGCGATGGAACTAGTACGAGCGTAACAACTGTCGCAAACAAAATACCAAATGCCAGTGATGTTGCCATTGGAATCACGATTTGTGCCTGAAGACTTTTTTCCAATAAAATTGGAGCCAAACCACAAAATGTCGTAAGTGATGTTAATACAATAGCGCGAAAACGGTGGCACCCAGCTTCTTCAACTGCTTGCTCTATCTTTATTCCTTGTTCTCTTGCTCTATTAATAAAAGTTACCAGAACCAAAGAATCATTTACGACTACTCCTGCCAAAGCAAGAATGCCAAATACACTCAGTAAATTTAGCGTTAACCCAGCAAAATAATGACCCGCGATAGCACCAATAATGCCAAATGGGATCACTGACATGATGATTAAAGGTTGAACATAAGAACGCAGAGGAATTGCCATTAGCGCATAAATTGTAAATAGTGCAATCACCGCATCTCTAGCTAATGAGCTTTGTGTATCTTGTTCATCTTTAGCTTCCCCATCGAGATCGAACGAAACATTAGGATATTGATTCTTAAGACGAGGCATGACTTCTTGCTTTAATGTTTTTACAATGTGGCTTGGCGAGGCTTCGTTTTTAAAAACATTGGCACTCACAACGACAGCTCGTTCACTATTAACGCGATTCACTTGAGTAAACGCTGGCTCCAACTCAACAGATGCAACCTCTGAAAAAGGAACTTGATTGCCATTAGGTAGTAAAATAAACAGGCGTTGTAAATATCCTAAACTGGTTCTCTCCATTTTAGGCGCACGAACCATCACTTTTACTTCTTCTTTATCTCGTAGAACGCGATCAACTTCATAGCCGTAGAAAGCATGACGAACTTGTGTCGCAACATCTGCCAATGTTAACCCCAATGCTTGCCCTATCGGTTTTAACTTTAAAATAGCTTCTTGATTTTGGCTCGCAAGATCATCTTCAATGTTATACGTGCCATCAAACATTGAGATTTCATATTTTAATGCTTGAGCGGCTTGTTGGAGTTGGCGTAATTCCTTTCCTTTCAAACTAAACTGGATATCTCCTGTTGAACGTCCAATAGAAGCTTCATAACGAATCTTTTTCACTCCAACTAAAGGGGGAATAGCGCTCTTCCACTGTTCTAAAATATCGAAACTGCTAACGGGTAAATTCTCCCCTTTTTCAAGCTCCACCAGCACAAACATCGTTGAATCATCACTCATATTTAAAAAGCTATGCTTAACGACAGACAAACCTAACTCGGTCTGATAATGTTCATCGACTTGATATAGCGCTTGTTCTAACTGAAGAGCAACGCGTTTATTCTGTTGCTCTGAGCTTGAACGCTCCATATCGACCATGACCTGAATATAATCCGACGGCAACTTAGGAAAAAAGACCCAACGTAACTGGCCACTGTAAACTAATGATAATGCGATGATTAGCACACCGATAAACGTCGCTAGCACGCTGTATTTGTGGCTTAGACAAAAGCGTATAAACCGTCGGTAATCACGGTCGATAAAAAGAGAAACTCGCTGATTAAATTGGAACTTCCATTGTGAAAGTCGTCCCTTATTTTGTGTATTATCAACCAGTTTTGAACGAGCTAAATGAGCGGGTAAAATCCATTTCGATTCAATTAATGAAAAAATTAAACAGAGAACAACCACCCAACCAATAGATTTAAAAAACTCTGTTCTCGGGTTATCAGACAATAACATAGGGAGAAAAGCAGCAATGGTTGTGAGTACACCGAACGTAGCCGGAATAGCGACTCGTTTTGCCCCTTTAATGACGGTTTCTATTGAATTACCTCGCTTTTCAACCTCGGCATAAACACTCTCTCCAACAACAATGGCATCATCCACCACAATACCCAATACTAAGATAAAGCCAAACAGAGAGATTAAATTAATCGATACGCCTATTCCCTCAAATGGCATTAACAACAAGGTACCAAGAAAACAAAAAGGCAGCCCAAGTATGACCCAAAAAGCCAATCTTAATTCTAAAAATAACGCTAAAATAAGAAATACGAGTATGCCGCCATATAGCATATTGGACAGCATCATATTAAGACGCCCTTCCAGGTAATGAGACATATCCGCCCATGAATCAATGTAGATACCCTCGGGTAATTTTGCTTGTTCATCTTTTGCAAACTGACTAACTTCTTTAGCAATTTGAGAAGCATCTTCCGAGGTTAAGTTTCTTATTTGAATAACTGCTGCTTGTTGTTGATTAAAGCGATTTAATATCACTTGCTCTGCAAAACCATCCGAAATTGTTGCGATATCAGTAAGATAGACCCGAGAACCATCCCCATTGTATTTCACAACTACATCAGAGAATTGATCGCCTAATTTGCGCTGCCCTTTTGCTCGTACCAGCAGATCACCATCGAGAGCTTTAATCGAGCCACTTGGTAAATCAATAGATTGCTGTTCAATGGCCTTTGCTATTTGGCTTAGCGTAAGATTATGTTTTCGACGTTGATATTCATTTATTTCAATTGCTATTTCGTAGTCTTTAACACCTGAAATTTCTGCATTGGTTGCACTGGTATTTAATAGCAATGAATCTTTTAGCTGCTTTGCGAATTCTTTTAGTTGTCTATCAGAAGCATCGCCATAAACAGATAAATAGATGACGTTACTTAAAAACTCATCTTTTAGGACAATGGGGGGTTCGATATCTAATGGAAACGTCGTGATCGCATCGACTCTCTGTTTTACTTTCTGATAGATATCATCAATATCCGTATTTTTTTCTAACTCCAACACGACAACGCCTTGAGATTCAATTGCGCGTGATGTCATCCGCTTTATGCCATTTAACCCTATTAATGTCTGCTCAATCTTGCCGTTAATTGTTTTTTCAATCTCCTCTGGCGCAGCTCCAGAATAGACGGTCGTAATAGAGATTCGATTAAGAGCAAACGAGGGAAAGATTTCTTTATTGATCAAGCCAATTGATATAACCCCACCCACCATAACAATCAACATTAAGAGATTGGCAGCCACATGATTATAGGTAAACCAAGCAATCAAGCCTCTTGATGTTCTGTTCATTTGACCACCTCTTGGTTTGGTGGCTCACTATTAAGAGATGGCACTAACTTACCGGAAGCGGCTTCAATAGAGACGTTAATGCTAGGATCAAAACTTTGGCTTTCCACCACATTCACTTTCAGACCATCCACAATTTGCTCTGGTCGTATTAGCGAAACAACCTCTGCATCCTTTAATCCATCTGTAATATAGGCGTAATTAAGATCTTCTCTTGCAACCGTAACGGCCTGATGCTTTGCTTTGCTGTTTTCATCGATAGTAATAACAGTACGATTACGAACTACATGTCGAGGAAGTTTGATAACGTTAGGTATTGTCTTCCCCCTAATTTGAGCTGAAACAAATGTGCCAAATTGCAAAGGCTGAGCAGACAACGAGTTAGGACTTTGCTTTTCTAATTGATAAGGGTCATGCACTTCTGCAAGCAGATAGACCATACGACTATTTTTATCAATGACGCCTTCACTACGAATTAACTCACCTTGCCAATAATGATGAATATGACTGGCAACTTCGGTTGTTAATGTGACGAGGTAACGTTCTGGCCAAGGTGTAGGTAATAAAGAAAAAGATTCTGGGGTAATGGCTAATCGAATGTGCGCTATTTTTGTTCCCAACAACTCACCGACTTGTGTGCCCACATTGATATAGCTGCCAATATGTATTCGCTTCTGACTGATTAAGCCAGAAAACGGTGCCCTTATCTGAGATTTGGCAATATTACGCTCAGCTCGCGCAACGGCCGCCTTAGCATATTCAACATTGGCTTCTTCTTGTTGCCTCTGAGGAATTCGTAAACCTAGTGCATTGGTATTTTGAGTATTTCGTAATGTTTTTCTCGCAACCTCTCCTCTTGCTATCTCTTCGGTTAAGCTCGCTTCTGCTTGAGCAAGTGACGCCTTCGCCTGCATCAAGTCCGCTTGATAGTCACCATCGGTTAAAGTTAGCAAAACTTCACCTTGCTTAACAAACTGGCCGACTTCGAATTTCGGTGATAACCAGTTAACCGTTCCTTTTAATTCTGAGACAAGATCAGCGCTGCGACTGGGCTCTACAACACCATAAGCTCGAATAGTAATAGGAACATCCTGCTTAATAACTTGGACGACTTCTAAGGTCGGAATGAGTTGTTCTGGTTCTTTTTGTTTTGGCTCTGGCTTGGCAATAATTAACAGTGTCGCGATGGCAATAGAGAGCAATACAATCCCAAATGGCATCAATTTCTTGAACATATTTGCCCCTCCCCATCCTTGGTTAGCGCCTCAGTCACATATTTTAATCTTAGAACATCTCTAGCTATAAGATAGATAAGGTAAATTTTTTATGATTTATCCTTGAAATTCCAAACACCGCCCCTATCTATTACTAAGCGATATTATGCTTTTTAATCTATGCAGATAGCGCAATTTTCGTTTATTGCTATGTTGTTACCGAGCTAATTAAAGAACATTGTTTTAAATTTTTATGTTTTTTTCTTTTTTGTAATCATTGATTTATGAAAAACGGATAAAAAAACATGAAAAAAATAGCTTGAAGGTATTGACCTATAAATTACGGAAGCATATATTAATTACATGAATTGCCAAATGGAATTCATCGTTCCACATTCTTTGCCTTATTAGGGAAGTTCAAGTGGAGCAACAAAACGGTATCTGATGATCTTCAACTGTATTGAACTTTAGATGCCACTTAGTTTTGTCACATGAGATGATGAACTAAGACTATTGCTTATTAATGAGGATAGTATTTATGAGAAACGTAGATTTAACACCTTTATACCGTAGTGCGATTGGTTTCGACCGCTTATTCAATCAGATCGAATCTAGCATTAAGAAATCACAGTCAGGCGGTTTCCCTCCATATAATATCGAGCAAAAAGATGAGCACCATTACTGTATCACAATGGCAGTAGCGGGTTTTTCTGAAGATCAACTGGATATTACTCAAGAAGAGAACATGCTGATTGTTGCAGGTGAGCAATCATCTGATGAGAAAAAGAACTTTATTTACCAAGGTATTGCTGAACGTAATTTCGAACGTAAATTCCAACTTGCCGATAATGTAAAAGTACTAGGCGCACACTTGGAAAATGGTCTACTTCATATCGACCTTGAACGTGAGCAAATTGAAAAAGCCCAACCGCGAAAGATCGAAATTGGTCAAAAAGCGTAACAAATTACCTATTAATAAAGCCTTGGCTGTGTGACTAATCCACAGCCAGACAAACAGCATTGCCCTAGGGCGTAAGAATTTTATTGCGCTGGTACTAATAGAAAAACACGGTATCAGCGTAAGTAAGAAGGAAAAGAATTATGAGTAAAATTATCGGTATTGATCTAGGTACAACTAACTCTTGTGTTGCGGTATTAGATGGTGATACAGCCCGTGTTATTGAAAACGCAGAAGGCGAGCGTACCACCCCATCTGTTATTGGTTATACAGATACTGAAACCTTAGTTGGTCAACCAGCCAAACGTCAGGCAATTACTAACCCAGAAAATACGCTATTTGCTATTAAGCGTTTGATTGGTCGTCGTTTTGAAGATGAAGAAGTACAACGTGACCTTAAAATTATGCCTTATCACATTGTTAAAGCAGACAATGGTGATGCATGGGTTGAAGCAAAAGGTCAAAAACTAGCAGCACCACAAATCTCCGCTGAAGTATTGAAAAAAATGAAAAAAACAGCGGAAGAGTATTTAGGTGAACCTGTAACCGGTGCTGTTATTACTGTTCCTGCATACTTCAATGATGCCCAGCGTCAGGCAACAAAAGATGCGGGTCGTATCGCAGGTCTGGATGTTAAACGTATTATTAACGAACCAACTGCTGCTGCATTAGCTTACGGCTTAGATAAAAAAGGTGGCGATCGCACTATTGCTGTTTATGACCTAGGTGGTGGTACTTTTGATATCTCAATTATTGAAATCGACGAAGTTGAAGGTGAAAAGACCTTTGAAGTATTAGCAACCAACGGTGATACCCACTTAGGTGGTGAGGACTTCGATAACCGTGTTATTAACTATCTAGTTGATGAGTTTAAGAAAGATCAAGGTATCGATCTTCGTAACGATCCGCTTGCTATGCAACGTGTAAAAGAAGCGGCAGAGAAAGCTAAAATTGAGCTATCTTCAGCGCAACAAACTGATGTGAACTTACCTTACATCACCGCGGATGCAACGGGTCCAAAACACATGAACATTAAAATGACTCGTGCGAAATTAGAGTCATTAGTTGAAGACCTTGTTCAACGTACTTTGGATCCATTAAAAGCAGCATTAGAAGATGCAAACTTAACGGCAAACGATATTACCGATGTTATCTTAGTTGGTGGTCAAACACGTATGCCATTAGTTCAGGCTAAAGTAACTGAATTCTTTGGTAAAGAACCTCGTAAAGATGTGAACCCAGATGAAGCAGTTGCGATGGGTGCTGCAGTTCAAGGCGGTGTACTTGCTGGTGATGTTAAAGACGTTCTACTCCTAGATGTTACTCCACTATCTCTTGGTATTGAAACCATGGGTGGTGTAATGACTAAGTTGATTGAGAAAAATACAACCATTCCAACAAAAGCGAATCAAGTATTCTCAACAGCGGAAGATAACCAAACCGCGGTAACAATTCATGTGTTACAAGGTGAACGTAAACAAGCGATGAATAACAAATCTCTTGGTCAGTTCAACTTAGAAGGAATTCAAGCTGGTCCTCGCGGAATGGCTCAAATTGAAGTAACATTTGACCTTGATGCTGATGGTATTCTAAATGTATCAGCAAAAGATAAAGCAACCGGTAAAGAGCAGAAAATCACTATCCAAGCATCTAGTGGTTTATCAGAAGCAGAAATTGAAAAAATGGTGCAAGAAGCAGAAGCTAACAAAGAAGCGGATAAAAAATTCGAAGAGTTAGTTACCGCTCGTAACCAAGCAGACCATTTAATTCATACTGCTCGTAAACAAATCGATGAAGCAGGTGATAATCTGGCTGCCGATGTGAAAACGTCAGTAGAAAATGCAATTAAAGAGCTTGAAGAAGCAAAATCAAGCGATGATAAAGCTCGCATTGATAACGCAACACAAACTCTCACTGCAGCAATGCAGAAAGTGATGGAACAGGCTCAAGCAAGTTCTCAAGCACAATCAGGTACGGACGCCGGCCAAAAGGCTAAAGATGATGACGTGATTGATGCAGAATTTGAAGAGATGAAATAAAGTAGACATCGGTTTCTTCCCTACTATCGCTTAGTTAGGGAAAGAAACGGTGGTTCCATCGATTCATATTTAATGGGCGTAAAGGGATCACTCTTTTACGCCCTTATTCTGTTGTACATGCCAGAGGTATAGTCATGTCGAAACGAGATTTTTATGAAGTGCTTGGTCTCACCAAAAATGCATCTGAAAAAGAGATCAAAAAAGCTTATAAAAAGCTAGCAATGAAATATCATCCAGATAAAAACCCTGATGATCCATCTGCTGCAGACAAGTTTAAAGAAGTTAAAGAAGCCTACGAGATCCTAACAGATAAAGAAAAACGCGCAGCCTACGATCAATTTGGTCACCAAGCGTTTGAACGTGGTGGTATGGGTGGTAATGGCTATGAAGGCCACCAGCAATACGGCAACTACGCAGATTTCGAAGATATTTTTGGTGGCGCTTTCGGTGATATGTTCTCGAAAGCACGTGGAGGCCACTTTGGTGGTGGCGGCGGCTTTGGTGGTTTTGGCAATCGTCCACGCAAAGGCAACGATCTCCACTACAAAATGGAAGTGGATTTCGAAGATGCGATAAAAGGTACGAGCCGTGTTATCGATATTCCAACCTATGAAGGTAATGTTCAGTCTACGAAGAAACTTAACATCAAGATCCCAATGGGAATCAAAGATGGTGAGCAGATTCGATTAGGTGGCAAAGGTGAACCAGGTATTAATGGTGGCCCGGCTGGTGATATTTTAATTGAAATTACAGTTCGCCCTCACCTACGATTTACGCGTCATGGTAATAACCTTCATACCAAAGTAAAAACAGACTTTGTTACCGCCACTCTCGGTGGTAAAGTTGAAGTTCAAACTCTCGACAGTCGCTTTAATTTAACTATTCCAGCAGGTACACAAGCTGGTCGTAAATTTAAACTAACAGGTAAAGGGGTCACCGATCGTAAAGGTCATACTGGTGACTTAATTGCTGAACTTGTTATTGAAACTCCGACTAATTTAACTGAACGCCAAAAAGAATTGCTCACTGAGTTTGCAGCGGCAAGCGAATAAGATTCAAATAATCTAACTTAGTGACTGAGCAAGTCTATCAAAATCATAAAACCGCCTGTTATATTATCTAACAGGCGGTTTTTCTTTATTCTTTATAGACCGAATCAACTTTTTAGATTAGATCGTTAGCATCAAATTAAATAGTAGCAACTTCTTCTTTAATCACATCCAAGATTTTTACTTTGATCAGTTTGCTATTGGGTGCAGGCCATTCAATTTCATCATTTATAGCAAGTCCTAATAGCGCACTGCCAACCGGTGATAAAATAGAGATTGTTTTTCCTTTCTCATCCATATCCTTTGGAAAGACAAGCTTGAGACAAAAAACTTCTTTAGAAGACGAGATTTTAAATTGAACCGTTGAGTTCATTGTCACGACCTCATTCGGTAACATCTCATCATCGACAATAACCGCACGATCAAGCTCTTCTTCAAGCCCTTTTTTAGTAACGACATCATCAGATAAACTTTCTAATAATGCTTCAAGTCGATTTGCATCTTTAACCGACAACATGATTTGAGGTCTGTTCTCAGCCATAACATCTCACTCATCCATAATAAGAAAACGTTATTATGCACTCAAATTAATATATTGCCGTGAAGAGTATCACTCTGTTGAAAATAAGCATTTATCATATAACAAGATGAGCGATTAGTGATACCAGCGAATCTATATACCCAAGTTTCCCAAGATGAGAAATTACTTGGGTATAAACAGATTATTAAACCACTTATTGTTGATATCTTTGTATAAGCTATGCTCAAAGAACATAAGAAAAACTGATTAGTAATTAAACACAAAATGCTAGAAACGCATTTAATATACGGAATAGCAAACGATAACCTTTACTTTAGAAAAAATAGGGGTTTAATACAAACCTTAATGTGGAAGAGATTGAATACTGCGATGAAAACGAATGTGAGTATTTTTGATCAGCCAAAACCATTTAAGATGATTTTTTTCATCGAGTTATGGGAACGATTTGGCTATTACGGTGTGCAAGGTATCCTTGCCGTCTATTTTGTTAAACAATTAGGTTTCACTCAACAGGAATCGTTTGTTACGTTTGGCGCATTTGCCGCCCTGGTTTATGGCCTTGTATCTGTTGGTGGATACGTTGGAGACCATATTCTTGGCACAAAACGAACAATGGTATTAGGTGCAATTGTTTTAGCTTCAGGCTATTTCTTAATGGGTTTTTCCATTTTGCACAAACACTTTATTTTCTATGCTCTTGGTGCAATAGCGGTTGGTAACGGCCTGTTTAAAGCAAACCCATCGAGTTTATTGTCTAAGTGTTATGAACATGGCGATAGTCGTCTTGATGGTGCGTTTACCCTATATTATATGGCCATCAATATCGGCTCACTGGTTTCGCTCTCTTTAACACCGGTTATTGCTGAGCATTTTGGTTACACAACAGCATTTGTGATTTGTGGTTTAGGCTTAATTGCCAGTCTTATTAGTTATGCCCTATTTCGCTCAACGGTCGCAGGAATAGGTTCATTTCCAGACTCTCAGCCCCTAAAAATAAAAAGTCTGTTTGTCGTTATCCTTGGCACAGTATGCGCCACATTTTTCTGCGCTTGGCTTCTACGTAATGTTTTTTGGGCAAATACAGTACTCGCCATTATTGGTGTTGCTGTAGTGACCTTCTTCTTATATGAGTGTTTCAAAGCAAAAGGCGCGACTAGACAAAAAATGTTAGTTGCTTTTGTGCTGATGCTACAAGCTATTGTGTTTTATGTTTTATACGCACAGATGCCTACATCACTTAATTTCTTTGCGATCTATAATGTCCGTACAGATTTATTTGGTATTCATTTAAACCCGGTAAGCTTACAAGCTCTAAATCCATTTTGGGTGGTCATTTGTAGCCCCATCTTGGCTTATCTTTATACCTCTTTTGGTAATAAAGGCCGAGACTTTACCATGCCAGTTAAATTTACACTGGGTATGTTTTTGTGTGCACTAGGCTTTTTAGCCGTTGCAGCTGCGGGAATGTGGTTTGCCGATCCAAATGGTAAAGTGGCTATCTGGTGGGTTGTTGCTACCTATTTCTTCCAAAGTGTTGGAGAGCTACTGATCAGTGGTTTAGGCCTTGCGATGGTTGCCAGTTTAGTTCCACAACGTCTAATGGGATTTACTATGGGCGCATGGTTCTTAACTCAAGCGGCATCCTTTATCATTGGCGGTTACGTTGCCTCTTTTACTGCGGTTAAAGGTAATGTGACGAATCCATTAGAAACACTGCCTCTTTATACAGAGGTATTCCAAAATATTGGTCTGTTTACATTAGTGATAGCGATCATTATGGCTGTTACCGCTCCGATGCTAAATCGTATGATGATGGCAAAAGATATCCAATAAGCTTTCAATGGGCTCTTGAGTTACTTCAGAGCCCATGATTCTCTCCTTTTACATCCATAGCATAATCTGATTTATACTTCCCCATTCAAGGTCTATTCTTAATTCCTTATTCATCAACCTAATCAGCGTACACCTGTAAGCTAAAAATATTAAAATGGCAAATAAATCCGTTATTATTCATTGAGTTATTTTGGTTTCTAGGAAAAATATCAATCAAAAGCCAAATTTAGCTTCAAAACTTGAGTTTTCTATTTTTTAAAATAAAAAACAATGCAAAATTTATATATATATGCTATTTTTTGTGCAACAACGTTAGAAAATAGAATTTTAACACTATTTTTATAAATCGTTAAGTTGTTGAAAAATAGTGAAATCAACAAATCCGACCTGTTTTGAAATGAGATCTAAAACACAAAAATATTTTTATTGGTCTGGATTATCGTTACAATACTCATATCGCCATAAGACGAATGTTATTTTTAAATAAAGGTCAAATTCATGAAAGTAGTCGAATTCATCAAGCAAAAGCGTGAAGATCTTGCGCGACATCAGTTTGAGTTTAAAGATTGGCTATCACCATCTATCCGCGATTACTGGATTGAGTTTCTCAATAAGGCAAATAATAGCCAACTGGCAAATTGGGCCAAAGAGCATAACTTTAAGTTTGTTTCTAATGGTGAAGTGATCCAAGAAACAGTCCAAATTGAGCTGCATCCTGAAGCCGAAAAGTTGATGAATGAACTTCTAGATACTTTAGGTGAAGAAATCCATGTTGGTAATTGGCTAACGGTAGATCAGTCTCGTATTAATCAGTTTGCTGACGTTACCGATGATCATCAATGGATTCACACAGATCCAGAACGTGCACAGCAGGAGTCACCGTTTAAAACAACCATTGCACATGGCTTCTTAACGCTTTCTCTACTATCTGTATTAACTGATAGTGTTGATCCTGAGACTCAAAAGTTTCCAACAGCTAAAATGACGGTTAACTATGGTTTGAATCAGGTACGTTTTCCATACCCTGTAAAAGAAGGGTCAAACGTTCGAGCTCGCACTAAGATTCAATCCGTCACGCCAATTAAACGTGGTCTTGAGATTGTACAAGAAATCACGGTGGAAATTGAAGGCTGCCGCCGCCCTGGTTGTGTTGCTGAGTCAGTAATTCGTTTGTATTTCTAATTGCGTATTAAATTGTTCGTTATGAGATAACAAAAGAGCTGGATATAATTCAGCTCTTTTTTGTATTTACTCAAGTTGTTTCGTTCGAAAATAGCTCAATTTCATTGAGTCTAGCTTTAGCTACCGTTGATAACATCAAGTTGATCTTATCTTGTAATCGCATAATCGTTCTATTATACGCTTTAGTTTCAAATACTAATTGATTGGCTAAATGATCCTTTTCTTCCACTCTATCAATTAATTGCATCACTTCATTTGTTATTTTACTTTCTTGCTTTGATAAACAATTTAGCCATTTAATAAGAAAGCAAAAATATTGATAAGCTTGATCTGAATAAAAATCTGAAGGTACATGCTTAATAGCTACTAATTCTGTTTCAGACAACAAGCCAACTACACTTCTCTCAACAAACTCAGATGAGGAATCCAGTAATAACTTAGGATACATACTTAACATTTTCTGTTGATACACATCAGAAAATCGAGCAATAAAATCAAAAGCAAGTTGCTGTTCTTCTAAATGCTCTCCGGATGCAAGCCAGAGAACAACTTTCTCAAAATCATCTTCACTCTGAATCTGCGTATGCTTTAAAGCAGACTCTAATATTTCCTTACGATTCTGCTCATTAACTCCATAGGCAGGAATACCTGATTGAGCTTCAAATTCAACAGCAAGACGGTAATCAGCTTTGTGAGCTAAATTCTGCTGCATGTAAATCACCATCGAAATGATAAATGACACAAAAACTTCCTTAAAGACATATACCCAAGTGACTTCAAGATGCAGGATTCAGAGCGTTGTCACTGATTCAAGTTCAAGACAAACAATGCAGTGTAATAGCTCGCTATTTCCAAATTGTTTGACGATGAAATTGTGTCTGTGACACGCTCCCAAAGGGCGAGTTAATTTGCTTCACATACTGCGTTAACGATTTTTAATTTAGAGCCACTAGATCTTCAAATCGTTGCCTTGCCTGTAAACCAAATTATTCTCGCTGAACCTCGCACCTTGAGGTTACTTGGGTATAGTGTTACTTAATTATAATATTCATTTAATAACATTCATTATTGATGCTATTTCTTGGTAAGTTATTACTAAAATGTCATTGTGTAAACCGTTTTAACCATCGATTTTTTCATGCCTGTTCATAACTATTTATACTCTCACGAATGAGAACAATCCTCATTATCAGATCATAGCTTAAATCTTACATTTCAGATACACCTCTTCTTTTTGATAATAATTATCACTAGTATTGCGAGCCATAATCATAATGGAGACAAACCACATGAAGTGCTCAACAACAGCCCTTGCGCTTACGACTCTTATTAGCTCTTTTTCTGCATTGGCAACTCAGTATCCTGTTACTATTACCGATGTATCTGGTCGACAAGTGACGATTGATCATCAGCCTGAACATATTGCTCTATCTACAGGGCGAGTGTTCCCTCTTTTAGAAATCATGTATCAAAAAGATGCAGCAAAACATTTAGTGGCTTGGCGTGATGATATGAAAATGTCAGCACCAAGTATGTATAAGAGTTATTTAAAAGACTTTCCATCTCTAAGCTCGCTACCGGTGATTGGCAAGATCAAATCAGGGGAATTTGATGCGGAACGATTTATTAATCTAAAGCCAAAGCCTGATCTTTTTGTGGTTGATCTCTCTAATATTAAACTGGCTCAAGACAAAGGATTATTAAAGAAACTTCAACAAGCAGGTATTGCTGTATTAGCGATAGATTTTCGCGAAGACCCACTTAGAAATACTGTTCAGTCAGTATCTGATCTGGCTATTGCTCTTAACAAAGAAAAACAAGGCGAAGCTTTTACCCAGTACTATCAAAAACATCTAAATAATATTAAGCACGCATTGGCAGATCTAACTAAATCTGAAGAGCAGAAAAACGTCTTTATTGAACGAGCAGCAGGTTACGATAATTCCTGTTGCCAAACATTCGCAGCTGGCAATATGGGGGCTTATATCCCTTTCCTCAAAGCAAAGAATATCGCAACTCAGCCCCTTCATGGTGCGGTTACTGGAAAAATGTCACCAGAAACAGTGATAGCAAGCCAACCAGACGTATACATTATGCAAACAACAGGCTGGCTTGATAAAAAAGGAAAGCCGACAGGAGGGATTCCACTTGGTTACTCACCGGTTAATCACCAAGCTATAGCGCAAGCAACAAAAACGCTTATGGATAGAAACTGGATGCCAGCAGTGAAGGCGTATCAAACGAACAATATCTACTCTATCTACATGCCATTTTACAATTCACCATATAACCTTGTTGCTCTAGAGTATTTTGCAAAATGGATTCATCCAACTCAATTTACCAATTTAGATCCTAGTAAAACCTTCATTGAAATGAATCAGAAGTTTGCCAATCGCAAGGTTTCTGGTGTATTTGGTCAAAATAACATTGAGGCAATGAATCAGTGACAGCGATTACCGATGCGCTAAAAGTGCACCAGGCTCGGAATCGTAACAAGAAGGTGGCACTGGCTGCCTTCTTTGTTATGAGTATAGTGTTCTTAATTACCGATATTCTTATTGGCTCTCAAGGTCTAACATTGCATCAAGTGCTTTCTGCGCTGTTTCATCCGACGTCGAGTTCTATCGCTAGTCGTATTATTGTGTGGGATATCAGAATGCCAATGTCGCTGATGGCTCCTTTAGTTGGCGCAGCCTTAGCGCTCGCGGGGGCACAAATGCAGACAACACTTCATAACCCATTAGCCGATCCATATACTTTCGGAATATCAGCTGCTGCCAGTTTTGGGGCATCTCTTATTATTACTAATGTTATCGCAATCCCATGGATACCTAGCCAATATCAAGTCGCTTTCATGGCTTTCATCATGTGTTTAGGTACAACATTTCTTATTGCGGGAATATCGACCGTAAAACGAATCTCAATTGAAGGGGTTATGTTGTTTGGCGTTGCGGTTATGTTCGCTTATGACAGCTTGCTTACCATGATGCAATATATTGCAAGTGAGACTCAGCTCCAGACCTTAGTATTCTGGCATATGGGTTCACTCGATCGCGGTAGCTGGGGGAAAATTATAACGTTAGCGATTGTTCTTCCTATCGTAATTTTTTTAATGATGAAAGACTCTTGGAAGCTCTCTACGCTAAAAATTGGCAATGAACGAGCAGAGACAATGGGGATCAATGTACGGCGGCTTCGTATCAAAACACTTGTACTAGTTTCTGTTATCACCGCCCTTTCTGTCTCTTTTGTTGGTGCGGTCGGTTTTGTTGGCCTTGTCGCTCCTCATATTGCACGAATGATACTAGGTGAAGATCAACGTTTCTTTCTTCCAGCTTCCTGTTTAATTGGTGCAGTCTTACTTGAGCTAGCGTCCATTGCCAGTAAAGCCATTATGCCTGGAATCATATTACCGCTTACAGTGGTGATGTCTTTTGTTGGTATTCCATTCTTTATCTTTTTAATCATAAAGAAAGGAGGAAAATTTTCATGAGCCTAGCCATTAATAATATTACCGTTATCTATGGACAACACCGCGTTTTAGATAACTTCACATTACCCAATATATGTTGTGGTGAAGTTGTTACTTTAATCGGTAAAAATGGAGCTGGTAAGTCTACGCTATTGAAGCATCTGACCCATCCAAAAAATTTATTAACATCAAAGATATCATGGCAAAATCAGCCTCTTGATACTAAACAAATTGGATATCTGCCACAAGATCATCGAATTCATGCCGCAATTACCGTTATTGAGTTACTTATCACGGCACTAAACGTCCACTCAAATTCTTTATTTGTTCAATCTAATAGTGCTGAACGCGCACTTCAATTACTAGATGAGATGGATATTTTACACTTAGCCAATAAGACATGTACTGAATTGTCTGGTGGTGAAAGCCAAATGGTAGGATTAGCCCAAGCCGTTATTAACCAGCCTAAAGTGTTAATTCTAGATGAGCCGACATCAGCATTAGATATGAAAAATCAGTTAAAGCTACTGAGTTATGTCAGAAAATACGCTAAACATCACCAAGCCTGTGTCTTGATGGTTGTTCACGATTTAAATCTCGCTATTCAATACTCAGATAAAGTTGCAGCGCTCAACCAAGGTCAGCTAGCTCAATTTGGAGCTCCTAAAGAGATCATTACTACACAATTGATTCAAGACATTTTTGAGGTTGAGTCAGAGATTATACCTATGAACGACTACCCTATTGTTATCGTAAAAGCCGCCTAACAAGCCATCATTGTGTTATCACAATACCTAAATGGCCTTTCCTAATAAACGAACTCTTTACGGTGATGTATATTCAAGTAATTTCCAAAACTCTGATATACAAGGCTCGTTACCGTAAAGAGTTCACCTAAAACACACGACTTAGTTATTCATCGGATGTCTTTACTGTGATTTTTCGTGCTAAAGACATCGCAAGGTTATTATCATAATAAGCGGCCTCGTTAATGAAATGAGGGTAAGCTTCGTAATCCCCATCCCAGGTAATGATCTCACCATTAAACAGCGTAAAAATAGCAGAGCCATTATAGATAGGTTTAAAATCGGCATCCTGAACATCTTTATGGACCATGCCAATCCGCTCACCTTTTTCATTAACAGGCAGTGTTAATGTTTCACTGTATTGGAATGCTTCATAAGTGTCAGGCAACTCAGGCAGTGCATTAATGTTGCTTAAATGAACATAGTCTAAAACGTGTTGAGTCAACGCCTCCATCCAATCGAGAATATCTTGTCGAATAACGGATTGAGGTTGAGGCCCAACTTCAATAATGACACCTTGTTTTGCTATTGAGCTTACAAAATGATGTTCATCTACTGATGAGTAATCTTCAAATTCAACGACAGCCTCTGGCATTTTGCATTTTACATAGGCCCCCATCTTACGATTAAACTCGTCGGACTGAAGTAAAATCAAAGATGGTCCCATGTTGCTGGTTGTATTATGAAGATCAATAATAAAATCGGTCTGAGCGTTTCCTTTAGGCCCTAACTGCTGATTCATGGCCTTTGCGCGGCACTGCTCATAACTGATTAAATCTGGGTTATTGAGATCAGCCAAGCCAAATTGACGATTAAGATCGTGATCCAAATAGCGTTTATTTTCTTGATGAGCTTTAGGGTTTGCAAACACCATTTCAGAACAAAATGATGGACGAGAGATAGACTGAGGCTGTTGTTGCCATTTTTTTAACAGATAAATACCGCTAAATTCATTACCGTGAGTTCCCCCCACAATAGCGACACGCTTAATACTGCTCATGTAATCAATCCTTGATAATTCAGTAGACAAATTTTCATCAGTCTACTGAATTTCAGATATCAATTCCATCAATTAAACAAGCCATTATGCGATGATCAAATAGGCTTTATCTGAGCAACTTTAAGATAAGAATGTAACTGTTGATTCTTATACTCTATTGCTGAGTGAATATTCGAAAATTGATTGGCAATAATGGCAAACTGATATGTATTGTCATTCTTATAAATGGTTACTTCAATCACCCCATCAACAAGCTGCCAGTACCCTTGTGTATGAAGCCGATTAAACAAAGTATATTCATCAACAGAGCCATCGGCATGAAGGTATAGCTCAGTGATGTATCCTGCACTGCAGGTTTTCAACCAAACTTGTTGATAAACTTCTTCTAATGAAAAGTTTCGCTTAGATTCTAACCATTGATTCATATAATCTTGATGCTTAACATCAAGCTCAGGTAAATTATCTAAATCGATTAACCTAACGCGCTCAGTCTCACGATAAAAGAGTTGAATTAACTGCCGTGTTTTTTTCTCTGACATCCTGCCATACCAAACTTAAAACTAGACCGTAATCTTTTAGATGGTAAAGAATAGCCTGTCACCTACTTGACTAAAATACTGCCATTGAAGTCACAAAAAAGCGGACTTAACTGGCCCGCTTTACTGATAACAACCATGAAAGAAACAGCGTTATTTTGTCAACTTTTCAAGCTGTTCAAGGCGATTAGAGATTAATGTAGACTTCTGCTCTAAAGCGACCACTTCTTTATTCATCGTATTATATTTGTCGCAATCAGCTTGCGATACCCAGTTCCAGCTTGTTCCTGATTTAAACTCATCACACGCTTTCTTCTGTTTTGCCAAAGGGCCTTTTAACTGAGTAATTTGGCTTTTAATTTGTGTTAACTCACCCTGTAAATTGGCTTTTTCAGTAAACAGAGCTTGAGAGTTAGATATAACATGCTGTTGCTGCTTGGTTTCTGTTTTTAATTGTACTACTCGCGTATCAAGTTTCTTTTTTGTCACCGTTAATTTTTGTGTCGATTGTTGTAACGAAGTGATTTTTTGCTGCAACTTAGCTAACTCTCTATCACTAGACTCTTTTTGCTCTTTTAACTCATCATTAAGCTTGGCAACTAGTTGCTCGAATTGTGATGTTTTATTTGCAAGATCTGCCGTAAATTCTTGCTGTTGTTGCAACTGTTTTTGTTGCTCTAGCTGAATTTGTTGTTCTAATTTTTGGCTATGAGCGTCATGACCTTGCTGCTGATATAAAAAATAACCAGAAGCACTACCACTACCCAATAACACACCGACCAAAAGGGGTAACATCCAGTTCTTTAATGAGTCTTTCATGACCTAATCCTTACCCATGAGTATATTTTTACTAATAATCTGATATTTAAAATATTCTAACAGACTTCATGCTATCGGAAAATATAAGAAGAAATCCTTCATTTTATCGGCACAGTGTGTGCATAGCCTTTTATACCTAAGAACTTTGGTATCGGTTGAACCCGCAAATACTATTTTTGTATGGCACATTGCAACAACTTGCAAAATACGTTGCAGATTAAATAAAGGCATAAAATAATGATCTCATCTTTAATACTATTGACTGTTTCTGCGTTTTCTTTGCCGCTGTTAGAAAATTCATCATTTCACTCTGATGACACGCTTTGCCGTCTAAATATTCAAGAAGAACAGCATCAAAAAAATACTGTTCTGACCATTACCACCAACAAAACCTCTGATTATAAGATACGTATTTATCATCAAGAAAATGTCAATCCACCTAAGCGATCGTTACTGAGTTCATCAACTATAGGTAATACAGCATCCTACGCAGAAAAAACCTATCTGGCCGATCACAATTTATACAAACGATTAAGTGACACCAATGCTATCTATCAAACAACATTGGTTAATAAAAACAATGCATTAGATGAGTTCTTGTCAAGTTTCAAACGAAATGGATTTAAAACACGATTACAGTTAGCAGAATTGGATCATCCCTTTACCTTTGTTGCAGATAAACGTCAGGCTGAAGCTTTCTTTCTTTGCTCCAATCCGCCGTCATCCACAACCATACAGATGGTAAAAAAAAATCACTAACTGGCTATTTCAACGTTAATGTTAGATCACCTGACTTTATCCACCCTTTATTGCGCATAACCTCAGCAAAAAATAGGGTAAGAGTTGCAGGTAAAATAAAGTGCATTAATAAGATCAAGCTATACAGAGTAAAGGCCGGTGTATTATCCATTGCAATCACGGTTTGAATCTGTCCGACAAAACCAGAGGTCCCCATTCCGGCTCCTAGTGGTGTATTTTGTAACTCAAAAACAGTAGTAGCAATAGGACCAAGAATTGCGGAAGTTATAATAGTAGGCAGCCAAATTTTATAATTTCGAATGATATTTGGCATTTGCAGCATCGATGTTCCAAGTCCTTGAGCAACTAACCCACCCCAACCATTTTCACGAAAACTCATCACAGCAAAGCCGACCATCTGTGTTGCACAACCAACTGTTGCAGCACCAGCTGAAATACCATTCAAACTCAACATAATTGCAATAGCTGCACTGCTGATTGGTAACGTTAACGCCATCCCCATCAATACCGCAACCAGAGCCCCCATTACTATAGGCTGAAGTTGAGTTGCCGCCATAATTAAATCACCTAAAGACGACATCAACCAATTAACATGAGGACCAATGAAGTTACCCACTAAAATACCCGTAATAATGGTAACCGCAGGTGTAATCAAAATATCAATCTTAGTTGAACCAGCAACTAATTTACCGCTTTCAGCTGCAATTAAAGCCGCCACATAAGCACCAACTGGACCACCTAACATTGCCCCTGCAGCACCACTGATAACACTTGAAAATAGTACTAATGGCGGAGCTTGAAGTGCATACGCAACAGCCACTCCAATTGCGGGTCCCGTCATTTGCTTGGCTAGAGGCCACAATGTATCGGTAAACAAAGGAATATCAAATTTCACCCCAATTGAGTTAAAAATAGAACCGATCAGTAATGAGGAGAAAAGCCCTAATGCCATGTAACTCATAACATCAACTAAATAGACTTTTGCTGATAATGAGATGTTCTTTTGTTTTAAAAATGAGGAGATTCGGTGATGGGGAGGATGGGTATTTATTGATTGCATACTAATGTGTGATATCGATATTAAGTCAAAAATTGATAAAATTGTAACTTAAATTAAGCAATATTATGAGTTTAAAACAGTCTTTTATTAACACTCTCCAGATGCATAGGATATATGAGAAAAATATCACATGATTTACGCAACGTTCCGAATTAAAATTCATATTTGTGTTTCATAACTCAATCAATAGCATCAAGTTCATGTGTTAGCTATATCAATTTTGTATGCTGCCATACCATTCAAATTGATTAAGACTCACTGACTATGTCCTTGCTACATCATACAAACCAACTAACCGCGGTTGCAGCTTCTATCAGTCTACTTTTTAGTACCTCTGCATTTACGACAGAGCTTGACTCCATGAAAGCCAGTAGTTTCACGATTGAACACTTAACGGCTCTAATTGCCTTAGAAGGCCAAGTCGATACAACAAATAATTTCCCGATCACTGACTATTTAGTCTCGGAAAAATTAGATGGAATCCGAGCTATATGGACAGGAAAAGAATTGCTAACCCGCTCAGGTAATCCGATATCGGCTCCGTCATGGTTTTTATCTAAACTCCCCTCCATACCACTTGATGGAGAGCTGTGGTTAGGACGAGATCGTTTTCAAGAACTCAGTCAGATAGTCCTTGATGCTAAACCCAATTCCATTCAATGGCAGCAAGTCCGATATATGTTGTTTGATTTGCCCAGTCTCACCATTCCATTTTCAGAACGCTACCAAGAGCTTTTACGAATAAGTAAGCAGTTCGATCCGACCTTTATTGGCGTTGTCGAACAATCAGAAATAAGTTCTTTAACTCAATTAGAGCAATGGTTAGAAATTATAGAAAATGAATCTGGTGAGGGGCTAATGCTTCATCATAAAAATAATTTCTACACCAATGGACGAACAAAACAATTACTTAAACTAAAGAAGCATCAAGATGCAGAGGCCGTTATTATCGGATACGAGGAAGGCAAAGGTAAATACCAAGGTATGCTTGGAGCAGTATGGGTTCGTACTATCGATAATCAAATTTTCAAAATTGGCTCAGGTTTCAAAGACACACAAAGAATTTCGCCCCCTCCTATCGGTTCAACCATTCAATATCGATTCAATGGTTATACCAATAAAGGACTACCTCGATTTGCACGCTTTGTTCGTATCAGAAACAATCCTGATTCTTAATATATTAGACACATTTATGAATTAGGAATCTTGCTATTATCGAAAGCAAACCTTAACATACATTAAAAATACAAGTTTGGAGTTTTGTATGTTAGACCTTGCTAACCCTACCGTTTTGAAATCTTTTATATTTCTAAATGTTGAGGCCATTGCTTTGATTTTAATGATATCTCTGCCTATTTTTCTTACTTCAGCGTTAATATTTAAGAATGTTTGTTCACTTTTCAAACATAAGAAATAATTTCTGAGATGCAGACTTAATATTAATGACTCTTTTGACTGTTTCACCTTTATAAAAACAATGTTTAATTGTAAGATGCGTAAAATTAAGTAACAGTAAACTACCGGGCCAACAAATGGCTTAGGTATAATTTCAATATTAATCATAAAGGGAAACAGGTATGGGTTTATTTGACGCTTTACTCGGCAATGCTGGCGCGATGGATCTTAACGAAGCAACTGAAGATCTTGCGCCTATTTTAGGCCCAAATGAGACTATTGAGCTTGCATATAAACTGATCCGAGACATGATCGTACTTACCGATAACCGCTTACTATTGATTGATAAGCAAGGACTAACAGGTAAGAAAGTCGAGTATCGTTCAATTCCTTACAAATCAATTACGATGTTTACTGTTGAGTCCAAAGGTCACTTTGATATGGATGCTGAACTTAAGCTATGGATTTCAGGTCAGCATGACCCAATTAGCCTAGAGTTTAACGGTAAAACCAATATCTACACAATGCAAGGATTGCTAGCTGCCAAGGTTGCAGGTAAATAAAATAATAAATTAGCTTTCCAGTTTATACCTGAGTTATTTCATACAACGAACAGACTTGATTCGTATCCTGATATTACTTGGGTATACTTAGATTAGTTAGGAAAAGGAAAGCTAAGTATGAATATACTGATACTCGGAGGCTCAGGAGGCATTGGCCAAGCACTGATTAAGCACATATTGATGATGCCAGCTAAGCATCAAATATGGGCAACCTATCATCTTACCGATCCCACCAAGTTATATTTATCTTCACCACAACTGCATTGGGTTCAACTGGATCTCACCAAAGAATCACAGATAGCACAACTGAGTCAGTCGCTATCTCAAGTTGATGTCATCATTAATACTGTTGGTCTACTGCATAATACAGACCTTGCTTTAGTTCCTGAAAAAGCATTATCTCAATTAAATAGTTCTCATTTTTTAACTGTGACCCAAACGAATGCTTTACCCAGTATATTAATCGCTAAACATTTCGAACATCACTTAAAACGATCAGCAACACCTCGCTTTTGTACTCTATCAGCGAAAGTTGGCAGTATTGAAGACAATCACTTAGGTGGATGGATTAGCTATCGTTGCTCAAAAGCAGCACTGAATATGGCCATTAAAACGATAGCAATTGAATGGCAAAGAACGATCCCCGATGCATGCATTTTTGCAATCCATCCAGGAACAACAAACACTTCACTTTCAGAGCCCTTTCAAGCCAATATTCCACCGAGCCAATTACGTACGAGCACAGAAACAGCCGCTGCCATCATTACACAATTGCAGCGCATAACCTCGAAACAGAGCGGAACTTTTATTGATTATAATGGAGAGGTTTTACCTTGGTAACCTCTCCTTAAATCCATATCTATGATTATTTTACTTTCTCGTAATTAGCTTTCATTTCATCAGGTGCAATCCCATATTCATAATCAGCTAAGTATCCATCTTTATAAACCTTCATTCCTTTAGGATCCCAGCTAACTTGAATAGTTGCTGTCTTACCATCCTGACTTCCCAATAGCTTTAGAAGACTATCATCAATCTTAATTGCTTTGATTGTTTTGATACGCTGAAATGGCTTAAATTCCGTTTCTGTCGGTAGCTCACCATATGTTTTAACCCACGTACTTTTAGGTACTAACCATTGATTATAAATATTATTAACAATTGGCTTAGGCATACTCGCAATCACAATATTATTTGAGATTACATTTTCCGTTTCAAGAGTATAACCACCTTTGTTATCAGATACATAAGTAGGGAATGGTTTACCAATTTCTGTTGCTAATGGTAATCGACCTAAGGTCGCCGACTTTTTACGATAAAGTTCAGCCTGTTTAAATTGCTCCATAACGGCTGGAATTTTTTGAAATTCAACAGGTGTAGCTTGAGCAACAGATATGGGAATTAATGAAATAAGAAGGGAACTGAGTAGTGTAAATGAAGGCAACTTTGACATAACATCCTCTAATGAAAAGTAACTACAACGCAAACGTGTGCGCATTGTAGTTACTTCATGAGAAAGGACAATAAATTGCATGAAATACAGTGAACTGGATCAACTCGTGGTTGTTTTCACGGATTTATCGTTCGCAGTGTTATCAGATGATGCTGGATTTAATGTTGGTTTTAACAACACATAATCCATAATCTTCTTAGCCAGTGGCGCCGCATTTTTACCCCAACCACCATTTTCTAGCACGGTTGCAACTAATACTTTGGGGTTGTGAACAGGAGCAAATCCAACAAATAAAGCGTGATCTCGTAGATGTTCAGCAATATCTTTCGCGTTGTAATTCTGGTTATCGGCCAAGGTAAATACCTGACTGGTACCTGTTTTACCAGCAACAGGATAAGCAACATTCTTAAATATACTTCTTGCTGTACCACTTACAGTTACCAGATGCATTCCCTCTTGAGCAATCTGCCAATTTTGTTTAGGCGCAACTACTTTTGGAAAATCAGGAAACTCTGCATCATCAACTTTATCATTCTCTTCCACAATTCCTTTTAGAAGATGTGGCCGATGCTCAACACCACTTTCGGCAATAACTGACGCGGCTTTTGCAATCTGCATTGGTGTTGCTGTCCAATAGCCTTGTCCAATACCAACAGGAATCGTATCGCCTTGATACCATGGCACCTTAAAACGAGCATGCTTCCACTCCCTCGTTGGCATATTTCCGTTGGTCTCTTCACGAATATCAATACCGGTTGGTTGACCATAACCAAATTTTTTCATCCAAGTGGATAATCGGTCTATCCCCATATCATAAGCAACCTGATAGAAGAAAGTATCAACCGACTCTTCAATGGCTTTATAAATGTTTACGCGACCATGACCCCAGCGCACATCATCACGGAATTTTCGTGTGGTTTTCGCGTTAGGGATCTGCCACCAGCCAGGGAAATCATAGGTCGTTTGGGGCGTAATTACCCCAGTTGTTAATGCCGCTACTGCAATTTCAGGTTTAACTGTAGAGCCTGGAGGATAAACACCAAGTGTGGCTCGGTTCAGCAACGGGTGATCAGGGTTATTTAATAGTGCTCGATAATTTTTAGATGAGATTCCATGTACAAACAAATTAGGATCGTAACTAGGACTCGATGCCATAGCCAGCACCGAGTTATCCTTAGGATCAAGAACAACAATCGAACCACGGCGAGGTTTCGTTACCATTTTTCCAGTAATAGGATCTTTTACTTGCTGGGTCAGTAATTGATTGGCGTATTCCTGTAGGCCAAGATCGATATTGAGCATAATATCTTTACCCGATACAGGAGGAACATAAGACAACGTTCGAACAACACGACCACGACTGTCCACTTCGACTTTTTCATAGCCAGATTTACCGTGCAGAAGACTTTCATAGTAACGCTCTACACCCAACTTTCCGATCGTATGGGTTGCTTTGTAGTTACTGTATACCCCTTCATCTTTTAGGCGCTGAATATCTCTATCATTAATTTTCGCAACATAGCCAAGTACGTGCGTTAATTGTGCGCCATATGGGTAATAACGTTCTAAATATGCGTCAACATCAACACCTGGATAATGGAATTCGTTAACAGAAAATTCGGCCACTTGCGTCTCTGTCATCTGCTCAATTAACGTAACGGGCTTGTAGTGACTGGTGTGACGTTTCTCTTTATAGAAAGCGGCAATTTGTTCGTCAGTTATCCCTAACAGCTTTTGAAGTCCTGCTAATGTCTGCTTGAGATCTTTAATTTTTGATGGGTAAAGATCCAAGGAATAGATAGGTACATTCTCTGCGAGCAAAACGCCATTACGGTCAAAAATTCGCCCCCGGTTAGGTGCAACAGGAATGATTTTAATGCGGTTATCATTTGAGCGAGCTTTATATTCGCTATAGTCTTGAACTTGCAGATGATACAAGTTACCAATCAAGACTCCCATTAAAATAATGATTGCCGCGAAAGAGAAAATGGCTCTTCGGCCAAAAAGTCGGACTTCAGCAGTATGATCTCGAAAAGGCGTACGTGTGGTTTTCTTCATGTGTACATCAATATGGCGTTAGAGTATTTAAAACCCATTTAGGCGTAGGGATTATGACACATGGAAAGTATAAGAGTTCTAGTTATACGCTTCTAGCATTGCTAGATGGTGTTTTATTATACAAATATTTACAAAATAGGCTGATTGAGCAATCCTCTTACTGATGAGACTGCCCAACCATAATTTAGCTAAACCAATTATTCAGATACGTCTGATGGTTCTATAGGAGTCTCAACTGCAGCTTGCTCCTCTTCTAAAGCCATTTTTTCTCGGTCAGCTTTAGAAATATATTTAGGCTTATTACTCTTGTGCATCTTAGCATTCGACTTCTTAGCCTTTTTCAATAACGTCTGTTTAACTTTTTTCTTACGATTCATTAGATTTCAATCTTATTGTGATGTTGGGCATAGTCTAATGTTTTCAGCAGAGATCACAAGATGAAGCTACATCAAAAAGAAGGCTATTAAACCTTATCCCACAGTAATGGACATTTTTCTTTTACGCAGGTCTCTAGCATATCAATCAGTGGTCGAGCTCGATTAGCAAAAGGAACAAAAGATTCTTCCTCATCATTTTCTTCATCCTCTGATAATGCCAGTTTTTGCTCCTTTTCTGTTGCTTCAACCGTCGCATTCATCAAGTTTTCCAATGCTGCAGTTAAATTAAGTTCTGTAATAGCTCCTGGGATCGTTTGACAAAAGCCCATCGCTTTAATCATGGTCTCACCCACTTCTCCAAACATTGTAATGGAACCGCAAACACTTGCATTAAATTGAATTAACATAATCGTATTCCTTACTTATGATCGTCAGCATCTTTTAATTTATCTTGACTAGCATAATACCACCCAACAAGAATGCCAGTTAAAAATCCAAACAAATGGCTTTCAAAACTGAGCCATGGATGTAATGGAAGAATCCCCCATATCATCGAGCCATATAAAATCAATGTAACAACGGCTAACAATACGGACTTTATAGATTTCTTCACCAAAGCATAACTTAGTAGGTAAGCCCATGTACCATAAACAATACCACTTAAGCCAATATGATAACTGATACGGCCAAAGATCCAGACTCCTAACGTAGCTCCAGCCCAACAAAGAAAACAAACAATGAGCAAGCGAGCCAACCCTTTTCGCGCAATAAATAGAGCAAATACGGTAAAAGGCAGTAAGTTACCTAATAAATGGCTAAAAGAGCCGTGAATAAATGGATATATAAGATAATTTGCGTTACTTAAATGATGACGAGGTAATAACCCGTATTCATCAACATGCGTACCATGTAATGAGACGATAAAAAGAGTAATAGTGATCAGCCAAATGGCACCGATAAATACAACACTTGCTCTAGAGATGATGGTCAAATCCAAATGCTTGAGAAACGTCTTTCCATCCCGTCTCTGTATTACTATTAGGAGAGCTTTTTGTTGTTACAGGCTCTAAAATATAAACCACAGATCGAGATAGACCACTGTTACAGTATGAACCATCTTGGCCAATTTCGACAAAGAACAGTGGAGAATCTTGTTTATCTCGACACCATCCCCCTTCCATAGTGCCATTCAAAGTCGATTCACACTGATTTATCACAAACTTTTCGTATTGCTTCACCGATAAGCTTTGCTCTTGAAAACAGGCAAAAGCAGTTGAATCGGCATACCCAAGAGTAGGATGAACAATAGAGCGAACAGAATGATGAAACACCTCGGTTGAGGTCAGTTCCGATGCAATAAGTGATGAAAATGAAGGATTAGAAGCATCACGAGCAAATGACGGTGTAGATAATAAACTTGCCGCAGTTAGTATCGAGAAGATCATTGTGTGATTTCGCATCGTCATATTTCACCTCTTAAATCTGCTTATATTCATTGGTTATAGCACCCTACTAACCAACAGTATAAATCTTTATCAATAGAAAATAATGAACAGTGCAAAATTAGTATATTAATACGTGTAAAGAAATAAATACGATAGATTGTCAAAATATATCTATCTAGAACAATAAATTACGTATATTTGTCTGTATTTCTAAAATTGATCGAATATAATATGAATATAATTTCTTATTGATTGGATGATCGGCTATGGAACACTCATCTTGTAAGCTTAGTAATGACATCATATTGAAAGAGGTCGTAAGAACCTATCACGAACGACTCACTAATGCGTTATTAACCCCTGACGAGCTATCCGATGAAGGTTTAATGCTTTTATTAAAATCTGTCTATCAAGAAGTGTGTAAAAAATATACGCCATAAAAAGAGCCTGATGACATTCTTATAATAAGCGTTATCATCAGGCTCAGTTTTTATACTATAAAAGCGTTATAGCATTAGAAAAATAAATAATTATTTCAGGGATCTGCGTTTTTTTACATCCTGAGCAAGCTGAGTTAATGCTTTTTCTGTATCATTCCAGCCAATACAAGCATCGGTAATACTCTGGCCGTAAGTAGGCTCAACACCATCAATAATATCTTGTCGTCCTTCAACTAAATGACTTTCGATCATTACCCCAAAAATAGCATTATTCCCTTGCGCTATTTGGCTACCCACATCTTCAGCCACTAACATCTGGCGTTGATACTGCTTCAAGCTATTGGCGTGACTAAAATCAATCATCACCTTCTGACGATGACCTGCCTTAGCAAGCTGTGCAGTGATAGCATCAACATGTTCTGCGCTATAATTAGGATCTTTACCACCACGCAGAATAATATGACAGTCTTCATTACCAGCTGTTGATACAATTGCTGAGTGGCCGTATTTTGTCACAGATAGAAAATGGTGTGGTGCACTAGCCGAGCCAATAGCATCAGTTGCAATTTTTATATTACCGTCAGTACCATTTTTAAATCCTACAGGACATGACAAACCTGAAGCCAATTCACGGTGTACTTGCGATTCCGTTGTCCTCGCACCAATAGCTCCCCAACTGATGAGATCGCCCATATATTGTGGCGTAATCATATCAAGGAACTCACCAGCAGTTGGCATCCCCATATCCGTCAAATCTAATAACAGCTTACGGCCAATGCGTAATCCATCATTGAGTTGGAAACTGTTATCCATATAAGGGTCATTGATTAGCCCTTTCCAGCCAACTGTTGTACGAGGCTTCTCAAAATACACTCGCATAACAATTTCGAGTTCACCTTTAAGTTGCTCTCGTAGTGCTAATAACTTCTTACCATACTCTAACGCAGCGTCAGGATCATGAATCGAACACGGCCCAACAACCACAAGTAGACGATCATCTTGATCGTTAAGAATTTTATGAATAGCTTGTCTAGAGTCATAAACTGTTTTAGCCGCATGGTCAGTTGCAGGAAAACGCTCTAAAATTGCAACGGGTGGTAACAATTGTTTGATCTCGCTAATGCGGACATCATCAGTTTTATACATAGTTCTATCCTGTTCGATAATCAAAGTTGTGTCGGTCATCATTTCACTTTGATACATTTCTCCATTGGTCTTGGTTAACTTATCGTCTATCAGCTTGATGTGCAAACGCTAATTGGTTAGACCTCACATTTTTCACCCACAATCCATACAAAATATTAACGATTATTACTTAATCGTATAATTCGACATAAAACATACGACCAGCCTTATAATGCACATTTAGAATACCAGTATAACTTTTAAGAAATCAGCATGTATTATGAACAAATGTGATATTCCACAGACAGATATCAGTAGCATATATCCAGATATTTTTTAACATATCGATAAATAAAACATGCTTTAATTTTCACCAAATAGCTCGACTGCCTTTGTATTTTTTGTTTTTAGGCAATAACATAGATGCATAAGCCAATAATAAAAAGAGAACGTCTTGAGTAGTAATGACGCTGTTATCGCCTTTGAAAGTATTGATAAGTGGTATGGTGATTTCCATGCCTTAAAAAATATAAACCTATCCATTCAGAAAGGTGAAAAGTTGGTAGTATGTGGGCCTTCAGGATCGGGTAAATCGACTCTGATCCGCTGTATTAATGGCCTTGAACAATTTGACTCTGGAACCTTAACGGTTGTTGGAGAACCATTGACACCTCAACATCTACATAGTATTCGTGGCCAAGTTGGCATGGTTTTTCAACACTTTAATCTTTTTCCTCATATGACGGTGCTTGAAAATTTAACCCTTGCGCCAATAAAAGTTCTTAAACTCACAAAAAAAGAAGCAGAACAACGCGCATTGCATTTTCTTGACCGAGTTCAAATCGCACACCAAGCAGATAAATATCCCTCTCAATTATCAGGAGGCCAACAGCAGCGAGTCGCTATTGCCCGCTCACTCTGCATGAAACCCGATATTTTACTGTTTGATGAACCGACATCGGCGCTGGATCCTGAAATGATCAGTGAAGTCCTTGATGTAATGAAGTCACTGGCTGATGAAGGCATTACTATGGTATGCGTTACTCATGAAATGGGTTTTGCCCGCCAAGTGGCTGATAGAGTAGTTTTTATGGATGAAGGGGAAATATTAGAAATCGCCGCTCCAGATGATCTGTTTGATCGTCCACAGCATCTTCGAACTCAACAGTTCTTACGTAAGATCTTAAGTTATTAAAGATGCCATGATGACTCATTCTAATTCCTCATTACAAAAATCCAAATCCAATAAACTCAATTGGTGGCAAATCTGTAAGCCTGCATTCTCCGCTTTAGTGCAAATTGGGCTGGTTATTGCTGTTCTGGTCTGGATCTTATCTTCTGGAGCTGATGCAATGAATTATCGCTGGCAATGGCATCAAATTCCTCAGTATTTATTTGTTCATGAAGATGGCGAGTGGTACCGCGGGGAATTAATAGATGGCCTACTGATTACCCTAAAAATATCAGCAGTAAGTTTAATCTTTACCTTAGGGTTAGGTCTTATCACGGCCTTGCTACGTTTATCTGATTCTATTATTGGACGAGCACTCGCACGCGGGTATATCGAACTGATCAGAAACACCCCATTATTGGTACAAATCTATATTCTTTATTTTGTTCTTGGCCCTATTTTAGATCTAGAGCGATTCACAACGGCTGTGCTTGCTTTATCACTTTTTCAAGGCGCTTACACTGCTGAAATATTTCGCGCCGGATTAAATGCGATTCCTAAAGGTCAATTTGAAGCGGCAGCTAGCTTAGGCTTGTCACAATGGCAGATGTACCGATTTGTTATTTTACCGCAAGTGATTAAACGTATATTGCCACCGCTAACCAATGAAACAGTCTCGCTCGTTAAAAATTCTTCAATTGTGAGTATTATGGCTATCTTTGATCTCACCACCGAAGGCCGAAATATTGTCGCCGATACAGCTATGCCTTTTGAAGTTTGGTTTACCGTTGCGGCCATTTATCTATGCGTTACCTTATTGTTGTCTGCTGTTGCGGCATGGATGGCACACAGACTTAACACCGCTATCGCAAAATAGGTGCGATATACAAAAATGACGCTCATATTGAACCTTTAATATAAGCCTTTAATTATAGGTCTCTAACTTAAAAGTCACTTAGTTATAAAAACAATAAACATGGAGAAAGTACAATGAAAAAAATACTCGCCAGCTGGCTTACGGCTATTACATTATTATTTACTGCAACTCACTCTTTTGCCGATCAGCAGCCAACAGCTTTAGATCAAATTAAAGAACGAGGCACACTGCGTGTTGGTTTATCTACCTTTGTTCCTTGGGCGATGCGAGATAAACAAGGTGAATTGATTGGCTTTGAGGTCGATGTAGCACGGCGTGTTGCACAAGATGCAGGTCTTAAAATCGAATTTATTCCAACCGCATGGGATGGCATTATCCCAGCTCTACTTGCTGGAAAATTTGATGTTATCATCGGTGGTCTATCTATTACCCCACAGCGTAACTTAAATGTTCTGTTTACAGTCCCGTATGCTCACTCGGGCGTTCAACTGGCAGCAAGTAAAGAATCTGCTGCAGATAAAACAACCATAGCTGATTACAACAAACGCAGTGTTACATTAGCGGTTCGTCGTGGCGCAGTAACCGTCCAAACAGCAAAAAAATACTTCCCTAAAGCGAAACTACGTCAATTTGATGATGAGTCCCAAGCCTTTCAAGAAGTGTTAAACGGCAATGCTGATGCAGTTCTTGCTTCATCACCAAAACCTGAACAAATGGCTATTCAATACAAAGATAAGCTATTTATTCCGTTTAAAGAAAACCTAAACCGCGGCTCAGAAGGCTTTGCGCTCCGTCAGGGTGAATTCGATTTACTGAACTTCTTTAATAACTGGATTATGCTTCGCACGGAAGATGGTTGGCTACAATCTCGCCATGATTACTGGTTTAAGACCCTAGATTGGGAAAACCAGGTAGCAGAAGGTCAATAATTTTGTCTCAACAAACTGTGTCTCTACCTAAATTAGACAAATCGACATCATCAGCGCCGAGTCAACGCTCGGTGCTGTCTCGCCTGTCTCCCCGCAATTTAAATGGACTCGATTGGAGCTTATTGCTGCTCATCACCTGTGCTTTGGGTTGGTTTATTTACCGTTCGGCTGTTGGTATTCAATATCAATGGCACTGGCATCAAGCGCTTGAGCTTATTTTTACCGCAGGTCCTAACGGCGAACTGCCATATTTCTTCCAAGGCGTAGCTACAACCATTCGTATTAGCTTATGGGGAATGCTTTTTGCGGGTATTTTAGGGTTATTATTTGGACTTGCTCGACGCTCCTCTTTGGTGTTTATTCGGATGCCAGCTCAAGCGTACATTCAATTGATCCGTAATATACCGCCACTTGTTTTTGTTTTTATTTTTTATTTCTTTATCTCAAGTCAATTAGTGCCACTGCTGGGACTCGAAACACTATTTCGTTACTACAACGGCACGCCTAATGACTTACAAACGTTTTTATTTGGCACTCCTAACCTATGGGAAAATCTATTTTCTGGGGTGTTATGCATTGGTTTATTGGCCTCTGCGTACATAGCAGAAATTATCCGCTCAGGTATTGATAGTATTGAAAAGGGACAGTGGGAAGCAGCAGATTCTTTAGGATTAACACCCCTACAACGTTTTCGTTATGTTATCTTTCCTCAAGCGTTTGCCTCTGTTATCCCTCCGCTTGCAGGCCAGTTTATCTCTATTGTTAAAGATTCTTCGATCATTTCTCTGATCTCAATACAAGAGCTGACTTTTGTCGGTAGTGAAATAGCCAACTCTTCTGGCTACATATTTGAAATTTGGATTTTAGTCGGGCTCGCATATCTCGTATTATGCTTGTCACTCTCAATTCTCTTTAGTTATCTAGAAAAGCGTTATTTAAAACATCAAGCGTATAATCACTGAAACCATACAAGCTTTATTTAAATAAGACAGATACGTGCACAAACATGGGTCTGTCTTATTGTTTTTGCTTTAATCATAACGATAACAGTGATCTTAAGAACGATAAATTGTGAGCGATATTGCAAATTCATTCATAAATATATTTAAGAAGTAAAAATCCTCAGTACATCACACCAATTGTAACCATTCATTTTTATAGTAATGCGGCATTATAAAAATAATTGGTTATACCTTATGAATAAAAAACTTATTACTTTAGCCCTAAGCGGCATCCTGTACGTCTCCCCAACTTTTGCTTTCACTCAAACTCAAAGTGCTGTTCAAAGTACTGCAGACTACGCCCAAGTGGTCAGCAAACGTCAAGTTGTCGATCAACTGTTAGAACAAGCCGTTACTGCATTTAAGTCCCCTGCCCGTATTTCTCACGCTGGGTTTACAGCTAAAATGCCAAGTAATATGGAAATTGTTACCGATCGTTTATTACAAGCTTATCAACTGGAACCTTATCGAACCGATTTATTGATTTCAGCTGCAAACGCTCAGATCTATAACAAAAATGTCGATCGTGCCATTGAACTGTTTGAACAAGTACTCTCTGTTGCGCCTGATGATGTCGATGCTAATGCTTACCTTGCTGTGTGGCAGCACTTTAAAGGTAATAATCAAGCAGCCAATAAACACTTAAAGAAATTAGAACAACTAGACAGTGGAAAAGCAGCTGATATCCAACGTATTTTTGAAACTGTAGATCGTATTGTTGCTACGCCATTAAAATCAGAGATGAAAGAACCGAAAGCGGGTAATACAGCCATCATCACACTGGGGTATGCCTTAAACCCTGATGGGACGATGAATGATATCCTCATTGAACGACTCAATATGACGTTGAAAATTGCCAAAGAACAGCCAAATTCGCTGATTATTTTAACAGGCGGTGTGCCTCAAAATAATCAAACTGAAGGCCGACTTATGGCAGATTGGTTAATCAAACAGGGCATCAACCCAAATCGCCTGATTGAAGATAACTACGCCCGCAGCACAGTAGAGAATGCCTTATACAGCAGCTACGCACTGGCTCGACATAAAATTGAGCATGCAACAATCATTAGCTCAGCCAGTCACGTTCGCCGCGGCCAAACTCTATTTGAAATAGCATCGTGGCAAACAGGCCCTCAAAACATCACGTTTGATACTATTGGTGCACCAGATAAACCTTTAGAAGAATTGGCAAAACCAAGCCAAGGTGAATTATTAGGGATATATCGAGACGCCCTTAGAACCTATGGTATGTGGAGTTATCGTTCTTACCCACTAGAACAAAGATAATCGATTCGTTCACCGCGATATTGCCCTTACTACAGCAATAACAGTGAGTTATTTAGCCTGATGTAGTAAGGGCTTTTTTGAAAACATAAAGATCAGTAGATGGTAGGTATTACACTATTTTTTAAACAGATCCCACTCAGGCCAAAGCGCTTCTAGATCCAAATACTGCTCAATCGTATCAGCAACACGATCAATACCTTGCTCACGGATCTGATCAAAATCTGGAGTTTGTGTCGCTTCAAGTCCAGCCCAAGATAAAATCGCATCACACGCTTCTTGGCGTTCAAAAATACCGTGAAGATAAGTACCAAATACTTGGTTATCTACCCCTAACTGACCGTCTAAGCCGCTTTCTAATTGAATAGGAGCATCAACTTGAACCCCGGTTGTAACGCCTGCATGGATCTCATAACCACGAACAGGTACGCTCGCTTGGTTAGGTAGCGTTAATGTTCCACTTACTTGTTTTAGCTGCTTTTCTTGTTCTAAAACAGTTGTGACATCAAGATAACCTAAACCTTGGCTCTCTCCCGCTTTACCTTCAATACCGAGGGGATCTGCAATGGTTTGTCCTAGCATTTGGTAACCGCCACAAATACCCATCAATTTACCACCCAGACGTAAATGACGTTGAATTTGTTGATCCCACCCTTGCTCTTTTAAATACGCTAAATCATCACGAACGTTTTTCGTGCCGGGAATAATAACCAGATCACAGGGCGGTAAAGGCTCTCCTTTTCCCACCAGCATCAAATTCACTTGAGGATGCATACGTAACGGATCAAAATCAGTATGATTGCTCACTCGGGTAAGAACAGGAACAGCTACTCGTAATGGCTGATCCGTGGTTGATTCGACTTGCTGGCTATTAATGGCATCTTCTGCTTCTAACATTAAACCATGCAAATAAGGAAGAACACCCAACACTGGCTTTCCAGTTTTTTGTTCAAGCCAATCAAGCCCAGATTCCAATAGCTTAATATCGCCACGAAAACGGTTAATCACAAAGCCTTTAACGCGATTTTGTTCCGACTCCGATAGCAAGGCTAGTGTACCGTAAAGATGGGCAAACACACCGCCACGATCAATATCAGCAATAATAATAACGGGCACATCTGCTTTTTCAGCAAACCCCATATTTGCTACATCATTTTCTCGTAAATTGATCTCAGCTGGGCTACCGGCACCTTCAATAACCACCGTTTGATATTGTGCTTGCAGTTTGGCAAAAGAGTCCATAATCGGCCCCATCACCACTTTCTTATAGTTGTGATAACCAACAGCATCCATATCGGCTAGCGCTTTGCCTTGTACAATTACTTGAGCGCCGATATCAGTATTTGGCTTTAAAAGCACAGGATTCATATCAACAGTAGGTTCAATGCGACAGGCTTGAGCTTGCACAGCTTGAGCTCGACCAATTTCACCACCATCTTGAGTCACTGCACTATTTAGCGCCATATTTTGTGACTTAAATGGTGCAACAGCGATCCCTTTTCGGGCCAATACACGACATAGACCGGCAACTAAAACACTTTTACCTGCATCCGATGTTGTACCTTGAACCATTATCGCCTGGGTTGTTTTTTGCATGAGTCCTACCGCAATCTGAAAAATACAGGCAAATAAAACCATAACTTAAGCGATGTAACAAGAAGCAGATGAATTTAATACCCAAGCCTTTTTTGACCTGTTAGACTGCGCCTCTTGTTTTCGATTTGCAGCTAAGATTATGTCTTTTTCAACCTTACCTTTATCTCCTTCTCTGATTCATGCGCTACCTAATGAGCTCAATACCCCAACAGATATTCAGCGTCACGCTATTCCAGCGCTAGTAAAGCATCAAGACGTTCTTGCTTTAGCTCAAACAGGCAGCGGTAAAACTTATGCTTACGGCTTACCTCTGCTACAACAAATCGATCCAAGTCAACCAGAGATTCAAGCTCTTATTCTGGTACCAACTCGAGAATTAACTACTCAAGTTCATCAATCTTTAAATACGATTGCAGAAAAAATGGCGATTCGAACTGCGATTTTGTGTGGTGGGATCAGCCAAGAACAACAAGAAGAGACACTGAACAGTCAACCTCAGTTACTTATCGCAACAACAGGTCGCCTACTTGATGCTCTCAGTAAAGAACAAGTAAGCCTTAGCCATATCAAATCTTGGGTACTCGACGAAGCCGACCGTTTACTGGATATGGGATTTTGGCCTGATATTCAAAAGATCCTCCAACAGCTACCGGCTAAACGACAAACAGCACTGTTCTCTGCCACACTTCCAGAACAGCTTGAATCGCTCACTCAAGAGGTATTATTTAAGCCCGTTCGAATTGAAGCGCAGAAAACTAACAGTGTAGTCGATACTATTTCTGAGCAGTTGTATTTGGTCAATAAAGGCAGCAAACCACAAGCACTCATCGCTCTATTAAAGCAGTACCCAACTCAACAAACGTTGGTCTTTATTGGGGCTAGAGATAACGCTGATGCACTGTGTAAACGTCTAATGAAAGCTGGTATTCAAGTTGCCGCGTTACATGGCCACAAAGAGCAAACTGAACGAGAGCAAATTCTTGCTGATTTCAAAGCAAAAAAATTAAATGTCGTGATTGCCACTGATGTCTTAGCTCGTGGTATTCATATTGAGCAGTTACCACTTGTGATCAACTTTGATTTGCCATCCAATGCCGCAACCTATGTACATCGTGTTGGACGTACGGGTCGTGCTGGCAATAATGGTTTGGCTCTCTCTCTTGTTTGTCATGGCGAAACGGAATTTTTGACGGCGATTCGTCAGTTAACTCAGCGACCATTAGAGCTGCATAATCTTGATGGCTTCCCTGTGACAGACAAACCAACCACAGGAGAGAGTAAACGCAAACCAAGAGATAAACAGGCCAATCGTCGTACAGCTCAAAAACGAAGTATTAAGCAGTTCAAACAAAAGCCCCGTAAAGCTTAAACTGTATGGAATAGCTATAAGCACTAAATACTCATATACCTTTAAACCCACCATATCTAGGTGATTTCAAGATACAAACAAAGGCATTTTTACGAAACCGGGTATCTTGAAGTCACTGGAGTCTGGGGCTTAATCTATATAAGGTGGCCAGTAAAGTCGTGGCCATTGTTGGTTTTCGTTATCGACAAAATGAGTGACACGGTAACGTGCGGCATAATCAAACTTAATACAATGAAGGTATGTGGTGTCTTTTGGCATCGAGAGTAAATGACGCAGTAGCTGATGCATCACTCCTGCATGTGTCACGACCAAGATTTTTTTACCTGCGTATTGGGCAACTAGAGTCTGCCAAGCTTGCAGAATTCGTGCGTCAAAATGCTCTAAGGTCTCTCCTTTATGTAACGCCTCCCCCTGCTCTGTTAACTGCCATGGATCACGCCAATAGCTATCAAGTGTTGGGCCTATATCCTGCCAGAGTTGCTGTTGTTCTAAACCGTCCCATTCACCAAAGTTCATCTCTTTCCATAACGGCTCCGCCACAACCTTAAGATTAAACTGCTGCGCAATATGATGAGCAAACGTTGCACAGCGTTGTAAGGGCGATGTCACTATCACGTCTAGCTCTTTTAACGAGCTTGCGGCGTGCTCCATTTGAGCAAACCCCACCTCTGTTAGCGCAAAATCAGTATGCCCACGTAGACATTTATCACCTTCAGGAAGTCCATGACGTAAAAAATCTACCCGAGTCTCTCCTATCGTCATACTATTTCACTCCTTTTTGCTGTTAGAACCAAACAACTTAGGCATCGAATTAGACATCAAACTTACAATGTCTCCCCTTTAAGTACTTGAGGTAGTCCTGCAATAACAAACACGACTCGATCAGCTATTTTCGCAATATCTTGATGCAGCCAACCACTTTGATCGACAAACTGGCGGGAAACCTCCCCCATAGGGACAACGCCTAACCCAACTTCATTACTAACTAAAATCACTTCACCTTGAGCCTCATTCAACGCTTTAATCATAGCTTGTTTTTGCTGGGGCCAAAGAGCTTCGTAGCCTGAAAATAGGCAGTTTGTGAGCCAAAGCGTTAGACAATCAATCAACAGACAACGATTAGGCGCACTGTACTGTGCAATGATTTTTGCAAGCTCAATAGGTTCTTCAATTACGGTCCAATGTGCAGGCCTTTGTGCCTTATGGTGTTCGATACGTTGTGCCATTTCATCATCGCCAGCGGTCGCTGTTGCAATATAAATAACCTCTTTACCACCATCAAAAGCCAATTTTTCAGCTAATGAACTTTTACCTGAACGGGCGCCACCTAAAACTAACTCAACGTGAGCCAATGTCCTCATCCTTATCGGGTTATTGTAAACTGCCATTATCCTATCGCACTTAGCATAAATTTGCCTAAATCAACTTTTTGTTTCCATACTTATGTTAATTGATGTTCTTAAAATGACGACAACAAAAGAGATCATTTGAGTATAAAATTCTAACAATAAAAAATTGAGCTTAACCCGTTGAAACAGCCCCTTTAATGATTGGATAATTTAATGACCGTACCGCCTGTAATTCTGATCGATATTCTCAAACGACCGAGCTTGCTTACCTCATTAAGTGAACAGCATCAGAGTGCTATTTTAACAGAGGCTCGCCATGTCAATTTATTAGGGCAATTACAGTATTTATGTCACCAGCATGATGTGTTCGATGATCTTTTCTTACACTCTCAACAAACATTGTTATCTGGGCAACAAGCTCATTTAGCCCAATGTAAGCAGCTAAACGATTATCACTACGTTCTTACTCAAGCCTTAACCCAAGCGACTTCAACATGGAGTTACATTAATCAAGCTGGTATTCAATTTTCGCAACAGCAAAGTCGATTAGGTTACTTACGGCAAACAACTGAAATTCTGGTAAGCCACAACGCGATTCATCATATAGAAAATTGTCTCCTTACACATGGATGGCGGCCTAAATTAATCAGTGATTATGATGAAAAAAGCCGTATTAGATATACCAATGCGTTATCACCTTTTATTCATCAAGAATCAAATTTAGAGCTTATTGTACATTATCAGCTTCTTCCTAAGAGATTTCGTTACTCAGGTGATGATGTATTTACTCGTAAATTAATCTATCCAGATAGCTGTTATCCTGCCTCAATATTCGATCCAATTTCGGCCATTTATCATTTAGCGATTAATTTATTTTTTATTAACGATAGTAAGTTTGGTTTAAGAGATATTTTCACGTTATATTCACTACTTAATGAAAATAGTATACAAGAAGGTTTTTGGGGGGAGTTAATTACGTTTCAAAACAAGATTGGAAAAGACTCAAGCTTATTTTTAGCTTTACATTTTTGCCACGTTCTTTTTGATCTCGCTATTCCTGATTTTGTCAGCCAATATTACCACCAGCAATTTAAAGTAAGTGTGACACTTAATTCATTAGAAACCAGCTATATTGACCTGTTTAGTTATGCATTCCCGCCCTATCAAGATGATGATTACAAATTGGCGGCGAGATTACTGCGTATACGAGGATGCATTAAGCAGATGCCTTTATACTTGTTACTGCCTCATATTATTAAACGTGGTATCTGGAATTGCCTTCCTCATGAAAGCGAAGAAGAACTGATTTGTTAGTATATCCCATGTATTTCTTATCATAACTTTTGATATATAAAAACAGATACAAAAAAAGCCCGACTAGCGAGCTTTTTTATCAATCTTTTAATTAAAACAAAAGATTAGAATTTTAGGTACTTAGACATAGCACCAACACTTTTCGCACCAAGACCAGGAACTTTCTCTAGATCTTTTGCAGACTTAAATTTGCCATGCTTTTTACGGTAATCCACAATCGCTTTTGCTTTTGCATCGCCAATACCAGGTAAAAATGCCGCTAAATCCGATGCTGATGCGTTATTTACATTCACAGCTTTAAGGTTTTTCTTAACTGCAGCTTTTGTTTTCTTCACATCTTTAGTCGTAGATGTTGTTGCTTTGTGAGACGTTTTCTTTACGTCCTTTTTAATATCTTTAGTTGATTTAGTTGCTACTTTAGATACTGACTTTTTCGCTTTAGTAATACAGTCGGATTTTTTCTTAGCATCTGCTTTATATTTTGTTTCGCATTGCTTAATTGCTGCTTTAACATCAGAAGATGAAGGTGTTGCTGCTTGGCTTGCAAATGGTGCTACCAACATAAGAGATAATAATAACGCACGAAACATGACTCACTCCTTTAGTGTTTATATGATGTCATTTTTATGGCGACTTTTTAGCAAAGAATCCCATTATTAATGACAATTTTCTGTCAAACCTCATAAAGTATTAGCAGGTTTTGCAAATTTAGTAATAAAAAAGCCGAGTTTAAACTCGGCTTCGATATTTATACCCAAGTGACTTCAAGATGCAGGATTCAGAGCGTTGTCACTGATTCAAGTTCAAGACAAACAATGCAGTGTAATAGCTCGCTATTTCCAAATTGTTTGACGATGAAATTGTGTCTGTGACACGCTCCCAAAGGGCGAGTTAATTTGCTTCACATACTGCGTTAACGATTTTTAATTTAGAGCCACTAGATCTTCAAATCGTTGCCTTGCCTGTAAACCAAATTATTCTCGCTGAACCTCGCATCTTGAGGTTACTTGGGTATATATTCAGATTTGAATTATGAACGGTATTTGTTTACACGATCTTGTGCATTACTGATTCGTGCAGCTGCAGCAACTTCGCTATCAACAACTGTTTTACCAATTGGCGCAAGCGAAATAGCGGCAAGTTTTAGGTGCTGAAGCGCAAATGGAATACCGATAATAGTGACAAAACACGCAGCGGCTGAGATTAAGTGACCAATAGCCAGCCAAATACCAGCTAAACAGAACCAAATTACGTTACCAATGATACCAAAACCGCTGGTACCAATATCGTCTTGATTGGTTAGTTCATCACGTGAAATTGCATCTTTACCAAATGGGAAGAATGAGAAAGTACCCATAACAAAGCAAGCACGACCCCAAGGAATACCAATAATACTGATGAACGCAAGTAGACCAAAGAACCACCAAGCTAGGCCCATGATCACGCCACCGCATAAAAACCAAATAATATTACCTAATGTTCTCATTACTATTACCTATTCAAATTCGCTATAGCACATACTGAGAGCTTGCTATAAGCAAAGAAAAAGACGTTTTATCTTGCGTCCATAATATTTAAAGATTAGCTCACATCAAAGTGTCTGTGTGAGTTAACTCTATTGCCCGTTACTCAATTCAGTTTATAATATCGAACAATAAAAAACAGCGTATTTTACCATTTTAGAGAACAAATGAAAACTAAGACCATCATTTCCCTTTTTATTGCCGTCCTAGCGTTTGCTGCTACAACATTTGGACTGTGTTACAACCAGAACGTTCCGTTTTATCAATGTCCTATTGAAGCTGTAAACGGCATGGCATTTTCTTTTGCTTGGGGGCTGGGAATCCCAACGGCTATCTCGTACGCTTTAGGAGTAATCACCCTGTTGATCCCATCTATCTTTTGTTTTTATTTGGCTCGTACTCTTTACGAGAAGTGGTTTACAAATTAGATAGATTGGTTGCGAAAAGATCCAGCGTATATTCGCCTTGCTGTTCCTGAATCGCTTCAAAAGTAAAACCCAGTTTCGTCAGTAATGCACGAGAAGCCACATTGTTTGATGTTGTAATTGCGACCAATCGCGTGATGTTCAATGCTTCTTTTGCAAAATTCATCATGCAACGTCCCGCTTCATATCCATAGCCACAACGGAATACTTCTGGCAGGAAGCCATAACCTAAATCGATATCATCCAATGTGTCACGCTTAATTAAACCGCAAATACCAACAGGCTTGTAATCTTCTTTGCGCGTCACTTTTAGCAGTCCCATGCCTTTAATTTGATACATTGCTATTAAAGCCGTTTCCAAGTACTTTTTGGCATCATCTAAATTGTGCAAATTCTTATCGCCAACAAATGTCTTAAACTCTTGAGTGCTGTATAGATCAAAGACAAATTGCGCATCTTCTAGTGTTAATGGTGCAAGCTCTAGTCGTTCAGTTTCAAAATGCATTTTCATAGTAATCTTTATTCTGATTATCATTGTTTGAGCTGATTATAAGAAAAAATTGAGTTCATTCAAAAAACAACTTTGAAAACTGGCTGTTAACAGAACTTATCAGTACACTAAATCAAAATTTAGGAGAAACTCATGACGCTACAACATATTGATAAATTGGCTTGGATCCTAATTCAAGATCGTAAGCTACTGGCTGTTCGTTCATTTGGTAAAACCAGCTTTTATCTCCCTGGTGGTAAAAGAGAAAATGGCGAATCGGATCAAGAGGCGTTAATTCGAGAGATTCAAGAAGAATTGGCTGTAGATTTAAAACCAGACTCAATTGAATACGCTGGCTTCTATCAAGCACAAGCCGACGGTAAGCCTGAAGGTGTTATGGTTAAAATGACCTGTTACTTTGCCCTATTTGACGGTCAAATCACACCAAGTGCTGAGATCGAAGAGGCTCAATGGCTTAATAGTGAAAACTTAGATGTCTGTTCGCTTGCTGCAAAAATCATCGTTGAAGACTTTAAACAACAAGGCTTAATCGACTAAATTAATTGTCATACTAAGCTCACAAAATAGAGAACAATAATAATGAAAATTTTTAGCAACTTTGAAAGTGGCAGCATTAATGTTGTCAAAGCCGAATCAAAAGATGATATCCAACTCACTATCCCTAAAGATAATCAGTCTGATGTTTATCAGTGGTTTCATTTTCGTTTAGAGAGTGAGCCTCAGCAATCACATCGCTTTAAGATCCTTGATCTTGCTAAATCCGGTTACCCTGAAGGCTGGAACGGCTACGATGTAGTGGCTTCTTACGACCGTGAAGAGTGGTTCCGTATTCCTGCTGAGTTTGATGGTGATACACTAAGCTTTAGCATTATTCCTGAGCATGGTTCTATGTACTTTGCTTACTTTGCACCATACAGCTACGATCGTCACCAAGATTTGATTCACCTAGCGCAAGCACAGCACAACTGTCGTCTTGAGACTTTAGGTCACACCCTTGATGGCAATGATATGAGTCTATTGACCATTGGTGAGCCTGATGAAGGTAAAAAGAAAGTTTGGTTGATTGCACGTCAGCACCCAGGTGAAACCATGGCTGAGTGGTTTATGGAAGGTGTAGTTCAGCGCCTACTGGATGAGACTGATACGGTTGCTCGTGCCCTATTGGATCAAGCCGTATTCTATATTGTGCCAAACATGAACCCAGATGGCGCGATCCGTGGTCATTTACGCATGAACTCAATTGGTGTGAACCTTAACCGTGAATGGGCGGAGCCAAGCCTTGAGCGTAGCCCTGAGGTTTATCATGTTCGTCAACGTATGCTAGAGACGGGGATCGATTTCTTCCTTGATATTCATGGTGATGAAGCGATCCCTTACAACTTCGTTGCTGGTTCTGAAGGTATCCCATCTTATGATGCTTACCTTGCTGATCTTGAAAATACCTTCAAGCAAGCACTACTAACAGTAACGCCTGAGTTCCAAGATGAACACGGTTACGGCAAAGATGAACCAGGTAAAGCGAACTTAACTATCTGTTCTAACTGGGTTGGCGAAACCTTTAAGTGTTTGTCTTACACTGTAGAGATGCCATTTAAAGATCACAATAACCATCCAGATAGCCTATACGGTTGGTCTCCAGAGCGTAGCATTATGTTTGGTCATGATACGCTAGCTGCAATTTTAGCAACGTTGCCGAAAGTTAAGTAAATAGCTTAGGTAATGGTAAATTAATGCTGAGTCCCTGTTTATTGCAGGGACTTTATTTATAATAATTTAGTTTTTTGTCTATCAATAACAATTCCTAAGCTACTTTCCCATGATATTGTAAAAAGTATGAAACAAAATTCGTATTATTCTTACCTATAGTAGAGAAGTAGCCTATATGCTAATAGTGATAATTAGAAGTTCGCTTTATAAGCGCGGTGTTTTGGTATCTTTAATATCAATACTAAATAAAAGTTGGGATATATCCTGAGCTAACAAAAACTTATCAGACATACCAACTGATTTCCTAATTTCTACACATAAACAAGTATACGCAAGAATCTCTTGCTCTGTTTGTAGAGTTCCTCCTGTCCTTAGAAAAACTGCCAACTTTTGTATAACTACAGAATCACCATAAACGCAAATTCGAGATTTAGCATCTGCTAAGTTCGAGAGTTCTCTCTCAACGTCTTTACGATTATTTCTTCGTTGAGCAACAGCAATTTTTGACGCCGCATTTAAGAAATCAGCATATGATTTATTTTGAAGTTCTGTCAGTTGACTGACTTTCTGATTTTTCCTACTAAATAAAGCTTGAAGTAAAGCACCAATTATTACACCAAATACGCCAATAAATGGAACAGCAAAAATTAATATCGTATCCAATATTTTCTCCAATAAAACTAGTACTTCATTAAAGCGAATTATCACAAAGCTAACCAAAGAGCCAACAAACAAAACCCAATATGGAAAGGAATGACCTATAATCGAATCCATCCCTTTTTCATAATTTTCATTATTGTATGTAAGAAAATATTATCAATTAGCTATTGAGAAATTATCTCTGAAATGTTTTTTTACTACAAACTTAATAGAGCTATTATCAAATTCTTTTACTTCAATTACTGCTCCTTTATAATTTATAATATTAGATTTCGACATATCATATTCAACATTATTTGTGAAAGCATCTCTTGCTATACCACTAGAAAACTCTCGGTAAGATATGTTGATCTTATTTCCCACAGAGCCATTATAAATCAATGTTTGTTTAAATGAGCTACCAGAATGCATAGTTTTATTTTCAATTCTAGCGTTGCCATTATCATAACAAGATGCTGGTTGATAAGACATTGTTGTAACGCAAACCTTATTATTTTCTAATGATAGCGCAATTGGTGGTTCAAATAATCCAGCGACAAAATTAACATTTGCTTGTTTCTGTGAAGATATCGAAAAATAATCTATACCTTTATTATGTCCGATTTGAATATAAGATCCGTTAGGGATATCGTAAGCTGCACCATCAATAGTATTCTCAATAGATAAATATTTCATTGTTGTTGCAACACCCTGGTCGATCATATGATCACCAACATAAGATTTAGTAATCTGTCCTAAATCTGGTAGGGAATAATGATTCTGAGTAGACTCAGCGCTATAGTGAATGGTTGTACAACCAGAAACCATCATAATAAGGAGTGGAAATAAAATTTTTTTCACAGTTATAACCTCATAAAGAAATATCATCAATGCGCAATAAAAAAGCAAAAAGAAAATAACATTAAGGAATAAATTAACACCTTAAAGGAATTTTATAGTCACATTATTAATATCCATCGAATATCTTATGCATTATTAATACAACAATATAAAAAAAGCAATCAATTTTATATACATCAAACTGGTTTATGTCGCATTATTTATATATAGATTAAGAAGTTATTATTTATAGATATGATTTTTAATAAGAGCATAAAAATTAATCAATCATTCTTTATTTGAGATAAATTATCTTTTTATGGAATAGATAAACTTTGTCCTCAAACTAAAACAATAGTCTTTATACGATTAGATTTATAGAAATAAAAGCGAATAAAAAGTAAGGATGTAGCTATACAACATTAAATAATTGTGAATCAATCCACATTTTTTAATTTATAACAGCAAAAAAAGGCAATAACCCTGAATGTTTTATCGGAATTTTATCCAGTCTAAACAGCTTCAGTACTTATAAAATCATCTCCTCTTTGCATGAAAGCATAATTCCGTGAATATTCTATTTTCACATATAAAAACAAAGATATATTCCCTGATCCTGCTCACAAACTGAATCACCCAAATCAAATAACTTATTCTGAGCCCGCAATGCAGGCAAAACCAGTGATACGATAAAAATATTAGGATTAGAATAATGAAAAAATACTCCTTACCTTACACCTTTGCTATAACCAGTTTACTTATGCTCAGTGGCTGTAATGATGATACTACTGTTGTCGAACAGCCTAAAGATACTGAACCACCAGCAACACAATTACGGACAGTCTTAAGTAACTATCAAAATGCAACCCACACCCTCGACAATACCCATTTCGGCCAAGTAACAGACCAAATGGCAAGTTCACGTCAGGGGATAGACCGAATGTATCTTGATAAATTAGAACAAATCAATCGCGATGCACTGTCTGACGAAGACAAAATCTACTACGATACTTTCCAATTTGACCGTAATCTTGCCATCAGAGGAGCTTCATTTCCCAACCCTCGTTTCGGTAACTTTGATATTCCCATCACCCACTTTTATAACTACATAGACTGGAATGCCAGTGCCGCAGGCAGTAAACAAGAATCCCCTGAAGCTTACCACAAACATATTCAGGTGCTTAGGGAGTTCACGTCTTGGGTCAATAATTTACAATCACAATACTCGCTGGCAATTATCGATGGAGCTCAGCTACCCAAAATACTAACAACTCGCCTTATTAATAGTACCGTTGAAGCTATGGCTATCAATGGACAACCTTATGGTTTACTAGAGATAGGTCTGGACGATATCAAAGCATCTAGTAATGCTGATTATAGCGACGAATTTATAGCTGAATACCAAAAAGCCGTAAATGATGCCCAAAGAGCAGTCGACAATATTATTAGTTTCTTACAAACAGACTATTTCAAGAGCGCTCGCGGAACAAATAACATTACTGACACCAATATCGGTTGGGGCGATCTACCAAATGGTCAAGCATGGTATCAATGGCAGCTTGATCGTAACAGTACAACGGGCAAATCAGCGATGGAATTGAACAAGCTCGGTGAAGATCTGGTAGCCGATGCTAAGGCCGAAATGATTCGAGTCGCTCAATTGATCATCAAAAAACGAGGTGAGACGATTAAAGCCGAATGGCGTAACCCAGATGGCATAGTCGAAGAGCGTACGTTTAATCTTGTAAATGCAGATACAAGCGTTAACCTCGATGAGTTTTTCGATTATCTCAACAGTGAACAGTTTTTCTATGGCCGTGACGGTCGGACTATCTCTGATACACCTTATGCTAATCTGTGCAAAGCGGCATCCGACCAAACAGCTTGTGAAGCGGCTCTTATCGACTATAACACCTTTAAAAATGATGCAAATAACATTGTTGCCTCATACTTTAAGCCAATTAAAACCGATTACACCATCGTTCCTGTTCCTGCTAACCGCGAGAAATATGATGGCGTAGCCTCCTACGGTGGTAATGAGTTTAACCTCAATACTAATCCAAATTATAGTCTTCAGAAATGGAATGTCTCTACCCTATTACTCCACGAAGCGGCTCCTGGTCATCATTTCCAAAATGCTTATTCCATTGAGTATCCACCAAAAGATAAACCAGATTACATCAAAGGTGTTAGCTATACTGCATATGCCGAGGGCTGGGCGCTGTACACTGAATGGTTAGGTCTGGAGATGGGTATTTATGGTGAACTAAACGCTGAAGGCAAACCAACCTTTATTAATGCTACAGGAATGTGCAAACCTGATCTCGACTATACCCACTTCCAAGGCGGTATTTATAACGATGCTGAGGAATGTAACGCCTTGCAATATTTCGGTAGTCTAAATGAGGCACAATTACGTAACATGCGACTAGCCGTAGATACTGGGATCCATGCAAAAGGATGGAGTATCCAAAATGCACAAAACTATATGAATCAAAATTCTGCTTTGGGTGATGGAGATATCGAATCTGAAAGTTTCCGCTATGCGGCCTATGTTGGGCAAGCCGTATCTTATAAGTCTGGGTATTTAGTAATCATGGAAATGCTTGCTTTAGCCCAAAATGAGTTAGGCAACAAATTTGACTGGGCGAGCTTCCATGATCAACTGCTAAAATATGGTGATCAACCAATGGAAGTTGTTGAAACAAGTATTAAGAATTGGATCAAAACCCAAAAATAATACTTGTTAAAAAGATAAACAGCCACAGTTGCTGCAAAACGTAGCAGACTAAATATGACGAGCTACTAATTATTAATTTTAACTAATCTTTAATAAGCGGTTAGGAATTAGATTTCTTAACCGCCAACAATATATTGCAGGATATCTGGACTTTACTCAATACATACGGAGCGAAGCTCACTACCTCTAGTCATATGATTCAACCATTTCACGATGTATTTATTGGGCTCACTTATGCCCATCGTACTTAATGTTAATGTAGTGGCCTAAGCTACTATTTAAGCAATGACCAAAGATTTAACGACCACTGTTCTCATACTGCACTGATAGCGAATGTTGTTCTACTAAACATAACAAATTCCAAATATGAAAAAGTCTCGATAAATAATCGAGACTTAACATGAGTTAAATAGCCTACTTTATGAAAGAAGCAATATTCATTATTTCAAGTGCTTTAAATACGTAAAAAACTCAACATCTTTTTCATAATCATTTTTTTCATAAAGTTTTTGAGCTTTAAAATTATCAATGGCAGTACTTAACATTATAAACGAAGCATCCGTTTCATTAGCTAATTTATCCGCTTGGTCTAGAAGTAGTTGTGCAATACCATGACAACGAGCTGATTCAGCAACAAACAAATCATACAGTAACCATGTACGATTCATTTCTAGAGAGCAAAATAATGGGTACAATTGAGTGAAACCAACATAATTACCGCTATCATCCTCTACATAATAAATAACAGATTCGTTATTTGATAAACGTTCCTCTAGATACTTCTGCGGATTCTTATCTGAGAAATCTACGTGATAGAACGTTAAATACTCTTCGTATAGTGGCGATATTTTACTTAAATCATCTAATGTTGCTTTTTTTACTGAAAACATAATACACCTCAATATTTGTTCACTATTAGATACCCAAGTTTTCTCAGCTACAAATAAAAGTATATGTAAAATAAGATTTATAATATAAAATGTAATATATAAATTCAGATATGGTGAATATATACTCCACAACTAGAACGATTTTTTTGATAGCTTCTGCACAGTTGTACCTACTTTTCGATGCATTATTTAGATTATGCGGACTAGTAACTCAACAGATCTACTCATAGGTATCTCCATATGTTGATGAACGAAGTAGATACAAATCGTCCCGAGACATAACAAGTAAATGAGACATTAGTTAGAATAATCTTCTGCAACTATAGAAAAAGTTATAACTAATTTATGCAACAATACACACATAAAGTAACTGACTATTGATTAAGTCGTAAATAGTAGCAAGATATTATTTCCGCTCGATAAAGTATAAGGAATGTTATGACTCGTTATTATGTAAATCAAAATGCTCAGGCAAATGGTGATCATGAAGTTCATTCAGAAAACTGTCCATATCTATCACAAATACATAAAAAAGGTTATCTAGGTTGTTTCGAATATTGTGGTGATGCCGTGATTGAAGCGAAAAAATATTATCCAAAAGCTAATGGCTGTGTACACTGCTCAAGCCTTTGTCATACATCTTAAGTTAGTACAGTAATGAAGCTATATTTAGTAATTATAGCTCTAGCAATTAGCCTTCCATCATAAGTGCAAAGACTAATTCAAAAATCAAACAAGAAATCATCAAGCAATCTATACGCTCTTATTCAGGTCGATGTCCTGTAACAAGCAATGGGTCTCGCTGTGGCATGGAGTAAGCCTGGTGGCTATTCTCCTATTTGCTATGAGCGAGAAGTAACGCATGAAATGATCTCTCGTTGGAAGCGAAGCAATTGAATTTTGATGTGATCAGAATATGACTAAGGCTACTTGATTCGTAGCCTTTATTTTTCAGCTAAGTACTATTTAATATACTAGGATATTTGGATCCTATCAGTAATCGATAATCTCCTGCTCTGTAGACACCTTCTTTTTATATTCAAGAAACTGAGCTACAAGATTACTCGCTACCATTATTCCCATAATAACAACTTGAATCCGACTAAATGGTTCTCCTGCTACAGTTGCACCAAGGATCATCGCAAGAATAGGATTAAATGTCCCAAAAAAGCTAAGTTCATTAGTAGAAATCTTCGGTATCGTATAAATATAAGCACCGTAAGCTAATGAAGTAAGTCCTACAATTAACCAAAGCATCGCGGCCCATTGTTCTCCATTAACAGGGACAGGAGTCACAAACGATTTACTGCTATATCTCATATCCAAGTAAGCCATTGGAATTAAAATCAAACCGCCAAATATCAGCTTCCAAGTAAGTAATTTCCACCAATGTATTTTCTTCATAACGTGCTTTGCGACAATACTTCCACTGATTAGAGCCGTCATTGCTCCAACAAGTGACAATACAGCGCCGAAACTAATTGGAACAGAGCTGGTAATAAACAAAAATGTAGCACATGAGACAAGGATTATTGCCGAGATTATCTGAATTAGAGAAGGCTTAATTTGGTGAAAAACGCCCATGATTGCCAGACCAACCACAGGCAGAGCCACCATGCCTACACCAACCAACGTACTTGGAATTTGCATTGCGGCTGCAAATAATAATCCAAAAAATAAAGCAATATTAAGGAAGCCAATTAGCAATATAGCAGGTAATTCAGCCAGTTTGGGAAATGTTGGTTTAATTAAAAAGAGAATACATCCTGCGGGCAGTGCTCTCCATACCGACAAGGCAAACGGTGACCAACCAACAAACTCCGCAGATAAAACAATATAAGTCGTCCCCCACAAAAGAGGGGCTAACATGGCTAAAAATATTTTCATTTGACGCCTCAATTTATGTTTAACTAAACATACTTTACGTAAACATAAATTATTAGTAAAGTTAATTCAAACCAGATAGTAATACGCGACTATAGATGATTGTTAATACTAACCAGTAATAAAATCGAAATAAATCAAGAGGTAATATGATTACAACTTCATTAACAGCAACAATTATTAAGTTTATAATCACAAGAATTATCTTTCTAATAATTGACGTTATATCATTAGCTTATATGGTTTTTCGTATTATCTGTGCTTTAGGTAAAATCATTTTTTATAGCGTGAAATTGAACGCAATAAAGTATCGAAATAGAAAATAAGCTCTAGCATAGCCACAGAGCGTAAGGATTTAATGTGAATATCAGCAATGAAGATGTTATACAGCAATGGTTATCAGCGGATAAAAATTTAGATAAAGATACTGTTGAACTTGCTACGTATTTTGTACGATTTGGTTCGCTCATATCTGATGCTAGAAATAACTTTTGTAAAAATTATGGGATTAATGTTTCTGAATTTGATGTTCTTGCTACACTTTTTCGTTCAGGTACTTCTTATGAACTAACAGCAAAAGAACTCAAGGAGCGAACCCTACTACCATCGTCTGGAGCCCTATCCAATAGAATTGATCGACTTGATTCAAAAGGCTTAGTAACAAGAAGACATGACTTAGTCGATAAAAGGTCTGTAAAAATTTCGCTAACTAATGATGGTGTCGAATTAATGGTGAAGGCTGCACCAGAATTTTTTAACGAAATGGGCAAATTATTTAATGGGTTAAGTGATACACAAGTGGCTCAACTAAAATCTTCACTTACCCAACTGCTTCCGTAATACGATGGTCAAGAAGAAATAGAGTCCTATTACGGACTCTACTTTTATTCTTTGGCATCTACAGACCGAATATGAGCCGCAATTTGAGCTAGCTCACTATCATCAGCTCGATGCCAATCATGTGATGACAGATACCCTTCATAGTTATCATAGAATTTATCAATGTTTGCTTCTATCAATTGAAACTCAGAATTGTTACCCGTGCCATGCATTGGCGAAAGCTTGCTATGTAAATGATCTACGCCATACCCCTCAAAAAACATACCTGTTCGAGCTACACCATCAAAAGACTTATCTAAGAGCAGAGCGACCTTCTTTGTAGCTACAATTAAATCGCATAACACTTCATCAGACTGCGCAAAAGCATAACTAGAACAATGCTTTTTAGGGATAACAACAGTAAAACCTTTTGTATTTGGATAAATAGAAAGAAACGCTAAATGTTTGTCGTCTTCCCATACCTTATGGCAAGGTAATTTACCCTTAACAATTTCACAAAAAATACATGCCATATCCACAACTCCCATTATTTAGATAGCCTCAATATACAGCGAACTAAATCCCTTCACTACTACTAAAATAGTGATATTTTTTGATAAAGAGTTGGAAACTGTATACCAAAATAATAGGCAATATGAAAAAAGAAATGACATTTACATAAAAATAATCTACTCAATAACTAGCCAATCATTGGGAGTATTTGTGTTGTTATTATCTGTATTATTTACTTGTTGGTCTTGCTGTTTTTGTCTTTCTTTTAAATAAGTCAAAAAATCATGCCCACACTCTTTCGTGTGTTGATGAACCATAAAGGGCGCTTTTATTTCTGGGATAGGTTCATGTACCTCACCAACAAAGCCATAACTAGAGAATGAGGTTAACATTAGCATTAACACACCTATATAGTTTTTAAGAAATCGACTTTTATTGAAGGGTTTACAAACCATCACTCTACCCCATTTCACTTAACCTCTAATATTAGCTTAGAGGTTAACAATTCACTCTTCAACAGAACCTTAACAAGGTGATAAATTGAGGCGTCCCGCGAGCTATTAGCAATCCGACTTAGCAAATATCTCATTTAATATATTGATAACTAAACGAATTTTAGCCGAGTTAATAGTATCGGTATGTGTAACCATCCATAATTCATAATCGGTATCGATATGGTAATCAGGAAAAATAGAGACCAGATTATCTTTTTTTGCCATAAATTCAGGTAAAAAACCAACACCAATCCCACCTTTAATTGCCGATCTTAGCAACAAACTACTATCAGCAAGTAAGGCGATTCTTGCATTTTCCATTGATAACCCCCACAGAGTTGATGCATTAGCTTCTAACATAGGGGCATGGACAACAAGATCTAAATCATCTAATGAAGAAACACTTTTAGACGGACGATTATGCCCAATATAATCCTCACTGGCATACAGATACATTGGTGATTTTAATAAACGTTTTACAATAAGATCTGAATTTTTCGGTCGAATATTTCGGATTGCAATATCAACATTTCGTTTTGTCATATCACAAATCTGCGTAGTTACATCCAGTTTGATTCTAAGATCTGGTGCAATTGTTCTGATGTGCTTCACCGCTGTCGTGACAAAATCAATGGCAACAGAATCTGTTGTAGATATCACGACATCACCACTCAGCTGTTGATCAAACCCTTTTACTTTTTTGACTAAACCCGATACCGCCAATTCTATTTTAGTTGCTTCGTAAAATGCTTGCTGACCAGCAAAAGTTAACTCATACCCTTTATTACTTCTAACAAAGAGCTGGCACTTTAAATGACTTTCTAAGGCTGCGATCCTTCGCCCGACAGTAACTTGATCAACATATAAACTTGCTGCGGCTTTTCTAAGAGTACCTTCTCGTCCAAGAGCTAATAAGTATTGTATGTCATCCCAATTCATAAGGTGCTGCAAAATTGTCGATTCATAGTGACATTATTGCAGCTTTTTTGCATTAATGCTTGCTCTATAATGCATTAAACATTTGAACAACCACTATATTTACAATACTTAATAGTCATTACTGGAGCATAAAATGAATATTTCAGACTTATATGGTGCATGGGAACTCGTTTCATTTAAACATACTGTACTAGATACACATATTGAAACTGACATTATGGGAGAAAAACCCAAAGGAAAAATAATTTTCACTGAAGACAATATTGTAAGTGTTATGATTACTTCTGACAGACAGCATCTTATTGACTCAGTTAAAGAGAGCGAAAGAAATGATTTTCTGTATAAAAATATGATGGCGTATATGGCCAAATTTGATTTCGAAAATGATGTATGTAATTTCCATATTCAAGTTTCTTGGGATCCATCTTGGCTCGGTTTAACCCTTCAGAGAAAAATATCATTTCAAGATAATATGTTAGTTATCGATACATTACCTCAAGTTGGTATAGATGGAAAAATGAGTACAGCAACATTAGTGTGGAAAAAATAAAATCAAAAACAAATCAACTGAGGATTAGGCTATTACTAAAAATATCCTAATAAATATATGACTCATTATCTATATAAACAACAAAAGATTGCTTTATTTCTAGTTGTATCCATATCATTTTTAATGGGTATTGGTATCGATTTATATGTACCATCTTTACCTGATATGGCTCATTTCTATCATGCTAATATTTCATATATTCAGCTAACTATCAGTTTATATTTACTCGGATATGGGTTAGGCCAAATTATATTGGGGTCTCTATCCGATAGTTATGGCAGACGGAAAATATTTATTGCATCATCAATGGTATTCTCGATATCGAGTATGCTTTGTATAGTGTCCTATTCTATTATCTATCTGAATTTATTGCGATTATTACAGGGATTAGCTATTGCAGGCTTAGCCTCAGGAATGCGGGCGATCATTGTTGATCTTTTTTCTGGTTTAGAGTTGAAGAAAATGGCCAACTACTTTGCTCTAAGTTGGGCTATTGGACCTATCGTTGCTCCTTTTATTGGTGCTAACCTTGCAGATAAATTTGGCTGGCAAGCTAACTTCTATCTATTCACTGTCTATGGCATTATTTTATTTTTTGTTTGTACATTGCTTTTTAAAGAGTCTAATAAGAATATTATTCATTTTAATGCAAAAAATTTCACCACTAATTTAGCTATCATTATAACTAATAAAGAGTTTACATTACTGAGTATTATTTATGGTTTAAGTTACAGTACGGTTCTAATATTTAACACTATCGGACCTTATTTAATTGAAGTTAAACTAAATTATAGTATTCTATTTTATGGTAACTTAGCGATGTTTCTTGGTTGTGCTTATTTTATAGGCACAATGATTAATCGCTACTTAATTATTCGATATGATAATAAAAGTATCTTACAATCAGGGATTATATTATCGAGCATTTCGTCAATTGTGATGTTGTTATTGATGACTTTCCATCAAAATATATTCACTCTCACAGTGCCAATTTTTGCTATTTTTGTATTCATTGGATTAATAGTACCAAATGCGATAGCAATCACTATGACTCTTTTCCCAAAGCAAGCTGGGATGGCGACTTCTCTCTGCGGTACGATTGTTGGCCTAATTGTTTTCTCTGTAACATACATAATTGGATTATTTAAGGTCACACCCATTGAGTTAGCTATAACTTATATTGGTATTTTTATCATTATTAATTTTATTAAATATTCTATATCCAATAAAAAACATTAACCTCAACTGATTGTGTCAAACAATGTGCCACTATGCATTACCTTGCATATTGATTGACACTCTCACCCTATATGACTCAGAAAAACTCGGTTGTTGTAAAATCCAAACATTTTGATAAACTATCCATGTTTTCTTCGTATAACCCCAATAATATGGTTTGGGGGTTTCTACCAGTCCCCGGAAAGTGCTGATTATGAAGAGTATAGATTACAGTAATCTTGCTCTGAGTAACGGTATATGGCTTATCACACATTCGTTTTCTTAGAGCAACTTGTTTTAGTTTAATGATTTGATAGGTCAAAGATGAAAAACTTTATTCTGGGATTGCCAAAAGTAGAATTGCATTTACATATCGAAGGTTCTTTAGAGCCTGAGTTACTGTTTACTCTTGCACAACGAAATCAAGTCGCTATTCCATATAATTCACCAGAAGCCCTTCGAGCAGCATACCAATTTGAAGATTTACAGTCCTTCCTCGATATTTATTATCAAGGAGCTAGCGCATTGTGTACCGAGCAAGACTTCTACGATTTAACTTGGGCTTATTTGCTGCGTTGTAAACAAGATAATGTTATTCATACTGAAATATTTTTTGATCCACAAACACATACAAGCCGTGGAATTTCATTTGAAACGGTTATCAATGGCATTCATAGAGCCTTAGTTGATGGTAAAGCATCACTTGGGATCTCATCTCATATTATTGCATGCTTTTTACGTCACCTATCTCAAGAGAGTGCGATTGAAACTTTATCCTCTATTTTACAACATCAAGATAAGATTATTGGTGTCGGGTTAGATTCATCAGAGCTTGGCCATCCACCGGAGAAGTTTGAACAAGTCTTTCAGATGGCTAAACAAGCAGGTCTAAAGACAGTCGCTCACGCAGGTGAAGAAGGTCCAGCCCAAAATATTATTGATGCGATTAATATGTTAAAAGTCAGCCGAGTCGATCATGGTGTACGCTGTGTTGATGATAAAAAATTAATCGAGCAACTGATTGAAACACAAATGCCATTAACTGTTTGCCCTCTTTCAAATATCAAGCTTCGTGTATTTGATAACATGGAGCAACATAATATTATCGAGCTATTACGTAAAGGTGTAGCCGTGACAATTAACTCAGATGATCCTTCATATTTTGGTGGTTATATGAGCGATAATTTTATGTCTGTATATAATGCTCATTCCATGACAAAAGATGAGTTAGCACAACTGACTACCAATGCTATTAATGCAAGTTTTATTAGCGATGAGCAAAAAGCAGCTTATCGACATCAAGTTCAGGCTTATTTAGCCCAAAACGCATAGTCGCTCCAATACGCATCATTGACCAAAATTCATCAAGGCTTATGTTTCACTGGGTCTTGATGAAGCTACAGCTATTCCCTACCCAATAAATTTATAATTTAAAAACATAGGTAGCAGTATTCATTTCTTTAATGAAAACAAAGCCCCTTTGCCATAATTTAGGAGCTTTGTTTTATTAATTTTATCTTATTTCACAAGAGCAGCGGCTCCAAAGACCCCAGCACTGTCACCTAGATCGGGTTTTACAATCAAAGTATTAAGCTCTGGATTAAATAAATGCGCTAAAATAGCTTTTGGCCCCTGCTCATAGAGTTCATCAATATTACCGACACCGCCACCTACAACAATCACATCAGGGTCGATCGTATTAATAATTTGAGAAACAGCCAGACCAAAGGTTTCAATCATACGGCTGAGGGTTTTAATGCCATCTTCATCCCCTAAACGCGCTTTAGCTACAATTTCAGGTAATGGTAAGTTTTGGCCAGTTAACTGCTGGTAATATGCTTCTAAACCTTTACCCGACATAACGGTTTCTAAGCAGCCTTTTTTACCACAGTAACAGTCACGGCCATTAGGTTCGATAACATTATGCCCCCATTCACCTCCGATACCATGGCAGCCATTGATAACCTTGCCATTAACGACAATACCAGAGCCAACACCTGTTCCCATGATAATACCAAACACAACTTCAGCATCAGGCTTAAGACGTTTTGCAGCACCAAAATGCGCTTCAGCTAAAGCAAAGCAATTTGCATCATTAGCCAGTACTACATCACAACCTAAGATACGCTCAAGATCTTTATCTAGAGGTTTACCATTAAGTGAGGTTGAGTTGCAGTTTTTCATTACACCTAGCTTAGGATCTAATGTCCCTGGTGTACCAAAACCAATGCGAGCAGGAGTAATACCACTCTTTTCTTTACAGAGATCGATGAGTTCTTTAATTCGATTAAGTACGTGCTCATAACCAAACTGGCCTTCTGTTGCAATACGCTCTCTTACAACACACTCTTCAGTATTGCGGTCAATTACAGCACACTCAATTTTTGTACCACCAAGATCAACACCCCAGTAGTATTGCTCATTTTTCATTAATCATTTCCATTTAACTAAAGACGTCAGAATATACCAGTTATCAGTGAAAACAGGCGTGATTACTCTCTTGCTTTTTCTTTTCTATCTCGACAAATTTACATAGCAAATCATCATACATTTACAATATCAATATTTGCTCAATTTATTTATAAAAATAACAATGATAGCAAAAAAAACAGAAATAACGCTTGCAGTTCCCCCCTGTCAGCCTCAAAGTGTCCGCACTTTTATAAACCTCAATTATTCTTCTTGAGTGGGTATACAAACAGCAAATGTTTAAACGATTCCAACCACATATTGACTATCCATTATTATTTGCCATTCTGACTTTAATAACGCTCAGTACGTTATCGGTATGGAGTGCAAGTAGCTTTAGTGAACCAATTATAGAGCGCCATTTAGTACGTGCGGCATTAGCAATTGGGGCACTTATCTTTATGTCATGTATCTCCCCCCTTCGCTATCAGCGTTCCGCGCCTTATCTATATGGTTTAACAGTGCTTTTGCTTGTTGGTGTGTTTGTATTAGGTGATAGCACCAATGGTTCACAACGTTGGTTAGAAATTGGGCCAATTAGATTCCAGCCTTCTGAGCTAGTAAAAGTAGCCATTCCTTTAATGATGGCGTGGATTATTATTGCGGATGCAGGTCGACCAACGATTAAGAAGATTTTTCTTTGCTTATTAGTTACATCGGTTCCTGCTGGTCTGATTTTTATTCAACCTGATTTAGATGGTGCGATATTTACCATCATTTATGCGTTATTTGTTCTGTATTTTGCGGGAATGGCGTGGAAAATCATTTTATCTGTTTTAGGCGTTGTCGCGGTATCACTACCTGTTAGTTGGTACTTTGTTATGGCACCTTATCAGAAAAAACGTATTACCCAGTTTCTTAACCCAGAATCAGACCCACTTGGCGCAGGTTACCAAATTATCCAATCAAAAATCGCTATTGGTTCTGGTGGAATCAAAGGGAAAGGCTGGATGGATGCGACTCAAGGTAACTTAGGCTTTATACCTGAAAGCCACACCGACTTTATCTTTTCGACTTTTGCAGAAGAATGGGGCTATATCGGCAGTGTTGTTTTACTTGCGCTCTACTTATTTATTACCGCTCGAGTATTGTGGTTAGCCTGTCAAACAGAGTCGCCATTTAGCCGATTGGTAAGCGCAGCATTTGCACTTAGCTTTTTCTTATATAGCTTTATTAATATAGGTATGGTGAGTGGTGTATTGCCCGTAATGGGAAGCCCTTTACCTTTCTTTAGTTACGGTGGTTCAGCCATTATTACTCAAGGAGCTATCTTTGGCATGATTATGTCGCTTAACTTACGAAAGCCCAGTATTGTTGAGCAAAGTAGGAAGTAACTCTTTATTTTTTATAATAAAAGAGAGCCATCTTAGGCTCTCTTTTTTAATATGAGAAAAACTCTCTCAGCTTACTCAGGCTTACGTTCGCCAGTCATAAATGCATGAAGAATTTCAGGAGTTAACTCGCCAGTTTCTTCTAAACGCTTTAACTCTGCAACAATTTTTTTCTGCTCTTCAAGAGTCGGAATCGGTAGCTCTGGCTCTTTTTTGATATCTTCTGGAATAGACAGATTCATATTCTCAAGCATAGTCATCTCTATTTAAGTCAATTATTATCAATCTGTCTTTCATTATACTGAAAATAAATTACAAATCAGCACTATTAGGCAAGAGAGGCTTGATGCTTATCAATAAGATCATCCATTGCTTGCTGTGCTCGCTGCTGAGAATGGCACAGGCTATCTTCATGTGTCATCGGCTCAACAATTTCGTAATAGCATTTAAGCTTTGGCTCAGTACCTGACGGACGAACAACAACGCGTGCTCCACCGGCAAGATGATAAATAAGCACATCACTTGATGGTAAATCGATTGCCTCAACAGTTCCATCAGCAAAGGTTTTGAGTGATACTTTTAAGTCATCAATCACTTCTACCGCTAAACCAGCAATCTCTGAAGGTGGATTTTGGCGCAATGTATCACCTACAGGCGGAGATGTTGGATCTAAAGCTAAACTGCGTTGTGCATTAATGTATAAGCCATGCTCACGATAAATAGATTCCAATCGATCCCATACAGTGAGACCTTGAGCAGCAAGCTCTGCTGTTAACTGCGCAAATGCAACCAGAGCAGATAAACCATCTTTATCCCACACAGTACGGCCAATGGTGTACCCTAGAGCTTCTTCATACGCAAACAGGAACTTGTTTTGATCTGTCTGTTTTTGCATCGCAACATTGGTCAACCATTTAAAGCCGGTTAATGTTTGATAAAATGTCGCATCTGCTGCTTTGGCTATTTTCGCTAATAAACTGGATGACACAATTGTATTACCAACTAAGCGTTCATCACTTGGCGCATGATTTAATAGGTAATGGCCAAATAAAATACCAACCTGATCCCCTGTCAGCATTTTATAATTGCCATCTTCTGTTCTTACCGCTACTGCAAATCGATCAGCATCAGGATCATTAGCACAAGCCAATACTGCATTATATTTTTCAGCCTCTGCAATCACCATATCCATTGCACCAGCTTCTTCCGGATTTGGGAATTTTACTGTTGGAAATGCACCATCAGGTTCTCTTTGAGCTGCGACACTATGTACTTGCTCAAATCCAGCATCTTTGAGCAGTGTTTCAGCCATCTCAGCCCCTACACCATGCATTGCAGTATAAGCGATTGCTATACCTTCTGGCTTAGTATGATTTTGCAGTAATGGGTTATGATTTTGAGCTGCACGGTAGTCTTGATAATATTTATCGTCTAACCAAATCAACAGACCTTGTTGCTCAGCTTGAATAAGATCGGCATGAGGTAAGTGCGTTGCTGCCGCTTTATCAATTTCGGATGCAATACCACTGTCATGTGGCGGGATAATTTGTGCGCCATTCTCCCAGTAAACTTTAAAGCCGTTGTATTCTGGTGGATTATGACTGGCTGTTACTACAATTGCAGCAGCAGTACCTAAATGGTGAACACCAAAAGCAACCACAGGAGTTGGAGCCACTTTATAAGTAAGATAAACCTTAATACCAAGAGCCGTTAACATACCCGCGGCATCATGAGCAAACTGCTTAGAATCTGGTCGACCATCATAGCCAATCACGACCCCTTTCTCTTTTGCGTTATCAATAGTCTCAATTAAATAGTGACCAAGACCCGTTGCTGTTTCTTGAATCACCAAACGATTCATTCTATTCGGCCCAGCCCCAACAACGCCACGAAGACCTGCTGTACCAAACTCTAAGCGACCACGAAAACGCTCATCAAGTTCAGCTATATTGTGAGCAGCAACAAGCTCTTCTAATTCTAAACGCGTTTTTGGATCTGGATCTCGATCTAACCAGCGGCTGATTTCTGTTTTCATTCTCTATTCCTATTGGTTTTGTTTCTACCCATTACAGCAGAGAACCACATAATGATACCAATAAAGCACAAATGATATCGATTCGCATTATCTTTTTATTGTTTTTATTACAAAATTAAATTTTAAAATAACAAATAAGAGCGCAATCGATAAAACAACATCAATTAAAGATAGACCAGATAAAGAGAGACTAGAAAATTAGTATAGTGAAAGGAAGTAAGGAATAAGAGCCAGAAAGGCTTACACCCAAATTAACTTGGGTGTAAGTTTATTAATGAGGTTACTTATAGATAAGTATCTGTGACCCTGTAAATAATGCTATGGAGTTACCACATTAGATCATCAGGAATCACAAAATCAGCATATGGATCGTCTTCATCAACGACTGTCTCATCAACCGTGTTATTCACAACAATTGATTCCTGATCTCGCTGTGCAATCTTATCTGCAACAACAGCAGGAATTAGCTCATAGCTCTCCCCTAGCCGCGCAATAGCAAGACGACCTTTAATTAATTGGTCACGAAGTTCCGGAGTAACGTATAAAGTCTTAACCGTACTCCCATCAGTAAAGTTATAACCCTCTTCACCTTTCGTACGGTCGATACAGTTCATCTCTATTAATTGCTTAACCTGAGCTGCAATCTCTTTTGCTTGCGCAGCCTCATTCTTCTGTTGATTCAGCTGTTTGTCTTTTTCTAGTTGAGCTTGACGATTTGCTTCAACAGCTGCTTTTGCTTCTTTTGCCTGCGTACGAGATTTTTTGCTACCTTTAACCGCTTTTTTCAATTTTTTCTTATCAACAAGACCTGCTTTTAGCATTTGCTCTTGTAGGGTCAGTTTGGCCATGATTGCTCCAACAATAATCGTCACCTTATAGATTGACTCGATTTTCAATTTTTCTATAAGATAAATAACAGTAATTTTTTCATTATACCCAACTTATTTGCAGATACCTACTAAGCAGAACCAACTCTAACCTATTGGAATACTCAAGTAAGTTAATTATTGGTACATATAACATGCTAAAAAAAATACATCATGCAGCGATTATTTGCTCAGACTATGAGAAATCTAAGCATTTTTATAATCATATTTTAGGCTTAGCTATTGTAAAGGAAACTTATCGAGCAGAAAGAGACTCCTATAAACTTGATCTTACTCTGCCTGATCACTCTCAAATTGAGCTCTTTTCTTTTCCTAACAGCCCTAAACGGCCAAGCTATCCAGAAGCACAGGGACTAAGACACCTAGCCTTTGCTGTGGATGATATCAACAAGGTGATCGATCATCTTCTAGAGCACCATATTGATGTAGAGCCTATTAGAATCGACGAATTAACGGGTAAACACTTCACTTTTTTCATGGATCCTGATGGATTACCACTTGAATTGTATGAAGATTAGGACACTAATAAAGCTAGATTACGCTCAATCTAGCTTTTATTTAGTGGTATTTAGGCAGGAGTAGAATTAAATAGAACAATGGCATCATGTACGCCTTGAATGCCCATTTGCATACCAATGACAGTTAGAATCAATCCCATTAAACGAGTGATAATGCTGATACCGCTCTGACCTACTTTTTCGATAAGCTTTGGCCCATAGATAAAACAAACATAAGTGATTAAGCACAGTGCCGCAAAAGCAGAAATAGTAATAATGATATGTAACATATTACCTGCCGCTGAGTAATTCATTGCAGTGGCAATTGTGCCTGGGCCAGCTAAAAGAGGTAGAGCAAGTGGAGATATGGCAATGTCTTGGTCTGAGTTATTATCACTATCTTGGCTCGCATTTTGAGATGAATGCATTGATGATGAGTTACCCTGTAACATGTGATAGCCAACCAAAAACACTAATACTCCACCAGCCATTCTTAAAGCAGGTAAAGTAATGCCAAATACTTCAAAAATTCCTTTTCCTAAAAAGCTAAATGCAGCAATAATTGCAAAAGCAGTGACCAAAGCTTTAAAAGCAATAGCTCGTACTTGTTTGGCAGGTAATCCCCCTGTCATTCCGACAAAGACTGCTGTATTAGCAAACGGGTTCATCATCGCAAAAAAACCCATAAACACACTTACAGCCATCGTTCCAATATCGTGCATAACGATCCTTAAAATTATTGATATTTTTACAAAATAGATACATTTATAGCATATCAGTAATTTAGAATATTGCTAAGTTAATATTCAAGTTATGAATAATTATGCGATATCAGAACAACATCCCTGTTATTTACCTCAAACAAGCTTTGTAGCGAACTCATCGAGTAACATAGGCTTTCCATAAAGGTAACCTTGAAAATAAATAACACCTCGAGATTTCAAAATCTCAACTTGTTCGGGCTGTTCAATGCCCTCAGCGATAATTCGAATATTTAACCGATCAGCTAAGGCAATAATATTGTCAATGATGGCGTTTGAAACATCATCACTTGTAATATGATCAACAAAAGACTTATCAATTTTTAAATAGTCAAATTTAATCTTCCGTAGATAATCGAGTGTTGAGTATCCCGTTCCATAATCATCTAAAGCAAACTTTACACCGAACTTACGCATACTTGCCATCATAGTTTGAGCAGTATCAGTCTGAACCAGTTGCTGATTTTCAGTTAATTCTAAAACCACATCACAATAACGACTTAATATGCGACAAACCTGTTTAATTTTAGGATCATTTAGACAGGCTTCAGTCACATTAAAACTTAAATGCAGTCTTTTGTAATGATAAAGAGATTGATATTCAATAACTTGGTCTAATAAACTGAGTGTCATTGGTACCATTAAATCATATTGCTCAATTGTTGGTATAAAGACATTAGGAGGTACAATCTCTCCATTATCTTTTATCCAGCGAGCTAGAATTTCGCCACCAACAATATCACCATTATCATCAACGATTGGTTGAACATAAGGTTTTATCTTGTTGTTAATAATTGCATTTTCAACCTCAAATTTTGCCCAATTGAGACCAGTGAGAAAACGCATTGCTAGCAGAGCTAAACCAAATGAAATAAAAGCTAATACAAGTAGATAAGTTATTGTTTTATTATCAATAGTAAATTTATTGTCTAGATATATTGAAAACGGATAGATAACTGATTTCTTATAAAATTCATATTTGTCTAATTTGGACTTTATAATACCGAATTCATTATATGATGTATTACCTACTTTAATAACGACAGCGCCATCACCGTTAATCCGTTGCAATGCCCTTAATAAATAATACTCACTTATACCAACTCTAACCCATTGCGACTTGGATATTTTCTGCGTTAAGATCATAACAGGAGAATGGTCTAATGCACTGTTATGTCGTACATATAATCGCTCTTGGTAATTACCAATTTTTCTTTCTGGTGAGAGTTTACCTATGATTGAATTGCAATACATATAACCATTGCGGACTAAACTGATCGTTCGAATATCTGGTGTAACTGCAACAATATTTCTTAATTCATACAATGACTTATCACAATCATCCAGTTCCAAACGTAATGCTTTATTGATACCAGCTTGAGCATTAGCAAGCATTTCTTCAACTTGAGATCTTGCTAAATTCCCCCTTTCTTTTAAAGATGCTAGGTGTGATAAGTAAGTTGCACTTAATAATGCAATTGAGAATACCCCCCAAATAAGGAGTGATACTGTACAGACTAGCTTTTTCTTATCGGATAAGATCTTTCTTATACAACTTGTCATCTTGAGGCTCAATTATTAACAATTCACCATAGACTTCTTCATAACATTTTGAAAAATTTGCGAGTCTTAGATGATAGTCATCATATATTTTGGCAAAATATTCAAATTCACCCATATCGATTAAATCGAACATCAATGAGCGCAAGAAGTCTAACTCTTTTTTTAGCTGAAGATATACTTTCATTATTATATAAATCCTAATTTTTATTTGATAAGAATATTAATATAAAAATCAAAGATGGTCATTAGAATCATATTTATTTATTAGTTAGCAATATTATAAATTTTTCATCGCAAAAAAAATAAATCATGAACAAAAATCAGAACAACATTCAACAATAGTATTATTTTTTATTATCAGCCTAAGCTTCATTGCCGAATTAACATATAGTACAGTATATAAATCCCTTAAAGAAATACCATTTAAACTCAATTAATTTTAAATAAACACATTAAAAACACAGTTCAAAACAAAATTTACAAGAAATTTGAATTCGAAGGATTATCAGAAACATTTATAAATTCTACTTAAGAAGAAAAATCTAACTCTTCTTCTAGAATTTTTTCAAATAATTTCATGTACCAATCACGTCTCTTAGGTTCTAGCTCTGACAACAACCCAAGTAACCTCTCACAATCCATCGGGTTATTTCTCTCAAAAAAATAACTTACGGGTTTATTAGTAATCTCCGAAATTTTATTTAACAGATCAACTCTTGGAACTCGTACCCCATTTTCAATATCAACATACGTTTGTCTTGATATTCCAAGTTTTTTAGCCATTTCGAGTTGAGTAATATTCTGTGATTTTCTTGCCCTCAAAATTAAAACATGCATTAGATAAACCTAAAATAAATAGTAATCTCGAAGTTATTAATATATCAGTTAATAGTCAATATGTTTTTATAGAGCATATCAATTATAAGCTTATTATGTCTATTTTTTTAGTTCATATGTAATTAAAAACCGACATCATTGAATATTTTAGATTTACGGTTAGTGTAATATAAAAATCACAATCAGCCCTTTAAAATACCAATAAAGAATAAAAATCTAACTTTTCCAGTATCTTACCTCATTATTTTGGAATGCGCATCACATTTTGTAGCGAAAAATACATAGTAATACATAAGTATACAAATAATATTTCTATATTATTTTTTAAAACTAAAGATTGTGGACGGTTTGTATAAATTAAATTCCAATAAGGAATTATTGCATGAGAGTTAAATTCTATTTATGATAAAAAGAGCAAAATAATTATTTTACTCTCTTTTTAAGAGTAAACCATCTAGAAAAAATACAAGTTTGGATGATTGTATACATACTGAATCAATAACCTTCAGTTAAGAGGCAATAGTTATTATAATCAACACCTTATCTTTAAATAAAGTTATACTCTCTGCTACATACCAAATATTGAATTTACTTAGGCATTTTCTTCTTAGTTTGATTTAATTGATATTCTCGTAACTTAAAGTAGCCATAACTAGCTATAATCAAAAATGCCAAATATGACAAAGAAAAAACAAATGGAGATGATAATAGCTCTTTATTAATTCCCCACATAACACCGACAATAGTAACAATAATCTTTGTAAACAGACCTAATAAAAGCATCAAAAAAGCTAATTGAGGATAACGGCTAGATGTTCGAAAGGTTACCCAATACCCCATTCCAACAGCAAGAGAAGCGACACCAACACCTAAAACAAATGAGTGAAAATGCTCGCCAGATAAGATCCCGGCTAAAACAGAGATCACAACAATAATGCCAAATTTCATCACTCACCTCAGATAATGTACTGCGTATGTAAAGATTCTATACCTAAGAATGATATCAAACCAGTTATTAAGGCTGAAAAAAAGCCACTAAACCCAAGGCTTAGTGGCTTTATCGATCAAAATGAGATAAAGGCTACAATTAAGCTAATTCAACCTCTTTTGCTTCTATCTTCTCAATTTTCACTGCCGCAACTTTAAACTCAGGGATCTTAGCATGCGGGTCAGTTGCTGTTATGGTTAAACGGTTTGCTGGTGATTCTGCAAAATGGAATGGTACAAATACAACACCATCTTGCATGCGTTTAGTCACAAATGCAGGTGTTTCAATAGCGCCACGACGAGTTGCAACACGGATCATTTCACCATTATGAATACCCAAACGCTCGGCATCTGTTACACTAATCATGGCTCGAGGACCTGCAAGATTATCCAAACCTTTCGTCTTACGAGTCATGGTACCTGTGTGGAACTGCTCTAGTAGACGGCCAGTTGTTAAGACCAGAGGAAACTCTTCATCAGGGAGCTCTGCTGCATAACGGAATGGAACCGCAGCCATTTCGCCTTTACCACGAACAAAGCGCTCTTCATGCATAATACGAGTACCTTGAGGTTTATTCGCATTACATGGCCATTGGATGCCTTCATAGCCAACTGCATCCCAACTGATACCTGCATATTGAGGCGTTAGTTGTGTGATTTCTTCTGTGATCTCTTGAACAGAATCATAATGCCATTGCCCTCCCATTGCCTGAGAGACCATTTGCAGAATCTGCCAGTCTTGTTTGGCTTCACCAGGAGGATTTACCGCAGCTTGAATACGCTGTACTCGGCGCTCGGTATTGGTAAAGTGTCCATCTTTTTCAGCAAAGGAGCACGATGGCAATACTACATCTGCATATTCAGCTGTTTCTGTTAAGAAAATATCTTGAACAACAAGGAAATCTAGCTTTTCAAGACCTTCAATTACGTGCGCTTGGTTTGGATCGCTTAGTACTGGGTTTTCACCCATAACATACAAACCTTTTACCTGATCATGGCATGCAGCATCAATAATCTCGGTCAGGGTTAAACCTTTTTTCGCAGGTAGATTAGGTTTATTCCACGCCTTAGCAAATTTCTGGTGATTCTCAGGTACTTCTACTTTTTGATATCCAGGGAAGTCCCACGGTAGTGCACCCATATCACAAGCACCCTGCACATTCGACTGACCACGCAGAGGATTGATGCCAGCACCTTCAATACCTATGTTACCGCACAACATTTGCAAGTTTGCAATTGAACGAACGTTATCATGGCCTGTGGTGTGCTGTGTAATACCCATAGAGTAATAAATAGCAGTACGTTCTGCGGTACCAATTAAACGAGCCATCTCAAGAACATCACTCGCTTTTACTCCTGTTACCAACTCCACTTTTTCCAGCGAATAGGCCTCTTGCATCACTTCAGTTTTTAATGCATCAAAGCCTTCAACTCGCTCATCAATATACGTTTGATCATGCCAATTATTTTTGATGATCTGCTGCATAATGCCATTCAATAGCATCACATCAGTACCAGGGCGCTGAGCGACATACAGTTCAGCATGGGCAACAATATCAACCTTCTTAGGATCAGCAACAATAAGACGAGCGCCATGATGACGAACCGCTTGTTTTATGTGTGAACCAATAATCGGGTGAGCAGATGATGTATCGGATCCAATAATAAATATCAGATCTGAATGCTTGATACTTGGAATATCATTTGTCATCGCCCCACTACCGAGTGATGCTTCAAGACCGGTTACCGTTGATGCGTGACATAAGCGAGCGCAGTGATCAACGTTATTGGTTTCAAACTCACAACGGACAAATTTCTGAAAGACAAAGTTATCTTCATTGGTTGTTTTGGCCGACGAAAATCCAGCTAATGAATCTCCACCTTTTTCATTTTTGATCGCTGTAAACTTCTCAGCAATAAGAGAGATAGCCTCATCCCATGTAGCAGGAACTAATTGACCTTCTTTACGAATAAGCGGTGTTTGTAAACGTTCCTGGCTATTAATGAAATCAAAACCAAAGCGGCCTTTCACACACAGCATACCTTGGTTCACTGGTGACTTTTCAGAGCCTTGTACATAGCGGATCTTATTTTTAGCTTTGTCCACAAACATGGTTAAGCGGCAGCCAATACCACAATAGGTACAGATGGTTTCAACAGGCGTCAATAATTCAATTCGACCTTGCGCTTTATCACGTTTATCAACCAATGCCCCAGTAGGACACGCTTGTACACAAGCACCACATTGCACACATTTTGAATCGCCCATATTTACGCCATCAAAACCAGGTCGGCATTCAGGACGCTGAGCGGGTGTCCCATCAGCATTTTTCATAAAGCTTAAAACGCCATGTACCGCTTTCTCGTTACAAGCTTGTACACACTGACCACAACTAATACAGCGGTTAGCATCAAACACAATAAATTCAGAAGAGTCATCTACACAGAATTTCTGCTTTGCTTCGTTCTCTAAATCGGTTTCAGCCGCTTTATACTCAGTCGCATAATCACGCAACTTACAGTCTTTATTCGCTTGGCAACCACACTCTAGACAGCGAGCAGCTTCTGTTATTGCGGCTTCATTATCAAAACCTAATTCGACTTCTCCAAAATTAAGAGCGCGTTGTTCTGAGCTAAGCTCTGGCATAACTGCACGCATCACTTTTGGAATGGCCGCAAATTGTTCAGGCGCAACTAATTTTAGTTTTGTCTCTTTTTGTGAGTTAAATTCTTTAGCTGGAATCTGCTCCATTGAGCCACTAAAGAATCGATCAATAGCTTGAGCAGCGCGGCGACCATCAGCTACAGCTTCAATAGCCGTTGCTGGTCCACGACGAAAATCACCAATACTAAAGATATTCTCAACACCACTGTGCATAGTTTCAGGGTGAGCATCTGAGGTATTCCAACGTGTCAGTGGCAATTCAATCGTTTCGTTATCAAGGAAGCTTAAATCTGCTTTTTGTGATACTGCTGCAATAACAGTATCAAACTCTTCAATAAAGAATTCACCCGTTGCCTTTGGACTGCGACGACCTGATGCATCGGGTTCACCTAAAGCCATCTTTTCCAATTTAACTTGGCATACACGCCCATTAGCATCAGCAATATTTTCAGATGGATTGGTTAAGAAGTGAAACTTAACCCCTTCATGCTCAGCTTCTGCAATTTCATAATCTTCTGCTGGCATTTCATCGCGAGTACGACGATAAATCAGTGTAGTATCAGCACCATCACGAACCGCTGTACGCGCACAGTCGATAGCCGTATTACCACCACCAATAACGGCAACTTTTTTACCTGTGACCAACTTATGTTCGGTGACATAATCTTTTAGATAATCAACACCTAAATAACAACCGTCAAGATCGCTGCCCGTATAGTGCATTTCTACCGCTTTTGATGCACCGACAGCCAGACATACCGCATCAAAATCACGAGAGAGATCCGATAAAGTGAAATCTTCACCTAGCTTTTTATTCGTGTAGATTTCCATGCCATTACGGCACATTAACTCTACTTCTTTATCTAAAATGGACTTAGGTAAACGGTATTCAGGAATACCATAGCGAAGCCATCCACCTGTTTCAGGCATCGCTTCATAAACCGTGACATTGTAACCTTCATTAGATAGATAATAGCCACAAGTTAAACCGCCAGGACCACTACCAACAACCGCAATAGATTTACCTTTTGCTGGCTTTTTCTCAGGTACATAGGCTTCTTGAGCTTTTAAATCAATATCTGCGGCATGACGCTTTAATTGACGAATCGCAATTGGCTCATCAACTAACCCTCGGCGACATTCAGCTTCACAAAAAGCAGGACAAACACGACCAATAGATAGTGGCATAGGTAAGGTACGTTTAATAACTTCAACCGCTTTCTGGTGATCGTTTTGTGAAATATGGTAAAGGTAAGATTGAATATCTACCCCTGCTGGACATGCTGTTTGGCAAGGGGCTTCACAATCTGCATAGTGATCAGACAAAATTTTATTCAGCGCTGTTTGACGACGTGAACTGAGCTCTTCTGACTGAGTCGTTACTGACATTCCTTCGGCTGGCTTGGTTTCACAAGCACGTTGTACTCCCTGACCATCAATCTCTACTACGCAAAGATTACAAGCAACTTTCTCACCTTTTGTGTTCTTACCACATAGCGATGGGATATCCACCTGACATTGCTTAGCAGCTTCCAGTAGATTTTGATCTGGGTCGATGGCGAACACTTGTCCGTCGATCGTTATATTTATCATTATAGCCTCATTGTTCTAACTAACTTTGCCCCACGATGCTCTTAAGAACACTCTTAATATATCTATTTTTAAGTCAATTATCGCTTGACCTTTTATGGCAAAGTTCATGGATGACAAAAATCATCTAGTAATACGCCGACAGTATCAAAATTACATAAGTTTATTCTTTGATTTGAAGCACAATAGCAGTTTATTCTCAACAAAAAGGATTTAACTGATAATTATTCGCACGAAATGCAATAGAGTAGTTATTCTAACTAGAAGGATAAGAAATGATGAAAAGAGAATAAGAGATGAGTTACCTAAAAAGCATAAAGCGCTGCGAAAGTAAAACTCTCTCGCAACGCAAAAGGAAGAAGACACAATTAATCAGCAATAAAGCCAAATTCACCGTCTTGTACGTAAACCATTTTCGTATCTTCAGTGTAAATTACTGAGTGAATTTGATTTGCAGGAATATATGCAGTATCACCTTTTCTAAATATCTGAACATCCCCTTTCTTAATCAATGAGCCATCATCTTGACGATCAAAAAATTGCACATCTATACGACCTTCAACCATCACAGACATATCGTCATGAGGATGATGATGAGGATCTTCAACTGTACCGGCATCCCACACTTCTAACATTGAAGTAATTGGTTGAGCACAACTTGCATCACGAAAATAAAATCCTTGAGGAGCTTCTGGGTCAACAGCCATGTCAGACCATACTTTTTTATTAAGAGCCATATTCTCTCTCCTATCTTACCAATTATTGATACGGATCATTTTTTATAAAGAATATGCCTAAGTTCGTGCTGTCGCAATAGTCGAAAGTAGATGATAAAAACAACTAATCACCCTTTAAAAATAAGGCTTATCGTTTTATGTACAAGAAAGAAGATAAAGTGAATATAACTGTTTACAAAAAAAGCAAACTACTCTTATTTTAACCAATCATAGTTTCAATGTTGAAATCATAGTTTTATGTGTATAGAAGTAATATCCAAATTATATGATTAGCTCATAACTGTGCAGCTATAGATCCCTATGGCAACCGCGATAGCAACAATTATCAATATCACTTCAAATAGCTTATCAGGCATAATACCACACGTTGTTTCGACTAGATGCTAATAATATATATAGCGAGCCTAAACTGAAGCTTAACAATTAGATAAAAGACAATAATTTAATAACCATATTTACTTCATACATTATTGTAAGTTAATTTTTTTCATACAAAAATGTATAGTCGCTCTACAATCCACTTCATTAATATTGAGATAAACGCCAATACAGCTTATGAATAATACAGATAACACTATTACAAATTCATTATGCTGACTTACTTACGATTCCTTATCATCTCGATACATATCCTTTTCTTCCTACCCGCTATGGCTTATGACTCGTTAGAAATGATGAAAAGCCACCCAGCTATACTCGATGGAAACCATATACAACTCCCTCTGAATGAATATTCTGCATTATCAATACTAGCCAAGTGGCACGTAAGCTCCAGTGAACTTCCATCTGAACAGATAGAAATGATAACTACTCAGTCTTTATCAAACGACTTGTGGGGAAATGATGTTAACCGAAATTTAATTCGAGATGATTATGAAAAAATCTTATTAAGCAGCTATCAAAGGCCTGAATATGTCGTAATGGGGCTTTTAGCATCTAAAAGATGGGATAGAATCCTAGAATTAATAAATGATCAAACTATATCTACAGCAGAAAGTCTCAAACTGATGAAGGATATGATTGCAATAAATCGATGCTATTTTCAATTACAACAAATTGATCAACATTTAAGATCGCCAATACTGGATTATTTTAATACGCCTGAAAGGTTACAGGTAAAAGAGCAATCTGAAATAAAATTACTCAAAAATATTGGCAACAGACAGCATCATTTAGTTAATCACAATAATCCATGCGATTTTTTTGGAGCTATGGCAGAGAAAATCATGAAAGAAAAGATATCTTATGCAAAAATAAAGCACCACTAACTGATGCTTTATTATTTATAAATAATAAATTGGCTTATAGATCCCAGTCTAAGTTTTGAAGAACAAGGCGATAGCCATCAATATCTTCAAATGTTTTGCCAACCGACTCCCAGTATGGGTTAATGTTTTCAACCACATTAAAACCAGCACTGATCATACTACGGCAAGCTCGCTCCCACTCTCGACTACAAGCAATATAGAAAACCAATTGCTGCTCTTGATTAGGGGCTTTACCAATTTTTGTACCGATGCGATGGGTAAACTCTAAATGATAAGCATGTTTTCGATGACCAAGAATTACGCCATCAAAACCCTCATTATTCTTGAATTCTTTAACTTTTTCAAAGCCTAAAGCGGAATACATTTCAGCTATAGTATCAAGATTATCTGTCGGTCTTACAACTCGTAAAGTCGAATCTCTTGGTATCATGTAATTATTCCTTAAATACACGAAATCAGGACTCACTGATAAACTGAATCCTGATATAAATAAAATAAGTATCACTGTTATATCGAAATAAGATACAAACTAATTTTAATTTTTCAAGATTTTACGTGGTTTTCTGCAAAGAATAAAATCTAGAGCACAAATTCAACATATAATGGTCTTATTACATATATATAAATGTGCAATTATTTACACAATTAATTCGCCGCTGCTCACCAACGATAAACTATCTGGAGTGTATTTTTGATACGAAATATTTCTTCTATCAGGAAAATTTAATTCTTTGGTGACTTTGATCACATACCTCGCCACAACATTATCATCAGGTGATTTTTCAACTAACCATAGGGTTTCAATATCATGTGATTTTGTCGTATCCCACTTCATATCAGCTCGAATGAGTTGATTCTCTGTTGCAATACCTAGCAGAGTCTTATACATCTGATTACTCCATTAATCGTAATATACCCAAGTGACTTCAAGATGCAGGATTCAGAGCGTTGTCACTGATTCAAGTTCAAGACAAACAATGCAGTGTAATAGCTCGCTATTTCCAAATTGTTTGACGATGAAATTGTGTCTGTGACACGCTCCCAAAGGGCGAGTTAATTTGCTTCACATACTGCGTTAACGATTTTTAATTTAGAGCCACTAGATCTTCAAATCGTTGCCTTGCCTGTAAACCAAATTATTCTCGCTGAACCTCGCATCTTGAGGTTACTTGGGTATATTGTATTTAAAATTTATAAAACTACTTTACCTAGAATCTCCTTTTTTGATATTAGCATGGTCACAATTTGTACATTAAAGCGTTAAACTCTATTTATCGTTCTCTGAGTCCGAAAGAATTCCTGTAGAAAATCAAATGAAGGAAAGTAATAACTTAAGGACATACCACCCTGTAAAATTAGTGTCAATCATCTTATCTTTTCACTCTTTTTTCTTGTTTTTAAATGTATAATATCGCCAGTTTTTAATTAAATAAGATGATCTTACATGAATAAGCTGATTACCTTTTTAAAAGGAATGGCAATGGGTGCAGCTGATGTTGTCCCTGGTGTTTCTGGCGGCACAATCGCTTTTATTACAGGTATCTATGATACTCTTTTAGAAAGCATTCGTCGTATTAACCCAAAACTTATCACTGTTTTAAAAGAGAAAGGTATTAAAGGTGCTTTTGAGCATGTTAATGGTACTTTTCTTATCGCTCTTTTTGCTGGTATTTTAACTAGTATCTTTACATTAGCACGTTTCATTACCTGGATGTTGCATACTCATCCAATTCCACTGTGGTCTTTCTTTTTTGGTTTGATCATTGTGTCAGTTATCCATATGTTTAAACAAGTTGACCGCTGGGCTTTAACTCGTTTTATTGCCGTTATTCTTGGGGCTGCTTTTGCATATGGTATTACAGTTGTTAACCCTGTCAGCATGGATCCAACGCCAGTCAATATCGTCATTGCAGGCGCTATCGCTATCTGCGCTATGATCTTACCTGGAATTTCAGGTAGCTTTATTCTATTACTGCTCGGTATGTATGCCCCAATTTTAGGTGCGGCAAAATCGATGGATGTTGTTACTCTCGGTCTATTTGCAATGGGCTGTGTCGTTGGTCTTTTGACGTTTTCTCATGTTTTATCTTGGATCTTAAGAAACTACCGAGATATCGCTTTAACTTTCTTAACTGGATTAATGATCGGAACCCTCGGCAAAATCTGGCCATGGAAAGAAACATTAACTTGGCGTATTAACTCTCATGGAGAGCAGGTTCCTCTTGTAGAACAAAACTTATCTCCTTTTAACTTTGAACATGTAACAGGCCAGCCAGCGCTTTTAGGCTACGCTATTATCGCCATGATTTTAGGCATTGCTATTGTTTGGGGATTAGAAAAGTTCGCACAACACGGCGAATAATCACTAGATAAAGTTACTTCAATCACAAAGTAAACTTACCAGCATAAAAGCTCATTAAACAGCCTGTTATATTTACTGTAACAGGCTGTTTTTATATAGGAACTTATCATGCGGTATCAGTGGCTAATTCTTATTTGTGCGCTTTTTTCTGGATTAACGGCGCATTATTTCTGGCAAAAACGAGATCCTAATGCTCGCCATGCCCCCTACTACCCAATGCAGATTCTTGAGTATGGAGAAGATGTTATCGACCTTTTCGATACAACAGATCCTCGAATTAGGGTTGTGTATTTTGGTTACACTCAATGCCCTGACGTATGCCCAACCTCATTAGCTATCTTATCAAGTGCTTTAGATAATTTATCTGAAACACAACGTCAAAATGTGTGGCCGATATTTATAACACTAGATCCAGAAAGAGATACTGCAACAAAAACCAAGGAGTATGCAAGTTATTTTAAGGCTGGGATTACAGGCTTAGTTGGTACTGTCGAACAGACGACTGAATTAGCAAATAAATATGGTGTGCTCTATCTCAAGACTAAAATGCCAGAATCAAAGCTTGAATACACAATCGATCACAACTCCTATTTTTATATACTTCAACCTAATGGCAACATTATTAAAAAGGTTGCACATACATTAAATGTCCAACTACTAACTCAGGAAATTAATGATGTTTTAATTTCACAGAAACGCTGACAAATTGTTGCTATAGCGCTTTCACTTAACTAATTAAATTTCTACCAATGCACAGTGCAATACAAAATTAACATGATAAAAACAAAATGTAAGTTTACAAAAAAGCATTAAAAATCAATAAAATAAAAAACTATTACTCAAAACATGGAAACTTAAATCATCAATTGAAACTGTCAATAGAAGGTAAATTTAAGATAAATAATTGCAATTTTGTGTGAATGATCCCATAACGAGAAAAAGTTTTTTTATTATTTATGTGTTTTTAATGAGATTTTTTAGCAAGTTATGCCATAATGAATCTGCCAACTAAAACTTTTACACTCAGTTTGTAGTGGCAGATTAAAGGAGAATAAAGAGAATGAATCGTAAAGTAACTATCCTAGCTGGTGTTATTCTAAGTGCAACTCTAATGGGTTGTTCAAGCTCAAGCGAAATGCAGCAACTAACTAACAAAGTTGACGCACTTTCTGATCAAGTAAGCGCTCTACAAAGCCAACAAGATCAACTAGCTGGCGCTGTTAACGACGCTCGTGCAGCATCTGACGCAGCTTACCAAGAAGCAATGCGTGCTAACCAGCGCATCGACAACATCCGTGGTTCTTACACTAAGTAATAATCATTGATTTGTTTGAGATAGTAAAAAGAGGTGGTTAATTCCACCTCTTTTTTTTATCTATTAGAGCTCAGACAAACCGCATTAGATAAATATGCAATAACATCACTAGCTATTAATCCAACTGGTTTATCTTTAGCAGCGAGATCACCAGCTAAACTATGAATATGAACTCCGTAAACAGCTGCCTGAGTCATATTATAACCTTGAGCTAATAAACTGGTGATAACTCCCGTCAGCACATCACCCATTCCCCCTGTTGCCATATTTGCATTTCCAATGGCACAAACAAAGAATTGTTCTCCATCATAAATTACAGTTCCGGCACCTTTAAGTACAACAACACCACCATATTTGCTCTGTATCTTTTGAACTGCTTGATATCGGTCTTGTTCAATATCCTTGATAGTGCAATTTAGCAATCGAGCGGCTTCGCCTGGATGAGGGGTTAAGATTCTTAAATCATCAAAGTTAGGAGTCAATGAGAGTATATTTAATGCGTCGGCATCAAATACTTTGGGTATAGTTTGTTGAGAGATTTGGCTGAATAAGTGTCTTGCGAACGAACTCAAACCTAAACCAGGTCCAAATCCAAGTGCAGTAGCCCATGACAAACGTTGAGATAACATTTCTTGGTTTTGCCAATCAGAAGCCATGACTTCAGGCGTACGGACAAGAGAAGGCATTACATTCGTCGTATCAGTCAAAGAAGCGACTAAACCAGCACCAGAACGTAAACAGGCTTCAGAGGAAAGAAGTAAAGCACCTCCCATACCAGCATCTCCCCCAATCACCAGAGAGTGCCCCGAATTTCCTTTATGATATGTAGGTTTTCTTGGTTTTATTTTTGCATAAGTTAAAGTTCCTTTTGCTGACGCATTTTTGCAAAAGAGCGCCTTAACACCTAAGTCGTCAATAAGTAACTTACCAACATACTCTCGTGCCGAACCTGTAATCAAACCACTTTTTATTGCAATTAGACAAACCGTGATATCGGCTTTAATAACTTCTTTACTGGCAAATCCAGTATTAGCGTATAACCCTGACGGAATATCGATAGACATTATCGGTAGATTGAGGTGATTAATCTTGTGGATAAGTACACATGTTTCGGGATACACATCCCCCCTCAAACCCGTTCCAAGAAGCGCATCAATAACAAGGTCTATGTTTTGAAAATCGAGATCATCATAGGCCAGAAGAGAACCGCCCGCATTAATGTAGTCCTGCTTAGCTTTATGGCTATCCGATGTTAAGCGGTTTTGATCACCATGATGATGCACCTGTACTCGATACCCTGCCAATAAAGCCAATTTAGCAACAACATAACCATCCCCACCGTTATTGCCTTTACCAACAAATATAATCAGCGAACGAGCATCGGGATAATTCTGGACAAGAGCCTGAAAAACAGCAGTTCCAGCCTTTTGCATGAGTTCATACATGGTAATATGCAGCTCATTAACAACACACTGTTCACCAATCTTAACCTGCTCGGTATCGTAAAATACTGCAACCTCAGCCATCTTCATTCCCTGTTAAATTGTGTATAGATCTAATCTATTCCTACTTTAACAATATTAAAAGGGCTTCTTGATAACTATTGTTTCTTAACCATTCTTCAATAATAGTGTTTAAATTAAGTAACTAAACGACTAAAGAGAATATACTTGGCAATAAAATCATCAATCGCTATCGGCTTACTGAAATAATAGCCTTGAAAATAATCTACGCCATAGTTAGCAAGCTTATTCACCTGAGACTGATGCTCAACCCCCTCAGCAACAAGACTAATATTAAGCTTTTTAGCTAACGATATGATATTTTTAATTATCTCACTTGAAACACTATCATCACAAACATTATCAACAAACATTTTATCAATTTTTAAATAATCAAATTGATACTGTTTAAGATATTTTAATGTTGAAAAACCAGTGCCATAATCATCAAGAGCAAACAAAACACCACGCTCTCGCAACTCACCCATAAGTAATGAGATATACTCAGGATCGGTAAATTCTTCACTTTCTGTTAACTCTAAAATTAAACGACATCTTTCCGCAAGCCATTCACATTTGATGCGAATTATCTCATTTTCTAAGCATTCTTTTGTAACATTAATACTGAGATGTAGTGATTTATTAGACTCAAGTAGGTTTGGAGTGTTAATCAGTTGATCTATCATAGAGTTAGTCATTGATTCCATCAAATCATACTGTTCGATTAATGGGATAAAAACACCAGGAGGTATCACCCGATCATTGCTTTTTACCCAACGAGCCAATACTTCACCACCAATAACATCACCATTACTCGACGATATCGGCTGAATATAAGGCTTAATTTCATTGTTGAGTATGGCATTTTCTAGTTCATATTTTACAAAATCCGTTTTACTAAAAATCCTATTACCGTATCCGCCAACAACAATCCCTGTAAGTAACATAAACAGAACAAACGTCATGTCAAGAGAGGTTAAAACAAAAGAATCATCAACATAAATTGAAAATGGATATAATAAAGAACTTACTCGAATATACCCATCAGAAGTATCAATAGTTTTTGCTACACCGTCTAAGTTATAAATAGCATCATCAATCTCAATGTACAGCTCTCTATCTTCTGTACTAGAAATCAGATTATGGGATAAAAAGTAGGTATTAATTCCAATTCTAATCTCAGAATTTTCATTAATTTTTTTTGTTAATATTAATACAGGTTTTTTTGTTATATAGCTCTTATCAATAATGGCTAATTTTTTATGTTTTAAGTTACGATTAACTGGAAAGTTCGTTTTACCTAATACACTATTACAAATGAGTTTGTTGTTATGAAGTATAACAATAGAACGAACATACGGTGTAATGGCAGCAATTTGACGCAGCTGATTCAATGATTTGTCACAATTCAAATAGTCTATTTTCTCTGCCAAATCAATACTTGAATTAGCATGGTTAAAAATGGAATTGAATACTTGAACAGTTTCTTGTGCATAGTTCATTAACTTATGACGTTTATATGCATAATCCATTAACAAAAAACAAGCAGATAACACAAACCAGCTCATAAAAATGAACAGAATAAAAACGTACTTTTTCTTTGTAAAAGTCTTAGGTATTTTTTTAAACATATCTTGAACTATGAATATAACTTAGATGCGTAAATTCTTATATGAAATGCTCATTATACACACACAAGAATGTTTTTTTTGAAAAAAATTCAATTCCATCTAATAAGCCATAGAAAATGAGCTTATTTTAAAACACAACTAAAGATCCACATAAACTCCCCCATTACTTATAGTACTGGGGGAAATTATTATTCATCATCCAATACGCGCTTTATGATGATTTGATTTGGGAAATGTCTTTCTAATTGAGTAACCGAATAAGATGAAGTACCTTGCTTTATATCACTTAAAGGTGCTTCAGAAGCAATTTCAATTGTTACGCCAAACTCGTGAGCTCTTGCTTCAAACGCATCAAACACTTCTTTTTCTTGCTTTGTTAACTGAGTAAGATCTTTACCTTCAAGTTCTAACATCTGGTCTAGTAACCATCTATCTTTGGGTGTCATCATACATACCTTATTTTATCTATGTTTTACTGTTACTCTACGCCGATTTAAACGAAGCTCTAGTATTTATTAACTTCAAAAACTCAAGATTTAATTGCAAATTTACGCATGTTTAAATAACAAAGATAAATGGTTAACTATCTAAAAGAATTAAATTTTATAACTTGTTATAAACTGATTTTACAATTTCACTTAGCCCAACAGCTCTTGATGGCGTTAAATGCTGAGTAAGCTCCAATTCGTTAAACCATTTTTGTAAATCGAAGGTTTTAGCTTGATCTAACGAACAACCATTAAATGCAATAATAATAAGAGCAATCAGGCCTTTCACAATCGCAGCATCACTCATTCCCTTAATTTTTAAACGGTCATTATCTAAATCAATCGAGATCCATACTTGGCTCTGACATCCAGAAACACGGTAATCATCAGTACATTTTTCCGATTCCAAGGTACAAAATCGCTCACCAAGCTCGATCATATATAGATATTTTTCTTCCCAATTAACACAGCGTTGGAAATTACGTACTATTTTATCTGGTGTCATTACTACTCTCTTTTAACCTAATAACATTTGTGTACGTTTAATGCTTGCCACCAGCCTATCAATATCTTCTGCATTGTTATAAAGGGCAATAGAAGCTCGACATACTGCAGCTTGATCTAAACGTTTTAGAAGAGGCATTGCACAATGGTGGCCGGTTCTAATCGCAATACCGTATTGATCTAAAAAACTGCCGACATCAAACGCATGGTGAGGCGTAAGATTAAATGACAGCACGCCATGGCGATTTTTTCCGTCACCATATAACTCAACGTTATCAATATCTGAAAACTGTTGTGACATATATGACATTAATTGTTTTTCATAGTCCTGTATCTGAGATAAACCGATTTGATTAACATATTCAATGGCAGCACCAAAGCCCATAATAGCCGCAACATTCGGAGAACCTGCTTCAAAACGCCAAGGCGCAGCTTGATATGAGGTTTCGCTGAATAAATCCACTTTATCAATCATTGCTCCCCCCCCTTCCCATGGCGGTAATTGCTGCAACCATTTTGGAGCGATATATAACGCTCCAATTCCCGTTGGACCATAGAGCTTATGAGCTGAAAAAGCATAAAAGTCGCAACCAAGTTCTTGAACATTAGTCTGCTGATGCATGATACCTTGAGCACCATCAACCATGACTGCCGCCCCTACTTGATGTGCCATGCAAATAGCCTCTTTAATGGGCTGCACAGTTCCAAGAACATTTGAAAGTTGGCTAATCGCAACTAACTTTGTTTTTTCCGTTAACAGCTCTCGAAATGCATCTAGACAAAGACCACGGTTATTGTCAGCAAGACGCCAAACTTTGATTTTTAACCCTAACTTCTGCGCTAACATTTGCCAAGGAACGATATTAGCGTGGTGCTCAAGTTCAGAGATAATAATCTCATCCCCCTCTTGGGCAAAGGTTGGAAGATAGCTGTTGGCAATTAAATTAATGGCTTCAGTTGTCCCTTTGGTAAAAACAATATTGTTCTCCGAAGGTGCATGAATAAATTGCGCAACCCGCTCACGAATCAACTCCATTTGATCCGTTGCACGAGCACTTAACCGATGAATACCTCTATGGACAGCAGCATTATCATATCGATAAAACTTATCCATTATGTCCAAAACTATTTGTGGTTTTTGCGCTGTTGCTGCGCTATCAAGGTATCGATAATTTTCTTTATCAAGCTGCTGAAAAATCGGAAAATCTTTTCTCCATGGACTCTCAATCATAATGATCGCTCCAATTTCTTTTCAACATGATCAAGCAAATAACGACGAATTGGCTCAAAAGACACCAGATCACACACTTCTTTTGCAAATGCTTTGATGATCATGCGCTCGGCGAGCTCTTTCTTGATACCACGAGCTTGTAGATAAAAAATTTGCTCTTGATCTAACTGACCCGTTGTAGCACCGTGACTGCACTTCACATCATCAGCATAAATCTCTAATTTAGGCTGGCTATTTATTTGAGCTTTATCACCAATCAATAAATTATGATTATCCATTTGACCATCAGTTTTTAAAGCACCAGGACTTACATAAATTAAACCGTCAAATACACCTTTACCATCATCAACGGCCACCACTTTATGTAACTGATGGCTACGACAGTGCGAAACACTATGATTTAGATAAGTTCGACTATCAAAACATTGACCATGAGCAGGGAGAGATAAACTGTTCATCTCGACAACACCGTTTTCACCCTCTAGCTCACTACTGGTCTTATGGCGAATCCATTTTCCTGATAATAAATAGGTGGAACTCGTCACATTCGCATCACGATTTGTAACTATATGATTATGAGCAAGATGCAGTTGCTCACTTCCCTGTTCAACGATCTTAATATATTCGCCTTGCGCACCGTCTTGAGCTTCTATGGATGTGTTGCTAAACACAACTCCTTTATGGGATACCTCCGATAGCTTCACATGGTGCTCAATAATCTTTACTTGCGACAAACGACCTAATTGATAGTGATGACGCATCGCACACACAGCTCCATCAAGGCTATCTATGTAATGAATAATGCATAATGGCTTATCTAATATCACTTTAGGTGCAACAGTAAACTTAACCATTTGCGTTTTTAGTGCTTCGGTAAGCTCAACAACTATCTCATTATCCAGCTGATCGACCGCAAGGGATTCAGTACTGATATCATCTCCCTTTAATACGGAAATATCGACACCACACACAGAATCAGATAACTCTTTTTGCCAACACCCATTAATAAATACCATTCGATATACATCTTCAGAACCTAAATAACTAAGATCTTTAGGTATACGGCGTTGAACTAAAGGCACTCGATCATGCCATGGGAGCTCATAAAGAAAATTAAAGGGTGTAAATTTCCAATCTTCGTCACAACTGGTTGGAAGTCCTAGTTCTAATACTTTTTTCCAATGTTTTTGTTGGTCAAGGGCATCAGGCACTAACGCTTGCCAATTAAGAAGAGTCGATGCTGATTTATTCTCCAATGATCCAGCCATAACCTTTCTCCTCTAACTCTTTAGCTAAACGATAATCACCAGATTTAACAATTTTCCCATCCACCATAACATGAACATAATCCGGTTTAATGTAATCAAGAATACGCTGATAATGGGTCACAACAATGAAAGCACGCTTATCGTCACGTAAAGCATTTACACCTTCTGAGACAGCTTTTAACGCATCAATATCAAGGCCAGAATCTGTTTCATCTAAAATACAAAGGCTGGGTTCCAATACCGCCATTTGCAAAATATCGTTCCGTTTTTTCTCACCGCCGGAGAACCCTTCATTAACGGAACGATCCAACAAATGAACAGGCATTTTTAACAGCTCCGCTTTCTCTTCTAACAAATCATCAAAATCAAAGCGGTCTAACTCAGATAATCCTTTATAATTGCGGATACCATTAAGAGCTGTACGTAAAAAGAGCTTATTACTCACACCTGGAATCTCAACCGGGTATTGGAAAGCAAGAAATACCCCTTCACCAGCACGTTCGTCTGCATCTAACTCGATAAGATCTTTATTTAAAAATTCAATGCTACCTTGGGTAACTTCATAGTCTTCTTTGCCTGCAAGCGTGGATGATAATGTGCTCTTACCCGAACCATTAGGTCCCATAATTGCGTGAACTTCTCCCGCTTTAATTTGGAGATTAATGCCTTTTAAGATTTCGTTATCTTCGACACTGACATGTAAATTTTTAATATCTAACATAATTAACCCACACTATGTTCAAGACTGATAGAAAGAAGCTTTTGCGCATCCACGGCAAACTCTAATGGCAACTCAGAAAATACATCCTTACAAAAACCATTAACAATCATAGAGATAGCATCATCCTCACTGATCCCTCGCTGCACACAATAAAATAGTTGGTCTTCACCTATCCTGGAAGTTGTTGCCTCATGTTCAATTTGAGCGGATGGGTTTCGCACATCAACGGTTGGGAAAGTATGAGCGCCACATTTATCACCAATGAGCATAGAATCACATTGGGTATAGTTACGAGCACCTTGTGCTGAAGGGAGAATCTTAACTAAACCACGGTAGCTATTTTCGCTTTGGCCTGCGGAGATCCCCTTTGAAATAATGGTCGACTTTGTATTCTTACCAATGTGGATCATCTTAGTGCCCGTATCGGCTTTTTGATTACCATTGGTTAAAGCAACGGAGAAAAACTCACCGACAGAATTATCCCCTTGTAAGATCACGCTCGGATATTTCCACGTAATCGCCGAACCTGTTTCCGATTGGGTCCAAGACATCTTACTATTACGACCTTCACATAGAGCTCGTTTAGTTACAAAGTTTAAAATGCCACCATCTTGACCTTCTTCACCGGCAAACCAGTTCTGGACCGTTGAATATTTCACTTCGGCATCTTGATGAATGATGACTTCAACAACGGCGGCATGAAGCTGATAGCTATCGCGAACAGGTGCTGAACAACCTTCGATATAACTGACATATGCCCCCTTATCTGCCACTAAAATCGTGCGTTCGAACTGACCTGTCTTTGCCTGATTAATACGAAAATAGGTTGAAAGCTCACGAGGGCAACGAACACCTGGGGGGATATAAATAAAAGTGCCATCAGAAGCAACAGCCGCATTAAGTGCCGCAAAGAAATTATCTTTTGCAGGAACAACTGTGCCCAAATATTTTTTTACTAATTCAGGATATTGTTGAATCGCCTCACTAAAGGAGCAAAAAATAATGCCCAGCTGTTTGAGTTCTTCGTGATAGGTCGTTGCAACAGAGACAGAGTCAAAAATAGCATCAACAGCAATATCGGCTCCTTCCCGAACAGGCACTCCTAACAATTCAAAAGCTTCTTCAACTTCTTGTGTTAAAAACTCACTATTAGCACTTTCTTGATCTGTATTTGACGAATCAATATTGTCACAGCGAGCACAGCTAGGCGCTGAATAATAACTGTAGTCTTGATAATCCAATTTTGGGTATTCGGCTTTTAACCAGTGAGGTTCTTTCATTGTGAGCCAATGATTAAAGGCATTTAAGCGAAATTCCAACATCCAATCGGGTTCATTTCTTTTGGCTGAAATGGCGCGAATAACCTCTTCATTAATGCCCTTACTAAAGGTGTCACTGACAACATCGGTATAAAACCCTTCTTTGTAGCGCTTATGATTGAGCACATGATCAATGTCGGGTTGGAGTTCAGGTATACTCATAGATCAAATTCCGAAACTTTCACCACAACCGCATTCTGTTTTTACATTAGGGTTATGGTAGACAAAGGATTGATTCAAACCTTGTTTAACAAAGTCGATCTCAGTGCCATCGAGCATAGGCATTGCTGACAAAGCGACATAGAAAAGTGCGCCATGAGAGTTAAATGAAACATCTTGTTCTTCAATTACGGTTAATTGTTCAATAACGTATGCATAACCCGTACAGCCAGACATTTTTACTGAAAAACGAACTGCTTTATTGTTTTTTGATAACGAAATAATTCTCTCTGCCGCAGCAGGAGTAACGGTAATTCCTTTCCATGTTATGTCGGCAAAATTAAACTCTGTCACACTTATCTTATTGTTACTCATGCCTATATCTCCTAAGCAATAAACTGAACGAGATGATAATGACTATCAGTATCAATTCAACCTTACAGAAAGTAGTAGAAATTATTCAAGTTCAAATAAATACAACATATGGATAATTATAAAAACCAAAACACTACATATTGACGTCAAGCTGGAAATATTAATTACTGTTATTGCTATTAACATTAGTAATTGTTGAATAAATACGGTGAGGGAATGAGTTTTGCCGATCGCACGAACATTACGAGACTGAGAATACGAAATGAGAAGCTATAAAATTATTGAACAAAAAAAGAGCCAAAGATCGAGTAACAGATCTTTGGCTCTTTTACATTGCAAGGAATAATATAGGTACTGAGAAGTAAATTAGCCTTTCACACCACCAGCAGTTAAACCCCCCACTAAGAATTTTTGCGCTAGCAAGAACACAATCGTAATGGGTAATGCTGAAAGTACTGCTGCAGCCGCAAAGTCACCCCATAAGTAGTTTTGCGGATATAGATACTGCTGCATACCCACTGCCAATGTATATGATCCAACATCACGAAGTAGCAATGAGGCAACAGGAACTTCAGTAACAGCCGCAATGAAAGAAAGAATAAACACAACTGCAAGGATGGGTACAGATAATGGCAATAGTACCATTCTAAAGGCTTGCCATGGTGTTGCTCCATCAAGTGCAGCAGCTTCTTCAAGAGAACCATCAATGGATTCGAAATATCCTTTAATCGTCCAAACATGGAGTGCAATACCACCCATATAGGCGAAGATAACGCCCCCATGCGTATTCATGCCAAGGAAAGGTACATAAGCACCTAATCGATCAAATAGCGCATACAATGCCACTAATGCTAGTACCGCAGGAAACATCTGGAAAATCAGCATAGAGCGTAAAATCAACGTCTTACCTGCAAACTTCATACGAGCAAAAGCATAAGCACAGGTCGTTGATAAGGTCACAATACCAATTGCCGTCAAGCCAGCCACTTTAATGGAGTTCCAAAGCCAAGTCAGAACAGGAAATGGCGGAGGTGTTACCGTACCATCCGCATTTTGTACCGCAATACCTAAAGCCAGTTTCCAGTGCTCAAGTGATGGGTTAGATGGAATCAATTCGCCTGATGCATAGTTTCCTTCTCGAAATGAAATCGCAATCACCATTAAAAGAGGAAACATCATCAAAGCAAGAAAACACCACATTCCAATGTGCGTTGCCCAAACTCGGTATTTTAATGATTGAGGTTGAACCATAGCCATAATCGAACTCCTTACTCTGACTCTAGCTTGGTAAATTTCATATTAAGCAGTGATAAACCACCAACTAATAGGAAGATTAAAGTTGCAATTGCACCTGCTAAGCCAAAGTCTTGACCACCTGCACCTTCAAACGCAACTCGGTAGGTATAACTTACTAATAAATCGGTATGACCTGCTGGAACGGATGTGCCGATCATATCTGGCGCACCATTTGTTAGTAGCTGAATCAATACAAAGTTATTAAAGTTAAAGGCAAAGCTTGCAATCAACAAAGGAATCATTGGCTTAACAAGAAGAGGCAGTGTAATTTTGAAGAAGTTATCAATTGGACCCGCCCCATCCATTGCCGATGCTTCATAAAGATCATCAGGAATGGCTTTTAATAGACCCATAGCCAAAATCATCATATAAGGGTAACCCAACCAAGTATTGACGATAATAAGCATTGTTTTGGCTAAAAACGGGTCGGTAAACCAAGCAGGACTGATACCAAATAAACCTTCTAGTACTTGGTTAATCTCACCAAAACTTTGGTTAAACAGGCCTTTAAATATCAAGATAGAGATAAAAGCTGGAACCGCATAAGGTAAGATAAGTAACAAGCGATAAACACCACGTCCTTTTAGCTCTTCCCAAGATACAATTTGAGCCAGCACGACGCCCACAGCCAAGGTTAAAATCACGGTTAAAGCAGAGAATACAACCGTCCACACAAAGATTTTAAAGAATGGTTGTTGAATACCTGGATCATTAAAGATTCGGGAAAAATTGTCCCAACCAATATTAACTATAAAGCCTGGCGAAAGCGGCTCACCAACAAATTGGCCATTAGCATCAACTTGTTGATAGAACCCGATATCCATATTAGGTTTTAGTGTAATCTCTTTTTGATGGTTAATAAGAGTTTCACCATCTTTTTCGAGTGTATAAACAGGTTCAATTTCAGCAAAAGTACGCAAACCTGACATTTTGAGGTTATTACCCTCAACTCCAATTAAGGTAATGTCACTTAATGCTTTACGATTAGCGATAACTTGCTTTAATGGTGCTTTATCACCAGAAGGTACGGCAACCTCAGTCAGAGAAATCGGCTCTGTTGGTAATTGCTTCAAATCATATGCAGGTGTCTGATACCACTTGTTCCCCTCTTGTAAAGCAATATGCACTTTACCGTTATCATCATAAAGAGAGAATTTTACGCTATCACCACTTTGATACGTTTGTTGAAGTAAAACGCTTTGAGCGCGCTCTAAACTTAGCTGGTTGGTGCCACTATAGTTAGTGAAAGCCAAACCTATGGTGTACATAAGAGGGAATATAATAAATAAAATCATGCCAGCAACACCTGGGAAAATATAACGGTGTGCATACATGCTTTTACGAGCAAAAACATAAACGCCAAGCGATGTTAAAACTAATGTTAATAAAGCAAAAGCGTACTCGCCACGGGCGTACATCAAAATGGTCGCATAACCATTAATAATACTGATCAAGCCTAGAGCAAGCCATTTCAACCATTTTTTATTTTGAGAGTCTTTTTTTATACCGACAGACATATCCCCTACAGGGCTCTCTAGTGTCATATCGGCTGCTTGATGAGACTGCATCAGAGTTCCTCACAATGCGGGTAAATGAGGGAGCAACAACTCCCCCATTAATAGTACGAATTCAATAACTTACTTAGTCATACGTTCAGCAACAGTATTAAGCGCATCATCAACAGATTGACGGCCAGTTAATACATTACCAATCGCTGCTTTCTCTGCGTACCAGAAGGCAGCCATTTGTGGAATATTAGGCATAACTTCACCATTTAGGGCGTTATCCATCGTTGCTGCAATACGAGAATCTTTACTTAATGTTTTCTGATAAGACTTAAGTGCAACAGCACCGAGAGGAACGTCTTTATTTACAGTCGCTAAACCTTCATCTGTCAGTAGATAATTCTCAAGAAACTCAACTGCAAGATCTTGGTTTGGAGATGCAGTACTAATACCTGCAGTTAATACACCAACAAATGGCTTAGATGGGTTACCACTTAGTTTAGGTAGAACCGTGACACCGTAATTAACACCAGCTTTATCAATGTTAGCCCAAGACCATGGACCATTGATTGTCATTGCAACATCACCTTTATTAAAGCCAGACTCTGCAATCGCATAATCAACGTCAGCTGCGATAACACCGTTATCAACCATCTGCTTCATAAACGTCATTGCGCGTTTTGCACCATCATTATTTACGCCAACATTCTTAGCATCATAACCATTTGGAGTGAACTTAAAGGCATAGCCACCATCAGCAGCAAGCACTGGCCATGTGAAGAACGGTTCTTGTAAGTTCCACATAATGGCGCGCTTGCCTTTCTTTTGTAGCTCTTTGTCTAGTGCAGCCATCTCTTCCCAATTCTTTGGTGGATTAGGAACAAGATCTTTATTGTAGATAAGAGAAAGGGATTCAACCGCTACCGGATAACCAATGTATTTGCCATTGTAAGAAACTGCATCCCATGTGAAATCAGTGAACTTATTCTTAAATGCTTCTGTTGGTTTCACTTCAGCCAGAAGGCCTGCTTGAGCATATCCACCAAAGCGGTCATGAGCCCAGAAGATAATATCAGGACCATCACCAGTTGATGCCATCTGAGGAAACTTCTCTTCCAACGCATCTGGGTGAGCTACAGTCACTTTTACACCAGTATCTGCTTCAAACTTTTTACCAACTTCAGCTAGGCCGTTATAGCCTTTATCACCATTAATCCAAATAGTGAGTTGACCTTCTTCAATCGCGGCATAAGCATTAACTGAACCAAGTGCAGCAAGAGTACATAGGGCAACGGTACTGAGGACTTTTCTCATCTTTAACATCCTTCCTGATTGTTATTTTTGGCAACGTTACATGGTTATTTAGTGGGTAACGTCATTTCACCACTATCATCCCTAACTTTGTGTAGGCCTACATCATCCTAAATACTACGCCCCCCTACAGCAGTTATTCAAAGCGTGATCTGGCTCGAATAGGCGGTGTGACGAAGATCTAAATATAAGTACATATTGTGATAGCACGCACAGGATATTCATCTACTAAATAGATTTCATCTAGTAAACTAGCAAAGTGTGAACTCGGTACTCCTCCCCCTTCATCCCCCTTGAACCAGATCAATTTAGGAGGATGTTTTATCAAAAAAACTGAGTAAAAATTCCAACATCCAGATAATATTCGTCGCCAGTAAGCCATTGATTAAAAATGTGCTCACCGACACAACAAAAAATAGAGGACAGGCACAATGACAAGTGTCACTTTACGAAACGTATGTAAAGCGTATGGAGATAACCTAATATCTAAAAATGTTGATTTGGATATTCAGGACGGAGAATTTGTCGTTTTCGTGGGCCCATCAGGCTGTGGTAAATCTACATTACTTCGCTGTATTGCTGGTTTAGAAGACATTACTTCTGGCGATTTATACATTGGTGATAAACGTATGAATGATGTTCCCCCATCTCAACGAGGTGTGGGCATGGTATTCCAATCTTATGCGCTATATCCCCACTTAAACCTATTCGACAATATGTCATTTGGCCTTAAACTAGCTAAAGCCGATAAAAGTGAAATCAAACGCCGAGTGGATCATGCTGCCGATATTTTGCAGCTAGGACATTTATTAGAGCGTAAACCTAAAGCACTGTCTGGTGGTCAACGTCAGCGTGTTGCTATTGGTCGAACACTTGTTGCTCAACCTCAGGTTTTTCTTCTCGATGAACCTTTATCAAACCTAGATGCAGCGCTTCGTGTGCAGATGCGTATCGAATTAGCAAAACTTCATAAACAACTGGGTTGTACAATGATCTACGTTACTCACGATCAGATCGAAGCTATGACTCTTGCAAACAAAATTGTGGTATTAGATGGTGGATTTGTCTCTCAGGTTGGCCGCCCATTAGAGCTTTATCATTACCCACAGAATCGTTTCGTCGCTGGATTTATTGGTTCACCAAAGATGAACTTTATGAGTGTCTTTGTCGAAGAAGTTGAAAATGATCGTGTTATGGTTCAACTGGCTAATGGTAATGCATTCTGGATACCTGTTGATGGCTCAACCGTAGAACGCGGTTCTCGAATGTCACTGGGTGTCCGTCCAGAACATTTAGTGCCTTGTTGTGATGGTGATGCCTGCATTGAGGGTAAAGTCCTTGTTGTCGAAAAATTAGGACATGAAACACAGGTCTATTTGAATATGGACAATGTTGATGCTGACTTTATTTATCGCCAGCCAGATACTCTTGATGTTAATGCAGGAGATCGCCTTGAAGTCGGAATTCCAGCCCATCGCTGTCATCTATTCCATAGCGATGGCACTGCTTGTCGCCGCCTCTATGAGGAAAAAATTTAATTAGGTTTTATTATTTGGATTGCCGAATCCATTGACCATTAGCTCAGTGCCATAATATTGGTTTTTGTGCAGGTAAGGTTTGCTATGCAGCCTTACCTTTTTTCGATCTTGCCATTGTCAACTATACTTTTAATGTTCTACTCGCTAGATGGATCAGTGGGATAGAATTCTCCATCAATCCTTTTGGGGTTTGACTCGTTATTGTGTTGCCGGGTTGAATGACACAAACGCCATATTGGTTTTGATGCGTATTTATCCACATCAAGGAGGCTAAGTATGAATCACAACGATCGCATTGAAGACTTGGAATTGAGAATCTCTTTGGCTTATCAAGAAGGTCACTTTCAGCAAGCAAAAGAACTGGAAGCTCAGTTATCTCGAATTCGAGGACAGCGAAACCAATATGATAGAAATGAGCCTTATTCACTAGAAGGTCGTAGCTATTGGGATGAGTAGTTTTGTTTATTCTAAAATAGCTTGGGTATACAGACCTAATATCTAAGCAATTTGGATATTAGCGACTCGAAAGATAAAGGGGAGATAATATATCCCCCTTATTTTTTACTTTTTATTTTAAAAAAAATATCTTATCAATAATTTTGAATATGATCACACTAACCATCCAATTTAGAAGATAAATACTGCTTCTACTCCATATACTTTCCTATGGATTCTTGTGATGCCAATCTCATTATTATTCATCTCATTATAAGTAAGGCTATTTACTCGTGAAGTAAGTCACACAACTTATTGCTTTAAAACTAATTTTTCGACGCATCTCAACAAAATGTGATCCTTGCACTCATCCTCCCATCTCATCCTTAACTATTTCTTTTTTAGGATGATGCTAACGACTATTAAAAAGATAAAAATCAACTCATCAAATAAATCTTCAATCCTAATTTATTTGAAAAAAGCGAGTTATCACTGTGGGATGAAAATTAATAATACTCTACCTCCTCTGCACTATTAATTTTCAGCAATATTCTGATTACTTATAAGCAATCAATTTTAAATCAGATTATTCACCGTGATGAAACTGGCATAACAAATATAATGTTCCATGAAGGAGTTTCACCCATGAAATTGAACAAGGTTTGTCTAACAGCCGCAGCCGTATCTGCAGCACTAATGTCTACAGCAAGCATGGCTGCTGATGTAGATTTCTTCGGTTATATGCGTGCTGGTGTGGGTATCAGTGGTGACCACGGTCAACAGTTCGAATTCGAAAAAAATAACCTAGGTCGTTTAGGTAATGAAGGCGATGCATATGGTGAAATTGGTTTAGGCTCTAATATTTACCAACAAGATGACATGACATTCCGTGTTAATACCATGCTAGCAGCCACTTCTAACGGTTCAAATGACTGGGAAGGCACAGAAAAAGACGATGCTAAAATTGCATTACGCCAGCTAAACGTTGAAGCGAAAGGCGTACTTGGCTTTGCACCAGAAGCAACACTATGGGCAGGTAAACGTTACTACCAACGTCATGATATTCATATTACTGACCGTTACTATTGGGATATCTCAGGTGCTGGTGCTGGTATCGAAAATATCGCAATGGGTCCAGGTAAGCTTTCTTTAGCATGGGTTCGTTCTGATCGCGAAGCAGAAGACTTCAATCCAATCCCTGATGAAATCCAGCCACTAAACATGAATATTTTAGACGCTCGTTATGCCGGTCTAAATTTATGGGATGGCGCCTCTCTTGAGCTTGGTATTGACTACGCAATTGCCAATCCAGATCACGATGCAAATCAAGCAGCAAAAAATGCCAAAGATGGCGTAATGCTAACGGCAGAACTCACTCAAAGCGTTCTTGGTGGCTTTAACAAGACTGTTGTCCAGTTTGGTAACGAAGGTTATGGTGCGCCAATGGTTTATGGTGGTGCAGGTAACTGGTACGCTGCTGAAGCTAAACACGGTGGTTCAGCTTATCGCTTAATTAACCATGGTGTAATCAGCCTTGGCGAACACTGGGATCTTTCTCACCAACTAGTGTGGGCATCAACTATCGATGATATCCAAGATGGTCAAAAGCAGGATATCACTAACTTCTCTGCTGTAGTTCGCCCTGTTTACAAGTGGGATGATCATCATAAGACCATCTTTGAAGCCGGTTACTTTGCTAACGATGGTGCAACTGATGCAAATAACTCTGGTGGTCAAAAATACACCCTTGCTCAAGCATGGACTGCAGGCTCTAGCTTCTGGGCTCGTCCTGAAATCCGCCTATACGCAAGCTACCTAAAAAATGACGACGGTAAATTTGCTGGCAATAAAGACAACGAATACAACATCGGTGTTCAAGCTGAAGCTTGGTGGTAATCGTTTCAGTTTAACTTAAATAAATACGGTCAATTATTTGATTGACCGTATATTTTTCTCCATTGATGATCCATTAATTAGCAGCCAAACGTGGGTAGCATTATGAACAAAGCTGTAGCATTGGCGATTTCCGCAGTCCTTCTCTCTGGCTGTGCGCAACAAACCCAATCCTTAGATACATCAGTAGCACAAGCTCAAATAAAACAAAGCTCAGATATTCACTGGCAACCGCTTAATATTCCGACAAAAGTCACTTTCACCCTGGATAAAAATAGTCAAACCAGTCAACAATTTAACAGTGCTGGAGCCATTGCCGCTTTTCAAATACCAGCAAATCGTGGGGCGATAACGGTTGATTTACAAAGCATCATAGATCAAGGGGTCTATGCTCCAAATATCGCCTTTGTTGATAATAAGGGTGAAGTGTTACAGACATTCTCTTTTGCTGATTTTAGTTATAAACCAGCCAAATTTTTAGATGGCGATTTGCTTGAAGGTAAATTCACTTTCTTACCGCCAATTACAGAAACAACCGTTAATATGGTTATTTACACCACGGCAAAAGATTTAGCACAAAAAACGGAAGTACTTCATCCAGCCAAAGCTTATGCTATAGCTCATGGAAATGTACCACCCGAAATTCCAAACCCAGAAGTCAATCACTCACCCTATGGTAAGTTGAATTTATCAATTTCAACACCTTATTTGACTCACCAGCCACAAGCCCAAGCCTCTGTGGTGGTTGCAGATCAAGCCCCTACTCTTGATGAAACAAAAAGTTATTATCTTGATGGTATCAAACAAGCTGTAAAGAAAAATGATATCGAAAAAGCAATGAAGTTATTAGATGAAGCTGAGCGTTTAGGCATCGATAAAGCGCGTTCAGTCTTTATTACTGCTGTTAAAGCGCAAAGTTAATAAATTGAACAACTTAGTTTCCTTGCAACACGTCGTAAATGAGTAACTTTTCTTTTTCTAATTTTACAGTTGAGCCACTTTTAATGAGTGGCTCTTTTTTATCACTTATTAACGGGCAACTACACTACAACTGTTTAATCCCGGCGATAATTGAACTTGATATGTAGATACACCCATTGCCACACATTCTCCTGTCCAAAAATCAAACCAGTCTTTATTTCTTTTGGCATCAAACGTCACAGTACGTGCATTTACATCATTATAATTAAATCCAATATAAAGTGTTTGCTGCTTGTCTAAAGTTAACTCTGCTTGAGCTAAAGAGAGATCATTAAACTCAGCGCTATTTAGTGTTTGGCATTGACGCTTAACTAAGCGATGAAACGACTGCTGAGCGAATGGTGTCCAATAAGCTAATGGATCACCAGATAACAATAACCCACCACTTGCTAAAACCACATCACGATGGAATAGATAACTGTTATGACTTGTTTTTTGACTTTCGAGATCGATTAAGGTGACACAATCAGGATCAATATGCCACAGCGCCAAATGCTGCCAACTGCGATAAAACGTCTCTTGTGCTATTTGACTAAAACGGTGAGGATTACGCTCAACATCATCAGACACTCGCATCGCATCAACCAATCCTAAAGATGGCCACATTGGTGCATTACAACCTAATAACCAAGCTGAACCAGCACCTTTGGCAATGGCTTCCATCCCTAAACGATAAGCTGCCACACCTGTACAATCTTTTTGATAACGCACACCTTTAAGTGTTCCCCAGTAGTTTGCGTCTAACTTAAATAGCTCAACGCCCCACTCTTCCCGCATAGTTTTAACCACAGAGGTTAGATGCTCTTGAACCTCTGGATGTGAAGTATCAAGAATATACCAAGGCGTACATCGCCATCCGCCATAAGTTACAGTTTCAGCTTTGAGCAATTCACCTTCTTGATGACACACAAACCAATTAGGATGTTGTTTAAAAATCTCTGAACTTGGCTCTGCAATAAATGGCGCTAACCAAATTCCTGGTTGTTTCCCTTGTTGTTTAATCTTGGCTATCACCGTTTGAATACCATCCGAAAAACGTTCCGATGGAGTCAGCCAATCTCCCATATAAGCTTGATAACCATCATCCAGTAATACCCATTCAATATTTTTATTCTCACCTGTCATGCAGCGAATATTTTGTTCAATATCTGAAGCTGACACCCCTGCATAATAGGCATACCACGAGCACCAACCTACAGGTGATCGTTGCGTATCATTTCGCTTTGGATGGTTACGATTAATCGCCTTTGTGAAGCTCTGATATACATCTTGTAAATTAGACCCAACCACAGTAACTATCTGCTCAAGTGTAATACCATCAGTTGTATCTGGTTTAAATACACAGTGCTCACCATCAATGAAAGCGTAAATAGATTGATCATGAATTTCAAAGTAACCAGCAAAACGGTGACAGGAAGTAAAACCGAATAAAGTAAATTGCCTCTCTTGCTCTATCACAAGATAGTTATAATAACGGTTTGGCGCATCGTGCGGATAGATACGATACTCACTGTTATTATCAGGGCATCGACCAACAGCTTGTGGTTGTTCTATTGTTCCACCAGTTTGAGCCAGCATTTGAAAGCCATCACCAATAATGGATTCTGTTCCTTGATATGGAAAAGTAAATCGCCCTATTAAGGTAGTTGCGCTGAGTGAATGTGTTGATTCTGCGGTTAAATAAACGACATTGAGCTGTTCATGGCATATCGAAACATCAATATTTGCAGCAGGTTGGAAGGGAATCGAATTTAAGGTACAAGACATTTTATAACTTCAGGAATAATAAAGGATTATCCACTTTACCTGTCTTGTACCCCTACATAATGAGATCGTTTACACAAATTGATAATATCAGTAAGAATTGTCTATTATTTAGAATAAAACCGCGTTACTTCTTAGGATTACCAACAAATGCAACTACCACTTTATCAGTGCCTAATTGACGAGAAAAAGCATAACCCTGTTGCTGAGTAAGCTCTTGATGAACGCCTGCACCAACGGCTGGATGTCGTTGCCTAAATTGTCCGACTGTCCGCCAATGTTGTAATAACGCTTGTTGCTCATCATTAAGTTTCCACACCATATCAGAACGGGTTCCTTGATGAAAATCATCAGCATAAGGCCCTAAATCTCGACCGATCTCATCACCATAGAAGACTTGAACCGCTCCAGGGCTAAGTAACAGAGCATTTGCGGCACTTTTTTGCATCTCAAAAGATCGATAACGGCTAAAAAATAACTCAGTATCATGAGAGGATATGTAACTGGTCATATTAAAGTCTGCAGATTTTTTTAACTGCTGGTTATAATCTTGATACACAGGTTTCATTTGTGAGAAGCAAACTGCAGCTTGATCCATTTTTTTCTGCAGGTCAAAATTAATCAGAGCATCGAAACCATCATTATAATAAGGGCTACGATAAGCGCCATGACCCCACACCTCTCCCATCATCCAAAATGGTTCATTGTTTTTACTATTATGCAGTTGCCGCCATTGCTGTAATTTTTCACCAGCTTGTTGCTTCAATCTTTGCCAAACCTCACCATCAACGTGTTTTACAGTATCAACACGAAAACCATCAATGCCAAATCGTTTAACCCAATCGGTTTGCCACTCGATAAGATAATCACTCACAGTGTAATTTGATTTTGCTGTTACTTGTGTATCAGGATTGTCCAATAACCACTGAGGAGGTGTAACAACTTTCTCTGATTCGGTAAGAAAATCCGGTAAGCCAGCAAGCGTCATCGTAATATCATCACTACCCGGAGCCAAATAGTTAGGTAATCCTGCACGAACCCAATCTTTCCCCCACCACTGTTGCCACTCTTTGCTTTGATAATTGATTAACGAATTATAACTGTGCCAACTCTGACCTGATTTCGGTTGCCAATCTGCCCACTGCTTTGGAACTTGCTCGCGATTTACAACTTGAATGTCATCTAATTGCAAATCAGCAAGTGTTGCATACCCTGCATGATTAATAACGGCGTCTAACAGTACTTTGATGCCTCGCTGATGGGCCTGACTCACAAGCTCTCTTAACTCAGCTTCATTACCTAAATTAGCATCGATCTTAGTAAAATCTCGAGTCCAATAACCGTGATAGGCATAAAAAGGGAAAGAACCGCTGTCTCCACCACCGACAAAGCCATGTACTTGTTCAACTATGGGAGATAACCAAATAACATTGGTTCCAAGGCTCTGAATATAATCCAGTTTATCAATAACACCTTGTATATCACCACCGTGAAAGGTACCTATCTCCTGCTTGCCATCTTTGTGACGGCCATAGCTGTTATCATTACGAGTGTCACCATTATTAAAGCGATCCAACATCACAAAGTAAATATTAGCATTACGATAGTTAAAAGAAGGTTTTGGTTCTACTTGTGTAAGCGGCTCTAACAACACTAATCCAGCACTATTTATTGAAGGCGTGAGTCGAACCTTACCATTATTCACCACCACATTTTGTTGCGTAAACACTTCTCGTAATTGAGTTCCATCCGGATATGTATTGGCCAAATCAAGCGTGACCAAACCGCCATGATATTGCTCGCAGTCTATTTGGGGGATTGGTCGTTTAAATACACTGTGTGTCTGTTTTTTAGGTGCACGTTTAATTAATACCGTCTGTTTCTTTCCATCATATTCAAAAGCATAATCACCACTAAATCGAATTTTAATAGGAAGTACGGTTGGTTTACTACAATTTAAATTCAACGGTTGATTAAATCTTATTTTTTTCGCAATTGGTGACTGACAATCTTTATTTATACCTTCAATTTTTAATTGATATTCCCCTTTCACCAAAGGAATAACTAAACTCTGAAGATCGGATAATGGGTAATCTCGGCTGGTTGTCGAAGTTGAAATAGTAAGTGATGGATTAGCAATAACAGCACTACTAGATAGCGCTGAAATAAGAGCTATTAAGAGATTTATTTTCATACAACATACCTAAAGCAAAGCCCTTTACCTCGTTATAATCGTAAGATAAAGAGCTTTTCTATCTAATGTATTAGTGGGAAACAGGAAGTCCTTGTGAACGCTCATTGGTACGAGGCATCACAAAAACTGCTGGCGTCCATGCAGGAATCGTTAATAGATTTCCATCCACTTTAGCCCCTTTTGCTAAATCAGAACGGTATTGATTGCTCAATTCAAAACCTGAAAAACCAATATCAAATGTCTTTATTTCTGGCGTTGCATTAATCGCAATAACCATAGCATCAAGCGTTGAATCGATATCTTGTAAACCTTGGCCGTTATTAATACTCATAATAATTAACCCTGGTTGCTGATCGACTCCCGTATTATGAAAGGCTACGCGTTTTATCACTTCAGTTCCTGTACCTAAAGTAATGAGAGGATAGCTTTGACGTAAATGAACAAGATCGAGATAGTAATCCACCATTTGCTGCATTTCTTTAGAGCTTGGCTGAGCATGAGCGCCACTACCATAAATCACTTGCTCAATAATAGAATAATTATCACCGTCTTTATCTTTGCGAGGTAATCCTTTATTCCAGTTATTATCTTGCAATGTGAAATCGACTTTATTGAACCAATCTCCAGAATCATAAGAGTCTCGTTGCATTGATTTAGATCGTAGTAGTTCTGACCCCATATGAGTAAATGGCACGCCTTGTCCTAACATTGCTGTGGCTAAAGAAACGGCCTGCATTCGAACTCGCTGTTCTCCTGATACATCATACGGGATCTTATACTGTTGGTTATCCCATAATGTTTGGTTGTCATGTTTAGATACGTAGTTTTGAATTTCTGTAGGATCTTTCGCGTAACCAGCTGGTTGACCATTATAATCCAACTGATCTCCTCGAATAATGGCACCTTGCGCATTTTCAAACTTAAACGCTTTTAGGTTCCCTGCCATACCTAACCGCACTAAATCTGTAGCATGTAGTGCACTTTCTTTGGATGTTGTACTTATTTCATTTGGTTGAACATAAGCACCATTGCCAAATCCTTGATTTTCTCGCAATGCATTTCCACCATCAAATGGACCGCCACCACGAACTGCATCACGAAGTCGATCGGAAAAACTACCGATACCTGTTCCAGCTAAGTTAGGTTGTGTGGCTTGAACAAATAATTTGTCGTTTTCCACTTCACCAAAATTCCAACCTTCACCATAAAAATAGGTTTGTGGATCAACATGTTGAACAGCCTGTAATGCATCTTGAATTTGAGATAATGGGTGATGCCCCATTAAATCAAAACGAAAAGCATCAATTTTATAATCACGAGACCAAACCACTAACGAGTCTTTAATAAGCTTTGCCATCATGGCATGTTCTGGTGCTGTATTAGAGCAGCATGTCGAGTTTTCTACCGCTCCAGTTAATGGGTTTAGTCGGTTGTAATACCAAGGAACAATTTTATCTAAAACAGAAGTATCACTCAGAGGACCTGCAGAATTGGTATGGTTATAAACAACATCCATTACTACATTCATATTGATATCTTGCTTAACAGCCTGAACCATTTCACGCATTTCTAAAATACGGCTTTTCCCTTCTGCATTTATTGCATAAGAGCCTTCAGGTACGGTGTAATGAAATGGGTCGTATCCCCAGTTGAAGCTATCTGTTGCAGAGATCAGACGATTTAGCTCTTGTACTGTTGGATTTTCAGCACTGTCACTACTTTGCTCTCGCTCTAAAACTTCTGCGATAGTCAAATTACTCTGACACTCTGCGCTGAATGTAGACTGAGAAACCTCCGGATTAATAGCGCACAAGGTAGAAAATGGCTGTTCGATGTTGGCTACTTGCTGTGTGTCTTCATCAATAGTGGCGATATCAAAAATGGGCAGCAAGTGTAAGTGTGTTACCCCATTTTTGCTCAATTTTTTTAGATGATTAACAGGTACAGAATCAGACTGGGTAAAGGCTTTAAACTTACCACGATACTCAGGTTTTGTAGATTCATCATGAGCGCTAAAATCGCGTACATGAGCTTCATAAATAACAAAAGTAGCAGGGTTTGATTGATCTCTTGGTCGAGCTAACTCATCCCACCCATCTGGTTTTAGATTTGGATCATCAAGATTGACCACTTGACTATATTTGGAGTTCATCGCCAAACTCAAAGAATATGGGTCTGTGACTTGATATTGCTCAACTTGGCCTGATACTGGATGAAATACATCAATCAAATAACGATAATAGGTACCATCTTTAGCTTTGTCTGTTAATGAGGTCCAAACACCAGATTGAGCGTTATAGTCCATCTGCAAGCGACCAAGTTCTTTTTTGTTGTCACCAAATAAGATCAATACAACATTTTGTGCCGTCGGGGCCCACACCTTAAACTGTACGCCATTATCGACCAGCATTGAGCCCAACGGTTCAGACTGTGCTTTTGGCGCAAACAATTGATCAAGTATACCAGCCGTTTGTACTTTGGTTCCCGCAAGAACAGTTCCTTGTTTATCAACAGCTAAAGTAACGGTTTCTGCTTTTACAATAGAGCGCATATCAACATCAGCAGGAATGGCATAAGCTTGTTGGCCAGCAAGATATGGGAAACGACTCTCTTGTTGGGCAGTAAGCTGAGTTGGCTCAAGTAAAATATAATCATTGGTATATTGGTAATTCTTATTAGGCTCAATGTCCCCTTTTAACGAAACGTAAAGCCGCACTTGATCTGCGTTGGCAGCACCATTCCATACTAAAGTCTTAGCTCCAATTAAATGCGCTTCTGCATTCGCTACACCAGAGATCGCCACAAAAGCTTCTTCGCGAGAATCTTTGGCTTTAGTATCGCCAGAAAGATAGGAAGCTGTTCGATCAGATATTTGGTTAAAATCCAATTGAGCATCACCACCTAACACATTGGACAATTTATCATCTCGTACAATAAAGTTAATGCAATGACTCTTACCGCCTTTTAAATTAATCTTCCAATAAGGCCCTAAATTATCAATTCCTGTTGGAGTATTCTGCGTGTTATCCCACGCGCCATTAACCATATCATCAGCAGCTCTATCACATTGATCATTATTCCAAATGTGTAAACTGTAATTGGCAAACTGATTACTGCGGGTCTGATCAGGTTTAGTCACATAATACACAACCGCTTCACCATCTTTGGCTTGAACGGGTTCGCTGACATCCCCGGCACTATTGAGTTTGGCTGTTAGCCCATCCGTTGGCGGCAATTTAATAATAATATTTGGGGGATTTGTGGTATCAAAGTACCCATCTTTACTATCAACGGTTGAATCTGAATCATTACATCCCATCATGGTCACTGTCGTCAGAATTGAAACAAGGGTTTTAGATAGCGGGGACAATTTAAATTGCATGGCTCATTCCTTATAAACCTAGAATAGATTTGAACTTAAAAACTGCCAACATAGTAAAAAGTCGCGACCACTACATTTTGTGACGAAGGGCATCTCACAGTTAATAATCAGTATAAAATAATGATTTTTTGACAAATAATCACAGTTTGTAGGCCTACAAAAAAAGCCTGTAGTGTTCATCACCACAGGCCTTATCGTATCTCGGCATTTTTATTGTTATGCTCTGAAGTTAGAGGTCATAACTTTATTCATTTAAGCTTCTTGTTCCATTTTCGTTTCGGACTGCTTAGCCCACATAGAGCGGTACATATCCAAATATTGTTGTGCCGATTCTTGCCAACTGAACTTACACGCTAGCGCATTTTGTTGTAGACGTTTAATCTCCTGTGGTTGCTGGCAATAAAGCAGCAAACTACGCTGGAGTTTAATCAATAATGCTTCTGGTGTAGGTTGTGTAAAAATAAAGCCAGTTGCAAATTTTGGTGTCGCATCGTAATCAATAACCGTATCTTTTAGGCCACCAACAGCACGCACAATCGGTAATGTACCATACGCTAAACTGTACATTTGATTTAAACCACAAGGCTCAAACTCAGATGGCATCATAAAGAAATCGGATCCAGCTTCTACACAGTGCGCAAGTGGATTGCTGTAAGCTTCAACAAAAGCACATTTAGTTGGATTTGCTAGACTAATTTGACGAAGCTGTTCAGCTAACCTTGGGTCACCGGTTCCCACGATCACCACTTGAACCTCATTGAGCAAAAAGTCTTGCAAAATTGGAACAAGATAATGGATACCCTTTTGCTCAGTTAGGCGACATACCATCCCATAAATAGGCACATCATCTTCAGGTAAGCCAACTTGCTGTTGTAAATCGCGCTTACAAGCTTTTTTACCACGAACCAAACTCACTTTATTGGCTTTGTACTTCTGCTTAATAAAGCCATCGGTTTCTGGATTCCAATCATCATAATCACAACCATTTACGATACCGAAAAGATCGCGAGCACGTTGCTGGAACTCCCATCCCATACCATGAGAGCCTAAATCGGTCAGTAGTTCCGTGGCGTAATTAGGACTTACAGCATTGATGCGATCAGCATACGCAACACCAGCTTTCAACATTGAGATATGAGCGCGATCTTGCTCTAAGTTTAGGTAACGATGTTGAATAAGCTCAGGGATCAAGCTGAACTGATCGTAGTTATAAACACCTTTAAATACAGCATTATGAATGGAGATCACGCTGCGTGTATTCGCAAAAAAATCACTTTGACGGTAACGCGTTTTTAGTAGAAACGGAATTAGCCCTGTGTGCCAATCGTTACAATGAACAACATCCGGTTGAAAACCTAGCTGCTGGCAACAATCTAATGCCCCTGCAGCTAGAAATGAAAATCGCTCACCGTTGTCAGCATATTCAACATTATTTTCTGCGTAGATCTCAGGACGAGCAAAATAATGAGGCACATCTAAAGCCCAAACAGGAACTCCTGCCACATTCATATCCATCACACGATAAAATACCGGCTCAGGTTGAGTTTCAACATGAAGTTTTAATTTGGCACACTCAGTTGCTTCGTCTGAATGTTTGATAGTTTGATAAAAAGGCAGCACGATACGCACATCATGCCCCATAGATTTTAGAGTCGCAGGTAAAGACTTGGCAACATCTGCCAAGCCTCCAGTTTTAACTAAGCCATCCACTTCTGACGCAACAAAAAGGATCTTAAGTGCTTTCCCTGCTGGCTTACGTTTAGAAACCAATTTTTGCTCCTTTTGGAATCACAACAATGCCTTCGTCTGAGACATGATATTTCTTACGATCTTCTTCTAAATTTTCACCAATGATGGTACCTGGTGCTATCTCAACGTTTTTATCAATGATAGCGCGGCGAATCGAACAGTTAGCTCCAATTTTCACATCACCTAGAATGACTGATTCAGTAATGATGGAACAGGTATCGATATTTGTTTTGAAACCTAGAACCGATTTATGAACCGTTGCACCATGAATATAACTGCCCGCTGAAATCATGCAGTTATTAATATCAACTTTGCACTCTTTACTATCGATAATCGTTGCCGGCGGTAGCGGCGGATAATAGGTATGTAACTGCCACTTGGAGTTATACAGTGAGAACGCGGGTTCTTCTGCTAATAGATCCATGTGAGCTTGCCAATACGCTTCAATCGTACCAACATCACGCCAGTAACCAGTGCTCTTTTCACCAGGGATAATGTTGTTATTAAAATCGTAAACAAACACTTTACCCTGAGGGAAGAGCTTTGGAATGATATCTTTGCCAAAATCATGGCTAGAAGAATCATCAATAGCATCTGCCTCAAGCTCAGTAAGCAGTGTTGCAGTCTCAAAAATATAGTTACCCATGGAAACCAACGCGTGTTCTGGATCTCCAGGGATCGACTTTGGATTGGCTGGTTTTTCTTCAAAACCGATCATGCAACCATCTTCATCGACCTCAATAACACCAAACGAACTGGCTTGAGACAGAGGCATTCGTAAAGCAGACACCGTCAGTTCTGCTTGTTTCTCTTTATGGAAGTTTAGCATCTGCTGCACATCCATTTTATAGATATGATCACTACCAAAAATACAGACTTGATCCGGGTCTTCCATTTCAATAAAGCGAATATTTTGATAGATCGCATCTGCAGTACCATCATACCAACGCTTACCCATTCGCATTTGAGCAGGTACTGGATCAATAAAACGATCGGTAATTCCTGAAATTGTCCATCCTTTCTTCATATGAAGATATAAGGATTGAGATTTAAACTGGGTGAGTACATAAATTTTCAATAAATCTGCATTAACGAAGTTATTTAATGCAAAATCAATTAAGCGATAACTACCGCCAAATGGCACCGCAGGTTTTGTTCTTGTGTCTGTTAAGGGACGTAATCTTGACCCTTCACCGCCTGCTAAAATCATTCCTAATACACCAGCCATGATGTTACCTCCGTGTTATATAAGCAATCGCAATCATATATAACACGCTGCATAGCAATTTAAAATCCTATAAGATACAAAAATGATAGAAAATTACATAAATTTGATTACTTACGGTATGACAAACTGCAACAAATGAAAAACAAATAGACTTTTTGTGGAAGAGATTCACATATATCATTCTTTACCTTATATAGTGAACCTAGAGCTTAGACCAGTCAAAACCTTGACACAACAAGGATGGTTATCAGTAAAATCTCGTTAATATGAGTTTTATTGTAACAATAAGCGATATTCGTTTGAATTTATTCGCTGAAAATGACTTGCAACAAATTTGTAAAAAAACTACATCAATTGTGACCATTTAAAATACAAGCTTACTCATATCTATCACAAAAACGGTTTAAAAAGGCAAAAAACGATAAGTTTAAATTGATAGGATCAAACAATATAAAAGAGTAGCTGATATAAATAGCTCAAGAAAAGGACTCTCTTAAGCTAGGGCTGAAAATGACTATTCAACCTCAATGATTTTTCCAGAAGTCAGATCGAGTGTAATCTCTACGCGATCACCATCAGGTTCATGTGCAATCACTTCCAATTCATTTTCATCTTGCTCAATCTTAATTTTTCGAAAGTCTTGGTAGCCCTGCTTGTGCAATGTCGACATAACTTGAGGAATAGATAAAGGATAATGCTCAATCAAATTTATCGGATCGGCATTAACCGTTGCGGTCACAAAAACACATCCAGCAGTAAACAGTAATCGATTCATATTAAATTATTCTTTGTTTATTCTTTATGGCTAGTTTATCAAAGATTGATAACAGGGAACTGCCTCATTTCTAAGATCACGTGAAACATCTCACATAATGATGCCTATTTTCGGAGTAGAGTTAAAACCAAACCCATTGATTTAACGTTATTATGAGCCAAGAAGACTTTAATCCAATCCGCTTTCGACATCATCTTCATCGTTATCCAGAACTCTCTCTTAACGAATATAAAACTGCATCGGAAATTACCGATCAACTACTAAAATTTGGTTTAGCGCCAAAAACTAATATTGGTGGTCATGGCATTATTGTTGAAATTGTCGGCGAAAAATCTGGCCCTACGACCCTCTTTCGTGCTGACTTTGATGCGCTTCCTATTAATGAGAAGCCCAATCATAGCCATGGTTCTCGCCATAGTGGTTGTATGCATGCTTGTGGGCACGATGGTCATACAACCAGTTTACTGCAACTGGCGAATATTTTGGCTCATAATCCACCAGCATCGGGGACTGTTGTTCTACTATTTCAACCTGCTGAAGAAATTGGCCTTGGCGCAAAAAACATGTTGCAAGATATAAGAATGCAACACATAAAACCAGATGCTGTTTTTGCCTATCACAATTTACCAGGGTATCCGCTTGGTGAAGTTGTCATCAAAAACGACGTATTTGCTTGTGCATCAACGGGAGTCAACATCACCTTTAATGGAAAAACCTCTCATGCTGCGTATCCAGAACATGGCATTAGCCCTGCCCCTGCGGTGAATAGGCTTATGGATTATCTCGATAAAATCACGCAAAGCTACCAAGATAATTTCAACTTAATTACTTTAGTTCACGTAAAAATAGGCAATGAAGGCTACGGTACATCACCAGGAAAGGCTCAAGTCATGGCTACACTACGTAGTGACGATGAAATGGTTTTAGCACAAATACAGGAGGAGCTAACAAAATATGCTCAAGTTCAAGCAGAGTTACACCACTTAGATCTTCATATTGAATGGATTGAACCTTTTGCTGCAACGATCAACAACCGACAAACAACCGATGCTGTTCGCCTTGCAGCCAATACCCTTCATTACTCAGTAAAAGAGATTGATCACCCTTTACGCTGGTCAGAAGATGTTGGGGAATTTCTGCATCAATGGCCAGGGACATTATTTTGCATAGGCAGCGGTGAGGCTCATCCACAATTGCACAACCCAGATTATGATTTTCCTGATGAGCTTATCGAAATATCGAGCCAATTATTTCTGCAATTGATTCGACAAAGACACGGTTTACTCTATTAAACTAATAAGGTATTCCTGTTGACAGTTAACGACCAAATGATAATTATTATCAAAATAAAATACTGAGATAAGGACTGAATGACGATGGGTGATTTTCGAATAGAAAAAGACAGTATGGGTGAAATAAAAGTGCCATCTACCGCACTGTATCAAGCACAAACTCAACGTGCTGTTGATAATTTTCCTGTTAGCGGTTTAGTTATGCCCGTTCTGTTCATTAAAGCACTCGCATATATCAAACAAGCAGCAGCTCGCAGTAATTTAAATTTAGAATTGCTGGATCACGATATTGCTCATGCCATTATTTCTAGTTGCCAAGAAATTATTGACGGAGAGCATCTAGATCAATTCCCTATCGATGTATTCCAAACGGGATCTGGTACTAGCACCAATATGAATGCCAACGAGGTTATTGCAACCTTAGCATCCCAAAAGCTAGGAGTATCAGTTAGCCCAAATGATCATGTTAATATGGGACAAAGCAGTAATGATGTGATCCCAACAGCGATTCAAGTCAGCTCTGCTCTAGGGTGTTATACCCTCCTTTTTCCAGCCTTAGAGCAATTAAGTGCAGAACTTGAAGCAAAAAAGCAAGCGATTGGACATATTGTTAAAACAGGTCGTACACATTTAATGGATGCCATGCCAATTACATTTGCTCAAGAATTAGGTGGATGGCAGGCTCAAATTGAACGAGCTAAAATTGGTATCGCTCAATCTCTTGCAAATGTGACTCAACTAGCACAAGGAGGAACAGCGGTAGGAACTGGGATTAATGCTCATCCTCAGTTTGCTGTTCTATTTGCAAATAACTTATCGGTTGCAACCGAGATACCTTTTACCGCAAGTGATAATTTTTATTACAACCTCAGCAGCCAAGATGCCATTGTTAGCTTATCGGGCCAAATTAAAACTGCAGCAGTTGCCCTATTAAAAATATCTAATGACTTACGTTGGATGAATTCAGGCCCTCTTGCGGGTTTAGGGGAAATTGAACTTGAAGGGTTACAACCTGGTTCATCAATTATGCCAGGTAAAGTCAATCCAGTGATACCAGAGTCAACCGCTATGGTTGCAGCACAAGTTATAGGTAATGATGCAACCATCACTGTGGCAGGTCAATCTGGTAACTTCCAACTGAATGTTATGCTACCTGTGATTGCTTTAAATATTTGTCAAAGCATCGAATTATTAGCTAATGCCTCGGCTCTTTTAGCGACTAAAGCGATCAGAACCTTTGCGATCCGTGAAGATAATCTCAGTCAGGCTCTCACTCGCAATCCTATTTTAGTCACAGCCTTAAATCCGATTATTGGCTATTTAAAAGCGGCAGAGATAGCCAAAAAAGCTTATAAAGAGAACCGCCCAATTATTGATGTAGCGGAAGAAGAAACGGATCTATCTCGAGAAGAACTCAATAAATTACTGGATCCTTTACATCTTACTCAAGGTGGTATTGCATAAAATTATAATGTACTAAAACAATTATTTGCCCATCAGTATTTTAAATAATGGATGATGGGCACATTTTCAAAACAACTTATTAAGCAGTTAGAAGTTTTCTTAAACCAATACGGCTATGACCAGTTGGAAAATTATCAAAACGGGTGAACTCTTCAAAACCTAAACTTTGATAAAATTTTGGAGCTTGCCAACTTTGGGTCCACAGCCACAAACCAGAAAGATGTTGCTCTTTTGCATATGCTTCTGCTTTAGCCATTAATTGTTTACCCATTCCCGTACCACGACAGCTTTCATCAACCCAGAGCTCATCGACATATAACCATTGCCACAGAATATCGGCAGTAAGCACCGCAACTAGCTTTCCTTGTTCATTTTCAACTGTCCAATTGACCTGTTCTTTGTGATAAGGCGGAGCAGATTGTGTTTCACTGTGCGATTCAAATCCAACTGATAGTTCAGCCTGATGTTGAGAAGTAAGAGCGCCTTGGGCAAATTGAATAGTTGGCATGATTGGTCTCTAATTCTTATTGCTATTTTGGTTCAAGATTTTATATAGCATTATTTACAAAACTCAACCCTTCATTCTTACAACTGTGATAGATGTACTCTGCTTATTTGTATCACTCTTCCTCTTACAAAAGCATACAAATAACACCATAAAATTCATTCACCAAAAGAATACGTTACATTACAATTCACGCTTTTATGATCACCAAAGAGAAGATGTATGCAACACATTGTGACTCAGGTCTTACTCCCTATTACTTTGGCCATAGTCATGCTCGGTATGGGGCTTGGTTTAAAACGTGCCGATTTTTCTCGTGTAATCACACAGCCCAAATCATCCATTATCGGTTTGTGTTTGCAAATTTTTATGTTACCGGCTTTGGCCCTAGTGCTTATTCAGCTGTTACCTCTATCATCAACCGCAGCTGCCGGGTTGTTTCTTGTTTCTTTATGTCCAGGTGGTGCAACATCTAACCTCTTTAGCTTAATAGCCAAAGGAGATGTCGCATTAAGTATTACACTCACAGCAGTTATCAGTTTACTTTCTCCTTTTTTACTGCCTTTAGTCTTTATTACTTATTTAGACATACACGGTTCTCAATTAGAGCAGTTTCAATTACCGATTGACCTTGCTATAAAACAACTTATTGCTGTTACTGTTTTACCTATTAGTCTAGGAATGATAATAACCAAATGGTTACCCAAACAATCTCAACTGATTCAACCAATGGTTAAAAAACTATCAACTATAGCAATGCTGCTCATTATTTTAGCGTTACTTATAACAAATCAAAAAATATTTGATCGTTTTATCAGTATAGAAGGGATTGCTGTTTTATTGCTATCAAGCTGTTCTCTATTTCTTGCTTATTTCATTGCTAGAAAAATAAAAGTATCCCAACAAGCACAACGAACCATAGCAATAGAAGTTGGTGTCCAAAATGCCGGAACAGCAATGATGGTGGCACTTAGTATTATGCATCAGCCACAATTAGCAGTAGTTCCCCTTATGTACGGACTTTTAATGAATATTCCAGCATGTCTATTTGTCGCTTGGGTTTCACGCAAGAGTAAATTATAGAATAAATGCATGCCGTTAAATAATAACTTTGACGGCATGAAATATTATTATCTGATTTATTGTTGTACAGTGATCACATTCTTTATGATTCATTCATTTGATTAGGTTTTAAAAATAAAACAGATCGTTATAATTCCCTCTCAAAATAAAAATGGAATTATTATAATGAATTATCGCCGAACTCTATTATCTATAGGTATAACCCTTTGCCTTTCCACTCCTGCTTTTGCCTATGATTTAAGCTACGAAGAATACACATCCGAAGATCTTGCTGTGGTAAAAAAAGCGGAAACATCAACAGATGCTGAAGTTATTTATAACGCGGCAAATATCTTGATGTCCGAATCTATGATGCAAGAAAATATTGAGCAGGGTATAAAATACCTTAATCAATTAGCAGAAAATAATCATCCCAAAGCGACACTGACTTTAGCTGATTACTATTACGAAGAAGAAGACTATACAAAAGCGCTCAAACTTTACCATCAGTTAGAATCGAGCCAAGACCCCTACGTACTATATAGCTTAGGCATTATGTATTTTGATGGAGAAGGCACAGCTCAAGATTACGAAAAAGGTAATGAGTACTATCTCGCGGCAGCTAAATTAGGCTATAGCGATGCAATGTATCAATTAGCATTTTCATACAACGATGGCCAAGGTGTTAAACAAGATTTTACTGAAGCTGCAAAGTGGTTCCAAAAATCAGCAGACCAAGGTGATGCAAGTGCGATGTATAACCTAGGTATTGCCTATCTTAATGGCGAAGGTGTAAAAAAAGATTGTGCTCGTGCTATACAATTTTTCGAAAAAGCAATAGAGACCGATGAGCATGCCCGCTCCTACGCAAAATTGGGTGATATTTATTACTATACTGACTATAAAGCCCAGTGTGGATTTAAAAAAACAGACTATAAAAAATCCTTAGCTTATTTCACTCAGGGTGCAATGCGAGGGAATGAATATAGTCAGTATATGGTGGGTTACTCATACCGAAATGGACATGGTACATATAGCAATTTCAAAACAGCTTTAGCTTGGTATAATATCGCTGAAGACAATGGCTATGATGCTAGTTCTGAAATAAAAGACGTAAAACAATACATGTCAGCTGACGACATTGCAAAATCAGCACAACTTCAACAAGAAATTTACGATAAGATTTAATAGAAGTATCCCCTTATCTAAATGGCTAAGGGGATATACCAAATTTGCTGTATTTGGGTATAGACCTACTACTGATAAAAAATAGCACTCGCTACAAAATATCAATAGCGATCTTAATAATTGCTTTCTTTACCCTTGTTGGTTCACCATAAGTACTTAATGGCTTGTGAATTTCATGAGGAAAGAAAATTGCAAAATCACCTTGCTGTAAGGTAATAAAATCTTCGTCCTGCAAGGGACCAAAATATAAATCAAACTCTTTCTTACTATCATCAGTAATTTCGAGCGGCAGTGATGACACACCAATCTGCTCTTGCCCATCTAATACTAGATGAACATCCACATAGTTATGATGTATTTCCGCCAATTTGTGCTCTGCAGGTGTACATGTTTCTTGCTGAATATTAAAGAAAAAATCTTTACCATCAATCTCGACTGACGATGAAAAATCAGCAGGTAAATCTTGAATACGAGAGAACGCGGTTTTCATGGCAGCAAGTAGTTTAGGGGCTAGATAACTTTGCGCAGGAAATCTATCAATATGACCAACAAACATAATTGGACTCTTAAAAAAAAGAAAAGATTATATACCCAATTAAATAGCCTAAAAAGATATAAAAAAGCAGCAAACAGGTCATCCTATTAGCTGCTTAAATCTTATACTCAATAGATTAAACTATAACTTGTTATGACATTGTCTGCATCTGACTCAAATATTGGATCCATCCTTTCGCCTCTTGAGACGGTTTTAAGTTATTCGCCATTTTCGCATGTATAATTGCTTTTTCTAACTTATCCAGTTTGTAATAAGCATGTACTTTTGCTAATTCAACTTGAGATTGATATTTTGAGTTCGAGATTTGATTTAGCTGCGATAGAGCTTGCCGATACTGCCCTTGCTGTAATTGCAATTGAGCCAACTGCCAGCGGTATTTACTATTGAGTGATACCGCTTTTTTCCATACTGTTATCGCTTTATCCCATTCGCGCGCCATTTGCCAATAATTGGCTTGCTCAACTAGGCGTTCCTGTGTGTTTGCATCAGATAGCGTTGCAATTATTTTAGCTGCTCGCTCAGGTATACCACGCTGAGCATAAAGCTGTGCTAATGTTCGCAATTCATTATTAGAAAGCTGGATTCCTTGATGTTGAGCTAATACCAAAGTATCTAATGCATCCGATGTTTTTCCAATACGAATCTGCAAACTAGCTAATTGCTGCCACCAAATGTTTTTATTCGGTTCTAAAGCGATCAGTCGATTTAATGTCGGTACAGCCAAATTGTATTTTTTTAACTGCAGTTGAGCCCCCAGGGCAATAGAAAGTGGTGACACTGAATCTTTATTACCATAACTATCGTATCGTTTAATGGCAGTTAATACTTTTGGCCATTGGCTTAATTGATAATGTGACTGGGCAATACGTAACCACACCTCATCAATTTTATTACCTTTAGCTTTTACTTGGGTCAACGAATAGTAATGAGGTAGCGCTTTATTATATTGTTGCTCAGATAATAATAAATCAGCAAGCATACGCTCTGTTTGCCACCCATATTCATCTTTCAATAAACCGCTGTTAACAGCTTGAGTTAACGCTTTAATTGCAGATTGGGTTTTACCTTGTTGCCAATATACAACTCCTAACATACGGGCAATAAACGCTTTGTCATAGGCTTTATCTACTGCGATTGAAGTTAGAAGTTGTGACGCTTGGGTTAGTTTGTCCTCTTGCATCAATGTATTAGCTTTTTGTAATTTAGCCGCCACACTTTGACTCAACTGAGGTGCCGCCTGTACCCAGCACGGTAATATCGAAGCTGACAATAATAAGACAGAGACTAATGGCTTTTTTATCTTCATCATTGATTTATTTTAAACTCCAATTTTACCGTTTGCCCTGGTTGTTCAACCGCTTGGCCATCAATCACTTTCGCTTGATATTTCCATTTACGCAGTGCTCGCATTGCATCTCGTTCAAATAAACGGCGAGGTTTAGCCTCTAGCACACTAATATCAGAGGGACGACCTTGGGTATCAATAGTAAATTGCAAAACCACATAACCTTCCGCGCCTTGCTTTAATGCCCGTGCTGGATAACGAGGTTCAACACGATACAAAGGCATTGCTTGTTGATTTGAACCAACATTAATTCCAGCCCCCAAATTCGCCGCTCCCTCTATTTTGCCAAATTTAGGGGCCGAGACTGCAATACCAGAAATAGAAGTATCTAAGCCAAGTGCTGAAATAGAGGCTACGGGCAGTGTTGATACCGACGTCGGCTTACTTTGACTTGGCATGACTTGCGGTGGTGGTTTTGGAGCCTCTGGTTTAGGCGGTACAACGCGTTGTCGACGCTGAACTTCGGATTCTTGCTCAACCATAACCATATTAAACGATAAAGGTGGGGTTGATTCAGGCTCTTGTCGTGAGCCGTTATCAACCATCCAAGCCATAAATGTAAACAAGCCACCCGCAAGCAATATGGCTAAAGGAAAAGCCATTAAGACTCTTAACATCCTACTCCCCTAACCATCACTTATTTTCAGCAGCCAGTGCAATATTTTTCACTCCAGCACCTTTTGCCGCATCCATTACTTTAACTACAGTTCCATTATAGGCATGCTCATCAGCTTGGATAACCAAGGCGGCATCCGGCTGGTCAACAAGCATATGCTCAATGGTCGCCTGAACTCGTTCAGCATCTACGATACGTTTATCAATATAGATATCATTTGCCGAAGTGATCGCAATAAAGATACCTGCATCTTTCTGACTTACAGCATGACTGGCCTGAGGTCGGTTAACTTCGACACCTGATTCACGCACAAACGAGCTGGTTACAATAAAGAAGATCAACATGATAAATACGATATCTAACATGGATGTAAGATCAATTTGAGCATCTTCACGGTTTCGTGAAGGTCGAGTTAGCCTCATTGCTGACTCCTTAATAATTTTTCTAACTTAAGCTCTCGCCAGTGACATGCTTTAGATAAACGAGAGTGAACAAACATGCCTGCAACAGCCGCTACCATTCCCGCCATTGTCGGAAGAGTAGCTAAAGAGATTCCAGAGGCCATCAGTTTAGGTTGACTACTGCCTAGTGAAGCCATCACATCAAACACGGAGATCATCCCGGTAACCGTACCCATTAATCCCAACATAGGACAAATAGAAACTAAGACTTTGATCAAGTTTAAATTTTGGTTTAAAGCTTGATGTGCCTGATTTAACCAACCTTCACGAATGACATGCGCATACCAAGATGTTTGATCACTGCGTGCTTGCCATTGAGCAATCCAGTTCGCTTTCTGTTTTGGGTATGTCAACGTCAAATACAGCAGGCGCTCAATAACCAACAACCAATAAATCGCAACAACGGCTGCAAGCCACCATAAAATGGCTCCACCCTGATCCATAAAATGAGAGAGCGAATACCACCAGTTTTCAATCAAACTAGAAAACATTACGCAGCCGCCACCTTAGATTGAGTATTTGGCTTAAAACACGCTTTTTCTGCCTGTTCAGCCACTAAACTGATCCCTTGTTTTTCTAAAATATTGCGAATATTTTCTGCCTGAGTGCCCAACACATTATGAGCCAGTAGCAGCGGCATTGCGGCAATAAGACCTAAAACGGTAGTAACAAGCGCCATCGAAATACCACCAGCCATCACTTTAGGATCGCCATTGCCAAACTGAGTGATCACTTGGAATGTTTCGATCATCCCCGTGACTGTACCCAGTAATCCCAGCATGGGTGCTAATGCAGCCAATAGCTTTAACATAGACAAACCTTTTTCCAACCCTTGTTGCTCATCAATAATAGTTTCCATTAAACGTAGCTCAAGGGCCTCAACACTTCGGTTCTGCTCTTTATTGTAAACAGACAAAATTCGACCAAGAGGATTATTGCCAGGTTGTTCAGGATTTTTAAGTTGGCGGCTTATTTGTTGACGAATCTTGATCAAGTTAGCACCACGGAACAGCGCAATACCACCACCAATTGCCAATAGAACTAAAATAATTTGACCAACCACTCCCCCCGCCTTTAAGCGATCCATTAATGTCGGTTCATTAGCTAATTGTGCAAGCATCTCACCACGAGATGGATCAATAACAATATCCATCATCCCAGTCTGATTTAAATGTTCAAAAGAGGCTGATGTTGGACCATTTTCAGGTTGAATTGGAAACGCTTCAGCATTACCACGGCCACTATTCCAATTAACATAACCGTCATCAGTGATTAAACCAAAGCTGCCGAGGCGAAAACCTGAAACTTGATTTAACTCACCGGCCCCATTTACATAAGGGATCTCGACCTTAGCCACTTCATCACTAGCTTGAATTTGCCCAATCATAGTGCGCCATAACCCAGTTAACTGAGCCATAGATGGCAGCGATTTTGCCGCAACAATATCAGCAACGACGTTATCATCGTGGTTTACCCCTAAGCTGGTGACAGAATTGTCTAGCTCATGATTTAGATCCTTTGCTGCTTGACGTACAACACCAAAAAGTTCACCTAAACTGCCAGTTTCTAATCGTAATTTCTCTTCAAGTTCAGCTAACTGCTCTTCATTTTGGCTAAAACTTTTACTCAACTTATCCGTTTGATTTTGCAGTTGGTTTCGCTTAGCTAACAGAGCATCACGTTGAGCTTTAATACTGGCTTCAGTGTGATTAAAACCTTGCTCACGAGCTGCGTTATGAGCCGTTTGCACTGCTTGTTCTTGTTGAGCTTTACTTACCAAGCTATCGGCATAAGCATGACCAGTCCACAAAGGCATCACAACACTTAACGCAAACGCTAATGTTTTTAATTTCATTGTTTTGCTCCTGCGGCTTGAGTCAGTGATAAATGAGATGGAGAAATCGGCAATGTCAGCAGATTCGGCGTAATATCTTTATTCGCCATTGCATAAGCTTGAGCAATATTATCAGCTTTATCACCATCGACACTTTGCCATGAGCTGTCTTTTGCATTCCAAGACCAATACTGCTGGCCATCTAGGCTACGAGCAACTAACACTAAACGACCCAAATGCAAAATATTCGCTTCTATTATTTTATTATCTGAAAGCGTGATTTTTGCTTGGTAGGTAGCCAACTTTGTACCGTAATCCATTTCAATTTGGTAAGCTTCTAACAAGCGACGAAACTTTTCAGCATCAGAGATATCTGCTTGATCCATCATTGCCTGAAGTTTATGCAGACGAGCTACACGTTGCTCTTCTTTAATTGGTTTATCTTGTTTAATGACCTGCTCAAGACCATCTAACATCTGATACATCAATGGCACAATACCTTGTCGAGTCTCTTTGATATCATTGATCTGCTGATTGATATGAACCATTTCTTGTTGTTGGTTCTCAACTAAGCGAGCTAGATGATCGTGATAAATAGCCAGATTCTTAGTTTCTTCTTCTAAACGCTCAATTTCAGCTTTCATATTTAGTGCGGAATCAGCACTTTTATCAATGCGATCTTGGCTCACAGCAGAGGCTGCATTTGTTTTACTTTCAATTGAACGGGCAGTATCTAGACTGTTTGCAGCCACTGTTCCCGATGCGCTTAAAACCAGTAGCGCAATACATGTCTTTTTCATTGTCATCAATCTATTAGTTCAATGCGATATAAAAATAAAAAGTCACAAATGTGATAAAGATAAAAAGAAAAATAGTATCAGGGGAAGCTCGCGCCTCCCCTCATTTATTTGAGTTTTGATTAGTATTTGAACTCAACTGTTGCCATAAAGTTACGGCCTTCACCGATAGTAACCCCAGTAGCACCTGGGTACTTGCTGCTTGTTGAACCACCACCAGCTAAGTAGTCTGTATCAAATACATTTTCAACATTCAAACGACCGATAATATCCAGTTTTTCGTCATACTTGTAGGTATGAGATACACCCATATCAACTCGAGTATAACCAGGTTTCTTAAATGTATTTGCTGCATCTCCATAACGAGAACCTTCGTAAATCACACCTAGGTTTACATCGGTAGCATCCGTCACGTTATAAGTAGACCAAACACTCGCAGCAAACTCAGGAACATCTGCAGGGCGATTACCTTCAAAATTCTGGTCTTTGGTATACTCTGCATCTAAGTACATTGCAGATGCATTTACATTCAACTTGTCCGTCACTTTACCTTGTAATGCTAACTCTGCGCCATTATGAACACGCTCACCACCCTGAGTTAGAGTCTGGTTATCTTTAGGACCTACCGCAATCTTAGAGTTTTCTTGAGTAATATTAAACACAGCACCCGATACATATAGACGACTGTCTAATAATTCCCATTTAGTACCTAGCTCATATTGCTTTCCACGCAAAGGATCTAGCTTATCGCCTGCATTAACGTAATCAGATGAAACGACACCTTGAGGTTCAAAACTCTCCGAATATGACAGATAGATTGAACCGTTATCTGCAGGGTGGAAAATTGCTGCAACTTTAGGTGAAATCGCCTCTTCAGCAGCCTTACCTTCTTGTGTTTGACGATCGAAACGAACACCCGCTAAGAATTGCCAGTAATCATTAATTGTCATCATATCTTGTAGATAGAAGCCCCACGCATCGTACTCAGAATTAGATTTGCGTGTTTTTCCTGAATAACCCGGTTTAGGTACTGTTTGACCAGGTTCTGTCGTGACTTTATCAAAATAGTATTGAGCTCGATCGTATGAATAACCTAACCAGTTTGCTCCAATTAGTACTTGATGCTGGGTACCAAGAAAATCTAATTCACCAACAAGATCGGAATACGCAGTATTAAATACCCAATGATCATGGCGATCGTTACCACTATGAACGATTTTACCCGTTGATGCATAATCATTGAAGCTTGGGTAACTTTCTACATCTACACGTTTAAAATCTTGATGGTTAAAACCAGTATTTAAAGCCCATGAGTCAGTTAATTGTGCTTTAACATCAATGCCCGTGTTTTGAACGGTGTTATCAATAGTTGACCACTGAGCATCCCAAATATATTTGTCACCACGAACAACTTTGCCATCAACCACATAAGCGCCTGAGTCAACACTTCCTTTATCTTCTGTGCGGTCATAATGAACAGAAACTGTTACATCATCGTTAATATCGTAATCTAGGAATAAACCACCAACAAAGCGGTCAGTTGATGGTTTGGTGCCATCACCGTAACGGCGCCATGAATCATAATCTTCTTTAGCTAATACCACACGGCCACGAAGTGATTGGTCTACATTTAAAGAACCACTTACATCAGCAACAGTACGAGTGTGATTGTTTGAACCCACATCTTGACTAAAGTTAACTTGTGTTTCATGAGTTGGCTTTTTAGAAACCATGTTCACTAAGCCACCAGGAGCAGATTGGCCATATAATAAACCTGCAGGTCCCTTCATGACTTCTACACGTTCAAGTAACTCAATTGGTTGACGGTAATGAGACCAATGCTGGTGGCCATCACGTAAGAAACCAGAACTGCTGCCTAATTCAAAACCACGAAGAGAAAAACGTTCACGGTTACGACTGGTACCGCCAGCTGAAATACTTGCATCATTTTGCAGTACCTCACCTAGCGTACTTGCACGCTGTTCATCAATTAGCTTTTCATCAATAACTGCAACTTGCCCAGGGGTCTCTAGCTGTGTCATTTCCATACGCATAGCTGTTGAGTTAGTATCGGCTTTATAACCGTAATCACGTCCCGTAACCACCATATGCTCATCTGCTTCTACATTTTGTGCAAATGAAACAGGTGCGGCAAGAGTTGCACCAATAAGTAAAGCCAACTGACTTTTAGAAAACATATTCCGTTATCTCCAGATATTTAACCAAACACTCAGCATTAGAAATATTTATAGTAATAAACCAAGTGTTTATGAGTATCGTAATGCTGCTACCAGCGAACCGGAGTTGGAATATAAGTGATAACCATTCTTATTTTCACTCTAATTTACATTCTTTGCATTCGTAAAGATATATAGAGAAACTCAATAAGTAATCGTCCTTCCCGTTACTCAACAATTGGAAAGAGAAGAGATATTCGAAGTCCACCACTGCGTCGATTTTCTGCTATTACCTCCCCTTTCATAACCGTCATGGCTTCTTTTACGATCGCAAGTCCTAAACCATAACCGCCCGATTGTTTATCTCGAGAATCTTCCAGACGAGTAAAGGGATCAAAAATACGTTTTAACTGAGACGAAGGGATTCCTACCCCATTATCTTCAATTACAACAGCGGCATAAGAACGACCTTGATAGATAAGTAGGCAAGTTGAAACATCAATGACAGCCATACTCCCAGCATATTTTACGGCATTCTCAATAATATTTTTGATTGCACGCAAAGCTAAACGACTTTCTGCCATTACCATAGGAAAGTTATCAACTAAATGGAGATTTAACGACTGATTCAGGCCTAGATGTCGTTGGCTTTCTTCGAATTGGATCTGGCAAATACTATCAATCTGGATTGGCATCAATTGTGTTGAGTACTTAGCATTATCAATTCGACAAAATTCAATAATTTCATTGACCAATGTATTCATTTGATCTGACTGTTGCTCTAGTTGATCGAGTAACTCTTTATTTTGATCTTGAGTTCTGCGACGTAATAAATGTAAAGCCAAATCGTGCCGTGCTAATGGCGTTTTCAGTTCATGGGATACATCACGAATCAATCTCTTTTGCTTTTCCGCTAATAGTTGAATATTAGATGCCATAATATCGAGATCTTGAGCAAGCGCTTTAAATTCTGAGACATTATCACCGACCTCTTTCGTTACACGTACCGAAAAATCACCATCGGCAAGCTTTCTTGAAGCAAGCTGAAGTGTTGTTAATGGTCTTTGTAAATATCGAGCAATAAGCACGGAGAAGAGTAATAAGATTAAAACAGCAATCACTATTTGGATCAGTCCAAAATAGAACGAAAAGTTTTTCGCAGGATGCTGTTGATAAGGTAATTGTACCATTAACGTTGCCTGAACTTTAGGCAAAGGAATACTAATAATAGGCTGGCTAACTTGACTATCAAGAATGGTATTTAATGGGCGAGTGAATTGTAGTTTGAATTTAAAATGAGGGTGCATAACACGATTTGATAGCTCATTATGCTGTTGATCTACCACAAATAGGTAATACTTCTGTTGTTCTTCCCAATCCGTTAAGGCCTCTTTATTACCTAACTCAACCAAAGACTCTGCTTGATGAGCCATCTTTCTCATATCAACCTGAACATGAGTTGGAATTTGCAGCATTGAACGAACCAGTGCTATCTCCGCAAGGTTTTGTAAACCTAAAATAACTATTAATATGATCGCAAAATAACTAAAAAGTTTAACAGCTAGAGAGTGCTGATAACGCGAAAGAACTCGATTCATAAAAGAAATATTCACTATAGCTAAATTTTTTATCGTTAAATTAGTACGTTACAAATATACACACTTCAACTATTCCATATGAGCATCCTCTTTACGAACCAGCAAACCGCTCATATAATGATTAAGCATTGCTAAGTTACCAATGCTTAACAAGGAAAGTCATAAATGAAATTATTAGTACTTTTTTTCAGCCTACTACTTTACGGCTGCGCTTCTGGAATGAAAGTTTCCGTTCCAGACTCTTATACAGAAGTTTCCACTGCTCGCGGCTATCTTGTCGGGGTCATAGGTGCAAGTGCAATCTGGCCACAAACAGGAGAAAACCTAAAAACAACCATTGAGCTACGCAAATTGTTGCCAGATGGAAGCAAAGGAGAGCCAATTTTATTAACCAATGATAATAAACAGCATGACTTTGCTACGCCGGCTCAAACGGGACAACTTTTTACCCTACTTCTTCCCGAAGGTGAATACGACATTAGCAAAGTTACCATTGAAGGTTCTGACGGTAACCGTAGCTTTATCTCGACAAATCAAGATGATTTAAATATTCATTTTACAGTGAGATCAAATCAAATTTCATACATTGGTGAATTTATCGCGGTAAGTCATGTCGCAGAAAGCCAGCTTTGGAATATGGAATATCCAAGTGGTAAAGGCTATCTTGTTCATAACTATGCAGAAAACCGTGACCAACCGCTGTTTTATGAATTGAACCCAAATCTTAAAGAAATTGCATTTCACACTGAAAAATTAGGGCAAATGAACTTTAACTTTCTACAATCAGTGATGAAGTAAATTTCAACTATCTCCCATACTTTTATAAAGGCACTCTCATGGTGCCTTTATGCTTTTATACTCTCTCAATAAAGCTGTACCCTTTTCCTCTAACCGTTTTGATATGTTGCTTTGACAAACCCAGTTTCACCATTTTACGGCGGATATTACTAATATGCATATCAAGATTACGATCAAACGGACAAAGATCTTTTTTGAGCACTTCTTTTTGTAATTCAGATTTTGATATCACTATATCAGGACGCTTAACCAAGTAATCTAACAGTTCTGATTCTGTTGTAGTTAAAGGGATACGCGCAAACTGTTTAAATAGCTCGGTATTATCTTTTTGTACCAGTAAGTTGCGTTGCCGCTCTAAACCAACCCGTCTTAAAATTGTAGTTATCCGCGCAAGTAACTCAGGAACTTTAAATGGCTTAGCTAAAAATTGATCAGCTCCAGCTTGCAACCCATCTAGCATAGAGCTTTCGTCGTTTAAAGCGGTTAACATTAAAATAGGCGTGGCAAAACGTTGACAGATACGGCGAGCCACTTGCATACCATTCAGCTTAGGTAGCATTACATCAAGTAAAACTAAATCAACAGAATGGTCTTGCATATAATTAAGCGCATCTTCACCAGAATGAAAACTCTCTACATCGTACCCCTCATCAGAGAGAACCTCTGTTAATAGAGAACACAAGAGAATATCGTCATCAACTACAACTATTTGGGACACTACAAAAACACTCGAGAGAACAAAAAACATTCTCATTCTAATTCATAAATAGAAAGCCGCAATCAATAACCTCAAAAATTTATGATGAAGCCTTAAAGCTACTATTTTTTCCACACTTACAATAAAAGTGAGTAATTTTTACCCACAACACACCAGTCGACAACAACTACAGGCGTACAAAACATAAGCAGTTTAAATCTATTTAAGTGATATCGAGAATAATTCACAGAGCCTTTTCACAGCAAACAAAGATCCAATAAGTTTGAATAATGATTAAATTAATATATGAATAATCGTGGCATAAATATTCTCAATACATTTCTTATAAATATTTGATATATAAAGAATATGCTCTATTCTTCCATTGGTCTTTTTACTGTGAATACGATCCCACAATTTATCTATTAATCATGAAACAGAAGTGAATATTGAACTAAATCAACCTCTATTATGTTAGTCATCGTTTTGTAAAAATATCTATTGACTTTATCAGAGTCGGCAAGAAATCTGGTCTTTCAGCCTTTCCCACAGACTTATTAACAAGTTTTGTGGATAATCGATATCTGTGGATAACTTTTAGCAAAGATCCTATCTTATCCCAATTAATGTCATAATTTAAAAACACCACAAAATTCCAATTTAGAATACAAAATACAGCATGGAAAATCGAATACATTCACAAACCTTACAATGGAAATCGTTTGCATAACAATAAAAAATAAAAACAATCAAAATAAAAGTATAATTAAATCATAATGATAAAAACAAAAATGTACTTTTCTGTTCATTTTTTAAAATTCGTTATTGATCTTTAGATTTTCATCCATAAAATACGCGCCGTTTGTGTGAAATTTAGCTATTTCCTAAAGGATGATTAGATATGGCAAGCGACAATAACTACAGTTTAGGTCCGGTACCTCTGTCGGCACGAAAAGGGGCACTCTCGCTCACAATGGTAATGCTAGGGTTGACATTTTTTTCTGCCAGTATGTGGACAGGAGGAACTCTAGGGACGGGACTCTCCTATCATGATTTCTTCCTCGCAGTGGCTATTGGTAATTTAATTCTTGGTATTTACACTTCTTTTCTCGGCTACATTGGCGCTTCAACTGGTCTTTCCACCCATCTTCTTGCTCGTTTTTCTTTCGGTTTAAAAGGTTCTTGGCTTCCCTCTTCTCTTCTTGGTGGTACTCAAGTTGGTTGGTTTGGGGTTGGCGTAGCCATGTTCGCAATCCCAGTCCATAAAGCAACGGGAATTGATACCAATATTCTGATTCTTGTTTCCGGACTATTAATGACAGCAACGGTTTACTTTGGTATCGCCGCTCTTATGATTTTATCAGCGATCGCAGTGCCTGCGATTGCATTACTCGGTGGGTATTCTGTCATTGAAGCGGTAAACAGTATTGGTGGTGTAGAGCAATTAAAATTAATTTCCCCAGAAACGCCATTGGAATTTTCAACAGCACTTGTTCTCGTCGTTGGTTCATTTGTCTCTGCTGGTACTCTAACCGCTGACTTTGTACGCTTTGGTCGTAAACCCATTATGGCCGTTGTCATCACAATGATTGCTTTCTTTTTGGGTAACTCTCTGATGTTTATTTTTGGCGCCGCAGGTGGCGCTGTAACAGGTCAGTCTGATATCTCTGAAGTAATGATTGCTCAAGGTTTATTAATTCCTGCAATTATTGTTTTAGGTCTTAATATCTGGACCACAAATGACAATGCGCTTTACGCTTCAGGTTTAGGCTTTTCAAATATCACAAAACTACCAAGTAAGCATCTCTCGGTAATTAATGGCATAATCGGTACTTTATGCGCCCTATGGCTTTATAACCATTTTGTTGGCTGGCTAACCTTCTTATCCGCAGCAATCCCGCCAATTGGTGGCATCATCATTGCTGATTTTCTTAAAAACCGTCACCGCTATCACGACTTTGCCAATGCAAAATTCCAAACAGTAAATTGGGCCGCTATTATCGGCGTGGCGATTGGTGTTGCTTGTGGGCATTTTATTCCTGGTATTGTTCCAATCAATGCGGTTCTCGGTGGTGCTATTAGTTATCTCATTCTGAACCCAATTATTAATCGTAATACACAATCTCAACCTGTTACTGCATAAGGATCCTTATGATGCACTCTTCAAATATGCTGATTACAAACGTGACGCTACAAGGCAAGGAAGGCCTGTATCAAATATTGATCCATGATGGCAAATTTACGGCAATTGAGCCTATGGCGGCTGCATTGTCTTACCCTGAAAATACGCAAGTAATTGATGGCGAGAAAGGGATGGCAATGGCTCCTTTTTGTGAGCCTCATATCCACTTAGATACAACTCAAACGGCTGGCGAACCAAGCTGGAATATTTCAGGTACTCTATTTGAAGGTATTGAGCGCTGGGCTGAACGAAAAGCGTTACTTTCTATTGAGGATGTTAAATCTCGCGCTAAACAGACTTTAAAATGGCAAATTGCAAATGGTATTCAACATGTTAGAACTCATGTTGATGTGTCGGATCCAACGCTAACAGCATTAAAAGCAATGATAGAAGTGCGTGAAGAAATGCGTCCTTGGGTCGATATTCAAATTGTAGCTTTCCCTCAAGAAGGCATCCTATCTTATCCCAACGGTAAAGAGTTACTAGAACAAGCCGTTGAGTTAGGAGCTGATGTTATTGGTGCAATCCCTCACTTCGAATTTACTCGAGAGTATGGTATTGAATCCCTACACTATGTTTTTGAATTAGCTCGTAAATACAACCGATTAATCGATGTTCACTGTGATGAAATAGATGATGAACAATCTCGTTTTGTTGAAACTGTTGCAGCACTAGCACACAAATATGAAATGGGTCATAAGGTAACAGCAAGCCATACTACGGCGATGCACTCTTATAATGGTGCCTATGCTTCTCGATTATTCCGACTACTAAAAATGTCAGGGATCAGTTTTGTTGCCAACCCACTAGTGAATATTCATCTACAAGGCCGCTTCGATGATTATCCAAAACGTCGCGGTATCACGCGTGTCAAAGAGATGCTAGGTGCTGATATTAATGTTTGTTTTGGCCATGATGATGTATTTGATCCATGGTATCCTCTAGGTACCGCCAATATGCTGCAAGTCCTTCATATGGGACTTCATGTATGTCAAATCATGGGATATGAGCAAATTAATCAATCGCTTAATTTGATTAGCACTCACTCTGCTAAAACCTTAAATATACAAGATCACTACGGTATTCATCTCGGTAAACCAGGTAACTTACTTGTCCTTCCTGCTGAAAATGGTTTTGATGCAGTACGCCGCCAAGTTCCTGTGCGCTATTCCATTCGCTCTGGCCACATTATTGCTCAAACCCAGCCAGCAAAAACGGAAATTTGTTTAGATAAAACAGAAAATATTAGCTTCAAGCGCTAACGTAAAACACACTTAACAACCCAAAATTAAGCCTGCGTTCTTTTATTAATAAGATTATGCAGGCTTTAATAATTTTAGTGCTAATGCATCTTATGACTGATAATTTGGCATCGAATTGTGCTCTTTATTACGCTTCCAGAATAATCCACCCAGTAAAAATAAACTCCACCAGCCCATACTACCTCCACTATCTTTACCGACTAATGCACAGTTATTAGGAGAAATACTGTCGTTACAAGGTATTTCCCCTGTTCCGCCACCATTATCTCCATCACTATCAGGATCTTTGATGATATTAGGGTAAGTGATCGGTTTTTGAGGTGTCTTTTTTATCGTTTCTGTGATCCAATCATAATAAGTTCCAATACGAGTATAGAATGTTGGACGCGATAGTGATCCACAAGCAGGAGATCCAACAGTAGAACCACTCACAATACCAATTTGAATAGTTTGACCCTCAGCGGTTTGAGTAAATAATGGACCGCCACTATCCCCAAAACAACTGTCTGCGCCCACGGTAGGACTTTGAGCAATTTTTTCTGGGGGTAACGTACAAATTTTTGTTCTATTTGTCGGGCTATCAATAACTAATGCAGGAGAACTACCATTTTCAATACGTACAAAACAATCAGCAATAGGTAGGAATGAAAGTGTAGCTTGTTTTAGGCTATCTGAAGGTGAACTGCCATCAGGTAAGGTCGCGCCCCATCCCAAAATACGGACATTTTTAGGTCGGTCATGATCATCCCATTGGGTCGATAATAATACATCAGTCTTATTTGCCAGCTCATCATTGGCTAAAACACTCATACCAAGATCAGTAAATTCATTATCGACTCTAATTAAAGCCAAGTCATTATTTAAAGCAGAATGAATTAACTCAATGTTTCCCTGATTGTCGACTTTAACTTTAGCATCTAGTGTATAATCTGGATGTACAACCACATGTGTTGCAACATACATATTTTCAACATTTGTATCGCTATTATCCGTAATTCCGGCTGTTATGGTTAATTGGGAGGGTTTGATAACAAATAACCCATCACCAGACCCAAGTACAACACAATGAGCAGCAGTCAAAATCCACCGTTCCCCAATAATAGTTCCACCACAAAATGGCATTTCATCCACTTCATTTGCTCTTAGTGAAACCATCATATTTTCATTAGGAGAGAAGTTAACGTCATCACCTCCTATTATTTTAGGAACAACCTTCATAGCATAGACTTGAGTAAGAGGTGATAACGCACCCAATATTAATGCAGTTCCAAGCGCTATTTTTTGAAATCCTTTCACAGCCAAATCCTTGTTGTTATCAATTTAATGCATTGTAAACAGCATAAGAATACAACGATATTTTGATCCCATTTTTTTCGACTAGATCCCCAAAATAAGATGTATATCTTAGCAACTTTACTATGTGAGATACGACGAGAATAATTTCATCTACAACAGTAATAATTCAGCATATAAAAATAGAGTAGATTTAAATTAAAGAAAAAGACTCATTCATACTTTGCTCTAGAGCTGGAACATACATTTGAGACTTCCTCGAAATAAATCAGTTAATTTTTAACCAAATAATAAGAATCATTGCTATTTAAACAGCAAAATTGGATATTAAACAGTCTAGAATACGATAAATTTTGTGATCTCAACCGACTTTTCTTTTCATATGAGAATTTGAGGCGCATAATATACGAACAATCATTATTCATTATTATTTTGGATATCGAATCCCATGACTATTGAACAAGCTCTAAAAGACCGTAGCGGCAACAAGTGTGAACTATGTTCTTCTGAAGACAACTTACATGTACACAACGTTGCAGCATCTGCAGACAAAAGTGCTGGCTGCTGTGTATACCTGTGTGACACATGTAGCACTCAAATCGAAAACCCAGAAGCAACGGATGAAAACCACTGGCGTTGTCTAAATGACAGCATGTGGAGCCAAGTTCCAGCTGTTCAAGTTATGGCTTACCGTCAGCTTAAGCGTCTTTCTACAACAACTGACTGGGCAATGGACCTAGTTGATATGATGTATCTAGAAGACGATGTTCGTGAGTGGGCAGAAAAAGGTCTAGTTGCAGAAGCAGAAGCAGCAGTACCAACACTAGACAGCAACGGCGCAGCTCTACAAGCAGGCGATACTGTAACTATCATCAAAGACCTTCCAGTTAAAGGTTCTAGCATGGTAATTAAGCGTGGTACAGCAGTACGTAATATCAGCCTAACTGACAACCCTCTACACATCCAAGGTCGTGCAGACGGTGTTCAGATGGTAATCATTGCAGCTTACACTAAGAAAAACTAATTTTCTTTATTGAGCAATGGTATTGAGAAAACCCTTTGATAATATCCTTATCAAAGGGTTTCTTTTTATCATAACGAATAAAATTATCACAATAACCCAATGTTTTTCCTTGAATTGAGTTTATACTAACACTTCGAATTCGCATCTTGATATCACATAGTTATATCTGAAATAAGGTGAATAACCACATGACAAATAACCAATTATTTGATGGTATCATTATCTTTGTTCAGGTTGTTAAATCAGAAAGTTTCTCGGCAGCAGCTCATTTACTAGGCCACTCTAGCTCACATGTAAGTAAAGAAGTTAATAAATTAGAGAATCGATTAGGTGTTCGGTTACTGAACAGAACAACACGCTCGCTAAGTTTAACTCCTGAAGGTGAGGCCTATTTTGAACAATGTCTACAATTGATTCAAGGTGCTGAAGATGCGGTGAGCCTAATCACTCACCAAGAAGCCTCCCCAAGAGGAACATTACGCATCAACTGCCCTATTGGATTTAGCCATCAACATTTACAACCTGTTCTAGTTGAATATGCAAAACGCTATCCTAACGTTATACTGGATCTCGATCTGACCGATAAACGTATTGATGTGATTGCTGACGGATACGACTTGGCGATTCGAGCAGCAGCTCAACTCGATGAATCATCTCTTATTTGTAAAGCTATCTATAAAAGCTGTATTTATACGGTTGCAAGCCCTGATTATTTAGAACGAAAAGGCCGTCCCTATCACCCCTTTGAGCTGACGAACCACGATTGTATCTGTTATTCTAATTTGAAATCACCTTACCGCTGGGAATATATTGATAAATCAAATCAACTGATTAATGTCGATGTAAGACCTAGAGTGAAAACCAATGACGGTAACATTGAATTAGCAATGACTCTTGCTGGCCAAGGAATTTGCCGTTTACCTGAATTTTATATTGCAGATAACTTAAAAACAGGACAGCTTGAGATATTATTTGAAGATTTGCCTGAAACAGAGGTAAATGTGTATTTGCTTTACCCAAGCAGAAAACACTTATCACCAAAAGTTCGCTGCTTTATCGATTTAATAGAAGAAATGCTGGAAAAATAATATCCAGCATCTCTTTGTAATTATACCTAATTACATCGTGTCATTTGGGACGGTATTGCTTTAGGTCTATTAATCAATGATATCAACAGTTTTTCCATTCCAGTTAAGCAGATAGACTTTATTTGAGGCTTGGCCATCACTGTTTTCACCACCAGCAATGAGCACGCCATCAGACGTTGTGAAAGAAGAACCATAGGCAAGTCCTGAAATAAAGTCGTTCACTTGCAGCCATTGCTTATCTTGATAAACGTACATTTCAGGATTATAAGATTTACTCAGACCCGCATGAGCAAACATTTTTCCTTTGGCAAACGCTTGTTGTGCACCATGAAAATTTGCCCCACCCATGACAATCATAGCGTCATGGCTCATACCAGCAAAAGAGCCTGCAACCCCTTCTTGTAAAGTAAAGCCTTTAGGTACAGGTAATTCATTAAGTTTTAGCCATGGTGATTGAGTATCAAATTGGTATTCTTTAACCTCTGCAGTTCGTAAACCAGGCTTAATCTCACCACTGATAATTACTGCATTCTTTTTATTCTGAACTAAAGCGGCACCACAATTTGCACTATAAGGAACTTCACCAAGACTTCGCCAAAAACCAGTATGAGGTTCAAAACTAATCACAAAATTATTCCATTTATAATCTTCAGGCTTCATCCCCATGTAGCCATCAACTATCGATTGCCATTTTTCGGGTTGAGTCTCTTTATCAACAGCAGTAATTGATGCAAGGTATTGATCGAAATATGTTTTGTTATAACCACCGAAAAAAAGTATTTCTTCTCCATTAGGAGAATATGACGAAGCTCCTAATAGTCCAACAGGGGTATGCGCATCCATTTCTTCCCATTTATCAAGATCGACCTGATAACGATAAATCGTATCAAAAATAATTGGAGACTTATCTTGAGCCTTAGCCTTTCCTGAACCACCGAAAACATAAATATTCTTACCTATAGCCGTAGCAGTAGCGCCATCTCTACTAGGTCCTGAGAAATGAGAAACTGCTTGCCATCCCTTACTTTTCTGGTTGAGATCTAATCGATACCATTGCTGTCCAGCAGAACCTAATCCTACATATAGCTGAGAGCCAACTTGTGCACTCACTCCATTTTTTACACCAACAGGTAAATCAGGCCATTCATCAACCGCATAAGCTGCGCTACTTAGAGTAAATCCCATAACCATGGTCATAAATGATGGTCCAAACTTTAACATAACACTATATCCTTATCGTTGTTTTACCCCAGCATGAAATGTTCTCATCCATTATCTACCACTTACGGCTTTTTTCTTTGAACTGTCATACAAATTAACCCTCTGATGATAAAGAAAATTATTGTTTTTCGTAAAAATGAGAACTTGGCCAACGCCTGTTTTTTGTACTATTATGACGGGAGGTTACGGATAATTTAGGTGACATGATGTCTACTCCTATTCTCTACTCTCTTCGCCAATGCCCTTACGCAATTAGAGCTCGTTTAGGGTTGTATTTTGCTCAGATTCAAGTGGAATTACGTGAAGTAGATATGAAGAACAAACCTAGAGATATGCTCAAGATAAGTGCTAAAGGTACAGTTCCTTTGCTGGTTCTTCCAAATGGTGACTACCTTGATGAAAGCTTAGAAATTATGGTCTGGGCTTTGAATCAACATGATCCTAACCACTTACTGTTAGAGGATGATCCCCAGCATTTTGCCGATATGCTGGGCTTAATTGCAAAGTTTGATAGTAAATTTATTCCTGCATTAGAGCGCTACAAAGCAGCAGCACGTTACCATGACCTCGATATAGAGCTTCGCCGACATCAATGTGAGATACTTCTAAAAGACCTAGAACAGCGTCTATGTAAAACGCCTTTTATTATGGGACAACATCCAAGTTTAGTTGATTATGCTCTTCTGCCTTTTCTTCGTCAGTTTTCGAAAGTAGAACGTCACTGGTATCTTGAATCTCCCTATCCTTTGATTAGACAATGGCTCACAGTTCATTTCCAAAATCCGGCATTTTCTCTTGTGATGAAGCAATATGATAAATGGAGTGACAGCCATGACTTTCACTCCGTAGTTCTTACCGATTAAAGGTTACGAATCTGCTAATTTTTTAATTACCCGACATGGGTTCCCTACTGCAATACTATCGCTAGGAATATCTTTATTTACCACACTACCCGCACCTATTACAACACGATCTCCAATAGTTACGCCTGGCAAAATAGAAGCATTACCACCAATCCAAACATCGTTACCAATCTTTATTGGCTTTCCATATTCTGTACTACGACGTTCCACAGGATTTGTAGGATGAGTACCCGTAGAAATAAGTACATGAGGAGCTATCAATACGTTGGAGCCAATATCAACTTTACAGACATCAATAATAGTTAAATTGTGATTTGCATAAAAATTATCACCTAAATGGATATTGTATCCATAATCACAATAAAAATTAGGCTCTAAATGAGCGGTACCCTCAACATGAAGTAAGTCAGACAAAATAGCCATTCTCTCATCTAACAAAGTTGGATCAGCCAGATTAAATTTATGGCAGTAAGCCTTTGCTCTCATACGTTCATTTAGTAACTGAGGATCCCATGCATCATAGGGTAAACCAGCTAACATTTTTTCTTTTTCTGAACTCATCACTGCTCCATAACTCAAAAGATAAGAAAATGACCGAAAATTCAAATAGTCAAAATCAGTAATATCAAGCGTCAAATTATTTACTTAACAGATTGATATATCGATAAATTACATTGTTACTGAGGTCAGATTATGATGCAAAGACCAAGATCAAATTATGGAAAATAATATTCCTAAAGTTTCACTTATCAGCACTATTATAAAGGGTATAAATTAAGGTAAAGACTATAAAAGGCTAAATATTATGACTCAAAATATTGCAGAATTAGCACAAGCAGGTGCTTTATCAAACCCATCGACATTTGCTGAATATCTTACCTTCGTTCTTAATGAGAATGCGGATACAGAAAGTCTACAAGATGCTTTTTCACAAATAGCAGGGATCGAAAAATCTATTGCCCAAAAAGATCTAACAGCTAATCTCAATATCACTGTAGCAGTATCAAAAAAAGCATGGCCAGTTGTTTTTCCTGATGTTGTTATGCCGAAGCATCTTACAACGTTTACAGAAATGAAAGATGGTGAGCGCCAATTCCCAAGCACAGCCGGTGACGTGTTCTTTATGATTAAATCTGAACGTATGGATTTAAATTATCAAGCCGCTAAATATCTGCTTAACGCCTTTAGAGCTTGTGCTGATCTTGCTGAAGATATTCAGGGGTTCAAATACTTGGATAATCGCGATTTAATCGACTTTGTTGATGGTACTGAAAATCCGAAAAATACCGCTCGTATTAATGCAGTATTAGTGCAAGATGATGAAGAGATCCACCATGGAGGTAGCTATCTAACCGTGCAGCGTTATGTCGATCGCGAATTAAAATGGGAAAGCCAATCAACAGATTATCAAGAGAAAGTGATTGGTCGTACTAAATTAGACAACATTGAACTTGATGATGAAACTAAACCTGTTTGGGCTCATAATAACAAGAGTAAAGTGATTATTGATGATGAAGAAATTAAAATGCTTCGTCAAAATCGTCCATTTGGTAACGCCTTAGAGCACGGCACTATGTTTATAGGCTTTGCAGCTGACTCCAATGTTATTGAAACATCACTTCGCCAAATGATCTACGCTGATAATGATGGCTATTATGATCGCCTATTAGATTTTGTTGATGCTAAATCAGGCGCTAACTACTTTGTTTTATCTCAAACGTTATTAGATTCTTTTGATGATGAATAACAGGTTATAAAACACATGAAAAAGCCCTTGAGCCTATCTTCAAGGGCTTAACTATCTAATTAATTTCAAACACTTGAGTTTAGAATAATGATTAATTAGTAACTTCTTTAATAACTTTTTCTTGTACTTGTGTTGCCGCTTCTTCTTTCATTGCATTCTGATCAATCTTCATAGCATCGGAGTGCTTATTAATTGCATGAGATTCTGCATTACCCTCTTTTTCTGCCATTTTCATGACATCTTCGGTGCCTTTATTTAATTCATCTTTAATGTCAGTCATTGCATCTTTAGAGTCAGCACTAGCATCCTTCATCGCCGCATGAGCATCTTGTTTTGCATCCATTGCTGCCTTGTCCATAGTTGCATCTAACCCATTGCCAGCAAAAACAGCCGTCGAGAATACTGCTGCAAGTGATAGTGCTAATACAGAGATCTGCTTTTTCATGTGTATGTCCTATATCATCATTGGTATCTTTGAAAGATTAGTATTAACAATTCTTTATGTAAATATATTCTACTTATAAAGCATACTTATCTCACAATTAATACATGAAAAAAACGCTTCAGATTCAAGACCTAAAGCGCTCATTATTATTAAGTGATGATTGGACGTTATTCTAAATGACTTCGATTACGACTCATCAACCCCCAAGCTAACATGAAGTAAATCACTGCCTGCAACCACATTTGCCAAAAATATGGAGCAATTTGAGTAAAACTAGCTCCCATTTGATTTAACCGTAAAAAGCCATTTATAGCCGGTGTTGACGGTACTAACTGTGCAAAACCTTTAATGATGGCAGGTAATTCTGCAGTTGGCCAAATAAACCCAGCGGAGAACACTAGCGGTAATGAACTTAGCAAAACAATTAATGTTGCTAATTCACGTCGAGGGATCAATTGCCCTATCACTAAACCTAAACTGATCACCGAAACTAAGAACGGAATTGTAAGCAAGAGCAACTCAGAAGCCTTTGCAAGTTTACTTATATCGTAATAATCAAAACTCCAGCCAAAGTAATACATCGTTAGAGGAATATAGATCAAAACAAACAGTATTGTTCTCACAAAAATTATTTTCCAAGCAGGGTATGTCATCCAGTAGCCAATTTCGCCTTCGGTCCGTCGCTCATTATGTTCACCTCCAATGATGGAGACGCCAATTAGCAATGTTTGATGTAAGATCAAAACAAATACTGCGGGTACAACATAATTAATGTAGCCCATTGTAGTATTGAAAATTGGCCTCATATTTAGCTTCATTGCCGAATATTGGTTAGCCGCTAAAGCAATATTATGACCATCCATTACCATATGAGAGACTTTAATATGCGCTCCTAACGTTCCACCAGCAGATGCTAATCCTTCAACAACAGTACCATAAACTAAAAATAGTGCAGCGTTGCCAGCGTAAGCTAAAGTTGGACTTTTTCCGAGCAGAACATCTCGATAAAAATTCTCAGGAATGACTAAAATGCCATCAATATTACTCTGCTCCAGCTGCTGTTGAGCCGAATAAATACTGCCCAAATGTTCAGTAATTTCAACTTGTGGTGTTGCATCAGCCATACGAATCAGTTTTCGACTTAATTGACTATGATCCAAATTAACCACGGCAACTCGCTGCTCTCGAGGTAATTGTTCAGAATATGGCAATGGGTAAAGAAATGAATAAATTACGATACCACCAAAAACCGTGAACAGTAGCGCTGGATTAGTAAATATGGCTTTAAGTTCAAACCTTAATAAGGACTTCCAACTCATAATGTCTCCTTATTAACATCTAACTTAGCTTCATGTTCCAGTTGCCCTTTTCGCCAAAAATGCATTTTTACTAAACCAAGGATTAGCGCAATGATAAAAAGCGCTAAGACAAACAAGTTATCGCGGGCTTGAAACCAACCCGTACCATAATCGACCTGCTGCAGCTGAATCTCGATATAATGGCTAACAGGCAATAGCGAGCGCCACATTTGAGCTAATGGATGCATGTTAGTTGCAGGAAATGTAATGCCCATAAATGCAAATGCAGGAGCTGTAAATCCAGCGACAAAACTCATGGCGCGAGCTGTATCCATAGCGACAAAATAGAATAGGCAGCCAACACTAATACAAGCGAGTACCATCAAACTTTGCGCTGTAAATAAGATCAACCAACTACCATGCATAGGCCAATCTAGTACGCCATACATTCCCCACAAAAACAGCATACCCTGAATGAGAAAACCAAAAAAGTAAGGAACGAATTTACTCATTACTTTCTGATATGGTCGTTCTCGAAGCCAATTAAGCAAACCTTGTCGACGATCTTCAGCAGCGAGAGCCATAACGGTTGTCGCAACAATCAGGATCTGCCAAATTGCAGGTAAGATTGCAGAAACAAGAAACTGACCATAATGACTATTACTATTAAACAGTGGTGTAATCTGACTTTGAACAGGAACGGCTTGCCCCAATGCTTGGAGAGGAACTGGCGAGCCATGAGACATATTTCTCAGTGTTTCGATAGAAGCATTATAGGTAGCTTGCGCCTGCACCATAGCTGAATTGAGTAACTTAGCAATCAAGATAAACTGACTGTTATAAAATACTGTTACAGATGGCGAGTATCCCAACATGGTGTCTTTTTCTAATGAATCAGGCAACACAACTAATGCATAGATATCACCACCTCGTAATGCTCGATCCCCATCAGCTCGATCAGTATACTGGGCAGTCACTGCCATGGTCGGACTCGCATCAAAATAACGAGTTAAGCCACGAGACATACGACTATGGTCAAGATCCACAACACCAATCGGCAAATCTCTTGCTATTCCAGCAGAAAAAATCAGCCACATTGTCACAAAGAGAGTGATAGGTAACCAAATCAGTAATGCTCTTAGCCATCCATTTTGCCAGATCAGTTGCCATTCTCGTTTTATATATGAAAGGCAAAACATAAGATTACTCGACTATTACACTCATACCAGCACGTAAACCATCAATAGGTTCCATCGGACGCGCTTCCACTTCAAAGGTTCGCATATCAAAGCCCTTAGCAGTATCTGTTGCACGCCATGTTGCAAAATCGCCCATTACGGCAACATGAGTAACCTTAAAACGATACTCTTGTTCACCTAAAGCAGGAATTTTCACAGTAAGCTCGGCACCTTTTTGATAATCCTTTAACTTATCTTCACGAACATTAAACACCGCCCATGCATCGCTCATATCCATAATAGTCACAACAGGAAAACCTTGAGGTGCCAGTTCGCCATCATGAAGCAAGATCTGCGACACTTCTCCATTGTGCCAACTTGTTGCTTTAGCATCATCCGCATAGGCTTGAACTTCAGCTACCGCACCTTCAGCCATTTTAACTTTCTCTTGTGCCGCTTTCTTGGTTTCTACTCGCGCACCTTCTTTCGCCATTTGATACATCTGATAAGCTGCGCTTTCTGTATATTTTGCGGCTTGCCATTGAGTATAAACTTCATCGCGTTTTTGCTGAGCAACAACGCCATCTTTGTACAGATTATCAATACGTCGGTATGTTTTTTCCATTAAATCAGCAGCCGCACTTGCTTTTCGCCACTGATCTTGTGCTGCGGCGACCTGCTGGCGACGCGCCCCTTTTTCAGCTTCTTCGGCTAAAGCGCCTGCCGCAGATTTACCAGCTTTAGCTTGAATCAGTTTTGCATCAATTTCAGGTGTAAGTAGCGTGAATATTAACTGACCAGGTTTAACTTCATCACCTTTATGAACCAAAACTTTATCTATACGACCTGGAATTTTTGATGAAATATTATATTGCTGCGCCTCTATCTGGCCCTGCATTCGTTCAGGGACTGGTTGATATGCTTGCCAGAAGGTATAACCTAACCATGAGACTAGGGCTGCAACAGGAACGACAACTGCTAGGGTTTTAACTTTACTCATTTAGATTGAACCTCAAGACCGCGATATTTTTGATACTGATTAAATTCGCTCATTTGACCACTGATAGCCAAAAGACGAGTTAAAGATGTGATGTATTGATATGATGCAGCTAAACGTTGAGTCTTAATGCTGGCTAAAAACAATTCTGCATCTACCACATCTAATGATGTTGAAAGTCCTTGACTAAATGCTTTTTCTCGTAAACGGACATTTTCAATAGCTAAATTTAAGCTCGATTGTAAGCCTTGATACTCTTCCAAAGCTTGGTTTGCTTCTTTATAAGTTTTCTCAACTAAAACAGAAAGATCTTGTTTTGCTTGTGCTTGCAAATGATTAACTTGCGATACTGCGCTATGTGCTGCCTTTAATTTACCGCTTCTACCCGTGTTATCAATTAATGGTATATTGACGCCAACCCCAACTGCCCAATCTGGTGTTAATTCAGCAGCAAGAGAATGTCCATCATAGATATTATAATTACCATAGAGATACACTTCTGGATAATACTTGCCCTTCTCCACATCAATTAAACCATTAGCTTGTTTGCGTTTTGCATCTAATAAGTGCAAACCAGGATATGTGGTTAGTGTCTGAGAAAGAAAAGAATCTAAATTAGGTAACTGTTCATTGGTAAACAATGTCGTTGTTGGTGTTATAGGCGAACTCGCATTAAGAAGCTTAGTTAATGCAACTTGCACAATTTCTAAGTCTCGCTTTGATTTTTGTGTTTCTACTCTTGCTTTATCGTAGGCAGCTTCTGCCTGTAATCGTTCAACACGAGCTATTTGCCCTTGTTGTTGAAGCTTAACCGCGTGCTCAAAATGCTGTTTTAAACCGGCCTCTACTTCTTGTCGGGTTTTATATACCTGCTCAGCGAGCACAACGCCAAAATAGAATCGAGAAAGATCTTCATAGGTAGCCTGCTTTTTCATGGCCAGCATATATTTAGCTTCTTCGGTTTTACCTTCAGCAATGGCTTGAGCAGCATTAATGCGCCCTCCAGTAAAAATAGGCCAAATAGCGCGAATGGAGCTAGTAAAAACATCTTTATCCGTGATTTGAGAGGTGAATAAAGAATTGAAGTCAGTACCCGTTAGCTTAGACAACTGCTCTGCTAATTGTGAAATAACTTTACCAGCATCAGTACCAGAGGCGGGCATGCTTGAAAACAAATCGGATGGTGATATTTCAACGTTATCATCTAAACGAGTATAATTAGCACCAACACTAACTTGGGGTAAATTCAGATCCCAAGCAGCATCTTGTAGATATTTAGCTTGATCAACTTTTGTTCGTTCTGCCGCTAACCCTTCATTTTGACTAACGACAGTTTGCCAAGCTTGGCTAAAGCTGACTGATTCAGCTTGTCCAACTACAGGCGATAAAGCAAACAGCGCGAGGGCTAGCTTAGGTAATGTAAATGGCTTAACTCTCATTCATAAATCCTTCTGAAGCCAATATATGACTTTTTGACCATTTTAGAGTTTTAGCTCTATAATTCAACTTATCTAGATAGTTCATTCTAATATTATTGGCTAAAGCTATATATAAAAAAACCACCTTTGCAATAAAGGTGGTTTTTCTAAGAAAAAGAGAAATAAAGCTTATTTTGCCAAGCGGACTAACGATCGACCTAATAAACGCTCCAGTTCTTCACTGCTTTCAACTCCAAATTTCTCGACACAAATAGTAAACAAACGCTCAATACCTTTACTTGCAAATTCATGAGAAGTTTCAGTCGCTGAAATGTGTAAAAATAGTAATCGCAGCACAGCTCTGAACTTTTCATCATCTAGCGCTCGATTCCAACTAAGAGAAAAGTTTTCTAATCCATGTTCGAGATCGAGTTTTTCAACAAAAATTTGAAAAATTCGTCCATCAAGTGCATTAGCGAAATCTTGTTTCTTAGGAAAATGGTGGCTAATGCCTGTACGCGATATGCCTGTCTGATTACTCAAAGTGGTGTAAGACATTTTGTCGTAGCCTAATGTCAGAATCTGATCTACAACGGCATCCATGATCGTTTGAATTGTAATCTCGGTATCTTCTTTACTACGCTTTGGCATAAATAAGTATTACTCTTTTGTATCTGTGTTTATCGTCGATTGGCTTCCGTAATCTACGATATTCATCTGTTTGGTATTATGTGCTGTAAAGTATTACAAAATGAAATACGATAAGCCACTGTTAGTGTATTAATTTTTTATAAATTTTCTGTTCTAACGAAGGCGGATGTAAAATATACGCGCAACATCACACTTTATTCCTTAATAGATAAGTTTATAAGCGCGTTTTGCTCTTAAATTGCTTGGCCACGTGGGCAATATCGCGATAAAGAATGGATGTCCAATATGGCTCAGAAAGTGTGGGTACTAAAGTTCTTGTTCTTGGATCATAAGGACTGATAACTACATCAATGTTGTCGATTCCCGTATTTTTCGCTAAAACAAATAACTCTTCAATCGCAACATCACCAATAGCTAAACAACCAACAGATGATTCCTTACCATGAATGAAAATATTAGTGCCAGGCTTTGTTCTTCCCTCTAACTTTGCATACTTCAAATCAAAATCATTAGGGTAGTTAAGTTTCATCGATAAGTGGTACTGACTATTAGGGTTAAGGAATTCAACTTGATAAATCCCTTCCGGAATCTGCTTATCCCCTTCTCGCTTTTTTGGCCCCATAACACCGCTTAACTTTGTTATTGGATAGTTTTTAATAAGATGCCATGTATCACCTTCTTCTGCCCATAACTCCATTTTTTGCTCATTTTTCATAGCAAATAACGCAATTTTTTTGGGAGGATAAGAAACATCTGCACGAGCAAAATCAATCTTTAATCTAGGCTCAACAATAGGTTGGTAGCGTTTGATAACATCATCTACAGTACGACTTCCCTTTGGTGGAAAATCATTATATGAATAATTAGAGGCTAAAACAGGCTGACATAGTACAGACATCAGTCCTATACCCCAAAAAGCGCGAAGAATTTTCACAATATCTCCAAACGACCCAAGACAAAACAGGTCGGGTTATAACCCACATCAGAATAAATGTCACTCATCACTTAACGGTTTTCTTCTTTTGTTCTTCCAGATCGCAAATAGAACTGAGTATTAACACTAAGAATGAGACATCATCCACATAAAATATAAGTGCATGATTGCACATTAATAAAAACCTCTGCCTATACTTAGAATTATCAATCAGGACAAAAACAAATCACTCTAAAGACTATTTATAACAAGGAAGAAGCAATGAGTGTGCCATTAAACTACCCTTCAAAGGACTTTATGATGGATCAATCTTTACCTTACAATATGTTAATTCAGTGGGCAGAGAAGAAGCCTAACGAAGTTTTTTTACGTCAGATTATTAATCGAGAGTTTACTGATTACACCTATGCTGATGTATTGGATAAAGCACTTCGCCTCGTATCTTGTCTGCGTGATATGGGAATTCAACCAGGTGATCGTGTTGCGTTAATCGCTAAAAACTGCGCCGAATGGTTTATCACTGACCTAGCTATGATGCTAGGAAGTTATATTAGTGTACCAATCTTTCCAACCGCTGGTGCTGACACAATAGAGCACTGTATTACACATAGTGAATCTAAAATCATCCTTATAGGAAAGCTAGATGATGAGAAAGCGGTAAATTCAGTATGTGCAAAGCATGCTTACATACCAACGATTGGTTTTAATTATTCGACAGCCCCTAAATGCCAATACCAATTTGACGAACTCATTGCGAAATACGAACCAAGCCAAGAAAGACCTCAGCATTCTCATGAAGATATTATGTCTATTGTCTACACTTCGGGAACATCGGGGCTACCTAAAGGTGCAATGCTAAGTTATGGCGCATTTGCTTGGTCTTCACAACGGCTTATTGAGCATATTGGTATCAAAGAAAATGAACGTCTATTCTCCTATTTACCTCTTGCTCATATAACAGAACGAGTCTACATATTCGGTACATCAGTCCAAGCAGGTATCCAAGTTGCTTTTCCTGAGTCGTTAGATACGTTTATTGATGATGTCAAAATGCATCGCCCAACTCTCTTCATTTCAGTCCCGAGATTATGGACTCTATTTCAACAGCGTATTCATGAAAAACTACCACCAGCTAAACTCAACTTATTGCTAAAAATTCCATTTATTTCAGGACTCATTAAGCGAAAACTTGCTGATGGTTTAGGCTTAGATAAAGCACGCGTTTTAGGCTGCGGCTCAGCCCCTGTATCACCCGCTTTACTGGAATGGTACCGTCATATTGGACTTAATATCACCGAGGCTTGGGGAATGACGGAGTCTTTTGCCTATAGCACCTTAAATTATCCATTTAGAGCAGACAAAATTGGTTCAGTAGGTAATGCAGGACCTGGAATTGAAATAAAACTGACGGCTGAAGAAGAAATTCTTGTTCGTGGCAAAGGATTATTCAGTGGCTATTACAAAAATGAAGAAGCAACAAAAGAAACCATTGATGAAGATGGTTGGCTTCATACTGGCGATTTAGGATCTATTGATGAAGATGGCTACATCACAATAGAGGGACGAATCAAAGACACCTTTAAAACAAGTAAAGGCAAATTTGTAGCGCCAGTCCCTATCGAAAAGAGACTCTTTGAATTAAGTAACTTAGAGCTTATGTGTATCATTGGATCCGGAATGCCAGGACCCATTCTATTAGCTGTCCCTCACAGTTTTCCCAATTTTGATCGTGCTCGATATGAAAAACGAGTTAATAAAGTGATTGCAAAACTTAATAGCGAACTAGAATCCCATGCCCAAATTAGAGGGGTACTCATGATCAAAGAACCATGGAGTATAGAAAATGGAATTCTAACTCCAACCTTAAAAATAAAACGACATATTTTAGAAAAACAGTATCATGAAATTGGCAGCAACTGGCCAAAAAACACACTAATACAGTGGGAGTAATATTTAAATTTTAATTATTTTAGGCCTGTTATTCATTATTAACAGGTCTAAATAATTCATGATATAAATATTAATAAGAGTCAAACATATAATTATATTTACGACAAAAAAATGACAACGACAATATTTTGTCGAAATCAATGTTTTTTTAATTTTAAATAAAAACAACGGAACCAAGATCACAAAAAAGCATATTTACTAAATTTTGTTTTTTGGCATATTCAATATCAAACCAGCAACTGGATATTAATTATGAAAAAATCAAATTTATATTATGCAGCTCTTATTTCTTCGTTAATCATTAGTCAAAATGCTTATAGCAATCAGAAACAAGAAACAATTAATTATTATCCAGAAACAAACAATAATATATTAGTTAACCCAGACATCGGAATTACTGAATTTCATACGTTTGATATAAAAAATGACCCTTGGTGGTCAGAACCAACTCACCCAAATACTTCAGTTGTCTATTTTAGATGGTATTGGGAAGAGTTAGAAACTGAAGAAGGCAAATATAACTTCCAACTTATTGATGACACAATAAATCAAGCTAAACATCTAGGAAAAAAAGTTGTAATTCGTTTTATGACGATGTCGGGACTTAATGAAATATATTATAATCCATCTCCGCTAGCTGGAAATAAGATACTTGGAATCCCTTGTTGGTTAAAAAAACAAATTGATCCAAATACTTTTGATATATGTAAAGATGACAATAGTTATGTTGTTGACTATAAAAACTCTTTACTAAAAGAAAAATTAACTAAATTCGTTAATGCTATGGGTCAGCGTTATAACACGAATCCAGATATACTACGGTTAGATGTAGGTCTCGTTGGTTCATGGGGAGAATGGAATCTAGCAACGCATGCAAACATGGCCGATTTGGGTCGAAATGGTTATACAGAAGAAGATTTAAAACCCTATGTTTATATGATGCAAGAGGCATTTCCAGACAAACCATTATCCATTGATATTGGCTCATCAACAGAGGCCGTATCTAGCTATGCAATGTCTAAGCTTAATCTCGGTTGGAGAGCCGATTGTCTTGGTGATTGGGCCCCTTGGGGATGGAACCATATGGAAAATGGCTACCCTGATGTTTTAGAATTTATTAAAGGTAATGGATACTTAACAAATCCCTATAGATACCCTACCTTTGATCAGCACTGGAAAAAAGCCCCTGTAGATTTTGAAATCTGCGATACTATGAACTATTGGGCCAATAATTCTAATGTTTATACACGAGAAAAAGTAAAACAAACGTTTAATTTTGCACTAAATCAACATGCATCATTAATCAATCTAAAATCAGGTAATATCCCTGCGATTTATCAAGATTTACTAGATGACTTTTTAAAAAAATTAGGATATAGATTTGAATTAAAATCAGTTCAGCTTATCAGTAATTTCAAACCAGGAAATAACCTTACTATTAATTCAACGTGGAAGAATGTAGGATCTGCTCCAAGCTATAATAATTATCCAGTTTCATGGCGATTAGTAAATAACGATAATAATGTAATCATTGCTTGGAATACAGAAAATGATATAACCACATGGTATCCAGCAGAAAATACCAATCAAGATGCACATGAATACAATCAAAACAATACTTTTTCATTACCAGTTAATATGCAAACGGGAATGTATAAATTACAAGTTGCATTACTTGATAAAAATAATAAGCCAGCAATAAAGTTAGGAATTTCTGGTAGAGATATTGATGGTTGGCATACAATAGGTGATGTATATATTAAATAACATTCTAAAAAGATAAATAAAAAATGAGATTTAGCATCTCCTTTTTTACATTAACCTGATATAAGAAAAATAATTCAATATATGATAAGATAAATTTTATTAGAACATTAATTAGACAATAATGCCTAAAAGTTATCTTATTCCTATTTTATCTTTATCTATTCTTCTGGGTTGCAATAATAGTTCTAGCAATGCGAATACTTTTCCATTACTACCTGATAACATTCAAGCTATTATCCCTCAGATAAATAGTAATGTTTTGGTTAACCCTGATATTGGCTTTACTGATTTATCATCAATCCATATTCATGATGATCCCTACACGCCAGTCCCAAGCTACCCCGTAACAAGTGTTGTGTACTATCGTTGGTATTGGGAACAGCTTGAACCTCAAGAAGGAACATATGATTTTTCGGTCATCGACACGGCATTGAAAGACGCCATAAAACATAATAAAAAATTAGTTTTTCGTATTATGACGCTAGCAGCTCCAGGTGAAACCTATTATGGAGAGCTTGGTTTCAACTTCCAACCAATTTTAGGTGTTCCATGTTGGATTAAGGATCAACTTAGCAGTACTATTCCATCAGGTCAGTGGGAAGGTTGTTCTACCAATGCTAAATTTATTCCTGACTATAACCAGCCCTATTTTAAAGAAAAAATTGCCCAGTTAATGCAAACACTAGGTAATAAATACGATGGTAATCAGAATATCCTTCGTATTGATGTCGGTTTAATTGGCACATGGGGTGAATGGAATATGAGCAGCCGAACAATTCAAACCCCACAGTATCCAGACCTTATATCACAGGGCTACACTAATGAAGATCTATTTTATTATGTTGATCTCGTTGAAAAAACTTTTCCACGAACGACAAAAACAATGCTCATTAATTCAAAAGATGAAGATACATTAAGTTATGCAACTCTAAAAGGCTTTGGCTGGCGAGCTGACTGTTTAGGTGATTGGGCTGAATGGGGATGGAATCATATGGACCAAGGCTATCCATACGCAATTGAGCATACAAAAGGATCGGGGCCTTATCCTAATGAATATCCAGATTATGAGTTTGACCATCGTTGGCAGCAAAAGCCGGTAGATTTTGAAATTTGTGAAACAATGGAAGATTGGTCATACAATCCTGAGCTATATACCCAAGAAAAAGTGAAAGAGTCTTTTGATTACGCATTAAAAAAACACGCTTCATTAATTAATGCTAAATCAAAAAAAATACCCGATATGTATCAAGGTATTGTTCAAGATACACTAAAAAAACTGGGATATCGATTTGAGCTAACACAATTACTCTTACCTATAACCGCCCATGCAGGAGAACGCATTAAGCTTGTCTCTCAGTGGCAAAATGTAGGTGTTGCGCCAAGTTACAATAACTATCCTATTCGCTGGCGTTTACGTTCAGTAAGCTCTGATAGTACCATTGAATTTGAAACCAACACTGATATCACTCTGTGGCAACCAGCAGAAGAACTCAATGGCCAAGCCCCTAGTTATGAAATAACCAATGAATTATCGTTACCAAGTACTCTTGCTATTGGCAAATACTATATTGATGTTGCTTTAGTTGATCCAGAAACAAATCAACCGAAAATACTACTCGGCATTGATGGCGCAATGAAAGATCGCTGGCATGAACTAGCCACAATAACTATCAGCAACTAACATCATGAAGTTTTATGATATATCCTGCTGAAATAGTTGGATTTGAGACATCAAAAGGCCCTTAAGCTCATCGAACTTAAGGGCCTTTTATTTATTATTTATATTTAAGCTAAGTGTTATTTAAAGACATGATCATTAAACAAGTGTTGCACAATCTCATTCGAGCTGGTGATACCTGTTAAATCAGAGTGTGAAGCAAAGTCATCTAGGACAATGGTTGCCTGTTTTGAGCTATCACTATTGTGAACTGTCAATACGACATCAGCTTTATCATCTTTACCGACATCTTTAATTTCTGCACTCACATGCTTTAGCAAATCATCAATAGTGGTATTGTCACTCTTATCAAGAATATCGGTTAGATCGATCTTATCTTCACCGATAGCAAAATCCTTAATATGATCTATAGGATTATTACTTGCTGAATCTTTTGCTACAAGTGAACGATCACTCCAAATAAAGGTATCGTTACCAGCCCCGCCAGTTAGGAAGTCATTACCAAGGCCTCCATCAAGTAGATCGTCTCCTAAACCACCATCTAAAGTGTCATTACCACCATCGCCAATTAAGATATCATTGCCTTTACCACCACTAATATGATCATTACCACCATATTCATTGTTGCCAAATTTATCTAAGTGGTCGGCAATAAAATGGTTAATATCAGAAGTAAGAACCTTGTTAGTATCGCCATTGTGGGCTTCATCTGCTAAATATTGTTTAATAATAGTTGCAGGATATGTATCAACTTTACCTTTTACAGGCTCATGGTATTGTCCATGCAACAATCCTTCGTCATACATCCAATGAATATTTAAAGCGTCGCCAACAAGCACATCGTTATCATCACTTCCTGTAATAGTGTCACTACCAGGAATGAAGTGTTGACCGATGTCTTTAAATATATCTGTTAACTCATTGGTATTTGTGATCACTTTTGAATAGCTTGGCTCTGAGTCATTATTATTGTTATACCCTTCACCCAATTGAGCAATTTGGTTAACTTGATCTGCATCTCCTGATGGACCAACAGCAATTGAAATAACCTCTGCATGTTTTAAAGCCGCATAATCTGAATTATTAGCTGAATTACTAAATCCTGTATTGTCCTTACCATCAGTTAGGAAGTAAACAACATTTCTAGTATTACCATCTGTAACAATATGATCGCTTATAGTTTTTAATGGAGCTTCAAATTCAGTACCACCTCCAGCAATCAAAGAATTCAGATAATTATGAATATCGGTACCACGACTATTTACAAAGCTATTACTCTCAGCATCATAATGAAACGACGAGTCCCCCCCAACAGTGCTATTGAAGGTAACCACATTAAAGTTTAAAGAACTTTTATCATTGGTATTCGTCAAGATCTCATCAACTAACACTTGATAAGCCTGCTTTGTCATATCAAAAACAGAAGGGAAATCTGTTAACTTATACGTCTGATCTTCCCCTATTGATGACTTAATATAGATTGGATCCTCTGCCCTATAACCATCATACTGCAAGCCAGCTTTCATCTGGTCGTAGGTAACTGTAACCCATCCACTCTGAGAACTACCATTATAAAGTTGTGTGCCATCAGCGGCGGTCAATGTTGCACCATAATTTACAAAGACTTTATACTTTTCAGCACTATTCATATGAATAGAATCAAGGTTTAACAATCGACCGTAATACATACTGCCTGATGTATCTATCACAAAATTAACATTAGTTGGAACATCAACAATTTTAGCAGGATCTAGATCACCAATTAATAAATCCGAGCCAACTGTACCAACTATAGTGTTATCACCATTATCAGCTTGGATCACCACACCATCTATTTGATATGATTTTTCTGCTGTATCAGAAGCAGAATGATGAGCACCATCAGTTGTAGTGACAGAAGCCTCTACAATACGATCACTATCCTTTAATAAAGCACTACCTTCGACGGTAATCTGATAACGACCATCTTTAGCTTCACCAGTAAATTGTTGTCCATCAATTGTTAATGTGACTATATCTCCATCTTTAACATCACCACCTACAGAACCATTAATTACTACAGAGCTCTTACCTTCAGCTTGAGTCACAATGTTATCTTCTGCAATTGAATCAATAGTGACTAGAGCACCAATATCAACTTTATATGGCTCATCAGCATCAACTGTAACGTTATGTGAGCTATAAGATGTTGTTACACTAGCAATCGCTTGATTGGCATGTAAAATATCCATACCAGCAACAGCAATACTCCAAGTGAGGTCTTTCTGAACATGAGTTATATACTTGTTATTACCAATAGTTACTGTAACTTCATCCCCTTCACGAGCCTGACCACCAACTTTACCAGTTACATCTAATACTTTTTCATGCCCCTCTTTTTGAGTGATGATGTTATCGCCTGTGATCGGGTCAATATCAATACTCGCAGAAACATCGACAGTATAATCATGCGTCGCCGTTGCATGAGCCTGGTTACCCGCCGCATCGCGAATGTCGACCGTTGCAGTCACGCTATCGCGGCCTGCATCCAACAAGACTTTACCATCAACGTTCAAACTCCAAGACTTATCGGCTTGGACTGTCGCGGTGCCCAATACCTTGCCATCGAGACTTACGATGACGTGGTCCCCCTCTTGCACATCGCCACCTACCGTACCGATGATTGTCTGGCTATGCTCAGAGTCAGGGCCTGTCACATTGTCATCGGTCGCAATCGAGGTAATGGTGATAGATGCGGCAATGTCGGTATCGACTTTATAAGTATGCTCATCAGTAGCACTTGCACTGTGACCCGCTTCATCTGTAGTCGTCACGGTTGCCGTCACACTGTCAGCACTTGCATTTTTTAATACGCTGCCATCAACCTCGGCTGTCCACGTTAACTTACCGTCCTGTTCAACAACGTTGGCTTCTCCCACTTTGTGGCCATCCACCATAACGTTAACCACATCACCTGCTTTGACGTCACCGCCTACGGTACCGCTCACCGGCACTTTGCCTTTTGATTCGGTGTCATTGATGATGTTATCGCCACCAATGCTATCGATCGCGATATCGGCTTTAATGTCAACTTGATAGTTTTCATCACTGCTGGCGGTTGCATTATGTGAGCTGTATGAGGTCGTTACCGTCGCGCTCGCTTTATCGGCATGCAGCACATCCTCGCCCGTCACATCGACAGACCACTTATTATCGGCACCAACGGTCGTCTTATATTGATGATTATGGATAGTAACAATGACGGTATCACCCGCTTGCACTTGACCGCCTACGCTGCCCGTGATGGTTAGACTCTGCTCATGCCCCTCTTTTTGAGTGATGATGTTATCGCCTGTGATCGGGTCAATATCAATGCTCGCAGATACATCGACAGTATAATCATGCGTCGCCGTTGCATGAGCCTGGTTACCCGCCGCATCGCGAATGTCGACCGTTGCAGTCACGCTATCGCGGCCTGCATCCAGCAAGACTTTACCATCAACGTTCAAACTCCAAGACTTATCGGCTTGGACTGTCGCGGTGCCCAATACCTTGCCATCGAGACTTACGATGACGTGGTCCCCCCTTGCACATCGCCACCTACCGTACCGATGATTGTCTGGCTATGCTCAGAGTCAGGGCCTGTCACATTGTCATCGGTCGCAATCGAGGTAATGGTGATAGATGCGGCAATGTCGGTATCGACTTTATAAGTATGCTCATCAGTAGCACTTGCACTGTGACCCGCTTCATCTGTAGTCGTCACGGTTGCTGTCACACTGTCAGCACTTGCATTTTTTAATACGCTGCCATCAACCTCGGCTGTCCACGTTAACTTACCGTCCTGTTCAACAACGTTGGCTTCTCCCACTTTGTGGCCATCCACCATAACGTTAACCACATCACCTGCTTTGACGTCACCGCCTACGGTACCGCTCACCGGCACTTTGCCTTTTGATTCGGTGTCATTGATGATGTTATCGCCACCAATGCTATCGATCGCGATATCGGCTTTAATGTCAACTTGATAGTTTTCATCACTGCTGGCGGTTGCATTATGTGAGCTGTATGAGGTCGTTACCGTCGCGCTCGCTTTATCGGCATGCAACACATCCTCGCCCGTCACATCGACAGACCACTTATTATCGGCACCAACGGTCGTCTTATATTGATGATTATGGATAGTAACAATGACGGTATCACCCGCTTGCACTTGACCGCCTACGCTGCCCGTGATGGTTAGACTCTGCTCATGCCCCTCTTTTTGAGTGATGATGTTATCGCCTGTGATCGGGTCAATATCAATGCTCGCAGATACATCGACAGTATAATCATGCGTCGCCGTTGCATGAGCCTGGTTACCCGCCGCATCGCGAATGTCGACCGTTGCAGTCACGCTATCGCGGCCTGCATCCAGCAAGACTTTACCATCAACGTTCAAACTCCAAGACTTATCGGCTTGGACTGTCGCGGTGCCCAATACCTTGCCATCGAGACTTACGATGACGTGGTCCCCCTCTTGCACATCGCCACCTACCGTACCGATGATTGTCTGGCTATGCTCAGAGTCAGGGCCTGTCACATTGTCATCGGTCGCAATCGAGGTAATGGTGATAGATGCGGCAATGTCGGTATCGACTTTATAAGTATGCTCATCAGTAGCACTTGCACTGTGACCCGCTTCATCTGTAGTCGTCACGGTTGCTGTCACACTGTCAGCACTTGCATTTTTTAATACGCTGCCATCAACCTCGGCTGTCCACGTTAACTTACCGTCCTGTTCAACAACGTTGGCTTCTCCCACTTTGTGGCCATCCACCATAACGTTAACCACATCACCTGCTTTGACGTCACCGCCTACGGTACCGCTCACCGGCACTTTGCCTTTTGATTCGGTGTCATTGATGATGTTATCGCCACCAATGCTATCGATCGCGATATCGGCTTTAATGTCAACTTGATAGTTTTCATCACTGCTGGCGGTTGCATTATGTGAGCTGTATGAGGTCGTTACCGTCGCGCTCGCTTTATCGGCATGCAGCACATCCTCGCCCGTCACATCGACAGACCACTTATTATCGGCACCAACGGTCGTCTTATATTGATGATTATGGATAGTAACAATGACGGTATCACCCGCTTGCACTTGACCGCCTACGCTGCCCGTGATGGTTAGACTCTGCTCATGCCCCTCTTTTTGAGTGATGATGTTATCGCCTGTGATCGGGTCAATATCAATGCTCGCAGATACATCGACAGTATAATCATGCGTCGCCGTTGCATGAGCCTGGTTACCCGCCGCATCGCGAATGTCGACCGTTGCAGTCACGCTATCGCGGCCTGCATCCAGCAAGACTTTACCATCAACGTTCAAACTCCAAGACTTATCGGCTTGGACTGTCGCGGTGCCCAATACCTTGCCATCGAGACTTACGATGACGTGGTCCCCCTCTTGCACATCGCCACCTACCGTACCGATGATTGTCTGGCTATGCTCAGAGTCAGGGCCTGTCACATTGTCATCGGTCGCAATCGAGGTAATGGTGATAGATGCGGCAATGTCGGTATCGACTTTATAAGTATGCTCATCAGTAGCACTTGCACTGTGACCCGCTTCATCTGTAGTCGTCACGGTTGCCGTCACACTGTCAGCACTTGCATTTTTTAATACGCTGCCATCAACCTCGGCTGTCCACGTTAACTTACCGTCCTGTTCAACAACGTTGGCTTCTCCCACTTTGTGGCCATCCACCATAACGTTAACCACATCACCTGCTTTGACGTCACCGCCTACGGTACCGCTCACCGGCACTTTGCCTTTTGATTCGGTGTCATTGATGATGTTATCGCCACCAATGCTATCGATCGCGATATCGGCTTTAATGTCAACTTGATAGTTTTCATCACTGCTGGCGGTTGCATTATGTGAGCTGTATGAGGTCGTTACCGTCGCGCTCGCTTTATCGGCATGCAGCACATCCTCGCCCGTCACATCGACAGACCACTTATTATCGGCACCAACGGTCGTCTTATATTGATGATTATGGATAGTAACAATGACGGTATCACCCGCTTGCACTTGACCGCCTACGCTGCCCGTGATGGTTAGACTCTGCTCATGCCCCTCTTTTTGAGTGATGATGTTATCGCCTGTGATCGGGTCAATATCAATGCTCGCAGATACATCGACAGTATAATCATGCGTCGCCGTTGCATGAGCCTGGTTACCCGCCGCATCGCGAATGTCGACCGTTGCAGTCACGCTATCGCGGCCTGCATCCAGCAAGACTTTACCATCAACGTTCAAACTCCAAGACTTATCGGCTTGGACTGTCGCGGTGCCCAATACCTTGCCATCGAGACTTACGATGACGTGGTCCCCCCTTGCACATCGCCACCTACCGTACCGATGATTGTCTGGCTATGCTCAGAGTCAGGGCCTGTCACATTGTCATCGGTCGCAATCGAGGTAATGGTGATAGATGCGGCAATGTCGGTATCGACTTTATAAGTATGCTCATCAGTAGCACTTGCACTGTGACCCGCTTCATCTGTAGTCGTCACGGTTGCTGTCACACTGTCAGCACTTGCATTTTTTAATACGCTGCCATCAACCTCGGCTGTCCACGTTAACTTACCGTCCTGTTCAACAACGTTGGCTTCTCCCACTTTGTGGCCATCCACCATAACGTTAACCACATCACCTGCTTTGACGTCACCGCCTACGGTACCGCTCACCGGCACTTTGCCTTTTGATTCGGTGTCATTGATGATGTTATCGCCACCAATGCTATCGATCGCGATATCGGCTTTAATGTCAACTTGATAGTTTTCATCACTGCTGGCGGTTGCATTATGTGAGCTGTATGAGGTCGTTACCGTCGCGCTCGCTTTATCGGCATGCAACACATCCTCGCCCGTCACATCGACAGACCACTTATTATCGGCACCAACGGTCGTCTTATATTGATGATTATGGATAGTAACAATGACGGTATCACCCGCTTGCACTTGACCGCCTACGCTGCCCGTGATGGTTAGACTCTGCTCATGCCCCTCTTTTTGAGTGATGATGTTATCGCCTGTGATCGGGTCAATATCAATGCTCGCAGATACATCGACAGTATAATCATGCGTCGCCGTTGCATGAGCCTGGTTACCCGCCGCATCGCGAATGTCGACCGTTGCAGTCACGCTATCGCGGCCTGCATCCAGCAAGACTTTACCATCAACGTTCAAACTCCAAGACTTATCGGCTTGGACTGTCGCGGTGCCCAATACCTTGCCATCGAGACTTACGATGACGTGGTCCCCCTCTTGCACATCGCCACCTACCGTACCGATGATTGTCTGGCTATGCTCAGAGTCAGGGCCTGTCACATTGTCATCGGTCGCAATCGAGGTAATGGTGATAGATGCGGCAATGTCGGTATCGACTTTATAAGTATGCTCATCAGTAGCACTTGCACTGTGACCCGCTTCATCTGTAGTCGTCACGGTTGCCGTCACACTGTCAGCACTTGCATTTTTTAATACGCTGCCATCAACCTCGGCTGTCCACGTTAACTTACCGTCCTGTTCAACAACGTTGGCTTCTCCCACTTTGTGGCCATCCACCATAACGTTAACCACATCACCTGCTTTGACGTCACCGCCTACGGTACCGCTCACCGGCACTTTGCCTTTTGATTCGGTGTCATTGATGATGTTATCGCCACCAATGCTATCGATCGCGATATCGGCTTTAATGTCAACTTGATAGTTTTCATCACTGCTGGCGGTTGCATTATGTGAGCTGTATGAGGTCGTTACCGTCGCGCTCGCTTTATCGGCATGCAGCACATCCTCGCCCGTCACATCGACAGACCACTTATTATCGGCACCAACGGTCGTCTTATATTGATGATTATGGATAGTAACAATGACGGTATCACCCGCTTGCACTTGACCGCCTACGCTGCCCGTGATGGTTAGACTCTGCTCATGCCCCTCTTTTTGAGTGATGATGTTATCGCCTGTGATCGGGTCAATATCAATGCTCGCAGATACATCGACAGTATAATCATGCGTCGCCGTTGCATGAGCCTGGTTACCCGCCGCATCGCGAATGTCGACCGTTGCAGTCACGCTATCGCGGCCTGCATCCAGCAAGACTTTACCATCAACGTTCAAACTCCAAGACTTATCGGCTTGGACTGTCGCGGTGCCCAATACCTTGCCATCGAGACTTACGATGACGTGGTCCCCCTCTTGCACATCGCCACCTACCGTACCGATGATTGTCTGGCTATGCTCAGAGTCAGGGCCTGTCACATTGTCATCGGTCGCAATCGAGGTAATGGTGATAGATGCGGCAATGTCGGTATCGACTTTATAAGTATGCTCATCAGTAGCACTTGCACTGTGACCCGCTTCATCTGTAGTCGTCACGGTTGCCGTCACACTGTCAGCACTTGCATTTTTTAATACGCTGCCATCAACCTCGGCTGTCCACGTTAACTTACCGTCCTGTTCAACAACGTTGGCTTCTCCCACTTTGTGGCCATCCACCATAACGTTAACCACATCACCTGCTTTGACGTCACCGCCTACGGTACCGCTCACCGGCACTTTGCCTTTTGATTCGGTGTCATTGATGATGTTATCGCCACCAATGCTATCGATCGCGATATCGGCTTTAATGTCAACTTGATAGTTTTCATCACTGCTGGCGGTTGCATTATGTGAGCTGTATGAGGTCGTTACCGTCGCGCTCGCTTTATCGGCATGCAGCACATCCTCGCCCGTCACATCGACAGACCACTTATTATCGGCACCAACGGTCGTCTTATATTGATGATTATGGATAGTAACAATGACGGTATCACCCGCTTGCACTTGACCGCCTACGCTGCCCGTGATGGTTAGACTCTGCTCATGCCCCTCTTTTTGAGTGATGATGTTATCGCCTGTGATCGGGTCAATATCAATGCTCGCAGATACATCGACAGTATAATCATGCGTCGCCGTTGCATGAGCCTGGTTACCCGCCGCATCGCGAATGTCGACCGTTGCAGTCACGCTATCGCGGCCTGCATCCAGCAAGACTTTACCATCAACGTTCAAACTCCAAGACTTATCGGCTTGGACTGTCGCGGTGCCCAATACCTTGCCATCGAGACTTACGATGACGTGGTCCCCCTCTTGCACATCGCCACCTACCGTACCGATGATTGTCTGGCTATGCTCAGAGTCAGGGCCTGTCACATTGTCATCGGTCGCAATCGAGGTAATGGTGATAGATGCGGCAATGTCGGTATCGACTTTATAAGTATGCTCATCAGTAGCACTTGCACTGTGACCCGCTTCATCTGTAGTCGTCACGGTTGCCGTCACACTGTCAGCACTTGCATTTTTTAATACGCTGCCATCAACCTCGGCTGTCCACGTTAACTTACCGTCCTGTTCAACAACGTTGGCTTCTCCCACTTTGTGGCCATCCACCATAACGTTAACCACATCACCTGCTTTGACGTCACCGCCTACGGTACCACTCACCGGCACTTTGCCTTTTGATTCGGTGTCATTGATGATGTTATCGCCACCAATGCTATCGATCGCGATATCGGCTTTAATGTCAACTTGATAGTTTTCATCACTGCTGGCGGTTGCATTATGTGAGCTGTATGAGGTCGTTACCGTCGCGCTCGCTTTATCGGCATGCAGCACATCCTCGCCCGTCACATCGACAGACCACTTATTATCGGCACCAACGGTCGTCTTATATTGATGATTATGGATAGTAACAATGACGGTATCACCCGCTTGCACTTGACCGCCTACGCTGCCCGTGATGGTTAGACTCTGCTCATGCCCCTCTTTTTGAGTGATGATGTTATCGCCTGTGATCGGGTCAATATCAATACTCGCAGAAACATCGACAGTATAATCATGCGTCGCCGTTGCATGAGCCTGGTTACCCGCCGCATCGCGAATGTCGACCGTTGCAGTCACGCTATCGCGGCCTGCATCCAACAAGACTTTACCATCAACGTTCAAACTCCAAGACTTATCGGCTTGGACTGTCGCGGTGCCCAATACCTTGCCATCGAGACTTACGATGACGTGGTCCCCCTCTTGCACATCGCCACCTACCGTACCGATGATTGTCTGGCTATGCTCAGAGTCAGGGCCTGTCACATTGTCATCAGTCGCAATCGAAGTAATCGTAATTTTCGCGGCAATGTCTGTATCAATGCTGTAAGTGTGATCGTCTGTTGCGCTTACTGTACGACCATGTGAATCATGCGTTGTTACTGTCGCTGTCACTAAATCGAGATTAGCATTAACTAAGGTTGAACCATCAACAGATGTCGTCCAAACCAGTTCCCCATTAACAAGAGTCACTGTCGCATGGCCAATAGGCTGCTTATCTAATGATAACTCGACAATATCGCCGACTTTGACATCTTGAGATACTGTACCTGTAATAGATACTTTTGAATGCGCTTCGGATTCGTTAATAACATTATCTTCAGCAATTGAAAGGATCTGTACGCCAGCATGCAGCGGTGGAAGAAAAAGAGACTCATCCCCTCCGATATAATCTTTTCTTTCTTGATTATCAGTTGGCTTATAAGCAGTATCATGCCCAGCCTCTGCCAACATTTGATCGTTGTCATAATCGATATATACAGAACCAGGAGCCGAACTGCTCAGCTCATTACCAGCAGCAGGCTTAGGTTGTGCTAACGTTGGATCCTGACCATCCTCAATCATTCTATGGATAGTATCTAAGGTTACGTTATTTGAAATTTGATGATCAACACTATGAGATTGCTTCACTAACAGAGAAGAAGCTAAATCATCATCTGGTTGAGATTGATTGATATAATTTTGATGTACTGTTGCAGCATACTGTTGATTGAGTAAATTTTTCAAATCCTCAACAGTCATGTTATCTGCACTATTATCAAATGTTACAGTTTGATTATGAACAAGAGCGTCAAAAGAAGCATCATTTTGTAAAATAACTTTATCGCCCTTATTAAGGTGACTACCTGCATATAATTGAACTAAGTTTCCTTTATTATCAATTGTATATACAGAACCTTGTACAGATTCGACTACTAAATCATCTCTTAAATCAATTATATTCATACAGACCCCTTTTATATGCATTGAGAATTTATCACACAATAAAATAGGGTCAATATATATCTAATAAGCATGTATGGATAATGTCATTTTTTTGACTTTATTGAAATTATCTCCTGATAGTAAACATTAATTCTCGAAATTACGTAAAATCAAACAGTATTTTATAAATTTAACTCAACATAAAACATACCATTAAGGCATTGAAAATTATTGTTTCTCAACATCTATCGCTAAGGACTGAGACTTCAACAATATAATTGCAGACAAGAAAGCCCCTAAAGCAAAAATCCCCATCACAACATAAGTCGCATTAAAACTTTGTGCGAGTAACTGAGGTTCAAGGCTTGCTAGTCCATCAGCTTTATTAATTACAATATCTTTTGGTAGCTGGAAATGAAATACAGCTGAACACACTGCAACACCGATAGCCCCACCTAACTCTCGACCAAAGTTAAACAGAGACATACCGATACCACGATCCTTTGGCGGCAAAACATTTTGTACAACTACGCTAAGAGCAGGCAGAGTAAATCCTAAGCCAAGACCTGCAAAAGCTAATGCAACACGAATCCATAAGCCAAAGTGTAATTGCCATAACGCTAGAGAAGCCATCAAGAAACCAAGTACGACAAAGATCTTATAATTTCCCCAGCGAGCAATCAGCTTACCGCCAATAAATGCACCTGTTGTGATACTGAACATAAAGACCATCATAAAGAGACCACTTTCCGATGCTGTCATCCCTTTTTGCCACTGCAATTGAAGAGGTAAATACACTAAGACAGCAAACATCAATAACTGAGAACATAAAATTAGACTGACGCTGACTAAATACCCTGGTAGACGAGCTAAACGAGAAGGAAGAATAGGATCGCTGGCACTACGTTCGACCCAATAAAGAACAACTAAAGACAGTAATAATGCAAAAGCGGCCCACCCAAGTGGTAAATTAGCTTCAGGAGATAATATCAATAGTGTCAATGTAGTTGAACACATCAAAAGCCCCGCGCCTTTCCAATCAAATGGAGATTTACGGCCTTTACTTAAATGTTTCAAATTACGATTGATCATCCAAATCGCCAGAATTCCAAGCGGTAAATTGATCCAAAATACCCATCGCCAATTTAAATGCTCAGCAAAGTAGCCCCCAAGCAAGGGACCAGCAATACTCGATACCGCATAAACAATGGAAATATAACCTTGATACTTGCCCACAACACGAGCGGGAATACTGTCGGCAATAACGGTAAATGCCAATGCAATCAGACCTCCGCCTCCCAGTCCTTGTAAAATACGTCCCAGAATTAACTGAGTTAAAGAATCGGATAAACCACAAGCAACAGATCCGAGCATAAAGAGAACAATGCTAACGTTTAACATTTTCACTCGCCCAAATATATCACTAAGTTTTCCATAAACAGGTAATACTGCCGTTGCTGCTAATAAATAGGCAGTTACAACCCAAGTTAGAGCTTGGCCAGCATTAAGATCTTGCCCTATCAATGGTAATGGTGTGGTAACAATACTTTTTTCAAGAGAACCCAATGCGATAACTAACGCAACACTCGCAAAGATAGTTTGGGGAGACATTAAGCAACCTACTGTTTAATAAATTAATAACTACTTATTATCGCTTGTTTTGAATAAAAGAAACATTAACAGGCCCTAACTAAACTTATCTTTTCATACCATTTATAACCTCTATCACGCTCAAACCAGATTGCTTTCTCTTGACCTGCTTATAAAATGACTGGTATGTTATTTCACAAAGAAAAATAACTTACAATAACGAGAGACCTGTATGTACGCGATTACTAATGTTAACGTTTTCGATGGTGTAGAAATTCATCACAATCAAATTATCATTATTGAAAATGACACAATCACAAAAGTTATTTCGAATAATGAAACAATGGACACACAACTGCCAGATGTCCAAATAGATGGTAAAGGCTATTTAGCAACAGCAGGATTTATCGACCTCCAGTTAAATGGCTGTGGTGGCGTGTTACTTAATACCGATCCTAGTCTAAAAACCTTAGATATCATGAATAAAACAAATTTGAAGACGGGAACAACTCAATTCTTACCCACCTTTATCACCAGCGATCAACAAGCAATGGAAAATATTGTCTCAATCGTCGGTGAATTAGATCAGCCAGAAACTCATGGTGTGCTCGGTCTCCATCTTGAAGGACCATTCATTAGTATTGAAAAGAAAGGCGCTCATCGCCAAGAATTTATTCGTGAATTGGATCTACCAACTGCTCGTTTCTTTGCTCAAAATGCAGATAAAATTCGAGTTCTAACCGTAGCTCCTGAAAATACAAGTCAAGAAGCTATTGATATTGTTAGAAATGCAGGAATTACTGTTTCTCTCGGCCACACCAATGCAACCTACGCTCAAGTATGCGAAAAAAATGGTCTAGAAATGGCTACTCATTTATATAATGCAATGACTCCCCTTGGATCTCGTGAACCGGGTGTTGTTGGTTATATTTTTGATAAAAAACCTCATACAGGGATCATTGTAGATGGCATCCATGCTGATTATCCTTCGGTTCGTATTGCTCACCAACTTATGGGTGAAAAATTATTTATGGTTACCGATGCTGTAACACCAGCTGGTACAGATATGACAGAATACGATATGGCAGGTGTAAAAGCGTATGTAACAAACGGTAAGTGCCATTATGAAGATGGAACTATTGCAGGTGCAGCAATTACGATGATTGAAGGCGTTCGGAATCTAATCCAGCACGTTGGTCTATCTCGAGAAGAAGCACTGAGAATGGCCTCTCTTTATCCGGCAAAAGCCATTAAAATCGATGATAGCTACGGTAAAATTGCTGAAGGTTATAAAGCGAATATTGTTCTATTAAATGACAACAATCAGGTTGAGCATATTTTCCAGATGGGTCGTCAAGAGTTTTAAGTCTTTATCTAAAAATGCTCTCATAAAAAGAGTTTAATAAAAAGCGAGCTAAATTAACCTGTTAGCTCGCTTTTTTACATTTATTTTAGAGCTGTTATTTATTTGGATGCTGATTTGGAACAATTAATCCAGGAGCAAGTTTTACAGGCCCCAACCCAATACGGCAACGGTTATAACCTCGGTGCCATGCTGATGTATACTCAGCAGCCGTACCTGAGAGTTTAGGCGCATTTGCAAAATCACCTTGAATTGAATAGGTACCTTGAAGCGCATTTTTGCACCCTTGATCGTAACCATATTCAGTCATTGACTCTGGCTTGATATGCTCTTTGGCAATAGGCATAGAACTATTAATTTTTACTGGTCCTATACCAATAACACAACGCTGAAATCCTGCTTTCCAGCCCTGTTGATAACTGAGCTTATCTTTTGCATTCATTGCATCTAAAGTTGTTTGAGCAGGCTGCCATTGATTTTGCAAGGCACCTTTACAACCATCATTGTACCCTTGCTGCTCCGCCGCTTGTTGAGACTCAATATTCTGAGAAGCGCTACTACAACCAGCAAGTGTCGCAATAAAACCTGCCACAATCAGTGCTCGACGCATAAAAACCTTCTTACTTATGTATAACTCAAGATACTTATGAGATTACATCATTTATTCCAAATAAGCATCAATCATTAAATTCCTTGCAATACGTGAGCTATTTAACGATTGTAAATCCATACTTAGCAAACACAGATTTAGCTTGCTGGCCTCGAAGATAATCATAAAAGCTAACAACATCTTTGTTATTTTCTTGGCCTTTCACAATGGCAATAGGATAAGTAATTGGTTTATGAGAATCAGCAGGGAAATCCGCAACAACTTTAACTTTATTGGTAATGTCAGCATCGGTCTTATAAACAATACCTAATTTAGCCTCACCTCTTTCTACTAAAGCTAAAGCACCACGCACATTATTTGCTCTTGCTAACAAAGGTTCCGCTTGTTTCCATAACCCTAAATTTTCTAAAGATTGCTTGGCATAACGACCCGCAGGAACATGAGCAGGATCGCCAACCGCTAAACGAGTACCATCAAGTGCTTTTGTTAAATCGAACGATGAAGTTATCGTGATCTTATTTTCGGGATAGTTACTTGGAGCCACCAGCACTAAGGCGTTTTTCAGTAAATCTATACGAGAATTTTTATCAATAGCACCTTGTTCTGCAACATAATCCATCCATTTTTCATTAGCAGAAAGATAAATATCAGCAGGCGCACCTTGTGCAATTTGACGTGCCAATGTAGAAGAAGAGGCATATGACATCACCGTATTCATTCCAGATTCTTTTTTATAATCAGTAGAAATCTCGTTTAGTGCATTGGTTAACGAAGCCGCAGCAAACACTGTGACATCTTTTGCCATAACACCTTGGCTAAAAAGTGCAAGTAACAAAGATGAATAAGCCCAGGTTTTTACAGACATAATAATACTCTCCATGAATTTTCGATATATACTATAGTACACATCGAAAATTACAAGAGAGCGAATAGAAAAGAATTTCAGCTTTTTTAGATTTTTCAAACCTTCATATGTTTTCTTACAGGTGCATTACTGCGTTTTTCATGCATATGGAAATACCACAACTTTCTATTTTTTGATGCTTTTTTCATGACTCCTCCTCCACTGTATAAACAAAAACTCAATTTTATTCCTCACAATGGTGTTTTCCAGCACTTAAGCCCTTCATTTTAGAAAACAATGTTTGCGTAAGCATATTTAACACCTTGTATTTCTCAATAATTAAGAAAATCGCTTAAAAATCCCTTGCTTTTTAATCAAACAAAAAAGAAACTACGCCGCCTTTTGAGCACTTATCGCTTCAAGAGCATTTTTCTTTGATTATTTACCTTTGCAGGTTCTCAATGTTTCACGATTCTTTTGAATTTATCACTGCTCCTAACGCTCAACTTGTTTCTGAAGCAGAGATTGTTTTTAATCGCCAAACAAAAAATTGGAAAAGTCTTACTGACTCATTTTTGAATGTCGTCGCCGTCAATACCAAACAAGAAGTTATTGGTATGGCCAGTATCAAGGGATCTGAAACGCTGTCTGACTATCTTGAATTAGGGTACTTATTTGTATCGTCAGACTATCGACGTATGGGTATTGCCGCTAAATTTACCCAAATTCGGATTGATTACGCTAGGGAGAACGGCGTAAAGGTACTGTACGCTATTGTAGAACCTGACAATCACGCATCTATAAATAACTTAGATAAGTTTGGTTTCAAATACTACGGTACTTACGGACATATAAAAGGACTGGATCTTAGCTACGATTGGTTCGCTTTAGTTCTAGATGAAACCATTAATCTCGATGCTATTATGACGCAGCTAGCGGGACCGAGAAAACGCATCCGTTAATGGTATTACAATACAATCATTCATTTTCTCGATAATAAAAAACCCGGAGTATCAATCCGGGTTTGTCACGAATAACTTACAGAAATGTAGAGCAAAGAGTAAGTTCAGCTATGTTGTAACAAGTTGATGTATTAACACTTAACATAGTGGCGGCCAAACCTCATTTAAGTGTAATACTGGGAGCGCTCTCTCAAAGAAAAAGCATATTGTTATTATTCTATACCTTATGCAAAGATTAGAAACACTTCACACTTTTAATCATCATACTAGCAGCCATTCTATTAAGAACGAACCCTAAATCTCAAAATACTACGATTAAAATGGCACTTTTTGATCAAACCTACGTTTTGTAGACTCTCACACTGTTGCCAAACATTTACTGACTCTTTACTCATCTATAATTCCTGCGCAAAGAAATATCATATAAGGTAAAAACAATCGTTTACCTAGGTAAAATAACGTACACAGTGCCGTTAAAAAGTACAAAATATGTCTATGAGTTCGTAAAAGAAAAGCGTAGACTTACGCCCGAAAAACGGCGAGACATTTTAATAATACGGAACACTATCCTGCTTTTACTCATAAAGCACCGAATCGCTACAATTCAGATAATCGACATCATTAATTCCTGAGATTCCTCTCAGACTGTTTAACATTTAATTTAGGGTACGCTATGGACACTCTTTCTGCTGCTGTTATGTTCTTTTTGATTATGGATCCTATGGGAAACCTCCCTATGTTTTCATCAATCATTAGGCATATAGATAAAAAGAGAAGACGCATCGTTTTAATTCGTGAGCTTTGCTTTGCGTTGTTAGTCATGTTTCTCTTTCTATTTGCGGGAGAAACCGTACTTAACTTCTTAAATCTTAAACAACAAGCTGTTTCTATTGCTGGTGCGATCATTCTATTTCTTATTGCAATTCGAATGATTTTTCCATCCAAAGAAGGTTCTAGTCATATGGCTGCAGGTGAAGAACCATTTCTGGTCCCACTTGCCATTCCTATGCTTGCTGGTCCTTCTATATTGGCAACTTTGATTTTAGTTGCGCACCAAGATCCAAATCGTATGTTTGACTGGAGTATTGCTTTAATTGGTGCGTGGGGAGCATCCGCTGCTATCTTAATGTTCTCTGAAGTATTTGAGCGCATTGTCGGTAAGAAAGGATTAACTGCAATTGAGCGCTTAATGGGTATGTTACTACTTATGCTTGCGGTACAGATGTTCTTAGATGGCGTATTTGGCTATTTTGAATATATTAAAACGCTTCATGGATAACCTCTAATTTTGATATACCTAGGTATTTTCATGGTACTTAGGTATATCCCCAAACACTATTCAAAAATATCGGGTGTTAACTCAACAGAGCGACAGAGTTCTGAAATATCCATAATCTTCAAACTGTTCCCACTTTCAACTATTTGCCCTTCATTTTTTAACCGCTTAATCGCTCGTGATAATGTCTCTGGGGTCATGCCTAACTGAGTAGCTAATAATTTTTTAGTGGTTAATAGGTTAATTTTGTCGGTTTTTAGCCCTTGTTTTTTATATATTTCAGCTAATTTCATAACAAAACGTTGATTAGCATTGACCTGAGTTAAGATATTAACATCATTAACTAAGCTATGAATTTTATTGGTCATATATTCCATTACGCGAACAGCAAGTTCAGGGGTCTCAGAAACCAATTGCTTCACATCATTATGTTGATAAGCCAATAAAACCGAATCTTGTTCTATTCGAGCCGTCATTGGATATTGACGAGGCGACATAAACAAAGCCATTTCAGCAATAACATCCCCCGCAAGAAAAACATTAAACACTTTCTCTTCGCCATTAGGCATCAAACGATAAAGGATAACTTTGCCCTTCTCTATGACATACATTCGATTCGCCTCATCACCTTGATGGAAAAGTATCGATCCAGTATGACAAATGAGTTTCTCTTGATGGGATGCCAGTTTCTCTAACTGCGTTTTATTCAGTAAAGAGATAATTGAAAAACTCATCATACCCTTCCTTACTTGATAATTATCAAGATATATTTCAAATACATCATTGTATGATAATGATTATCATTTGAGATGCAATCTTTATGAGGAACTTTTTATGGATGAGATTAGTGTAACTTTCCGCTGGGTAAGTTTTATATCCCTGCTATTACTGTTTGTTCCTATTATTTTTCACTAGATAGGAAAAACACGATGCCGAACAAACTTACAATGCCGGGCGAAAATCATCAAATAACAAAGAGGCCTGGTCATTGGGTACTTGCTCAAATTGGAAAAACAGTACTACGTCCAGGAGGGCTTGAACTAACCAATAAGATGTTAAATGAGCTCAATATTACGGCTATTGATGAGGTTATTGAATTTGCTCCAGGGGTTGGATTAACCGCTAAGATGACTTTAGCAAAACAGCCGAAAACGTATACGGCAGTAGAACAAAACGAACACGCAGCTGAGATTGTTCGTTCTTATCTTAACGGTAAAAACCAAACCTGCCATGTTAATAGTGCTCAAGATTCGACATTACATTCGGAGATAGCCACAGTCGTCTATTGTGAAGCCATGCTAACGATGCAAACGACGGCTCGAAAAAAACAAATAATGATCGAAGCGTGTCGTCTTCTTAAAACGCATGGACGATTTGGTATTCATGAAATGTGTATAACGCCTGATGATATTGCACCTCATCGACAACGAGATATTCAAAAATCATTGACCGAAGCCATTCAACACCCAGCGAAACCATTAACAGCTAGAGAGTGGCGTCAATTAATTCAAGAGTGCGGTTTTGATATTGAATATGAAGCCATGGCACCTATGCATCTGCTTGAGCCAACTCGAATGATACAAGATGAAGGCATTATAGGATGTGCAAAAATTTTAAAAAATTTAGCGTTAAAACCCGATGTCAGAAAACGGGTTTTATCCATGCGAAATATCTTCCGTGAACATGGCCGAAATATAGCCGCCATTACTTTTGTTGTTAAAAAGAAGGAACAACCTAATGTTTAACTACACCCTTTATGAAAATCTGCTTGAAGAAATCGAAATTCCTCGTGTTGGCATCACCTCACGCCCTCTATATCAAGGAGATAAAGTTCGAGCTGTTATCTTTGGTTTTGCTGAAAATGAAGAAATGACCGAGCATACAGCATCAAGCCCAGCAATTGTTCAAGTGCTAGAAGGGGAATGTATCTTCACTTTTGATCAAGAGCCTCGCACTATGACTCCCGGTTCATGGGCCATTATGGATGCTAAAATGCCACACAGTATTCAAGCGACAAAGCCCCTTAAATTTTTACTTCATCTATTAAAAGACAATCAATAAGTTACATTTCTTTTTAACTAAAAACGGGAATCTTGCCCGTTTTTAGTCTCATCACTTTTAGTCATTCCAAAACATAACCATAGGCTCTACATGCAGATATCTCAAAATCCCCTTACCTTCTGCCAGGATCATTACACGCTTTACGTAGATACCTCGTCTCCAGAAAAAACCATCTGCTTTACCTCTGCGATTAAACAACTACAACAAGCAGGATGGGAGCTCTCTTCTCAAGAGGATCTGTTCACAATCAATACAACACCATTAGGTTACCCCGTCACAATCCTTACTTGTTCAAGCTTAGAATTCGCCATCAATCATCACGGGATCACACCCGATCCTTTCGCCATTATTCAGGCTATTGGCGGCGGACAACTTGAACAAGCACTAGCAGCTAGTATTCCAAACTCCATCGTTGTAGATAGCGTTCTTTTTGGTTTTAATTGGGTCTTCGTGAAGGTAGGTAATTTATGCGGTATTGCTCGCAGTCCAGAACGAGGAACAGAAGGTGCCCGAACAATTCGCCCTAAAGAAGGCTTTGCTGGAAAAACACTGGCTCAACTAGCACAATACTTCTGTTCATTCGACCCTTTATGTCGAGCTCTTGGTCTGGCTGCCATCAACGCTTACTGGAATCGAATAGATAACCCGTATCATTTTAACCATACAGGCGGATTTTCTGCGATTACACCACCAGGGGATGGCTTAGTCATCATTGGCGGTTTTCGTTCTGTTCAGCAGCGATTGCCTAGCGCGAAAATTATTGAACGGGAACCCAGACCTGGAGATATTGCGGTTGAAGATGCACCAATGGCTTTTCAAAATGCACAACAATTAGCAATAACAGCTCAAACATTAATGAATGGTAGTTTAGAGCCTATTTTATGTAGCAGCCGTAATATCCAACATCATCTACTTGTTGGCCCTAGTGCGCCTTTATGTCCTATTCTTTTTGATTATGGCATTGATGAAATTAGTGGTTTAATTATGAAAAATCCAACCAAAGCCATGCAGTTTATTGCCGAATCAGGCGCAATGATCATGCTAGATGATTTAGTAGAAAGTCGTTATTTATGTGCAAAAACATACAACGAAAAACCAAATCCTCCTGTGAACTAAATAAAAAATAATATCTAAAAAGCCGATCTGATTTATCAATAACAAAAGTAACAGACCCAGCTAATAATAACTGAGCCTGTTACTTTTTTCTTTTTGATCGCTATATTCTTATTCATCCATTAACGATCAAACTGTAATCTCGCATCGTAACGATTTATATCTGTTTTTAAAATTGCCTTAATATCTTGTGGGGTTAATTCAATACCGTACCACTGCTTTATCATCTGTTTAAGATCAATCGTCGTTAGTTTAATTGGAGCCGATGGATGAAAAATAGCACTGAGCCAGAGCCAATATGCAGGGTTTTCATGGCTTGGAACATCCCAAATAAAGCCTGCTTGCGGTATTTTATATATCTGATGTTTTTTAGCCGCTGTGGTATAAGATAGCAGTGCATTTTTCTCAATATCTTGTGGCATAAAGTTTTTATCAAAGTTACCTAATAGAATAATATCTGGGTCCCATTCAATAATTTGTTCCATATTAATGCTGGTATTTTGTTGAGTATGAATATCTTGGGTTAAATTAATGCCACCAGCCAACTCAATATCAAATTGAACATTGGAGTTTCCACTCATGGAAAAACAGCGACTGTCCTTACAAGAAGACAAATAGAGTACTTTAGGTTTGGTTTGATATCTTTGCTGTTGTTGCTGAAGTTTCTCAATCCATGCCTTACGTTGAGCCAACAGGTGAGACGCTTTAACAGATTGTCCTGATATTTCTCCCATGATTTTAATCCACTGCTGACTATAATCTTCTGTGCCATATAGTAGCGTAATTGTTGGGATCTGAGCTGCCTGTAGCCGTTTATATAATTTAGGGTTAAGATGCCCCCACTGGACAACAAGATCCACATGCAAAGCCAAGAGAGCTTCAATATTAGGCGAAAAATTACGTGCGATAACGTCGGTTTCCAGCGTTTGTAATTGAGGATAATATTGCCCAAGAGTGCCATCAAGTAATGTCTCTTTAGCAAAAGGATGGACTCCAACTAAATGCTCAGGTTGACCCGTTAAACTAATAAGTAAAGAAGCTATGGGTACGGTTGCAATAGCGGCTCGTTTGGGCGGAGAATCAATAGAGACTTGGTTTTGCATCATATCAGTCACGGTAATTGCTAATGCATTGACAGGATTAAGCTCTAATATGAAAGCAAAACAAAAACCAATTATTTTTTTATTCATAACGTTTTAATTTGGAATCTATAGGCCACAGCCAAAGAGATAACTCTTCGGCCATGAATTCCTATTATTTTAAGACGGATCAATATTTATATTGAAAACCAATATTGACACTACGACCTAACCCAGGAAATTGCGTAGGCTGCTTACTAGAACCAACCTTGTCACGGGCTACCGACATCGCGGCATAATTCTCATCTAAAATATTGTCGACTTTAGCCCACACTGTCAGGTCAGTAATAGGTTGATAATCAACACCAACATTCACAATTAAATATGGATCAAGCTCTTGGCGTCCACTATTAACATAGTCAACAGGTGTCGAGGTTGGGACATAATTCATATCGGCTCCAGCACCAAATTTGCCATGTTTCGCTTTTATTTGCGCCGTAATAATATGGTCTGGAATTGTAGGTAAATGCTTACCCTGATATAACCCGCTTTGGAACGTGTAGCGGTTAAAAGTCCAGGTTAAGTTATAATCTAGCTCCGTACTACCAAGATACTGTGTTTTATTAAGAGCCAATTCAACACCTTGATGCCAAGAGGTTCCTTGGTAGTTGAAAGCCCCCATTTGAGTACCTGAATCATCGTACGTTAAGACAATTTCATTATCGACAATGGCATGATAAATGGCTAAATCATAATACCAACTATCCAACAGTGAACCACGAGCACCAATTTCATACGTGGTGGCTTTTTGCTGCTCTAAAGGCTTAAGTATTACGTTTTGACCTTTAGTATCTTGAATATCCCAAAATGTTGGCACCTCAGCACTATAACTGACATTAGCAAACAGCGTATTTGCTGCATTCCATTGATATAAAGCACCAATTTTAGGGGCAAAAGTTCGATAGCGTTGGTCCAGATTTTGATGTTTACTTTCGCCATTACGACGAGATAAAGCAAAATCGGTTCCCGCTATAACAGAAAAGTCCCGATCAATCTGATAATGATCTCGAACATTAAATCGTAGGTTATTAGCAGTAAGGTTATATACACCCATGGATGCGTTATTTTTAGCATAAAACGACCTATCAATATCACTTTGATCAAAAGAAAGATAAGAAGTTAAATGGTGTTGATCATTTAGCTTAATATCAGCAGATAGAGAAGAACCGTATGTATTAATATGACTGATATAACGGCTCATTGGCGTTTTGAAATCATCAAATGTATGGCTATACCACAATTGCAGATCGTAGCGTTGCTGACCTTGCGCAAAAGAGAATCGATCACCTATTCGAATATTTTCTAAATGACGAAACGGCTTTGCTTTCGCATACATAGGGTTCGCTTGTGTTGGGTCATCTTCTAGCTGATCTTTACTCAAAGGGCCGGGAATATTGAACCGTAACTTTGCTAAATCTACGTATAAGCTGTTTGATAAGCGGTCTGATAAAAAATACGTTGAGTTAAGCGATAAACCTTTTCGGTGTGAAGATGATTGAGTTCGATAGCCATTATAATCATCTAAATTAGCGCTCAGATTAATATCACCATCACTGTTTTCGGCCCCTACTGTCGCAAAAGTATTTTGGCGACCGAAACTACCTAATTGATAAGAAACCTGATTATTTTGACGACCTTGATTTGAAAAGAGCTCAATTTCACCGCCCAAGCTTGAGGTTGCCGAACGCAGAGCATTGGCACCACGTAGCACTGAAATAAACTGTGTGTTTGAAAAATTGACCAGGCCTAAATTAAACGAGCCATCCGCATCATTAATTGGGAAACCATTTTGGAAAATAGCTAACCCGCGAGTAGGTGGAAAACTTTGAATACCAGAACCACGTACACTTAAACGCGTTTGATCATTTCCACCAGAAAAACTTTGCACCACCACGCCAGCTTGCTGTGACAAAGCATCTTCAGGGCGAGCACTAATGATTGATTTATCTGTAATTAAACTTCCCCCTCCTGGTTGATTTCGAATAATTTTTTCTTGCGCCATTCGAGTTGGATATAACACCGCACTGTTGTGATCAACAACCAAAACTTCATCTAACGTTGTTACTTCGCCACCATAAGAGAGACAAGGCAGTAAAGTCAGCAATGTTATTGAGTATTTCATGAACCCACCTAATTGATAATCATTCTCAACAGAATAATAGAGGTAAATTCCTGCGGCTACTCTTGATAATTATCAATGGCATATATGAAATTAAGGTGATTAAATCTATTTATTAGAATTCAAAGAAGGAAATGAAGCTTTATCTATATTTCAACCAGTTAGCTTTATATTAAACGTTAAATTCCTCAATATATAACTTCAGATATATCATTTTTATTCCGTCACAAATAATGTAATCTTAATACACCTTTTATGCCTAAATCATTATTAAGGAGATCACATGTCAGATCTAACGATATATACATTAGGTTCACCCAATGGGATTAAAATTCCAGTTGCATTGGAAGAAATGGGCGTTATGTATGATTTACACACTATTGATATTACAAAAGGCGAGCAGTTTTCTGCAGCTTTTTCTAAAATTAATCCTCGCCATAAAATTCCGGTCTTAGCAGACAAATCGAAAGATAGTGAAGATCCCCAAATTATTGGTGAATCTTGCGCTATTTTGCTCTACTTAGCAGAGAAATTTAATAAACTTATCTCAAATGATCCTCTCCATCGCGCTCAAACCATTGAATGGCTATTTTACCAAGCAAGTACAGAGGGAACCGTATTTGGTGCTTACGGTCACTTTTCGACCTATGCAAAAGATAAAGTCAAAGATCCCTACCCTAAAGAGCGTTATCTAAATGAAAGTATCAAAGTATTAGATTATATTGAGTCGGAATTAACGGGTAAGCGCTACCTTGTCGCTGATGAGTATTCAATTGCAGATATCGCTATGTTCCCATGGATTATCTGGATTCGAAATTTTTATCATATTGATTCGGTTATCGATATGAGTAAATACCCCAACATTCTCAATTGGGTTGATCGCTGCTGTCAACGACCTAAAACAAAGATAGGTTTAGAGACATATAACTATTTGGATATTAAAAATAACTAGCCTATAAATCGGTCTTATACAGTAGCGAGTTTAATTAGATACCAGTTTCAAAATGTAGTTAGTTCAAATATACCCAAGTATCAAGTGCGTTTAAATGTGATCGCCTAGTACTTGGGTATAATAGCTGGATATCTGAACTTAAATCTCCTGCATTCCGCAGCTTTTTAAATACTCGAATGTATTCCTATCATCACATTTAACAACCAGTCCGCTTCGCCCTCGGCTTAACAGAACCCGATAGCTTCCCTCAGTATAATGTGCATACTGACGACGATATTTCTGATCTGTAGATATAGTAAGTTGGCCGTTTCTATAAACTAAGTCCACACCCCAATTAAACAAAGCAAGAGATAATTCTAATCCTTGGCAACTAAATTCAGTACATGCAGCATAAAAATTACAAGATGAGTTTTCTGAACTTGGTGGCTCTACGTACCAAGGCCCTATGTGTCTTCCCGGCTTAAATTTATCTTTCTGTACTTCTTCGATAAAGTGACCACCTTGACTCGACATCAACCAACCAGATCTAAAGGCATCTTGCAGTCTGTTTCCTTCATGCATAATGTACTGAAACGCCCGGGCATATTTTTCGGCAGCTTTTCTATCCTGGGTTATTCTTAGTGGATAAACAGGTTGAATACTCAGCGCTACTTCTTTAGCTGTTTTTGGATTGTTAGATAAGACCGCTTCAATCCATTTATCAAGGTGTTCAGTATAAGATTGTCGAATTGGTGTTTTAAGGTTATACACATCTTTTTTAATAGGCTGAATAAGCTTCATTTTATCAGCATGCAAAGACGGCATAATCGGAATAACATTACCATTTTGTGATCTCACTGCGCGATCTAAGTCCTCTAACATCTGATCCAGTTGCATCTCATTTCGATGGATAGCTTGCCCATCTCCAACAAGTAAAACGAGCACACCAAACGCTTGCTGAGATAACCAATTACAAAATAGCATCAATTCAGATAGCGATTGTGTATCTCTTGGACTGGCTTTATCCCAAGCTCACTGCGCTTCATCAAAAACAACAAACGTCTCTTGTCGTGAGGCCAAAGAATGCTTGATGTGCTTTTTGAATATGTGGAGATCTTGGATCATTACCTGACCATCAATGACTTTGTCTCCAATCCGACACCCGATCTGTTTTCCACTATAATCCAATGTATGCTGTAAGACCTGAACTAAAGGTCCATTGCCAGACAGAAAAATCGATTCACTCTGCTTTGCACTCTCTGTACGCGCAATTTCCGCCACAGTGCTAATACCCAATAATGTTTTTCCGGCACCAGGTCGCCCATGAACGACAACAACATACCTTTGTTTCTTATCTTTCGCATGCTGATAGAGTTTAAGAAGTGACGTTCGTGCTTCTTCAATATTTTCACTCGCTGATGTTTTAAGTGTCGGAATTTTTGCTTCGAAGAAAACTTGTGCCGTGCCATGCAAAATACTGGGCTGACGGTAAAATTCACCTTTCGCCCAGTTAAGTACATCATACTTAAAGGTTTTACATAATGAACCTATAAGCATTTCTGTTAATTTAGGTGCGAAGCTATGGTCTGTGATATCACAAATAACACTTGAGTGCTGAAACGCTTTTGCACCAGGCTTAGTCAACACAATAAAGCCGTACCCAGACAAATCAATAGACTCACTGTGGTAACGACTCATCGTTTGTAAATCAGAGTTAGCGCGTATAATTTCGTATTCTGAAGCTTCTTTCTTGTGCTTAAACTCGATAACAAACAAATCACCGGTTGGCGTTACTAAGTTAACATCAGCTGCTCGCTTTCCCCCTTCTCCAATTAACTCCTGCTCAAAAGCTATCCAGCATTTATTAGGGGTAACTCGAGATTCAGCAATAACATGACTGAGCGTAGCTTGCATTACATCGAATTCGATTTCCCAAGCATAGTATTGCGCAGGATCAAGATCTTGCGTCCAACTTAGGTGACCATAGAAAGCCACTAACGATTTGAGAAAGCTTGCTTTGTCCATTGAGAGAAATTCTTGCCAAGTTCCATTCCAACCAGCTTGTAAGTTCATTTGTAATAGTTACCTTTTAGCCTGCGCTTTAAAAAGTTTTTTGCAACATCTCTACCGCAGGTACATCGGCAGCGGCCCAATCAAGATCCCACAGTTGCTCTTTGTTCAACCAGCGAGAATCAAGGTGCTCAGTCAGCTCTAATTCACGAGTCGGAACATTAACAACGAAACAGTGCATTGTAATATCAAAGTCGGGATAACTATGCTCAACAGTTAGTAAAAACTGAGGCTCTGCAATGGTAATTCTTAACTCTTCTTCAAGCTCTCTCGTAATCGCAGCGACAAGTGTTTCACCAGCTTCAACCTTACCACCGGGAAACTCCCACTTTTTACTCACATAACTTAACTGCGACTCCCCCCTTTGAACAGCCAGAAACTGGCCACCATTCATCAACACAGCAGCAACGACTTCAATTTGTTTTTTATTCATTAAGTTAGATCTTCTAATGGTTTTGGGTTAGGCGTTTTTAAAAAAGCTCAATACTCTATAAATTACTTAATAGACACTCTATCACAAGCCTCTTTTAACCGCTGTTGATAAGCTGCAACAGTTATATTCTCTCGACACGAATCATCGGCTCCGCGCCTAAAACGGTTGCAGCCATAGAAAGTTTCTCGATTAGGATCATTTTCACATCGAGCGACCATGGTACCAATACCGCAACGTAAACAGCCAATTTCTATCTCGCCGCAGCCACGGCAACGCCTAAAACCTTGCGCATTGACTTCTAATGGTGAATTACAATGCTTACAGCTATTAACTAATGTGTCGCATGCTGGCGAAAAAGAACATTTATATAACGTTTTATTGTATTTTGTTGTAAACGGGCGAAGCATTCCTATCTTACATTGATTACAGTGCCACTTTGCTAATTGAGGGGCCAACTTGTTATCAACGTACTGCAAACCAAACTTGGTTAATTCAGATAAAAATGGGCTACTGTTATCATTATCAAATATTACGTAAACAAAGTGTTTTGCCCGGGTTAAGGCAACATAAAATAAGCGGCGCTCTTCACCATGGATAAAATGTTCTTTATTTGGTAAGACCAGGTCTATTAATTCATCATTTTCTCTAGTAGAAGGAAATATGCCAGTATCAACGCCAAATAAAATCACATAATCAGCTTCTAAACCTTTACTAGCATGAGCGGTAACATAACGAATATTTAAATGTGTATAAGTGAGTTTGGATATATCAAAATCTTGCAACTGCGCGGTATTTTCCTGACGATAGCGCCCAATAATTAACACAGATGCTACTTTACCTTTCTGACTGGCAGAGCGATTTAGAGTTGCTAAAGCACGTTGCAAAACGTTTACATAAGCGCGATTTTTCCGATCCTTCATACTGGCAGTTGAAGATAAAGCTTCCATCTCTTTCTTAATATCAACAAGCCTAATCGCTGGTGCATTTAATTGCTCATGAGTCGTAATCTCTTTTTTGATTTGGGCCGGATTACCCATAACAAATCGACTACTCACTTCATGTATCTTGTCATTAAAACGAAATGTTTTATCTAACGGGACAGTTGTTGCTGGTGTAAAAGCCACTGAGAATTCAGTAAATAATGTTAAATCAGCACCATTAAAACGATAAATAGACTGCCAATCATCGCCAACAGCGAATAAGCGCATATTAGGTCTTGATGCCAATAACGCCTTAAGTAGTTTGGCGCGTCCTTCAGATATATCTTGAAATTCATCGACTAAAATATGTGTATAGGAGTGATTAAACCCCCCTTGTTCAATAATTGATGTCGCTTCAGCAATCATATCGCTAAAATCGATGCTTTCAGTGTTAACTAGATGCTCTTGATACGCAGTTAAAATAGGGGTAAAGATCTCTAAAAACGCCTCCGTTCTTTCAATATCATACCCTCCTTTTATTAGCTTACTTTTAACTAAATCGATATCAAACTGCCCTTCCTTATATAGACCAAGAAAGCGCTGTAACAAATCAACAAAACCTTGCCATTGGCTATTATTTGCTTCTTTTAACTGCTGAAATAATGTATCAATTTCTACCGGGTTCCTCACTACATCATGATCATCTAATGCTGAACTTAATAGCTCCTGTAACTGGCCCCTTTTTGACTGATAACTGTATAGCTCTAACATGGTTGTCTTATTAGCTGCATGTAGTTGACGTTTCCATTCAAGACTCGCTAGATACTCATTTTTATCAATATAAGGGGCTGTATTGTTATGTTCATCTAATCCAAGATACTCAATATAGATATCGGCATCAGGTAAGTAAAAATCAGGTTGGTACTGCCTACGTTCAACGCTTCTCGTATCAAATTTATACGGAGCTTCATATTCGTATTTAATACCATTTAGAGCTAAATAGTTAGCAATTCGAAGTTCACCAACGCTTTTTACCCACTCATTGTTTAAAGTAACTAAGCGGCATCCTGAGAGAAACTCGTTGTATTCTTCGATTGATTTAAAATCGAGAGCTGATTTGTCTGGTGCACTTAAACTAGAAAAATAATGAACAAGAGTCGATTTAAATTGAAAACTTTGTTCAGCTAAAGAGCTTAGCGTTGAATCAATAAATCTTGTGAATTGAGCAGGCTGCTCCGTAAAAGATGTTATTGAACGTTTAACACCATAGTGGTTGGCAAGAATTTGATTGCCTAGTGCATGGAACGTACTCGCTTTTAATGCACTCACAGATAGACGATCTGCGATACGTTCATTCATCTCCAATGCCGCTTTGTTGCCAAAAGCAAGCATAAGGATATTCTCAGCCTTAGCGATATTAGCCGTTATAAGGTAACCCGCTTTACCCACTAAGGTTGCTGTTTTTCCGGTTCCTGCACCAGCAATCACGAGAGTATGATCATCATTAACAACACAAGCCACTCGCTGCTTATCCGTTAGTGGATTTTTCTCGACCTCATCAAAGAATTTTTTATACTTATTGACTAATAAAGGTATTACTTGCTTATTATGAAGGCTGCGCCCTAATTCACTAATGGTTTCTGCAGGTAGTAATTTAGCTTCTTCAAACACCTGTTTTTGCAGCGGGCTGACCAATTGTTCTGATGAGATACCTAAGTTCTGTAACTTACATACCAAGCTATAAATTGCAGCAATAGGCTCCCATTCATAAGAAGATAGATAAACATTTTTAGCGTCCAATTTATCTAATGACTGTTGGTAAGCTTGCCATTTATCACTATTTGAGATCAGTTCTAAAAGAGTCGCCACAACACCATGAGTAAAGCTTAATAAATCAGAATGGCGATAACCCTTTAAGATAAAGTACTGCTCATCAGCCTCTATCACAAGTGAATGGAATAACCACCCTTTTTGAATAGATAAATTAACTAGCGAATCGAGCGAAATTTCAATGATATCTTTTGATTGCTGAATATTTAAACTAGAGGATGATAAGAATACGATCTGCTTACGATGCCAGATCTGATTCCAAAGCTTCTTTATTGGATGTAGATTTAATTGCATGGGACTACTTTGTTACAAAGTGAATGCTTACGCATTCACTTATTATTTACTTAATATAAAATTTGGTCATAGTTAGGTACTGAAACATAATTATTCGTTTAATTACTCACTTTTTAAACTTGTCTCAACATTTTTCTGTATTCAGACTCAAGATACTCATCAACTGCATCTGCATTAATATGTCCAGAGTTATGCCAAGCATATACCTCTTTTAAAGCTAGAGAACCAAACCTTGCCCAACCGATAATATTCGTTCTTAATAAAAACTGAACCATATCACCACCCGATCTTAGAGCTGCGTCCCCAGTATCGATAAGGCATAGCGAACCATGAGCAACTAATAACATCCGTCTTAATTCAGGATTGTTCACAGACGGAATACACTCTTTCCATTGTTTCTTATGGTAAAAGCGCTGCTTGGTTACCCACATCAATCTCGTCAACAGTTCCGTAATAAGAACAGGGATAGCCATTGCAATGCCATGCCTCATGTCATAACCTTTTTCAAAAACTTGTGTAGCAACAGTGGCAAACGACTGTTTATGCTGACCAAATTCACCAATATCAAATAATAATAAAAGGTTATAAAACGGAATGGGTATGCCCGATCCCCGGCTTGATGCTCCTGATGAACCTGCCATATCAGAAAATAGATGCCCAAGCCAATTTACAAATCCAGAGAAAACTTTTGCAATAAAATTTCCCCCCTTTAACTCATAATCATCAGTATCAATTGTGATGATTTGACCATTTGATATAAAAGAGGAGGTACTTGTGAACTGATTCAGAATAGAGAAAAAAAGACCAATAAGATCAGGTGAATGCCCTAAACTCTTCAGATGATGATTTTTAGGAGATAAGTTATTTACAGCACCATCAGTTCCATTACAACCAAACGTTGTGGCTTGATCGTAGTTAATTTTATAATTTCTTTCGAGAAAACTAATCGCACTTTTAGTGGGATCACTTCCCTCTCTGGCTCCCTCCCAGCCACAAGCTCCTGCGAACTTTTCAACAGCCAAATTAACACTATTATCAGCAATATTCGTTAACTTCCCTTCTCCCGGCATCCCAACGAAAAACACATCAATAAGTCCACCAATAACTCCGCATGTACCTGCAATCAAATAATCATAATTATCACATTGAGCATTCTTAATAGTGAACTCTTCTTCAATGCGTTTTTCTAATTCAATTCTCTGCATTGGAGACATCAGTGTTTTAAATGGATCAGCATCTAAATCAACAGCATTTCTTAATGCATATTTTTCAACATAATATTGGTACTCCTCCCATGACATGTCATCATTAAATTCGAGTAAATCCAACGTAGAAAGATAAGGTACACAAGGCTGAATTCGAGCTTGCTCTACAGATTGTAATAAATCATCGAGTTCATTGGTAATATCAACAGTTACAGCTACTTTAGAATCAATACCCTCCTCTCCCAACAATCCATCAAGCTCTGCTAATGCTTGATCTAACGCATTATTATTGTATGTTTGATTTTGCTCTAGCGTATTTAAAGCAGCGTCGAGCTCACTCATTTTGCTTTCGGAATTATCCAGCTGGTGCTTTTGCACCAGCATGGCCGAAACATGATAGTTTCTATTTTTCACTATGAAAAAAGTCCAGATAGTTTACCTTTAATTACATCTGATGCTTTATAGTAGCCAATTGCATCAAAAATCTTGGCTAATTTTTCCATATCAGTATTTGAAATATTTTCTTTTAAAACCAAAATATTAACAGATACAATTTCACTATCTTTTTTCCTTTCAACAGTTTTCTCTTCATAAAAAGACATCACAACATTGAAAATTTGATGTTTAGTCGCATCACGTGTAAGCGATTGAAGTTTCTCTTGATCAAGTTCAGTAGGACATTTTAGCTTAAAGCACTTACCCTGTGTTTCTTCACCTTTATGAGTAAGAACATTACCAGCAGAAGTTAATAACTTCACTTTTTGAAGGAGTAATTTTACTTTTTCATCTTGGACACCTTGATCAAAAATAGCGTCATTTAACCTAGTGGTGATAAAGTTAATATCTTCCATTAAATAGGATACGGTTGACTGTGTTTGCTTGATAACTTCATTTAGCATCAACTCTCTACGCTTCGTTTTATCAAGTTCATTGGCACCAGTTAGATGCTTAATCCCTTTATATGCACCAACGCCAAGTAATACTGCAACACCAATACCCGTTGCCATACTAGAAAAACCTAATACGCCACCTAAACCAAGAGTCGCTAAACCAGATGTAAGGCCGGCCGCTGACATACCAACAACAGAACCAGAAAGATAAACTGCAGCAAGAGGAACACCAACGGCTCCTGCTTTAGCTCCTAATTCCTTCATACCTTTTGCTAATGCATCATCACTGAAATCAGCATTCAACATTTTAAAATCAAGTTTCAGCGCATCAATAATAAGCTCTACTTCTTCTTCAGTTAGATTAAACAGATGATTGTTTTCCTTGAAGAAAGCAAAATTCTCATGACTTCCATTATTAACACTCATGAAAACGCTGAAAAGATCTTTTGTTAGCGAGATTTTTACAGACTTATTATGACTTGGAAGACAAGACTCATCGATTGTTTTAATTAACTCATCTAAACAATCTAATTCACCTAATGACGTAATATAGTCACGAAGAGTAAAACGAGACTCGGTGCTAAGTTCTAATCGAGTCATTAATAATAAAATTTGAGCGAATTCATTTTTGTCAACTTCACCATCATCGTAATAGGTCATATTTACGATAACCTTTAAATAAGCAACTTTAAGATCTTCCGACATTTCTGATAAGGCAACAAGCTGATCTTCTTCCTCAAAAGAGTCAAACTGAGTTGCTATAGTATTTAGAAACTCTGCAAGCTTTTCTAAATTACACTCACTTATATGTTCAACTTTAATGGAACTTCCATTTTTAAGAGTAATTAAAGTAAACTCTTCTACTTTTTCTTTTCCTTTTTCATTTACAGAAACATTACGAACATACTCAGTTGACTCTAACTCCGTAAAATCAACAGTAACTGGAGACTCAAATGCTGGTTTGTAAACCATCTTTTCACCAGTAAATGCAAGACCATCTTTTCCACTTCCAAAAAGAGTGCTATCTAATAGAGCAATAATAGAGCCTACATGATCATGTAATTTCATTGAACTTGCTGCATTGTTTAATTTTTTTTCTGGTATCTCAGGTGCAATATGAAGCCCTTTACGAGCAATTTGAGCTATGTTGTCTTTAATAAAAACATTAATGTTCTGCATTGTTAAATCCTTTCATTACAAATCAATCTACTATCATGACTATGACATAATAGTAATTTTCTTAAATTGTAACTCAGATAAACATTACTTTTTATGAGGTTAATAGCAAATATCACCTATTAAGGTAATTAATCTTATAATAATAGTGTATGGATATTTAAAACGCTCATTTCAACATAAAAAACAATTTAGATTTACAGTCATTTAATTAAAAATTAAAGCCAAAGTTGAACTTTGGCTATGGCTTATTAGGTATTTGCTAATTATTTCTCATGTTTTTTTGGAACATAAATATAATTACTAGCTCGATTTGCTAGACGGGCAGCTCTTTCTAAATATTGCATCGACTCTGTAGTGTCTAGGTTTGATAACCAACTTTTAATATATGATATAGATTCTTCTCTTACTTCTTTAATTAAATCAAATCGAGCACATAAGAAACTTGAACCAAGTTCTGCTACCAACTCTTCAAATGAGTAGTCTTCATCTCCCAAATAACCAAACTTACGATTACATCTACTCTCATGCCCAGTCCAATGAACTAACTCATGCAGTAATGTCGCATAGTATTGTTTTGTTGCATTTTTTGCTCTAAAAGTTTCTTTATGCGGCATCATAATAAGGTCAATATCTCGGTGATAACAAGCAACACTATAAACATTCTCAATCTTAACATTCAAATTTTCAATCCGCTTTTCAAGGCTTTCTAATGGTAAAACCTTTGTATTAGCAACACTGTCACCTAGCTCACCTTCAACACCATCCGCATTATAAACTATTGATATTTTTTGCCCAAAAGTAGCCAGTTTTTCCTCTTGAAAAATATCATCTCCATTACTATTAACTTTAAAGTAATGAAAAATAGGTGCAGGTCTCGCATCTTGTTTTAATTTAAAACCTAAAGACTCCCATTGACGCTTAGTAGCCCACATATTGGTTTTATATTGATAAGCCTGAGCGAATATGGATAAAAATAACCAAGAGTAAAGTGAACTGTATTCTCTATGAGTTTTAAAATTATAATGATTAAATGAAAACGCATTAGTGAGCCACTCAGGGTTAAACTTTTTGTTACTTTTATCAAGATTTTTTACTATATTATCAAATACTTTCTCATCAACATCCCAATTAGCTGATGCAATTTCTACTATATCAACCAAATGTGTTAATTGATTAAATAATGGAGAATTTAAAAAATGATAAAGCTCTCTTGCTGATTTTATATCACCTTCTCTTACTTCAAGCGAATCAATATATAAACACCACCAATCAAACTCTATTAATAAATCTTTAATATCTCTTTTAGTAACGCCTCTCCAATTTTCATTTTCTGAAGCATTAAATATTTTTTCAAGTGTTGTTACATAATGTTTTTTATCTAAACCATGTAAAATTTCACGGAAAGGTAAGGCAAGCCAATCTTCAAGCTCTACAATTACTTCGGCTGCATATCTTAACCCTGATATACTGGCATTAAGTGAATCATCATTAGTTAACCAATCAATAGGACTAGGACTAGAACTTGTTTGCTGCAGAAATGAATTGAACTGGGTATTACCATGCATACCTTCACAACGTTTAATTAAGTTATCAATAGTCCTTCCTGTCGCTAACGAATACTCTAATTGAAGAAAAAAATCATTCCTAAATTCAGCAAGGTTAATCATATATAATTCCTTTATATCAACATATCGATAGGTATTATAATAAAGACAATTTATAGTAAAATCATCTAGTAATAGGTGGTTATTTTTATAAAAACAGACACAATTTACATAAGAACTGCATTTGTTATCGAAAGGAAAAATAAAAATTTAAGTAACTTTAATCCAAGTTTCCACATCAGTATTTTCCGGCCACTGAATCCCTTTCTCAACATCATTATCACTAATAACAAAAGGAACGACCCATAGCTTTAAGGTTTTCTCGCCTTGAATAGGGAAATCAAAACTATGTGATATTGCCTGCTCAAAATCAGAGTGTGAGGGATATACCAAGAACATTTCTGGGTTTTCTATATCTGCATCAAAGTAATGATGACCGTATGCCAACATCTGATAAAAATCACTTTGGGATAAACCATATTTATCTGTGCCATTGGCTTTTGATGAATTAAGTAATTTCCACTTAGTGTCTAATACAGTTACAACTCTACTATTATGCTCAATTACCATATCGGGCTTAAGCTTGAACCAGCTAGAGTCCTTGTGGGTAACTAAACTTTTACTCTGTACCTGTGCTTTCAAACGATGTGTTTGTTTCAACGTTTTACTAAGTGATTGAGCGACATAATCTTCAAATACACGTTCCATTGGGAATAACAGCGAAGCAGCATGATGATCACCTTTCATTGTTTGTGGCGAGAGTCCGTCTAAAATCAACTTCGCCCAAGCTAAAGGCAATTCATAATGGTTCATTCCCCTACCTAACGCCACTAGCGAAAAATCATGCTTCTGGTTAAGGCTGACAGGCACATCATGAAAGACGAACATCAATTCTTGTAACAACTTTTGATTTTCTGCGCTTCGTACAACCCCATGTACTTTCGTTAAAGCGGCATGAATTAATCGATTGGCAGGGCGATCTCGCAAGAACTCATCATATTCACAGTAAAATTTGTGCTTGTTAATCACATTATGACGAAGCTGCTTTCCAACATTGAGCTTACCTTTTAAAAAGGCCAGGTTATCCTCTTTAGGCACATAATCACTGCGTAAGCCACGCTTAATAAGGAGATTAACCGATTGCAAAAACTGGCTAATGAACACTTCAAGCAGCGGCATTTTACGACTGATAATATTAGCGTTAGAGGTTTGAATATGTTGAAAGCCTTTTAGCGCCTTTAACATGATCAATAACGACTGACGTGCATCTTCTTCTGCTTTTTTGCAAGCAAATTGGTTTTTACCGATTTTAGGTAAGATCTCAAATTGCGTACCATCAGGGGTAAATAACACCCCTGCATAATTTTGTACTTGCAGCACTTCCATACCTTGAACACTTTTTAGTTTAAGTAAGTTACGTTCCCGCTCATCACTTAAACACATGCCTTTGAGGTACAAGTAAGCGTTATCTGAAATAACCTGAATATGCTCATATTCGTTCGCTTTACGATCGTTGGTAATATAGCCAAATTCAAATAGCGTAACGTTGTTTTTCACTTTCATGCTCAACCATTAGCCCTTGGTATAAATGGCAATATAAGCTTCAGGTTGATCCCATACAGAATCATGACCATCAAACGACGCAAGCTGGAAAGTCACTTTTGTATCTTCATAAAGATTAAGCCCGTGATTAGTACCAAATAAAGATTCATAGCTATCTTCTTGCTTGGTCACGAAACACAACGCTGCTTCTTTTTGATTATCTCCCAATACAAGGCGGATCTTGTTCCAGTCATCAAAGAAGTACTCTTCTAACAGTGGAATAATTTTGTTTTTAAATGCCGCTTTTAACAGTTCAAAGGCTTTACCTTCGTCTTGTTCATTGTAGACAGGAAACAAAAAGGCGTGACCAAGGGTATGCTCACGATCATAAAGCACTTCAATACGGTTATTAAGAGTGGTTAATAGTTTCGTTAAATCGATATTTCTGATTTTTCTATTCTTGAATAACTCAGGTTTTGGCATCATTTCAACGAAATCAAAGCGCCGACGCAGTGCCGTATCCATAAGCGCCAAAGATCGGTCAGCCGTATTCATTGTGCCGATGATATGTAAATTATCGGGAACAGAGAACGTCTCGCCAGAATATGGCAAGGTAACTTCTAACGCTTCTTCTGCTCCTTTCCGTTTGGATGGCTCAATTAAGGTGATCAATTCACCAAAAATTTTGGATATATTGCCACGGTTGATTTCGTCAATAACCAAAACATAAGGTTGTATTTGCTTCTCATGTTGTGAAATCGGCGCTAAATTCAAATGTTCTCGCATATATTCAAGCAACCCTCGAACATACGAAATATTGTAAATACCGTCTTTATTACCCGTTAAATAGAGTTTTTTGATGTTTTCAAGAGATGCAGAATACCCACAAGACTTTCCAGCTGAAACGGGGTCAAGTAAAAATGTCTTTCCACCACGATAAACAACATCAAACTCAGACTTGTTCGACGTTTTCACACGCAAAGGATTTTGCTCGTCTGAACATAATTCTTTTAACTTTTCTAGAGCACTATCAAATTGTTGGTGTTCGGCATTGGAACTTTTAGCATCTTGGCATATTTGTTTAAAAATACCCGACTCAACACAATAGCTGATTTGACCTTCATCATTACATTCAGCTTTCAATCCTTCCACAAACTCTTCATAGCCATAGCTTTGATGGAAAGTTACAAAACGGATGCGTTTAGAATCAGATAACGCTTTGAACTTACTTTGAAGTTGAGCTCGTTGTTCTTGTGTTGCCCCTTTTAGCTGGTCGATATTTAAATCTAGGTAGAATGTCGGCTCAGCTGCTTTTACGGCGGCTTCTATGGTATGAAAGGTTTTGCCTGTACCTGGAGGGCCATAAAGGATTTGGTTTAATGGCATAAATGATACTTTCTTATTTTTTATTATATTATTGACTTTCACATGATTCGATTTCGAGGAAGCGCCCTCTTTAATATCAAGCCATTCAGACAAACATTCGTTCGCAATATCTATATCAGCTTTATTCGTTATTAAAGGATACATATAACCAATGCCTTTTATATGTTCCGGTATGCGCATCTTCTCATCAGAAGATAAATTTTTTAATGAAAACTCTAATTTTAGGTTTCCTTCAGAACTAAAATAAAATCCACCATAAGCATTTCGTGCAGACTTAATAACATATTTTTCGGCAAAAAAAATAGCACCACCATCATGTTTCTTCGTATACGCAACAGCAGATTTTTTCTCTACATATTGAAGAAAAGGTCTGAAGTCATCACCTAATAAATAGGATTTTGCTAATGGTGATATATTATCTAACTTAGTTTTAACTTCATCTAAATTTGAATTTAGAATCGATATATCAATATCGAACTGATGTAGATATTCAATAAATTTTCGTGAAAATTCCAAAACCTTTCATCCCTAAAAAAGCACGCCCGAAAGCGTGCTGATGATTTCGATTATGATTCTTGTGCAGATTCTTTCTTTACTGTTCGTTTTTTTGCTGTTTGCGCTTTCTTAGCAGCTTTTGCTAATGCTTCTGCTTCCTTGCGGGCTACAGCAATGCGTTCTAACAGTTTATCGGCAGGCTCATCGTTTGGATCTTGTTCCACCAGCTCACCACGGAAGGCTTTTGCCAAGATACTTTGGGTAAGGTTGTCTACTCGTGTTTGCGCTTTTTTCACTTGGGCTTCAATGATCTCAGCGAACGCGAGGTATTGGTCAACTAGGCGGACGATTTCTTTTTGTTCTTCAAGAGTTGGCAACTGAATAATAATTTCACGTACTTTATTCAAGTTCAAGTTAGGTTGATTTCCACCTACAGCTGCTTTTCGAGTTTCCTCATAATTCTCTAAAAGTCTAAGCTTTACATAACTTTTAAGCGCTTTATTTTCATCAACGATGATTGCTGCGCAGGCTTGATTACATGTAGCTTCCAACATTAATTCCGTCACTTGACCTCGAGTTTTACCCTCTCCGTACATTGCTAGTAATAATGTACCAACAGGGAATAACTTTAACTTACAATCTTCAGCCCCAAAACTTGAAACAAATTGCTCAGCTTCATAACAGAATAAATCACCAGTCGCACTACTAGTTAACCAAGGCACGTCCTCTGAATTCCAATATTCACTATTTGTCCTCTTTGGTGTTTTACCAGTCGCTACTGTCGAAATGTCACCAATAGAAAGAACTTTCCAATCATCAAAAGAGTTGGCAGAACCACGCCACTCTTCCGTCAATTTCCCCGATACCGCAGCAGCGAGAACAGATTGACGAAAGCGTTTAAGGATCGCAGGAATGCCATCTAAACGCGCTTTGATGGTGTCGACCTGTGCCAATACCTCATCGAGTTTTTCAACAATGCGTTTTTGTTCGTTTAGTGGGGCAAGTGGGTATGGGATACTTTCCAAATTCTTTTTTGTAAGCTTAGGTTGAGCAGAACCTGTTACCCAAGACTCTAAAGAAAGTGAGTTGAAATATTTTTCCAAATATAAATTTGGGCTATCGGCAAGACACCTTAAGGTATGTGCATGATTATTTACCCAATATTTTCCCTTAGCAATAAATGCTAAAGGCTTAGATTTAGATAATAGATTTGCTCCATCTTCTCCAATTAGAACGTACTCGCCTTCATGAGTATAGTTATTTAAATAGTCTATGACCCCAGTGGCTCCATAGTAAGGGTAATGACCTTGACAACTAGCACGCTCCTTTAAAGAGATAGGTTTTCGTAGACCATTTTCTATCAAACAGGCTTCACCAATGGAGCTTGCTACCCAACCTTTCGGCAATTCACTCATCACACTTCCTCCGGCTTTTCTTCTAAACCAAAGGCTTGTTCTAGCAGTTGCTTTTGCGCTTCTGCTTCATCACTAGCACCCAGTGCTTGCATTAGCTGATAAATACCTGCCATGGCTTCTGTTAGCTCTGCCATTGCTTCACCTGCAAGTACCTCTGGTTCTGGGAGGTTTTCTGCGCTGCTGGCTTCTAAATCTTTCATCCATGAAATATCAAGGCTATCGCCCTTTTGATCACGAATATACTCACGGCTAAATTGGCGGAAACGAGCGTTATCTAATGTTGGTTCATTGCCAGATTCGACTTCGCCTAGCTGTTGCCACACACCTTCTGCACGCTTTGATAAACCATTTACATCATCACCAAAAGCGGCAATAAAGGAATCAAAGTGTTTTGCCGTTAATGGTCGGCGCTTACCAAAGGTATTCATATTGGTACGCATGTCGTACACCCACGTAGATGTGGTGCAATTTTCCTCTTGCTCTGGGTTATCCTTCGTGCCTTTTTGGAAAAACAGGACGTTAGTTTTCACCCCTTGTGCGTAAAAAATACCCGTCGGCAAACGTAAAATGGTGTGCAAGTTACACTTATTCATTAAGTCAGCACGAATTTTTTGCCCTACGCCACCTTCAAACAATACGTTATCAGGCAGTACCACAGCAGCTCGACCACCTGGTTTTAAATGGCGATAAATATGCTGTAAGAAAGCCAACTGTTTATTACTGGTGTCAAAGGTTAAATCGTCACGCGTTGGACCGCCGCCACCCTTAGAAGTACCAAATGGAGGGTTAGACAGAATGATATCGACTTTGGGTAGTTTCGCCCCCTCACCGCTTAACGTGTTACCTTGGAAAATAACGCCTTCGCCATCACCTTCGATGCCATGTAATAAGCAGTTCATTAAAGCTAATCGGCGTGTCGATGCCACCAGCTCCATACCGTTGTAAGCTTTGCGTTTTTGGAAATCTTGCTGCTTTTCATCTAAGTCAAACAGATCGTCTGTGTTGGCTTTAATAAACTCATGGGCCGCAATTAAGAAACCCGCAGTACCTGCCGCAGGATCTTGAATGGTTTCCCCGACTTGTGGGTTGGTCAGTTTTACAATGGTGTCGATAAGTGGACGTGGGGTGAAGTACTGACCTGCACCCGATTTGGTTTCGTTAGCGTTTTTCTCTAATAAGCCTTCGTATAAGTCGCCTAAGCCATCTTCACGCGCAGAGAACCAATCTAACTCATCAATACGCTTAACAAGCTGACTTAAGTGTTTTGGCTCTTTTAGGCTAGTTTGCGCCCCAGCATAGATTGCAGCTAATAATGGATCGTGGTGTTTACCTAAATCTAATAGCATTTGACGGTAAAAGTCGTACTGCTTGATACCTGTTTTGTCGGTGATGTCCGTCCAGCGCAGCCCTTCAGGTAATACGTGCTCTGTGATCCCTGCTTCTGCTTGCTCGTTTTCCATTTTGATGAATAACAACAGCACCAACTCAGTCACATAGTCAGTGTAGGTAATGCCGTCATCACGTAATACGTCACACAGCTTCCATAGTTTTTGTACAATTTCGTTGTTATTCATAAGGCTCTCGTTTGAAGATAGCGGTCGCTTAATGGCTATTTACACACCACTAGCGATAAAAATACGTTTAAATGCAATACTTCCGCTAAGTTTACCACTTAGCGGCAAGGTAAAAATAAGATTAATAATAACGTCGTTGTGATTGGCTAGGCTTTAAGCATATTAGGTGGCTTGCTGCTGCCAAATTTGATCGTTGAGCGCGATTAATACTTGCTCTAACTGTCCACCCAACTGTTTATCCAGCCCTTTGCTGCCACCAGCTTGAGCAAAACTGCGGTTGATGTCTTCGTTTTGCAATACCACTTCTTTTTTCAACTGTTTGGCAATGCGTTCAAGCCATTTTAGTTGCGGTTTCGTCCAAGAATGCATGGCATAAATGCTATCCATCGCCATATCAATACGGCGCTCAAATGGCATTAATGCTTCACCCAATGCTGCACGACGAATATGACCCACGATAGAAGCGGCAATGTCTCGGTTGGTGGTTTTCTTCCAAGCACTTTGTAGATCCACTTCTTTGAAGTTTTGGTTATCCAATAAAATACGGATCTCTTTTAGTTGCTCACGGGTAAGCTCTTTCGGTTTGTTGACGACTGCTGCCAACGCCGCATTATTATTGATATTGTCTTTGATGAAATGATCAAAAGCAGTGAGGTAATCTTCTGGCTTACTGTAAGCAGAGAAGTTCTGTTCACGAACTAAAAACTCATCATCGTGGTTAGAAATTACGTATTTTTCACCACCACCTAGCATTGAACGAACACTTTCTACTCTTTTGGCCAAGTTACTGTGTACTTTAAGCATTTCAGCCGCTTTCACAGGCCCTGCTTGATGCAATTTCTGATGAATTTGATCAGCTGGACAGCCCCACTCCTGCTCGATACTTTCAAGCTCTTGTTTGATGATGGGATCTTTTTCTGCTTTAGCTTGCGCTTTACGCATTACCCGCATCACTTTTTGGCTTAGCTCATCCAATGAATCATGTGCAAAGCTGCTGCCTTCTTCTCGCCCTGATAGTTCAAGATTACGAGGTTCGGAAATCTCATCAATAAGTTGCTCAATGGAAATATTTGGACGCTTCACCACAGATTTCATGGTGTTGACTTGCTCCAATGATGCATAGAGATCGACTGGATCAAAAATGCGGAAGACTGTTTTACCAATATCATCACAACGGCGCGTCGCACGACCTAACATTTGCTCGTATAAAATACGGGACTTAACACGACGCATGAACACAAGGTTACAAATTTCAGGTACGTCTATACCTGTAGTTAGCAAATCAACGGTAATCGCAACACTTGGATAGGTTTCGTTTTTATATTTTTTGATCGCTTCTTTGACTCTATCTGTGCTGCCTGTGATTTTTTGTACTGCATGTGCTGGTACATCATCATAGGCTTTTTGAAACGCTTCAACTAACAGTCGTTCAACCCGATCCGCATGTTGATCGTTAACACAGAAGATCATGGTTTTTTCTTTACCTGTTGGGTCGATATCTTCTGCTAACGCTTCACATACAGTTCGATCAAAGTTTTCATTGATGACGGTACGGTTGAAATTCTCTACGTTAAAATCCAGCTCGTCTTCAAGTTCTAAGGTGTTAACTTCACCAGAGAAGGTATCCACCATTTCAACCATTTCACCTTCTTCAAACTTGATACCAGCTTGGTTCAGTTTGGTTTTATAGAGGATAGGTGCTTCATGATCAATCAGGTAATCTTCAGCTACTGCTTCACGGTAAGAATAGGTATAAACCGGGTAACCAAAAATTTCGGAAGTGTGTGCTGCTGGTGTTGCAGTTAAGCCAATTTTCACTGCATCAAAATAATCCAATACGCGACGGTAACTAGAGCGATACAGGTTTGGATCACGTGCAATCAGTTCGCTTTCATCCATTTCTTGGTCAAGGGTATAACCACGGTGTGCCTCATCCACAATGATGCAATCGTATTGATCGATAGGCAAAATGGTGGCATTAGTGTTATCACTCTCTTTGTCTTCAAATAAGCGTTTCACCATCGCTTGTACCGTTGCTACATGCACACGGGTTTCCGCTTCTGGTAATTTATCCGCCATTTCTTTGATGTCATAGATCTGGGTAAGCGATTGGTTTTGCTCTAAGCGTGTTTCGGTAAACGATTCTGTTGCTTGATCCCCCAGCGACGAGCGATCAACTAAAAATAGAATGCGCTTAAAACGCTCAGCTTTCAGAAAACGATAAAGTAAGCCAATAATAGTACGTGTTTTACCTGTACCTGTTGCCATTGCTAGCAGACATTCACGTTTATTCTGCTGCAATGCTTCTTCTACAGCAATTACAGCCTTTTTTTGGTATGGACGTAAGCCAAGATATTCAAAAGGCTCTAACGCCATCTCTTGCTGAGCTTGTTGATGATCTCGTGTTAGGAGGTCAAGCAAGCCTGCTGGACTGTAAAAACTTTCACAAGCACGTTTAGCATTCGTCGGTAAACGACAGTCTCGAAACCATGTACCACTCTGCTCAGGCATTTGTCTTAAGAACGGCTTACCATTACACGCAAACACAAAAGGAAGTTTATACGATGCCTCCCCTTCGCACCCTTGCCAAGGGCCTTCACGTTTCATCAGCTCCCACGCTGGTACCATAAGTTGTTCTAACTCTGTCGCAACAGGTGAAAAAGTATGGCTATAGCGCTCAGCTTGGGTGATAGCCCCAGAGACGTTAACACGCTTACGTTTTGCTTCCACAGCGGCAATAGGTGTCATACCCACAAATAAAACGTAGTCTGCTGGACCTGATGCCGTTGGCCATTCAGCTATCGCAAGGTTTTTCTTAGGATGAGGACGAGCACCGTTACTGAAGGTTAATTCTTGGGTATCCGCATCCCAACCAGCATCACGTAGTTGCTGATCAATAATAAATCGAGTCTGAGCTTCGTTGAGATCAAAATGGCTATGCTTTAGTAACTCAATTCGCTGTTTGAGTTCTTGAGATGCTTTTGCTTCGTCTTCTGGTTCAGTGTTTAGCGAGGCTTGTTGCTGCAGTTGCTGTTCAAGCTCTCGAATACGTGCTTGAGCTTGATTTAAACTGTCATTGTCTTTTGCTTCAAGAAATGCGATCTGTGCTTGTCTAATATCAAATTCAGGTGACTTCTGCGATTCTAGCTTGTCGATAATCGCATTAAGACGAGCAATCTCTTCATTCGATTGCTCAATCAAGTTATCGTTTTGCTGTTCTGAAGGTGCTTGATATGGATTAGGTTTAAAGCTGCCATCACCCGTTTTAACACGATAATAAATTGTTGCAGCCTTGTGGGCAATTTCTAGCGCATAGCCCGCAGCGGTGGCATTGTTGTAATAACCATGCGCAGCTTTGTTACCGTATTTACGTAAAGCATGAAAGATTGCTTGACGCTCCTCATCTAAGTAGCCCTTATTGCCAAGCTGCTTCAGCTGTTCAAATGTCGATAACCCATCATCAAGTTTCACTAACTCAGAAATGTAATTAACAATTTCTTCAGACAGTAAACGCACCTTAAACAATGTGGTATGCGGATCTTGATGCAAGTTACGTTCAGCTGATAAAGCAATAATATACAGTGTGTCGTTAACACCTTGTAAAAATTCGAAATTTGATGAAGACATGAGCCATCCTACAGCAATAACCATTCGCTCGAGAGATTAAACTATTTCCTCTTTATTGTCATACTTTTGCATATAAAATGTCGACAATATCAAGAAAACCTATACAGATGACCAGTTTCACTCAAATAAGCAGCATGTTGATTATAGACATAGTCATTTTTTGATATTTTTCAAACTCAATACTCTGTTTTAAGTTGGAAGACCATAGAAATTTACGAACTCTTCGTATCTGGCTGCTTCTGTTTACAAATGAGAATCTTTGTTTAGTAATACCAATATCTCCCCTTAAGTATGTTAAACTTCAACCAAGTCTTTGATGAAAAGCATTCCGTACACTAAAAGTGATTAAGTGTGCTGTTTCATGAACAATTTTAAGCCCTAGTTGTTTACTGTTATACCCCATGACTTCAAGATACAGGATTCAGAGTATAGTCACTGATTCACATTCGAGAAGAACCGCGTAGCGTAATAACTAGAGAAATAAAGAGTATAAGAATCAAATGAGTAGCCAAACTATCCAATGGTTTCCGGGCCATATGCACAAAGCGCGTAAAGAGATTGAAGAAGCACTACCAAAAGTAGATGTGATCATCGAGGTGCTTGATGCCCGAATTCCGTTTAGTAGTGAAAACCCGTTGATCAAAAGATTTCGAGAAAAGAACGAAAAGCCTGTTGTTAAGGTGCTAAACAAGCGAGATCTGGCCGATCCTGAAATGACTCAACGTTGGATTGACCACTTAGAACAAGAGCAAAACGTTAAAGCGATTGCGATTACAACAGACAATATCAACGAAGTTCATCAAATCATGGAGCTTTGTCGTAAGCTTGTTCCTCATCGTGAAGAGATGGGCAAAAATATTCGCACCATGATCATGGGTATCCCTAACGTGGGTAAATCAACCATCATCAATACATTAGCGGGCCGTAAAGTGGCGGTAACAGGTAACCAGCCAGCAGTTACTCGCCAGCAGCAACGTATTAATCTGCAAAATGGTATTGTGCTATCAGATACTCCAGGAATCTTATGGCCTAAAGTTGAAAACCCGCACAGTGGCTTCCGTTTGGCTGCAACAGGCGCAGTTAAAGATACGGCAATGGATTATATCGACGTTGCTTTCTTTACTGTAGAGTATTTAGCTCAAGCCTACCCTGACTTACTAAAAGCACGCTACAACCTAGATGATGAGCTTCCTGATTCTGAAATTGAGTTATTAGAAGAGATTGGTCGTAACCGAGGCTGTTTACAAGGTGGCGGTCGGGTCGATCTTCATAAAGTATCAGAAATTCTGATCAATGAGCTGCGTAATGGTACTTTGGGTAAGATTACGATGGAACGCCCTGAGATGATCACTCAAGAGCTTATCGACGTTGCAGTAGAAGCTGAACGTAAAGCCGAAGAAAAAGCAAAGAATAAAGAAGAGCGCCGTAAGCGTTACCTACGCAATAAGCGCTAATTTTTTGATGTTGTTGGAGGGAGTCATCAATTGGCTTCCTCTTTTTCAAATTAGCTCATAGTCAGACTTTACTATCTAGCTGCGTAAGTCGCTCCATTCCAGTACCATTCATAGGGAACATTAAGGCCTGGTCCTGAAAAGTTAAGATCAAAATAACCATTTGTTTTTTTATCAAGTACATTACAACTGTACGCTGCCAATGAATTGATGATCCGATAGTGGTAACGACTCACTCGCTTTAGCACCTGAACATAACCACCAGCCATACCAAATTCAACCGAGCTACCGTGGATCTCAATAATAATTTCGTCGATATCATCTTTGTTAAGATCAACCTTTCTGATACTCACTTCCGCTTCACTACCAGAGTTATCAATACACTGTGTATAACCTTTCCCTTTGCACGAAACTAAATTATCGATAAATGGGCTTGGATTAAACGCAACCGCGTAGCTCGGTAATAAACCGCAGAGTAAAAAAAGAAAGGCTTTATTCATAACAACATCAAAAATATGTAAATTTATTGTCAGATTCTACAAGACAAGGTTTAAAATGAAAGCACAAAAACACAAAACGACATTTTTTTGACTACAAAAAAGACAAAATGCACACCGTTCATTATTATTTTGAATCATTAGACCTTACTTAATTCACCTTGTAAATAAATACTTGTTATAGAGCTTTAACTTTCTTTGTTAAAACGAGCTAGGATCCTCTATAATGTGCGACCGTTTTTATTCTCCTGTCGACTACATCCATAAACGATATGCATCATAAAGATGGTTCGGTTATGAATGTAATAGACATAGGCCAGATATTAGGAAACCATTATGTCATTTTCTGCCCAAGGCTTCTCTCAAGAGCTGGTAAAAGCATTAACAGAGATCGGCTATGAAAAGCTGACTCCAATTCAAAAGCAAGCCATTCCTCAACTTCGTCGTGGTCACGATGTATTAGCGAATGCACAAACAGGTACTGGTAAAACAGCCGCATTTTCATTACCAATTATTCAGAAAATGCTGGATAACCCTCAGCCTCGCTCTCGTATGAACGTTCGCGCACTGATCTTAGCGCCGACACGTGAGCTAGTTGAGCAAATTGCTAATAATATTAAAGACTACACCCGTTATACTGACTTAACGACAGTCGCTGTTTTTGGTGGTCGTAAAATAGCGACTCAAGAGAAAAAGCTTGAATCAGGCTGCGATATCTTAGTTGCTACACCAGGTCGTTTACTTGAGCATTTAGAGTTACAAAATGTACTGTTGTCGAACATTGAATTTTTAGTATTTGATGAAGCTGACCGTATGCTGGATATGGGCTTTATTAGCGCGATCCGTACAATTTTAAGTAACGTTAACTCTACGCCTCAAATTATGCTGTTCTCTGCAACTTTCTCATCTCAAATGAATAAGTTAGCAGGAGAGCTACTAAACAAACCGAAACGTATTTCTGTAACACCTGAAAACTCAACTGCAGAGACCGTTGCGCACGTTGTTTATCCGGTTGATGAAGAACGCAAGCGTGAAATGCTATCGGAGCTAATTGGTAAGAAAAACTGGCAGCAAGTACTGGTTTTTGTTAACTACAAAGAAACCGCAAACCAGCTAGTAGAAGAGCTTGAACTAGACGGTATTAAAGCCGTTCTTTGTCATGGTGATAAAGCGCAAGGCGCCCGTCGTCGTGCTCTTAAAGAGTTTAAAGAAGGCAAAGCTCGCGTAATGGTTGCAACCGAAGTCGCTGCTCGTGGTTTGGATATTCAAGGTTTACCACATGTTGTGAACTACGACATGCCATTTCTTGCTGAGGACTATGTTCACCGTATTGGCCGAACCGGTCGTGCAGGTCAGCAAGGTCATGCGGTATCATTTGTAAGCCGTGAAGAAGAGCTAACTCTGATCCAAATAGAGCGTTTGATCGGTCAGCGTATTCACCGCGTACAATTAGTAGGTTATGAGCCAAAGAGCCGTGATGCCCTACTCGAGAAAATGAATACTAAAGCTTCGTTCCGCGATCGCCGTGGTCGTACGAATAATCCAAATGAAGATAAATCATCGGCAGAACGTCGTGCTCGTCTTCGTAAAGCGATTCAAAACAAAGCGAAATTAGGTTCTATTAAGTAATAAACGACTTCTAAATTCATTTAAATAAAAAAATGCCGCTAACTTTTCTATAAGTAGCGGCATTTTTATACTCAATAAGCTCTATATTAAACTAATATTTACCAACTCACGCTATCTCGCAACTCAATAAATCTCTTATTTACTGTACTCAGCAAATGGGTTTACTGTTGGTAGATCAATCGCTTGTGCAAAAGCAGATAATTTTAAGCTTTGCTGATCCATTTCAACAGAATCGCCGTCCATAACTTCTGAGCCAAAATCGTAGCGAATCGTTTCTTGGCCTTGGCATGCTGCAAGATCGTTTTGCTTTGCAATTTGAGCAACTGGCGTATTTTTTGTTTTATAAGAGTCGATACATTCTTGACCGTATTTAACCGTTAACATCTCAAGAGTTTGCTGAGGAGAGAGCACCAGACCAGTTGCGTTATTACCACCAAAACCTTTGGCATTTAAGACAACAGCCTTATATGCTTCGCCCTGCTCTCCTGCAAATTTATGCGAAGTTAAAATCTCAAGATTGGATTGATGAACATCATCTGCAATATGATCGATCGTAGTAATACCAGGAATCCAACCATACTGCCACACGCCTAAAGATGCGATAAGCTGATCCCCTGCCGCTGCGCTCATTGAATGGCCCACATAAGACTTGATCGCCGCTACAGGCCATTTATCTATCGCAAAAGTTTTCGCCACTTCATTTAAAATATGGCTTTCGGTTACACGGTTCTGTGGCGTACCCGTACCATGAGATTGCACATAGGTTTGCTTAACGCCTTCTGCGCCCAAAATGGCTTTAGCAAGTGCTGCGGCTTTAGCCACCGTTACATAGTTGCCTACACCAGGTGCCGAAATAGATTTCTTATTGGCATCAGCGTTAACAAATACATCAGCAACAGAACCGTAAATATTAGCCCCTAACTCTAGTGCTAATTCATCATCCATTAACACCACAAACTGTGATGCTTCAGCCATGGTAAATCCAGCATTAGTCGAAAACGGACGACAAGCACGACTGTTATCAACACAATCACTGTTATCAAGTGCTTTTAGCTGTTCATCCTCGGCTAAAGCGCCCATAACACGGAAACCTTCCATAACTTCAGGCGCAACAGGTGCTTCGGCATTACCCACAATAACGACTTTTGATTTACCGTGTTGAATGTCGTACATACCCTGACGAAGGTTGTATAGGAAAGTGGCACAGGCACCCATATTTGTGCCCGTAGTACCAACACTATTAATCACATAACCATTAATAAAGTCAGCAGGCATTTCAGCAAGAGACAAAGCCATCATTTTTGAGCTAACTCGTCCACCGGTTAAATGCGCGGCAATCATACCCGCTAAAGACTGATCATCAACTTGCGCTAAACCACTACCTGCATATACCGAAATTTCATCAGGTTTAACGTGTTCTAGCACTTGATTCCATTCAAACCCTAGTGAGTTTAAAGCATCTGAAGCGCCATATACGGTCAGCTTCAAACCACGAGGGTGAAAACGTGAGTTATATAATTTGCCAGGATCAAAACCTGTCGGAATATTACCACCACTCGATACAGGGAAAGTTACGCGATCTTCAAGTAATGCATCAATACTGCCCGTTACGGTAATCTTTACTTTGCTACCTTGCTCCTCAACCAGCCAGTTATCTGGGATTTGAGTCGGTAATTTTGATTTGCGCAGAGTAAAAGTAATTGCTTCAGATTCTGTTTCTAAATTCGCTTTATATTGATATAGCAATGCATCGGGATCGAATGAATCGATTCGACGAACCAAAGTACCCGCTTTAATCGCAGCAATAATTTCATCTGAAACATCACAACCGGTATCGCTCAGTCCCATACGAATCGCAAGATCTTGCCATGTTGATGCCATAGTCTCTTGGGGTAACACATCTGCTAACATTCGTTTATAGCTGTGAAACCCAGAACTACGACCCGCCGCATTAATGCCGCCAAATCCAACGATTAACGGTAACTTTGCCATACATCACTTCCTGAAAAATCTTTCAATACACTGTTCTAATATCAGAATAACAAGTTTATTGCTCAACACACCTTGAATTTATGCCAAAAACACTGAAAATAATGCCACTTAAATGTGATTGAATATCTAATCATCAATTTATAAAGTGAGATAGAACAATGCGAGTCGGTTTTGTGCTTTATCATCGAGCACTCATTACAGGTATATCTCTGGCTGCTGAAATGCTCTCTAGCGCATCGACGTTGCGGGAAAGGCGTTTACAGAAAGAGTCCCCTTTTAGTTTGAAAATAGTCGCACCAACCTTAACTTCACCTAAATTAACAGCAGGGATCAGAATTGAGCCGGATGTTACCTTTAATGATGAAGAACAATTTGATCTTGTGATCTTACCGCCTATGTGGGGCAATCCGTTGTCTGCGATTCACAATACTCCAGGATTAACGGAGTGGTTAATCAAACAATATCAAAATGGTAGCCAATTAATGGCGACAGGAACGTCTGTTGTGTGGCTGGCAGAAACTGGATTATTAAACGATCAAGTCGCCACAACCCACTGGTATTTTTATGATAAATTCAGTCAACGATATCCAAAAATTAAATTAAATCGTCAAGCCTCTATTACGGCAGCAAATGGCTTGTATTGCACAGGATCAATTAACTCTCAAACTGAAATGATCCTATATATTATTGAAAAATATTATGGCCAAAAAATTGCGACGACAATCGAAACTCACTACGGTCACGAAATCAGTAAGTCTGGTCAACAGCCCTTCTATCAAATTGGGGGGCAAGCTCAATTTGATGAATCGATCGCTTTAGCGCAAGAGTGGATGAAACGTCATTTATCTGAATCAATAACAGCTACAGATATCGCCAATGCATGTAGGCTTCCCCTACGTACATTTAATCGCCGTTTTAAAGATCAAGTTGGGCAAACCCCGCATCAGTACTTACAGGGGATAAGAATGGATACAGCTCAACAATTGTTGCGTGATTTTGGGTTATCAATACAGGATGTGGCCGAACATGTGGGCTATCAAGACGCATACCATTTTTCGACACGATTTAAGCAAGTATTTAAGGTCACACCGAGCCAATATCGAAATATGGTTAAAGCTAAAATTTATAATGTTAGTGGTTAGAACATACGAAAACGCCAGCTCGAAACATATTTTCAAGCTGGCGTTAATAATTCTATATTCGATCAGACTACATCGATAGCAGGTTATTTACGGTCTGTAATATCTTCAAACTCACCGTCAATAACATTTGATGATGCATTTGTTTTTTCTTGTCGAGCATCACCAAAACGTGAATCGGTAAAACCTTGCTCTTGATATGCATAATCTGCGTAAGCCAATTTACGCTTTAAGAATGGCTTAGTAATCAATGCAGCAACACTTACGAATAGCCCCATAATCGCTGCGAAAAATAGGGTAAACATACCAATAACAACGGCAATAAAACCAGCAATAAGATTTCTCATTTTGAGCCCTCTTGTCTATTCTGTGATGAGGATTAACCGTATCAACCAACTTGCTACGCCTCATTCTCCATCGAACAGCTCTCGTTATCTCTTTCTCTTATAACTCATAGATGGGGTTCCTATCCATCTTTTTCAAGCTTGAATGTATCATAGCGGCTGAAAAATGAACCTACCATGAATGCAAAATTAACTCTTAAACTTTTTCTATACGATTAATAAATAGCCTAGACAGCGCCTGTCACTCCTAAAAAATGACAAATTTATTACTTAATTTTTCATCATCACATACAAATATTTTGCATTTACTTAAGCGCAACCAAGTGATAATAATACCTATTAACAATAATAAAATGTAAGGTTATACAATGAAGGACTATTTTAACACTAACTATCCTTCTATCGATCTACTCCGAAAAAAAGCAAAATGTCGCTTACCTAAATTTGCTTTTGAGTATGTTGATGGTGGTTGTAACAACGAAATTGGCTTAAAACGTAATACCGATGACATTCGAAAATTAGAACTTATCCCTTACTATCTACGTGATTATCAGGAAATATCATTAAAAACTGAGCTTTTTGGTGAAACTTATGATGCACCATTTGGTGTGAGTCCTGTTGGTTTACAAGGGCTAATTTGGCCACAAGCGCCTGAAATTTTGGCTAAAGCCGCTTTCGACCACAATGTTCCGTTTATTTTAAGTACCGTTTCAACCGCTCCAATAGAAACAATTGCTGAAATCACCGAAGGTAAAATGTGGTTCCAGTTATATCACCCTGCCGATGATGCTATTACTGATGACTTACTAGCACGTTGTAAAGCGGCAGGAGTCAAAACCTTAGTTCTTTTATCTGATGTTCCAACATTCGCCTATCGTCCAAAAGAAATTAAAAATGGTCTGGCAATGCCTCCTAAGATGACCATTCCAAATATGTTACAAATTATGGCCTCACCGGAGTGGGCTTTAGAAACATTGATAAAAGGTAAGCCTGAATTTAGGACGCTAACTAAATACATGCCAGGTTCCATGAATATGCATCACTTAGCATTATTTATGGATAAAACATTTAATGGACGCTTAAGTGAAGAAAAAGTACAAAAACTACGAGATAAATGGGACGGTAATCTAGTTCTAAAAGGGCTATCCACTGTTGAGGATGCAGAAAAAGCAATTCACTTAGGACTTGATGGCATTATCGTATCTAACCATGGGGGACGTCAGCTTGATGCTGGTCCTTCAACCATTAATAAGGGTATTGAAATACTTAATGCTTGCAAAGGTAAAACGACCATTATGATGGATAGTGGTATTAGAGAAGGCTCAGATATTGCCTGTACTATGGCTGCAGGAATGGATTTCACCTTCTTAGGCCGTAGTTTTATGTATAGCGTAGGAGCTTTAGGTCATAACGGTGGCTACCATGCGATGAATATGTTGAAAAAACAGCTTCAACAAGTCATGGAACAAGTATGCTGTGAGAAGCCTCAAGATCTACCAAACCACTTAGCAGAGATTAAGAACCTCTGGTAACGATAAAACACCTATTAATACTATAAAAAGCTGGATAATTCATGTTATCCAGCTTTCTTATTAGTCCGTATCTTCTAATGTTTACCGCAATAAATTCGTCTTAGCCACTTCTACCAGCTCATCGCCATAGCCATTAAATAACGCTTTCAGCATATAAATAGCAAAGCCTTTTTCTTGAGCTAACTGAATTTTAGGAGGCATGCTAAGCTCATGTTTATCAGTAATCACTTCAAGTAACGCAGGACCTTGGTGAGCTAAGAGTTCATCAACGGCTTCATTTAGCTTCTTAGGTTCTGAAACCTTAATACCTTTAATACCACAAGCATTAGCGATAGCTGCGAAACTTGGGTTATGGAGATCTGTCGCATTAGAAACAAAACCCGCCGCTTTCATTTCCATATCAACAAAACCAAGAGAATTGTTATTAAGAATCACAATTTTTACCGGTAATTGATAAGGCGCTAACGTTAACAAATCACCCATAAGCATTGAGAATCCACCATCACCACACATAGCGATAACTTGGCGGTCCTTATCTACAGCTTGAGCACCAATAGCTTGAGCCATTGCATTCGCCATCGAACCATGATTAAAAGATCCCAGTAAGCGACGATGACCATTCATTTTCAGATAACGGGCAGCCCACAGTGTTGGCGTACCAACATCACAAGTAAATACAGCATCTTGATGTGCTTTTTCACTGATGACTTTTGATAGTGTTTGTGGGTGAATTAAGGCACTCTTAGGTTTAACTTCAGCCAGATTATCAAGCTCCTTTCGTGTCTTTTGATAGTGTTCAACACATTTATTAAGAAACTCAGTATTATGATTTTCATCTAATAATGGTAACAATGCCGATAAGGTCGGTTGAACATCTGCCACAATACCTAAATCAATCTGGGTATGTCGCCCAATCGCACTAGAATCATTATCAATCTGAACGATTTTAGCCCCTTTAGGATAAAAAGGTCTAAATGGAAAACTTGTACCAACTAAAATAACAACATCTGCGTTTTCCATCGCATGATAACCAGATGAAAAACCGATTAATCCCGTCATACCGACATCAAAAGGGTTATCATATTCAATATGCTCTTTGCCTCGTAGCGCATGTACAATTGGCGCTTTTAGTTTTTCGGCAAGCTCGATGACTTGTTTATGAGAATTTTTTGTTCCGGCCCCGCAAAATAATACCGTTTTTACTGACTGATTTAGTATTTCAGCACACTGATTAAGATCAGAGATTATCGGCATTGTTAGCGGTAAGGTTGGACGCTGCCATTTTATTGCGGTGTTTTTCGGCATGTCGAGTAATGCCACATCCCCTGGGACCACAATAACACTCACACCCCGCTTTAAAATAGCTTGGCGCATCGCAGTTTCCATAAGTTGAGGCATCTGCTCAGGAGTCGTTAATTTTTCGCAGAAAACGCTACACTCTTTAAACAGTCGAGTAGGATCAGTTTCTTGAAAATAGTGAGTACCAATTTCTGAAGATGGAATATCTGAAGCGATTGCAAGTACTGGCACTTTATTGCGGTAGCAGTTATATAGTCCATTAATAAGATGCATATTACCTGGCCCACAAGAACCGGCACAAACCGCCAATTCACCTGTTAATTCAGCTTCTGCGCCAGCAGCAAATGCAGCAACTTCTTCATGGCGGGTACCAATCCACTCAATCGAACCCTCGGCTCGTAAACTATCACTGATCCCATTTAATGAATCACCAGTGACACCCCAAATACGCTTAACGCCGGCCTCACTGAGCAACTTCACCATATATTGAGCTATCTTCATTTTACTTCCCTTATCAGCATATACTCGATTTTTTCATCTAGCGCTTCTTACGCTTCAAATCGTTACCTTGTAGTAAAACAAACTATTCTAACTAAATCTCACCCCCCCAAATCACAAAGGTATAGATTAATAAAATAGTATTTCTTTTGTTATATACATAACATATAGAAAATAGATTTTATACTTTATTGGTGGCGTTTTAAGGATATTGCCAATGAAAGATATTCATATTAACGATAACAATATGTTGTATTAAGCTTTCAATAATACAGATAAAAAAAGGAGCCTAACTGAGGCTCCTTTTGCTTAAACAATAACGTATTACTTAATCTGCTGCGCTATTTGTGATGTTAACTCATCAACACCTTTTGATAACGCTAGCACCTGAGCATTATAACCAGGTTCGGCTAATGGCACTTTAAATTTAAATGGATGAACACTTTCTAGTTCACCATTAGCATTCATCACTATCCATTCTCCGGCAACATCAGCAATACCATTATAAGTACCATTAAACTGATCGATACGAACTTGTAAGCGTGTCGCGCCTGCAATATCAAGTGTTGGTGTTAACTGAGTTGGCCAAAACTTGTTTTGTTTGTTTCGTAGATCATCAGTAATACGACGAGTTAACTGCTTATTGATTGCTTCGGCCCATAAGTTATTTTGTGCTTCCACAACCTTGGTATCTGATACCTGATAAACCAATCCAGAACCATTAAGATGAGATGCCATCTCAACCGGTCTTACCACCAGCATAGGTTTACTCACATTAACATGGCTCATCGTTGTTTGCGGTGCTGCAGGAAGTAAATACGTATTGGTTTCTGGTGCACTGCTACACCCTGCTAAAAATAACGCTGCGACTGCTAACCATTTTTTCATCATTATTTACCTCCAGCAGGAATTGGATCTGCCGTTTTATCACCACCAAAAATCAATGAGTTTGGCTTTTTATTGATTTGTTTTAGTACAGGTTGAAGTTCTTGCATCACATCTTGGAACTGGTTTAATGCCCCTTCAAGATTTTGATATGGAGCACCATTTGGTCCATAGCTGTTTAATGTGTGCTGAATCTCTTTTAAACTCTGTCGAATATCTGCCGGTAGCTGCTGCGTATCTTTTTGTTTTAGTAAACGATCAAGATCTGCGGTAACACGTTCTGCAGACTGCAATGTTTTTTCAGTTGCAGCTAGAGTGCTGTTCAAAGAATTCACTGTTTTTTCAACCGGTAAGTTATTCAATTTCTTCAACAGGTCAGTTACTTGTTTCTGAACTTCGGCAAATCCACCCGCTTTAGTTGGGAAGATATCATAGCCATCAAACGATTGAAGCTTTGGTGCTTTCTCATCAGGATCAACATTAAGATCAATAAACAGCGCACCTGTAATTAAGCTACCGGTTTTTAATGTTGCTCGTAAACCTGTCTTAAACTCTTTTTGTAAGTCGGCTTTTAGCCCTTCAAGAGTTTCATGACCACCAAGCTGTGTAATTCTACCTAATTCAATATGCACTAAGATTGGAATCATCTTATTGGAGAAACCGTGCTTATTGGTAGGCAGTTTAAATGGAACTTTTTCAACTGTACCAATACGAACACCGCGATATTCAACAGGAGCACCAGGCTGAAGACCTCGAATAGACTCTTTAAATAGCATGACATAAGGCAAATACTGATCGTACATACCTTCAGTTACTTGCTTCATATTGTCGTATAGACGATATTTTTCATTTTGTGTTGTTACTTTCTCACCAGAACTTACGCCATCAGGAAGACCAAAACTTACACCACCAGTAATTAGTGATTCTAATGAACCAATTTTTACATTAATACCAGACGCACTCATTTGGAAGTCAACGCCGGAGGCTAACCAGAACTTTGTTGTTGTCTGAATTAGGCTATCATAAGGCTGGAAAATAAATAGATGATAGTTTGCTAACTTAGTTTTAGTATTAAACGATACCTGTTCAACACGTCCAACCGTAAAACCTTCATAAAGTACAGGATCACCAACACTCAATTTACCTGCTTCTTTATTAGTTAATACGACACGCAGTCCTTTTGCATCAGGCGGAGCAATTGGTGGCACATCTAATACTTTAAAGTTGTACTTTTTAATATCAGACTTACCAGGCTGTAGCTCAATATAAGAGCCAGATAACAAAGTATCTAGTCCCGAAATACCTTCTTTACCAATACGAGGTTTTACGACCCAGAACAATGTATCATCACGAAGCATACGCTCAGCATCTTTGTTCATACGAGCAGTTACCGTGATATAACTGTAATCATCACTTAATTTAATATTAGTTACGACACCAACTTTAACATTTAAAGACTTAATCTGAGTTTTGCCAACTTCAATACCTTCAGCCGTAGGCATTCTTAACGTTATCTCAGGGCCTTTACTGGTAATATATTGTGCCAGCATCCAAATACCAATGGCTAAGGCAACAATTGGAATAATCCAAATGGCAGAAACCTGCTTTAGGTTCTTCACCTCAGCCTGAGTTGGCTTATTATCACTCATATTGGGGTTCTCGTTAAAATTAGACATTACGATTAATTAGTTAATTGCAGCAGATGCTTTACCATCTGCTGAAGATTTGAGGTCGGTATTTGACCAGAACACTCTTGGGTCAAACGTCATAGCTGATAACATAGTAAAGACGACAACTGCAGCAAAAGATAAAGCTGCCGGACCGGGAAGAATTGCCATTAAATTTTGAAGCTGAACAAGAGCTACTAAAATTGCAACGACAAAAATATCGATCATTGACCATCGCCCAATAAATTCTGTTAAACGATAAAGCTTTAAATGTTGAATTGCATCTCGCTGACTACAATCTGCTTTCTTTGATGCGCAATAATAGAGCCACATTAAAGCAAACATTTTTGCCATCGGTATAAATATACTGGCAAAAAATATGACTGCAGCAATTGGATACGACCCTAAATGCCATAAAAGTGCTACCCCACCCATAATGGTTGAACCTTCTTTCTGTCCAAGGCTTACGGTGTACATCATTGGATATAAATTAGCTGGAATATAAAAAACAATAGAGGCAAGCAAGAAGGCCCATGAACGCTGAAGATTCATTCGCGGATCATAGGTATGAAGATGGCTATCACAACGTAAACATTTAGCATGCTTGGTTGTTGGCATTGGGTTTAACTGATTACAGGTATGACACGCGACATGATTTAATGTTGTATGATCATCACCAGGCTTAACATCAGAAGCAATCGGCTTCATTGGGATAAACTGATCCCAAATCCAAGTACGATCAATCATTGAAACGCATTTAACAAATAATACGGTGTAAGCACAGAAAGCCCAAAATGAACTACCTAAACCAACATCGGCTAAAGCTGCAATTTTAACAAGACTGACTAATACGCCAATGAGAAATACATCGACCATAGTCCAAGGCTCAATCTTAAAAATAACACGGCATAAACTCTTAATTGTCGCCATATTTTTAACATCGTAATTGCCTTGATTCACTCTCGCTGCTTGATAATTCAGGTACATAATAGCCACGATATAAAAAGCAGGCAGTACCAAAACAAATCCCATCAACAATATAGAAAGTACACCATTATCAAAATGGCGTAGCATTTCAGCGGCTTTAAACAATGTAATTTCCTGAGTCATTCCTTGAACACTAAAAGACATAAAAGGAAAAGACACACTCAGAGCCAGCATGATCAAACAAGCAATACCATAAGCAATAGGTTTATGATATGGGTTGTTAATTTTCTTTAGCAATGTATGTCCACATCTTGGACATGTCGCTTTTTGACCATCTTTAATATCTGGAATATCAACAACTAACCCACACTCTTCACAAGCAATTAGCTCATGAGGTAAAAATGCAGCTGTAGCGGTAGTTTGCTCTAGTGACACCATAGACCCCAGTTATTTTTTCGTAATATCATCAACATCAACTTCTCAAGATTTTAAATGCGTCAAGAATCTATAGTAGTATTCTTTTATTTCTACGCATAATCAGGTCTACATCCTTAAGTAACTTTGCTACTAATAAGCAAGATACCTCTTTGATATTTCGCTTATTTTATCTAATTTTATTGGTGATTAAAAAAACAGACTGTTGCATAGATTGCACCCTTAGTGATGCATAAAAAACTTGACACCACAGCCGTTTACCACCAATAAAAATCAGCGTTCAATTGTTACTATTATACATCTTTTCTTTTAATTTTGATGGTATTAAGAAAATTTAATTTGTTTCTAGAGCACTTGCTAAGATAATCACCTTAATATCGGTAGGCTGAGCATAATACGGTGCAGAGGTAATAAATAGATTAACCCCAGTTGAGGCATACTGCTCAATATTATGGATATTTACCCCGCCAGCAATTGATAATGTGATTGATTGTGTTGCGTTATTTACCAGTTCTAGAGCTCGGTTCACATCATCTATGCTAAATTTATCAAGCTGAATAATGTCAGGTTTTGCACTAATAATAGGCACAACATCCGCTAAAGAATCAGCTTCTATAGTGATTTTATTCTCAGGCGCAGATTGACGCAGCAATTGAACTTGTTTAGCGTAATTATTCGGTTCTGTTAATAATCGTCGATGATTAGTAAAAACTAAAACGGTTTCGCTGATCCCAGCACGATGAATATGCCCCCCACCGGCTAATACCGCTAAAGTTGCTAATTTTCGAGTTCCTGGGATACTTTTACGGGTACACGCAATAATAGCATTTGGATTAATGGCTTTTGCTTGAGTGACTAACGCATGTGTATATTGAGCTACACCACAACACCACTCCAAAACCAACTGCACAACTTTCCAACCTTGATGCAATTTATCAGCAGACCCTTTAGCTTCAATTAGCGTAAATCCACTATCAACAATATCGCCATCTTTTGCATAGCTATAAGCCGTTAAACCTAATTTTTGTAATAATCGTACTGATATATCTATTCCCGCGACAACACCAGAATGTTTTCGACGAAACACCATCGTAGCTTCTTGATGAGTAAGATTTAAGCCTCGCGTTGTTACATCCCCACGGTAAATATCTTCTAATAACAGAGCATCTAATTCTTGTTCAGAAAAATAAATCATAGGGTCTATCCTTGTTAATCGTTATATACAAAATAATATATCGATTGTACCGAAAAAAACTGGTACGGGTAATAAACTCGGATTTTTTTTAACCAAACCAAAAACAATTCGAGTCCTAAACTAGCATGGTCAGAATAGGTCACGTACACTAGGTCAACTGCGTCTAACGCTAATGGAGAAATGGAACCGCATGAAACGCATACCTACTAATATTATTACTGGCTTTTTAGGCGCTGGTAAAACAACCGCAATATTATCCCTGTTGGCGCGTAAGCCAGAAAATGAAAAATGGGCTGTTCTAATCAATGAATTCGGTAACGTCGGTGTTGATGGCGCAATGATGGAACAACAAGGTGCGATAATTAAAGAAGTACCGGGTGGTTGTATGTGTTGCGTTGCGGGCCTGCCAATGTCGGTTGGTATTAATGCTCTATTAGCACAAAAACCTGACCGATTATTACTTGAACCAACAGGTCTTGGTCATCCAAAAGAAGTGATTAACAAACTCACTTCTGACACCTATAAGAACTATATTGATTTAAGAGCTACCATCACATTAGTTGACCCTCGTCATTTCTCGGAGTCAATCTATACCGAAAACGAGAACTTCCAAGACCAACTGGCATTAGCAGATATCGTCGTTGCCAATAAAATTGACCAATGTGATGACTATGATCTGTTTTTGTTTGAAGAGACTCTTACGAAAGCAGAACCGCAAAAAGCACTGCTTGCTCATGTTGAAAACGGCAAACTTGACCCAGCATGGCTAGATGTAGAACGGTTGCAACGAGAAGCAAGCCATAGCCATCACCACCATCACAATGACGATAATACAGAGTTAGCTCCCCTTCCTGAATTTGAACTCGCGCCTGGACAACAGTTTATTCGTAAAGAAAATCAGGGCCAAGGCTATCATAGCTGTGGATGGTTCTTTGCGGCTGAACAATTATTCGACTTTTCTAAGCTGTTTTCGCTTCTTTCGAATATTAATGCCGAGCGCGTAAAGGCCGTTGTTAATACAGATAAAGGGTGTTATGCCTTCAATGTTGTTAACCGCATAGTGACTGTTAATGAACTTTCTTTAGAAGGGTTTGAGTCACGCCTTGAAGTCATTGATAAAGAAATTCTACCTTGGGATGAGCTCGAAAATATCCTATGCTCAATAGTAACAGCAGCTTAATGCATACTGATTGATCACTCAGGTCATCTAATAAACCTATCACAATGATAAGCCAGTCCAATCTTAAATTGTGATAGGTTGTCTCAATTAAAATCGTTCACTGACTTGCTGTTATTGATTGCTGAACGATCTCGTCATTAGCAAAGGAGACTCTATGCTAAATTCTACAACAGCCAAAGCGGTTATCGATCACGCACTCTTCTTAGGGGCGGATTTTGCCGAATTGTTTGTCGAGCATCATCAATCGAGCTCAGTCCAACTTATCTCAGGCGATATTGATCGTGTTAACTCAGGTATCGACTTCGGTATCGGTATTCGTCTGTTTTTTGGGCTTAAAGTCCTTTACGGTTATACCAATAGCACTGACGAAGAAGAATTAAAGCGTGTAACAAGCTTACTGGCGGCGAAAGATAAACGTGAACGTATTGTCGCTCCAATATCATTTGATTTACGCCGTTATGAGAGTCGCCATCATTGCGAACTCCCTCTTAGTGGAGATCCGAATCTAGCGGAAAAAATAGCTTTTTTACGTAAAATTAATAACGCTGCACGTAATGAACATGAAAAAATCTCGCAATTAGTTGCAGGCATTGGTAGTCGAGAACAAAAAGTAGAGATTTTTAACTCCGAAGGGCTGCATATCAATGACATTCGTCACTACACTCGCCTATCTGCCAACGCTATTGCTCAAAATGGCACAGAGCAATCAAGTGGTTATGAAGCTCCTGGAGCACTTACAGGCTGGGAATTTCATCATAAAATAGATCCGGAACAGTTAGGCCAAGATGTTGCTAAACAAGCGATGGTTAAACTGTTTGCTGATGCTTGCCCATCTGGAGAGATGCCGGTCATCATAGGTAATGGTTTTGGTGGCGTTATTTTCCACGAAGCCTGTGGCCACTTGCTTGAGACCACCTCTGTTGCGAAAAAAGCCTCGGTATTCCACGATAAAATGGGCGAGATGATTGCAAATTCCGCCGTAAATGCCGTTGATGATGGCACTCTAGTCAACGAGTGGGGCTCAATCAATATCGATGATGAAGGTGTTGAGACACAACGCACTCAATTGATTAAAGAAGGCCAACTTACCGGCTTTATGGTTGATAAGATGGGCGGTCTTAAAACAGGTTATGCATCTACAGGTTCTGGTCGCCGAGAATCATACAAATATGCCCCAACCTCTCGTATGCGTAATACCTTTATTGAACCGGGTAACTCAAGCTTAGACGAAATGCTTGCCGGTGTAGAACGTGGTATCTACGCGAAAAAAATGGGCGGCGGTTCGGTTCAGCCTGGTACAGGAGAATTTAACTTCTCAGTACAAGAAGCTTATCTCATTGAAAATGGCAAAATCACTAAACCACTTAAATCTGCCACGCTTATCAGCACAGGTCCTAAAGTACTAAAAGAGATCAGTATGGTCGGAAGTGATTTTGAGTTGGCAGCAGGTATGTGCGGTTCAGTCAGTGGTTCTGTACCAACTACTGTAGGTCAAGCGACATTAAAAGTAGATAATATTCTTGTTGGTGGAGGTAACTAATGGCCGATCAAACTCAATTACAGCAAGCGATCGACTTTGTCTTAAACAAAGCACAAAAACGTGGAGCAGAAGCCGATGTTATCGCCAGTTGCAGTAACAACTTCTCGCTAAAAGCCAACAATGGTGAACTGGACGAATATAAAGTCACTTCAGGCCAAGTAATTGGTGTTCGTGTTGTTAAAGATCAACGTGTTGCAACCAGTTACTCTGAATCTTTAGAGCCTCAAAGCCTCAATATCATGGTTGAGAATGCACTATTAAATGCGCAATATTCTCAGATTGATGAACATCAAAAAATCAGTTGTTTAAACAGTCGAATTACTACAGATATTACTGAAATTTACCAGGAAGATGATGGCAGTGCTGATCAAAAAATTGATTTAGCACTCAGTCTAGAGCGCGGAGTCGTTGCAAAACCTAATGCTAAAGGGGCTCCCTACAATGGATTTGCAGAATCAGAGAGCCAAGTACTTATCGCAAATACTCAAGGTACTCAATGTTATCAAAAGTCTCGCTCAACCTATTGCTACGCATACACGTTATATGAGTGTGATGATAAGCAATCTATGTATGGAGCAATGTCTTTAGGCCGTAAATTTAGCGATCTTGACCCAACTCATTGTATTGAGCATGGGTATGAAATGGCAAAAGCGTTAGCTGATGGAACCCCGATTGCAACAAAAGCTTACTCGGTTATTTTTGAACATAATGCATTAAGCAGTTTATTTGGCGCTTTTGGCTTATGTTTCTCTGGGGTATCTGCCATGAAGGGAATCAATCCATGGCGAGATGCTTTACATAGCCAAGTTGCCAGCACCCAGCTAACACTTACCGATAAAGTCTATATGCCAGGAGGCTTTGCTATTGGAAGCTTTGATAGCGAAGGTTTTGCTAGTCAAGATACTGTGCTTATTGGTAATGGTGAGCTACAAAGTATGCTTCATAACAGCCATACAGCAAGCTATTTTGGTATATCTAATACAGCGCACGCTTCACGTTCAGCAAAAGGTGGCTTGAGTGTAGGTGGTAATCACACCGTTATTTCTACAGGCACAGCGACTGAGAGTGATGTAACAGCTGGCGAGTACTTAGAATTAGTCGATCTGCAGGGGGTTCACTCAGGTGCTGATGCTGTCAGTGGTGATTTTTCATTTGGTGCCAGTGGTTTCTTGTGTCGAGATGGGCAACGCATTCAGCCCGTTCGTGGCATTACCGTTGCAGGTAACTTTTATCAGATGATCAAAGAAATTGATGTTATGAGTAATGTTCTGCATGCTGATGATGAACGCGATTTTTATGCACCAACAATCCGTTTTTCTCGTTTAAATATTGCAGGTAAATAATATCTCTTATTATTAAACGGCTTAATGATTAAAATAAGTGACTAAAAAAGCTCCCAGCTAAACCATTAGTTGGGAGCTTTCTTTATCGATTATTACAATTTATAAGATAAGATTAAGCGGCACGAACAGAATGTGGTAATTCCGCCCCTTTTTTAGTTAAACCAAATTGCCAAACATTAAGATCTCGGCAACGGAATGCGCCTGCACAAGAGAGCAAATAGTAACGCCACATCCGATAGAACTTCTCACCATACTTATCTGCAAGCGTTGGCCAAGCTTGTTCAAATTTTTCACACCAAGCCATCAACGTAGTATCGTAATCAGGGCCAATATTATGAACATCTTCTATATTAAAATAATCTTCAGCTGCTGCACCAATCTGACACATAGATGGAATCACCCCATTAGGGAAAATATACTTATGAATCCAAGCATCAGCTTCTGATTTCGATTCTGGACTGCCGATAGTATGAAGTAAGAAAATTCCATCTTCTTTTAGCAGTGAAAATGCAGCTTTGAAATAGTCGTGATAATTATCAGGACCTACATGCTCCATCATTCCGATGGAAACAATACGATCATAAGGCTGTTCTGTTGTATGTAAGCGATAATCTTGCAAAATAAAGTTCACAGGAAGATTTTTGTTATTAGCGCGCTGTTGACCTAATGCTGCTTGTTCTTTAGATAGTGTCAAACCATCACAAATCACACCATATTTTTCAGCGGCATAGGTCATGAAACTACCCCAACCGCAACCAATATCCAGCACACGCATTCCAGGCTCTAACCCCATTTTTCGACAGACAAGATCTAATTTAGCCTCTTGTGCTTCATCTAAGTACTCAGCACCATGCTTACCTTGCCAATAGGCGCAAGTATACGTCATACGTTTATCAAGCATAGCTTCAAACAGATCATTGCCTAAGTCATAATGAAAAGGCACATCTTGGCTTGAACGCTCAATACTCTGCGCATTAAATAAGTGTTTTAATTTAGCTTTACCTGCTTTAAAACCCACTTTTAATTTTGTCGCTATACCTAACTTTTCTTCTATATGGGCATGTAGAACTCGGGAAATCATTTCATCAATAGCATCACAAGTCCACAAGCCATCCATATAGCTCTCACCAAAACCAAGCGAACCATGTTCAAGTACTCGGTCATAAACAGCATCATCTAAAATTTGGATATCCCAAGGGCGGTCGCCATTTATTTTTACATCGGCATAATCAAGAATCTGCTGAAAAAATTGTTCGTTTGTCATTACTATTATTCCTTTATTATTTGTATGACAAATTGACATGTTTTATGACAAAACTCAATACTCTAAAACAACAAATTCTTTTTAAAGTATTGAATATCAAGTTAATTCAAATTTAATCTTAATGATTTGCTTAAATACTTAAAATGAAAAATGAAACAAATAGAATTTAATAAACAATAAAATTTAACAAATGAGCGAGAAGCGAGAAGCGAGAAGCGAGAAGCGAGAAGCGAGAAGCGAGAAGCGAGAAGCGAGAAGCGAGAAGCGAGAAGCGAGAAGCGAGAAGCGAGAAGCGAGAAGCGAGAAGCGAGAAGCGAGAAGCGAGAAGCGAGAAGCGAGAAAGTTTAGGTAAACACAATAAAAATACAATTAATAAAAAAGCCAAGACATTACATCTTGGCTTTCATTTAGATTTTAGCAATCATCAAATGGGGTTGATTATGATTCGAAGCGAGGCTTACGATCAGAGCGACGACGCTCACCACCATTGCTGTTATTGCGATCACCGCCGTGATTACGCTCACCACGGTAAGTACCACGGTTATCACCACCACGGTTACGGTCAAAACGACGCTCGCCATCACGACGACCACGACCACCTTCACGGTTGCCATCACGATTACCATCGCGGTTGCCACGGTAACCACCACGGTTGCCATCGCGATTACCATCACGACCGCCACGACGGTGTTCACGTAGAACTTCACCATCAACAACAACAGCTTTCACTTCGTTCTGACGAATACGTAGTTTCTTCAGCTGAGCTGCAACTTCTGCTGTCATCTTCTTAGGAAGCTGAACATAAGTGTGCTCAGGAGCAAGCTTGATTGCACCGATGAAGTCTTTGTTTAGACCTAATTCGTTAGCAATTGCACCTACAACATCTTTAACCTGAATACCTTGCTCACGACCAACTTGTAGCTGGTAAGTATCCCAATCTGCAGCGTTAAAAGTACGACGCTCGCGACGTTCACCGCGCTCACCACGTTCGCCACGATCACGGTCATTACCACGACGGTCACGACGTTGTTTATCACGCTCAAGAGCAGCGATCATTGGGTCTGGACCTTTGTAGAACAGAGGACGGTTACCTTGCTGACGCTGAAGAAGCATTGCTGCTAGAGTCGCTGCATCCACTTCAATTGATTCTTGTAGTTTTTCTACAAGCTCAACGAATGCTTCAACACTGCTCTGCTCTTTTTGTGCTTCAAGTTCTTTTGCTAAACGGTTTAGGCGAGCTTCAGCAACAGCATCACGTAGAGGAAGTTGAATTTCTTCCATACGAGATTTTGTTACGCGCTCAATTGTACGTAGCATACGAATTTGGTTAGTGCGAACCAATAGAATCGCTTTACCTTCACGACCAGCACGGCCAGTACGACCAATACGGTGAATGTAAGATTCTACATCAAATGGGATATCGTAGTTGAATACGTGAGTAATACGAGGCACATCAAGACCACGAGCAACAACGTCAGTTGCTACTAGGATATCGATAACACCACGTTTGATGTGTTCAACAGTACGCTCACGTAGAGACTGAGGGATATCGCCGTGTAGAGCAGCAGCTTTAAAGCCACGAGCACATAGCCAATCAGCTAGACGTTCAGTATCTTGACGTGTACGTACGAATACGATTGAAGCGTCAGTATCTTCTGTTTCAAGAAGACGCATCATAGCTTCATCTTTCTCTACGCCTTTAACAACCCAGAACTGCTGATCAACTTTAGCAACAGTACGGTTTTCACCAGCAACGTCGATACGAGCTGGGTTACGTAGGAAACGATCAACGATTTCTTTAACGATTGGAGGCATTGTCGCAGAGAATAGAACGCGCTGTGCTGTCTCTGGAGCTTGTTCCATGATCCATGTTACATCGTCAACAAAGCCCATTTTTAGCATTTCGTCAGCTTCATCAAGCACGAAAGTATGAACTTCATCTAGGTGTAGACGATCACGAGTGATTAGGTCTTTAACACGGCCAGGAGTACCAACAACGATGTGAGCACCATTTTTAAGTGCACGCATTTGATCTACGATAGATGCACCACCGTAGATTTCTAATACTTTAAGACCTTGGATGTTTTGACCCAAAGTTTTAACTTCAGCAGCAACCTGAATCGCTAGCTCACGAGTTGGAGCCATAACAATTGCTTGAGGCTTATGCTGAGATAATTTTAGCTTGTTCAATAAAGGAAGAGAGAACGCAGCTGTTTTACCAGTACCTGTTTGAGCTTTACCCAAAGCATCAGTACCAGTTAGTAGAAGAGGAATTGACGCCGCCTGAATAGGTGTAGGCGCAACGAAGCCCATTTTATCTAGTGCGGATAATAGTGTGTCGGCCAGTTCTAACTGGCGAAATTCTGTAACAGATTCTTGCATTGGGATCCCAATAAGATAATCATACACAAAACGGGGCCCCTTTGGCTATATAACGGTTCTGCAACAGCAACCACAAGCATGGGCCTCGATAAATAAGAGTCGCGCATTGTGCGCCAATACTGGGCAAAAATCCAGAAAAAATTGAACAATGTCACAAATTGGCTATTGAAAAACTAATATTTGTACAATACGCATATCAGGTAAGCGCAGAAATCGATATCAAACGCCTACTTCTTTGCACAACTCCCCGAAACCTAAAGAGTAATTATATAAGAGTAGACAAATAATGGTGGCTTTTTTGAGAATTAAACAACATTTAAACCTCATATTTCACCTCATTAGCCTAAAGATCTTTCAAAACAACCTACTTTCAATCACTCATCAATAAAATCAATCCATCTCACCCTTTTCATTCACTACTAACAAGTTTCCAACTAAAAAGAGCAGACAAACTCAATACCAAATCTTGGTTTTCTATTATCAAAAACGTATAGTGTGAGGGTTATTAAACAGAGACTGGGCATAATGTTTCAAGACAATCCACTGCTAGCACAGCTTAAAAAGCAAATCCAAGATACTCTAACCAAAAAAGAAGGTAACGTTAAAGCGACCGACAAAGGTTTTGGTTTTTTAGAAGTTGACAGTAAAGAAAGCTATTTCATTCCGCCGAACTATATGAAAAATGTTATGCACGGTGACCGTGTTATGGCAATTATTCGTACGGAAAAAGAACGTGAAGTTGCAGAACCACAAGAATTAATCGAAGCATCGTTAACGCGTTTTATCGGCCGCATTAAATTAATCCGCGATCGTATGCATGTGGTGCCCGATCATCCACAACTTAAAGATGCTATCCGAGCTAAAGCAGCCAAAGGTGTTAATCCAGAGACACTAAAAGAAGGCGATTGGGTTGTAGCTAAAATTACTCGCCATCCTCTTGTTGGTGACAATAAAACATTCTTCTGCGAAGTGTCAGAAAAAATCACAGACAGCAATGACAAAATTGCACCATGGTGGGTAACCTTAGCACATCATGATCTGCCAAATGCTGAACCTGCGCCGCAAGATAGTTGGAACATGATCGATGAAGGTCTAGAACGTCAAGATCTCACTGAATTACCTTTTATTACCATTGATGGTGATTCAACTAAAGACATGGATGATGCGCTATATACCGTCCAGAAAGATGATGGTAGCTTCGAAATTACTATCGCTATTGCCGATCCAACGTCTTATATCTCTGTTGGCGACAAAATGGATGATGAAGCCCGTGAGCGTGGGTTTACCATTTATTTGCCGGGCCGTAACATTCCAATGTTGCCTCGTGAATTAAGTGATGAGCTATGTTCATTAATTGAAGGTGAAAAGCGTCCTGCTATTTGTTGCCAAGTTACCGTTAATGCACAAGGCGAAATCCAAGACGATATCAGCTTCTTTGCCGCTTGGATTCAATCTCAAGGCCGCCTATCATACGACAATGTTTCAGATTACTTAGAGAATGGACATTGTGATAACTGGCAACCAACACCTGTTATCGAAGAACAAATTAAAGCACTTCATGCATTTGCGAATGCTCGTACCGAGTGGCGTCAAAATAATGCAGTCATCTTCCCTGATCGTCCAGATTATCGTTTTGAGCTAAGTGCTGATAATGATGTTGTTGCAATTCATACTGATTTTCGTCGTACTGCAAACCGTATGATTGAAGAAGCAATGATTACAGCAAATATTTGTGCGGGTCGAGTACTATCAGATAAATTTGGAACAGGTGTTTTTAACCTACACAGTGGTTTTAATCTTGAAAAACTCGATACTGCAATGGAGTTTTTAACAAAAGCAGAAGCACCTTTTTCAAAAGAAGAAGTTATCTCACTAGAAGGCTTTAGCGCGCTTCGTCGTTGGTTAAACCAGCAGGAGAGTTCTTACTTAGATAATCGTCTACGTAAGTTCCAAGCATACAGTGAAGTGGGCAATAAACCAGGCCCTCACTACGCAATGGGTCTTGATGTTTATGCAACTTGGACCTCACCAATTCGTAAGTATGGTGATATGATCAACCATCGCTTACTAAAATCTGTTATTACAGGCAATCCATCAACGCAAACACCTGATGATAATGTTGGTGAAGAGATTGCTATACACCGCCGTCTTCACCGTATGGCAGAACGCGATGTTGCCGATTGGTTGTATGTCCGCTTACTTAAAGATGCAGTAAAAAAAGAAACTGTCTTTACTGCAGAAGTCTTTGATATCAATCGTGCAGGTATTCGTGCTCGTTTACTTGAAAATGGTGCAACTGTCTTTATTCCAGCACCATTGATTATCGACAATAAAGAACGAATCCAATGCAGCGGTGAATTGGGAACAATTAGCATTGATGGTACTGAAGAGTATAAGCTCGGAGATACTTTTGACGTTAAACTTGCAGAGATTCGTTCGACTACACGTCAGCTTATTGCAAAACCTGTAAAGACTTATCCAGAGTTAAAAACAACAGCTCAAGATAATGAAAATCAAGTAGAGCAATAATAGTTAAAAACTTATAATTAAGGTCAGTATTTTCTGGCCTTTTTTATCTTAGCTTGAACAAGATATTAAGAGTAAATACTATTATTTGTAAATATCGATATATATTCAAAATTTATATTATATGAATTTTATTTGAAATAAAAATCAAAATATTGCATTATAATTTGCTGTTAGTTTCATCAAGAGTATAATTTCTTGGGATTATTTTCTGCTCTTGTACACTAAAAGAATAAGCAGACATTGGTTAAACTATTCATCAGGGATATCTATGTTTTCTCTCTCTATGCTACGTAGTGCCAGTATTCGATTACTTATCCCATTACTGATAGCTGGATTGCTTATTTTCACCTATCCTCAGCTCTATGCTTTGCTTACACCTTTCCAAGCAAGCTTACAAGTGCTCCCCTTCGTTGTTTTAGCGCTTGTTATTATTCTCAGCCAGCCTTTTAATCAAGGTCGTATTGGTATTATTGCGATCTTAATGCTTGAATCCTATTTCCTGATTTTAAATTGTTTACAACAACCATTAGCAAATGGCAATACACGTCTAATCTATATCTTATTATCAGCATTATTACCTCTAAATTTATTATTACTGCATATCGTTCCTGAAAAACGCTTACTTTCTCGATGCGGTTTTGCCATGCTTATTTTTAATATGGTTCAAATTGCCCTATCCATTGCTATTGTATGGCTTTACGATGGATCGGCACTCTCTGATTGGTGGTATGCTGTTTTTTATTCTTATAACAATATTTCACCGCTACCAATAATATTATTACTGCTTAATATCGCACTTATTTGTAGCAGCGCTTCTGCAATATTAAAACGAAACCAACGAACAGATCAGGCCATTTATATTTGTCTTTTATTCTCCTTTATAACTCTTGCATGGTTTGATAACCCGTTCATATCCAGTATGAGTTATTCCTGTGCTGCAATTTTGCTTCTTAGCAGCCTTATTACATCAACTCATGAATTAGTCTATATTGATCCCTTAACCACAATCCCTGGTCGACGAGCACTAGATACTGAACTAAAGTATTTAGGCCGAACTTATACTCTTGCTATGATGGACGTTGATAATTTTAAAGACTTTAATGATCTATACGGTCATGAAACAGGTGATGAAGTATTACGCCTTGTCGCACAGATCAGTCAAAAAATATCAGGCGTGGGAAAAGTCTTTCGCTATGGTGGTGAAGAATTTACCCTTTTATTTAAAGGCAAGAACATCAACGAAGTACAATCTCAACTAGAATATGTTCGAGAAGAAATTGCCTGCTATGACTTGGTGTTAAGAGACCATGACAATAGACCTCTTTCAGCGCTTCAAGGTAGACTGAAACGCCAGCATAATGATTTAGAGCCAAACGCTGTCCACATTACAGTCAGCATCGGTGTTGCCGATAGTTACTCTGCTCCGACACCAAATGATGTACTAAATCTAGCTGATATTGCTCTATATAACGCCAAAGATGATGGTCGAAATCAAGTATCTGTGGATCACACTTTGCGTAAAACGAAGAAGAAAAAAAGAACGCCTAAAAAGAAAAAAGCGACCAAATAAAATAGCCGCTTTAAGAATTCTATATAACCGAGTGATTTTTCCGTGTGAAGGAAGCCGTGTAGAAAATTAATACTGTGAATTTTCTACCACTTTCTCACCATAAATACCATTTTGTGCAATTGGTTTATAGCTTGAATTTGATGCTCGAATAATTCGAATACCTTCAGCTCCTGCATGACGAGCCGAGATAATATCACCATCAGAATCACCATAATAAAGTTTGATATGGTTATCTTTGATGTATTTAGTCTTGGTATATTCTGTTTTACTGGAACCCGCAAAAACAACCGGATTCATATGCTTAATATTAAATACTTTTTGTAAATAGTCGGATGTGATTTCTTTACATGTTGATGGATCTCGACCTGTAATAAAGTAAATGCTATCACCTCGTTTTTGGTGCATAGCAATCAATTCTTTACCAATATCTTTAGGTAAGCTGAATACATCCCATTCACAGTTCATCTTATTCCAGAATTTCTGATTTTTTAAATAAGAGTAGCCATTTGGCGAAAAGACTTGCTGCCCATGATAAAAACCTGGCGAACTGAATAAAACAGTATCATCAATATCGAAGCCTACTGCCATAGGTGGCTTGCCTTCTAAGCTTTTTTCGATATCCGCAACCGAAACCCAATGAAGTTTTGCCTGTTGTTCGCCCATTTGCATTAATTGAGTTGAACTGTAGCCCGTTTCAGTACCTGCTAATTTTGGATCAGCATATGCACTACCAATAACAAAAGAACTCGCCAATACGGTTCCAAGCACTAACGATAAAAAGGATTTATTCATAATAAGAATGTTTTATATAACAAGGTGTGATTAAAATTACGTAACTTGAGTGATGAAAAAAGCGACATTAATCACATCTGCAGTATTCCCTATATGGAATTTAAGTTTTTATTAAATACCACACGAGAAAGAGAACCCAAAAATAACAATAAAATCTGATTAATAATCAATTAGATACATTTTAAGCAATAAATAAAAAGCCGCGAGCGCATGCTCATTACAAATAACTTACAACAAAGTTATGGAACTTTAGCTTTTGCTCTTTTCTAATACGTAAATCACTTATCTATTCTGCTCAAGGTTTCCAATGAAAAAGTATCTTCTACCATTATTTATTACTGCCGCTTTAACGGGTTGTAACGATAGCCAAGCAAACAATGCTTCATCTGCTGATTTCTCTTCAGCACAGAAAGCACAGATCGAAAAAATTGCGAGTGACTATATTATCGCTCACCCAGAAATTTTGGTGAAAGCATCTGAGACTCTTCAGAAACAGCAGATGGAGCAACAGCAACAAGCAGCAGTCAGTGCCATTATCCAAAATACCGATAAACTAATTAATGATAAAGCGACCCCATTTGTTGGACCTAAAGATGCAAAAGTAAATGTTATTGAATTCTTTGATTACCAATGCATGTATTGCTCTAAAATTGCACCTATTGTTAAAGAGCTACAGAAAGCAAATCCAAATGTTAAATTTATTTTCAAAGAGACACCTATTTTTGCTAACCGTTGGGAAGCATCTAAATATGCTGCAGATATGGGTAATTGGATCTTTGAACAGAAAGGCAGTGCTGCTTACGAACAGTACCACAATGCTATTTTTGCAACGCGTAAAGATGAAGGTAATCTAACTAAAGTAGATGTTGATACAGCGGCGAAATCTGTTGGTGTAGATACCACTAAGATGAATTTAGACAATAGCTTTATGCAGAACTTTAAACTGTTTAGTGAACTTGGTTTCCAAGGCACCCCTGCACTTATTGTTATGCCGACTGAAAATGCAAATAAAGACAATGTAAAAGTAATTAATGGCTTTGACCCACAAGGCCTAAAAAACGCAATTGCAGATCTAACAGCAAAAACAAAGTAAGCTCAATAGCACTCTTTTTGTTTGAAAGAGTATAAAAGCCGCTTACTAAAATAGAGCAAGTACTGACTGTATTTGCTCTATTTTAATATATGCCCAAGTGACTTCAAGATATAGAAATCAGTGATAAGACTTTAAATTCTGTCGTGGCCAAGGAGTAAGATCTTTATTTCTTTAATAAGTGACCATTAAACCCTAGAGCAACCAATTGTTCATAAGCATGCCATACGTCTGATGGAATATCTTGTTTAACGGAATACCCTAACGCTGGATATTCATCAATACGTTGCAAGTCGCCAAGCATCACATTAACAATATCGGGAAATGAGAGAATTTCATTTGGATAATCACCAAAAGAGAGTCGCGGTGATGTAACTTGTAAATTCTTATTTGCCCAATAAACTTGAGCCGTTGCTAAAGCCCTTCTTTCCATAAATGGCTTTTGCACTAAAAGAATAGACTGAGGATTTATTCCTTCTTGATCGAACAACTGCTGAGAAAAGAGAATATTCTCTCCTGTATTTGTTGAGCGACTTTCAATTAGTATTGCGTCTTGAGGTACACCTAGCGACATAGCAATACTGGCAAAAGCTTCCGCTTCAGAGCAATCAAACATATTTTGGGTTAACTCGCCTACCCCACCAGAAAATAAGACTTTAGAGCTCAAACCAAGATGAAAAAGCTCTGCTGCTCGCTCTGCAACTCGAACATCGTTACTACCTAAAACAACAATACAATCTGCTGGTTTTAAATTTTGGTTTAAAACATGATAATCCCAGATTGTTTGAGCATGTTGATACAACCTCTCTGCCACTGCATATCTCCTTTTGTTTACCAAGCAGTGGCATAGATCCAAGCATCATCAGATTACTTGAGAATCATACTAAATATATCAAATTTAGCGTTTCCACCACTCCGGTATAATAGTCACGTTGCCTTTGTCACTACTCAACCACGCTTGTTCACCTTCAATGGTCAACTGTAGCTGCATTGATCGCTCAGCAACCTGCTCTAACTCTACTAAAGTCTGATCATTTATAAATACAACCGACACATTATCAAGTGTGTTAATCTTATTTTGATTCTGTTGCCACCAAATAGTTGCCGCATTGTTGTCATAAGCAAATAAAATCACTTTTTGTGCTTTATGAGAGGCCTTACGTAGACGTTTTTCATCTGGAAGACCTAACTCAACCCAAAGCTCAATCTCATCACTGTAATTTACAATCCATAGATCAGGCTCATCAGTATCACATAAACCTTTAGTAAATTTAAGGTTCTCATCGGCATTTAGCCCCCAAGCTAAAATGCGTAGCATAAAGCGTTGAATGGTTTCTGATGGATGACACGCGACAGTATGGTTAACATCAAGATAAACATGACGATCCATATCTGCCACATTGATATGTGCTTTATATACAGTTGCTTTAAGAGCCATAATGGCCACCTTTATAATAATTTTGCCTTTTAAAACAGGCATCAAGATACAAAAATACGTGCATTTATGATGCCAATCGGCTGATAGTGCTGAAATAAGGAGAGGATGATAGAGGAAACTAACTGAGAATAAAACGAATTTAATCCATATTCGGAATTAACATATCTAGCGTTTTTATACCTTCGACTAACTGTTCTTTATGTGATTTTGATAATTTTTTGATCCGATATTCATATTGCATAGCGCATCTTTTATCACCAATTTCGCTATACCACGCAAGTTGAAGAGGCCCTTTTCCCTTTAAGTACTTCGCCCCCTTTTCTGTAAATTGATGTTCATGAAAGCGACGTTCAATATTAGTCGTTACACCACAATACAAAGAATTTTGCTGTGTTCTGATCAAATAGACCCACCATGAAGGTGCTATTTTTATCTTATCTTCTTGATATTCATTCATTTTACAACTTCATCACAAGAGTCATATCTGCGTTCTATCTAATAGTTAGATAGAGTGAGTGAGTGAGAATCGCTTCTAGGCCTAGGCTAAAAATAGACAAGTAAAATAGGCCGATATTACGACCTATTAATCAACATAAACAAGTATTGGCTATGGTTATTCTGTTAACATTTGTACTGTTTCTTTTAATTCTGCCAATTCTTGCTTTAATGCCTGTACCTCAAGTTCAAGTTGCTCGATTCGAGATGAGCTGGCTGAAGAATTAGAAACTGAAGTCGATGCTGCGAGCGTGCTGATATCAACCTCACCACTAAATAGATGCATATATCGACAGTCTCTCTTTCCTGGCTCTTTAGGCAATTTTACAACATAAGGTCCCTTCTCGTGCTCTGCTAACTTAGTTAATACTTCTTCTGCTTCTTTTACATCTTTAAAATCACATAGACGATTTGTTCTTGTTCTTAATTCGCCAGCAGTTTGTGGTCCTCGAAGTAACAGAACACAGATTACAGCAAACTCTTGTTTAGATAATTGCAGAGAACCAAACTCAGTATTACAAAATCTATGCTTATATTTAGGAACTCGACTTCCAAAGCCAACCAATTCATTGATTAAACGTTTTTCTTTTAATTCTTCAACCGAATCCATTACCTCAGCTTCTGTTAGCGCTAATACTGGCTCTCGGTTGGTTTTTTGGTTACAGGCAGTTGTTAGTGCATTAAGAGTAAGCGGATACTGGTCAGGAGTAGTTACTTCTTTTTCGAGTAAACAACCAATAATACGAGCTTCATTCTGTGAAAAATTAATATCCATGCTCTTCTTTTAACCTTTATTGACCACTATATGAGATACCGAATTCAACTCAACGAATGCGTAATTAAGTAACATGAGTATAGTACGGTATCGTTCTTAGGCAGATTAGCATGAACCGATCAATGAGCAAGATCCTAAACCATCAAGTGTCGAAAATATCCACAGTTATTAGCATATTCCGTTTGGTTTCGTGATCAATTTACTATCAAGCATTCAGTTTAAATGCCATCATCTGTTGACATTTAAAGTGATCTCTATACGATTCCCATCCTCATAACATTTAGTGGTAGGAAAATACGATGTCTGATATCGAGAAAAAAGACGAACAAGTAATTGAAGAAGTTCAATTTACATTAGATGACTGTTCACCAGAACTACGCAAAATCATTGAAGTTGAAGAAGTGCCTGCAGAACTTCATGATATGCTAATTAACGTATATAAAGTATCTGAGCCTACTACTCTAGAAGCATGGAACGCACTACCTAAGAGCGCTCAAAATGTTTTGGACAATTTTGAACAATTCCACGCTCTAGTTGCTCTTAGCCAGACATATTCAGGTGTGGATTTCTTAGGTGAAATGCAAGAAACTGAGTTTCCTGAAGATATGGGTGCAGAAGAACAAGCAAACTACAAAGCAACCATGTTAGATAAAGTTCTACATAACTGCGTTAAAGATCTTGCAAAACAACTTAAGAAAGCGCGTCAAAATCCACCAATGAAACGCGAATTCCAAGAAATCTTCAAAAAATAATCAACATATTGATTACAGATAAATAAAGGAGTGCGAATACCACTCCTTTTTTATACCACACGAGAATATAGTTAGATGTGTAATGATTAATTAGCTATAAATATATAAAGTAAAGATTCATAGCCCTGTTCAATCTTATATCTCACAATGTCAAAAAACTGTCATATCAGCCTATAAATTAAGCATACTGTATTATATCGATACAACCAGAATCATCTATAATAAGAAATTATAAAATCATTCCTTTCAATATCATGTAGATACAAACATTGTTACAATTTATTGTTGCGGTTAATCATTCATTTAACATTAACGCAAATATTCAAGCGTTTTTTTTCATGGTAGACTACTATCGTAATGATATTTATAGGAAGAGTTCTAAATGCCTACAGTTGAGCAGATTAAATTTAAAACGGATGTATGCTATATCCCAAGTCAGGGAATGCTCAAGGCAAATGATTCAACTCAAAAGTTAAATCTTTCAGAACAATACATTCTGACTTTTCTGATTGAGAATCATCACCGTCCTGTAACCAAAGAAGAGTTATTAAAAGTTGGTTGGCCAGATCGTATTGTAACTGAAGCCTCTTTGTTTCAAATTATTCGAGCTCTTCGAGTAAAACTACAAGAAAAACAAAAAGGCGACATTATAGAAACACTACCCCGTGTTGGTTATCAAATTCGAGATTTCCAACGAGAAACTATTTCGCTATCACAACAAGAACAAGAAGAAAAAGCAGCTCAAAGGAATTGGGTAAAACCGGCAATAGTAGTGGGCGCCTTAGCTGTCACATTAAGCTCAATAGCTTGGTTTTATTTTAATCAAGATCCTGATATACCAACATTTCAAGTCAAAACAGAAACAATTGGTAGCAACAAAATTACTTATATTGCATTAACACCAACAGACCTTGCAGAGCTTGAGCAAAAAGCAGATGCTATTTATCAAGGCAATGTCGAAAAGTTTAACAAAAGTACCATTAAAAACCGCATAATCTACATGTACAAAACAAGCCGTGGTGCTTATTCTGTTGCTTGGTGTAGAACAAAAGATAACTCAGATCAATGTATACCGAAAACTGATTTTGCTTATCGTATTTCGCCTGAAAAGTGGGGAGAGTTTGCAAAATTATCGAGTGAACAAGGTGAGATATTTAGAGATACCCCAATTATTCAAACCGAATTATCTCGTGAGCCAACAGCTCAGGTATTTACTAACTATATGGATGGCTCAGGGATAAAATCGAAAGTTACTCACTATTACATTTCTAAAGAAGAAGATGGTGAAATGAATTACTCATTCATCTCTTTTATCACAGAAAAAAATAGTGACTATCATCATGCCTTATCTATTCGAGCAGCAGCAGTAACAACAGAGCCAAGCAAATCACAATTTATTGCTACAACACGTATTGACCCAGAAATGTATCATTGGGCTTATTCTGATAAAGATAAGACAATCGATAATGATAAATCCATTGTGCTAAACAATGAAATAGGGTTAAAAAACAAACATAATGCACTAAACGTTACTCATACCTATTTACTCTATCATCAGGATTATCTAGATTTGATGCTCTCGGCTTCCCGTGGCTTATATTGGGTAAATAATAGTCAAAAAGTTACCGAACTTTTCAGGTCTGCCGTAACGAAAAACCATAAAGAATAACACAACGCCCAAGCCAACAACTTGGGCGTTTTAATTTGAGTAAATGTCATGCAAGCACAAGGCACATTAAGTAAAATGAAGTCCTCTTTAGGACAAGATGTAAACTACTCTCTATTAGTTGGTGATAAGGAAATAACCTTAAACTCGTTAATTGGCAACAAAATCACCTTAACTCATACAGGGAAAATAATTTGTTGTTCATGTGGTAAAGTGACTAAAAAAAGCTATTCGCAAGGCCATTGTTTTCCTTGTATGAAAAAGCTCGCTAGCTGTGATATGTGTATAATGAAACCAGAGACATGCCACTATGCTCAAGGCACGTGTCGTGAGCCTAGCTGGGGTGACGATAATTGTATGGTGCCTCATTATGTCTACTTGTCCAATACATCAGCTTTAAAAGTAGGCATTACACGCTATACTCAGATACCAACTCGTTGGATTGATCAGGGTGCCACACAAGGCCTAACTATTTTAAAAGTTAAAAACCGTCATATTTCTGGATTAGTAGAAGTTGCGCTAGCAAAATTTATTGCAGATAAAACTAACTGGCGCAATATGTTGAAAGGAGATAATAATCAATTGGATCTAAAGTCTTATTCAGAGCAATTACTCCCTGAAATCCAAAATGAATTGTTGGCGGTTACCAAGCAATACGGTAATGATGCAATAGAATATCTTTCTGCAGAAACTCAAGATATTCATTATCCTGTTGAACAGTTTCCGACAAAAATCACATCTCATAACTTTGATAAGAACCCTGTAGTTGAAGGTGTTCTACAAGGCATCAAAGGCCAATATCTTATTTTTGATACTGGTGTGATCAATATTCGAAAATTCACAAGTTATGAAGTCATTGTAAGTTATTAGTACTATTTTCTGCGCTAATTAACCTAATTAGCGCAGAAATATAACAAACTAACGAACAACATCAATAAAGTGGCTTAATTGAGTGCTAAACCATTGATTATTATACCATCCAGTATTCCTACAATGTTTTGCATCATCCCATAAACGGAAGAATTCCTGACGAATTAGATAGTTCTCCGTTAGAGGCGACTTCTCGATATAACAATCTAAAATAGGCACATCTGAGCGATAGTGATTTAAATGAATTAAGTCCATCTCTCTATGTTTAAATCCCATATCACATGGGTCGAGTAATGCTATGGCTTTATATGTCTTTGGATCAAACAATACATTAGCAAGATTACAATCGTCATGAATTAGAGATGATTCGGTATGCCGGATTGGATCAAGTAATGTCTCTCTCATTTCCCACAATTGCCCAAATTGCTCTCTTTCTTGGCCTGAAAATGGAGATCCACCGCTTTGAATAAAGCGATGTAATGGCATTGTCCATTGCTCAAAAGCATTGATGAAATCAGGCGTAAAAGACTCTGAGTTACATTCAAATCCTTGATCGTTATGATGCTCATGCAATGCCACTAAAATATCTGAGTAGCTTTCAGAAAAAATTTTGATTGCATGATGTTCTTTCGGTAATTCACTTGCAGATACACCATCAATCCACTCTAATGCTAAATAGTCGTAACCTTCATCACGACCAAAAAAGTAGATTGATGGTACAGCACAGTCTGCAACCGTTCTTAAGCGTTTTAAAGCATTTGCTTCTTTTGCTATTCGTCCCACTTCCTTGGAGAACTTAACAACAATTTTTCCCTTTGAACCAACAAGAAAAACAATCCAGCCATAAAACGTCTCTTGAATATCGCAAACTTCAGCTTGTGTATTAAACATCGTTAAATATGCTTTTTTAGCAATATTTAATAGCTGAGGCTTATTCATAAAGCGTTCCTCTAGCGTAAATATGAGTTTTTAATTAAATATCTAAATACCAATAAAGAATTTAGTAATAATTTTATTTGTAACCAAGTGTTACTATACATTTAGATTGCAATATTTTTAGAACTAACACCAGAAAAAATTCATTAATAATACAAATTTTTTTTATTATTGAGACTAAAAATAAAGTAAAACGATTACACTATAAGCAAATCATTACATAAAAAGAGGAAATTTATACATTCATACCGCTTTAACTCTATTTTTCATTTAATATCTACTCGTACCATACGAAATAATATCTGCTGCTAAATACCTTCAACATTTCCTTAAAGGAATAACTAAAGCGTAATTTACCCATTCTGAATTTATCCCTAAAAAGAATGATTATAACTAAAATATTTATACTAAACTTAAGATGGAATAAATAGGAAATATTTAGGAGAGTGCTATGAATACAGAAAACTGGTTACCTCGTATAAAGGCACTCTATTTAAAAATGGAGGAAAATCATTCAGTTAAAATTGAAGCGTTGGAGGCTTTAAACAATAATGTGCCAGCCTCGATCTTCAAACAGATTCACTCAAATCAAGATCAAGAAGCCTTTGCTTACTGGCTCGATAGCTGTTTCAAACTTCATTATTATTATAATAGTAAACAAAACTACTCATTATCTTTAGATTATCTACAACTTGCCTACTCAAAGTTACAAGCAATGGTATCTTTATATCATCATTCGCCAGATTTAAAACGATGGATTCTAAAGAAATTAGATCAACTCATTGTTTGTATGCTCGAGTACTGTCAACAATCCAATCATAATAATTTATGTCAACAAAGTACTGATTTGATTAATCATCATGTTATTTTCATGAAAAGCTTAAATAATCAAAACTTGTATTATCAATAAGAATTGAGCGTATAAATAAACTTACAACTCTAAACAATAATATAATTAATTTTAAGGGATTATAACAATGCTAAAAACTTTAAATTTGTACGTTTATCGATTAATTTTTGCTTCTTGTTTAGTCATTCCATCATTCTACAGTCATTCTGCATACTTACTTGATCCTCCCGATATTGAAGCTAAGGCCTGGGTTCTGATGAGTTATAACACAGGCCAAATTATTGCTGGTGACAACTTACATACACCTTTGGCACCAGCAAGTCTTACAAAAATAATGACGACTTTTGTGGTGGGAGAAGAGATCAAAGCAGGCAATATTCAATTATCTGATATGGTTACTATCAGCGAAAATGCATGGGGTAAAAAATTTCCTGGCTCATCAAAGATGTTTCTTAATGTGGGAGACTCCGTCAGTGTAGAAGACCTATTACGTGGAGTAATTGTATCTTCAGGAAATGATGCGACCGTAGCATTAGCCGAACACGTTGCGGGTCATCAAAGTGCTTTCATAAAAATGATGAATCAATATGCAGAAAGATATGGCATGAAAGATTCCTATTTTACCAATCCCCACGGTCTAGATTCTGATAACCAAACCACCAGCGCATTTGATATGGCGATATTAACAAGAGCATTCATTCAAGAAGTTCCCGATATTTACGGTATGCATAAAGAAAAATCTTTTACTTTCGGAGATATTAAACAAGGTAACCGTAATGCCTTACTATGGGATGAAACGCTTCATGTGGATGGGGTTAAAACAGGCTATACCAAACAAGCGGGCTATAGTTTAGTCTCATCAGCAAAAAATGGTGAACAACGATTAATTGCGGTTGTTCTTGGAACCGAATCCGCAAAAGCTCGTCGTCTTGAAAGCAAACAATTACTCAATTGGGGATTTCGTTTCTATGAAGATATTACACCACAACTTGACGATAAGCTCTTAGAACCCATTCGTATCTGGCATGGCGAACCTGCCTCAGCAGAATTAACTCTAGGTGATACAGGGATGATTACCGTACCGAGTCGATTAAAGAACAAATTAAAACCCATCATAACCTACAGAGATAATCTGGAGCCTCCCTTAGAAAAAGGCCAACAAGTAGGTAAGATTGACTGGTACATTAATGAACAATTGCTTGTCAGCCAACCTATTTTAACCCAAGAAGAAATTGTAAAAGCACCCTGGTATAACTCCGCAATAGACAGTGTATTACAACCTATATATACATGGCTGAATAAATATGGGCTGACAAAACAAAGAGAGCAATTACAAGCAAGAGATATAGTTCAACCAATGTCTCAGCAATAATCTTATGAAGCTATAATTTCAAAAGCCCTAATTTCAGAAGCTAGAACTTATGAATAAGTCCATCTATTTATACCTAAGTGACTTATTCATGGTTTTAGCCACACTGATTTAAAATCAAACCACCCCATCGAGTTTGATTCCATACCTTGCCACTGCCCTGTATCATCAATACCAACCCAAACATAAAACAAAGGCATCATCTGACCTACATTTACCAAGTGACGTGCTATTTTCTCCGAAGGGAAGGCTTTATCAGATAAAGAGCGCCACAAACGAATATCATCTTGTAGCAAAGCAAATTCATTGGCAGGCATCGCTTGGTAAATAAAATCATGATTATAGAACCAAGGCAGAAAAGCTTCCGGACGACGACTACCTAAGCTCATGCCATTAAGCCAAATATCAACCTTATCGTGCCCCTTACCACTGAGAAGATCTTCATATGATATTTCATAAGTTTTTAATTTTATGCCATCTTCAGCTAAGAGCTTGGCAATAATAGTCGACAGATAAGGATATATGGGATGTTCCATCTGATAAGCCAGCGTGATAGTGCGCTTACTTGGTACATCGACTTCTTTTTCAGCCAGTGAGTTATGAATCCATCCCGGTAGTAACCCATAAGCATTAGTGAACCTAAAGTCACCTAACTCATTGGGATCCAAATGCTTTAATAGATTAAGAGGAGTCAGCTTTGCATTTAAATAATCTAGCCACTCTTGCTGAGCACAGATACCAGTCTGGCGATTAAAGAGTAAATAGTTACAACCTTCATCAAGGGTAAACCGACCTGAAAATAGCGTTGAGGGTTGTATTTCGGTTACTTCAGACGGCTTAATATAACAAGCTGTTGTACCAGATAAAATCCATATCTCAACAATATCGGTCAAAGCACGGAAACCAAAATAGTGATCAAATGCTTCTAACTTTAGTCGCTGTTTATTATTTTCAATAACTCGATACGGGCCAGTACCAATCGGGAAATGATCAAAATCTTTTCGTTGTATCGCATCTGCTGGCTGAATAACAGCTGAGATATTAGCAACTAACTCAGCAAAATGAACATCAGGTTCCGACAAAATAAAGTCAACCGTATTTGGGTGCGGTGATTTCACACAATGAATATGCCAGTATAGACGATGTTCTTTTACACGCTCGAAGGTTGAGATAACATCTTGAACGTCAAGTAATTTACCATCATGAAATCGTACTGAAGGGCGCAAATAAAAACGCCAGTGCTGTGGTGATAACATCTCCCATGCATGAGCAATATCCCCTTCGACTTCCTCTTTTTCCTCATTAATAAGAGTAAGACCATTAAAAATCTGACGAATGAGGTGTTGCTCTGAGCGGCGCAGAGGTTTCAACGGATCTAATGCCTCAAAAGAACGATAGTAAGGCAACCGAACAATTTGCTTACCAAGATGGTGAGAGAGCCCCAGCTGTTCTTGGATTAATTGTGCTAATTTATCAGCGTTATTATCTAAAGCCGATAACGCAGGCTCTAATTTTCCATCAGCCACCAGTTTTCTAGCATGGTTAAGCTGCAATTCACTATCTGAACTATGAAACGTTAAATGAGATTGTTTCCCGCGTCCAACCGCTGGCTGCCAATTAATCCAGCCTTCATCGACCATCTTATTGATAACCATCCGCACATTTCGTCTAGTACAAAATAGAACATCAGCGATATCTTGAAGATTTGTATCACTATTTTGACCATTAAAATGGGTATAAAGTCTTTGAAATTGCAGCTTTAATCGTTGACCGCTCATAAAAGGGGAAACCTATAATTTCATTTATTCTCTTTTAACTTCATCATTTTAACTTAAAAATAGATAGGCACCACAAAGTATTTGGTGTCTGATCGCAAATATCGTGTAAATACCCCCAAATACACGAACTCCTGAGTGCTATCAGTCGGACCAACAGCATTAGTTTGCTGTTGGTTCTCCCGCAAACTTGTTAGCAAAGGATTGCACAACTTGATAGAAGCTTGTTATAAAAACGCCACTACTCTCAACCAAGCACTCTTATGACAAATCATCACGATACATTTAAAGAATTAATTGAAAGCCGTCGTTCAGTCCGAAAATATGACCAAACAGCACACTTTGATCATCAAGCCGTTGCCAGATCACTGGAGCTTGCAACTCTATCACCAAATAGTTCAAATATGCAGCTTTGGGAATTTCACCGCGTTGTAACCCCTAACCTAAAAGAACAAATTGCGACTTTCTGCATGGGACAAAATGCCGCGAAAACAGCCAGTGAGTTGGTTATTGTTGTTACCACTCCTTATAAATGGCGACAAAGAGCCCAAATGAATGCACAACAGATACGTGAGGCTTTTACCGGACGCGAGGATGCAACGGCAACACGAGCTTTAAAGTATTACGAAAAACTCATACCCTTCATTTATAACAATGATAGATTGGGTTTATTTGGTGCTGGTCGTAAACTATTAAGTGCTATTATCGGATTAAAAAGACCAATGGTTAGAGAAGTAAGTAAACAAGATTTGCGAACATGTTTACATAAAAGTAGCTCTCTTGCCGCGATGACATTTATGACAGCAATGCGAGCAGAAGGGTACGACACATGCCCTATGGAAGGGTTTGATTCAAAAAGAGTAAAACAGATACTACAGTTACCAAAACAGGCAGAAATCACCATGATCATTGGCTGTGGTCTTCGCGCAGAAGACGGTATCTATGGCGAAAGACATCGAGTAAACCACTCTGACGTTATTTTCGAGCATTAGCAGGCTGTTTTGCTTATAATTTCGACAACCACTCGTTTATCCATACCTTATTAGTTATTTTTACTGTAAGGTAGGGTTAAATATGACAAAGAAGTGATGTTATGCCTTTAAATATTGAAACGCTGATTGAACATAAAAACCAATGGATGGCCAGTCATGTTACTGATGCTGAATATCCAACGCCTCAAAGCCTACAAGGTTTAGAAATATATAAAAAATACCAATCGCAACTCATCACTTCCTCTATCGAAGCATGTTCTGACTTCGAATCAAATTTATTGTCATTCTACCCTGTTGATTGTCATCCCTTAACTATTCGCTATTCGATTATTCAAGCAGGACACTGGGAAGATGATGAAGCAAGAGAAATGGCGATCGAATTTTTAACCCAAATTATGTTAGAAAAGACATCTCCTGCTCAGCTTTACGTGGGCTTCTATAAGGGAAAACCTGCAGCGTGTGGCATGATCTACAGTGAAGATGATGATATTGCTCTTATTACAGATGTAAATGCAATTAATATAGAAATACAACAACAGCTTAAAGATGAAATGGTTAACTATTTAGTTTCTCAAGCATCTCATCGTCATACAGACCTATACCTTCAACAGTAATCTGCAGCAACCCATGAATACTGCCATTGTTCTCGATTATAAAGAGTGTGCAGTATTCTTATTTCAAGCTATTCTTCGTTGCTTTAGAATATGAACTTGATCTCCTTTATCTTTAGTGTCCATACTAAGTAATACGTTGATAACAAATTGCACTACGTATTTATAATGGATAATAAAAATGAAAGGAATAATTTTTACTGAATTTATTGATATTGTTGAAGATCAGTTTGGGCTTGCGGTATGTCAACAGATGTTTGATGAAGCAAAAGACGAAGGTATCTATACTGCCGTTGGAAGCTATAAACATACCAGCTTAGTAAAATTAATCTTAGCATTGAGCAAAATTACCAAGATCAATGCAGCAGAGTTACAAGAAAGTTTTGGCTATCTTGTTTTTCCTCGCTTACTGGCTAGTTTACCCATTCAAATTTCGGATGATGACTCTACTTTTTCTTTTATTCAGCGAGTAGAGAATCATATACATACCGAAGTTAAAAAGTTATATCCTGATGCTACACCACCTCGCTTTGAGTTTATCTCCTCCAGCCAAACTTATTTGATATTTGATTATCATTCTGCCCGCTGTATGTCACATGTTTGTCTAGGGTTACTCAAAGGGTGTGCTGAACATTTTAATCAAACGATTGAAATTACAATGACACCTCTAAATTCAACGCAAAGCCATGTCCATTTTGAACTTTGTGTGAGTTAACTATATGGATGATCCATATCTGCAATTATTACAACAAAAAATAAACCGAGAACGTAAAGCTCGAATTGCGGCAGAAAAACTGCTTGAAGAGAAAAGCCTTGAGCTATACGAAGCCAAGAGACTCATTGAAGATTCAGCAGAAAAAATAAAACATCAAGCTAAACTAGATTCACAATTATTAGCCTATCAAACTCAAATGGAGAATCATCTCCTTTACTATTCTCAACTCTTTTTAAAACAAGAGCCGACTCCCAGTATTCTAAACCATTTAGTAGAACAACTAATTGATAATAAATATGTTTCCAGCTGTTGCATCTTCATTAGAGAGGGGTCAGATACCTCTTTAGAAGGGTTATATCAGGCTGGAAATATTGATTTATGGTCATTCCATTCAAACTTAAATATACAAACCAAATATTGGGATCATCAGAACAAAATATTATGGTTATCTTTAACTCATAATCATCAGATTATTGGCCATTTTGCTGCTCAAATATCATCAACAAATGCCTCTTTGAAAACGCTACAACAACATTTGATTTTATTTAAAGAACTACTCTGTTCAGCTCTTGGTAGAAAAATATCTATGAACAATGCTATTTCAGCACAGAAACGAGCTGAAAATTCAGAGCGTAGTACGAGAGACTTTTTGGCTATGATTAATCATGAATTACGCACACCGTTAAATGGCTTACTCGGTGCAGCAGAGTTGTTAGCAGATACGCCATTATCCTCTGAGCAGAAAAAATTACTTGATACCTTAAATAATTCAGGAGAGTTACTACGAGCGATTATTAATGATTTACTTGACTACAGTAAAATCAGTGCTGGGATGCTAGAACTTATAATCAAACCATTTAATCCACGCCAAATTATTAGTAACCTAGCAGATATCATGCGGTATCAAGCACAAGAGAAACAACTATTATTAACTTTAGTTATTGATGACACTGTTCCAAATTCTTTATTGGGAGATGAAGATAGAATTAAGCAAATTTTTGTCAACCTCATTAATAATGCAATTAAATTTACAAGTAGAGGCAGTATTATCCTAAATACAGCATGGCGCGAAAACAAACTTATCTTTCAGGTCAAAGATACAGGAATAGGTATCACAGAAGGACAACAACTAAAGCTCTTTAAGCCTTTTAGTCAAGTTGATATTTCTAGTCAAAGAATTCATGAAGGAACAGGACTCGGTTTAGCTATCTGTAAACAACTTTGTGAATTAATGTCAGGAGAGATAAAGCTAATAAGTATCCCAGAACAAGGCTCTACATTTACGGTTATTTTACCATTACAACTTTGTGATAATCTCTTAGATATCTCTCAACAAACGATTAAACCAACCCTGTTATCTTCTCAAATAAAGGTACTTGTTGTCGAAGATCTCGCGACCAATCAAATGATTATAAAGCTAATGCTAACGAAATTAGGAATAGAACCTAAAATAGTCAATAATGGACAAGAGGCTATCGATATTATTAGTAATACATCATTCGATATCATATTAATGGACTGCCGAATGCCTGTCATGGATGGCTACACAGCGACTCGCTTACTTCGCAATAATGGCTATACAAAACCGATTATTGCATTAACTGCGGGGACAACAACAACAGAAAGAGAAGAATGTCTGACATCAGGAATGGATGATATTTTATGTAAGCCTTATCAGCGCTCAGAGTTACACAAAATGTTGATGAAATGGACTTAATTTAACTCAGAACGTTTTAATAAAAATTTATATCAATAAATACAGCAGTTTAATAAACAAAAAGCCCAGCAGAGACGCTGAGCTTTTATGTTATTAAATCAACTTATCTATCACATATTGCTAGGATCAATTTTAAACGCATCATGACTAAATAACTGGCTCACAATATCTGCTGAGCTTGCCGAATCAGAAAGATCTAAGTCTTGAGCCGTCACATTATCAAGAACAACATGCTGTTCTTTGCCATCATCAGTTGATACCGTTAAATCCACTTTACCCTCATCATTGATATTTGCATCTAAATGGGATAACAGATCGTCCATTTGTGATTTGCTATTGTCATGCAATAGATCACGAAAATCTAACTGATCCTGATCAAGCGTGAAGTCGGTAATAATATCAGGACTACTAGAAGTATTCAGGTCATCATGATGCCATGTAAAGAGGTCATTACCCGCACCTCCCGTTAAAATATCATCTCCACTACCAGCGACGAGAACATCATCACCATCAAAGCCAAATAATGACCCACCTTGGCTATCAGCAGTTAAAATATTACTGTGCTCATCACCAAAATTATTTGATAGCTGTAAGTTACCGCTATTAAGCAAGTTTTCTAACTTATCTCCGTCCGTCATTCCGGTTGGATCTTGACCTAATAAATCAGATTCAGATACCCCGTTTAAGGTAATGGACTGAATTTCATTGTGATCATTATCAAATAGAGTCAATACAGCATTACCGTCTTGCTCAGATAACTGCAACAAATGAAGTAAATCATTCATTGATGCTAAATGACTAGTATCAAGAGCATCACCAAGATCGATCACATCGATTCCAACTTCGAAATCCATAATGGTATCTGCTGCTGCACTACCAGCATGACCTAAATCTGCACTTTCCCATTTAAAGATATCTTTAGCGCGATCACCTGTACCATTTAAATCTCCGCCCCAAAGAATATCATCACCAGCACCGCCTAAAAGAATATCTGATGATTGACCACCAACTAAAATATCGTTACCAGCGCCACCAATAAGAGTAGCTTCTGCACTACTATCAATCACCAAGTTAGCTTCATCTGATGGTGCAGAGCCACCAACTTGACCATTAGAGGTAGCAAGATTATCAACCACAATACCAATATCAATCGGCGCCGATTCTGCCGTAGAACCATCGTTTTCCGTAGAAACAGCAACGATCTCAATTTGATTATTTCCATCTGGCAATCCTGATATATGGGCATCAGCAAGTTGGTCTGGGGTTAATATCCAAACTCCATTCCCCATATCCTGACCAATCGGATTACCATGACCATCAACAATCTTACCTGTTCCCAGATTTCTCAGTTCGACAGATAATGTTTCAGATGCATCAGCTGCCAATACCATCAATCCAAGTAATGGGATCAATGTGCCAGCAGAAGCTCGAACTGATGTCATCTGTGGCAAACTATCACTCAAACTTAATGTAGGTATGTCTGCTTTAGGAGTGACAGTTACAGGTACCTTGCTGGTTGAACTTTGTTCTCCGCCAGAACCAACATTACCACCATCATTGGTTATCATTGTTAATTCATCAGGACCACTGTAGTTTTCATCAGCAGTATAATTAACACCTTGATCAAGCAGCTTATTGATCTCATCCAACGATCCCGAAATAACCAGATTTCCTGAACTATTGCCAGTAACAATAAGTGAACTACCAGCAGGAAGCGTAATATCTAAAATACCATGTCCCACATTTAGGGTTACTGTCATACTATCGCTAGAACCAGATTCACTATAGTCAGGATCTGATACCGAGAGGCCCGAGATAACAGTTGTCGTATCTTCTTGAGCAACAACTTCATTAGGCACCGTGTTTTCTGGTGCATCATTGACCGCCGTTACAGCAATATCGACACGACCAACGTCACTAAGAGGACCACCATCACCACTATTACCCAGATCATCTGCCGTAACAAACATAGTGTCATTACCGTTAAAATCTTGATCGGGTTGATATTCAATGCCATCACTTAATACTTTATTGATGTCATCAACATTGCCAGTAATTACGATTCGCCCTTTACTATCTTGCTGAACAGTTAGACCCGAAAGATCCGTTCCATCAGGGAAACTTAAAGTACCATGGCCAACATTAATACTGATGGTGATATTACCGTCTGGTGTTTCACTTGCATCAACATCAGTCACTTGCAATGATGTAATCACAAGTTTGGTGTCTTCATCAGTTTCTAGTGCATCTGGTACATGAACAACAGGAGCATCATTAACTGGCGTTACATCAACATCAATAACATCTTTAACGGCAATACTGTCATCAGCAACAACACCATTATCAACCGCACGAACATCAATATTGAGCTGACCATCCCAATTATTTTCATTTGCATCACCTGGATGGAAAATAACCTTATCCAATTCACTAGAATCAACTTTAATTATCCATGATCCATCAGGTTGCTTCTCACATGTACCTACAACACCATCAGGTAAACTGAAAGAACTTGAATCAGGGACATTAGTAAAGGTAATTTGCAGTGTTTCTGGGCCATTCTCAGTAACATTACCCGCAGAGCCATCCGTAGTATTGGTGTCATCGTACGCTTTAATATCTAAATTAATAACAATGGCATCATCTTCAGTACCGGAAACATGATCTGTAATATCGCTGTCGATCTTGTCTGCTACTGGCTTAACATCAATAGAAATCGTTGTTGAGTTTTCTGCTGGCTTATCTAAAGAGTCTTCTTTGCTGTATACCACAACATTGATATCCACCTGACCGCTAAAGTCTTTCGGCGGCGTAATACTCAATGAATCCAAATTAAATGATGTTTGACCTGGTGGGATTGAAATTGTCCATACCCCATCACCGTTATTTACTGCACCATCAATAATAAAGCCATCAGGTACATTGGTTAATTTAATGGATAGAATCTGTTCAGAACCATCAATATCCTCAATCGAACCACTAATACCAGCAAGAGAAATTGATGAATCCTCTTGGCCAACAATAACTTTATCCGTTCCCTGCCATACGACTTCATCATTAACAGCAACAACATCAAACGAAACATCAGTCTCAAACGAGCCACTATCTGTTACTGTATTGCCTGATTGGTTAAAGTCAGCTGTATCTGTAATATCGACTTTGACATGAACAGAAACTTCACCACTAAAATCAGGCGCAGGTCTAAACTGAATATTATTAAGTTGATCTGATGATACGGTTAGACTCGATACTAGATTGCCATGGCTATCAACAAAATATCCCATAGAAGGATCCACGGTGACAGTGACACTATTAATAGTTTCCAAACCATCATTTGTTGATGTATCAGAATCTGCCACAGCAACGCTAAGATCAAGTGTAATGTCACCATCCTCATAGGCTATGCCATCGTATTGATGCTGTTCTTCACCTTCAGTTATAGGTTGTTTATTATCATCTAACCCCTCTGTCTTCACAACGGAGATAGAGATATCTGGCGTGTGATCACCCGTTTGAGGATTTGATGGAATATCAACAATCGGATTCACTTCGATTGTCACTTGATCATCAATGGTGTTCACATCACCGCTCTCAGTATCTGTAGTTACATAGCGCATATCTAGATCAAAATCACCAGCAAAATCAGGTGGCAGAATTAATCCAACGCCAGATAAATCAACCGAGCCATCAGCCCCCACAGGAACCTTAAGGACATACTCGCCAGTCTCAAAGTCAAAATGCATACCGGTAATAACAGCGCCATCAGGGAGGCTCGATGCATTTATGACCAAAGTAAACTCATCAAATTTTTGTTGCCCATCATCCGTAGAAACAGAAACAACATTTGCTAATTGTTTACCGAGATCAAGCAGATGATCTTCATCACCTGTCACCACATAATCATGATTGATTTCAATTTCGCCCGCTTCTTCATCAGATGAAGTCGCGTTATTCGAGAAGTCGAGTTTTATGGAATCTTCAAAGATTTTTTCAGAACTCACATCACCTTCACCATTGTCACCTTGATCTTGGACTTTAGCGCTAATGGTTAGATCAAATGAGCCTGTATATCCATCAGGAGCGATGATTTTTAACCCATCCAAAGCAGATTGCGGCACAGTCCAGCTACCATTACCGTTATTAATGCCGCCAACCACAACAAAGCCATCTGGAAGCCCTTCAGGGAAAGTTAGAACAACTTGAGTTACAACCTCATTACTCGAATCATCATCTTCAACAAAGCCAATATGTCCCTGAGAACCATCCCCTGTTGAAAGATCTATAACACCTTTATCTGTTGATGATATGGTATCAACCTCAATAACAGTTCCTTCTCCTGTGCCTGGAACCAATACTCCTAGATGCCCATCATCTTCAACCTTGGAAATAATATTGACATCAATAGTCCCCTCAACCACCTTACTGGCTGAGGCAGATGAATCGACATCATTTTCAGTGACGGTCACATCGGTATGCAGGATCAAGTCAGTATCAGAATCTTCTGGTCCTTTAACTTGTAACGGTTTTCCTTGATTAATGAGAGCAAATTGTTCAGGAGTTAACGTAATAGAACTGCCACCATGAGCAATAAATTGTCCATCAATATACAGATCAAAATCCGCAGGCAGATCTTTAATTGTTAAAGAAGTAACCTGCTCTTTACTATCAGTTAAATTAGGTCTCCAATCAATTGGGGTTAATTCATCTTCATAGCCTGTAGAGTGATTCGTATAATTGGTTGCATCGACAACAGGTTCAATATGGATAATGACATCTTTATCAAATGATTGACTTGCACCATCGTTTTCTGTCACTACAACTCGTACATCAAGATGAATATCTTCAGTACTATTCTCTGGCGGGATAATTGTAATACCACTTAACGAATCTAAGTCCACTTGATAAATCGGATTGCCATCTTCATCTTCACCTGCATACACAAGCGCATAAGGCACACCATCAGGGCCTTTAATCTCAACCCCCTCTGGAATACCAGAAATCACGACGCTAAGCGTCTCCGAACCATCAGTTGCTCCTGTTGCAGGATCAATAATATGCTCACCTGAAACCACATCAAAGTCGAGTTTAACACCGCCTTCTGCGTCTTCTTTGATTGTAGTTTCTAAACCCGCGTTATCTGGTAAAGGTGTCCATTCATCTGGGATATGAGGTGTTAACTCAGGGGCATCAACTACACCAGTTAGAGCGACATCAACATTGCCTGAGCCAATAACCTTAACGTCTTCCAGATCTTGCGGGTTACCATTTTCATCAGTTACTGTAATTGTATCTTTTACAACGCCTTCAACTGTGAAAGTAAAATCGACGTTACTGTCTAGAGGTGGTTGTAGTTGTAGCGAACCAATCTTGTCGTAATCAATCTCATAATAACCATTTGGATCCAAAGCAACAGGCTGACCATCTAAGAACAGTACTGCTCCCTCCGGCAAATTAGAGATACGGATATACAGATGCTCAGATCCGTCAAAATCATCATTTGAAGTTAAATGAATATGAGACGCTAAATCAATTCTCTGATCTTCATCAGCTTCAATACGACTGACTTTTAATACGCCATCATCTGCAACAGGATTAACATTAATGATGATCTCTTTATGGTCAGAGTCGGCGGTATCGTGATTGTCTTTCTCTTCACTTTGAGCATAAACATCTAACTTGATATCACCACTAAAGTTGTCTGCAGGATCAACCTCAATAGTATCAATATCACTTGCTGCAATTTTGTACACACCAGGTGAAACTTCTACTAACCCTTTGCCAACAAGTGTTCCTTCTCCTTCAGTGATTGTAATGAAGTAGAATAAGTTTTCCGATCCATCGTCATCATTAAGTACTGCTTGTAAATCAAGTTGTACATTATCGGCGTCTTCATTCACTGTGTAGTGGTAAACAGAGTTATCATCATCCCATGTTGGAATATCAGCAACACCATCAACAGTAACGGTAAAACTGCCATTCATTTCAGGATGTTTACTACCATCACCATTAACAACTTCAGCTGAAACATTGAAGTCCAAAACACCGTCAATAGTCGAGAAATCTGAATCAGGCTTAAACGTCACACCATCTAAACTGAATGTTCCATCGCCATTATCTTTAAATGCAGCAGAAGGAATCGTCACTTTGCCATCAATAACTGGCAATTCAACCCCATTAAAGAAGAAAGAACCATGCATTGTGCCTGCTGCGGAGATGGTTACTTGTCCAATATGTTCACCACGATCTTGATCGCCCACATCAATTGACATGTTAATATCAACACCGTAATAATCCGATGGGACATTAGCATCATCATGCTGCTGGGCATCTTCATAAACTTGGCTATTTTCAACTTTTAATACTGCATCTTCATCACTGATCTCAATAGTGATAGTGCCGGTTGCAGTATCTCCATCGCCATCGGTCACTTCTACGCCTATATTTTTTATGATCTCTTCTTGGTCGTGATCCAAATCTTTATTAGCGTAGAAATAGGTTTCACCTTCAGCAGTAATCATTAGCTGGCCGAGGACGATATCTCCATCTTTTACTTCATAAACATGATATTGACCATTGACAGGAATATCATCTAATGCGATACGCTGACCATCCACAATTAAGGCTGTAACTTGTGCATCATCTGCACCTTCGTCAGCAATCGTCAACACATCAAATAATGGCGATGTATGGCCTTCTTCCATGGAAAGTGTCACATTATTTACAGAAGGGATATCATCTTCAATCGTTACCGGAATATTTACGGTATTACTCATATCCCCGTCTGAATCAACGGCTTGTACAGGAATATTAATAGTTAATGAATCATCGGTGTCAGTGCCTTCCTGATGATCGATCGCACCTTTTAGCTTAAAGGTGTAGTTACCATCATCGGTAATCTTAATAGTGAAGATAGTCTGTCCCGCAGCCTTACCAATATAGGTATCGTTTTTGGCGTTATAAACCAATGTAATTTGCTGCCCACCGGAGGTTAATACCCCTTTATTAGCTGCATTAAAACTATCAACATCAATAACGAAATCTTTAATATGATCACTACCGCTATCAACCTCTATTTGGCCTTTAGCTGTTTCACCCTTATCACCAGGATTTGACCCTTGGTGATGGTTTTTATCACCATTTAAGGCACTTTCAGAGACCGTAATTGCATCTGCACCAATAATGATTGGGTTATTACCATCGGCAATAGAAACATCAACCACAATATCATTATTGAGATTATCACCATCCGTATCTTGAACTTGAATTGGCACTTCAATATTGATCTTATCGCCATCAGAAGTAACCAAACCATCACCTTTATCACCGGAATGATCTAAAGGTCGCTCTTGTGTAATGGTTACTGTTACATCGACATCATGCCCGTTTGATGATTGCACAGCGTCAATGTCAATCGTTAGTACTGTGTCACCGTTAACAGTTCCAACCAGTTTTCCTGCCCTTTGATCATAGGTAAATGAGATTGCTTGACCATCAGAAGTAAGCTCTCGTTGCAGTTCAGAAACTAATGTAGCAAGCACACCTTTATCAATGGTTACTGTATTTGGATCTAAACGATCCACACCAGATTCAACATGAATTTTTGTACTGCTAGATACTGGATAACCTTGTTCGCCTTCCGATGGTGTTAAATCACCTTCAGTAATACTGATAGAGCCAGATTGCCCGCCTTGAGCGTTATCACCATCATGGCTATTAATAATAATATGCCCTGGCTGACTGATATCTCCATCATCATCTTTGGCAATAACATCAATAACAATATTTTCATTATCGTTAATCGTATCGTCACGTTGATCGATCGGCTGCGTTTGATTGACGACATAATTACCATCAATATCAATAGTAATCGTCATAACTACTGTTGAAGGATCGCCAGCTAACGTAACAGTTAACGTATGACCATCATCACTGATTGTATATGTTGTCGCATGCCCATTACTGGTTAACCCATTAAGACTCGATTGATTATCAGCAAAATAAACATCAGAAATAACATCACTACCAGTATCAACACTAATTTGGCCAGAACCAGAAACGATACCATCATCACCTTCATTCAAAGTAATTGATGAATCGTCGCTAAACGATGGTAGCTGACCATCTTCAATAGTAATCGTCACATCAACAGGTTGATCTAGATTATCACCATCAGAATCATTCATTTGAACAGGAACATGGATACTAATGTCACCATCAGTAACATCAATATATTTACCATCACTATCTAAATGATCTAATGGCGCACTCTGCTCAATAGACATATCAACCGTTACATCACCATTAGCTTGTTGATGGGGCGTTAATGTCACATTAAGTACAGGTAAGCTTCCAGTTTCAGTAACACCAATAATAGTAATATTGCCGGTTGCTGGATCCTGTACAATCATAAAGCTAAGAGCTTGACCACCAGAAGTCAGGGTATTCAACTCGCCTAATAAACCATTAACAACGTTAGGTTCAACATGCATCGAAGTCGCAACCAGTTGATCATTAACAGCATCAACCGTAAATGACCCATTAGAAGCAACAGGATAACCTTTGCCTTGAGCTGGATTTTCTAAATCACCTTCTGTTATTGAAATATTAGCAATAACGTTTTGCCCTGTCGGATTTTGACCGTCTGCAATATTAATGATGACATGACCTTCATTACTCTTATCACCATCCATATCTGTCGCAGTAACACCAAGGTCAAGATGAATTGAATCTCCATCCGCATTGTTTTGATCTAGCGGATGATCTTGTTTCACAGTGTAAGAACCATCATTATTAATCGTGATAGTAAGAACAGGTTCACCAGCATGAGGGCCTTCACTAATAGAAACAATAATCTGATTACCACTAACAAGATAATCTGTTTCCTGCCCATTTGAAGTGAGATCAGCAAGTGATGGCTGCACAGTATTAAAATTCATCTGTGCAATATGATCACTACCTACATCTAAATCAATTGATCCCGTTACCGTTTGACTACCCTCGGTCTCTTTAATATTTGTTCCTGCATCTATACCGAAAGTAGGATTATCACCATCAACAACAGTAATATTAATGTCAGCAGGTTTATCTAGTGGATCTCCATCACTATCAGAAGCTTCAATTGGAACGTTGATCGTGATCTTATCGCCATCAGAACCAATGAACCCTTTACTATCACCTGTATTTGTATGATCTAGGGGTACATTCTGAGTGATTTCAACATTAACATTGACGTTTAAACCTTGTTGAACAGCATTTAATTCAACTGTGATTGCAATCGTGCCATCAGGTAATGTTCCAACAATGCTACCATTGCTATCGATAGTAAATACAATTGGTTGCCCATCAGATGTGACCTCTTGATGAAGCTCATTTAGTAATGCATCAACTTGGGTATGATCAATTTTTACAGATTCAGGTAATAGTCGATCTTCTCCAGCAATAATGACCAGGTTGCCTGTTTGTTGAACTGGATACCCGGTTCCTGCTCCATTCGGTTCTAAATCACCTTCAACGACTTCAATTGAAATTGATTCACCTCCAGAAGCATTAGAACCATCAGTAACTTTAATCGTGATAGTTCCTTGCGCACTATCACCGTCTTTATCTGTCACTGTAATATCAAGCGGTAAATCAACAATATTATTAATATCTTGATCTAATGAACCGGTTATCTTAGCGCTATAACTACCATCTGCATTAATCGTCACTTCAAGAACGGTATTGCCTTGACTATCAACCAGAGTTAAGACATTTTCATGGGTGCTTACCGTTACGGGTTGACCATTACTGGTGATACCATCAAGATGTGGCTGATTGTCATTAAAGTGAATGCTAGCAACCTCATCACTGCCCACATCCACACTGATGTGACCGGCTAGGATTTTACCCTCATCCGTTTCTTCATTAATCTCAATGCCTGTGTCATCACCAAATGATGGTTGCACACCATCTTTAATATCGACCGTTACATTAGCGGCATTGCCCAATGGATCACCATCGGTATCTGTTGCCTGAATTGGCAAATCAATACTGATATTGCCATCAGAAACCGAAACCATTCCCTCACTGTTACCTGATGGATTGTGATCTAATGGTCGACTCTGTTCCACTTCAACCGTGACTTTGACATCTTGACCGTCTTGAATCGCGGTCAATGTAATGGTTAAGGCTACCTCACCGTTTGGTAATTGACCTGTTAATACGCCATTAACATAAGTGAAGGTTAAGCTTTCACCATTTGACGTGACCTCGGTAGATAATTCATTTAATAGTGTATTAATTTGAGTTTTATCAAGAGTCACAGAAGTCGGGTCGAGACGATCTTCTCCGGCATGTAAGGTGATCTCGGTCTTTGCTGTTACTGGGTAGTCGTTTGGCACTAAATCCGGCTCAATAACTTCAACCTTGCCCGTTTCGCCACCGGCTGCATTACTACCATCGGTGATGGTGATGTTCGCCACACCTGAGGTGCTGTCACCATCAAAGTCGGTCGCCGTCACATTCAAATCCAAATCAATGGATTCACTGTCGCCTTGGTCCAATGGTCCTGTTACTTTTACTTCGTAACTGCCATCTTTCGCAATTGTCACCGTCAGTACCGGCTGACCTTGTGCGTCCAGCACGGTTAAGCTGTTACCATTAACTTCAACGGTTGTTGGCTCACCATTTGAGGTTAGCCCCACTAAACTTGGTTGGCTTTCATCAAAAGTCAGTGAGTCAATCGCATCTGAGCCCACATCCAATGGCACTTCACCGTGGATCACTTGGCCTTTTTCTGTGCTTTCATTGATGGTGACACCAGAATCGGTACCAAAGCTTGGGTTTTGACCATCTACAATCGTGATATCGACGTTAGCACTGTTTTCTAATGCGTCACCATCGGTATCTTGCGCCTGCACCGGTACAGAGATTTCAATGTTATCCCCTTGTGAATGCACAAAGCCGTCACCATCGCCACGGTTGGTGTGATCAAGCGGCACGTTCTGCTCGATATCGACCGTGACTTTGATGTCTTGTCCATCTTGCACCGCACTTAGGCTTACGGTGATCGCAACCGTGCCATCAGGCAGAGTGCCCACAATATTACCATGGCTGTCTAAGGCAAAGGTCAATGCTTGACCACCAGAGGTTAGCTCAGCTGACAGCTCTTGTAATAAGGCTTGTGTTTGTGCTGGGTCTACCTGCACGCTATCTGGCACTAAGCAGTCTTCGCCTGCGGCAATCACAAACGAGCCTGATTGGCTCACAGGATAAGTACTTGGATCACCCGTTGCTGCGCCGTTGGTGTCTAAATCACCTTCGGTAATGGTAATAGCGATCTCTTCACCACCGGCTGCATCGCTGCCATCAGTGATGGTGATGTTTGCTACACCTGAGGTACTGTCACCATCAAAGTCAGTCGCTGTCACATTCAAATCCAAATCAATGGATTCACTGTCGCCTTGGTCCAATGGTCCGGTTACTTTTACTTCGTAACTGCCGTCTTTCGCAATTGTCACCGTCAGTACCGGCTGACCTTGTGCGTCCAATACCGTTAGACTGTTGCCATTAACTTCAACGGTTGTTGGCTCACCATTTGAGGTTAGCCCCACCAAACTTGGTTGGCTTTCATCAAAAGTCAGTGAGTCAATCGCATCTGAGCCCACATCCAATGGCACTTCACCGTGGATCACTTGGCCTTTTTCTGTGCTTTCATTGATGGTAACACCATAATCGATACCAAAACTTGGGTTTTGACCATCAACAATCGTGATATCAACGTTAGCACTGTTTTCTAATGCGTCGCCATCGGTATCTTGCGCCTGCACCGGTACAGAGATTTCAATGTTATCCCCTTGAGAATGCACAAAGCCGTCACCATCACCACGGTTGGTGTGATCAAGCGGCACGTTCTGCTCGATATCGACTGTGACTTTGATGTCTTGCCCATCTTGCACCGCACTTAGGCTCACGGTGATCGCAACCGTACCATCTGGCAGAGTGCCGACAATGTTACCGTTACTGTCTAAGGCAAAGGTCAATGCTTGACCACCAGAGGTCAACTCAGCAGAGAGCTCTTGTAATAAGGCTTGTGTTTGCGCTGGATCGACCTGCACACTGCTTGGTACTAAGCGGTCTTCGCCTGCGGCAATCACAAACGAGCCTGATTGGTTCACAGGATAAGTACTTGGATCACCCGGTGCTGCGCCGTTGGTGTCTAAATCACCTTCGGTAATAGTAATAGCGATCTCTTCGCCACCGGCTGCATCGCTGCCATCAGTGATGGTGATGTTTGCTACACCTGAGGTGCTGTCACCATCAAAGTCAGTCGCCGTCACATTCAAATCCAAATCAATGGATTCACTGTCGCCTTGGTCCAATGGTCCGGTTACTTTTACTTCGTAACTGCCATCTTTCGCAATTGTCACCGTCAGTACCGGCTGACCTTGTGCGTCTAGCACGGTTAAGCTGTTGCCATTGACTTCAACAGTTGTTGGCTCACCATTAGAGGTTAGTCCCACCAGACTTGGTTGGCTTTCATCAAAAGTCAGTGAGTCAATCGCATCTGAGCCCACATCCAATGGCACTTCACCGTGGATCACTTGGCCTTTTTCTGTGCTTTCATTGATGGTGACACCAGAATCGGTACCAAAGCTTGGGTTTTGACCATCTACAATCGTGATATCGACGTTAGCACTGTTTTCTAATGCGTCACCATCGGTATCTTGCGCCTGCACCGGTACAGAGATTTCAATGTTATCCCCTTGAGAATGCACAAAGCCGTCACCATCACCACGGTTGGTGTGATCAAGCGGCATGTTTTGCTCGATATCGACTGTGACTTTGATGTCTTGCCCATCTTGCACCGCACTTAGGCTCACGGTGATCGCAACCGTACCATCTGGCAGAGTGCCGACAATGTTACCGTTACTGTCTAAGGCAAAGGTCAATGCTTGACCGCCAGAGGTCAACTCAGCAGAGAGCTCTTGTAATAAGGCTTGTGTTTGCGCTGGATCGACCTGCACACTGCTTGGTACTAAGCGGTCTTCGCCTGCGGCAATCACAAACGAGCCTGATTGGTTCACAGGATAAGTACTTGGATCACCCGGTGCTGCGCCGTTGGTGTCTAAATCACCTTCGGTAATAGTAATAGCGATCTCTTCGCCACCGGCTGCATCGCTGCCATCAGTGATGGTGATGTTTGCTACACCTGAGGTGCTGTCACCATCAAAGTCAGTCGCCGTCACATTCAAATCCAAATCAATGGATTCACTGTCGCCTTGGTCCAATGGTCCGGTTACTTTTACTTCGTAACTGCCATCTTTCGCAATTGTCACCGTCAGTACCGGCTGACCTTGTGCGTCTAGCACGGTTAAGCTGTTGCCATTGACTTCAACGGTTGTTGGCTCACCATTAGAGGTTAGTCCCACCAGACTTGGTTGGCTTTCATCAAAAGTCAGTGAGTCAATCGCATCTGAGCCCACATCCAATGGCACTTCACCGTGGATCACTTGGCCTTTTTCTGTGCTTTCATTGATGGTGACACCAGAATCGGTACCAAAGCTTGGGTTTTGACCATCTACAATCGTGATATCGACGTTAGCACTGTTTTCTAATGCGTCGCCATCTGTATCTTGCGCCTGCACCGGTACAGAGATTTCAATGTTATCCCCTTGAGAATGAACAAAGCCGTCACCATCGCCACGGTTGGTGTGATCAAGCGGCACATTCTGCTCGATATCGACTGTGACTTTGATGTCTTGCCCATCTTGCACCGCACTTAGGCTCACGGTGATCGCAACCGTGCCATCTGGCAGAGTGCCGATAATGTTACCGTTACTGTCGAGAGTAAAATTGAGCGATTGACCACCGGAGGTTAGCTCAGCTGACAGCTCTTGTAATAAGGCTTGTGTTTGCGCTGGATCTACCTGCACGCTATCTGGCACTAAGCGGTCTTCGCCTGCGGTAATCACAAACGAGCCTGATTGGCTCACAGGATAGGTCGTTGGATCACCCGTGGCTGCGCCGTTGGTGTCTAAATCACCTTCGGTAATGGTAATAGCGATCTCTTCACCACCGGCTGCATCATTGCCATCAGTGATGGTGATGTTCGCCACACCTGAGGTGCTGTCACCATCAAAGTCAGTCGCCGTCACATTCAAATCCAGATCAATGGATTCACTGTCGCCTTGGTCCAATGGTCCGGTTACTTTTACTTCGTAACTGCCGTCTTTCGCAATTGTCACCGTCAGTACCGGCTGACCTTGTGCGTCTAGCACGGTTAAGCTGTTGCCATTGACTTCAACAGTTGTTGGCTCACCATTTGAGGTTAGCCCCACCAAACTTGGTTGACTTTCATCAAAAGTCAGTGAGTCAATCGCATCTGAGCCCACATCCAGCGGCACTTCACCGTGGATCACTTGGCCTTTTTCAGTGCTTTCATTGATGGTGACACCAGAATCGGTACCAAAGCTTGGGTTTTGACCATCTACAATCGTGATATCGACGTTAGCACTGTTTTCTAATGCGTCGCCATCGGTATCTTGCGCCTGCACCGGTACAGAGATTTCAATGTTATCCCCTTGAGAATGCACAAAACCGTCACCATCACCACGGTTGGTGTGATCAAGCGGCACGTTCTGCTCGATATCGACTGTGACTTTGATGTCTTGTCCATCTTGCACCGCACTTAGGCTTACGGTGATCGCAACCGTGCCATCTGGCAGAGTACCAACAATGTTACCGTTACTGTCGAGAGTAAAATTGAGCGATTGACCACCAGAGGTCAGCTCAGCTGACAGCTCTTGTAATAAGGCTTGTGTTTGTGCTGGGTCTACCTGCACGCTATCTGGTACTAAGCGGTCTTCGCCTGCGGTAATCACAAACGAGCCTGATTGGCTCACAGGATAGGTCGTTGGATCACCCGGTGCTGCGCCGTTGGTGTCTAAATCACCTTCGGTAATAGTAATAGCGATCTCTTCGCCACCGGCTGCATCGCTGCCATCAGTGATGGTGATGTTCGCCACACCTGAGGTGCTGTCACCATCAAAGTCGGTCGCTGTCACATTCAAATCCAAATCAATGGATGCACTGTCGCCTTGGTCCAGCGGCCCGGTTACTTTCACTTCGTAACTGCCGTCTTTCGCAATTGTCACCGTCAGTACCGGCTGACCTTGAGAGTCCAGCACGGTTAAGCTGTTGCCATTGACTTCAACAGTTGTTGGCTCACCATTTGAGGTTAGCCCCACTAAACCTGGTTGGCTTTCATCAAAAGTCAGTGAGTCAATCGCATCTGAGCCCACATCCAGCGGCACTTCACCGTGGATCACTTGGCCTTTTTCTGTGCTTTCATTGATGGTGACACCAGAATCGGTACCAAAGCTTGGGTTTTGACCATCTACAATCGTGATATCAACATTGGCACTGTTTTCTAATGCGTCACCATCGGTATCTTGCGCCTGCACCGGTACAGAGATTTCAATGTTATCCCCTTGTGAATGCACAAAGCCGTCACCATCACCACGGTTGGTGTGATCAAGCGGCACGTTCTGCTCGATATCGACCGTGACTTTGATGTCTTGTCCATCTTGCACCGCACTTAGGCTCACAGTGATCGCAACCGTGCCATCTGGCAGAGTGCCAACAATGTTACCGTTACTGTCTAGGGTAAAGGTAAGCACTTGACCACCAGAGGTTAACTCAGCTGACAGCTCTTGTAATAAGGCTTGTGTTTGTGCGGGGTCTACCTGCACGCTATCTGGCACTAAGCGGTCTTCGCCTGCGGTAATCACAAACGAGCCTGATTGGCTCACAGGATAAGTACTTGGATCACCCGGTGCTGCGCCGTTGGTGTCTAAATCACCTTCGGTAATGGTAATAGCGATCTCTTCGCCACCGACTGTATCGCGGCCATCAGTGATGGTGATGTTTGCTACACCTGAGGTGCTGTCACCGTCAAAGTCAGTCGCTGTCACATTCAAATCCAAATCAATGGATTCACTGTCGCCTTGGTCCAATGGTCCGGTTACTTTTACTTCGTAACTGCCGTCTTTCGCAATTGTCACCGTCAGTAGCGGCTGACCTTGTGCGTCCAATACCGTTAGACTGTTGCCATTAACTTCAACGGTTGTTGGCTCACCATTTGAGGTTAGCCCCACCAAACTTGGTTGACTTTCATCAAAAGTCAGTGAGTTAACCGCATCGGAGCCCACATCCAGCGGCACTTCACCGTGGATCACTTGGCCTTTTTCAGTGCTTTCATTGATGGTAACACCAGAATCGGTACTAAAGCTTGGGTTTTGACCATCAACAATCGTGATATCAACATTGGCACTGTTTTCTAATGCGTCACCATCGGTATCTTGCGCCTGCACCGGTACAGAGATTTCAATGTTATCCCCTTGAGAATGCACAAAACCATCACTGTCCCCCTTGTTGGTATGATCAAGCGGCACATTCTGCTCGATATCGACTGTGACTTTGATGTCTTGTCCATCTTGCACCGCACTTAGGCTCACGGTGATCGCAACCGTGCCATCTGGCAGAGTACTAACAATGTTACCGTTACTGTCGAGAGTAAAATTGAGCGATTGACCGCCAGAGGTTAGCTCAGTTGACAGCTCTTGTAATAGGGCTTGCGTTTGTGCTGGGTCTACCTGCACGCTATCTGGTACTAAACGGTCTTCGCCAGCGGTAATCACAAACGAGCCTGATTGGCTCACAGGATAGGTCGTTGGATCACCCGTTGCTGCGCCGTTGGTGTCTAAATCACCTTCAGTAATAGTGATAGCGATCTCTTCACCACCGACGGCATCACTACCATCGGTGATGGTAATTTCTATGGTTCCTTGCGCACTGTCACCATCTTTATCTGTCACTGTAATATCAAGCGGTAAATCAACAATATTATTAATATCTTGATCTAATGAACCGGTTATCTTAGCGCTATAACTACCATCTGCATTAATCGTCACTTCAAGAACGGTATTGCCTTGACTATCAACCAGAGTTAAGACATTTTCATGGGTGCTTACCGTTACGGGTTGACCATTACTGGTGATACCATCAAGATGTGGCTGATTGTCATTAAAGTGAATACTAGCAACCTCATCACTGCCCACATCCACACTGATGTGACCGGCTAGGATTTTACCCTCATCCGTTTCTTCATTAATCTCAATGCCTGTGTCATCACCAAATGATGGTTGCACACCATCTTTAATATCGACCGTTACATTAGCGGCATTGCCCAATGGATCACCATCGGTATCTTTTGCCTGAATTGGCAAATCAATACTGATATTGCCATCAGAAACCGAAACCATTCCCTCACTGTTACCTGATGGATTGTGATCTAATGGTCGACTCTGTTCCACTTCAACCGTGACTTTGACATCTTGACCGTCTTGAATCGCGGTCAATGTAATGGTTAAGGCTACCTCACCGTTTGGTAATTGACCTGTTAATACGCCATTAACATAAGTGAAGGTTAAGCTTTCACCATTTGACGTGACCTCGGTAGATAATTCATTTAATAGTGTATTAATTTGAGTTTTATCAAGAGTCACAGAAGTCGGGTCGAGACGATCTTCTCCGGCATGTAAGGTGATCTCGGTCTTTGCTGTTACTGGGTAGTCGTTTGGCACTAAATCCGGCTCAATAACTTCAACCTTGCCCGTTTCGCCACCGGCTGCATTACTACCATCGGTGATGGTGATGTTCGCCACACCTGAGGTGCTGTCACCATCAAAGTCGGTCGCCGTCACATTCAAATCCAAATCAATGGATTCACTGTCGCCTTGGTCCAATGGTCCTGTTACTTTTACTTCGTAACTGCCATCTTTCGCAATTGTCACCGTCAGTACTGGCTGACCTTGAGAGTCCAGCACGGTTAAGCTGTTGCCGTTAACTTCAACAGTTGTTGGCTCACCATTTGAGGTTAACCCCACTAAACTTGGTTGGTTTTCATCAAAAGTCAGTGAGTCAATCGCATCTGAGCCCACATCCAGCGGTACTTCACCGTAGATCACTTGGCCTTTTTCAGTGCTTTCATTGATGGTGACACCAGAATCGGTACCAAAGCTTGGGTTTTGACCATCTACAATCGTGATATCGACGTTAGCACTGTTTTCTAATGCGTCGCCATCGGTATCTTGCGCCTGCACCGGTACAGAGATTTCAATGTTATCCCCTTGAGAATGCACAAAGCCGTCACCATCGCCACGGTTGGTGTGATCAAGCGGCACGTTCTGCTCAATATCGACCGTAACTTTGATATCTTGTCCATCTTGCACCGCACTTAGGCTTACGGTGATCGCAACCGTGCCATCTGGCAGAGTGCCAACAATGTTACCGTTACTGTCGAGAGTAAAATTGAGCGATTGACCGCCAGAGGTCAGCTCAGCTGACAGCTCTTGTAATAAAGCTTGCGTTTGTGCTGGGTCTACCTGCACGCTATCTGGCACTAAGCGGTCTTCGCCTGCGGTAATCACAAACGAGCCTGATTGGCTCACAGGATAGGTCGTTGGATCACCCTTTGCTGCGCCGTTGGTGTCTAAATCACCTTCGGTAATGGTAATAGTGATCTCTTCGCCACCGGCTGCATCGCTGCCATCAGTAATGGTGATGTTTGCTACACCTGAGGTGCTGTCACCATCAAAATCGGTTGCTGTCACATTCAAATCCAAATCAATGGATTCACTGTCGCCTTGGTCCAATGGTCCAGTTACTTTTACTTCGTAACTGCCATCTTTCGCAATTGTCACCGTCAGTACCGGCTGACCTTGTGCGTCCAATACCGTTAGACTGTTGCCATTAACGTCAACGGTTGTTGGCTCACCATTTGAGGTTAGCCCCACCAAACTTGGTTGACTTTCATCAAAAGTCAGTGAGTTAATCGCATCTGAGCCCACATCCAGCGGCACTTCACCGTGGATCACTTGGCCTTTTTCAGTGCTTTCATTGATGGTGACACCAGAATCGATACCAAAGCTTGGGTTTTGACCATCTACAATCGTGATATCGACGTTAGCACTGTTTTCTAATGCGTCGCCATCGGTATCTTGCGCCTGCACCGGTACAGAGATTTCAATGTTATCCCCTTGAGAATGCACAAAACCGTCACCATCGCCACGGTTGGTGTGATCAAGCGGCACGTTCTGCTCGATATCGACTGTGACTTTGATGTCTTGTCCATCTTGCACCGCACTTAGGCTTACGGTGATCGCAACCGTGCCATCTGGCAGAGTACCAACAATGTTACCGTTACTGTCGAGAGTAAAATTGAGCGATTGACCACCAGAGGTCAGCTCAGCTGACAGCTCTTGTAATAAGGCTTGTGTTTGTGCTGGGTCTACCTGCACGCTATCTGGTACTAAGCGGTCTTCGCCTGCGGTAATCACAAACGAGCCTGATTGGCTCACAGGATAAGTACTTGGATCACCCGGTGCTGCGCCGTTGGTGTCTAAATCACCTTCGGTAATAGTAATAGCGATCTCTTCGCCACCGGCTGCATCGCGGCCATCAGTGATGGTGATGTTTGCTACACCTGAGGTGCTGTCACCATCAAAGTCAGTCGCCGTCACATTCAAATCCAAATCAATGGATTCACTGTCGCCTTGGTCCAGCGGCCCAGTTACTTTTACTTCGTAACTGCCATCTTTCGCAATTGTCACCGTCAGTACCGGCTGACCTTGTGCGTCCAGCACGATTAAGCTGTTGCCATTGACTTCAACGGTTGTTGGCTCACCATTAGAGGTTAGTCCCACCAGACTTGGTTGGCTTTCATCAAAAGTCAGTGAGTCAATCGCATCTGAGCCCACATCCAATGGCACTTCACCGTGGATCACTTGGCCTTTTTCTGTGCTTTCATTGATGGTGACACCAGAATCGGTACCAAAGCTTGGGTTTTGACCATCTACAATTGTTACATCTGTGTTGATTGGATTATCTATCTCGTTACCACTTGTATCTGCTCCTGTGATATCAAAATTGATATGTATTTGATCACCAGAACTAGTAACTACGCCATTTGAATCACTTGAGTTATGATCAATAGGTGCATGAATGGTTGTGATAACTTCAATATCAGCATTGTTATCATGCGTACCAACACCTTTAATCTCTATAGTTAAGATTATTTGGCCATTCTGAGTGCCAAAAATAGAATTTGAATTTGAATCAAATATGAATAGAACAGGTTGATCACCAGAGCGAATATCTGATGATAATTCATTTAGTAATGAAGCGAGGGAAGATGGTGTAAATGTAAATGAATCGGGATCGAGAGGAAGAGAACCTGCTTCTATTGTAATTATTTGAGATGTGGATACTGGGTAAGAATGATCACTTAAATCCCCTTCTGTTACTTGTAAAGAGATTTGCTCTCCACCTTCAGCAATTACTATTGCTAGTGGCTCTTCAACACTTTGTTGAGATGACGGATCATACGATGTATCAAATCCGGCTTCAGCAAGCATGGAATCATTATCATAATCAATCGTAATAAATCGCCCAATTGCAGAGCCTGCTAAAACGATACCCGCAGCAGGTGCTTCTTGTGTTTGAGTCGGATCTTCTCCTGATAATATTGCATTTTGAATTGCAGCTATTTCATCGGCTGAGACATTACCTTCTAGCAATTCTGATAAATTTAATTGAGCATTTTCCGGTAATTGCTGTTCTATTATTTGATCATTATTATTAACAGCGATACATGATATGCAATCATCTGAAAAAGCAGACGATTCTGAATCAAACTCATCAACTAAGACTGCTTGAGTATTTTTATCAAGCAATAAAATTTCATCTTCCGTTAAGGCATGTTTATCTGCTACTCGTACAATTTTGCCACTAGCAGATAGTATAAATGCTTCACCATTTTGAATTTTGACTACTTTATTTAGATTTTCCATTCTACCACCAGTAAATGCCATAGAGGTATAATTATTCCTAATTAGAATAATTTATCGTTATAATAAGTTTTACTAATCGATGATAATAACGTGAACTGCATTTGAAGAAAATACTTTACGCCAATAATTTGTCACTTTATTATCTAGCAACCAAATGCATGTTGCATCTGTAAAATTAATAGTAAGATAAACAAAAATTTACTACTTTAAAATACGATAGTTTAAGTTTGCTAGTTCATGTCCTTTGCTTTGATTTAAACCTGACTAGTACCTACTTACTATAGATATTTACTCAAATTGTGATGGATGCATGATGGCCAATAATGATAAAAAAAATACTCTATCCAATCTGGATTTTGTTGATGATAAATCAGCTGCACTGCTACTTAACACACCAACTAGTGCGCGTATTTTACTTTGGGTGATACTGCTCTTTTTTATTGTAGCTTTCGCATGGGCATCGGTCGCTAAGTTAGACAAAGTGACAACCGGGATTGGTAAGGTAATTCCATCAAGTCAATTACAAGTCGTACAAAACCTTGAAGGTGGTATCGTTAAGCAAGTTATGGTGCGCGAAGGCGAACATGTAACAAAGGGACAAAAACTATTACTGATTGATGACACTCTATTTCAATCAGACTATAAAGAAAAAGATCAAAGCGTCGCTGGTTTACAAGCAGATATTATTCGCTTTAATGGCTTACTTGCTAGTATTAAAGTAGATAAGTCTCAAGCATCGAAGGATTGGCAAAAAACGGTGGTTATAAAACCGGCTCAGCTGGCCTTTACTAGTGAGTATAAAAAATCACATCCAGATAAAGTTCGACGTCAACAGAATGAATATCGAGATAATATTTCGAACCTCGAAAACCAATTATCAGTCGTTGCTCAACAAATCTCTCAAAAACAAAGAGAATTAACAGAAAATCAATCTAGAATCGCTAATCTACAACGCAGTTACAACATTGCTCTTAAAGAGTATAACATCACTAAGCCTCTGGCAGATGAAGGTGTTGTACCTAAAATTGAACTGCTAAAATTGCAACGTTCATTAAATGATACAAAACGAGATTTAACCTCAGCCAGGCTACAAGCTCCCGTAGCAAAATCCGCAATTAAAGAAGCTACTTTTAAATATATGGATATTGCCCTGCAGTTTAGAAGTGATATTCAGTCAAAGCTTAATGATACTAGTGATCAATTATCTAGTATGAACGAGACCCGAATCGGCTTAGAAGATCGTGTAAAAAGAACCACGGTGGTATCTCCTGTTACCGGCACTATTCAAAAGATTTATGTTAATACTGTTGGCGGTGTTATTCAGCCCGGCATGAACTTAATCGAAATAGTACCCACAGAAGATACATTACTTATTGAGGCAAAAATCGCACCGCAAGATATTGGCTTCTTACGCCCAGGCCTAAAAGCAATAGTGAAATTTACTGCATACGATTTTACTAGTTATGGAGGCCTTGATGGCGTGGTTGAAACCATCAGTGCTGATACGATCCAAGATAAGGAAGGTAACAGTTTCTATCAAGTGAGAGTTAGAACAGATAAAAATAGTCTTACTGCGCCAGATGGTGAATCGTTACCTATCATCCCAGGTATGACAGCTTCTGTAGATATAATCACAGGAAAACGCTCAGTTCTGGACTATCTACTTAAACCTATATTAAAAGCTCGCCATTCTGCTTTAAGAGAGTAAATATGAAAAATAATACGTTAAAGAAATTAGCCTTCACGATAGGAGCCTCTCTGATGACCATGCCTGTTATGGCTCAATCATTAGAGCAGGCAGTCGCTGAAACGCTAGCCTCAAACCCTGAAATTAAAAGTGCTTTCAATGAGTTTATGAGTCGTAACTCAATGATAGATGCAGCAAAAGGCGATTATTTGCCTTCTGTTGATCTTCGTGCAGGGGTTGGTTACAACAATTATGATAATGAGTTTGGTACTAAGGGAGAATACGACCCTAAACAAGCTGAAATCAGTATTCGACAGCTATTGTGGGACGGTTCTATTACTTGGAATAACATTAACCGTAACCAATCAGAAACCGAGGCTCAACGCTATCAGTTACTTTCAGATGCCCAAGATAAGGCGCTAAAAACAGCAGAAGTGTATCTTGATGTTCTACGTGCAGAAGCTGTTTTAAAACTATCTGAATCGAATTATAAAGTCCACCAACATATGTATGTGGATATTAAAAAACGTGCTGATGCAGGTATCGGTTCAACAGCAGACTTAGCTCAAGTAGAAGGCCGCCTTGCCCGTTCAAAAACCAATTTATTGGCAGCCCAAAGTAACTTAAACGATAAGAAAACAGAATTTGCTCGTACCGTCGGAACATTCCCTGATGGTTTAGTTACACCAGAAGTTGACGCTAACTTCATTCCTACCTCTCTTGATGATGCAATGAAAATTGCTCAAAAGAATAATCCTGTAATGTATGTTGCCAGCAATGATATTGATGCTGCTGAATATCAATATAAACAAGCAAAAGGTAATTTTTATCCTACCTTTGATATTGAAGCATCACAAGAATGGGGCAATGAGCTTAATGGTTCTCGTGGTGATACCGATGAATTTAAAGCCATGCTAAATATGCGCTATAACCTCTTTAATGGTGGTAGTGATGCGGCTAAAAGTCGTCAAGCGGCTTATCAGTTAAATAAATCAAAAGATATTAGAGATCGCGCATTGCGTATGCTAAAAGAAGGAACAAAGCTATCTTGGAGCGCTATGGAATTAGCCAATAGTCAGACAAAATACTTGCAAGAGCACGTTGATGCTTCAGCTCGTACTGTAATTGCTTATGAAAAACAGTTTAAAATTGGTCAACGCTCACTGCTTGATGTATTAAACACTGAAAACGAACTATTTGAATCACGCAAAGCTTATTTAAACGCTCACTATGATGGCATTTTTGCTAAGTATCGCGTTTTAAATGCAACGGGTACAATCTTGAATGAAATGCGAGTTGATATCCCTAACGAATGGACTGAGTCAGTAAAGTAAGCGAGAAAACATAATGAAAAATATTGCAATGAGTTTAATGGCTCTTTCGTTGTTTGGTTGTTCAATTAGTGCTCAACAACCGCCAGTTGCAACACAAACAAAAGATTTGCGAGATTTTGATAGCGATGGTGTTATCAATGCTCGAGATAAGTGTGCAGATACTCCGTTAGGTGCCGTTGTCGATAATGATGGTTGCCCAACTTACGTTAAAACCGATGAAAAAAATAGTGTGCATGTTTTATTTGCGAATGACTCAACGGTCATTCCTGAGACCTACATGGCTCAACTCAAGAAAACAGCACAGTTTTTAGAAACTTTCCCAGAAACTCATATAGAATTAAAAGGTTATGCGAGCCCGGTTGGCAATAGTGCTCATAACCAATATTTATCCGATACCCGGGCTGCCAATGTTAGACAACAATTGATCGATTTTGGTGTTGCGGCAGATCGAATCAAAACAGTTGGTTTCGGTGATGCGGATCCGATTCAAGCTGAAACATCAGAAGCTAGCAATACATTAAGTCGACGTGTTGTTGCTCAAGTTGTAGGGTCAAAAGGTCACGTTGTTGATCAGTGGACAATTTTTACAGTGCGTGAAAATTAAAAACAGTGAAAAAATTCGTTACACTGGTTGCTGTTGCTCTTCTATGTATAGCCGCAAATGTCGATGCTCTAACAAGTCGAGAGCAACAGCAAATTAGCAAAATACGAAGCTTTTATGGTGAAAGGGCTGAAAAACGAGCAACTGCATGGCGGGAGCTCATCGATAAGTCACGGCAATTCCCAGTCCAAAAACAACTCAAGCTGGTTAATGATTTCTTTAATCAGTTTATCTTTGTTGATGATATAAAGCTGTGGGGAAAAAAAGATTACTGGGCCACACCTCTTGAATTTGTGGGTGTTGGAGCTGGTGATTGTGAAGACTTTAGTATCGCTAAGTACATGGCACTTCGCTCTTTGGGCGTACCAGATTCGAAGTTACGCCTAGTCTATGTAAAGTCATTAACTTTAAACCAATTTCATATGGTTGTGGCCTACTACCCTACCCCAACAGCCGTTCCTGAAATTCTCGATAATCTTGATGGTGAGATCAAACCAGCAAATAAGAGAAAAGATCTTTTGCCCATATACAGTTTTAACGGTAGTAACTTATGGTTAATCAAACAACAGGGGCAAGGACAATTGGCGGGAAAAGCGTCGCGTCTTAGTATGTGGAACGATTTACGTCATAGAAACCGAAAAATAGAACTTCATAGACCCAAAATAAACTTTGATGAGTAATGGTAATGAGTCTTTATAGAAAAATACTTTTATGGATGCTAGTTGTATTCTTTGTATTAATCTCTGCTGTATTTGCAGTGCAGTTTAATACGACCAAAGACTACCTACAAACCCAACAGTCAACTGAGTTAGATAATGCCATTAGTGCGGTTGGCTTAGCCTTAGCTCCTTATTTAGAAAATAAAGATTATGTTGCTGCTGAGTCTGTAATTAATGCTACGTTTGATAGCAGTTTTTACAGCGCAGTTGAGCTCAAAACGCTTGATGGAAAAACATCCATTGCTCGCCAATACCCGATTGAAATTATAGATGTACCACAGTGGTATATGAATTTTATTTCGATCGAACCTGTGACAAAAACAACCACGCTAGCAAGCGGTTGGATGCAACTTGCACATCTAACTGTTACAAGTAGCCCGGCAAATGCTTATATTCAATTATGGCATGCAACCACGCAGCTACTTTTAGGCTTCATTATTACCATCATTCTTGCTGCAATTATTCTTGCGCTTATTTTACGAAATGTATTAACACCTCTTAAACATATTCAAAAACAAGCACAATTAATTTCGAGTAATCAATTTGATAAACCACTCCCTATTCCAGCGGTAAAAGAACTCAAAGATGTAGTACATGCATTCAATCATATGAGTGCTCAGCTTAAAAAATATTTTGAGCAGCAAGCAGCGGAAGCTGACAAATTAAGAATTAGAGCGTATCAAGATCCCGTTTCAGGCCTAGCTAATCGCACATTCCTCATGTCCCAACTTCAATCATGGCTAGAACAAGATTCATGCGGCGGATTTGCGTTACTAAAAGCTGATATTATTGAAGATACTTATACTCATCAAGGTTATGAGCTTGGCGATCAACAAGTTCAAACTCTTGCTAATCGATTAAAAGAGCTATCCAGTGATTACTATACTATTGCTCGACTTAACCAAGCAGAATTTATTCTCATCGCACCAGAAGCAGATGAAGATGAATTAAAAATGTTGGGTCGCCAAATGCTAAATATGACATCAGAGTTGAATAGCGATCCACTCAATTTAGCGCCTGTACATGCAGCAGTTGGGATTGTAATGAAAAATCAAGAAGATACAATCTCTACACTATTAACACAGGCGGATAACGCATTAACTATTGCTCATCAGCAGCCGAATGAACCAATCGCTATTATCCAGAGTGAAAATAATCAAAAGCTGAACCTAATCGGGAAACAACAATGGAAATATCTCGTTGATGAAGCTATCGCCAATCGACAAATTAGATTCAACTACCAAAATGCAGTGGATTTAAATGGTGAAGTGTTACATCAAGAGGTTTTTGCGTATATAGACAAAGCAGGGAAATATATTTCAGCAAGCCAATTTCTCACAGCTCTAGAGCAACTTAATGCAGGAACTTCATTCGATATTTTTGTTCTAGATGCTATTTTTGAACAAGTACTACACAATAACATCAAACAACCTATTGCGATCAATATTACGCAAAGTAGTATTAATGATAATAGCTTCATTCGTTGGGTATCGAATAAAACTGAAAGTTATCCATCACTTAAAGATAAAATATACTTTGAATTACCAGAAATAAGCTTTATCAAGAATCCTCACAATGTAGGTTTACTCTGTGAAATCTTACATAGAAATGGCTTCCAGTTTGGTATCGATAAATTTGGCTATAACTTTGGTTCAACGGGCTATTTATCCCAATTCCGTCCTACTTATGTAAAACTTGACTTTACTTACACCAATCAAGTGGATGATGAAGTTAAAGCAGATGCCTTAACCTCAATAACCAGAACCGCACAGAATCTAGGTATTACCGTTATTGCATCACGAGTCGAAACCGAGGCCCAGAAAGATAAATTATCTGAATTTATGATCAACGGTTTCCAAGGGTATATCACAGATAATTTCAAACAAGAGCGATGAACATGAAAGATCCATTACTACAATCTTTGGTGTACGTTAGCCGATTCTATGGTCAAGCAAACTCATCGGATGCCCTAATTGCCGATTTACCTTTAGCTGATGGTTTGTTGACCCCGTTCTTATTACCTAGAGCAGCAGAAAAAGCTGGGTTACAAGCAAAAGAAGCCAAACAATCAATTACGGATTTGTCTCCTCTTCTCTTCCCTGTTATAGCTTTATTAAAAGGGGGAGATGCATGTGTTGTTCTTAGTCTCGATAAAGAAAAAAATGAAGCCGAGGTTGTTCTTCCTCAAGCCGATGGAAATGAACAATGGATCAGTATTGATGACTTAACAGCACAATACACGGGGCATCTATTCCTTATCAAAAAACGCTTTCGCTATGATGAGCGTTCGCCAGAAATATTAAAAACTCGTGATGGCCACTGGTTTTGGAGTACTCTTTGGGAGTCAAAAAATATTTATCGAGATGTACTTATTGCATCTATATTGATCAATATTTTTGCCATTGCAGCACCTCTATTCTCCCGACTCGTTTACGATAAAATCGTACCAAATCTAGCTTTTGATTCACTATGGGTTTTAGCTATTGGTATTACGATTATTTTTAGTTTTGATTTAATTCTTAAGTTAATGAGAAGCTACTTTATTGATATTGCAGGTAAAAAATCAGACATTTTACTTTCTGCAAAAATATTTAGCCGAGTAATGGGAATTCGAATGGAAGCAAAACCAGCATCTGTTGGTGCTTTTGCTCGCCATTTACAAGAGTTCGAATCTATTCGAGAGTTCTTTACCTCTGCGACGGTCTCATCACTGATCGATTTACCATTTGCACTGCTATTTTTATTGGTAATTTATCTTGTTGGTGGGCCAATCGTATTGGTTCCAATGGTTGCTGTTGTCATTCTCATTATTTACAGCTTCTTAATTCAAAAACCATTACGTCGCTCAATTGAAGAAGGTTCTCGTCTGTCTTCACAAAAGCATGCTAACTTGATTGAAAGCCTAGTAGGTCTAGAAACAGTCAAAATGTTTGGTGCACAAAGCCAGTTCCAGTATAAATGGGAAGAAGCTGTAGCTCACATGTCCAACTGGAGTATTAAGTCACGTAAATTAACTGACTCGGTACAAAATGTTGCTGGATTTCTACAGCAATTTGTAACGGTTGCAATGATAGTTGTTGGTGTTTATCTCATTTCAGATGGGCAATTAACAATGGGTGGCCTAATTGCATCAACTATGCTTAGTGGTCGAGCTGTAGGTCCCCTTGTGCAATTATCACTACTATCAACTCGTTACAATCAAGCAAAGTCTGCAATGACCATTATTGAACAGTTGATGGAAATGCCACTAGAGCAAGAAGATGGTAAGCGTTACATTCACCATCCAATGCTAAAGGGCAAAATTGAATTTGATAAAGTTAGTTTTGCTTACCCAAACAGCACAAAAGCTGCGTTAAAAAATGTCAGTTTTTCTATCAACCCAGGTGAAAAGGTGGCAATTATTGGACGTATTGGTTCTGGAAAAACCACATTAGAACGTTTGATAATGGGGCTATACCGTCCTACAGAGGGCTCTGTCCGTATTGATAATACAGATATCAATCAAATGCACCACATTGATATACGTCGTAATATTGGATGTGTGCCACAAGATATTACCCTATTTTTTGGTTCTATCCGGGACAACATCACTCTTGGACGCCCTCTTGCAACGGATAAAGATATCCTAATTGCAGCAGAACGTGCTGGGGTAACCTCTTTTACTCAGCATGATGATGCTGGTTTAGAAAAGCAAGTTGGTGAAGGTGGTTTAGCACTTTCTGGAGGTCAACGTCAATCTATAGCAATTGCTCGAGCTCTACTGAGCAAACCTCCGGTTCTTGTAATGGATGAACCAACCAGCAGTATGGATAACCGTTCTGAAATGTACATTAAACATCAATTGGCAAGTCTATCAAATGAAGAAACTCTAATTCTGATCACACATAAAACAAGTATGCTCGATATTGTTGATCGCTTAATTGTAATGGAACAAGGCCAGATTATTGCTGATGGTAAAAAAGATCTTGTCTTACAACAATTAAGAGAAGGTGCAGTAAATAGAGCGAAAGCAAGCTAATTACGGTTATATCTCTAATATGTAAAATTTAGCAAAAGCTAGATTTACAGATAACATGCCAATTTCAACTGTTTGATAGTACGTTGTTAATATAATAGAAAGCCAGCATATTGAACTCCCTCCTCAATAGCTGGCTTTTTTTATATAACATTAATTAAAATATTCATAAGTCATCAACATTATAAAATTATGACTAATATCACAATACAAACCAATACCTTTAAAAAAATGATGAATAGTTATTAATAAATAGTCATTTTTAGTTACATCAAACCAATCAAAGTAAACCTAATGTTGCAGATTTACTAATATCTGTAGCTCATAAATCATGTTAATCTTCTTAGAAGCAATTGAAATATAAATTTCTAAGCAAGTCATAACTTATCAAATATTCCCAAATCATATGTATCCAGTTTAGACATATGATTTGGCTTTTTTCTTAATTGTCCCAACTCACCTAAAATCTTCTTCTTTCTTTACCAAGCTCATTAAACAGAGTACATTTCAATAATGTACAATTTTAGTCAGGTATTTTATGTCTAGCCTTCGTGTCTTTATATCTACATCAACAGATCCATGGTTTAACCTTGCTGTTGAAGACTCCATCTTTCATGCTATGGCACCAGATCAGCGTGTTCTGTTTTTATGGCGTAATGATAATACTGTGGTTATTGGGCGAGCTCAAAATCCATGGAAAGAATGTAATACACATAAAATGGAATCTGATCATATAAAGCTTGCAAGACGACAAAGTGGAGGTGGCGCTGTATTTCATGATCTAGGTAATACAAACTTTACCTTTATGGCAGGAAAACCAGAGTACAACAAATCCATATCAACCCAAATCGTAATTGATGCACTACAAACATTAGGAATTAATGCTGTTGCAACAGGACGTAATGATCTTGTTATTGAAGATGATGATGGTACTCGTAAATTTTCAGGTTCAGCCTATCGAGAAACCTTAGATCGAGGTTTTCACCATGGAACTCTTCTACTCAATGCCGATCTCAATCGTTTAGCAAATTATCTAAACCCAGACCCTAAAAAATTACAAGCAAAAGGAATTACATCTGTTAGAGCTCGTGTAACTAATTTGAGTAATATTAACCCATCCATTGATCATCAATCTGTTTCTACCGCTATAATTCAAGCTTTCTTTGAATATTATGGTGAGCACGTTGAATTAGAACTAATATCTCCAGAAAAAATGCCTAACATTCCTGGTTTCGAAGAGCGCTATAATAAACAAAAAGGCTGGGAATGGAATTTTGGAAATACGCCTCAATTTATGCATTCACTAGATGAGCGTTTTACATGGGGAGGAGTTGAATTACATTTTGATGTAGAAAAAGGAAATATATCAAAAGCACAGGTATTTACCGACAGCTTAACACCTGATGTAATTGAATTTTTTGCCAATAAATTGGTTCTTGCGCCATATAAAGAAGATACCATAATTCAAGCAATAGAAGTCACACAAAAACAGTATCCAGCTCACTATGAAGAGCTTAAACAACTTCAAAATTGGTTAGTTAAAGCGATTCTATAATGTTATCTCCCCCTTATATTAATAACTTAATAATGGGGGGAGAATTTCACAGAATAAAGGTGTTCAAATATCGAAAGTTGCTCTATCTTTCTAACTTAATGTTCTTTCATTGTTTCATTGCAATCATCACAACATGGGTTCATCACACGCTCTGCACAATTGAAAGGCTCTATATGAATAATAATATCAACAACTTCATCTAAATTATCAAGTAGCTTAGCTTTAAAGTTTTCTGCTATGGTGTGGGCTTTTTCTATTGTCATTTCAGAATCAACCAGAAGATGAAAATCAATTAGGATTGAGCTTCCAGTCCGACGGCTTCTAATCGCATGAACCTCTTTGATATTAACATCTTCTAATGCGAGTTTCTGAATCTGTTTCTCTAATTCAGAATCTGCTTCGGCATCCGTCAACTCTTTTACTGCTGGCCATAAGATTTCGATTGCAGCCTTTAAAATCATTAAAGTAACAATTAATGCCGCGATTTGATCCAAATAATGAAGATCTGGAACAACATAGTTAGCAATAACAGCAATAGCAACAGGCAATGAACTAAGAGCATCTGAACGATGATGCCAAGCGTTGGCAAATAGAGCTCGACTATTTACCTTTTTAGCTTGTATTACTGTCCAACGGTAAAGTATTTCTTTTACAACGATTGAAGCGACTGCAGCGCCAAATGCGAGCAAACTTGGGCTATTATGTTGTTCTTGGCTAATAGAATGTAGAGATTCCCAACCAATACCGATACCAACAAAGGCTAACAAAATACCGATAAAAATATTGGTCAACGTTTCAAACCGACCATGCCCGTAAGGATGTTCTTTGTCTGCAGGAGCTGTCCAAAATTTTGCACCAATCAAAATTGCGGCATCAGTAACCAAATCAGAAAAACTATGAACACCATCGGCGATCAAAGCTTGGCTATTGGTTAACTTACCAATAGTAATTTTAACCACTGCAAGAATAATATTCGCAATAGAGCCAATCCAAGTTGCTTTACGGATGACCTGAACCGTTTGAGCTGATGACATAAAACTTACCGCTAACCTAAAAGCCACATATCATACTTCTTTTTATCCTATTAATCATTCTTCCTGATGTTATCCTTCACCTAATAGTAAAGATCAGTGCTCATAATGATTCATAAGATTTTTCGATTTAACACCTGATAGTTTTATAAAAAATTTAACTTTTATAAAAAGAACAGAACTTCATCATAAAATAAATCAACATTGGGTTATTATTGACTAAATTCATCATTAGACCTTGTTTACATCACACAATGAATATTAAAATTTCCACATAGAAATAAAATCAAGACATAATGTATTTATTGGACCGAAAAGTTGGCGATATTATGGAAAATCTAGCAGCCTTTACAGAGAGAAATATATCTAACCATTCCACATTTAATGCTTGGATCTATGATAGTAATTTAAATTATAAAACCTTAGATATTGCAGAAAAGCTTAACTCCCCTCGACTCAGTCAATTAATTGACAGCAATCTTCATCTTATAATTGAAAATATTATCGAAAATAAGTTCTTTATTATATTCTCTGAATTATCGATTGTTACTGAAATAATTTTTAACAATAATCAAGTAATTGAAATTAAGTAAAAAATGAGCCACTCACCGGTGGCTCTTTCTTATAATTCAATAACGTTTCTTTCTCCGCTACTGCATGCTTGGTATCCGGCTTCCCAACCATCACTGTAACGCGTGTCTGTATTAATAAATGTGTTGTCTTTTAGGTAGTTATAACCATCCATCCCTATTTTATCAAGGGCACTATCACATCCATGATTGTACCCATAATAATAAATGCTATCGTATTTAACATCGCTTACATATTCATCGGGATACAATTGGTAACTAGTATTCGTTTCTGCACAACCAGCAAGAATCAATAATACAATCGTAAAATATAATTGTTTCATAGCACCTCCTGTATAATCTATTTAATTCTAGCTTAATTTTAAAAATAAGCATGATTATCGATTTATTCCATTATGATATATTTTGTTGTTTGTATTTTTTATTTAATACCTCAAAACCATTATTCAAATCAGATATTAAATCTTCAACACTTTCCAAACCAATATGAAGCCTAATTATTGAGCCTGAAAACTCTTTTTTATCTACGGTTCTTATATTATTAATATTATGGTTAGCAAGAATTAAGCTTTCATATCCTCCCCAAGAATATCCCATACTAAAATGCTTCATACTATCAAGCATTGCATTTACTGAAGATATATCGCCATATTTTAGAACGAACGAAAATAACCCATTAGAACCTAAATAATCACGTTCAAAAAAAGCATTACCGTCACAACTCTCAAAGGCAGGATGTCTTACATGATCAACTTCAGGGCGCTGAGATAACCAGTGTGCCACTTTCAATGCACTTTCTTCATGCTGTTTCATTCTCACTCCTAAGGTTCTCAATCCTCTAGCAGCAAGATAAATATCGTCAGGAGATGTACACTGTCCCATTAAGTAGCTTTGTTCTTGTAGTTGGCTCCAACAGCGTTCGTTAGCAGTTGCCGTTCCTAACATAACATCAGAGTGACCAACAATATACTTAGTTGCTGCTTGAATAGATATATCAACACCATGGTCAAATGGCTGAAAATGAATTGGTGAAGCCCATGTATTATCCAGCATCACCACTATATCATGCTCATGTGCAATTGAGGCTAGTTTAGGGACATCTTGTACTTCCATCGTAATAGAACATGGCGATTCTAAAAATAGTACGCTTGTATTGGGTCTGATTAATTCTCGTAATTCATCACCAATCAAAGGATCATAATAGGTTGTTTCTACTCCCATACGCGCAAGAACTTTATCGCAAAAATCACGTGTTGGCTCATAAACTCCGTCAACCATTAAAATATGATCTCCAGCCTTAACAAAAGCCAAAATTGAGTTTGTTATTGCCGCTGCCCCACATGGGAATAAAGCACAGCCAACCCCGCCTTCAAGTTCAGTCATTGCTTCTTGAAAAGCGAAATGCGTATTGGTACCTCTACGGCCATAATAAAGAGATTTATTGCCTCGATTAGCCGTTGCTTCTTTCATCTCTTTTACTGAATCAAATACAATCGTTGACGCTCGGCTTACTGGAGTATTAACTAAATGTTGCGTCCACTTTTTTGCACGTCCAGCCGTTATAATTTTTGTGTGTAACCCTTTGTTCTCTTCCATTACTCTTCCTTGACTAATTTACGTTTGAATTACCATAGCAAGGGTTGAAGTAAAAAAAAAGCCGCTTATAGATTCATAAGCGGCTTAGTTTTAAAACAAATTAGAAAGAGTTAGATGTACTCTTCTTCTTTTGGTTCTGGTTTTGGCATGTAATGTTCAGGCTTCAAACCAAGATATTCTGGTAATACTGTACCAACCGAAATTGAAGACCAAGTACCCGTTAAGATACCGATAAACATTGCAATAGAGAATCCTTCAAGAGAAGCACCACCTAGTAACCATAAAGAACCAACGGTCATTAATGTAGTACCGGATGTCACCATAGTACGAGAGAACGTTGCTACAATTGCTTCGTTATTGGTCTCTTCTAATGTCTGTTTTGGCTTAGCAATTAGCAACTCTCGGATACGGTCTGCGATAATAATGGAGTCATTCAATGAATAACCCAAAATCGCCAATACTGCGGCTAAAACCGTTAAGTTAAACTCCATTTGCGTTGCCGCGAAAAAGCCTAAAACTAGAACCACATCGTGAAGCAGGGCAAGAAGTGAACCAGAAGCTAGACGCCATTCAAAACGGTAGCTTAAGTAACCCATAATACAAAGCAGTGATAACAGTAATGCTAAGCCACCTTGATCAGCTAATTCTTTACCAACCTGAGGACCTACAATACTAGTATTCAATACTTGAACATCAGTCTTTAGTGGGGCAAGAACTTCATTAAGGGCTGGATACTGAACCCCTTTAGCAGGAGTGGCATAACGCAACACCCAACGTCCAGGTTCATCTGCTGCAATTACCACCACATCTTGATTGAAGCCAGCATCTAGTAGAGGACGAAGCTCACTACTTGTTACTTTATTATCAGCTAGTTGTACTTCACTTACCACACCACCAGTAAAGTCTAAACCCCAATTTAAGCCTTTAAGACAAACAAAAGAGATAGAAATTACCATCAAAGAGATAGATACAATACTCGTAAAATAACGAAGCTTAGTTAAGTTTTTAACAAGATAATTCATTGTCTTAAACCCTTACGTCGTGACGTGAATCGCGGCCCCATACCAAGTTAATAATGGCACGAGAAGCAAAAATACCAGTAAACATACTAGTTAATAGACCAAGACCAAGAGTTAGAGCAAAGCCTTGAATAGGACCATTACCGATAGCATAAAGTACTACTGCGGTGATCATGGTTGTAAAGTTCGCATCAAAAATAGTGCTAAAGGCGCTGCTAAAGCCACGATCGATTGCTTGAGCAAAGCTACGACCTTCTTTCAATTTATCTTTAATACGTTCAAAAATTAGTACGTTGGTATCAACTGCCATACCAACAGTCAATACAAGACCTGCAATACCAGGAAGGGTAAGAACAGCACCAGGGATTAATGCTAATAAACCAAATAGCATAATCATGTTACAGATAAGAGCAATATTGGCTACCCAACCTAGACGGCGGTACCAAACTGCCATAAATAGCAATGTAACACCCATACCTAATGCTAAAGCAGCAAAACCGTTCTTGATGTTTTCAGCACCAAGAGTTGGACCAATTGTACGTTCTTCAACAATAGTAACAGGAGCAGTTAATGAACCAGCACGAAGAAGCAGCGCTAATTGCTGTGCATCTTCTAAAGAACCAGCACCCGTAATACGGAAACGGCTACCTAATTGAGATTGAATGGTCGCAACACTGATAATGGTGTTAGTTTGAACCGTTTCACCTTTATCATTACGGCTATATTCGCTGTAAGATGTTGCCATTGGTTTACCGATATTATGACGAGAGAATTCAGACATAATATGACCACCAGCAGAATCTAGTGTGATATTTACTTCTGGAGTACTCATCTCACCAAAACCGGCGCGAGCATCGATAATATGATCACCACTTAGTACAGGTTTACGACCTACGCGAACAGGGCGACCTTGCTTATCATCAAGCACCATAGTACTACCAGTACCTTCTTGCTTCACAGCATAGAATGCAAGACTTGCTGTTGCACCGATAACTTTTTTCGCAGCAGCTGGATCTTGAACACCTGGTAGCTCAATACGGATACGGTTTTCACCCTGACGCTGAACAACGGCTTCTGTAATACCCAACTCTTCAATACGGCTACGCATAGTCTGAAGGTTTTGCTGAACAGTTAAATTACGAAGTTCTGTCTGCTCTTTTTCTTTAAGCGTTAAAATAAGGTTATCGCCATTACCATTTGTTGGTTGCCATTGAGGGTACTGCTGCTCAACAAAATGACGGATCTTACTGTTTGCATCTGAACTTGGAAGACGTACTAACAATTTGTCAGCAGCCATAATTTCTACACGAGCGGCACGAATACCTTCTTTACGGAAATCGGCGCGTAAGTCATCAGCAAGAGATTGACCTTGAACTTTAAACACTTGGTTCACATCAACATCTAATAAGAATTGAACACCACCACGTAAGTCTAGACCAAGCTTGATCGGTTCAAAGCCCATATCTTGTAGCCACATTGGCGCTGCAGGTTCAAGAGCCAGCGTCAAACGCTCTTCGGCATTTTCACCTTTAATCAACTTAGCTAAAACTTCTTTTGCTTTAGTTTGTTGATCTTCTTCATCCAGAATCACAATGGTATGAGCTGGTTTTTGCTCAATTTTCTTAATTGCGATGTGATTATCATCTAGCTCTTTTTTAATCGCAAAAGGCGTTGGTACCGGACCACCTTTAGCACTGATTTGAACTGCTGCATCTTCACCAAACCACGTTGGGATCGCGCTTAAAAGCATGATTGCAACAGTCACCACCAATACGACATATTTCCATGCCGAATAATGGTTTAAGATCTGTTGAGGTTTTCTTTTTCTCATTACCATTTCTTCCTATGCTTATAACGTTAAGCACATATAAACCTGACTTGACCTCACCATGAGATAACAAGTCATAACAAAAGATAGAAGTAAAAATACGAATTAGGTATTTTTTACGAAATATAGATAGATTTAGCTATCGAAATAAGAAATTCGAAACTAAAAAAACTTGGAGTGTGGGCGCGCGTTACGCTAAATATTGATGTGAATAAATTCGGTATGTCAAATTGCTCTCTTTCCAACCAGAGATGCGATTAGAGGATGGTTTTATCTTGAGGATCCAATCAAGTGTTGGACATAAATCTTCAGAATAGCTTTTCGCTATACTTAAAATCGAAGGAACTGAAATCTCATGGGCGAGATAATAAAGCGGCTGGACTTCATCAGGATCATGATGAGCCATACTTAAAAATCGACTAGAATTTGCTAATCCCAACCGAATATCATGGGGTTCACGGCTCTGGTGATCGCCATGAGACTCTTCTTCTGTCTGATTCGCAAATTTCCAAATCAGCTTGTCTTGTCGGGCAAAGGGGTATGAAGCAACCGTCTCATCTATGTGAATTTGACGATATAACGTTGCAATATCAAAGGAGTTATCTGTACCCTCGACGATCAGCTGGTTAGTATTCACGCTCAAATGATAAAAATCTTGTTCAAATTTCGTTCGTGCGTCAGCATGAGCAACCGAAGTTAACCCAAGACAGAGCATCAAGATAAATGAACGAAATAAGACCGAAAACATAAAATAAGCGAGAAATTAACCACTGTTTTAAACTATGACGTCGCATCATAAAGCTGACGGCGCAGAGATACAAGTGAATAATCACATAAAACAGCAAAGCTCACCTCATAATAGTGCTGATAACAAAAATCTGAGTCTTTATCCTCAAATAACATTAAGATGTTAAGTTCAGTAACAATAGCTTGGGTGTATTTCCCCGTAAACGAAAATATAAAGAACAAGGAGATAGTCGTGCAGAAAAAGGTCGCATTTATTGGTTTAGGTACCATGGGATATCCAATGGCTGCTCACCTGCAAAAAGCTGGATATCAGGTCACGGTTTATAATCGAACCCATGAAAAGGCAATAAATTGGGTTAAAGAATATGGCGGTGAGAGCGCATTAACGCCAGCAATCGCAGCTAAAGAGGCAGAAATTATCTTTACTTGTGTTGGTAATGATAATGATGTTAGAGAAGTCTATTATGGTGATAATGGTATCTTATCTCATGCAAAATCAGGAGCCATTCTTGTTGATAACACTACGGCATCAGCACAACTGGCTCAAGAGCTATACAATGCAGCTAAAGAGGTCAATTGCCACTTTTTAGATGCGCCTGTATCGGGTGGTGAAGCAGGAGCAATTAATGGCTGTTTAACAGTAATGGTAGGTGGCGATAAAAATGTATTTGAACAAGCAAAAGATACAATAGCCGCTTTCGCAAAAGCAGTAACCTTGATGGGCGATTCAGGTGCTGGACAAACAACAAAAATGGCGAATCAAATCTGCATTGCCGGTATTTTGCAAGGATTATCAGAAGCCATCACGTTAGCGAAAGCATCGGGTTTAAATATAGAACAGATGGCTGAAGTATTAAAACATGGCGCAGCAGGTTCTTGGCAACTGGAGAACCGAGCCACGACTATGGCTACGGATCAATTTAATTTCGGTTTTGCCATTGATTGGATGAGAAAAGATCTCGCCATTTGCTTTGAAGCAGCAGACAAGCTTGGTGTTGATTTACCTATGACTCACCAAGTAGATAAAGAGTATGAAAAATTACAGCAGCAAGGTTTAAACCGTTGTGATACGTCAGTACTTATTAAACAATTTGAACAAAAAGCTGTTTGATATTTGCTCCAAAATACAGTTACAAAACAAAGGGAGGCACTTAGCCTCCCCTATCGAATCAACTATTTATCACTCTTCATTATAGAGAAATAAAGATACCTGCAAGAGCTGCACTCATCAAGTTAGCTAATGTCGCGGCAAGGACAGCACGGAAACCAAGATTTGCTACATCACTACGGCGATCTGGCGCCATCGCACCAATTGAGCCGATTTGAATCGCAATTGAACCGATGTTAGCAAAACCACACAGTGCAAAAGTAATGATCACTTGAGTATGCTCAGAAAGAGTCTGCTTAACATTCGCAAAATCCATAAATGCTACAAATTCATTTAGGATCAGCTTCTCACCGATGAAAGAGCCAGCCTTCAACATTTCATGAGCAGGAACACCCGCAACAAAAGCCAATGGGGAGAATACATAACCAAGAACTTTCTGCATCGTCATGCCAGCAAAGCCAAACATCTCACCAACAGATTCTAATCCAGCATTTACCATAGCGATAACACTAACAAAGGCAATCAGCATTGTACCGATAGCCACAGACACTTTCATGCCGTTCATTGCACCAGCAGCTAAAGCATCAATTGCATTGCTGTGATCGCTTTTTTCCATTTCAATCGCAGTTTGCTCAACAGGCGTACCGATTTCTGGTACTAAGATCTTTGCCATTAATAGACCGCCAGGAGCAGCCATAAAGCTAGCAGCAATCAAATATTTCAGATCAACACCTAAGCCTGCATAACCACCAAGCACTGAGCCGGCTACTGATGCCATACCACAGGTCATCACAACAAACAGTTCAGAGCGAGTCATTTGAGAAAGGAAAGGTTTAACAAGAAGTGGCGATTCGCCTTGAGAAAGGAAGATGTTACCTGTTGCAACTAATGATTCCGCACGACTAGTACCTAAAGCTTTTTGAATTCCACCACCAAGAACTTTGATGATCCATTGCATTACGCCAAGATAATAAAGAAGGGAAATAAGAGCACTGATGAAGATAACAAGAGGTAGGACACGAATAGCAAAAACAAAGCCGCTTTTTTGAATATTGGATAAATCACCAAAAACAAACTGAATACCCACATCAGCAAAGCTTAATAGGCCAGCAACACCATCACTCATGGCCCCTAGCATTTTCTGCCCAATAGGTATATACAATACCAACGCTGCAAAGCCCGCCTGTAAAAACAGAGCTCCGCCTACTGTGCGCCAATTGATGGCTTTTTTATTTTCAGAAAAAGCCCAAGCGCACAAAATCAGCACCAAAATACCGGCGATACTAATTAATAACTGCATTATTTCGTCCTACGAGTTTTAATTGGATGTCGAAAAATGTAGGTCTTGCTGTCTGTTGAAACAAATAGGGCAGATGCTTTAGAGAAAAAGCAAAATAGGAAGGTGTCAAACCCAAAGGCTTAACAAACAAAATTGATTCCGTCCGATTGTACAACATACAAGTCACCTAAATTAACAAGCTAACATTAACGCCGGTCCAACTCCGTGGGTCGTTCACATTCCATGGTGACAGCTTGTAACTAAGGTGGCTGAACTCGATGGTTCTGGCCGGGAGCGGAGTATATAGAGATATGGATCACAAAAACAAGCCCTAAAGGCATTTTTTTTAGTTTATTTGCTTATCTGATGGGAATCTAATCAAAAGGATAACGTTTAGCTCAAGTGTTAATATGGTTTGCCGATAATATAAGAACCGTATAAAAACAAACAATTAGTATTAAATTGTATGACTAAATCTCTGTTACTGCTCAATCAATTAAAGATAATCGTTTGTATTGTCTTTTTTCTTGGCTCATCCAATGCATTTGCAAAGGTTGTATTATCAAATGTTCACTTGCTTAATTATACCGACACCTATGGCAACTTATACTTCCCTAGATTTAGTGATCTTCAATTACCCTCACCGTTAGATGTCCACGGCAGTCTTATCGCATCACACACTAAAATTTCGCCCCTTCCCTCTCCTTTAAAGGTTAAAGGAAATGTAGACTTGTCTTATAGCAATATCACCTTTCTACCCAATGTGCTAAAAGTTGGAGGATATTTAAACCTTGCACATTCTCAGGTTAATCGCCTGCCAGAAGGATTAATTGTACCTGGTGATTTAAGTTTAATTTCAACCCCCATTACCTATTTACCCAATAACCTATTTGTTGGTGGAAATTTATATCTTAACAATACAAAACTCACCTATTTACCTCTTAATCTAAAAGTAGGTGGCGATTTATATCTATCAGGAAGTAAAATAAAAGAAATACCGGAATCGGCACAGATAAAAGGTAGAATAATTAATTAAACATTGAAAATATTAAAGCGATACTTATCACCTAAAGTATCGCTTACATGTTTAATCACTTAGATTTTGCAGCAGTTTTAACTGATTGGTTTTGATAGTAAAACCACTGTCTACGGTTACGTGATCTCATAAAACACCTCTGTTTTTATTTTTGAACATAAATCAAAAAATTACCAATGGTATAAATTGATTATTATGTTGCTTTATTATTGTTACTGTTTAAATAAACTCTAATGACATATTCATGACAATGAGACTAACAGCTTACGTTTACTTTAAGTGAGACCGTAGAACCATTTAAAAGTTTCAGGTTTCTACTTAAAGTTTATTTTTAGAAATGTGATATGTTGCGTGGAGTGATGTTCTTAACTTCAGTGACGGTTAAAGCTAGATAGGCTTACAGTGCTAATTTTCACCTTACGACTTATATCAACCCGCTTAATATAAGTAGCTTTAATAAACTTAGCAACCACTTTTTGGACAAAAAACAAACTTTATCTACAAAAAACCTTTAACCCTTTGAAGAATATGAAAATAGATTTTAATCTCAATATGGAATACCACGATGAAAAGAGCCTTTAAGATCCCATTTTGAATACTTTCCTTATGCTATCTGTCAAAAAATTGATCTTGCAACTAGAGTAAAACAGTTAATTCTCTTTAAATGAAGGACGCTACTTAATCTTGGAGGTTTTATGTCTCTTCACCAACCGTTACTAGAAACACCTCGTTTATTACTGCGCCCCTTAGAATTATCAGATTCAACCAAGATTCAGCACCTTGCCGGAGACTTCAGTATTGCAAATAAAACGCTATCGGTACCTCACCCTTATCACGATGGAATGGCAGGGCAGTGGATTGGCGTTCATTTAGCTGGGTGGCAAGCAAAAACATCCATTATGTTTGCCATTGTAGAAAAACAATCAAATAAGCTCATCGGTTGTGTAGGTCTAGAGCATATCAAAGATAACCACGCACAAATAGGATTTTGGATAGGCGTCCCCTATTGGGGAAATGGTTTTTGTACGGAAGCGGCTTTGGCTGTAAAGGAATATGCGAGTCGTGACTTAGAACTTCATTATCTCTACGCACGCCATCTACATCGTGAACCATCATCTGGCAAGGTTATGAAAAAGATAGGTATGGAGTACAAAAACTCTGTCGAGCGTCTGCATAATAATCATAAAGAGCAGCTTGATTATTATGAATGTGTACTAGCAAAGAGCCATATTGAAACGAAATAACCCAAAACTCAGCGCCTGCAATTAAGAAGAGAAATCCATACAAGAACATCTCTTTTTAGTATTATTAGAGGATTGAATAAAAAGCGATAGCGGTATTTATGAAAACTCCATGTATCGGTGTGTGTAAATTGAAAAATGGCATCTGTATAGGTTGTGGCAGAACAAAAACTGAAATTCAACAGTGGCCAGATTTAACCGAGGAACAACAAGCGATGAAGATCCTCCAAATTCGAAGGGCTAGATATACGCACACCTGCCCTCAGTGCCAACAACCAACTTACTGTGGGTGTAAAGCAGAAGATAAAACGTGTTGGTGTTTTGATCTTGATGTGAAAAAAATTGAGGCATGTAAACAGACATCTCATAACCAATGTCTATGCCGCCAGTGTTTAGCAAAGCGACCGTCACTATGAAAATAACCAAACGCCAAGCACAATTTTTAGACCAAACCCTTTCCCATTGGCATGAAAAAGGATTCATTGATGATGAACAAGCTAAACAGCTAGCTGTCAGTTATGAAATTATTGGTTTTGATTGGAAATTATTAGCTGTTTACTCATTTTGGATCGCAATTTCATGTTTTGTTATCTCTGTCGGTGTGCTTGTTGCAGATGATTATTTAATGTCATTAATCGCAAAAATTATTGATACGCCAGCCAGTATTCTTGCACTACTATCTGCGCTAATCGCTACTATGTTTTATGGATTTGGGATCCGCCGTCGTCGCCTTAATCCCAGTAAAAATATCAGTAATGAAGCTATCTTCTTTTTTGGGGTTCTCATGACGGCCGTTTCCTTCGGCTTTTTACATGAAACATCAACATTTAATCAGTGGAGTGATACTTGGTTTATTTTGGCTCCCACTCTTATTTATGGCTTACTGGGTCTTCAACTTAGATCCATACTTATCTGGTTATTCTTTCTCATTGGAGCTGGCTTATGGTTTTTACTCCAAACCGATCTATGGAGCAACTCTGAACACTACTTTTTAGGTACTAATATTCCATTACGATTCGTCTTTTTTGGTGCTGTTATACTTGCATTTGGTCATTGGCAAAAAGAACGCCAACCATATTTACAAGATTCCACCTTATTTATGGGTTTGCTGTACAGTTTCTTCGCTTTATGGCTCCTCTCGATTTTTGGTAACTACTCAGAAATCAACTTATGGCAAAAAACACCACAAATAGAGCTTATACAATGGGCAGCTTTCTCAATTTTTGGCTGTCTGGGCGCTATCTATTTCGGTATTAAACACAATCAAGTGTTATATCGCAGCTTTGGTATTACATTTTTACTGATTAACTTATACACCCGATTCTTTGAATACTTTTGGGATAGCATGCATAAAACCATTTTCTTTGCTCTACTCGCTATTAGTTTTTGGGCTCTAGGCAGTAAAGCCGAAAAGTTATACCCCAGCGATATAAACAAATAAGTCCCGTATTAATAACCTTTACCATAGAAACAACAAAGCCGTTGGTTTTATCTTCCCAACGGCTTTAATCTGCAGCCCTATCCATTATTGTGTATTCTCAAATATTAACGACCCGCTTTAAGCTCAAGATTATACAACTGAATTTCATGCATAACTCGTTCAGTTAAAATCTCACTCATTGTCTCTTGTACCGAGGCTTGCATTTCAGAAATAACAGGAAAAACATTCTGGTTCATTTCATCCAAGCACTCTTTCGATACTTTCATCCGCATATCAAATTCAAAAGCAGCCAACTCTAAAAAACGTTCCATTCGCTGAGTAATGGTTCGAGCCATCTCTACATCAGCTCCGAGATCAACCAGCTCTTGCTCTACCATCTTTTCAAGTTCAGTGGGTTCTCTGCGTGGTTCTTGCACAGGAAACTTTAATACATTAGACATAGCCCCCTCCAAATTGATTACTTTTTTTATCGCATTTCATTGCACCTTTTTTACAGTCACACTTTTATACTATGTTGATTTTTTGTTAATTTAAAGTTTTTATGTCAAAATATCGAGCAAGTAGAGCTAATTCACTAAAATCTGACGCAAAATCACACTATAAATATTAAGATAAACCAATAGCTTGTATTATTTGGAGATAAATATGAAAAAAGCGCCGTTAATTGCAACCCTTATTGCTGCAACAACTCTACTAAGTGGCTGTGGAGGTGATGAAGTGGGTGATGTTTCTTTAGGTGCTTTTACAACTAAAGACATCAAACTAAACTCTCTTGTAGACCCTGATGTTCCTGGAGTGACATGTCATATTGCTAGTATTGAAGCAAACTTAAGCCTAGCCGATCCATCAGACTCATCAATTTCTTGTCGTCAAACGGGCGAAATCACCCCCGAAATGATCGCTCAAATTGATAAATCAAAATCAGGGGAAGTTGTCTTTAAAAAATCTAAGAGTATCTTCTTTAAATCGATGAAAATTCGTCGAATATTTGATGCTGAACATCAGACTCTTATGTACTTAAGCTACTCAACTAAAGAGACTTCAGGCAGTTTTAAACACAGTTTATCGACTGTACCTCTTTGGGGAACAAAAGCCTATATTGCACCTGCGGTAACAGAGCATAGTAACTAAAAGAATAAACAAGGCGGTTTATCTTAGAATGATGAACCGCCCTATTTCCTATTAATGCTACACTTTAAATTGTCGAATTAATGTATCTAATTGCTCACACTTAGTTGCTAAGTCTTGAATAATATCGTGACACTGATTTGAACTAACAACTACATCTTGGCTATTATCAGCAATCTTTTGAATATTAAGATTAATATCCTCACTAACTTGGCTCTGTTGAGTAGCCGCTGTTGCTATTTGCAAATTCATTTCATTCACAACATTAATAGAATCAGTAATACTCTCTAGTGAACGATTAGCATTATTAGCTTGCTCAACAGTTGCAATACCACTTTGACTACTCAAAGACATTGCTTTCACTGCTTGATTTGCACCTTGCTGAAGACGCTCAATCATAATCTGGATCTCGCCAGTACTTTCCTGTGTTTTACTGGCTAAAGAGCGAACTTCATCAGCCACAACAGCAAAACCACGACCTTGCTCTCCTGCTCGAGCCGCTTCAATGGCAGCATTTAAAGCGAGCAGATTAGTTTGATCAGCAATGCCTCGAATAACATCAAGTATAGAGGCAATATTACTTACATCTCGTTCAAGATCACTAATCACAATACTTGAGGATTCAATCTCTTCAGAAAGTTGATTAATAGCAGCCACCGTTTGATGAAGTACAACTTTAGCAGCATTAGATTCATCAGAAACCAATTGGCTTGCTTGAGCCGCTTCACTTGCATGCTGGCTAACCGTATCACTTGTTGCACTCATCTCATTTACAGCAGTGGCGGCAAGTGCACTCTGTTCCTGCTGATCAACAACTCTTTCAACTACCGTTTGAGTCGTATCTTTGATTTGAACAGCTTGTGAACTAACCGTATTAATGGTTTGGTAAACTGCTTGAACTGTAACATGAATTTTATCAACGAATTGGTTGAATGATGTCGCTAACTGCCCTAATTCATCACTAGATTCTACAGGTACTCGTTGAGTTAGATCCCCATCACCTGTTGCAATATTTTCCATTGCAATACTCAAGCGCTGCATAGGAGCAAGCACCACTTGTCCAACACCTAATACAACAACTATAGCCAGCATCAATGCGAGAAAACCACCGATCTGAAGCGACAGTACCGCTTGACGAATATCAGATTCAATACTTTGACGAAGTTCAGTTAACGATGTCTCTATTTGTCCTCGAATACCTTTTAGTTGAGATCTTAACTGCTCAAACTCTCTATTCATTTGAGCATCATTCTCTCGACTATAGGATTCTGCCAACATAGGATTATCAGCCATATAAGAATAATGCTGGATCCAAGCTTCATAGGTTGAACGCAATTGTGATAATTGGCTTTGGGTCGAGGTTGGTAAGAACTTTGAATCAATTAGCTCTTGTACTGACATTAAACGAGGTAAAGCTTTACTGCCATTGTCCTCAAACTCAAATTGATGATATGCCAATAGTTTAGCATCACCTTTTGCCAGAATAATACCCTGACCAGCAGTCACAACTTGGTAGAGATCGCGATATCCATCTTCAAGTTTATCAAGAACCGGTTGGACCTCCGCTCTTTGTATTCGCTCAGACTCTGCAACATTACTAAAAACAACTAATGCAAAGCCAATAATCAATAGAAAAATACTAACAATAAACGCCATTGGAATAGCAAATTTCCAACGGAAAGATAAATTTTTAAACCACTGCATACATATATCACTTAAAAATAAATTCTCTGTTTTATCTGCAACAGAGAGATTAACTTAAAAGCAATTTTCAGCACCTATGAGTGATATCACAAAACATCTCGATAGTAATAATAAAAGAGTCAGTTACGACTCATGATATATACCCAAGTGACTTCAAGATGCAGGATTCAGAGCATTGTCACAGACACGCTCCCAAAGGGCGAGTTAATTTGCTTCACATACTGCGTTAACGATTTTTAATTTAGAGCCACTAGATCTTCAAATCGCGGCCTTGCCTGTAAACCAAATTATTCTCGCTGAACCTCGCATCTTGAGGTTACTTGGGTATAAACCTAAGCGCTCAATAATAGACATAAATATCATCTATATTATTTCTGTTAGACACAACCTATACGATTTTTGAACTGCACAAGTTTCAAATTTCCACCTAATTTGTGGACCAATTATTCACGATGAATCTAACACTACCCCAAAATAGCGTTCATAAAACAACAGAAATAGTTATAAAACGATCACATTTTTTGTGCAGGTATGCCCAACACCCGAGGAATAAGGTAGGATAAGAAAAAAATACAGAGTGTCTGAATTATGTACTTACAAACATTAGAAAAAGTCTTTGGATTTGCTCAACTGCGACAAGGGCAAGACGATGTGATTTCCCGAGTTTTAGATGGACATTCAAGTGCTGCCATCTTTCCGACAGGTTCAGGCAAATCTTTATGTTATCAACTACCAGCTTTGCTTCTCCCTCATCTTACTTTGGTCATTTCGCCGCTATTGGCACTAATGAAAGATCAAGTTGATTTCCTCCAAAGCAAAGGTATCGCAGCGGCATCAATTGACTCAAGCCAAACATGGGATGAAAGTCAAAATATCATGCAACAAGTTCGACAAGGTGATATCAAAATTTTAATGATTTCTGTTGAACGCTTAAAAAACGAACGATTTCGACAATTTATCTCACATGTTCCGATTTCATTACTGGTTATAGATGAAGCTCACTGTATTTCTGAATGGGGACATAATTTTCGTCCTGACTATTTGAAATTACCTGAATACCAAAAGGCACTCAATATTCCTCAAGTGCTACTATTAACAGCAACGGCAACACCTGCTGTTATCGATGATATGCAACTAAAATTTGGCATTGAAAAAGAGAATATTGTAGTAACAGGCTTTTATCGTCCTAATTTAGATCTCAATATTCTTACATCAGAAGAAGATGAAAAATTCTCAAGTTTGTTAAATCAAATTGCGAACGATCAAAATCAAGGGCCAACAATTATTTATGTTACTTTGCAAAATACCGCAGAATGGCTTGCTGAAGAACTCGAACGTCACCATATCCATGCACATGCTTACCATGCAGGCATGAGCAGTGAGCGACGTAATGATATTCAACAACAATTTATGCAGGGTAAAATTGACTGTATTGTTGCTACCATTGCTTTTGGCATGGGTATTGATAAATCAAATATTCGCCAAGTTATTCACTTTGATTTGCCGAAATCAATTGAAAACTACAGCCAAGAGATTGGCCGAGCAGGACGTGATGGTCAGCAGTCAACCTGCACTGTTATTGCGAATAAATCGGGCCTAAATGTTTTGGAAAACTTTATCTATGGCGATACTCCAGAACAAAGTGCCATCATTAAAGTGTTAAGCGAAATAGCACAGGCAGAGCAGCATTGGGAAGTGATGATCAACCGTCTATCGAGAGATAGTAATATTCGATTATTGCCATTAAAGACGCTACTCGTTTATCTAGAAATTCGTAATATTATCGAGCCCGTATACAGTTATTACGCTGAGTATCGCTTTAAATTCAACATTCCAGTCAATGATATCTTGCAACATTTTGAAGGCGAACGTTTACAGTTTTTACAAGCCATATTCTCATGTTCGCCTAAAGCAAAAGTATGGCATACACTAGATTTTACTGCGTTATGGCAACTCTATCAGTGTGAAAGACAACGCGTTGTGGCTGCGATGGATTATCTTGCACAAAAAGGTTGGTTGACCCTAGAAAGTAAGCAAATGACCGACGTGTATAAAATCACACACAGCTCATTTAACATAGAAGATGAAGCCAAGGCCTTGTATGACCTTTTTCATAATAAAGAAAATAATGAGATCAACCGCATTGATGAAATGATAGGATTTTTCGAAAGCAAAGAGTGTCTAAGCTATAAACTTGCTCAATACTTCGGTGACGAAAACGCTCCTAAGCAGTGTCATCACTGTTCCGTATGTAGGGGGAAAACCGCAACTTTGCCCGCAATCGTGTTAGCGGAACCGATAGATAATCGAAAAATAACGCAATGGTGTGATGAATTTATAGCCAAATGTAATGAACAACCAGAAGCCAGTGTTTTAAGTCGCTTTTTAACCGGAATGGCTTCTCCGATCCACACGACGATAAAAGCCAAAAGTCTAAAAGGCTTTGCCCAATTAGAGCATTACCCGTACAAAGATGTACTTGAACATGTTAAGCAATGTTATGGATAAATTAGACAAAAAAACATCATTCAGTATTACTAAACTGAGTTTTCATCATTTATGAATAGCGTTCTAATCAGCTACGTTCTAAAATACTCGCAAATATTAAATGGGGATTAAAGTCATGACTCAAGACGTTCAAGAATATCAAACTTGTGAAGCGTGCGGCGTTTCAGCTGAAATGGGCTTTATCATCAAAGAAAATGATGATGTAGCAGACGTTACTATTTTTGCTAATGGTAAAGCGGCTCTTGAAGCTGAATTAGCTAACTACCTAGCACTAGCTAAAGAAGTAAATGAAAACTTCAAGTTTGAAGTTAGTCCAATTGAAGAAAATAGCACTGAGCTTACAGCTCGCATCCAATTTGAATGTAGTGCAGAAAAACTAATCTTTGAATTGCGTAGTCGCTCAATCGCAAAATAAGATCTCTTCTGGCCTCTCCTTCCTTGAGGGGCCAATGACATATCTACTCAATTATTCCTTTCAATTCTTGTTACACTTTTTTAGAAATAAATCACTATATAACTAGAATAATATGGTAAATAACCATAACATATGAAACACATTGTTTAAGTGAGGCAAGGATTGGTCATGCAACAGAATAAAGCTCGTGTTATCTCAAACTGGAAACCAACAAATCAGCGAGAAGCTGCAGCAATGAAAGAGCTGCTTATGCAAGAAATGGGCGTTACTGAACGAGTACACCCCGGCGGCACCGGGAAACTCGCGCAAAATAATGGAAGGTTGATTAGATAATATAAGGGGGACTACTTCCCCCTTATAACTTTCTTTATTTTATTATTTTATAATTTGGAGATTGGTAAGGATCTTTTGGCTTATTAAATAGTCCTCTTAACAATCCAGCAGAAAAGAACATCATATTAATTACACTTTGAGTAGCATCTTTTATCGATTTATTTTTAACTACTTTTATTCCCCAAAACGATAATATTGGTATTAAAGAAAAAATAAATAACTTTATATCCAAGCTCATTATTGAAAGTGCGACTAGTATTAGGTAAGCCGCAAAGATAGCTTCATTTTTAATAGTCTTTAATGCTTGTTTAAAATATGGTTTACCCCAGGCGCTTCTAACTAACTCGCCAGATGAAAACAGATAACCATTTTTCCAGCGATATTTTAACATTTCCAAGGAAGGCATATCATAAGATGTATGCTTAAAATATGGAATTGATAATCGATGCAGCTTATATCCAGCATCGATTAATCGCATACCCAACTCAGATTCCTCATAAGCATGAAGATTTCTATTAGTTAAATAGCCTAACTGATCAATAGCCGATTTTCGATATAAGCCTCCACCGCCTAAATGATCGCAATCCCCAAGAGGATAAATTTGATGAATCCTTTGCTTTCGGGCCCTAAATTCATAACTTTCTACATCATCCATTTCAACCATACCAGCAACGCCAGCATAATCCTGATTATCTTGCAGAAACTGAACAGCTTCATGAATGAATCCATCTTCTAGCTCCATATCGCCATCAAGCAGCAATAAATAGTCACCCTCACTCAGTAAATAACCTAATTGATGACCTACACCACAGCAGCGATCACTAGGATCAACCAGAGAAATAACCTCAACATTATTTGACTGAGCAATTTTTTGAGTATCATCTGTTGATAAGCTATCTGCGACTATAATTTTATGAGGATAATTACTCATATGCTTACGTATACTACATATGGTCTTTTCGATACCCTCTTGCTCGTTATACGTTTTTATAATAACTGAAATAAAGATCTCATCACTCATAATTAGCCTTTAAATAAATACTATTTAACAATATGCCATGTAATCTATGGCTAATATGCAGTCTCACCAACAAATCCTTTAAACACCGTCATAAATATAATTTTCAGATCTAAGAATAAACTCCAAGACTGTATATAGCGGATATCGTAATGCACACGCATTTCCATTTTATCTAAAGTATCTGTTTCACCTCGATAACCATTAACTTGAGCAAGTCCTGTGATACCAGGTTTTACTTTGTGACGAATCATATAGTTATCAACTAAAACACGATACTCTTCATTATGAGCAACAGCATGAGGTCGAGGACCTACAATTGACATTGAACCTTGGAGCACATTAAAAAATTGTGGAAGTTCATCTAGTGACGTACGCCGGATAAATGCGCCAAATTTGGTAACTCGAGGATCGTTCTTGGTAGCTTGAGTAACAACTGCATCATTCTCCATCACTTTCATAGAGCGGAATTTCCATACTTTTATGCATTTACCCCCTAAACCATATCGATCTTGTTTAAACAAAATCGGGCCTGGAGAGCTCAGCTTAACACCAATAGCAACTGCGATAAGTACTGGAGAAATCATTAACGTAATCAAACCACCAATAATAATATCTTCTATACGTTTAATGACATCCCCCAATCCATCGAGAGGAGATGCAAACACACTCAATGTTTGGACACCATCAATTTCTCGGATCTGATTAATTGCATTATTATAGGTATATAAATCTGGAACAATATATGTCTCAACCGTTGTATCCGATAACAACCTTAAAAAATATTGAATTCGATCTCGAGCAACCATGGGTAAAGCAACATAAACTTCGTCAATATCACCTTGCTTTGCTTTTTGTAATAAAGTGTCAACTTTTCCCTTAAAAGAAGCTTTCGTCATATAGCCAAAACGAGACTCATCACGATCGTCATAATACTCAATAGTAAAATTTTGACCTTTTAATTCCTTTCTTAGAGCTGCTTCAACCGCAATACCACCGCTAGTCAAACCAATAATAGCGATCTTTTTTACCGCCATCTTTTTCCAACATGATTGGATAACAAAAACAACAGTAGTACGAAATAGTAAAAGAAAAGTTAAGGATAAAGCGAACCAACCATGAACCATCAGTTGACGTAAATTCGAGTACTCCATACCTTCAAGAGACATTAACTGGTTACGGAGAATTAACCATGCAACCGTAGTTAAAACAAAAGTTAATGTACATTTTATGAGGCTTTTCGATATATTTAATCTGACATTTTTCTTGTAGAGAGAACAATACTCTCCAATCAATATAAATATAACAGAAAATAAGAAACCTGCTGCAAAATCAACTACAGTTTCATTTTTTACTTGTCCCTGAATTAAGAGAGATAACACTAAGTTAATGATGATAAAGTCACATGCTTTTAATAATATATTGTACCCATCATCGACTATCATTAGAGATTGTCTTTTCATTGTCAAATACACACCCTACGGTTAGATCGCGCAACCATTTTTGATATTTATAGTAACTATTCTTTTATTAAACAAACATATTATTTCTAGTTAATTATAATGTTATTACCATCATTGAATGTCAAAAAATTGTCACCAAATAAATAAAGTCAAAACTTTATGATAAATAGCCACCAATCATTCACCAAAGGTATGCTTTCATATGAATAGGTCTGATTTTGATTATATCTATCTTTTCTTATGCATATAATTCAAAGCCAATCATCATACAATATTGGTTTATTTGAACTTTCATCACCGAACATGGTCATAACTACCAGTATTAAATTCATATAATTACAGATAAATTAATATGTTAAACAATAGCTTCCAGAAAATTAACAATTACTTAAAATCACAAGTTATTGGCCAACCAGAGCTTGTTGAACAGCTTCTTATCGCTTTACTTGCCGATGGACATATTCTTGTTGAAGGTCCTCCAGGCCTAGCTAAAACACGAGCAGTTAAGGTGCTATCAGATTGTATTGAAGGGCAATTTCACCGTATCCAATTTACACCAGACTTACTACCTGCTGATTTAACTGGCACAGATATCTTCCGTCCAGAAACAGGGGAATTTAGTTTTCAAGCCGGTCCTATCTTTAACTCATTAATCCTAGCTGATGAGATAAACCGAGCTCCGGCCAAAGTTCAGGCAGCAATGCTTGAAGCCATGGCGGAGAAACAAATTACTGCAGGCCGTAAAACCTACCCTCTTCCAGAGCTATTTCTGGTGATGGCGACACAAAACCCCATAGAACAAGAAGGTACCTACCCATTACCGGAAGCTCAGCTTGATCGCTTTTTACTGCAACTAATGGTCGACTACCCCAATGCAGATAGTGAATTAGAAATATTACGGCTAAATCGTGGTGAAGCTCTGGGTAATAAAGTAGCCGAAGCCGTAACCATTAGCCAAGAAGAGATTTTTGAAGCGCGTAAGCAAGTACTTACCATTTATATGGCAGAAGATGTTGAGCAATATATCATCCGAATCGTCATGGCGACTCGCCAACCAGAAAAATACAGTGATACTTTAGCTAGTTGGTTACAAATGGGGGTTAGTCCTCGTGCGACTTTAGCACTTGATCGTTGCGCTCGAGCACACGCCTGGCTGCAAGGACGTGATTTTGTAACACCTGAAGATGTTCAAACGATGGCATTTCCTGTACTTCGTCACCGCTTATTACTCAGCTACGAGGCACAAGCTGAAGGTATTGCTAGTGATCGTGTTATTGAACACTTACTTGAGCAGGTTGCAAGTGTATGAATCAAACAGCAATGAGTGCTTTATTACCCGCTTATAGTGATGGTGTAACACTCTGTTTGGCTGAACTTCTACAATATAAAAACCAAACTGTGCGTTGGTTACCCCCAGCACACAGTATTTGGTCACAGCTAAACGGACAGCATGTTAGCCGCCATAAAGGGCGAGGTATGAACTTTGCCGAAGTACGTCCTTACCAACCAGGCGACGATATTCGCTCTATCGACTGGCGTGTAACTGCGCGTACTGGTAAAGCACATACAAAACTGTTTACTGAAGAACGTGAACAACCAGTGATGATGCTTATTGATCTGAGTTCTAACATGCAATTTGGTTCTCAATTGTTACTAAAGTCAGTACAAGCTGCTCATTTCAGTAGTTTAATCAGTTGGTTAACTGTCACTGAAAAAGACCGAATTGGAGCTATTATCTATAACGGTCACAGTTTAGTTGAGTGCAAACCTACGGCTCGTCAACAAGGTCCACTTCGATTAATTAATGCGTTAATCGCTTCACATAAAGAATCACTAGAACACATTCAAAAACCGAATCTAGTTTCTTTTGCTGAAGCCTTAAAGCATCTCCATTACCTATGCCCAAAAGGTAGTGATATTATTGTCATCAGTGATTTCTATCATTTATACAATCAAGATAAGCAACGCTTAACCCAGCTACGTCATCATAATCGAATGCAATTTGTTCAGATTTATGACCCTTTAGAGCAAGGTCAGACACAGTATCGTGGTCGAGAATATGTAACCGATAATAAACGTTCCGCTTGGCTTGATTTTTCATCAAAAAAGACGCGTCAAGCAATTGAACAGAGTTATTATCAACATCAAGAGTTTATTGAACATTTGGCAAAATCGTTGGCTATTCCACTGCATAAACTATCGGCAGCAAAAACACTTACACACCAACTAACTCAAATGGGAGGCAGAAAGTGACAACAAAACCTGAACTACTGCCATTAGCTGATGTTCATGTACAAGCAGTGCCTAGTTACTGGCCTCTTGCTTGGGGATGGTGGGCCGTCATTGTTGCTATTTTATGTCTTATTGTTTTGTTTGTTATAAGTACGCGACACCATAAACAAAATAATTTAGCTAAAAATGAAGCGTTAAATAGGCTAAAACAACTTAAGTCAACTCGAGACATATCTGCTCTCAATGCCTTACTTAAGCAAGTTGCCTTGACCTATTTCCCAAGAGAAGAAGTAGCAAAGTTAACCGGAAAACACTGGATGACGTTTCTCGACTCATCGCTTGATGAAAAGAAACAAGGGTTTGTCGCTTTAGAAAAGCAGTGGCAATCAGGCCTTTTTTCTAATGCAAAAATGGATGATGAAACTTTTGATCGTTGCTATAAACAAGCACATTGTTGGCTTAAAAAAGTATCATCTCAATCCGTAAGAAATAAAGAGTAATTAACCATGTTTGAATTTGCTTGGCTTTGGGCGTGGCTTTTACTTCCCCTAGCCTATTTGGTTTATCGTTTTAGTAAACCAGTAACTGAACCTGCTGCAATTCATCTGCCTATTTTGCCTGATAATATTGGTAGCTCGCAGCCTAAGAATCGACTTAAGCAAATACTTATGGCTCTGTTATGGGTATCTCTTGTATGTGCCCTTGCAAGACCTGTTTGGTATGGAGATCCTATTGAGATCAAACCCGATCACAGGGATATGATGCTTGCTGTTGACTTATCAGGTTCAATGGCAATCAAAGATATGCAAACTCAATCAGGCCAATCGATTGATCGTTTGACCGCCATCAAACATGTGCTATCGGACTTTATTGAAAAACGTAAAGGTGACCGTCTGGGGTTAGTCCTATTTGGCGATCATGCCTATTTGCAAACGCCATTAACATTTGACCGTCATACTGTTGAACAGCAATTGGACAGAACCGTCTTGGGTCTTGTTGGACAAAGTACGGCTATTGGTGAAGGATTAGGAATTGCAACTAAAACCTTTATAAAAAGCAAAGCACCTCAACGTGTGATTATTTTATTAAGTGATGGTGCTAATACAGCAGGGGTCATTGATCCTCTAGAAGCAGCTAAATTAGCAAAAGAAAGTGGCGTAACAATCTATACTGTCGGCATTGGTGCTGATGAAATGTTACAACGTAGCATTTTTGGCGTTCAAAAAGTCAATCCGTCGCAAGATCTTGATGAGAAAACACTGACTAAGATAGCCCAAATGACTGGAGGTAAGTACTTCCGAGCACGTAATCCACAAGAGCTAGACAAAATTTATCAGATTATTAACCAATTAGAGCCAGTTAATAACGCACAACAGACATGGCGTCCAAGAGATGAACTTTTCCGTTATCCTCTTACTGTCGCACTCGTGTTATCTCTAATTATTGCAATACTAAGGAAACGTAATGGCTGATTTTACTTTTATCCACCCAATGTGGTTAATTGCAATCGTACCTTTGCTTTTACTTTTGCCTTGGCTAAAAGGTAAGTCGCAATCAAGTTCACTAATTGCTCCACATATCGCAGCAAAACTTGGACTTAGCCAGCCACAACATAAAACATGGCCTCTATATCTATTAGGTCTTGCTTGGATCCTTGCTGTTATTGCCTTAGCTGGGCCAAGTTGGGAGAAAACAAAACTACCAGCCTACTCTCTTTCTGGCGCTCGTGTACTTGTAATGGATATGTCCAAATCTATGTATGCAACCGATATTGCGCCTAATCGACTCACGCAAGCTCGATTTAAAGCATTAGATATGTTACCTGGTTGGAAAGAAGGAAGTACTGGCCTTGTAACTTATGCAGGTGATGGCTACACCATAAGTCCACTTACTGATGATAGCAGTACTCTTGCTAACTTAATTCCAAGTTTATCACCTAAAATTATGCCGATTCCAGGAAGTAATGCTGCATCAGGTATTAGACAAGCTATTGATTTACTTAAACAAGCAGGAGATACCAACGGCGATATTATATTAATCACAGACGGTATGACAGAAAAAGAGTCACAAGAGTCTCTAGCAGAGTTGAAAAATACGCATTATCGAGTATCTATTCTTGCTATAGGTACAGAGCAAGGTGCTCCAATTGAGATGCCTGACGGTCGACTATTAACTCAAAATGGTCAAACGGTAATAGCAAAAGTCGACCCTAACACCTTGTCAGCCATTACATCAAAAACTGGTGGGCTATTACAGTTTTCTCAAGCGGACAACCAAGGTGTCAATAATATTGTTAAGTTTACAGCAAAGCCTCGTAATCAACTTGAACAAGGTAAACAAAAAGAACTTAAAGAGCGTCTAAATAATGGTTTTTGGTTGCTATTACCACTAATTTTACTTGCATTACTTGGTTTTAGACGAGGTATTGTACTTGCAGCATTAATGGTCTTTATGCCCTTAGATTATGCCCATGCAAGCCCTTGGAAAAATCAGGATCAGCGGGGTTATGATAACTACCAGCAAGGACAATATACTGATGCAATTAAAGACTTTTCATCACCAGCATGGAAAGGTATTGCTCAATATAAAGCAGGGCAATTTCATCAAGCGATTAAAACATTAGAGCCATTAAAAGACACAACATCTCGCTATAACCTTGGTAATGCTTATGCTCAATCAGGCCAATATGAGAAGGCCATTAATACTTATGATGAAGTATTAAAACAAGAGCCTACAAATACAGATGCTAAAAAGAATCTAGAAATCGTAAAAAAAGCATTAGAAAAGCAGCAGCAAAACCAGCAAAACCAGCAAAACCAGCAAAACAAACAGGATCAGTCAAAAAAACAAGATAAGCAACAATCGCAGAATCAGCAGAATCAGCAGAATCAGCAGAATCAGCAGAATCAGCAGAATCAGCAGAATCAGCAGAATCAGCAGAATCAGCAGAATCAGCAGAATCAGCAGAATCAGCAGAATCAGCAGAATCAGCAGAATCAGCAGAATCAGCAGAATCAGCAGAATCAGCAGAATCAGCAGAATGATTCTCAAAAGAACCAACAAAAACAAGACTCTAATGAACAAAAAGAGAACAAAAAACAAAACTCTCAATCATCAGAGCAATCTAAGCAAGAGAACAATAAACAGCAACAGCAACAGCAACAGCAACAGCAACAGCAACAGCAACAGCAACAGCAACAGCAACAGCAACAGCAACAGCAACAGCAACAGCAACAGCAACAGCAACAGCAACAGCAACAGCAACAGCAACAGCAACAGCAACAGCAACAGCAACAGCAACAGCAACAGCAACAGCAACAGCAACAGCAACAGCAACAGCAACAGCAACAGCAACAGCAACAGCAACAGCAACAGCAACAGCAACAGCAACAGCAACAGCAACAGCAACAGCAACAGCAACAGCAACAGCAACAGCAACAGCAGGCTGAAGCTAAAACGGATGAAAGTAAAGAGAAAAAAGGTAATAACAAAGAAAAAGAGTTAGCCGTCACTCCTAGCCAAGAAGGCAAAAAACCGGGAGAAGCGACTGTTACACAAAGTAACCCTATATTAAAAAAACTTGAGCAGATTCCTGATGATACAAGTGAATTAATTCGAGCTCAGATGATCTTACAAGCACGACAGCGAGCTCAACAGCAGCAAGAAACAGAGAACTCATGGTAATAAAGAATGAAAAAGTTACTTAATAACAAAAAAAACCGCCAATCAAAGTGGGTAAGTCTTTTTCTTATCGCACTGTTAACAATACTCTCTCCTGCTATTGCGTTTGCAGCACAGGTCGAAGCAACGGTTTCAAAAAACATAGTTGGGCTCAATGACGTATTCCAACTCACAGTAAAAATCGATGATAGTGTAAATGCTAATGCACTCGATCTGAGCCCATTGGATACCGATTTTAACTATGGCACCCCCAGTGTGAGTAACAGTACTAGTATGATCAATGGTGTAATCTCCCGCTCAACAGAATGGAATGTCGCCCTTGCAGCTAAAAAGACGGGAAAAATCGTTATCCCGTCTTTCCGAATTGGAGCAACAGAATCTCAGCCAATTACCATCACAGTAGAAAAAAATGGAAATGCTAGCACTACAAAAACAACTCAAGACCAACAAGCTGTTCAATTACTAACAGAAGTAAATAAATCCTCGTTATATCAAGGCGAAACCTTCTCTTACCGTGTCGAATTACGAATTGGGGCACAAATGTCACAAGCATCACTAACTGCACCATATGGTGACGGTCTTGATGTTGTTCAACAAGGAGATGATCGCCAGACAGAAACGGTAGTAAACGGTCGTCGTTATATTGTCGTAACTCGTTACTATCAAATTACGGCAGAAAAACCCGGTAAAATCACGCTAAACGGAGCAAAGTTTAGTGGCAACATAGTAAAAGGTAATCGAGGTGGGTTTGGCTTTAGTCCTAGCGTCAATATTCCGGTAAAACGTACCGCAGAAAATATTGCGTTAGAGATTAAAGCAAAGCCTGAAAGTTACACCGGATTATGGATTCCCACAACAGATCTAAAATTAGAGCAGCAATGGCAACCTCAAAATAGCACGGTGAAAGTTGGAGAGCCGCTTACTCGCCTCATTACTTTGAAGATTAAAAATACCTCTCAAAGTAATATGCCAAATATCAGCTTGGAATATCCAAGTAGTGTTCGTAGTTACAACGAAAAGCCAGAGTATAGCAATCAAAATGGTTATACTGTAATGACAGTAAAGCAAGTAATTATTCCAAGAAAGGAAGGCAAGTTGTCACTTCCAGGACTGTCTGTAAATTGGTTCAATACCATAACAGGAAAGGAACAAACAAGCTCTATTGATGGCATGAAATTAACGGTAATGCAAGAAGAAGCCAATACCAGTTCTGCACTGAATAACCAAGAAGATAAAATAGCCAACATTACAGACACAAATGTAGCATCAAGCACATCATCTTCAGTAACTAAAAATGATAGTGCTTACACCAACATTTGGCCTTGGTTGACTGCATTAATGGCAATTTTATGGCTAGGTACGTCCATTGCATTGCTTAAAGCAAAACGTAGCAAACAGACAAGATCAACCGTAATCAATTCTGAAGCGGTGGCAATCTCTACGCTAGAAGGCTTACTGCAAGCTGCAAAACGTAATGAACCAATAAAAGCTCAAACTTATTTCCGTCAATGGAAAAATGAAAACTTACAATCAGTTGGTAGCTCAGAAGCACAAAAAGTTGCTCATGAAATAGAAATCATGATGAATGCTGCGTACTCAAAGCAAGCAACGACATGGAAAAATGATGATCTACTGCAAGCAATCAAAGCATTACCGACAGCCAGCACTAAGAAAAGTCAACCGCGCTCTCATTTAGCTGAATTAGGCCCTAATAAGTAACGTATGACTTAATTGAAAGATACATTCTAAGCTCCAATTTAAGCAGCGATAAATGTGATATTTCTCGCTGCTTTTTTGTGTAAAATTTTCCTTTAGATTTCATCTACTACTAATTTCTCTCTATGTCCTTTGAAGGAGCAAAAAAGTGCCAGCAGTTAATTTTTGTCTTTTTTCAAACAATTTAATAACAGACTATTTTTGAGCTTTATCACAGAATATTTCACTATTGAATATCGCAATAGCTTAAGCCCTTAGTAATATCGAGTGTTTTGTTAAAATATGGTTAGTTAAAAGTTTCTAAAATCAATACTGGATATTTTGAACAGATCCTGTTAAAAAATGTTGCAGACACAAAATAATAAACCAATATAAATACGCGGAATATCGTTGTAGAGCGTAAACTATAGCTAAACTTGTATAACAGCACTGGGAATGCTGCTATATGCTATACGGTTTTGCTTTGTTCGCCACAACGTAAACGCACCATGTAGCTTGGCACAACATGCAGGATGTAATATGAACCAATCACCACAACCTTTTCTCGCACGCGTTGCGAATGGCAGTCTGGTTGTCCAGATATTAGTCGGTATCATTGCGGGTATTATTCTCGCGACACTGTCACCACAATCAGCACTGAGTGTTGGTTTCCTTGGAGGCCTTTTTGTTAGCGCACTAAAAGCTGTCGCCCCTATTCTTGTCTTTATTTTAGTTGCATCGTCCATCGCCAACAAAAAGAAAGACGGTAATACCAATATGAAGCCTATTATTGTGCTTTATCTGTTTGGTACTTTTATGGCGGCATTAACCGCTGTAGTAATGAGCTTCCTTTTCCCTACCACTTTGACGCTTGTTGCTAGTAATACTGGTGTTGCACCACCAGAAGGTATTACAGAAGTTATTAATACTCTTTTATTTAAAATTGTTGATAACCCAATCAATGCTCTTATGACTGGTAACTTCATTGGTATTTTAGCTTGGGCGATTGCATTAGGTTTTGCTCTTCATCAGGCAAGTGATGCAACCAAACAAGTTTTCCATGACATGTCTAATGGCGTTACACTAATTGTACGTTTTATTATTCGTCTTGCGCCAATCGGTATATTTGGTCTTGTAGCAAATACTTTTGCAGAAACTGGTTTTGCTGCACTAGCAGGCTATGCGCATCTACTGGCGGTACTACTAGGTTCTATGGCAATCATTGCATTTATCGTAAACCCTGCCATCGTTTACTACAAAACACGCCAGAATCCATACCCATTAGTCCTAAAATGTACTCGTGAAAGTGGTATTACAGCCTTCTTTACTCGTAGCTCTGCGGCTAATATTCCAGTAAATATGCAGTTATGTAAGGAACTTGACCTTCACGAAGATACTTATTCTGTTTCTATCCCGCTTGGTGCAACAATCAATATGGGTGGTGCCGCTATTACGATTACAATCTTATCGTTAGCAGCAGTTCATACTCTAGGTATCGAAGTAGATATTGCGACAGCAGTATTATTAAGTATTGTTGCTGCAGTTTCTGCTTGTGGTGCATCTGGTGTTGCTGGCGGTTCTTTGCTATTGATTCCTCTTGCTTGTAGTTTATTTGGCATTCCAAATGAAATTGCAATGCAAGTTGTTGCGGTAGGTTTCATCATTGGGGTAATTCAAGATTCTGCTGAAACGGCTCTTAACAGTTCAACGGATGTTATCTTCACAGCAGCAGCCTGTCGTGCGGTAGAGCGAAAAAAGTCTGAAGCGCCAAATCTGGCGCCTGCTGAATAATATCTTCATACAATAGAAGAAGCCTCCAACGTTAATGAGTCATTTCATAAACACTGGAGGCTTTTTTTGAACAAGAAAGAATCAGAGATAACATTCTGAATCTTTAAGTTACCTAGGTATAGAACTAATTATTATGGCCTTTTAGCTCTTCAAATTTATCTTTAACATTATCCCTAGCATCTTCTACCGCATCTTGCACTTTCTCAAATGGGCGAACATTACGAGCATCGTCAATTTTGTCTTTATAAGTTATACCTAAATAAATACCAAACCCAACTAATGCTAATACAATCAAACGCAACATATTATTTCTCTGTTTAGTTAGAATCTTATGTCTAAAGACCGCTTAGACATCATAATATTAGTAAGTATTTGTCGCTTTACGAATCGCATTGTTTGAACGCTGAATCAAGTTATCAACCGCACGACGTTTCGTATTACGTACTTTATTGTTCACACGATTCTCAACATAAGTCCCATCTTTGATTTCATTGATAGAGCGCTGAGTATTATCAATACGATTTTGACCATCACGAATTGAGTTTTGAGTGCTGTTTACGGCATTTTGTGCACTTTGTAAGCCTTGATCTACCTGATTTAAGCGGTCAACTAGATTATCCGCTTGAGCCGTAGAAGCCATAACCATACACAGTAAAGGTAGAATTTTAACGAATTTCATTATCAGAGGCTCCTTAATAGAGAGTGTTCATATCCAGAACAAAAAAACAGTGCTCTTTATATTATTTTCTAGAGAAAAAACACACTTACAAATACAAAAAGCTTCTGAAACAAACTGAAATTTAAATCATATCAAATAGTTAACTTTTTATGGCCTCATGACTTTTATATAACGATCACCATCCCTTTTATAATACATATTATCTACAATTGCATAGGTCACTCCGGCAATAACCGCAAATGTTGCAATTTCAGGCAGACTTGAACGGTAATACCAAGGTTTATAATAAGGTCTTCCAGGCTTTACAATTACAACATCACGATGGTGATGGTGATGTCGATGATGTTTTGGCTTAACAATGATCACATCTTTATGGTGTTTTTTATGATGATGCTTATGCGGTTTTGCAAAAGCCATAGAGGGTGATAATAGAGCAGTAATAACCATGCCAATAATGAATTTTTTCATCACATCCTTCTCTTATAATCGGGGATTGCTTTGGAAGGATAATAGGCTTAAAGATTAATCTTGATGTCAGCAACTGGTCAATGAGATGTCAATGTTATGCTCGTAAATTAGTGTCAATGATAACGACACACTTTGTCATATTTGCCAAACTCAATTCCCAAAAGAAAAAGGGCTGTAATCCCAGAGCCTCGTTCAGATGAACAATTGAAATTACAGCCAAAATATATTATTTCTATTAATAATCTTTACTTATTTTGTTCTACATCGACCATACGTAAAATATCTGAGATTTCATTCGAATAATAATGCCTCGAATAACATCAAGGAATCCAAGAAATCCAATCGGCTTTTCAGCACTAATCCAAGCAAGTCCAACCGAGCCAACTGGGATATCATAGCCTTCTGTTTCAATAAGTTTTAAGCGAACAAAATGATGCTTATTGGCAATGTTAGCTCCTGTTGTTTGTCGTACATTATCATCACGAGCGAGCAAGCTACCCTGAGCTTCTCCTGTTGCTTCAATAATACCCTCAACCTCAGCAGCAAAAACTTTTCCTGGATAAACAGCAGAAGCAAACTCAGCCATCTGCCCTGGTTTTACATTACGGATTGCTTGATGATTGACTCGCATTAATACGTACTTTTCATCGGTATACATTTGAATACGAGGAGCAACGCCAACATACTGGCCCTCGCGCATAATGAAATTGGTCAGATATCCATCAGCAGGCGCATAAACTTGTGTGTGCTCTAAATTCCATTGGGCTTGTGCCACATTTTCTTGCTCACTCTTAACCGCAACTTTTCGACTCGTAACCGCTAATTGTGCTTGTTCTAAGCTTACTTTTGCTTGTTCCGATGCAATCACAGCTTTTTCAACCTGAGAATCTAACGTGGTCACTTGTGCTTTACCCACTTTAACTGCAGTACGTTGTTCATCTAACATACTTTCAGTAATTGTGTGTTTAACCACTTGATTTTGCTTAACATATCGATTTAATGTTGCTTGTTTAAATCTTAAATCTTCTTTTGCTGCAATTAACTTATTTTTTGTGATATCAATATCCTTTACAGCAGAACGATACTGAGTTTTTGCATTAGCGACATCTTCAATCGCCATTTTTAAATCAACATGAGCCGAGTCAAGTTTCGTCTCTGATTTAGTGAGCGCGATACGATATGGTTCATCATCCAGTTCATAGATGAGTTGTCCTTTCTCAACGGTTTGATTTGGCTCAACATGAATAGCTTTCACATGACCTTTTATCTGCGAAGATGCAGGCCTTAACTGGATATGAGGTGATTGAACCAGTGATCCCCCCGATAAATCCATAGGGGCGAAAGTGATCAAGCCAAACCAGACAAATACAAGCCATCCCCCACCACCTAGATAAGCAAAGCTTTTAGTAAACTTATTCCACGGCATTCCCACTAAGCGAAGTAGATAAATAAATAGAGCCCATACGGCTAAACCTTCAAGCATTTTCTACCTCCTCTGTTTTCATCTTTTTTGAAGAGGCTGTATCAACCTGAGGTTCCTCATCTTTACCGTGCCATATATCTCTGATTCGGCTCAGAGCTTGCTCTCCATCAACAAAAGCAACAATTACGGCAACAACCCAAACCCAATGCCAAATAAAGCCAATCCAAGTTAATGCGGTTATCAAACCTATTTGATGATGATCACTTTTATGAGCTTTATGAATTGGTATTTCATGAATTTTCCAAAAACCAATTGCAGCAGCGGCAATGGTGGCAATTAACACAACACCTGCAAATACATGCAGTGCCGTATCTACACCCGTATCAACAAACGGCATACTAAAGAGGCTCATACGCATCTCCAATTTAAGATGAAAACGAAATATTTATCATTATGTTCTTGTTATCTGTTGCAGACATTCTCAGGCAATTATGTGATTTCAGAAATGAAATTGGATTGATTTAATCTTAAAATATGGTTTTATGATTAAATCAATCCATCGAGAAAATAATAATGATTGATACAGCCTTTATTAGAACCCTGTTCTTTCAACCAATTTTAAATGGTTTAGAAAAGCGCTATCAACTAGCCCCTCAAGATTGGGATATACCGTCAAAACTATTACAAGAACCAATGTCGCTTACACCATTTTTAGATATGACAGCTTGGCTAGAAAGTGCCATTAATATGACTGGAGATCCGAATTATTTAGCAAAGATTGCAGATCTGGTTCGATTTGAACAAATGGGTATGCTCGGTGAATGGTTCCTATCATCCCCCGATCTGGCACTGGCATTTCGAAGAATTAACTATGGTTCATCATGTTTGCAATCAGGTGCAACCTTCCATGGCGAGCAATCAGCCAAAGTGATTAAATGGACATACGGTAACCATTATCTCATGGGGCAACAACGATTACTTGATAGCTTACGAGTTGCAATAATGTTTACTAATGTAATTCGCAACTATATGGGAACAGACTATCACCCTATTCATGTAGAGATATCCGGAAAACCCGAACGAGTTATTGATTATCAGGACTTTTTTGGCTGCAACATCACATGGAATGCACCTATGACTCGAGTATGGATTGATATTGCGATTCTAGAAACGGGAAATGAGTGCGTTTTTAATGTCACCAAACCAATGCTACTTTCTAATCTTCAGCTTGATGATTTACTGAATATGCCTCAGCCACAAGACTTTGCCAAAGTAATGTATGAAATGGTGAACTACAACCGATATTACGATCGGCCAAGTATTCATTTTGTCGCAGAAAAATTACAGCTTTCAACTCAACAGTTAAGCAGAAGATTACACAATTACGGATTGAACTTTACCAGTATTACAAGCTATGTACTGTGTAATGTTGCTATAAAGTATATGTTGGAAGGGATGGATATTAAGAAAATTGCGAGTTTATTGGGTTATCAGAATGTTCAGAGTTTTTCAAAAGCGTTTCAGCGTTATCGCGGAGTGACACCGACGCAATATCAACAGCGTTTATTAGAGCGTGCACGATAAGCTAGGGAGGGGATAATATTCTCCCCTTCGCCTTATTTATCGATAGAATTTATGCCGTGGCAGGAACCAGTTCGATATTTTCATCAGTATCTGGATCTGATTCGCCTTTAATCTTCGCCAGCAGATCTGAGATCAAAACTATCGGTCCCATCATGTTTACACGCATAGGAGCTCCGCCTAGACCATAATGCAACTCAGAAGAATCTGATGCTGAGTAATTATACTTATAATTAAACTTATCAACTGCCATTCTGAGCAAATCAAAGTCTTTACGATGGCAAGAAACATAAGATCGCCAGTACATAGCATCAACAATTTCATTCGGCTTCTCAGCACGAATAATAAACCGCCAGCTACCCTCTTCTCCGTAGAAATCTAAAGGAAAATGTTTTTGTATTTTTTTGTTATTCAACAAGGTAAACCATCCTAAGAGTGAGTGTACGATGTTTGACCATTTTCAGTCTTAACACACTATTGTTATGTATTTGGTGTATGACACATAACAACCAAATTACTGCTGCGTTAAATTATAGGGTCTAGATTATGCAGTCATTTGATAATAATGGAAGTGAAAAACAGATAAATTCAGAATTTTTAACGTTGTTTTATTTAACCACTTCGATAAAAAACGGCAAAAACACATACTCTGAATGTTGTATATCTTTTTGATAATTATAAGGTATAGGTCTAAATAAGCACAAATCAGAAATAAAAGAACAGGAAGTGTGAGAAGGTTAACAATTTTTAATGATTGGTTAAAATTGAGTATATCTTCGAGAGGATAACATAAAAAATTTTACAATATCAGTCTTGTTAAAAAAGTTTCTGAACCTATAATGCTGAAAACCGGAGCGTCTGCCAACGCTCCGGTTTTTTTGTGCCTGCTCGTTAAGTGCAAACGTTTGGCTGCCACCAGACATTGCTAAGAGCAACAATACGAATTGATTAAGGAATAACCATGCGTATCGAACAAGACTTGAAGTTAGGTTTTAAAGATGTACTGTTTCGTCCAAAACGTTCTACTTTAAAAAGCCGTTCTCAAGTTGAATTAACCCGCGAGTTTACATTTAAGCATAGCGGTCGTCAATGGTCAGGTGTACCTATCATTGCAGCAAATATGGACTCTGTGGGTAGCTTCGCTATGGCGCAAGCACTTGCTAAACATAATGTAATGACGGCAATTCATAAGCACTACACAACGGCTGACTGGCAAGAATTTGTTGAACAAAACGATGCTAGCGTTCTCAACAACGCAATGGTTTCTACTGGCACATCTGATGCTGATTTCCAAAAAACCAAAGATATTATGGCAATGAGTGATGATCTCATCTTCATTTGCATTGATATTGCCAACGGTTACTCAGAACATCTTGTTGAATATGTACAAAAAGTTCGAGCCCAATTCCCAAATAAAGTCATTAGTGCAGGTAACGTTGTAACAGGCGATATGGTTGAAGAGCTGATCCTTGCTGGTGCTGATATCGTTAAAGTCGGTATCGGCCCTGGTTCAGTATGTACAACACGAGTGAAAACTGGCGTAGGTTACCCTCAACTATCGGCTATCATCGAGTGTGCAGATGCAGCTCATGGGCTTGGTGGTCGTATTATTGGTGACGGTGGTTGTTCTTGTGCTGGTGATGTATCAAAAGCTTTTGGTGGTGGTGCTGATTTCGTTATGCTTGGAGGCATGCTTGCAGCTCACACAGAAAGTGGCGGTGAAGTTATAGAACAAAATGGCAAGACATTCATGAAGTTTTATGGCATGTCGAGCCAGAGCGCAATGGATAAGCACTCAGGTGGTGTAGCAAAGTACCGTGCAGCAGAAGGTAAAACAGTCCTACTACCATTCCGAGGCCCAGTAGAAAACACTATTCAAGATATCATGGGTGGCGTTCGTTCAACCTGTACTTATGTTGGTGCAGCTCAGCTAAAAGAACTCACAAAACGCACAACGTTTATTCGAGTACAAGAGCAAGAAAATAACGTGTACGGAAAAGAATAAGTTTTATTTTAGATGTTCTTGTTGTTGATACAACCATAAGTGGTTGTATCAACATTAATAAAGAAATATACAAATAGTGAATACAAACTTGTTTAATACTTGTATTTATAAAATAGATTAGCGTAAAACAATGTAAATTCAACATTCCTGCTATTGTTTTATCGAGTTATTATCGATATTTTAATACTTAGGTTTAATTTTTATCATGGAACAGATGTGAAATTTAGTAAATGTGTCTCGATAATTTACTTATTACTTACAGCACTATTTGTTCTGTCGTTATCTAGTGGTATGACATATGCTAATATCACAAGCGTAAACCAAGCCTCTCATATTTTATCACTAAATACTGATTTATCAGTATCTTGTGAGTTATCATCTTACTCTGAGCAACATCTAGATTCAAATTGTAATGAGCCGAACTGTTGTGAACCAGGTGGCACTTGTTATGTAAAACAATGCTGTTCTCATCACCATGTTCCTTCGAATAGTGCCATTTTCACTCTACATAACGTATCTTATGGAACATATTATACATATGAGCCAAAGTCTAATATGGTTGAGTTATATACTAACATCGATATCTCATCACAACATCGCCCTCCTATATTGTAATCCCAATATACTCATACGCTCTTTATTATGAGCCCAATAAAATTAGGCGCTGAAGCATATCAGTACCAGTGATTAATCTGTGTGGATAATATTATCTACATGGCCTGTAATGGGATTACAAAATGAATACTACTTTAAATATAGATAGTAAGATAAATAAAAAGCCACAACATATAATATCAATAAATAGTTCTATTGGAGGTTGTTATGAATAATAAACATCTTCCTACGTTATTATTTGTGTCTGTTTGCTTAATTTGGGGAACAACTTGGCTTGCAATGGAAGTTGCTGTACAAACAATCCCGCCAATATTTGCTACTGGTTTACGTTTTTTAGTGGCTTCACCACTACTCATAAGCTTAGCTATTATTCTTAAACAACCTCTATTTTTCCCAAAAGGAAAGCGACATTGGATGTTGATTGTAGCTGTTTTTTACTTTTCAATTCCATTTACCTTAATGATATATGGTGAACAATATATCTCATCAGGATTAGCATCCATTATTTTTGCTAATATGCCTATTGCAGTTATGTTAACATCCAATTTATTTCTTGGACTAAGGTTACAAAAATACCAAATCTTCGGGCTATTAATTGCTGTTTTGAGCCTAATAGGCATCTTAACAATAGAGATGAATCTTGGTGGAAGTGATTATCTACTTGGATTTATGGCTTTAGGCGGTGCAGTGGCCATGCATGCAATCATGTATGTATTTGTAGAAAAATTCTGTAAAGGGACGCCTGTACTTACATACAATGCTTTACCAAGTTTCATTGCTTCAATTCTTCTTATAATGTCCTCATTATTTATTGAAGTACCACAGATAGAGCAATTCTCTACAGACTCTATCGCTGCCATTATTTATTTAGGTTTAATTGCTAGTGTTGGCGGTATCGTTGCATATTTTAAATTAGGACAGGTATCGACGCCATTTACCGCATCTCTATGTTTTTTATTCTTTCCATTAATAGCATTAAGTTTATCAACGTGGATTGCAGGTAATAGTATCTCAATGCTATCGGTTGGGTTAATGTTTTTACTTCTGGGTGGCATATTCATAACAAAGGCGGATCCTCACTGGTTTAGAAAAATGTCGATCTCTAAAAATCCCCCACATAAACAAGAAAATATCTTTAGTAAATAAATTTACTATATGATCTCAAATCCTCCTTTATACAGGAGGATTTTATTCCCCTTAGATGATAATAAAATATTATCAACTTTATAATTTTTGATAATTTCCTGTTTTAATCTTACTTACCTATACTCTCCTCATCGAAACAAAAACCACAAACATCAGAGCTAGGAACCTTAATTATGAAAATGAATCACGTTGGTATTATGGTTGGCGACATGGACAAAGCCGTCGAGTTTTACACGAAAGCTTTAGGTTTAAAGGTTGTTATGGGCAATACCAAAGTTATTGAAGAACGTGAAACTGCTATTGGTCGTATGTGTATTGCTGTATTCGGCGAAGGTTTTAAAGGCTTTAATATTGCACACCTTGTAACAACAGATGGTATTGGCGTTGAGTTATTTGAAATGAAAGAGCGCCAAGAGCGTCATGAAGTTGATTTCTCTCGCTTAGGTATTTTCCATTTTTGCCTACAAACAGACGATTTTGAAACAGCCATTAAAAAAATTGAACAATATGGTGGTAAAGCACGTATGGATATTATGCGCTATCACCCAGAAGATGATAACAAGCCAGCTCAAATGATCTACATGGAAGACCCATTTGGTAACCTCTTTGAGCTTTACTCTCATACTTATGAAGAAACTTATGCTTCAGATTATGAGTAATACCTAAGTCTTAAGGGTCGAGATTTATACTAAAGTTGTTCACATAGAAGCTTTGATATAGCCACATAACTTGGCATATCTCTCGATCCTTTTTACTGATACTCTAATCTATCGCTACATGCTGAAATAGATACCACTTTACCAACTCTTATAAAATGGTTGCTGCATCTGGAACAATGTAAACAAAACTGTTATCTTTTGGCAGTAAGAGTATGATTATACTTAATACTAGTTCCAAATCGGTACGCGAATGAACCAATCCCAGCAACTACTAGACGTAACAACCAACGCCTTACTTCATTTAGAGTTTAAAAAGCTTGAGAAAACTTTAAGTCTTGCAGAGCGTAATACCCTTCTTATCCACTTTCTCAAGCGCATTGTGAAAAGTAATCAATACCGAGGAGCAAAGAAACCTGCTCGACAGTGGCTATCTCTAGGTCGTCAATCAGGTGCAGATTTAGAAACCATTTTAGTTCAACATCATGAAAGTTTGCTACAAACCTGCTCTAGCGATTTGTATCGTTTCGTAGATTTAATCCAAAAAATTGAGGCTAATTTAGAAACGAAAGTTCAGTACTCTCAAGCTCACCGTATCGATCTAAATGCTCGTTATGGACGTGTACTTGTTTGTGTTGTGGACGAAGATTTAACATCAAGCTTTGATGAAGACGGATTAATGATCAAATCGACTCAGATTCTCTTTATTGGTCAATCAGCAGACAAAGAACTCTTTTCACAATTTGTTGAAGAGAGTTCGTACTTCCAATCGGTTGTCGCTTACGAAGATGAAATACACTTACGTGTTGAGTTGTTCAGAATGTAGTCTTTTGTATTACAATGATATATACCCAAGCAATTTATCAAGTTAATGGCTTGGGTATATAAATCCATCAACTACTCCCCACTTCTGTGACTATCTCGTGATTTATCCTCTTCTCTCACGACAATTTTTACGATCTTCGATACCATTACAACCAATGTATTAAGACTCATAAGTAGAATCATAATGAAAATTTCTGTTGATGGCGGCTCATTTAAAGTTGCAATCGAAACCGAATACGAAGGACTTGTTGGTGAAGCAACCGCTATCTTTCACGAAACATTAAAGCAAGCAAAATCGAATGATAAAGCAATTCTTCGTTTCTTGCAGATTATCATAGAACATCGTGATGAAGATGATGCAATTGGCTATGCCGTTCTTGGCTTACTTGGTTGGTATAATGAAGTGATTAACCCTGTTACGAATCATGATATTGAATTAGATCTGCCCAAAATTATTCCTCATCTAATCAATCCATCAGGCGATCTAACCGCCACAAGTGCAACAGAAACGAATACGTTTAAGCATTAAGAACTGAAAAAATAAAGCCGCTTAACTGAAAGTCTAACTTAATGTGACGACTTCAATTAAGCGGGCTTTACTATCAAAACTTAGAAGTTATTCCAAAAATTTAAAACTCAAACTGATAACAGGTTTGATGATGGTAAGTTTGCTCTGGCAATAACAGTGGGCATCGTTGCTGCCATTGTTCTTTATTTGGCGAATCAGGGAAATACTGAGTCTCTAGTGCCACACCATCATGGTTTTGATACGCTTTACTTGCGCCAATTGAACCTAACAAATAGTTCCCTGTATACACTTGCATTGCAGGCTTTGTTGTCTTCACTATCATAGTAAGATCTTGATTTGGCGAGACCAGTTTTGCAACAGGCGTTTTACCGTCAACTACCTCTTCAGAAAAGACAAAGCTGTGGTCATAACCTGCCGCTAATTTTTGATCATCGTCTTGCAAAAACTCAGAGCCAATCAGCTTTAATGACGTAAAATCAAAGCTATTACCAACTACCGATTTATAATCACCGATAGGAATCGCGGTAGCATCTGTAGGTAAATAATAAGGAGCCTTAATCTGCAGACTATGGTCTAACGCATTAAATGCACTACCTTCTCCTGCCAGATTAAAATACGCATGATTCGTCAAATTGACCGGACAGCTAGCATCACAGTGTGCTTGGTATAAAATAGTAAGCTGGTTTTCCTCATCCAGAGTGTAGGTAACCACCACATCCAGATTACCAGGGTAACCCTGATCGCCATCAACAGAACGTAATGCAAAACATACTTGATTATCTGTTTGCTTCTCAATTGCCCAACGACGTTTATCAAAGCCAACTACCCCACCATGAAGGGCATTCTCACCATTATTGATATCAAGTTGATAATCAATACCATCAACAGAGAACTGACCTTTTGCAATACGATTAGCAAAGCGACCAACGATTGAACCAAAGTACGCGGTTTGCTTCATGTGCTCATCCATATTAGCAGAGCGCAATAAAACTTCACGGGCACCTTCTGGCATTGGAACAGTACAACTTAACCAAGTCGCGCCTATATCCATAAATGAAGTCGTCATGCCAGATGCATTGGTCAAATGTACTAACTTTGCTGGCTGACCATCAAACGATGGCGATTGTGCCATCGTTTGAACTAATTTAATGATATCGGGATTCATTGTTACCCCTTATAGAACGTCTACTAGGCCAGCACCATTTTTTGCTTGGCACACATAGATCGACTCTTTAAGGCCTGTGGCTGCTTCATATTGAGATTCAACGGCGGCTTTTACATCCTCAACCAGTGAAGGTGGAACTAATGAAACAATACAACCGCCGAAGCCACCACCAGTCATACGAACACCACCTTGCTCACCAATCACTTGTTTTACGATATCAACTAAAGTATCAATCTCTTTCACTGTGATTTCGAAATCATCACGCATTGAAGCATGTGACTCAGCCATTAACTCTCCCATACGCTTCATATCATGAGCTCGTAGGGCTTGAGCAGCTTCTACTGTGCGATCATTTTCAGTAATTACGTGACGAGCACGTTTTGCCACTAGCTCATCTAATTCAGACACTTTTTCATTAAACTGTTCAATAGTGACATCACGCAGCGCTTTAACACCAAAAATACGAGCCGCTTCTTCACATTGTTGACGGCGGGTGTTGTATTCGCTATCAACCAAACCACGTTTCTTATTTGAGTTAATGATAACCACTGCCATATCTTCTGGCATTGAGACAGCTTCTGTTTCTAAACTGCGGCAATCTAATAACATAGCATGATTTTCTCGACCTTCAGCGGAAATCATCTGATCCATAATGCCACAGTTACAGCCGACAAATTGGTTCTCTGCTTGCTGACCATTTAAGGCAATATCGGCTTGACTAATTTCAAGATTGAATAAGACTTTAAATGTTTGACCAATAACAACTTCAAGCGCTGCAGACGAACTTAAACCGGCACCTTGTGGAACGTTACCACTCACAGAAATATCAGCGCCAGTAAATTGATAGCCACGAGCAAGTAAATATTTCACCACGCCACGAATGTAGTTTGCCCACATTTTATCTTGCTGGAATGTAATTTCCTGAGTGATATCAAACTCATCTACCGCATTATCGTAATCAACAGATACAACACGAACAATATTGTCATCACGTTTTGCAGCCGCAACCACTGTCTGATAATTAATGGCACAAGGTAGAACAAAGCCATCATTATAGTCGGTATGTTCACCAATAAGATTAACTCGACCAGGCGCTTGAATAATGTGTGTTGGCGCGTAACCTAAAACTTGATTAAATGAATGCGTTACGTTTTGGATTAGATCAGACATAGTAAATTCTCACGATTTAATTCTTTAATAGCGACTCGAATCTCAAGCCGCAATGTACGTTTTTGATATTGTCAGTTCAGCTTCAAATTTGACTGCAGTTATTGTTCTTTATAATGAATGTCACTGAGATCACGCAGACGCTGTGCTGCTTGTTCTGCTGTAAGATCTCGCTGACTTTCCGCCAGCATTTCATAACCGACCATAAATTTTCGAACAGTAGCACTGCGAAGTAACGGCGGATAAAACAGAGCATGAAGCTGCCAATGGTCAACATTCGTTCCTTTTTCAAAAAATGGAGCGTAATGCCACCCCATGGAATAAGGGAAAGAGCATTGGAACAAGTTGTCATAACGGCTCGTTAATTTCTTTATCGCCAACGCCAGATCGTCTCGTTGCTCTTCTGTAAGCTCACTCATACGACGAATATGCGTTTTAGGTAGCAACATAGTTTCAAATGGCCACGCCGCCCAGTAAGGTACTAATGCAACCCAATGTTCCGTTTCAACTACAATGCGTGAGCCATCTTTAAGTTCGGCTTGAACATAATCAACTAACAGGTTACGGCCATTTTCTAGGTAATAAGCTTTTAAATTGTGCTCTTTACGTTCAATCTCATTAGGTAAAAAGCTGTTCGCCCAAATCTGTCCATGCGGATGCGGCTGAGAGCAACCCATTGCCTCACCTTTATTTTCAAAAGCTTGAACCCAAATATAATCCTTACCTAACTCTTCAATTTGGTCATTCCAAGTATCAATCACCCCTCGGATTTTCTCGACAGGTAATTCAGGTAAAGTTTTACTGTGATCAGGAGAAAAACAGATCACTCGACTTAAACCACGTACACCTTGGGTTTGAAATAGTGGATTATCCGATTTAGGTGCGTCAGGCGAATCGACCATCAAAGCTGCGAAATCATTCGTAAAGACATAAGTGCCCTTATAATCTGGATTTACATCACCTGAAATACGTTCATTCGTTGGACACAAGAAGCACTTGCCATCGTAACTCGGAAGTTGCTCGGTAGCAGGTTTCTCATCCGCACCGCTCCATGGACGTTTTGCTCGGTGAGGAGAGACTAAAATCCACTGACCCGTTAATGGGTTATAACGACGATGAGGGTGATCGACTGGGTTAAATTCAACGTTTGACATGCTTTTCTCAACTCTTAAATTTTTTATCCGCCTTCCAAACCAATGTGGAAAACGCAAGTAATCGTGGTAAGGCTTTAGTTACACAGGAGAATAGCCTTGTGGATTTTCAGACTGCCAACGCCAAGTATCTGCCGTCATTTCTGCAACAGTGCGTGTTGCTTTCCAACCAAGGTCGCGCTCAGCTTTAGTCGTACTTGCCCAACATTCAGCAATATCACCTGCTCGACGAGGACAAATTTCAAATGGGACCGCTTTACCGCAAGCTTGGCTAAATGCTTCAACCATTTCGAGAACACTTGAGCCTTTACCCGTACCTAGGTTGTAAATATGTAATCCAGCCTTTTTACCAACTGCAGTGAGTGCTGCAATATGGCCATCGGCAAGATCCATAACATGAATATAATCACGAACACCTGTACCATCAGGAGTAGGGTAATCGTTACCAAAAACAGCCAATTTTTCACGACGACCAACGGCAACTTGAGCAATAAATGGCATTAAGTTATTTGGAATACCTTGAGGATCTTCACCCATTGAGCCCGATGGATGTGCTCCTACTGGATTAAAGTAACGAAGTAGCGTAATACTCCAGTTATCTTCAGCTTTAAAGAGATCACTTAAACACTGCTCAACCATGTGTTTGCTAGTGCCATAAGGGTTTGTGGTTGCCCCTGTTGGAGAATCTTCCGTAATAGGCACAACATCAGGATCGCCATAAACAGTAGCAGATGAACTAAATACGATGCTTTTTACACCCGCTTTGCGCATGCTTCGAGCTAAAACTAAAGTGCCTGTCACATTATTATCGTAATATTCCAAAGGCTTAGCTACGGACTCACCAACGGCTTTAAGGCCTGCAAAATGGATAACGGCTTCAATTTTATGCTGCGAAAATACAGTATCTAGAAACGCTTCATCACGAATATCACCACGATGGAAGATCGGTCGGATACCCGTCAATGCTTCAATTCGAGTAAGAACTTCTTCTTTTGCATTACATAAATTATCAACAATGATAGGTGTCATACCTGCTTCGATCATTTGAACACAGGTGTGACTACCAATGTATCCCATACCGCCAGTGACAAGAATTTCCACTTTGCTCTCTCCAAGACTGCTGAACATCTTATTTCTCATGATGCTCAAGTTGCTTAACTGGTTCAGAGTCTATCAATCAAATAGGATTCAGTTCCGTGATCTATTTCTCAATGTGTAAACGTTTCCACAAAATCATAAAAAAACACTCAATATATTAAGAGCTCATATAAATACTAGGTAAAAAAAAGGTGAGCTCGAAGCTCACCTTTATATCGATAACAGTAATTAGGTTACTGGGTTGCTGTCTTACGAGATTTACGAGCTGGACGCGGCTCACTCATTAACCCTTTGATTAACGAAACTGTCGCGACCAGTAGAACAAACGTAAACGGCAAACCTGTTGTAACAGCCATCGCCTGAGCTGCAGCCAGACCACCACCAAGCAGTAGTGCAATAGCAACAAGGCCTTCAAACGTACACCAAAATACACGTTGAGGAACAGGAGCATCAACCTTACCACCAGCTGCAATGGTATCAATCACAAGAGAGCCCGAGTCAGCGGATGTGATAAAGAAGACCACAACCAGCACAATACCAATAATCGATGTGATCGTTGCAAATGGCATAATATCTAACATCGCAAACAGTTTCAGAGGCAAATCTGCATCAAATACTGCTTGATAACCCGTTGTAACATATTGACTGATTGCAGTACCACCAAAAGCGGTCATCCACAATACACATACTGTTGATGGAATTAAGATAACACAAACAATAAACTCACGAACGCTACGACCACGCGATACACGAGCAATGAACATACCAACAAATGGAGACCATGAGATCCACCAAGCCCAGTAGAATGCCGTCCAGCCTTGAGAGTAGTTCACGTCTTCACGAGCAAAAGGTACTGATAAAGCGGGTAGATTTTTTAGATATGAAACGATGTTATCGAAGAAACCAGTGAAAATAGCCAGCGTTGGTCCAACAACAATTACGAAAAGTAGTAATAATGCTGCCAGGCCCATATTGATTTCAGATAGACGTTTAACACCACTGTCTAGACCTGCAACAACAGAGATCAAAGCCAGGGCAGTAATAATAACGATCAACACAATTTGTGTCGTATCTGTCATCGGTACGCCAAATAAGAAATTCAAACCTGTCGCAGCTTGTGATGCGCCATAACCTAATGATGTCGCAAGGCCAAAAACAGTTGCTACTACGGCAAGGATATCAATGATATGACCCACCCACCCCCAAACTCGCTCACCAAATAATGGGTAGAAAATAGAACGCATAGTCAGAGGTAATCCTTTATTGAACGAGAAGATCGCCAGACCTAACGCCAATAATGCATACACTGACCACGGGTGAAGAGCCCAGTGATAAATAGTTGCAGCCATACCAAGAGCTGCCGCAGCTTCCGTGTTACCTTCTGCCCCCATTAACGGAGCCCAGTCGGTACGAACGCCATTTTCAACCGTTACTCCGCCAAGAGCAGAGCTAAAGTGTGACATTGACTCTGATACGCCAAAGAAAACCAATCCGATACCCATACCAGCGGCAAACAACATGGCTAGCCAACCAGCATATGAATAATCAGGAGTTGCTTCTGTACCACCGATACGAACTCGACCTAACGGTGTGACAATCAGTCCTAAACAAACAAGAACAAAAATATTACCCGCAGATAAGAAGAACCAATCCATGCTTGAGGTGAGCCAATTACGCAAACCTGAGAAAAATGGTTCCACTTGCTCGCGGAAAAGAAGAGTAAAAACAACAAACAGGATGATAAACATGCCTGATATTGCAAATACTCGGTTATGGATATCGAGACCAAATGGCCCTACTTTCAAAGCGATATTGTCCTGACCAATCTGATAATCAGTATCAATTGCTTTTACTTTACCGTCGGGACGTTGGATCCCGCCATTATTATCGTTGCTCACGAATTACTCCTTAAATACGTGACAAGATGCCAAAATTATTATGTATGTGATGTAGAGAGGAATAACAAAAATGATCAAGGCAACATTTAGCCTCTATTTCCCTATCTTTTTGCTTCCGTTATTGGTAGGCACCAATATGTTATCTTTATTGATGCCAATGTAAAGGCATCATAAAGCTAATCATTTACTCACTGCCAAACCTCTGAAATAGGCGTATTTGGCGTAAAATAATAAGCCAGTTGCGCCTGTAGCAATTCCGCTGACGCTAATGCATCCGTTAAGGCATGATGAGGTTGATATGTCGGCAATCCATATCGTTCTCTAGCATGACCTAAACGCACTGAGCCTGGTTTTTTTCCTTTTAATCGGTTAAAAAAACCACGACACTGCCGATATTGAATCGCGGCCTCAAGATCTAATGTATCCACAACTGGAAATTCAATGCCCTCCCCAAGTCGTTTAAGTAGCGCCTGATTCAAAAACCCGCGCTCAATATTTTTGTAATGAACCACCACAATTTTACCTGCTAGAGCTTGCAGAACTTGCTCTAAAATCACTCGCAGATCGGGGGCATCTTGAACTTCGGAATCGGTAATACCATGGATAACGACCGATTCTTCATTCAACAAACGGTGAGGATTCACCACCCAATGGGCGGATTGACGACAATAGATACGATCGAGAGTAAACGGTACTAACCCGACTGAAATAATCTGATCTTGTTGTGAATCTAGCCCCGTCGTTTCAAGATCCAGAGCCACAAAAGGAACCTCTTTTAATGGAGTATCCCCTGCCACACAAGATGCTTCATAAAACTGCTTGAGTCGCTTGTCTTTGCTTTCTGTTGCTAACTGAACAAAACGCTCAGGCCAATTAGGCGTGGCTGACGTATCAAGTAATGGCTCATCCTCTTTTGCCGAGGTAAATAAACGGATCATCGACTATTTCTCTGATAACGGAATTTAATAAAGTTTTGGGCGTTACTTAAAATCTGAAAAGCTGCTTTCAAGTTACGACGTTCAAACTCCGACATATTTTCAGGCTCGATGCTGTTATCAGGTTCATCACCATTTTCTATATCCAATGCTTGGTGACGAATACGAACCATATAGATCAATTCCATGGCATCACGTAAGTCTTGCCCTCGGCCCTTAGGTAAAATACCTGCATCAATAATGTCATCAAGGCGATCAAATGAATTCTGTTGTTGTGAACCCACAGCTAAAGCATGAACACGGATCAGATCAGCAAGAGGTGCCGTTCCACGACGTTTTAAGTTGATAGAGTTACGATGACGGCCATCTTTTTCCATCACAAAATCTTTAAAGAACCCAAGAGGTGGAGTGCGATTGATCGCGTTGTGAGCCAAACAAGCTAAGAAACGGTTGTTCTTTTTAGCTCGACGAACAATGAAGCTGTTTAATTGTTCAGCCCATTTTACTCGCCCATAAACTCCTGCAATGTCAAAGAAAATCGAGCTATGAAGTAAACGCTCTGGGTTCGGATGATCGATCCACTCAGCAAAGCACTCTTCCCATTCAGTACGAGTCTTACGCCACTGAGGATTGGTTGCCATAATATCGCCATCACAATAGCTATAACCACATTCCGCTAAACCGTCACTCACAAACTTAGCAAGTTGCGCAAAATAGTCACCGTGAATAGCTTCGTCATAGCTGTCGTCTAAAATCAGCGCATTATCTTGGTCGGTAACAATCAATTGCTCATCACGGGCCATAGAGCCCATTGCGACTAAGCAATATGGAATAGGAGCAGGCCCAAGTTCTGCCTCTGCTAATTCGGCTAAACGTTGCTTAAAGCTGCTGCCAATCACCGACATCGCATTACCAATCATATGAGCATTGGCATCTTCACCTACCATGCGGACAAAACAATCTTTAACTTGAGTCGAAATACTCTTTAGCTCTTCCACGCTTTGTTGCTGATAGATAGAGCTAACTAACAACAGACTGTTTTGCGATTCATAACGGACAATATCCGTCAGGCCAATAATGCCGATGGGCTTTTTATCTTTAATGATGGGTAAATGATGAACGTTATAACGCAACATCATTAGCATGGCTTCAAAAACATAGGCGTTATAATCTAGTGAGATAACATCTGTTGTCATCACTTCAGAAATCGGTAAATTCGTATCAATACCCTGTGCCAATACCCGAATACAGAGATCTCGATCGGTTAAGATACCCAATAAATGGTCATGCTCTTCACTATCAGAAGATTCTGAATTAGCAACTAGCAAAGCTGTAATATTTTCTTCTGCCATTAAGTTGGCTGCGGCTTGAATACTTTCAGACGCATCAATGATCACAGGTTCACGAGTTAAGATTTTACGCGCTTTAACTGTAGTAAGATCATTGCCTTCTGCATGGTTTGAAACCACACTGCGCAAACGAGCACTGTCTTCTAATTCCATAAAGTCAGCGAAGTTATCAAATTCATCACACAGCTCGTTAAAAATCGCTTCAGGAATACAATAAACCAACGTATCTTCGGTCGCTTTAGCAGGAAGACGCACCTTATTGTTCATCAGCAATCCCATCTGACCAAATAAGCCGCCAGTATCTATTCGGTTATATAACTCACCTTTACGACGATAAATTTCAACCGTACCACTGCGTACCATAAATAAGTCATGAATAGCATCACCAAAATTGACGATGGTAGTACCTGCTCGGTAATAAGAGATTTCAACATTAAGCGCGATCTCTTTTAACCGTTCTTCAGGCAAATCATCAAAAGGAGGATATTGACTGATAAAATTTAATACTTCGATTTGTTCTACTTCCATGACCTTCTCACTGTGTACGGTACGCGCACCGAAACATATCCACTAAATCATTATGGATATTAGAATGTAAACTGATCATTTATAGCGGTCTTTTACTAGAGAGGCGAAGTGTAAGCAGGCTAATGTGAGGTATATCTCGTTTTGATTCATAGATTGAAGGGAAAGTACTCTTTTCTAAAACATTGCAAAACCTACCTTCTCAGATCAATAAAGATCTATTAAGACCGTCACAAACGTAGAAATAACCTCGTCAACAGTAGCGTAACGGAGCGTTAAGACGTATTATTCGCGGTCATCATCGAATTTATCAACACACTGGAAAAAATTGTGATTAGAGAAAGTGTTTTTTCTTCCTACGACAAGTGGAGCAAGCCTTTAGTTTCTGAAGTTGCAGAAGTTGTGAACCTACTTAAAGAGCATGGTTACGATTCTAAAAAGTTGGCTCTTGTTACGGGTTTACAAGAAAAAAATATCAACAGCTGGACGGCAAACTATAAAAAAGAGCCGCTAGATGTTTCTACAATTCCATACCCATGTTGGTGTTTTCTTTCAGCGCTCGCTGGCATTCCAAATATCAGCACAAATGAAAAGATCATTGAAGTTGATGATATTCGTCGAGTACTGCGCCTCTTCAAACCAACGGCGTTTGGTCCTCGTAACACTTTTGTGTGCCCAACACCTGAACAATTTTCCAAACTAATTGATAGTGGTTTATACCCAGAAATGACAGCGGAAAATATCTGTCAGCTTCATAATTGGAATCCAGCAAAATTTATCGACAGCATTAATACGGGTAAATTGCCATTTTTAAACTGGTGTTTAATCATTATGATGTTTGGTATCAACCTGCAAAAGATGATCCTAAAAGATCTTGAAGCACCATTTGTGTATGAGTTTATTGAGTAATACTCATCTAAAACAGTCAAAAAAAACAGGGAGCATTGAGCTCCCCGTTTTGTATCTATAACAATCGATAAACTTAGATCGCAATTTGAGGTGGAAACAGTTTGTCGAAAATCCAGTTATAAATGTAAGCGTAAACAAGATAGAACAGAGCCATACCCACATCGAGTAAAAAGGCATCCCATAAATTCAGATCCATCATTACTGCAACAATTGGGGTCGTGACAACCAATAGGCCCGCTTCAAATAACACAGTATGAACCAAGCGCATTTTCTGTGTTTTATGAATTGAACCGTATTTTCGCTTCAAGTAGTTATCAAAAAGGACGTTGTAAGCGTAGTTCCAAAACGTTGCTACAATCGTAACAACAATGGCCATCATTCCACTGTGGCTCTGATCAAAACCAAACTGGCTCAATACACCTACAATTAAAATTAACCCAATTACTTCAAAGCCAATAGCATGGCCAATACGTTGTGCTCTTGTTCTCATATATCATTATCGTTCTATTAATTAGTTATATCACTCACAAAATTGTGATCAAATTAAGTGCCTAATAGCATATCGCGTATTAGCGAGATCACAATATGGAAAACTAATATCTTGCTTCTGGTAAATAAAGATTTATTCGTTATTTTTGCATAAATCTAAATAAAGTGCATTTTAAAATGAATGACGTATTTTAACGCTTTTAAGATTCCTTTTAAACATACATGGAATTTTATTTAGAAATCTTAACCTTACCATCTACTATAATTTAGGTCGTTGACTCACAAACTCATCACCATGACAAGTTTTTGACTGTTTTATGCTAGGATATGCAGTCGAGAATTATATCAAAAAAAGCACTTTTATAAGGACTGTTATGACTAATTATTTAAAATCATACAAGTGGTTCATTGTATTAGCCCTTGTGTTTCAATTAACAGGTTGCGGCATTAATACGATTCCAACACTTGATGAGCAAGTAAAAGCCAATTGGGCTCAGGTGGAAAACAACTATCAGCGTCGCGCTGATCTTATTCCCAATCTTGTTGCAACAGTGAAAGGCTATGCCTCTCATGAAAAAGAGACGTTAACCGCAGTGACTGAAGCGCGAGCTAAAGTTTCATCGATTCAAATCACGCCAGAAACACTAAACAACCCACAAGCATTTAAACAGTTCGAACAAGCTCAAAGCCAATTAAGTTCAGCGCTTTCTCGTTTGATGATGGTTTCTGAACGATACCCAGATTTGAAAGCGAACGAACAGTTCCAAACGCTGCAGGCCCAACTAGAAGGTACTGAAAACCGTATTGCTATTGCTCGTCGTGATTACATTGAAAGTGTTAAAGCTTTTAATACAGAGATCCGCACTTTCCCTGGTCGTTTATGGCACTCGCTAATATACAGTGACCTTGAAGTGAAACCAACGTTTACAGCAACAACACCGAATGCTGATGTTGCACCAAAGGTAGAATTTTAAATGAGAAAAAACCTATTGATCTGCGGATTTCTCCTATTTGCAAGTCAACTGTGTTTTGCTCAACCGTCATTTCCAGCTTTAACTGGAAGAGTGGTTGATGATGCGCACATCTTAACTCAGCCTCAGCGACAAGCTTTAAACACCTTGCTGGCAGAGGAAGAAAAGAGCTCATCAAATCAGGTTGTTATTGTGACGGTTCCAAGCACAGGAGGTATTCCTATTGCTGATTACGGTTATCAACTTGGACGCAAATGGGGCATTGGGCAGAAAGAGCATAATAATGGCGTACTCTTAATTATTGCTTATAACGATAAGAAAATGCGAATTGAGGTTGGCTATGGGTTAGAGGGAGCACTACCCGATGCAACTGCATACAGTATTATCAATCACGAAATCAAACCGCAATTTAAGGCTGGGCGTTTCTATCAAGGGATCAGTAACGGTACCAAAGCGATTATTGCAGCCATTCACGGTGAATATAAGCCGATTGTAGAAGAAGATCAGCCACCGTACGATTTTTATCTATTTGTTCTATTTGTTGTTGTCATTCAGATCATCGCTTATACCCGCCGCCGTAAGAATGGTGGGAAATATTACCGCAGTGGTCGCGATGGTTTCACTACGGGTTCTTTTGGTTCGGGCGGCATTCATCGCCATGGTTCAAATCATTCAGGTGGCTTTGGTGGCTCATCTGGCGGTGGATTTAGTGGTGGCGGTGGCGGCTTTGGTGGCGGCGGCGCTTCGGGAGGTTGGTAAGAATGAAGATGTTTTCCGAACAAGAGTTGCAACAAATTAGTCAGACGATTGGCAATATTGAGCAACAAACAGACGCAGAATTAATGGCTGTCATTGCCACAGCATCTGATGATTACTATTTTGTACCTACACTATGGGCTGCCATTATTGCCCTATTTACTCCAGCTCTGTTGTACCTGTCACCCTTGTGGCTTGATATAACCGATCTATTAATGGCACAACTGGCTGTATTTGTTGCTCTTACTTTACTGTTTCGAGTACCAGCAATTAAATATCGAATGATTCCAAAATCAGTGAAATATCGCCGAGCAAGTTTATTAGCCCACCAGCAATTTTTGCTTAATGGTATACATAAGACTCAGCAACATTTAGGAGTGATGATTTTTGTAAGTGAAGCCGATCATTATGTCGAGATCATAACTGACTACGGTATCAGCCAGCAAATAGATAATCAGGTATGGCAGAAATTGGTTCAGGATTTCACTCAAAATGTAAAACAAGGAAATACTTATCAAGGGTATATCCAATGTTTGACAGCAAGTGGGGAAGTTCTGGCGCAACATTTCCCATTAACACAGCAAAAAAATGAACTTCCTAATGCATTAGTTGTGATTGACTAGTATTCACAGAATTTCATGATGCATGTCATAAAGCACCGGATAATCTTCGGTGCTTTATTTTTTATATTTCACCAACTTTTGCATATAACGCAAAACTGTTTAAGGTTTAAAGCCTCTTCTCATACATAACAGGTATTTTTTATACTTATTTCATCATTTAACTTTAGAGATAATAAGTATGGAAATTTCCCTTCTTGGCTATGTTGCTTCTGCCTTGATCATTCTTTCGTTGATCATGAAAAATATTAAAACACTGCGTTATGTAAACCTTGCAGGATGCAGCTTGTATGCAGTATATGGTTTGATTATTCAAGCTTGGCCTGTCTTTGCCATGAACTTTATCTGTGTTGGTATTAATTTATACCGTATCTACACTTTAAATAAACAGGAACAGTAAAACATTATGAAGGGAGATAATTCGCTGCAGAAAAAGCATCAACAACTTATCCGTTTGGCGCAAAAACGACGTTGCTTAACACCAAACGGATTTAATAGCATTACCGATTATCATCATGGCGCTTATGATTGCGATTATGTCTCACCTTATAGTAAATATGCAGGAAACCTAAATGCATCAGTGATGTTAATCTTGCAAGATTGGTGTTCTGATGATTTTCTATCACAACCCCTTAATCGTAATTTAATACATTATGGAATTGAGCCAAGTTTTCCGACTACTCGTAATTTAGAGCAATATTTGCAGCGTTATTTTCAACTCTCTGTCGCTCAAACCTATGGTACAAATCTATTTCCTTTTGTTAAACCTGGAGCAATGGCAGGTAATATTACCATTGGTGAACTGATTCAAGCAGCAGAGCAGTTTACTCTAGAGGAAATTGAAATTATTGCGCCAAAAGTTGCAATTTGTTTTGGTGTCGCTACTTATAATGCACTGTTACGTGCCGCTAAAGAACAAAACCGATTAAAAGATACATCACTAAAACCAGTCAAAAATCTAAGCCAAGCTATAGAACAACCTTTTTTGCTCTCTTTTTCTAGTAAAGTGAAGGTTTGGATCTGTGCGCAGTCTCACCCTGGTGGACTTGGGCGCGCCTGCCGTAATAAAGGGAAAGTAGATAGAGTGAGTCAAGACTGGCAGCAAATGGCACAATTTGTTAAGCAGATACCTTTTGCCTAGTCTACCTCGTATTTCCCCGGGGAGAGTGCTAGAATCGCGCCTCCTTGTGAACTCGGCCTTAGTTAGTTTAGATGATGCACTCTCCTCAATCTTGTTTTACTCGTTTTCAATCTTCTATTGATCAATATACTTTACCTGAGCGTTTTACGTTTCCGTTTTACTACACCCCTCACCCTTTATGTGAGCTTGCAGCACAAGAACTTCAGTTGCATTTAGAAACGCAGACACAATGGCAACATAATTTTGGTCTTAATGGCGATTTAGATACGGCAATCGGCAAGATGTTTGGGGTGCTTTTAGTCAAAAATGCTGACGGGGAAATCGGTTATTTATCGGCGTTTTCAGGCAAAATTGCAGATCAAAATTTACTGCCTCACTTTGTCCCTCCTGTATTTGATATGCTAACGGACGATGGTTTTTTTCAAACCGAACAAAAAGTGATTAATGATGTCACCGCAGAAATTCGCCGACTTGAAACTAATGCAGAATTGCTGGCGTTACGTGACACCTTTGCTCAAAGTCAGGCTCAAGCCGCAGATGAAATTGAACAGTGCCGTTTACAAATTATTGATAGCCGCAAAGATCGCAAAGCACAACGAAAAGCCGCAGAAGCAACCAATGACAGCCAATTGATTGAAGAGACCGCGATTCGTTTAGCTAAAGAGAGTGCAAAACAGAAACACGAACAACGTTTTCTTAAGTCAACTTGGGATGAAAAACTGCAAGTATTAGCAAATCAAGTTGATGTATTTGATAATAAAATTAATGAATTAAAAGAAAAACGTCGCCATCTTTCTTCAACCCTACAAGCAAAACTGTTTGCACAATATCGTTTCTTAAATCAATACGGTGAAGAAAAAGATCTCATTGATATCTTTGCCCAAACACCAAATCAAACACCACCAGCAGGTTCAGGTGAATGCGCGGCACCTAAGCTGCTTCATTATGCGTTTAAGCATGGTATGACGCCTATTGCTATGGCAGAGTTTTGGTGGGGAGCGTCACCAAAATCAGAAATTCGTAAACACAAATACTTTTATGAAGCGTGTAAAAACAAATGCGAGCCAATTCTTGGACATATGCTAAAAGGCATTGAATTAGAAGAAAATTTATTGCTAAAAAACCCAGCAGAAGGCAAAGAGCTTGAGATTATCTATCAAGATGAGGCCATGGTTATTGTTAATAAACCAGCTGAGTTTTTATCTGTTCCAGGAAAGACCATCTCAGATTCGGTTTACACCCGTATGCAGGCAATGTTTCCTGATGCTGATAGCCCATTGATTGTGCATCGACTTGATATGTCGACATCTGGCCTGTTGGTTATAGCTTTAACCAAACGCGCTCATAAAAACCTTCAGAAACAATTTATTACTCGCACGGTTGAAAAACGTTATGTCGCTTTATTAGATGGCCTTGCAGATAGTGACGAAGGTATTATCTCATTACCTATGCGAGGCGACATTAACGATCGCCCTCGTCAGTTAGTGTGCTTTGAGCACGGAAAACCCGCTGAAACTAAATGGCAAGTGATCAGCCGAAAAGACGGTAAAACCAAAGTCTATTACTACCCAAAAACAGGTCGTACTCATCAATTACGTGTTCACTCAGCACACCCAATGGGAATGAACATGCCAATTATTGGTGACGATCTCTACGGCCAAAAATCAAATCGACTTCATCTCCATGCCGAGTACTTATCACTTGAACATCCTATTACTCATGAACCAATGGAATTTCAAGTTGATGCTGAGTTTTAAATAGCGAACAACTGATAGTTTTGTAGCTTCTAACTGCGCCCTTAATGACTTTTATTCTCGTGTCATTAAGGGCGTTGTTTTATCTGTTGATGCAACCTAAATCATTCCATTTATGAATAGTTGGTATTCATATTAGCTCAGTTCTATTCCATTTATCAAAAAGATAGTATCTCTTCATCGACACAATACAGAGATTAAGAGAAACGATTATGACTATGGAACAGAAACTTCAACAACTACTAGATAAACAAGAACTGACTGAAATCATGTACAAATTCGCTCGTGCACTCGATCGTGTAGATGGCGAATTAATGAAATCAACTTACTGGGAAGATGCTATTGAAGAGCATCAAGATCCTATCTTCCCTGACTTATTTTTCTATAACGATAACGCACACAAATTTGTTGAACCCGCAATGGAAGGGTTTAGAGCATTAAAAGCAACACAGCACCGAATCAGCAACCCATTAATTGAGATTGATGGCGATCATGCAACAGCCGAGTGTTACGTATGGGCTTATCATGTTCATGAAGAAAATGGCGTAGATAAAGAAGGAATCTTAGGTGGCCGTCACCATTTCCGCTTTGAACGTCGTAACGGAGAATGGAAGATCAAACATCGCTCAACCGTTTTTGATTGGAACCAAAATCAAGATGCTACCGCAATTTGGGCTGATAATTATAGCGATAAATACCGTGGTAAACGTGATAAATCAGACGATAGCTACAACTACATTACCATCTAATATTTTCTAACTATGCAACACTGAATCCTTTTGGGCAGAGAACCTTCCTTCTCTGCCCTTTTTTGTTCGGTATACTAAAATGTGTTATAGGCTCAAATGATTTTGGACGTTAAGAATTGAGCTCAAAAAGAGCCAGTTTCTCTTTCATATAATCAATAAAAGTACGCACTTTCAAAGGGACATGGCGATTTTGTAGATAAACAGCATTAAAAGGTAAGTTTTGTCCTTGATAATCGGCCAAGATCTGTACTAGCTCGCCACACTCTAACTGTTTCTTTACCATCCAAATAGGCAGCTGCACAACTCCAGCTCCAGTTAGTGCCATCTCAAGGAGCGCATCTCCACTATCACTTTGTATCGTCCCTTGAACCGGCACCGCTATCTCTTCATCTTGTTGATTAAAGTGCCATATATTGAGTGATTTTAATTGTGAATAAACCAAGCAATCATGATTAGTCAGTTGTTGTGGTGTTTCAGGATATCCATTTCGCTCTAAGTAACTTGGAGACGCGAGTAGCAACATTGGGTTATCAAACAAATGCCGAGCAATAAGAGCTGAATCTTCCAGTTTTCGAGCTCTAAAAGCGACATCAATCCCCTGAGCAACTAAATCAACATGCTGATCGCTTAAAGTCAGATCTATCTTAAGATCTGGATAACGTTGAATGAATTCATTTAATATTGGCGCAATCACCAATCGTCCAAATGCTACAGGAGCGGCAACTCGAATGGTCCCTTTTGGTAACGTGATTTGTTCCCGAATAGAGGCTTCAACCTCATCTAACTCACTCAGTAACAGTACACATTTATCATAATATTCTTGTCCAGCATCGGTAAGGGCTAATTCTCGACTGGTTCTCGATAATAGCTTAACGCCTAACTGGTTTTCTAGCGCAGCAACTTTTTTACTGATTGTCGCTTGAGTTGAACTTTGTTCGCGGGCTGCTGCCGAAAAACTGTGTACTTGAACAACTCGAACGAAAGCCCGCATCGCACCTAATTGATCCATAAAACTACACCTAAAATCTTATACAAAACGCAATCACTACTATACATTCTTCTGATTAAGCTGGCGTATCTCTGATAAAGTAAACCTGACGGCAAAAAACATTAAGACCAAATAATAAATGGTTAATATCAACGTAGGTAGCGCATCTCTATCGAAAACAGAATGCAATGAAAATAGGCAATATCCGCCAATTAAGCCAGGAATAATCCAAAGTTTGCGAACATCGTGATACCAATCAGCCAAAGTAAACAGTTTATGAATTACCAACAAAACCAGTGGTAAAGTCACCATTAAAAACCACAACATGATTCATTTCCTTAAGCGAATACTGTACCTTTCGGTGTTTCATTAAAATGACGTTTATACTCACGACTAAATTGCGATGGACTGGTATAACCTACCATTCTCGCCGCTTCATTTACTCGTTTTCCTTCAATATGAATAAGCTCTTTCGCTTTGTTTAGTCGAACCTTTTTGATGTATTGTAACGGTGATTCTAATGTCACATTTCGAAAAGCCGTATGAAAAGCAGAAACACTCATACTTGCCTCTTCTGCTAATTGTTGAACGGTAAGAGGCTCATCAAAAGAAAGATGTACTTTATTTAATGCTTTGGCAATACGAGCATAATGGCCTTCACTGTGGGCTAACTCAAACAACAAATGCCCTTCTCGACCAATCAGGGCTCGGTATGCTAACTCTTCAACTAAGGCATTTCCTAAAATATCAGTTTCCACCTCATTACATAGCGCATTCATTAATCGAATACAGCAATCATGCATTGCACTATCCATAGCAACAGATTGTAAGCAGCCACAAGTTACTTGATTCTCTTTTTGTGGACGAAACCCTTTCGCTTCCAACTGCTGCACAAGACGGTGTAAAAGTTGAGGTGGAATATCTACTGAAATGCCCAACAGTGGCTGCTCATTATCAGGAAACGCTTCACACTCCAAAGGCATTGGCATTCCAACAACTAAGTAATCACCTTCGCCATAATGAACCGCTTCATCACCAATATGAATATTCTTATGTCCTTGGCCTAAAATAATCAGCCCTGACTGGTAGGTAAAAGGCTGACGCTGATTCCCTTTACTGCTGCGATAAAAATAAACTTCTGGAATCGCTGTTTGGTAGATGCCTTCTAAATGATTTAGTTGCTGCTTCTCAACATACAACTCCATCGAGCGTTTTAATTGCATATTCCATCCCCTTACTTTTGTTTACTGCTTATCAAAATGCACCAATTAAGAGAAATAGGCAATAAATAAACAGAAATCCGCCTATTCTATACCAGCTTTCAAGACTATTATGCATCTATCACAACGAAAATCATCCATCTAAGGAAGCAAGAGGTCGATATGCAATTTACTTATGTAAACCCTACATTAATTCATTTTGGTCAAGGTCAAATCGCAGCAATCACTAACGACATTCCAACAACAAGCAAAGTATTAGTGATTTATGGTGGCGGTTCTATTAAGAAAAATGGCGTTTATGATCAAGTTGTTAAAGCGCTCGAAAATCACACATGGCTTGAGTTTTCAGGTGTTGAACCAAACCCAACTAAAGAAACACTAGATAAAGCCGTTGCTATTGTGAAAGAACAAGGTGTGGATTACATCCTTGCTGTTGGTGGCGGATCCGTTATTGATGGCTCTAAGTATGTTGCAGCTGCAGCGAAATACGATGGTGATGGCTGGGATATTTTAGTTGGTAAGCACACCATTGAATCAGCAACCCCAATTGGCGCAATCCTAACACTACCTGCAACGGGTTCTGAATCTAATATGGGTGCGGTAATTACTAAAGCAGAAACACAAGATAAGCTGGCCTTCTTACACCCAGCGGTTCAGCCAAAGTTTGCAGTAATGGACCCAGATGTAATGAAAACACTGCCAGAGCGTCAGCTTATTAACGGTATCGTGGATGCATGGGTTCATACTTGTGAGCAATACCTAACTAAGCCAACACACGCTATGGTGCAAGATGGCTATGCAGAAGTGCTTCTTCGTAACCTGAAAACATTAGGCGATCACTATGCAGAACGTGATAACGATGAATGGCGTGCAAACCTAATGTGGACAGCAAACCAAGCGCTAAATGGTCTAATTGGTAGTGGTGTTCCGCAAGACTGGTCAACCCATATGATCGGCCATGAATTGACTGCGTTATGGCATGTTGATCACGCTCGCTCTCTTGCTATTGTTCAACCATCGCTGCTTCGCAATCAGATTGAATATAAGCGCGCTAAGCTAGAGCAAATGGGTCGAAATGTATTTGGTCTTGAAGCAACCTCTGATCTTGCAGAGCGCACAATCGATGCAATTGAAGCCTTCTACCATCAGTTAGGTGTTGCAACTCAATTAACTGAGTACACAGGTGATAAAGAGTCGGCAGTTAGTGCTGTTATCGACCAACTTGGTAAGCATGGAATGACTGCTCTAAGTGAAAACCAATCCATCACTCTAGAGCGTAGTCGTGAAATTCTAGAAAATGCAATTGCTTAAAGGGTAGATTTTCGCCCAGTGTAATAGTAAACGGCAGATCTAGGATCTGCCGTTTTTTTGTTCACAACCAACTCTGTATGCTTATCTAGTCACAAATAATAAACACAGAGCACTAAAACTACTTGCATTTAATTCAGATATCTAATACATCAGACACTTCTCATGAAGATGTACAATATTACACATGAATACTGAATTAATCCAAAAAGAAATACTGCGTAGAAAAAATCTATTTCAGAAAATTAGTTATGGTGATATCGCAACTAATGTCACACCAAACAAGTTAAGAGAATTACAGCTATATGGTGGAGCTGCTGGTATTTGGGTTCATTCAACTGTAACTAAAAAGATTATAAACAACGAGTTCGGTATTGCTGTTAGTATCTTACATACAGGTAAAGACTATGCAGATGATTTTTCGGACTGTGGTATTTTATACGATTTTCCAGCTACTAATCGTCGAGGATCACATGATAATAATGAAATTCAGGCGTTAAGAAATTGCTACACAGCACAGATACCATTATTCGTAATTACTAAAACCAAGAAGAAATTACGTAATGTACATATTGGTCTAATTAAAGATTTTAATGAAGAAAAACGAAAAACATACATTGAATTCGTTACTAACGATACATTCATCCATAATTCAGATATAAATAAAATTGATTATGAACAAGCTGATTATTTTACTAATTTTGAGCAATCAGTTATTAAGTCTTTGCTAGATAATCCTAAAAAACGCCGACAGCGAATCGAAAAAGCAAATAAAAAACCTCAACTAATTTCTCGTGTTGTAAAAGACTATCAACGAAACCCTGATATTGTTGCAGAAGCTTTAATTAGAGCAGCAGGTATTTGTGAAGCATGTGGATGTCAGGCTCCATTTAATAAAAAATCAAATGGTGAACCATATCTAGAAGTGCATCATTTAATTCCACTATCTAAAGGTGGTGAAGATAGTTTAGATAATGTTCAAAGCTTATGTCCCAATTGCCATCGAAAACTACATTTCGGTTAAGCATTCAATCAGCTCAGTACTCATCTATATTGAGCTGATTACCTCCAATGGTCATGAATCCTCTCCTCACAAACCTGAATAAACCATAACCAACACCTATTAATAAGATAGGAATAAATACCTTTTAACAATAACAAGTTGATATTAAATTGTTGCAATCAGTTAAAAAGGAGTTTACACATGAAACAAATATTTATCGTAAGTTTACTTGGGTTTTCAAGTCTTTCAGTACAAGCGCATCAATGCTCACCTATTACTTCTGGTGAAATTGATCAGGCACAGCAAGAATGGGCTAAGGGAATAATAAACATAGGAAAATCAAAGACACCTGAAAAAGATGCCAACATTTTTATTCAGCAAATGTATGACTTTGATAATGGTACTGTATTATTTAAACCAACTAAAGCAAGCCAACATCCTTTTAGAAACACAAAAGAAGATGCATTATCATACTTTGTTGGAGGTAAATATGATGAAGATAAAGGTTTTGCTTTAAGCTCATTTGAAAAAATAACCTTTAATAATAACAATATGTATGCAGGCTGTAATGATGCGTATATTATGGGTAATTATACATTTACAGATAAAAATGGTATCAACACGAATGTTGAGTATACTTTTGGATATATAAGAGAGGATGATAAATTGAAAATCAAGTTACATCACTCATCAATCCCTTTCCAAAATTGATTATTACTTATGCATGAAAAATAACAAATAATGCGCATTTTTTAAAATGGAACATGTTATTTTAAGAAAAACAATAAGGAAATCAAAAATGAAAGTATCAAAGTCATTACTCGCTCTAATAGTATCTTTATCATTAGTTGGAACAGCATCAGCAACAACGCTTAATAATGTGAATGTTGGCCCAATGTCTATTTCTAGCAATGGGTTGTCATTCAATAAAATTGTGTTAGATATCAAACAACAAGGAAGTATTGAGTTCTATCCATCAAATCCAATATCTACTACATCAACAGTTAACAAGCCTCAACTTCCAGAAAATAATACTGTTGGAACTTTGAAAAAAGAACTAGTATCTCTGATAAATCAATCGATTAAGTCATCACTATTAAATAACTATTTACCAATCACCCCAAGTAATATTGATGTTTATGGTGGACCTTTTTTAAATACAAACAACTCTTTTACAGATGAAAAAATATTGGCAGCAAAACCTAATGGTGAACCTTATCGAGTAAAGATAACATTATCACCAAAAAATGATAAAGATGTAGTACAAAAGATTATAGAAGGTAACTTCACTATATATACAAAATAAGAAAAATTAGAATAATTGAAAGGAGAAGAATATGAATGAAGACGAACTATATATTGTGTATATACTCATATCGCTATTTGTGTTTATATTCTTTATGTTTTTTCTTTTCATACAACTTTACCTTAAGTCAAATGGAAAAAAAGTTGGCTGTTGCTCAATAAATGATGATTACGAGAAAACCAAAAAAAGTTCCTCTGCAATAAAATAATACGATTAAAGGCAGAACTAAGGTCTGCCTTTGTTTATTTAAAAAACTCCCCACATCCATCTATCTTCAGCTTTAAAAAATCGACAAAGCAGCGCACTTTCAATGGTACATATCGGTTTTGTAGATATACCGCATTAAATGGCAGTTTTTGACCTTCATAATCCACCAGCAATGGTACTAACTCCCCCGATTCAACATAACGGCTCACCATCCATTTAGGTAGATGAGTAATACCGAGTCCAGCAAGTGCAGCATCCAGTAATACATCACCATTATCACAACGGAATGAACCATGCACAGAGATTAAATGCTCTTGTTGTTTACAGCTGAAAGACCATGTATTCACCGAATGTAGACGCGAATAAACTAAACAATTATGTTCTAGCAGATCTTCAGGCTTATTTGGCGTTCCGTTTTTAGCAAGGTAATCGGGAGATGCAAAAAGCATCAAAACATTATCAAACAGATGACGAGCAATCAGGGTAGAATCTTCAAGATTACGAGCCCGAATCGCCACATCCACACCCGAACTTATCAAATCAACATGTTGATCACTGGCAAGTAAGTCAATTGAGATCTCAGGATATAAAGAATTAAACTCCGATAATAACGAAGCTAAAACTAAGCGGCTAAACGCGATCGGCGCAGAGATCCTTAGCACTCCTTTTGGTACAGCAACATCTTCTCTTGCACTAGCCTCAGCTTCGTCTATTTCACCGAGAATCGCCACACACTTATTAAAGTACTCAGTACCCGATGGTGTAAGCGCCAGTTCACGACTATTACGAGTCAGCAACTTTACTCCGATCTCTTTTTCAAGAGCAGCCACTTTTTTGCTGATTGCCGTTTGAGAAGTATTTAACTCTCGCCCCGTTGCTGAAAAACTTCCTGTTTGCACCACACGGACAAACGCTCGCATTGCCCCTAATTTGTCCATGTCCTACTCTCTCTTTATATAAATAGGGTTAATGAGCTGTCATCAACTCGATGTAGTATCCATAATATCAGAGCCATTCCAAAAAGTTATAGCTGGTAGTCATTTTACCTTAGTTCTAGAACTTATGGTTTTACACTATGATACTTTCAAGCCAAATACTTAAGGAATAATAATGATGACTACACACAAACTTACCGCTGGCGCTCAATTTCCAACCATGACAGTGACAACATTAGACGACCAACATGTAGAACTTAGCCAACCTCAAGGCAATCATGATTGGAAAATGGTTGTCGTTTATCGCGGCAAGCATTGCCCTTTATGTACTCGCTATCTTAATCAGTTAGAAACACTAAAAGACCAATTTAGCAAAGTCGGTGTTGATATTATTGCTGTATCAGCTGACAGCAAAGAGCAGGCACTCACTCATAAAGAACAACTTAATGTGACCTTCCCTATTGCTTACGGTCTAACGGTATCGCAAATGGAACAGCTTGGACTTTATATCTCAGAGCCTCGTTCAGAAAAAGAGACCGATCACCTATTTGCAGAACCGGGACTCTTTGTAATCAATGATAAAGGTCAATTGCAAATCGTTGATATCTCAAATGGCCCATTCGTTCGTCCAGAGCTTGAAGTTTTACTCTCTGGTATCGGTTTTATTCGTGATCCGAACAACCATTACCCAATTCGTGGTATGTATCAAGGCGAGGCATAATCATGAGCTTACAAATGCTAATGCCCATTGAACTGGCACCGAATTTAACACTAAAAAACCGCATTGTTATGGCACCTATGACGCGTTCTATGGCCGATGATGATCTCAATCCAACAATGGCGATGGCTGAATATTACGCTAAGCGCGCGGAAACAGGGTTAATCGTCACTGAGGCAACCATTGTTTCACCATTAGGACAAGGCTACCCAAATACACCGGGAATTTATAACGAATCACAAATACAACATTGGCAGCAAGTAACAGATCGGGTGCATCAACAAGGCGGTAAGATCTTTGTCCAATTATGGCACTGTGGACGTATCGCTCACTCTATCTACCTAAATGGTGACAAACCAATAGCACCATCGGCGGTTTCATTTGAAGGTCGTGTTCCTCGTACTAATGGTTTGCAGTATGAAGAACCTCGCGCTATGACGGATATGGAGATCGAACGCGTTATTCAAGAATTTGCGCAAGCTGCTGCCAATGCAAAACTTGCAGGCTTTGATGGTGTAGAAATTCATGGCGCTAATGGTTATCTGATCGATCAATTTTTACATTGGGAGACAAACCAGCGAACCGATCAATGGGGCGGGACTCCTGAGAATATGGGACGTTTTCTTTTTAGAGTGATAGAAGCGGTGCAAAAGGAAATAGATCACGTTGGATTGCGTCTATCTCCTGTTGGTTATCTTCATATGGCTCTGAATGAAAAAGATCGAGAAGTTTCAGATTATGTTCTAAAGAAACTGAACGACTACGATCTGGTTTATCTGCACAATGGGGCGTTTGATGATGTGAAATACGACTATATTGATGGAACGGTTACACAATATATGCGCCGCTACTATCAAGGCAAAGTGGTTGGCAATGGCAGTTATACTCCAGACATTGCAGAACAAATACTAGAACAAAAAGACGCAGATCTTGTTGCAATTGGTCGTCCCCTAATTGCCAATCCAGATTATGTCGAGAAGCTGAAAAACCATCAGCCACTCACTGAATATAATGCCGAAATGCTCAATATATTAGAATAAAACCCATCGATAAAAAAACAGCCTCTTAACAGACGATAATCACTTGGTTAAGAGGCTGTTTTTCTTAGTTGCGAATAACTTAACTAGCAGATACGAGGTAAAAGCTCACCTGCTGGGAAATCTAAATAACGACGGCTTCCCCAAGGACTGTTTAATACCACTCGATGTTGCTCTGATCGACAAGCCGTACCCACAATCGCTGCTTGCGGATTAAACAGCTGTAGAACATCCAAAGCGCGCTCAGCATCTTGATGAGGAACCGCTAAAATAAATGTACCTTCATTGGCCAAATCATAAGGTTCGAAACCAAATAATTCGCAAATGCCACGCACACTATCATTAACAGGAATTTGCTGCTCATCTAGCGTGATTTGCACTTCTGATGTTTGACACCATTCGTTAAATACCGCGGCAATACCACCTCGGGTTGCATCTCGAAGGCTATGAATCTTGATACCTTGATCAAGCAATGCTTTTACGGTTGGCCATAGAGTCGCACAATCACTTGCAATCGGTGATGCCAGCTTTAGTGACTCTCGTGCCGTTAAAACACATGCACCATGACAACCAACATCACGAGACACTAACAGCGTATCCCCTTCAGCTACATTATGAGATGAAATTCCCCGTTGACGGATATGGCCAACCCCTGTTGTATTAATATAAACACCATCGGCCGATCCTTTAGGCACGACTTTGGTATCACCACAAACGATTTTTGCACCAGATACCTTCAGTTCATCAGCCATGCTCTTAACAATCACTTCTAAATCATCAAGCGAGAAGCCCTCTTCAATAATAAAGCTTGAAGTGAGATATTGCGGCTCAGCGCCCATCATAGCCAAATCGTTTACGGTGCCAGCAATGGCTAGTTTACCGATATTACCGCCTTCAAAAAACAGAGGTGATACGGTAAAACTGTCGGTAGTCATCGCGATAGGGCCAGAGCATTCTAAAACGGCGGCATCTTCATTGCGCAGCAAAATCTCATTACCTAAATAACGAAAGAACAACTGATTGATCAGTTTATTCATTTCGACACCGCCACCACCATGACTTAATTGAACCTGTTTCATGAGTTAATTCCTATAAATCTTCCGTACCAGCATAACGGTAATAAGCATTACAAGCGCCTTCAGAGCTCACCATACAGCTTCCCATAGGACGATTGGGGTTACATGTTTTACCAAAGACTTTACAATCAGGCGGTGTTGCAAGGCCTTTTAGAATATCGCCACAGCGACACACTTTATGATCTGGTGTATCAATGTGAGAGAAGCAGTCGTCAAAAATAATTTCAGCATCTCGATGTTGATAACACGGCTTAAGTTGAAGAGCAGAGTGAGGAATTGGACCTAAACCACGCCAATTGAATTCATCTCGTACATCGAACACACGTTCAACCAAACTTTGTGCTGCGGTATTTCCAGCCTGAGTAACAACACGCTTATATTGCACATCAAGTAACGCTTGTTCTTTGATGCCTTGCTCAACCAACATCAGTACAGATTCTAATACATCAGCAGGTTCAAACCCCGCAACCACTAACGGAATATGGTGCTTATCTACGACCGATTGATAAATTTTAGATCCCGTTACCGCGCTCACATGAGAAGGACCAATAAAAGCATTAATCGGAGACTGACCATCAGCTAAAATCACTTCCATAGCTGGAGTAACCAATACATGATTAATGTGAAAATAGAGATTATTGATCTGTTGAGCTTCTGCCATTTCGACCAACACTGCGGTCATTGGTGTCGTTGTCTCAAAACCGATGGCAAAGAAAACCACTTTTTTGTCGGGATTCTCTTTAGCAATTTTTAGAGTATCCATCGGATCATAGATAGGCTCGACTAAACCACCTTGAGCACGACACTGAGCCAGTGAACTTTTTGACCCAGGAACTCGAATCATATCGCCTAGAGTTACGAGAATAACATCGGGCTGCTGAGCCAGTTCAATAGCCTGATCAATACGCTCTTTTGGCATAATACAGACGGGACAACCTGGACCATGAACAAAATGCAGGTTATCAGGTAATAACTGCTTTAGACCAAACTTCATTATGGTATGAGTGTGACCACCACATACTTCCATCATATAAAGCGGCTTGGTTAGAAGCTGAGCTCGCTGCGCGATTTTTTCAGCCAGCGCTTTGACTAAATCAGGCTGACGAAATCCTTGATATAACTGAGTTGATACTGCCATTACACCAAACCTTCTAACTCTTGGCGCTCCATATCAGCCAAAATCAGTTTGTACATCTCAAGGCTTTCTTGCGCTTCTTTCGCGTTAATTTTACTGATCGCAAAACCCACATGAACTAACAGATGATCGCCAAGGTCAATCGGCTCTGCAATTAAGTGGGTGCTAACTTTGCGCTGAACCCCCATGGTTTCAACTAAAGCAGCAGTTTCATCTGGATATAATTCAATGACACTAGACGGAATACATAAACACATATTGCTTTCCAAAAATGAGATATCAGTGGTTAGTTATTATGAATGGCATACCACAGCTGACCTGCTGCAATACCACCATCATTCACAGGGATCAATTCGCCACTGTAAATAGGTTGTTTTTGTTGCAAAGCACTATCACGAGCAGATGCTAATGTATAAGCGCTCTGCAAAATAATTCGGTTTTGAAATACACCACCAGAAAGCACAAGAGGTAGGGCTGGATAATTCTCGGCTAAGGTAAAAATACTTTGGGCGATATTTCGTAAAAAAGCATGAGCAAGGCGGTTCTGCAACGTTTGATTGAACGCAACCGATAATCGGCAAGATAGCACAGACTCAAAGCATGGTTGCCAGTCAATAACCGTAAAATCAGATTGCGCATTCGATGAAACCAATGATAATTCTGGTAACGGGTACAAAGGCTCATATTGAGAATTTAATGCGGCTTGTTCCAATAAAAGCCCGGCTTCACCTTCATAACTGACACGCTCTAGTACCCCTAAAAGATAAGCCATTGCATCAATAAGCCGTCCCATTGATGAAGTATATGGAGAACGACTGCCACTTTGCCAAAGTTGATATAGATTCTCTAACGTTGCACTTGTCCATTGTGGAAAGAGTTTTTCTTGCAATGAACAAACCTGCTCAATCGGCATAAATTCAAGCAAAATAGCCAATAACAAACGAGCAGGCTCTTTAATGGCTTGCTCTCCACCTAATAAACGAAACGATCGTAAACTTGCCACGCGCTTAGAGTTATGGGTATCGGCCAATAACACTTCCCCACCCCAGACGGTTTCATCCTCACCATATCCAGTTCCATCAAAGGTAACCCCAAGTACCTGCTCTGTTAAATTATGCTCGGCCATCACGGCAAGCACATGAGCATGATGGTGCTGAATCTGAGTCAACGAAATCGAGGAGTCGTCTGTAACCATTCTCTGCGCCAGTTCGGTTGAGCGATATCCTGGGTGATAATCACAAACAATGCGTTGCGGCGAAACATGATAGAGAGAGGTGAAGGTTTTTATCGTTTGTTGATAGCGCATTTCATTATCGACATTATCAAGATCGCCAATAAATGGAGATAACATCCATTGCTGCGGCAAAGCAAGGCCTATAGATGCTTTCTGTTGTGCCCCCATCGCCAATGTTGCCTGATTATGAGTATCAGCAAATCGACTAAATGGCGCATAACCTCGGGCCATTCTTAAAACATGCACTTTATCGTCAATCACATGAACCAGACTGTCATCACAGGCATGAAGAATTGGACGATTATGATTTAAAATACCATCTAGCTCAGTACCAAATTGAGCAATAACCTCTTCAAAGCATGTTGCAATCGGCAATCCAGAACGGTTAGCACTGGTCATAACCAAAGCGTGAGGTGTATGAGGCTTTAGTTCAGCTAACTTAGCAAAAAGCAAAAAATGCAAAGGGGTATAAGGCAACATGATCCCCAAGTACGGCACATTTGGCGCAAGATTTGGGGCGAGTATCGATTCGCGGTTTTTCTTAAGTAACACAATAGGACGTTTTTGTTCATCCAAAGTCTGCCACTCTTTATCACAACCTTGCGCAAATACACGAGCATCAGATAAGCTTTGAACCATGATCGCTAATGGTTTTTTGGGGCGATGTTTATACTGACGTAATCGCTCAACAGCCGCATTATCGCTGGCATCACAAATAAGATGGAAACCACCTAAGCCTTTTAGTGCAACAACGCCACCAGCTAAGATCTGTTTAGCTAAAGATTCAATGGCTTGTTCACCCACACTATCCGTCTCAGCGGTAGAATGCTGGTGCCAACTAACCCAAGGACCACAATGTTCACAACTGATCGGTTGGGCATGGTAACGCCTGTCTAATGGGTTTTTATAAGCTTGTTCACACGGCTGGCAGAACTGAAAATTCGCCATACTGGTATGACAGCGATCATAAGGCAGCGCTTTGATAATGCTGTATCGAGGACCGCAGTGGGTACAATTAGTAAAAGGATAGTGATAATAGCGCGAACGGGGATCTTCAAGATCGGCTAAACACGCCTGACATACCCCTTGATCTGGAGAGATAGAGACCGAGGTACTTTCTCGCTCACAACTTTCTTGAATCGAAAACTCTGTTGGACATTGCGCCTTATTCCAACTAGGTAAAACGGTGATCTCAATATGGTCAATACGACTTAACGGTGGGGCTTGACGCTCTAACTGCTCAACAAATTGCGTAAATTGCTCAACGGTTCCTTGTGCATCAATTTTTACTCCTTCAGAGTCATTGATTACCCATCCTAACAGTTGATATTCCAGAGCTAATTGATAGACAAAAGGGCGAAAACCGACCCCTTGCACAATACCTGTGACATGAATAAATTGACGAGAAATCATTGCCACTATCACCTAATTATAATCTTCCCCAGCAACCTAGAGCTAAATACTCATTGCTATTGGGTTTAAGTCGATACTCTAAAATAAGCAAAGAAAAACAGTGAAATAACACTTATAATTTGCCTGTTCACTCTTCTGCTTTGCCTATTTCACGTTAAGAATTTAATGTGTGTTGTACATCCTGCAACGAATACTGAAAATTCACACAGGGATCGAGCGCACCAACAAGCAGATCAAGCCCAACGGTTGGATCATTTTCAGGTAATTCGCAGTGCTGAAAAATATAATCAAATAATCCATCAGGTTCACACAATCTGTCTGTTGGTGTAATGATTTGATATTCAACAATTTTATTATCCCAGCCAACAACAGCTTGATGATAAAGTTCACCATGGGGCGCATTTACTCTCACCCCTCCAGCTTCAACCGTTGGTTTGATAAATTGCCACTGTCCCGATAAACGATGATCAGAGAGCAATAAAGCCAGTTCATATACTCGAGATAAAATCAAAAGAAACAACACATTATCTTGCATTTTTTCTGAAATACTCAGCGTGCTCGCATGTCGTTGATACAGATCTGAATGCTTCAAGATCTGGTAATCCATCTGCCAACCATAACGCAGCGCCCACGAAAGTAATTTTGGATACGGCTTTGACATATCTGTACTCTCAAGCCAAGCAATAACGCCATGATTTGCAATGAGCTCAACGGTTAACTCTGCAGACATACCAAACAGTTGCTCTGAAATATCCCATTGCCCCGCGATTAATGCCGATGTTGCTGAATCTGCGTACTGCTTCCAACCTAACTTGTTTAGCATTAAAAAAAGCTGCATCGCGTGAGTATTAATCCACTCATGATTTACCTGCCGCAATAATGTCCCAGTTGAACAACCCAAGACATAACTTGCCGCGAGTTGATGAGAGATTCGACATGCATTTGGTAAATGACCGAGAACATCAATAGCATTTTGCGGTTCTAAACCGATTAGAGCTTGTTCTAATTCAGGGCGAACATAATGGATTTCTGCCGCTTCGATTTCTTGTCGGTTCGTCAACAATGTAATATCACAACGACCTAATAATGCATTCATGATCTCTCCATGATTGAAAGCAATATATGTGATGATTAATAATAAATCATACAATTAAATTCTTTTTGAGCATTATCAATGGAAACGGAATAAGTAGAAATGTATTTTTTGTCAAAAAGCCAATTTTTTTAGCTTATCGCCGTACTCATCTCAAAAACACCATATTTACAACACAAAAAACAAACAATTTTATTACATTACTGAATTTATATTGAACTAAAAACTCACTCCAAATGATGTTTTTTCACTTGAAAATAAATAATATTTATAGTGTTCTTTTTTCACGTGTTAGAGTCACATTTTTCCCAATTAAAGATTGTTTTTTTTCACTGGTTAACTACTATACGCGCAACTTTTTTACTGTAACGACCAATACGAATACCAAAGATGGATACTTTCCCCGCAAAACTAAAGCAAGCCACCTTTTTCTTCTCAACTCTATTTGCATCATCTTCTGCAATGGCGACCGAAATGAATACGCTAAATAGCCATGGTTCATTTGCGTTATGGCTATTGATAAGTGTCTTAGGATTTGGATTGATGTGTCGTAAGTAACGGTTTAACTCAACGATATATCGCTGAAATAACTTTTTACATTTCGCCGTGAAAGAATAATTCACTATATAGGTCTTTATTACCGAACACATATTGTGGAAAGCATAAGGTATAAAGATTATGGTTAAGTTAATTTCTCTTCTTTCAGGTATTGTTTTAAGCTTTGCCGTGAATGCCTCTCCGTACACTTGGAAGTCTCAGCAGACCACCATAGATGGAGCTCAGTTTACAAGCTCTCAACAAGCTTTTGATGCTGGGTTAGCTCTGTTGCGAGGGTTTGAAAGTAAAAGTGCATTTGAACTTGGCAAAGCTTTAAACCCGATCTTAACTGATCGCGTTAATCCTCGTAGTTATCAGATTACTCAGTCAAAAGTGAAAGTGGATCAGTTCCTAAATTCACAGGGTGATATGATCTATCAACCTATTGTTGATATTACTTATCGCTATGAAGCTCGTGACCGTAATAATTGATTAATAACAATCCCCAATAACACCTAATCAATGATTATCAATAATAAGAGAATAATTTATTGTGTATTGGGGAGAATATAACTCGCCTAAAATGAGAAAAGATTAAGCCTTCAATTCTCGTAAATAGCGGTAAATTGTGTGAATGGAAATATCTAAGCCCTTTGCTGCTATTTGAGCACTATCTTTTAAATCAAACACACCAAGATCATGTAAGCGAGTCACAATCTCACGACTCTTCTTTGACGGTGCTATCGTATTATCTCCCATTACTTGGGCTCGAACTGTTTCAATCGAACTTTGCATCATCTCTTCATTATTACGAGCAAATGTTTCAGGGGTATTAGTCGCTTCAGAGTGAGGTAAAATACATGGTACTAGCGATTGAATAACCGATTGAAAAGGAGCATCTAAGTTAGAATTTATACATAAAAGACCAATCGCTTGTTGCTGAGAATTACGAATAATCGTGGTCATTGAACGTAACGTTTTACCATCAGGACACTTGGTCATATAAGCACCTGAAATATCTTTACCTTGCGTTAATTTCATCAAAGCTAAGTTCGTGATAGGTGCTCCCACTTCACGTCCTGTAACATGGCCATTCGCAATTTTAATAATAGAAGGATTACGAACATCTAAGCTGTGCAATAACACCTCTGTATGCTCACCATACATAGCAGCAATACCATCCACGATATTCTCAATGGCATGTAAAATATCATAATCACTTTGGGTTAATTCGTGCACTGAATCCTTCCTCTTTTTATAAAAAAACCGCTTGGTCATCATAATAACTAAGCGGTTTTTCTTTATTAAACGGCTGGTTATGCTGACATTATATCAATTATCGTAGAGTCTGTAACACTCATCCCCGCCGTTACCAATTTACCGATATTACGGATACTCGTTTCAACATCATCAGCAACAATGCCTTGATTATGTGCTTCATTGCAACGCAGTGCCATCAAAAAGCCATTAACGGCAGCACTGGTTGAGGTTTTGACCTTCATCGCACAAGTTGATTTTGCACCATCACACACCATACCAGAACAATCACTAAGCACATTTTGAATCGCATAACAGCCTTGCTCAAAGGATCCACCAGCTAAATAGACCATCGCCATCGCGGCGGCGGCACTAGTTACTGTATTACCACAAAATGCAGAAAGTGGTGGATAGTGAGATTTAATATAAATGGCACCAAGGTGGCTCATTATAAGGGCACGAGCTAATTGTTCTTGCGATGCATGAAAGTGCTCACCGGTAACAACAACAGGAACTGTCGCGGCGATTCCTTGATTACCACTACCAAAATTACTCATGGCAGGCAGTGTTGCTCCCCCCATTCGGGCATCAGAAGCAGCAGCGGTGTGCATTACAATCTTGTTGACCAGATCTTCTGCCATCAAACCATTAGCAATACTTTGCTCTATAGTACGACCCACTTCCAAACCATAAGCATGTTCGAGACCTTCTTGAGAGAGCTTGATATTTAAATCTGATGCATCAAGAATAAATTTGATCTCTTCAAAATTAGCACTAGTTGCAAAGTTATAAATATGACCAATATTAATCTCAACCCCATCACAGATAGAACCCGTCGAGGCTGATTTTGTTTGATCTTGGCTAAAAACAGTCTGACCGTTAAGCGTCTTCTTAACTATTTGAGTATGACCACCACTGATCTCAACCGTTGCAAGATCATCTCCTGACTCTATCTCCACATAACAGTAGATAAACTCTTCAACATCTTTACGAAAAGCCGAAACTCGACCCGCATCAATTAGAGCTTGTGCATGCTGCACATCTTCAGAAGTAATATTAGCCAGAACCTCCAGTCCAGAGTCTGGATTCCCACCTATAGCACCAACAGCAGCAGCAATCGGTAAACCAATCTTACCGGTTCCAGGAACAAAAACACCCATCGCGTTTTTATACAGATTATCAGAGACGAACACTCGAATTTGCTCAGGAGTTCCTGATAGCATGTCTGCCGCAACTGCTGCGGCATAGGCTGCGGCAATCGGTTCTGTACATCCAAGAGCTGGTTTTACAACTGAGTTTAAAATATTTTTGTACTGTTGCCATTGTTGTTTCATGGTGGGAGCCTCAACTGTTACCTAATTATTTGCGACACGCAATTGCTTCAACTTCAATCTTCACACCTAAAGGAAGATCTTTAACTGCAAAACAACTGCGTGCGGGACAATCGGTTTTAAAGAATTCTTTGTACACTTCATTAAAAGCGGCAAAGTCATTGATATCAGACAGGTAACAAGTTGTTTTTAAAACAGTTTCCATATCACCACCAGCAGCTTGTAATACATACTGAAGGTTTAATAAAGACTGGCGAGATTGCTCGCTAATACCACCATCAACTACACCACCTTTCTCTTTGCATACAGGAAGTTGACCTGATGTAAAAATAAGATCACCAAATGCATTACCGTGAGAATACGGACCAATCGCTTCAGGTGCTTTATTTGCTGTAATGATAGTTTTCATTGCTATTCCTTTCTGATTCATCTTGAAAATTTCAAATACAGTTTAACCACCAGAGAAAACAAAATGCAAAAATATTTGCACAAAAATAGAAAACCAAAGATCCCATAAATGAAACAAACGAAATAAAACCATAAATAACATAATGTTAATTCCAAGCTGGAATATGGAGCTACTTTAAAAGGAAGATCCAGATCAAATATTTTTTAATATAGATTTGAAAAAAGCATAAAACAGCCATACGATGCGCTCATAAATTTGCAAATAAATTTGAGTAATTTAATCTAGGTATGAATGTTATGAATAAACAACTAGTACAGGCGGGATTACGAGCCATTTTCCCTTTATGTGTGGGGGCCTTCCCTTTTTCATTTATTGTAGGTGCAGTGAGCATTACAGCAGGAATGAGTGTATTACAAAGTACCTTATGGTCATTTACTGTCTTTGCAGGATCTTCGCAAATGGTTGCTTTAGGATTAATTCAGTCATCTGCGAGCATCCTGGTGATCATGTTCACCACTTTTATTATTAACCTTCGCCATCTGCTATATAGTGCATCTATGTCAGAACATATGAAAGAATACCCTCTTCATATTCGAGCTTTAATGTCTTATGGCTTAACCGATGAAGTGTATGCATCAACCATAAATGAGATGAAGCAGGAAAAAGAAGGTCGCCACTGGTTTTATTTAGCCGCAATGGGCGGATTCTGGTTTAACTGGGTAGTCGCTGATTTCCTTGGAGCTTTGATTGGTTCTTCATTCCCAGAAATTGCTAACTATGGCCTTGATTTTGCAATGGTTGCAGCCTTCATTGCTATTGTGATCCCTCAGGTAAAAAGTCGAGAGTGCATTGTCGCTGCAATGGTTGCCACTTTTACAGGGGTTCTTCTTGCTGAACTTCCTTATTCTCTAGGTTTAGTGATTGCCGCTATTGTTGGTGTATATGCCGGTTACCGTATGGATCTAGCAACAGAAAAAGCAGAACTGAAAGCCAATCAATTACACGAAACAACTGAAGAGTACTTTATTGAATCAGAAACTGGCTTATTGACTGAAGAACATGGAGCAGCGTAATTATGACAACCACAACTTTTCTTTTGATCACTTTTGCGATGACAGTAGCAACTTTCATTATCCGTTTTTCAGTCATTGGTATGGCGGGTAAGTTTGAAATGTCTGAGCGATTTAAAAAGACATTACGCTTTGTGCCAGTTACCGTTCTCCCAGCCATTATTGCGGTTGAGATTTTAGGAGTTGGTCCTCATATGTCGTTTAATTTACACAACCCGAAAGTATTAGCCGCTATTGTATGTACCTTGGTTAGCTTACGTTTTGACCTAATTTGGGTGGTAATAAGTGGTGTGGCGTCTTTACTCATTTTTCAGCATTTTATCCCAGCATTCTAATTATAATTCGCTAGGTTAACTTACTAATCCCGAAGTTTGCTACAACTATACTGCGAGTGGCTTTGGGATTTCCTATTTACTATCAATACTATAAGTAAATAACCACTCTCACAAAAAATGAAAATTTAGTCTTCCTATCCTCTACCACTCTATTTGATCAAGATCACATAAATTAACCTCTAACCCTCGTATAACAGATCTTCCACTTCTATTTGTTATACAAAAAAATGAAAAAACTCACACTTTTGGCTAGCAGTATTATTGCGGCAACTATTGCAGGGCAAGCAAGCGCCTGTACGACGATTCTTGTAGGTAATCAAGCAACTAAAGACGGGTCATATATTGTTGCCCGTAATGAAGATTACCAAGCAACTAACGCGAAAAATTTTGTTTTCCATCCAGCAGAAAAACCACAGAAAGAAGCTTTCCACTCTAATGCCAATGACTTTACGTATCCGGCAGCAAAAGAGGCGTTGCAATACACTTCAATGTCTGATTTTAATACTGATGGTAAAAGCATGGGTGAAGTTGGGTTCAACTCTGCCGGCGTTGGCATGTCATCAACTGAAACCATTTATAATGGCGCTAACGCACTGAAAGTCGATCCTTACGTTACCAAAACAGGTATTGGCGAAGATTCCATTGAGAACGTGATTTTACCGCGTATTCACTCTGCCAAAGAAGGGGTAGAGTTACTTGGTAAGATCATTGAAACACAGGGGGCTTCTGAAGGTTTTGGGGTTGCTTTTGTTGATAATGATGGGATTTGGTATTTAGAAACCGGTAGTGGTCACCAATGGATGGCAGAAAAAGTACCTGCAGATAAATACTTCGTATCAGCAAACCAAGGTCGATTGCAGCACTATCTTCCAAATAATCCAAATTATTTAGCCTCTCCAACCTTAGTGAGTTTTGCTGAACAACACGGTTTATATAAAGCCGTTAAGGGTCAACCTTTTGATTTTCATGCGGCTTATTCACAAGATACCCCAAATGATATCACCTACAACTACCCTCGCGTTTGGACCCTACAACATATGTATACTCAGGGTCTTAAAACAAAAATTGATCAAGGTAAAACATTCCCAGTCTTCTTAAAACCGACTCACAAGCTTACCGTTGCTGATGTAGAACAAGGCTTGCGTAACCATTATCAAGGCACTTCCCACGATCCGTACGCCAATAAAAATCCTAAAGAACCATACCGCCCAGTGTCGGTATTTAGAACTCAAGAGTCCCACGTACTACAAGTTCGTCCTAACCTACCCAAAGCAATTGGCGAAGTGGAATACATGGCATATGGTATGACATCACTTAGTGTTTATTTGCCGTATTACCAAGGTATGACCAAAGTACCTCACAGCATTACTTTAGGTACCGATCAAGCAGATGATCAATCCGCTAATTGGAAGTTCCGTAAGTTACAAACACTTGCCATGATGGATTGGAATGACTTTGCTCCTATTGTTCAAAAGGCGTATCAAAACTTTGAACAACAGACTGCGCAAAAACAAAAAGAGATGGAAAAACAGTATCTAGCCATTTATAAGTCAGAGCCAAAACAAGCTCAGGCGTTGATCAATAATTTTGAGCAACAAACCGTTACCGATGCACTCAAATTAACCGATCAACTCACCAATACGCTATTTACTAAACTGACGCACAAAGTTGATATGACCTATCATTTTGAAGGGGCATAAAATCAGCTTAGTATTAAAAGCAAAACCGAATAAATAAGAAATACAAAGCCACGTTTTCATCATTAAAATCATTATGAAAAACGTGGCTTTCTTCTATTTTCGACTCTTCTACAATCGATATATATTCGCTAAGATTTTATTTTAATACGGTTCTTAAGCGGTTAATTTTCTCTTCTAAAATAGATTTTGGACAACCTAAGTTAAGACGGATAAATCCACTACCATCTCGACCAAATCCGTATCCCATAGTTGGAATCACCCCAGCTTGATGCAACTTCTGCTCAAGTTCTTGATCATCAAGCCCCATTGCTCGACAATCTAACCATGCTAAATATGTTGATTCTTGAACCCGATAAGTCACTTGCTTTAGCTCATCACGAACAAACGCTTCTAGAATTTTATTATTTTCTTCAAGGTATTTAACGGTTTCATCAACCCATGTATGGCCATTTCGGTAAGCGGCTTGGTTGGCAATAATACTAAAGGCGCTATAGACATCAATACCATAAGCCAATAACTTTGTTTTGAGCGCTTGAGCTTCTTTTTCATTTGGAATCATAGTATTAGTCAAACGCATTGACGGCAAACCAAAGGTCTTAGTTCCCGCTATACACACCGCCAGTTTATCAAAGTACTGCGGTTCAACTCGTAGACAACTGTAAAACGAGTGGCCACTAAATACCATGTCAGCCCAAATCTCATCAGAAATTAGATACACACCATATTGATGACATAACTGGCAAACCTGGGTCACTTCTTGCTCTGTCCACACTCGACCGCCTGGGTTATGAGGGTTGCAGAAGATCATGATCTTCACACCATTTTGAAATTGCGCTTCAAGATCGGCGAAATCAATCGTGTAATAACCGTTGTCATTGATCAGACTCGATTCAGCAACTGTACGGCCCGTATTTTCAATGGTGCGATAAAAAGCATGATAAACTGGGCTAAGCACTAAAACTTTATCCCCGACTTGGCACCATTGCTCCACCAGCATCGCAATAGCAGGTAAGCTTCCCGGTGTTGTATGAAACCACTCCTTTTGCAAGCTCACTTGATGGCGTTCAGCCCACCAATCGATTACCGAATTAAAATATTCATCACCGCGCTCAGAATAGCCAAAAATGCCGTGATTTAAACGCTCTTGTAAAGCATCAGTAATAAAGTTAGGAGCTTTAAAGTCCCAATCCGAGACCCAACTTGGCAGAGCTTCCCCTTCTGGAACCCCTAGCCATTTCTCCATGTAGTCCCATTTTAAGCAATCTGTACCATAACGATTAATAATAGTATCCAGTTCGTGCGCCATAACTTCCTCACGTAAGAAAGGAAAGCCCCAAATAGACGGGCTTTCCAAATTAATTTATTTAAACTGTTGCTTTAGTTTGTGTTGTTGTTTTTGTCTGTTTAACCTCTTTTACCGCTTTGGCAATACCGACACCTGTTACTGCCCACAACATGGCAAAGAAAATTGCAGAGTAGTTTTGAATTGCCCAAGGCATGTAATCTAGCGTTGAAACACCTAATGTTGCAGCCATAAACACACCAGCATTAGTCCATGGAACAAGAGGTTCGATAATGGTGCCTGCATCTTCAATAGTGCGAGATAAGTTCTTAGGGTCTAGCTGCATACGCTTATAGGTATCTCGGAACAGCTCTGAAGGAATAAGTAGCGCCAGTTTGCCATCGGATGTTGTACACACCACGGTAATAGTAGTCACAATTGTTGCACCAATAAGACTTGCAGTTCCTTTGATCCCTTTGCTTAGTAGATCAACAAGAACATTTAGAGCACCTGTAAGAGCCAGAGTTCCAGCAAAAGAGAAAGCACAGAAGACCAGTAACACAACGCCCATCATAGAAGTCATACCACCACGATTAACCAAAGTTAAAACATCGCTAACCACGGTCACATTACTTAAGCCAGCATCTGCAAACATGCTCGCGTTAAAGCCATTAAGCATCGCAGTTAATGCCGTTACTAAGCTGAAGCCTTGGAATGTTACTGCGTTAAAGATGCCAATTGCGATAGCTAATAACATCAAAGGAATGGTTGGCAACTTACGAATAGCACCCCACAAAATCAGCGCAGGAGGCAATAATAGGAAAATGTTAAGAGAAAATAGCTGCTCAATATTAGCCAGCATTGCAATCACCTTCTCCGGCGTATCTGCGGTAACATCGTGACTACCCACAAAGAAGAACACAACGGCAGAAAGGATAAATGCAGGAATTGTAGTCCAAAGCATGTGCTGAATGTGCGAGTACAGATCAGTGCCAGCAACAACAGGGGCAAAGTTAGTGGAATCAGAAAGTGGTGAGATCTTATCACCAAAGTATGCGCCAGAAACCACAGCACCAGCCACTGCGGCAAGGTTTGCGTCCATACCCGTTGCAATACCCATCAAAGCCACACCAATTGTACCTGCAGAACCCCATGATGTTCCTGTACATAGAGACACCATACAAGTCACTAAAAATGATGTAAGCACTAAATATTCAGGGCTGATGATCTTTAGACCGTAGTAGACCAGCATTGGAATAGTACCACCGACCATCCAACTACCGATTAAGCCACCAACTAACACCAATATGAAGACAGCAGGCAGGGTTTTCGCTAAGCGGTCGATAATAGCATTTTGAATATCATCCCAGCTGTAGCCAATTTTCCATGCCACTGCAGCTGCTATTACCGCAGAAGTTAACAAAAGACTTTCAATCGGAAGACCATATACACCATATCCAATTACCAGCAATCCGATCATTGCAATTAATGGCAGCAGAGCTAACCCTACTGGTGGTGCCGTTATAGATTTATTATTCATGTAATTTACATCCACACGTCATAAAAGGAACAAAGGTTATTAATTGTTTTTATCTGTTTTGAATCACATTATTAGGATAAATACTAAATATCTATCGATCTGTGATGGAATTCACTGATGTAACATATTAATATTCAATGTAAATTACATGATTAAAAAATGGGATCTTCAACACATATGGCAACCATTAAAGATGTAGCAAAAGCGGCAAATGTCTCAACCGCCACCGTATCTAGAGTCATTAATCAGTCTGATAGTGTGCTGCCAGAAACCGTAGCGAAGGTAGAGAGTGTGATGGCACAGCTTGGCTATCAAATTAAAGACAACCGACGCCTTACCATTAATCAAGGACAAGATACTATTGGCTTGATCGTAAGCCGTTTTCACTCTCCTTTTTATGGTTTATTGACTCAAGGCGTCGAAAAAATTGCAAAAAAGCACGGACGTAAGCTCATTGTGGCAAGTGGTAACTACGATATAGAGTGTGAAGAAGAGGCGCTAAAATTTATATTAAGTAAAGGCTGCCGCAATATCATTGTTCATAGCAAAGCAATGACTGATGAGATGTTGATCCGTTATGCCAAACAACATCCAGGGATCATTATTATTAACCGTCATGTCGCCGAAATTGAGTCACAATGTGTATGGTTAGATAATAACGCAGGCACATATTTGGCAACGAAGCACTTAATTGAACAGGGTCATCGTAAAATTGCTTATCTTTCCTGTGAAATGGAAGTTGATGATAAATTTGATCGTTTTAATGGCTATCAACAAGCGTTAGCTGAAGCTGGAATTGAATTTAATCCCGATTGGGTTGAAGAAGTGCCTTTTGGAGAGCCTGGAGGTGCAGAAGCTGCTATTAATTTACTCAACAAAGGATTACCTGTAACAGCGCTAGTTGCATTTAACGATTTTTACGCAGCAGCTGCAATGCAAGTCTTTAAAGAACATGGCATAGAGATCCCACAACGTTTATCTATTGTAGGTTTCGATGATGTTCTACCTCAGTGTTATTTTAGCCCTAAGCTGACGACCATTCGTAGTCCAATTGAAAGTATGGCGATGAATGCTGCTCGTCTATCTTTAGAAGGTTGCGAGCTACCTGTATCGAATACATTTCATCCCCTTTTGATTAAACGCGATTCGGTACAGAAGCCTTTTGAATAATAAGAACTACTCACACTAAGGGGTCGTTAGTATGGAGTATTTCAGTAACAAAACGCAAAAAGGCCGCTGAGCAAAACTCAGCGGCCTTCTTTAATATGGCGGAGAGATAGGGATTTGAACCCTAGATACGCTACAAACGTATGCCGGTTTTCAAGACCGGTGCTTTCAACCACTCAGCCATCTCTCCTTACGGGAACGGATACTAGAGTGGTTCATCGATATTGTAAAGCTTCTACAAACCGTTTGACTTAACATCAACCTATTTGGTTTATTTTGTATTAAAAACCCCCTGCAAGGTTGATATTACTGTTTACTATCTAACCAATAGTAGGGACAAGCTTAGACCAACTGACCAATAACCCCGCAGCAAATAATACCCATATTGCAGTTGCTAATGATAAAGTCATCCATAATCCATAGCGGGCGCTGAGTATATACACTACTAATAGGTATCCCGCATACGGAATCAGCGAATACAAGCCAAATAAAGCTGTTATTCTTAACTCTTCAACCCCGCGTTCAGAACCAACAATAAAGTGTGCAATTAAAGCAAAAGTTGGAAACAAAGGCACAAGACCTGCAATATAAAAGCTTTTCGTCTTAGATAACAATGCAATTAATAGAACCGCAAACGCCCCTAATGAGCATTTAGCAAATAACGCAATCATTTAATCTTCCCTATCCGATTTTAATATGCTCAAGCAGTCTTATTTAAGACAAATCACAGTATCTGTGTTTATGGTGTAATCAAATAGATAATAAATTGTAATCGTGAAGAGATATAACAAGTTAATCTGCTTAATAAGATAAAAATATTTTTAAGTTCAATTAGTTATTGATATATCGCTTTTCTGTGCTTTATTGTCTCTGGCGTGGTATTATCTCGCAACTATCTTCTCAGATGTAGATGCATAAACCATCCACTATGATAGAAATAGCAGATAATTTCGCCATTGCGAATGATAATTACGTTTAGAAAAGAGATAATATTTTGCTTGATATAATTCGCGAAGTATTAGGATGGACATCTGTCGCATTCTACATATCACTCACCATCTTCAACTCAATGAAATTTACCCGTTATGCCGCTTTTGCTTCTGCAACAAACGATACAGCTTGGTCTATTTTAATGGGATGGTGGCCAAAGGTTATTCTAAACCTGTCTGTTGGCGCAATTAACGCATATCGATATGTAAAAGATTTTACTAACACCAGTAAAGCCATCATTAACACGGTTGCAGCTTTAATGGCTGGCGGTATCCTTTACGTTGCTTATGTGGCTATCAGTAGTTTTATTAACAATCCTACGATTTCAGAAGCGTTACAGTTCGGTGATCTTGCCTTAATTCTATTGGCTCTCTATATGACCGAACTGAAGAAATACCGAATTCTTATGTTCCTATCTGGTTTTGTAGGTATGGCTGCTTATTATGGCAATCCGCAGATGATGATCATCAAAGCGCTTGTGATCGGTATTATGGCCTATAAGCTCTATAGCACACGTAACCAAACCGAAGATGAAGTTAAGCAGCAAGAAGCTAACGTTTAATTTCTCTCCCTGTTATTATAACTAGCCGCTTTATACGATTTTGAGTATATAAGGCGGCTTTTTTATATCAAATATAACGATCCAGTCGATAACCAAATTATGAATAAGCAACAAAACAGCTATACCATTATTGGACTCACCAACCCTAAAAGTCCGACGAACGTAGGGGCCGTTATGCGCGCCGCTGGCTGCTATCAAGCAAATGAAGTGAAATATACCGGCCAACGCTATGACCGCGCAGCAAAGTTCAGCACTGATACAAAATCGATGTCCCAGACGATTCCTCTTACTGGTGTCGATTCTCTTTTAGACGGTCTTGATGACGACATCGAAATTGTTTGTGTCGAATTGGCAGAAGGAGCAACCCCTCTCCCTCTGTTTCAGCATCCGAATAAGGCCATTTATATCTTTGGCCCTGAAGATGGTTCTATTGATCAAGAGATTGCCGATCGCGCACAACATGTGGTTTATGTACCGACAGTTGGTTGTATGAACCTTGCTGCCTCAGTAAACGTTCTACTTTATGATCGTTTAGCAAAAACAAGCCAGATTGTTCAAGATAACGAGTTAATCCGTCGCAGCCGAGACAATAAAAATCGTCTGAAAGTAAAAGAAAGTAATACGGTAGATTCTAGCCATTCTTGCTAAACCAAACTCTTTAAAAATAGCTTGAAAAAATAATGCAAAAAGGCCGCTGAGCAAAACTCAGCGGCCTTCTTTAATATGGCGGAGAGATAGGGATTTGAACCCTAGATACGCTACAAACGTATGCCGGTTTTCAAGACCGGTGCTTTCAACCACTCAGCCATCTCTCCGTAAGTGCTGTGTATGATATAGATAGGATTCTTCGCTGTAAAGGCCTATAAGATTAAGTGTCTAAATAACAGCCAGTTTATCTTCTCTATTGTATATAACTGCACCAAGCTTAGTTTTAATCACTGATAGCTAGGTATTTAAAACTAAAAACGCGAGGGCTAAGCCTCGCGTTAATATCAATCACAAATAAAAACAGATTATAGATAACGGATCTTAACTGCTTTTAATTTGCTATTAGATTCATCCAGGGTAAATTCAACCATACTGCCCATTGTTGGGTATGATGTACATGAAATCTGAGACGCATCAAATGAGATGTCACCGCCTAAATCACATGTGATCAAGCCTTTCTTTTCTGCAGGGTTAAAGCTACGAATAATACCTGTTTGTGAAGTCATAGTAATTTTCCTTCTGACACCACGATACTGCTTATATTCAATTAAAAGCTTTCTAAATATCGCGATGTTATCAATTAGAGAACAAAGTTATCTCACACCATCTTTTTGATAGTGCGATATCATTTCTGTTAACTTCTTGACCTACTTCTTCTGGCTAAGAGTACACCCTTCTCTTAGTACGGCCTCTTAAGTTCGAATTTGCAACGGTACGAACTCAGGCTAAGAAACTTGCTTTATCTATTTCAACTCATTCAGAATGCAAGCTTTGGCGAGGTAAGCTCAGCATGCAAAGTTTCTGATTTAGTATTTAGGTCTAAAGTTCAGACGTTATGAACAGTAATCAGAATTTCAGTAACTGTAAATAGGTTTTTTCATTTTTTTGAGATTAATTTCACAAAAAAATTCTAACCAATTAATTTTAAAGTGAATAATATTTGTTAAAACTAGGTCATAATTTGCATCTATATGCACCAACACCCTTATCAAGAAAGGATATAAAAATATCAACAGGTACTTTTCTCAATTAAATTACGTCTTTTTATAAAATCGACTTTTTGGAATTAATAAATACAAACAATAAGTTAAATATCCACTATAGTGTTGAAAACTAAAACTATTTGTCCTTATTTTAATCTTTCAACTTTTGTAATCATGGATTTCATTCAAAGAGCTATGCTTATTTTGTATACGAGAGTAAAGTATGGATATTACTTAGGTAGGTAAAAAAGGCACCTAGATGAAAGGCATTATTTCTATTCAGTCGCATGTTGTATATGGCCATGCGGGTAACAGTTCAGCAGTTTTCCCTCTACAACGTATGGGTTTTGAGGTATGGCCAATTCATACTGTTCAATTTTCAAACCATACTCAATATAAGCAGGGCTGGACAGGTAAGGCATTTTCTGCAGAAGACATTACAACACTGATTTCTGGTATTGAAAAAATTGATCAACTTCAACAGTGCGAAGCTGTATTAAGTGGCTACCAAGGTAGTGCTGATCAATGCCTTGCGATTTTAGATGCAGTGAAAAAGGTTAAACAACATAACCCAAATGCAATTTATGTGTGTGATCCGGTTATGGGTGCTCCTGACAAAGGCTGTATCGTAGCACCAGGCATTGCTGAGCACTTGATCAATGATGTTATGCCAATGGCTGATGTTATTGTTCCAAACCAATTTGAATTAAGTCAATTTGTTGGAATGGAAATTAATAATCTAGAAGACGCTGTTGCAGCATGTAAAGCGGCATTAACTAAAGGTCCTAAAGTTGTTCTAGTTAAACATCTTCATAGTGTTTCTGATGAACAATTTACTATGATGCTAGCAACAGAAAAGGGCTGCTTCATTGCTCAGCGACCACACCTACCATTTGATTTACAACCTGTTGGCGTTGGTGATCTTATTTCATCTCTATTTACTGGCGGCCTACTAAAAGGTTGGACTCCGGAGCAAGCTTTTGAACATGCACACAATGCTTGTTACGGCGTATTAAAAGAAACACATAAACGTGGCGAATGGGAACTTCAAACTATTGCAGCTCAAGAAGAACTGGTTGCACCAACTGAGATTTTTCCAGCTCAAGCAGTTTAATTAATTCCATTAAGATCTATTATTTGGACAGTGTGATTTATAAATACTGTCCAATCTTCCTGTATTGAGTTTCATTTATTCCTGCGGCAACTATTTTTTACAATAAAACCAATATTCACTCACACTTCTTCTTTACTACGCATTTAATTTCACATAATCGTGCTAAAATAATCGCTTATAATAAAAACAAGTAACGATGAAATAGCATGGCAGAACACCCCATTTTATCTGAGATATTAACCATATTAACTCGTTTGCCACAATGCACGGGACTTGAAGAGGTTCAACAAACCCACCAGCAAGTTTTAGCAATGGCTCATCAGCATAAAATTCATTTCCCCGATGAATTTGAGCAATTTATTACGGCTTACGAAGCGTATCGTAGCAATAATATGGCTAAAGCGATTCCGACATTTTTACATTGTCAGCGCATTTGTTACCAACAACATTCTGCCGTACTTTCACTTTATTGTGATATCCATTTAGGAACTATCTATACCATGCTAGGGCAATTTCAGCATGGTCTTACGCATTTTTTAAAAGCTTATAAAAATTCCAATTTAAAAGATCGTAATTTTCAGATGTTGCTCAATCTCAATATTGGCGATGCTTATTTGCTATTGAATGACTTTAAACAAGGTGAAAGATATTGCCGCAAAGCCGATAAATTAGCGTTAGAGTTGGACGATCTCAACTGTATATCTCTTGCTAAAATGAATGTCGCACTGGCTCTTGCACATCAAGGTGACTTAATAGATTCAGAAGCGTGGATTCAAGAAGCGATCCATTACGCCCAAAAAACGTTATGTCAGCGAACTCTGGGCTACGCTTGGTCATATCAAGGTCGTATTAGTGCCATTCAAAATAATTACTCTAAGGCAAAACACAGCTATATCACTTCAGACTACTTTTTTTCTCAATCTTATGAGTATTTTGGTCGTTCAGAAAACCAGTATTTTTATGCTTTACTCCTACTTAAAAAGAATAAACTTAAAGCCGCGTTAAATCATTGCCAACAAGCGGAAAAGCTGATCTCTAATGAAGATCACTATCAAGCTAAAAATCGTCTGTACCATCTTCAAGTGCAGATTTATCAGCAACAAGGTGATTTCGATAAAGCCAATAATATACTCGCCCTTCAAGCAAAAGAGGCCAATGATGAGATAACCCGATCTGCAGGTCGAGAAACTCGTTACATGGATTATATTCTGACTCTTGGCGAGCAAAAACGGCAATTTGATAATCTACAGCAACTTCATAATAACTTGAGTGTGATTACTAAAATTGGTCAGCAGATTGCCACTGCAAATAATTTACGGGCTCATTTGCCTGAAATTTATCAACAGCTGAATCTAATAATACCGATTCATGTTTTTGGTATCGCGCTATACGACCAAGCACAACATCAACTTAATTATGATTATTTTATTGAAGATGGTGCAGTTATCCCCCCTATCATCATTCGCTGTGAAGATGATTCAAGTTTAGGTGCCTATAGTGTGGCCCATCAGCAGCAACTACACTTAAATACCAGCTCGGAACAAGACCTTGCGGTTTATGTCGATCCCAAAAAAATGGATCGTCAACTATTTCAAGGTAATGATGAAAAAACACAGTCGATTATCATTACGCCTATCACTTTAAATGAGATCACCATTGGTGTGTTATTTTTAGAGCATCACACGCCTTATCTCTACCAACAACACCATTGTGACTTAGCCAAACAACTTGCAGGCTATATTGCGGTCTCACTTGAGAATTTACGACAAACCAACATCTTAAAACAGCAACAACAAGAGCTTGAAGCCGTCAACCAACGCTTAAATACCTTGTCTCGCTATGACGCACTAACTCAATTATTTAATCGTTATGAACTCGATACGATTGCCCCAAACCTGATAAAAGAGGCTCAGAAGCAGCAAAAATCTTTAACGTGTTTAATGATTGATATTGATTTCTATAAAACATTTAACGATCACTATGGCCATCAGCAAGGTGATAAGGTGTTGCGCTTAGTAGCAAAGTTTATTCATCAAGCATTTTCAGAACAGCAAGACTTTGCGTTTCGTTATGGTGGCGATGAATTCTTACTGCTTACCTTTAATCAATCACAGGAGCAAATTCAGACCAAAGTTGAACAGCTGCAGCAATATCTTGAGCAAGAAAATATTGAGCACCACTATTCTCAGTGCAGTGAAAGATTAACCTTGTCGATAGGGTCTTATACTTGGCAGCCTGATTCATTCGATGACTTAACCGTTGAGTCGTTGATACATCAAACGGATCAAGCCTTGTATTTTGCAAAACAAAAGCATAGAAATAGGTATGTGACTTACCAGCAGCGTCAACAAGAACAAATAGATTAAGCTCAAAGGAAGTGGTTATGCTCAACGATAAACAAATTAAAATCGATGCTTCTAATGCTTTGGCTGGCAGAAAAAATTCGATAGTACCTCCAGCCCATCACTATGTATTACAAACACCATTAGATACCGTGCCCAATCATTGTGATTTCATTATATTGGGTATGGGATGTTTTTGGGGAGCTGAACGCCTATTTTGGCAGGTCGATGGTGTCTACAGTACAGCTGTTGGCTACAGTGGTGGTTATACTGAAAACCCCACTTATCAAGAGGTCTGTTCAGGACAAACCGGGCATGCTGAAGTAGTTAAGATTGTTTTTGACCCTTCGGTTGTTTCTTTAGAGCAACTTTTATCTTTATTTTGGGAAAAACACAATCCAACCCAAGGCATGCGCCAAGGTAATGATATCGGTACTCAATACCGTTCGGTGATTTATACTCATTCATCAGAACAAGAGTTAGCGGCAATCAGTAGCCGTAATCGTTATCAACAGGCACTCACAAAGATGGGAGATGATCATCTCATCACAACAGAAATTGAACCCACATCAACGTTTTATTTTGCCGAAGAGTACCATCAACAATATTTGGCTAAAAATCCAGATGGGTATTGCGGATTAGGAGGATTAGGCGTGTGCTTTCCTCAGTAATAGCATTGAAAATATAAACAAATAAATATGAGCTAATAAATATAAGCGGCTACCGAAATAGCCGCTTATGTATTACTAACGTTTTAAAGCATTCAATCTTATTTGAGCCATACCATAAAGAGTATTAGCATCATATCCAGTGCTGTCGTGCCATATACCCGCAGGTATCTTCATTAAGATTTCAATGGCTTCAGTTACATGGTTAATCGCCCAAATATGAAACTCCCCTTTTTCGACCGCTTCGACAATGTCTTTACGTAGCATCAGGTTATGTACATTAGACTGGGGAATAATAACGCCTTGCTGAGAAGTTCTGCCTTTGATGGTACAAACATCAAAAAAGCCCTCGATTTTCTCATTAACACCGCCAATAGGTTGCGCTTCACCAAACTGATTCATAGAGCCAGTAATAGCAACATCTTGTCGTAATGGCTGTTGTGAATACGCTGAAACAATCGCACACAGCTCTGCCATTGAAGCACTGTCACCATCAACACCACCATATGATTGCTCAAAGGTAATATGAGTACTTAATGGAATTCGAGCGGTTTTGCCAAATACAGAAGCAAGATAGGCAGAAAGAATCATAACCCCTTTTGAATGTATGCTACCGCCAAGATCAACCGTTCGTTCAATATCAAAAATCTCACCAGAGCCATAGGCTGTTGTGGCTGTAATTCGACTGGCAGAGCCAAATTGATGATCCGTTGTTGTCAGTACAGAAAGAGCGTTTACTTGACCAATGCGCTCACCTGTTACATCAATGAGAGTTGTGCCATTTACAAATCCTTGTTTGACCATATCTTGTAAACGACTGACCCGTTGAATCTGATTAGCTAAAGCTTGCTCTACATGATGAGAGCGAATCATATTGGCATTGGAAGATTTCGCACAGTAATTAGTTTCTCGCAGTAAGTTGGCAATATCAGCCGAATGCAATGACAACTTATTTTGATCATCGGCCCGACGTGAACTGTATTCAATAATACGAGCAATCGCTTTTCGATCACAATGGAGCATATTATTGTCTTGAATAATACTGGCGATAAACTTGGCGTACTGCTCTTCTGACTGCTCTGTTCTTGGCATATCATCTTCAAAATCGGCGGTAACTCTAAATAGCTCACCAAATTCAGGATCATAATGCTGTAGCAACTGATAAGTTTGATAATCACCAAATAAAATAATTTTCACATCCAGAGGAATGGCTTCTGGCTCTAAAGAAACAACACCAGATAAGGTGACTTCTCGCTCAAGGGAGTTTAAATTCAGCTCACGGGCACGCAATGCTCGCTTCAAGCCATCCCAAACATAAGGGCGCTCCAACACCTTCACCGCATCCATTAACAACACCCCACCATTTGCTCGGTGTAAGCTGCCTGGTCGAATTAATGAATAGTCGGTAAAAACAGTCCCTTTGAAAGTGGCATTTTCAATATAGCCAAATAGATTATGATACGTTGGGCTCTCTTCTACCACGATTGGAAATGCATGTTCATCTTGCGCAACCAATACGTTAATTTGATAACGTCTTGGCATTTTTTTATCGAGTGAGGCATACGCTAAAGCCAGTTGCTCTTCATTGTCTTCTAAGAAAATATCCAGATTTTCCAGAATATCTTTTTGTAGTGCGGTTAAGTAATGTTTAGCTTCTGAAATCTTTCCATATTGGATTTTGAGTGGTTTTAATACGTGAGAAACCACTTCTTGAGCAACTTCTTCATCTAATTTTTGCAGCTTGTCACTAAATGCTTCTTCAAACTCAGTAAATTGACGGATCATACCGCGCAACTCAGCTTCTAAAGCATTAATGACCTGTTCAAAATGATTTTGCTCTTGTTCAGAAAGTGCTTGAAAGCTCTCTTCAGTATGAGGTTGCTCACCATTCATCGCAACCATTTGGTATTCGCCTTGAGCGGTTACCGTCACACTAATATTATTAGCTTGAGCTTGGCTTGAAATCGCTTGAAGAATTTCGCCTTGTTTCTCTGCTAATTGTTGCTTGAGCTTATCAGCACGGGAATAGTACATTTCGTTATCAAAAGCGAGCGGTAATGATTTAACAAGCCGCTTCATCAATTGCTCAATATCTTTTTTAAAAGGTAAGCCACTACCAGCAGGAAGCTTTAGCACTTTCGGACTGCGGGAGTTATCAAAATTTGAGACATAACACCAATCATATAAAGTATGACCATTGCCATTAGGATCATGACGATTTAAATAACGCAGCACCATAGTACGTTTGCCTAGGCCATTACGTCCAATCGCATAAATATTATAGCCTTTCTCTTTGATCGACATTGCGAACTCAACCGCTCTTTGAGCACGCTCTTGCCCTACGATCTCATCGATCGGTGCTAACTGTTTGGTTGATTTAATTTCTTTAGCTAATCCATTTAGCTCTGATTCTCGATACAGTTTGTCACTGCTTAGAGGTTGTACTGACATAATCGATCCCTCTCATATATGACATCATGTCTTCAGTGTAAACATAAACGTATGATGATTTAGTGACTTACTCCGTTATTTTTCAAATTTTTCGTTTTATATTTCATTCAGTTAATGATTAATTAAACCCTAATAACGATACGGTTTTATATCTCAAAGCGCTTTGTCTATTCTTTCGCAGTAACTTCAATTCATCTCATACCAAAGGTAACTTTAGCGAATATTTAAGGGCTGAAAAAAGCAAAACCATAAAATATTTTCATGAAATAAATTAGTGTTTTTTATCGCCATTTATTAGAAATAGTAATATTAGTTTTTCTAATCTTTATTTGAATTTTTTCTCACTTTTTTATCGTTATAAAATCCATATAATGCCCGCACTTCCAGAGGATAAGTAAGTCCTTAAACTTTTTTAAATCATTAACGATACTAGGAATACATTAGGTTTAGCGCCATGACTAAGAAAATCATCAATAAAATTGCAGTAGCATATCAGCGTTCTTTCTCTGAGCTATACAAGCGCGACAATAAATAATCTGATGTTATCGTTTTAGATAATGATTTAAAAAAGGCACCCCGCGGTGCCTTTTGTTTTATATCAGCTTAATGTTTGATAATAATCTTTAATATTTCTCACCAAGGAACTGATCGCGAGCAGCAGACCAAGCATTAGCGTAGCAGGTTGCCCATTTAACCTTTGCTTTAGTACCATCTGCATCATCAGCCGTTACTTTTTTAAGATGGGCGCACTCTTGCTCTACTTGAGATGTTAACTTATCGCCTTGAGCTGATAAATCATACACTTGAGATTTAGCAGCATTACCCGCATTGACCAAACAAGTTTCTAATCCAGACTCATCTAAATTTTCATTTCCCATACAAGACTGAGTCACATCTGAATTACCGTGTGGCACAGATTGCGCAGATTGTGCATAAGACACAGCGGAAAAACATGACATAGCAAGTAAGGATGCTAGGGTATAAGCTTTAATTGACATAGTGTAATTCTGTGATTATTTGAATAATCTTTTGAATTTATACCCAGAGAGAATTTCTCGCAACCATTAATCTTAGTCAATGCTTAGAAACTAAAAAGCTGCAGTACAAAAGTCATATTATTGTATACAACTTTTACACTACAGCTTTTATTCAATTTTACTGTCGATGAGCGACTAAAGCGATGCCATTGCGCCTTTACCTACGCCTTCGTAAGCAAATACGTCTAGAGAATCATTGGTCTCTAATTTCGGTTTTACTTGCTGAGCAATATAATAAGCCAGCAACTCTACTGTCGTATCTGTAGGTAGAATTTCCGTTTTATTTTTAGCAATGGCTAAATCAAATTTACCTTGCGGTGCTTGATAACTAAAACCAACATACTGCTCAGATGATAGATTTTGTGCATTCTCACTTAAATCAAGAAGAGAAAGCTCAACCACATCTTCTTCTGCGGCTAAATAAATGTCTTGCCAACGTTCGGCCCACTCTTGCTCTAACACAGAGTGTCGCTTGCCATTAACCAACAATTCGATAGGAGAACGATGACCATGGGCAATACGTTGACAATTACCATCGTGTTTTTTTAAGCCGTGACTGTAATGGTAGAATGCACCATCAATTTTTTCATGTCGAAGTGTAAGCTCTAAGCCTTCAACATTGGCTGGCATATGTCCAGATAACACGTTATGCAAGTGTTTGGTTACTGTTTCAATCGTAACCTCTTGCGCCTCAATAAAACAAAATGCTTGTTCAGGGCTTTTTAAATAAATGCTGTTATCACCACGAAGCAAATCTACAGTAAAGTAACCGTCTTCAACTTGCTGCGCTTTAATTGCACTATTTTGTGTTGGAACAATCAAACGATGATCGACAAACTGATCAACCAATTGTTTGATTTGCTTTTTTACTCGACTGAAATCAAGCACCATGCTCATTTCATTTAATTCACCAGACATGACCACATCGAGAATCCAACTCTCGCCTACCATACCTCGCTCAACAGAAAGATAAGAGGCATCAATTACAGTAAGATCTCTAACAAATAGCTTCAAAGTGAAGTCCTTATTGATAATGGTTGTCGTTTTTAAGGAAGAGCATTATACCCCCCTGACAAAGAGAGTAAATGCCTTATTAAAGAATAGCAGACGACAAAAAAGCCCTAAAATAGATAGGGCTTTCAGTGGTTTATATTGAAAGGATAATTAAAATCGGTAGTTAACAGCCATATATACTGACGAAATCGATTCCGGCTGAGTCTCAAAAGACACTGAATGATTATCGCCTGAGATCTTACCTGTCCATTTTTTCACAGATTCACTAGGTAGTACGGTATGGCGAGCACCAATATCCATTGTAAATTGCTGAGTTATACGCCAACTGATACCGGCTTGCAGACCAAATACATACCCTGATTCACGATAACTGCCTTCGCCTGTCGCCTTGCCTTCTATCTGGGTATAACCAAAGTGAGCCCCTACAAAAGGACTGATTGCTTTATGCGGTCTAAATAAATAATCACCGCTAAGCAGATGTAAATCGATTGTATTTTCTAATGCTTTTACATCGTTTACTTTAGTGTCTGCTTGATGACGTTGATAGCTATAGTAAATTCGTCCTTTACCATTAGGAGCGTAAATACCAAAATCAATACCAGCAAAACCATTTCTATCGGGACTTGGCGCATCAAAAGACTGGCCCGATATTTTTGCTCGATTAGTGATACTAAACTGACTCAAGCCACCGGTTAAACCAACAAAGTAATGACGAGAATCATCAAAGCTCGGTACTTGTACTGACTCAGTTAACTCAGAAGCTGAATCGGTATTTACTGGTAATATAGAGGATTGTTGATCAAGAGTTTCTGCAACTGCAGATTGAGATAAAATAGCAACAAGCGTACTCGTTGCTAACATGATTTTTTTCATTGAGAATAACATTCCTATGTCATCACGGTTTATACCCAAGTAGCTTCAAGATGCAAAATGTCTTAAGTCAATTTTGCCTAAGTATAGAGACTTGGGTATAGATTCATTATTTATGAGTATGCTATCAAACCTTAAAGTTTAGACACAGAAAATTAATCGTAATTTATTCACTTCTTAGCCAATTTAGCGCATCCAAAGGCTCATCAAACCATTTCACTTCTCCAGAGATAAACCAATTACCCACTTTAGCTCCAACTTCAAGCCATTGTTGATTTCCATATAGTGCGATTTTGTGAAATGCTTTTCCGTGTTTAAGCCCTAATTTTAAATCATCCCAAGCAGCACGTAATTCCCATCCCGAAAACTCTGAACCATCAAAATATACATTAACAATCGGGGAATCGATGCTTTCAAGGGCCTCATCAATCATAGGTGTAATCTTTTCATAGTCACTATGAGTCAATTTTCCACAAGCTTTAAGCTCAAGAAAAACATGATTACCAGTACAATCAATTTCAATATCTAGACCATGAATCATTATGATATCTCCACTATAGTTTAATAACTTGATTGTAGACTGCCGAAGCCAAATTGATATCCCCCGAATACGTAAAATAAAATTGGGTTATCAAAAAAAAGAAAAGAAAGTGGGGTTATGAGGTGCCGTTCAAAGTAATAACTTATTATTTTTATTATTCTTTTTCTTATTTACAAATAAAAGACGAAAATGAAACTCTCTCAACTTAATGCCTTTAAAGCCGTGGTTGAATGCCAAACGGTAACGGCAGCTGCCGAACGATTAAATCTAAGTCAACCCGCTGTTAGCCGTTTACTTTCAGCATTAGAAGATCGGCTAGGCTTTACCCTCTTTGTACGCAGTCGAAATCGTTTAGTATTAAGTGTTGAAGGTGAAGCCTTTTATCTAGAAGTCGCTAAAGTGTTCGAGGCGGTGTCCGATTTGGATAATGTTGCAACTTCAATTCGTACAAATCATTTTGGATCACTTCATTTAGCGGCAATGCCTCTATTATCTAATGCGTTTTTACCACGAATACTTGCCCATTTTCTGAAACAGACCAATCAGCTAAAGGTGGGATTTAAAACCTATCGCTCAGAAGAAATCATTCGCCGGGTACAAAGTCAGGTCGTGGATATCGGCTTTGCTTTTTTGCCTGATACCCAGCCATTACCTGGAGTTAAAGCGCAACGTGTTGAATGCCAGTGCGTAGCTATCGTGCCTATCCATTCTCCCCTTGCCCATAAATCGTACTTATCTCTAGATGACATTGCCGATCAACTTGTTATTCGACATGAAAAAGACACCGTACAGCAACGCATCGACTCTCTTTTACAGCGTCACGATTTACGAACCATAGAACATATCGAAGTCTCACTTGCCAGCACAGCCGCTGCTTTAGTTCAAGAGGGGATTGGCATGGCAATTACCGATCCACTAACGGCATATATGAGTAGTGAACACACGAACGTGTTAACCAAACCTCTTAACTTTCATTTACCTTTTGAATTCGACATTCTTTACCCTGCATTTAAACCCATCCACCGCCACGCAGAAGTGTTTATTGAACAATTTATGCTGCAAGCCGATGCCATGGATATCCAACTTAAAATAGGCCCAATGCGAGATTTAAATGAGTACTGAACTCATCAAAATCACAAAACAGCCAGCCTTCATACATTTTAAAAATTATAAATAAAACATTTATTATCAATAATTTGAAACATTTATTTCTTAGAGTATTACAAATTTGCATACTAGGGTGCAGTCTCGTCATTAGCTGTTGTTGCCATAACCATCGTAACGTTGAGAGCAAGTTATCCCCCTCTTAATTTAAGGAAAAATTATGGCACCTAAAGTTTCTATTATTGGCTCTGGTAATGCAGGTTTAACCGCAGCTTATCACTTCTCATTACAGGGTGCAGATGTCTGTTTATTTGGCGCGAAAGGCTTTGATCAACCATTACTGGATATAGAACAAAATGGCGGAATCGAGGCTCTCGCAGAGTTTAATTCAGTCCCTCTCACTTATGCGGGCTTTCAAGCAATTGATACCGTTACTCGAGATCTACAGACAGCAGTAGAATATTCAGATTTATTAATCCTACCAGTTCCCTCTTTTGCTCAAGAACCCTTATTTATTGAAATGCTTCCTCATCTTAAAAATGGGCAAATTATCATGTTAATGCCAGGTAACTATGGTTCATTAGTCCTTAATAAAATAAAAAATGAACATGGTTACTCAGATCTTGATATCACCTTTGTTGATGCAATCTCCATCCCGTGGGCAACTCGTATCATTGGACCTGCACAACTGGCAATTTTAGGTATGAAAGAGTTTCTTCCTGTTGCCGCTTTTCCAGCAAGTCAAACCCAATACGCCATAGAACAATTACAAGCGGTCATGCCTCTGCCATTAACTCCACTTAAAAATGTTATTTGTGCAGGTCTTGAGAATATCAATTTCGGCGGCCACCCACTGCTCACCACATTAAATATGGGGTTGCTCGAAAACTTCGATGGTCAATTTAATTACTACAAAGACTGTTGTTCCATTTCAACAGCAAAAGCTGCGGCAGTCATGGAACAAGAACGTCAGCAAGTAGGAAAAGCATTAGGGCTAGATTTGCGAAGCGAACTTGATGCGATGAATGCACTGTATGCGATGGAGTGTGAGACCGTTTATGAAGTTAACCGAACTTCAGAAACCCACGGTAAATTAAACAGTGCACCAAACTGTGCAAGCAATCGCTATATCACTGAAGATGCCGCTTACTTACTGGTTCCTTGCTACGAATTCGCCCAACTGTCAGGTATTGAAACGCCAATAATCACATCATGTCTGCACATAGATAATGCTTATAACGATACCAACTATTTTGAGCAAGGCCGCACACTTGAAAAAATGGGACTAGCTGGTTTATCCATCCCGCAAATCATGGATTTTGTTGCTTAATCATTGGAATTACAGAGGTGGCTCACCACCCAAGGCGAAGTGTCATGCTTCGCCTAAATAAGGACATCATATGAAAAAATTAAAGTTTCCCTCTGCCTACACCATCTTAATGTTACTTACTGTTTTAATGGCAGCACTGACTTGGTTAATACCGGCAGGTCAGTACCAAATGGTGAATAATGAAACCTTAGGAAAAATGGTTCCACTGGTGGGATCTTATGAAACCGTAGCCTCTAATCCTCAAGGTATTATTGATATCTTAATGGCTCCCATTCAAGGCTTTTACGATCCAGGCGAATATATGGCAAGAGCCGTTGATGTTGCGTTATTTGTATTGATTATTGGGGGATATTTAGCTGTTGTTACTCGTACTGGCGCAATTGATGCTGGTATTGCAGGAACCATGGCAAAACTTAATGGCCGAGAAAAATGGATGATCCCAATCTTAATGGGCCTATTTGCCTTAGGTGGAACCGTTTACGGCATGGCAGAAGAAACTATCCCATTTTACGCACTTCTTATCCCAGTAATGATCGCAGCAGGTTATGACAGTATTGTCGGTGTTGCAATTATCATGGTTGGAGCCGGGATCGGTTGTTTAGGTTCGACAATTAACCCTTTTGCAACGGTAATTGCCTCTAATGCTGCTGAAATTAATTTTATGGATGGCATTGGTCTACGCTTGGCCATTCTGATTCTTGGCTGGATTATGTGTACCATTTACGTCATGCGCTATGCTGAGAAAGTGAAAGACGATCCTTCTCAATCTATTGTCGCAAGCCAAAAAGATGAAAATGAACGCCTCTTTCTCCACGGTAAAGAGCAAGAAACACCAGAGCTGAATACAACACGAAAGATTGTCTTAATGGTCTTTGGTTTAACATTTGCAGTCATGATGTGGGGTGTTTCGGTTCAAGGTTGGTGGATGGCAGAGCTTTCTGCGTTATTTATTGGTTCTAGCATTTTAGTTGGCTTTATTGGCCGCTTATCAGAAACAGAATTGACCGATAGCTTTGTTGATGGTGCAAGAGACCTATTAGGTGTTGCTTTAATCATTGCGATTGCTCGCGGGTTAGTGGTTGTAATGGACGATGGAAACATTACCCATACTATCTTAAATTACGCAGAAGGCTTACTTGCGGGTCTTCCTCAAATCGCTTTTATCAATGCCATTTACTGGGTTGAAGCCGTACTCTGTCTCGTAGTTCCATCATCATCTGGTCTTGCTGTTCTCTCAATGCCAGTATTAGCCCCTCTTGCCGACTTTGCCGGAGTGAGCCGCGAACTTGTTGTTACTGCATTTCAATCAGCTTCTGGCTTACCTAACCTAGTTACCCCAACCTCAGGAGTTGTTATGGGAGGCCTTGCCATTGGACGTGTTGCATACTCTTCTTGGCTCCGTTTTATTGGGCCATTATTAGGAATGCTGACATTAATGGTGATGATATTATTAAGCTTAGGCGTGGTAATAAGCTAATTCACATCACTCTGCCGCTCTTATCGCCCTAGCCAGTTGTTTTGCAGCTTGCTGGGGCTTTGCGTTTGGGTCATGGAAAAACTCACTAACAACATCAGAAATAGCGCTTTGTACATAACTTGTTGTAGCTAATCCTTGAGAGATACTAGGAACAAAGTGTTTTGTTTTCGAAGTGGCTTTGAGATCCTTCATAGATTCAAGGGCGCATTGATCAAATTCAGACATATCCATATCAAGACGAACGGGAATTGAACCTTTCGTAAGATTAAACAATGATTGGAATTCAGGAGACATTATCGTTTGAGCAAGAGCTTGCTGAGCCTTCTTATCTTCGGCAGAACCGTTTAATTTAAAAAAAGCAAAGCTATCAATGTTGTAAGCAAATTGTTGGTCCGTTCCAGGAGCTGGTACACAAATATAATCTTTCCCAGGTTTCAAATTTGCTTGAACAAATTCGCCTTTTGCCCAATCTCCCATTATTTGCATCGCAGCTTTGCCTTCAATCACCATAGCTGTCGCTTTGTTCCATGATTGCCCCTCAAAGCGAGGATCTATAACCTCTCGCATACGCTTAAACTGGCGAAATACTTCAACCATTTGAGCGCCGTTTAAAACTTTAGGATCCAGCGTAACAAATGCTCGCTTATAATTCGTACTACCTAAAACAGCAAGAGCCACATTTTCAAATAACGTTACATCCTGCCAAGGCTGCCCGCCATGGGCAAGAGGGACAAAACCCGCTTGCTTAATCTTCTTAGCCTGTACAAAAAAATCATCTAATGATGTAGGAATGGTTGCACCAGCAGCTTTAAATACCTTAGGATTTGCCCATAGCCAGTTTACTCGATGGACATTGACAGGTGCTGCCACATAATGCCCGTCATATTTCATGATATTAGCAATCACGGGAGGCAGTACTTTATCCCACTGCTGTTCTTGAGCAATACGATCTAATGATGTTAAAAAGCCCAGTCTACCCCACTCTTGTAGATCGTGGCCCTTAAGTTGCGCTGCTGTTGGTGGATTACCCGATACAGCTCGGGTTTTTAAAATTGTCATAGCACTTTCACCACCGCCACCAGCGACTGCAAAGTTGTGCCAGTGATGTCCTTGTAACTCCATCATCTGTTGGAGTACTTGAGCAGATTTGGCCTCACCACCAGATGTCCACCAGTGCAAAACTTCAATATCACCAGCAAGAGAAACATGACTACTAACTAAGCCAGATAAAAGAGTCGCAACTAAATACTTCTTGTTCATCACACTATCTCTTATTGATTGTTTGCAAAACGCGGAAGGAATACTTTGACTTCTAAACCGCCATCGTTGGCATTATGAATGGTTAAATCTCCACCATGAGCTCGAACGATATTGCGGGCAATGCCCATTCCAAGTCCGTGGCCATCTTTATCTTTTGCTAAGCGATAATAAGGCTCAAATACCGCGTCTTGTTGTTCCAAAGGAATCCCTTTGCCTTGATCTTTAATAATAAGAACCAAAGCATCTGATTCGTCTGAAATTAAAACAGTGACACGTTCGCCATATTTAACGCCATTATCAATGAGGTTGGTAAAACAACGTTTTAGAGCTAAAGGCTTAGCCATTAAAGGGGCAATTGGTTTTTCTAAAATTCTTACTTTTCGTTGTTGTGAATTATGGCCTTCTGCAATATGGTGCAAAATATCTAATACATCAACAGTGACAAGATTTTCATGTAAATCCGTATCTCGAACGCATTGAAGCGCCCCTTTGACCATCATTTCTAGCTCATCTAAATCGCGATTAAACTTCTCTATTTTACTTTCATCATCAATGAGTTCTGCACGTAAACGAAGTCGAGTAATAGGGGTTTTTAAATCGTGAGATATTGATGAAAAGAGCTTTTCGCGATCATCAATATAGCGCATTAAACGAAGCTGCATTCGATTGAACGCTCGGGTGGCCGTAACAATTTCACTGGCCCCCTCTTCTTTTATTGGAGGCTGATAAATATCCAAACTTAGTGCATTGGCAGCATTAGCTAATCGCTTCAAAGGCTTCGTTTGTTTACTGATCATTAAATACGTAAAAACTAACAATAATAGAGTCGTAAATAGTAATGAAAAGACCTGATGACTTGTCATGATCTGATCTTCTAGCATCATATAAGGCGCTGGCAGTAATGCTGCAATATACAACCATTGATTATGTTCAAGTTGGATCTGAACAACCAGTATCGGAGGGCTAAGAGGCTCTAGGCTTAACGTATAATGAGCCCAAGACTTAGGTAAATCGGACAGTAAAATATCATTTTTTAAAACATGCAACGTTTCAGGCCGAGAGAACTCAACCTTAATCTGATCTTGTTGCGGTAATTTATCGTGTAAAACTGTCTCAAACGTTGAGATTGCCGCTTGCTTTAACTCGGAATTAGCAATCGGTGTGATACGAATTTCTTCAGAGTTAAATGAAACAAAGAAACGTGTTCCGCCCATATTACGCAGTTGATCTAGCACTATATGACGATACTCTGTTGGTAATGATTGAAAGAAATTGACCGTAGAGGCAAACATTGTTGCCATGCTTGCCGAAGTAGATTCCAATCCTTTTAAATCTCTTTGCTTAGACTGACTATACCAAATCATGGTTGAGATCAGTTGAGCAAAAAATACAGCCAGTAAAGTCAGCCACAATGTTCTTGCCAACAGTGATTTAGGCCAAAGAGATTTAAGTTGCATTGAAGGATCCCATCATGTATTACGATGGGATGATTATACTGAAGATGATAGAATAATCTGATATCAAGCTGTGACTTAGCTCAAGATTCGAAACTCAAGTAGCATCAAATTAGACGGCGAGATTCAATCTTAAACCTCATAGCTTACCTCTGCGGTAAAGATATAACCATTACCACGGCTGGTCTTAATTAAACGCTGAGTTCGCCCTTTATCACCTAACCGTTGACGCAAACGGCTCAAAGCCACATCCACACCTCGCTCAGATGCTTGTACTTCTCGTCCACGAGTAGCGTAAGAAATAGTATCGCGATCGAGAATCTCATTTGGTCGAGAGAGAAATAACATAAGAAGCGCATAATCGCCTCCTGTCAATTCATGCTCATGGCCCTTCTCGAGGTTATACAATGTATGAGTTGATGTATCTAACCGCCAGTTAGCAAAACGAATAAATTTAGGCGTAGCGGGTGCTTGCTGCGTTTCAGTTGGCTTAACCCTGCGTAACAGAGCCTTAATGCGAGCCATTAATTGACGAGGACTAAACGGCTTAGCAATGTAGTCATCCGCCCCTAGCTCTAAACCAATAATTTGATCCATTTCATCCGAGACAGCCGTCAGCATAATAATTGGAACATCAGAAGTTTTACGGATGTGCTGACATAAGGTAAATCCATCATCACCAGGCATCATCACATCAAGCAAAATAAGATCTGGTTCTCCTGCTGCAAGTTTACGCTTCATCTCTTCGCCTTCGGCGGCAGTTACAACATGAAAACCAGATTTTGTTAAATATTCATCAAGTAGCTCTCGGATTTCTTGGTCATCATCTACCACCAGAACCTTTTTGCCTTGACTCATTCGTAACCCTTCTCACATTAAACTAACTAATTGCTATTAAAATAGGAACTTAATCTCGTTGCCCCATATTTGAGCATTATTTTAACAACTTGTCAGCTTAAAGTATTCTGTTCGGATTACCAATGTTCAACTTCTGTGATTTCTGCTTTGATCTGATAATTAGAAAACGAAGGAACCTTTAATTTAATAGGTAAACCTTGCTTCTGTGTTTTAGCTCGAAGGTATGTTTCAGGCATACGTTTAATAGCAGACCAAACCTTTACACTTTCAGAAGCTAAACTCTTGCCATTAGCATCTGCAAGAGTAATATTCATCTTAACTAAGACAACAGAATCCGTACCTTGATTAGTCAGTCCTACTGGAATAATTAACTCATTACCTTGATAATAGGCTGGCTGCAAAATTGCATCGATACCACTTTGTGATAACTGAAGAATAGGCTTACTAGAATTGAGTTTAAATTGAGTTCCAACAACAGTATTAGTAAAAGGCACTGCAGTTACAGGAGCTAATTGTGCACTGGCTGCGAGCACTTCAGGTTTAGCAATAGTAGTTTGCTGTTTTTGAACATATTGCCAGGTAAAATCATCATTTAATTGAACGCGTCGTCCATCTTTAAGTTCTACAACTTGTTGTGCTGCAACGTTTGCAGATAACAAACCTAATACTGCTGCACTTATCAATCGATACTTCAAATGCATGGTAGCCTTCCTAACTAATGTCGATTCAGAGGTTAAAAATATCACTTTTTAGGTGAAATGATCTAACTTTGATTTAGAACAATTGTCTGTGAATATAAGTTCTATCAGTATATACCCGAATCGTTTCAAGGATTGAAATTGAGGGGAATCGTCATTCTCTACCTCAAAAAAACATAATAAAGATAAATACTTAGGCTAATAATATGGATGCACGAAATCTTATACATCAAACACTAGCGGAACAATTAAATATCAATGAACATGATATTGAACAGCGCAAGATATCACTTTCATTTGTAGAGCAAGATGAAGTAAATCTTCAACAATGTCTAAAATGGTTAGAGCCACTGATACCTCAAGTGGTACAAGAGTTTTACCAACATCAGGTTTCAATTCCCGAAATAGCATTAATTATTGGTGATAAAGACACATTAAAACGCCTGCATTACTCTATGAGCCAATATATTACCGAGCTTTTTTCTGGTAGCTACGATATGGACTATGTTGCGAAAAGGCTTCAAATTGGTCGAATTCATCAAAGAATTGGGGTAACGCCCAAGCTTTATTTATCGGGGATTAATCGCCTACAACATCTACTTGAAGATATTATTCGTGATTATAGTGAAGACGAACCGCAAACCAATCAAATCCTAAGTTCGCTTAAGAAACTCATGTATTTTGATAATCAACTGGTTTTTGATACTTATATTTCGACCCTTCAATCTGAAGTTATTGTTGCGAATAAGCAGCTAGAGAGCTATGCCAATAATCTTGAGCAAATTGTTTCTGATCGTACACAACGTTTAGAAGATCTGGCTTTAAAAGATGCATTAACATCACTTTATAATCGTCACTCTTTCCAAGAAATAGTAGATAAAAATATCAGTTATGCTGAGCGAACATCTGGCTGGGGAAGCCTGTTATATATTGATATTAACCGTTTTAAAGAGGTCAATGATACTTTCGGTCATCAAGCTGGTGATCAGGTACTTATTGGGCTTGCCGATAGTATGCGAGCAACACTTCGAAAATCGGATTCGGCAGCACGACACGGGGGAGATGAGTTCTGTATTTGGTTACCGAATACCGCATTAAAGAAAACTCAAATTTTGGTGGAACGTTTATGCCGACATTTCGACCAACATAAATCCCATGATGTCTCTCTGAGTATTGGGGTTACCTCGGTTTACCCAGAGCATTATTTACCATTTGAGAAATTACTCATTGAAGCCGATGAATTAATGTATCAAGCCAAAAAAATTGCTCATCAAACCCATCAAAATGAAGTGATGTATCATCAAGATTTGAGTACAATAACCATGTTACAGAGTGCGGGATAATCAAATTAAAATGGCGTAAGGTTTCACCTCACGCCATCATCAATTTATTAATATAACGATATTATTGTTTCTTTAGAGAATAATTATCAGCAAGAGGCCCCGTTACACGATTCCCTTCCTTATCTAAACGAAATAGACGGTTCTCTCCAACAAAATAGTTACTATCACTTTTACCATCAGCAGATTTTAGTGAAATTGTATTGCCCGCTTTATTCCAAGTAAACACACCACTTGATACAAAATGACCATCCTTTTTACCCTGATACGTTTCATCAAGTGTATAGTTACCATCAGCTTTAATATCTAAGATGGTTTCAATACCAGAGCAATCTGCACAAGGTAAAATCCCCGTGTAAGAACCAGGCCAATCCAGTGAGTTTTGCGCATTATGTTGGTCAACAGCAGCAGATGGTTGCGATGCTTGTTGATCACATCCAACCATGAATAATCCAACCGCTAAAGCTAAACCAATTACTTTTACTTTCATCGCAACTCCTATTCGACTTATCACTCCACAATTAATTATCGTAAAGTATTTCGTAATTCTAATAGAGTAAACCGTAAAGTTAGTAAAAAATTGTTCTTGCTAAGTAAATCTATTGTCAATTCGTTGTCAAAGCAACACATACAGCACAATGATTATGGCATTACTTACTATAAAGTCTAATATGAAACCTCACAGGAAACATATTCATAACTCACATTACCTAACAATTTGGATTGCTTTTGGTATAACACAACTTGAGATCCAACAGGGCATTCTTGTCCATTTTTCAGTTCAACATCAATCACTTCATCTTGCTGTAATAAATCAACATGTAAGTGATAATGCTCGTAAGTGAGATCGTTTACTTTTTCTACATCGAGGACTGTTCCAATCACAGTTTCAGCTTCGTAAGTTGTTGCTCCAACGGCAAGGATCGCAATAACTAAAATAAAAAATGAACCCCATAACAATCTGATGGCCAAAACCGATCCTTTTAACGATTGTGAGTGAAAGTCGGACACTGCTATTTACCTAACACTTAACGCTTATATCACTGCTATCAATAAGCTTTTATTTTAACAAAACCTGACACTACAGATCTTGACTTTATAAATATGATTATTAGTAAGTGATATTACACTAAAGTTCCCTAGAATGGAGCGAAGGGAACGAAATAGTTTTACCCTCTCCTGTTAGGATAGAAATTGAACTTGGTTGGCCTTTACTATCAAGATGTAATTCACCAATAGAACACTGATTAATTAATCTATGATGGCCATTTACATCTGGGTCACGCTTTTCAATCTTAAGACGTTTGCGTTTAGTAAATAAGTTCAAAGGTGAATGAGGACTATATAGTAATCTATCCATTAGATCACAAAATCGAAGTAGACCATTTGGAAATTCATTCTTAAACCCACTACAGGTAATTTGATAAATATTTGGGCTATTACGGCGAAATCGTAGCTTGATGTCATAAGCAAATGAATAATGAACATCACCGGATAAAATCACAAAGTTTGTTGGTGTTTTTGTATGGGTAAAGATACTAATTAAGCTATTTGCTGAGCCAGGATGCGCCATCCAGTTTTCCGCATCGATAAGTAAAGGTTGTCCTAAAGCTGTCATCATTCGCTGAAGCATTTCAATAAACTTAACTCCAAACATTGGTGCTGCCGACACAATTATGACTGACTCTTGATGCAATAATTCCTGTTGAAACTCCATAAGCGCTTCCCAATCCATCAGTCCCGACGGCTTGTTCATCTTTGATTCAGAGCGCCAACGGCGGGTACGAGTATCTAGGACAACAACTTTTGGCTTAATTTCTATCGTGTAATGCCATCGCTCAAAACGGTAAAGTTGATCAATTAAAATACTCTGATTTTCATGCGTTGGATTTGCAAAGTAGCATCGCATTGGTAATTGAAACTCATCACCAAAGTATTCAGGGGCATTCCCCCACCCTTGACATAACCAATAAGCAATTAAACCGTTTCCAATAATCTGACGTGAAAACAAATTTGAGTAAGCGGCATGTTCCCACCCAACAGTAAGATTCCAGTCATCAGTAATATCATGATCATCAAAGATCATATAAGTTGGAATATGAGAAAACAGCCGTTGAACTTGAGGCAGGCCTTGGACAAAATCAGTTATTGTTGTTTTTTCACATCGCCACTTTTGCTGATACTTCTCGTTTAATTGTTCTCCATTAATAACAAAATTCTGCTGCTCCAAGGAGTCTAATTCGATAAATTCCCATAATATTGGCGACCAAACCAAAAGATACATAGCAATAAATTCAGCTAATGAAATCAAATGATTTTCACATTCACGAGAACTAAAAATTGGGGAGCTACGATTAGGAAATAACCTACTCAGCAAACTATATTCATCAATATAATGGGGTAACAACCCTTCTCTTCCATAGAGATTATCTGGTCGTAAATACAGAGCTTGAGTATCAGATACAGCGCTTTGATGAAACTCTTCTGAATGGAGACCTAATATTTCAATAACTTGCATGATAGCCACCAGCATAGGGCCGGCAACATGATCAGCGTAAATCTGATCACCACTCATCATTAATAAACAGGGCCGCTCCTTAATAGCCTGATTCATTACCTTATTATCAGCGGCAACTAGACTATCAGGGCCAGGGTAATGCGGATTTCGACATGAACCATGAAGCACGTAATCAGCACGAGAATGAATAACAAAAGAAAGTCTTTGTTCTTGTGGATACAATAATTGCGGAAGTAATGAAGAAATGGCCCCTTGTTGAGTTATTATCTCATATTCTAATGGCTCGTCGAGCGGAAACGTACCTGAGAGTTGAAGTAACACAATCCAAGCTTTTTCTCCAACTTGAATTTGATCTTTTAAATCAATTTCAGTCCGATAAAAAGCCACTGGTTCATCAGAATGGTATATTTGTACCTCGCCGACTAAAGCTTCAGTCGTCACTAACCAAAAGTTCAGAGAATCCGCGGTCACTTTACGAAGTATCGGGCCTGCAACGACTAAAGGCAACAAGTTCTTATTACGAGAGCTTAATAAATTATCTGTATTCATTGGTACTTTTTTACAGCAAAAACGTGCGATTTCGCATCATACCATTACAAATCAAACAACGCCCTAATTTGCTGATATATCCAGACCATCACAGGCCCTTTTGCTTTATCTCTTCGTTTCACAATGCCCATCTCTACCCACAGTGAATCAAAAATATTATCGGTCGATAATTCTACAAGATCATCGATATACCACTCAGCTCGAGCTACATGTTCTGGAATCAGAGCCCAACCAATATTTCTTAGCACTAGGGCGGTAATATGGTAATAGCTGTCGATATGCCAATGACGTGACGATATTGGAGTTTCACTGCGATTTCCTATTCTGTCACGAATAACAAGCTGACGATATTGATTGAGTTGTTCTATCGTTGGAATGGGGTACATCGCTAATGGGTGCTCTTTCGCAACCACTAATGTCTGCTTAAAATCATTAATAAGCGTAAACTCTAGCCGACTTGGTAACTCATTAAGATAAAACATCATACCAACATCAGCTCGCCCCTCATCAACCCAAAGCGCAATATCATCTTGAGAACCATTAATTATCGTCAATTTTAAATCGGGAAATTGGTTTGCAAGCTGAGTAAAAAAATCTTCAAAAGTGATGACAGGAACTGCTTCATCAATTGCAATAGTCAAGGCAATCTCTTGTCCTTGAGTTGCATGCCCAGCTTTAGCTTGTAACCTTTCACACTGTTGTAATATGCCCTTTGCATCCTCGTAAAGCTGTTGACCCGTTTCTGTTAATATCGGTAAACGGCCACTTCTATCAAATAACTCAATACCAAGATCAGCTTCTAAATGTGCAATCGCAGTACTGACCCGAGATTGTGCTTTTCCCAAACGACGTGCTGCTGCACTAAAAGAGCCTGTCTCAACAGCAGAAACAAAAGCAATAAGCTGATCCATTGTCCAATTCATAGCTATACATCACACCCAACCTATCCGATATACAGATGGATACTAACTTTCTCCTATCTCATAAACAAGGATAATAATATGCAATGAAGAAGGAATAAGCATCATGCACGCACAACACGTAGAACAAAGCGCTTCTATTGGCAAAACTTTTATTCGCTATACTATTCCCGCTGTAACAGCCATGTTAGTCAGTGGGTTATATCAAATCATTGACGGCATTTTTGTCGGACATTACGTTGGTTATGAGGGCCTTGCAGGTATTAATATGGCATGGCCTATTGTTTTTATTTTATCCGGGTTTGGCTTAATGCTTGGAATGGGGGCTGGCAGCTTAATCTCTATTGCTCGTGGTGAAAATAAACAGCATGAAGGGCAAAAAGCACTGTTGAGTAGCTTTCATCTTATGGTGATTTTGGCGCTATTAACACTTGCCCTATTATCTGCATTTGCCCCTGTGATGTTGCTTGCTCAGGGGGCGACAATCACAACCATGTCATTGGGACTCGACTATATCGATATCTTTACTTGGTGTTCGCTAATCACCATTATGGCTAGTGCCATGCCAATGCTCATTCGTAACGATGAAAGCCCAGCAATTGCGACTGGTTTAATGATCTTAGGTGCCTTACTTAATATTGCCTTCGATTATATTTTTATCGGTCACTTCAATATGGCATTACAAGGTGCAGCTATTGCAACCATATTAGCCCAGCTCTGTGTCTGTTTGGGAGGGATTTATTACTTCTTATCAAAACATTCACAGCTCAAACTCAATATCGAGTGGCATAAAGTAGATCCAGCAACAATGAAGCAAGTTGTAAGCTTAGGCTCCTCTTCTTTGGTGATGTATTTATATGCTAGCTTTGTGGTTGCCTTACACAACTATCAATTTATGCAATATGGCTCTTCAATGACGGTTGGAGCTTATGCCATTGTCGGTTATCTAATGACATTATATTACTTATTAGCCGAAGGGATTGCAGAAGGGATGCAGCCTCCTGTTAGTTATTATTACGGTTCAAAGCAAGCAAACAAAATAAAGAAAATGTTTGTATTAGCGTTAAAGTGTACGCTTATTGCGGGTATAAGCTGGGTATTGTTACTCAATATATTTCCGGAAACCATGATAGGACTATTTAATAATAACAATAGTCTACTATTAGCAGAAACAACAAAAGGCATTCAGCTTCATTTATTTGGCCTTTTCTTAGATGGTTTTATCGTGCTTGCTTCAGTGTACTTTATGTCGGTCAATCAAGCGGCGAAAGCACTTACCATTTCCGTTAGCAATATGCTAATTCAATTACCGTTTTTATACCTGCTGCCGAAATGGTTAGGCGTTGATGGTGTTTGGATGGCGGTGCCACTTTCAAATATTGCCCTTACCACCATTGTCGCTCCTATGGTGTGGAAAGATATTCAGCACCGTAGTAAAGATTGGAACAAAGCAAATATATTGCAGTTTACCCACTCATAAGTAAACGATGTTGAAAATAGAAAGCGCTACAGCCGAACTAAAGGTTTTAGCGCTTTATCCCAATAAGGTGGTTCACCAATATAATGTTTAAAAAAGCTAATAGCCGCCGATATTTTTTTAGGTAAATGCTTACGACTAGGATATACCGCGTAAAAGTGCATTGCTTGATCGGCTTCCCAGTCAGGGAGTAGTTGAATCAATTTACCTTGACGAAACTCATCAGTTAATAGATACGTCGCCAAATAGGCAATTCCCCAACCTGAAATACAAGCATCACGTACCGCTTCTGCCAAATCCACACGATAGTTACCAGATACCGTCACGAAAAGCCCTTCAGTCCCTTTATTAAAAGACCACGTATTATGGCTATGATGGCGACTTTGGTAGGTCAAACAATTATGCTCTTGCAGCTCATTAGGGTGAGTAGGCGCAGGATGATGAAGTAAATATTCAGGTGATGCTGCGACAATAAAACGAGTATCCGCTAACTTTTGCGCAACATAACCTTCTGGAATATTTTCAACATTGGTTATCCATAGATCGAGTCCATCTTCTACCATATTCGCTTTATGATCGAACAAACTGACTTCTACATGCAGCTCGGGGAATTGTTTACGTAAATGCTCAATCGCAGGGATGATATGCATGGTGCCAAAAGATTTAGAAAGACCAAGTCTTAATACCCCAGATACCTCATTGCGAACATCACCTACCATGGCGTCAGCATCTTGAATCGTATTAACCAATTTTGCACAATATTTCGCGTATTGAACCCCTTCTTCTGTAAGGGTGAAACTGCGTGTTGTACGTTGAACTAATTTCACCTCAAGATCAGCTTCTAATAGACCAAGTTGTTTACTCACATGAGAAGTCGAAACGCCTAATGTTAAAGCGGCCTGAGTAAAGCTACCAGAAACAACTAAAGTGTGAAAAATAGCCATACGGCTGGCTCGTTCAGGTAACACGGATTCATTCCTTATTAGTAAGAGTTTCAGTAAGGGAAGCCAAGTCTACGGAGTGAAACTCAAATGTCACTCTCAATTCATGTGTTTTTTCTAATATTATCTAAAAATTAGCTTAATACTGACATTTGGTAACTGCCATTAACTCATAGTACACTGTTCATTATCTGACAATAACAACAATCCCAAAGGCTTGTATCAACAGCAGCCTTTATTATGAGAAAGACATATGCATGAAGAAATGATTGGCTTAACCCTAGCCGGACTCGGTGTGCTCGGTTTAGGGTGCCAGTGGTTAGCATGGCGTTTAAAACTGCCTGCAATTTTGTTTCTATTAATTGCGGGTATCGTCATTGGTCCCGTTACTGGTATTTTTCAGCCCAATGACATGTTCGGCGATTTACTGTTCCCTCTAATTTCACTTTCTGTCGCTATTATCTTATTTGAGGGAAGCCTAACACTTAACTTTAAAGAAATTCGGGAAGTTAACAAAACCGTTCAAAGTATCGTTTCTATTGGTGCTGTGGTAACTTGGCTAATCACCAGTACCGCAACTCATTACCTATTAGATCTTTCATGGTCAATGTCATTCTTATTCGGAAGTATGACGGTCGTTACAGGGCCAACCGTTATTGTTCCTCTGCTAAGAACGGTTCGCCCACAGGCAAAATTAGCCAATATCCTGCGTTGGGAAGGCATTCTTATCGACCCTATCGGTGCTCTATTTGTCGTTCTTGTATACGAGTTTATGGTCTCAAGCAGTGAAGTACATAGTTTAGAGGTTTTTGCACTGATCTTAGCGGTTGGACTTATTTTTGGTGCGCTTGCTGGATGGTTTATTGCTGTTGTGTTGCGCCGACATCTACTGCCAGAATATTTACAACCATTCGCCGTATTAGCTGTAGTTCTGGGTATATTTGCAGGCTCTAATGCCATTGAATCAGAAGCTGGCCTACTGGCTGTAACTGTTATGGGTATGTGGTTGGCTAACGCTAAAGAAGTCAACATTCAGCATATCTTACACTTTAAAGAAAACCTTACTATTCTATTGATTTCAGGACTTTTCTTATTACTTGCAGCTCGTATTGACCTCACTGACTTTAAAGCATTAGGTTTCAGTGCTGCGGCTTTATTTATCGTCATTCAATTTGTGGCTCGTCCTGCTTCAATTTTTCTTTCTACACTTCGAAGCGGATTGCAATGTAAAGAAAAACTATTTTTAGCATGGGTAGCCCCAAGGGGTATCGTTGCTGCAGCAATCTCATCTCTATTTGCAATTAAGCTCTCTCAAGCAGGCATAAAAGAAGCTGAACTGCTGGTACCTCTTACCTTTATGATCATTATTGGAACCGTAGTCCTCCAAAGTATCTCCGCTCGTCCAATGGCTAAATTACTTAAGGTTGCTGAACCCTCACCTCGTGGTTTCCTTATCGTTGGAGCCAATGATGTTGCTCGAACCATTGGCATCGAGTTAAAGAAATATGATTGCCGAGTCGTGATGACCGATTCTAACTGGGACTATATCCGTAATGCTCGTATGGCAGGCCTTGATACTTATTATGGCAACCCTGTATCGAGCCATGCTGATGAGTATTTGAACTTGATTGGAGTCGGCAAAGTTCTGGCAATGACACCAGATAAGCATCTCAATGTGGTTGCTTGTATGCATTTTATGAATGACTTTGGTGAACGAAGTGTTTACAGCTTGTACGGTAATCGCAGTAATTCAAACTTTAATGAAAAGCACTACGCAGCACAAGAACGCCATGGATTAACACTTTTTAATCAAGATGTTAGCTACAAAAAACTGGCAAGCTTTATCAATCAGGGGGCAGAAGTTCGCCATACGAAGATTAGTGAGGCATTTAGCTTAGAAGATTATTACGAGCAGTATAAAACAGCCCAGATCATCCCATTATTTGCGGTCGATCCTAAGCTGAGTATTCACGTATTCTCAAGTACCATCCAGCCCGATGTAAAAGCTGGTTGGACAATGATCTCCTTAATCAAAGAAGCATAAACTTTTCTGTAAATAACACAACTAAGGCATAGGCATACCACCTGTGCCTTTTTTGCACTCAATTATTACTATATAGTAAAAGTAATTTATAACACCAGACCATTATCATTAAGAGGGAAATAAATATAATATCTAAATCCAAGGTGCTTGGGCATATCTTCTAATTAAATATTAAAAATAGAGCAAATAAAATGGGTTGGATTTTTCTTTTACTTGGCGTTTTGGCTGAAGCAACATCACATGTCGCCCTTAAAGCAACGAATGGATTTACCAATTGGTTACCAAGTACCATAGTAATTTTAGGGCATTTAACAGCTTTTTTATTTTTAGGCCAAGCGATGAAAAATCTACCTGTTGGTATTGTACATGCGTCTTGGGCCGGAATGGCCATTGTACTGGTGACCGTGATGTCGAGCTTTATTTATAAACAGCAACTGGATCCCAAAGTTTGGATTGGCATGATTGTTATTGCTATAGGTATTGCCATTATTAATTTATCAGGCGCACCTCATAGCCATTAATCTTAATGAGTTAATACGTTAAAGGTATTGGAGGTTACAATGGATCAACAAAGAGCCGAAAATCTCTACTTTTATATGAGACAACAACATAAGTCTCAATTAGAAATTAATACCATGATCGAAAAAATGAGACTGACTTATGGTATTAACTTAGAAAAGTTAGACCTACGCTATCGCAAACAAATCGGTTACTCCCCTAACCGATTTGATATTAACAACTATGGCACTGCTGGATCTCGAACAATGAATCAAACTCGAGGTATGCAGCAAGTTTAATTTGTATTATAGAGAAAGAAGTGGCTAGTATTCTAGATATACTAAAGTGATCTCAAGGATGCTGTCATGAAACAATTAGTCGCTTTCTTTCTCATATTATTGAGTTCTTTCACTTGGTCTTCCCAAGCTGAACATATTTTTATTGAAAATGCATGGATGCCAATCGCACCAACAAATAGTACAGTTAGGGCTGTATATCTCTCTATCCAAAATAACAGCAATCACTTAGCGAAATTAACAAAAGTCCATAGCCCAAACAGCCAAACAATTGAGCTTCATACCCACCAGCATCAAGACGGTATGATGAAAATGCGTAAGTTGGACTATATTACTATTCCAGCAAATGGAAAAATCACCCTCAAACCACATGGGGATCATCTCATGTTATTTGATTTTCATACTACAGATAACTTTCCCATTACCCTTGAATTTGCTGATGGTTCACACATTACGACCACAGTAAAACAAACTAAGTAATTTTTGACAGTCGAGCCATTACTCTCTGTTTCCAATAACGAAATTCATTATAAGCTCGAAGTCCTGCTCTGATGATACAAGTTTGTTGCCGTGATGATGGTAAGAGTAAATTACTTGGTAAAGGCCGCCCTCTTTCTAAACCAAGAAATCGCATCTGGTGTGGGGATAATCCCTTGAGATAACTAATATCGACCAGCATATGGTTATAGCGCCCTGACCGGATAAAAGCCTTAGCTAATCGAATATGAGGGGAAAAATAATGATAGAACACGGCATTTCTAGCTTCATTATTTGGATACGTTTGTTGATGTAACCCTTGTGGGTCAAATAGAAAACACGTACCTGCACGACCAATAATCTTATGCATCGCATAGTCTTTAGCATCTTGGTGAAACCTTTCTCCCACCTCTATTCCGTTACTCTTTAGGTGAGAGCCTAAAACATAACCAAAGGAGCCTGATTTCACATCTTGTAAATAACATCCTAGCTTTAATGATTTAGGGGGTAATTTATCTTGATAAAATTCAGTGCAATACCATTCATCGCGATGTAAGGGATGAAAGTCATAATTAAACGGCAAACTTTGCCACCCTTTGGCTTCTTGTAAGCAGGCATCATCACCTAAATACTGAGAAACCATGGTGTACAATAACGGAGCAATGGCTAATTGAACAAATGTTGGATGAAGCGCTAATACTTGATCAACCATCAAACGATATCGATCTGTCTGATGGTAACCTTGCCAAGCATTACAATTAGGCTGATTTAGCTGTTGTGCAAATATCACTTGCATGGCTTTTAATTGTTCTTTGGAAATCAGGTTAGGAAGGACAACTACGCCATCTTGACTAAGTTGTCTGAGAAGATCCTGAGCACACGTCATAACATACCTTCTCTAGCTGACGACTTAATAATATGGGGTCATAATGTTGCCAAAAATCGCCCTTAGGTTCATAGCGCTTGTTTGGATTTGAACACCAATCTTGATAGGCTGACTCTAATTGTTGAGAGTAGTTATCAGCATCAACCATAACCACTTTCCCACCATATTGAAGTAAAAATTGCTTAGTTTCACCTTTTGGCAATTCTGCAATAATCATTCTTCGGCTAGCCACATAATCAATCGCTTTTGTCGCTAAATGAGTATCTTCTAAATCTAAATCAGGCGAACCTTTTTGGATAAATAATGCATCACAATCTGCCAGATGTTTCAGCATCTTATCTTTATTTAACAAACCTAAATTTCGGACCTTATCTTCTATTTTTAGCTCATCAACTAAAGAGAGAAACTCAGGATGATCATCACCAATATTAATAAATAGGAAATCAAATGATGCTTGACTAAGGTGCGTTAATATTTGCTTGGCGGAACGACGAAAACCATCCCAAGTACCACTATAGCCAATAGTAAACACACGCTTTTTATCACAGCAACTAGAGCTATTAGAGGTAATATCTAATGGCCAATCAAAACTATTTGGAATATCGCTCACAGCCACTTTAGGGTATTTACTTTGATAGGAATGCAGATCAGCTTTAGAGGTCACCACTAGGGCTGATGCCTGAGCCAAAACTCGATTTTCCCAGTGCTGGTAATCGTATTCAACAAAATAACTCGCATGAGTCCAGCCATCACGAAAATCCAGAACTAACGGAATAGAAAAAAATTTGGAAAGATAATAGCCCACCACACTGCTACTAAATGGAGGACAAGTAACAAGAATTACATCGGGTTTATCTTGTTTAATTAAATGATAACAATGCCATAGGGTAGGAATAATCCACCCCCACTGCATATCAATAAACCAGTAACGTTTGGCAATTTTATTATCTTGTTCAGGTAATGTACGACCAAATAATCGATATAGACCTTTATGAACAATCGTTGGATACTTCCATAACCAATCAATATTCCACGACTTTACGGCATCAATAAGCAAAGTGTTAGGAGCAGATGAGGCATCTTTGCTTTGTTGAGTAAAGCGATTACGGCGTTTTTCAGCGACAACCGTCACCTTGTGATTGAATGTTGTTAGGTAAGAGGCAAAACGGCGAGTACGGTGAGCACCTACATTCAAAAGTGGTGGCGAAAAATAACTGATATAAAGAATCTTCATATTGCGCTCTACCACCTTTATTTTAACTGGCGAATCACTCGCCCTGGATTACCTGCAAACAATACATTTGGAGGGACATCGTGAGTAACAACACAACCGGAAGCAATAACCGAACCTCTACCGATTAATACAGGTTTTACAATATTACAACTGGTACAGATCCATACATCATCTTCAATCGTTAAATGGCCTAATTCAGGCGTTTTGTCTCGATGGGAGCTATCTGTGCTGTGTCCTGCATGAGAGTGTATACTTGTCCGTCCAGCAATTTTTACATTGTTGCCTATGGTGACACTTAACCCCACAATAATGCTGGTTTGCCAACCTAGATAACAATTATCGCCTATGGTTAACTTGCTGGGTGTATCAGGATGAGCATGAATGCTTAGTGCTCCATTCAGACAGGTATTTTGACCAATTGTGATTTCAACAGGGCCTCCTATTAAGGGAAAACCATTTTCAAGTTGCAATCGAGGGGCAAACTGGGTCAACCGAGCTTGCAACATAGGTAAATAAAAAATGACATTAACCAATCTAGCCCATACCTGTTTAACTAATTGGTATAACAAATAAATAGGTCGGTAAACCCAAACCATTCGAGGCAATTGACCATCACGGATTGTTAATATGACTGAATAAAGGCAACGACTAAAAAGCGAATTACGCTGTTTTATGTATGAACGTACACGATAAGTCCACATACCACCTCCTATTTATCGTCATCAATCTTTTACTCATTTAAGAGCTGGCAATATTGCCTATGAGTCTTCTTGATTTGATTATGGATATCATATTTCTGTTTAACCCATGCTTGTGCTTGCTCCCCTGTCCGTTTCAGCAACAAAGGTGACCGATGAATTCTTTCAAGCAATTTTTGTACCGAGATCATATTATTATAATCAGCATGCCAGCCATGAAGATCATTGGAAAATAGATCCTTAAGCGCCCCTACAGGCTGAGCAATAATCGGGCGTTGTGTTGCCATGGCCTCAACTGCACTATAACCAAATGCCTCATACCAATCAGAAGGGACCAAAACCAAATGTACTTTTTTCAATACCACAGTCACATCATTCAGATAACCATAAGAAATAATATTATCTGTTTGCTCTGGTAATCGATGAATAACCTCTTGTAACTCCCCCTCTCCCACCAGATGTAAGCGAGCAAAACGGGCTATCTCTGGTAAAGAAAATAGAGATATCAATTTATTACCCCCTTTCTCATTAGATAAAGAGCCGATATAACAACACTCTAAATATTGAGTAACTTCAATTTGGGGAATTGGCCTAAACCGTGTCAAATCAACACCGTTATCAATATGAACGACTTTAATGGGGGGTAATAAAGAGCACAACCAAGATGAAGTAAACGACGATACGGCAATAACACGGGATAAAGGTAGTGCTAAAAGAGATTGTTTTACCCGTAGATAAAAGCTGATTTTTGGTTTTTTCACAAGCGAATTATGGAAGGTTAAGAGCACTTTTGGGGCCAAACATTTAGCCAATAATATATGTCGATGCCCAATACCATAAAAATGGAAATGAATCAGATCCGGTTGATACTGCAAAAAATATTTAGCAAGATCGATGCTTGAGTGAAATATTTTAACGTCATAGCCAAGAGAGGTTAAGCGGCTCGATAACCCCTTATCAATACCTCTTACTAAAAGAATATATTGATGTGGACTGTGGGTTGGTAAATGGTAGAGAAAATCAAAAAAACTGCTGCCCTGTTTTAGAAAAATATCGCAAACTAGCACAATATTAGCCATATAGAACCCACCATTTCCCTCTCTACACAAGATATCTCAATATCTAATTACTGTAGATGAAAATAGCGGGCTCTAGTATTTTTTTAGTCCAACAAATGAATATATCTGACTATATTTACACTTGAGTAGAGTGTCCTACCTCTTTAGCATCATGTTGCTTCGCAAAATCAGCTAATTGATTAAAGTCTTTAGGTTGCCAAACCTGTTTCTTTTTAAGCTCAGCGGGTAGTAACTCAAACTGTTTTTCTCGATCAGCTGAATGAAGATACAAATCTGCCCATTGTTCACTGTTATCGCCATTACTTAATTGCGCTGTTAACTGCTCAAGTTCACCATTTGCTACACCATTTGGCTGTAAATCAAGACGTAGTCGATAGTCTCGCTTTAGTACAACCCATTTTTGCGGTAATCGCTTAGAGCTATCCCACCACTGACCATCTAAAGATGCCATTTTTTGTTTTGCTTTATCTGCAGAAACAATATCTAAAGCGATTAATTTTGCTTTTAAATTCTGAGTAAATATTTGAGAAAATGTTTGTTTAGAAATAGATGGCTGTTGTTGCAATATGTTCATCGCAACTTTAGCACCAAGCATATTTGAATAAAGATCTTCAGGAGAAAACGCAGAAGCTAGCTCAGAGAAACCGCCGACAGATTCAAGGCCAAACCATTGAGCTATTTCGTGCCATTGAGCTAATCGAAATGCCATCAAACCAGCTAATTCAACACTAATTTGTTGACGCTCTTGAGCCGTTAAACCATGTGTATCTTTTTTAGGTAAATAAACATGACGCGAGCGCAACTCAGGTGTGAGAACAATACTCGTTCCTGAGCCCAGTTTTGAATGGATTTCTTGATATAAGTAAAAGGTAAAATCAGCCGTATCTCGTACATGGGCAATATCAATGAATCCCCCTTTTTGTGTATAAACAATCCCGTTAGTCTCTTTTCCCATTCCCAACAGACTGCTTGAAACACCTTGAGAACCATCATTATAGACATGAGATCCTAAGTCTTCGATGCCTAAAATATTACCAATAGAAAAGAATGGAACGGGTACACCGCCTACTTCTGCTTTTAGGTCTTTACCAAAAGCGCAACACGGACGCACACCTACAGGCGCATCCATTGCATTAACTGAACCAATGAATAAAAGTAATCCAGCACCAAGTATTGGTTTTATGAGTTTTATCATGATATTAGCCACTAAAACGCTTCATTAATATTGAAATAGAACCCGCTACTATCCTTGCCAACAGCATAATCTATTCGAACATTAATTCGTGGTTTAAAGGTAAAACGGTAGCCTATCCCTGCTGATGGTAGCCAAGAGTCTGAAAATAACTCACTGCTTTTCGGCGCGATATTACCGCCGCCAATCCAAGCCACCATGCCGTGTCGATAATTAAAACGATGCCTCAACTCTATTTGGCTAGATAGCTGATAACGATCTCGATATTGCCCAGTATAATATCCACGCATACGATCATCATTTCCCATCTCAGCATAACCATACCAAGGGATATCACCATCAACCTTTTGACCGTAAAGATCCCAAGCAAGTACATCACTATCGCTTATTTCAACATATTGACGATAATTGATCGTCAGGCGTTGGTAATTTTGGTCAGATCCTAAACTTTTACGGAAATTAACCCATTCAGCAAACAGAAGCATGCCATGGTAAGGATTGGGCTCAAAATCTCGACTGTCGTACTCAAAGGCAGTGCTAATACCACTACTTCGTTGATCTTCCAATTGGTAAGAAGTCAGCAAATTACTATCAATTTTTTGTTTCGCGTAACTTTGAAAATCCCATCCTAAAGTCACATAGGTATGCGGTAAAAACTGATAAGAGACTTTTGGTGCGACTTTAAAAATACGTCCTTGATATTCACTTTTATTACGATCATCTTCCGCTGCTTTTTTCCCAATCCCCCAATAATACTGTGGGGAATGGCTGATCCATACATCACCAAGGAGGCGTAGTCGATCGTGGTTTAGATAGGTTCGATTCTCAAGTCCTAGTCCGTATGAGCCCGTGGATGAGATATAAGATTTGATCGCTAACGTTGAATAGGGGGTTGTTTCCACCCAATCTGAAGGGGCATATAAACCAACAGCCGCAATACCAAACCCAACACCTTGTTCTGGATTAGCAAAAGGACCAGGAAGTACGCCCCAATCGATTCCTTGTGAAACATCAATAGTATCGCTAGAACCCAATTGAGTCAGAAAATTATCAATCCAATCCTGTTGCGGCTCATTTTCAGTCGCATATAAATAAGGACTATTGATCATAATAAGGGAAGACAGTAATAGCTTTTTCAACAAAATGCCTCTTCCTTAGTAGCGAAAATCAATTGAGACAAAGGCACTTTGACGATCGCCAAAGCCAAATTCTGCTAATAAGTTTAAATTGGGATTAATCTGATATTGAGCCCCCATAATAGGATTCCACTCTGTCGTTAGACGCTGCTCAATATGAAATTTACCATCTTTCACAATTGGATTTAATGCACTTGGCAAGCCCAATTCACTTAATTGTCCAGATAACGATTGTTCGACATCTTGATACATCGCACCACCCCAAATTCGAAGTGGAACCCCTAACTTATGAAAATCATAACCGACACGAGGACTGATCACCCAAGCATCAATATTACCGTCAATCACAGTCAATTGAGTTTGAGTATAACTGGCATCAACTAACCCAAACCAATTTTCGTAACCACCTGCTAATACGATACCACCACCATATAGATAACCATCAAGATCAAGAGAAAAGTTATCAATTCTTCCTTTTATTTTGTGATCTGGTCGTCCTGGTAATAAGGGTTTAACAGAAACAGCGTAATTAACTGAAGTTTCAGACTTACCTGTCATTTTACCAGCAAGCGCATAAACATTTAGAAATGGAAATAACCACATGTCAGCACGAAGTGTTACAACTTCACTGGTTTGTTTACCCTGTTCTGCTTGCATATCAATGCCACGAATAAAATTCGGTAAATGCAACCCAGAAAAACCTATGCTATCAACTTGAATTCCTTGCTCTAGCGACATATAGCTTAAATTAAAACCAATAGGTTTAGGCAGATCATAGCCAAGTGCTTCTGCTTTTTCTTTCCAGATAGGTAAAGAAAATGATTGGGCAAATGCACTAGAAGAAACCGCTAGGCCACACAGTAAAGGAATAAGACGACGTTGCATACAAAGACCACAAAAAGGAGAGAATAAAGGAGATAGGGATTATTGTATCTTGTACAGCCAAAAAGTAAACGTGTAAGTATACATTTACTTCTAGTCATTCACAGGAAGAATAAATAAAATATCGCAAACGATAACGCCATTGATATGAATGATATATCAATGGCGTTTTAATTAACTTAGCATAATTGAATATTGTTGCTACCAAGGTCTACAACTTATCGTACACCCATTTGGGCTTTATATTTGACAACAGCTTGCTCAAAAAACTCACGCTCATCATCATCAACAATATTATTTAATAGCTCAGAAAAAACCTCAGGACCTGCTTTTGCGTTACTGACTTTCCAAACCGCATAAGCAGCCTGCTTATCCAATTCAATTCGATTTTTTTCTGCATCAGACAGTAATGATAAGTTATGCATTAACCTTTATCTCAATATCCAAGAAACGTACTCGGGGTAGTGTATCGGATCCATTTACATATCAGAACCCCAGCTGATATTTAAAAAAGATAAAAAATGCAATCACAATAACAAACACCAAGCCAACACTTGCCAATGAACTGACTTTCTTTAAAGATGGCGCATGTAATATATCTTGAAGATCAATATCATCCTCTAGGCGTTGTTCTTTAAATTCTTCGATCAATTCTTGATAGATGACTTCTACCTTACTTGATGAGTCTAAAACTGAATCAATAACTTGAGCTTCAAACCATTTACTGTCTTCAATAAGATCAGGATCTTTTACCCATGATGCGGTATATAGCTGTCCAGTTCTAGACTCGATAATTGAAATCAGGTATTCGTCATTTTGACGAGCTAATACCCAACACGGTAAGTGGCTATTCTCTCGTCTAATTAAAGAAGGGAATGGGTATGTTTCATCATCGGATAGATTAGTTAATAATGATGAGCTAAGTAGGTGGAAAGGAAATTGTTGAACACTTTGAGTCAACCAATAGTACAAATGTCGATTAAATACTGCTTGTCGTAATGGAGCAATACGAGCTAAACCACGAAGCCAATACGCTTTAAAAAAGTCAGAAGTCATATGGATATTTTGAGCTCGACAAACGCTAACTTTTAATTTTTGAATGGGGCAACCCGCTTCATCAACAAACAGAGGATCGATAGTTAATTCGTTATCTGTCGGCTGCCAATATACAAACTTAAACAGGTCGGTTAACTTATCATTTAACCTATCTACTGTTTGCAAATATAAATCATAGTTAGTCATTCAATCCAACTCTCTCATCCATGAACTATTGATTTTAGATTATATAGTCATCTAAAGAATTCATCTTTGATAACAACCTCAAATTAGAAAAACTCGTCTGATAATTTATAAAAAATTCCTTTCTATAAGCATCAAAATCACAAGAATAAGCAGTTTTGCAATAGTGTAATCCATTACACCAGAGATTTACTAAATAGACTAATCAGAGATTAAACCAAACGGGAAAAGAACGATAAAAACAAAATAAATACAGCAAGTTAAACTAATTTATATATTGATATTTACCTTACTAATTTTAAATTACCGTCCTAAAAAGCAAACGTTTACCATCACCAAATCAACAGATTTAGTTATCACCTGCCATTTTTATCATAAATAGATTACAAAGTGTGATATAGATCTCATGGATAGAAGTTGGTTTTACCTAAACTTGTTGGCAACGAAAAGCACATCAATTTGGAATTTCCTCCTCAATAATTCCAAATTGACATATGAAAAAGAGCTTTGTCATTTCGGTAAAGACTCTTCACTGCTTTAATTAATTAGATAACATCTTTTTAGGAGCTCATATTATGGCTACTCCACATATCAACGCTGAGTTTGGTGATTTTGCAGAAACAGTATTAATGCCTGGTGACCCACTTCGCGCTAAATTCATTGCAGAAACGTACTTAGAAGATGCAAAAGAAGTGTGTAACGTGCGTAATATGTTTGGTTACACAGGTACCTATAAAGGCCATAAAATCTCAGTAATGGGTCATGGTATGGGTATTCCATCTTGCTCTATCTATGTTCATGAGTTGATCAAAGATTTTGGCGTGAAAAATGTTATCCGTATTGGTAGCTGTGGCGCAGTTCATGATGACGTAAAACTGATGGACGTAATCATTGGTATGGGTGCATCTACCGATTCTAAAGTAAACCGTATTCGTTTTAATAATCATGATTTTGCTGCAATTGCTGATTTCCACCTCCTTGAAACAGCGGTTAACCAAGCTCGCAGTCAGAATGTACCAGTACGCGTAGGTAATGTGTTCTCTGCCGATCTATTCTACAGCCCAGAAGTTGATCTATTCGATAAAATGGAAAAACTCGGTATTTTAGGTGTCGATATGGAAGCGGCTGGCATTTATGGTGTAGCAGCAGAACTAGGTGCAAAAGCCCTAACCATTCTTACTGTTTCAGATCATATTAAGCGTGGTGAAAAATTGAGTTCAGAAGATCGTCAAAAATCATTTAACGATATGATGAATGTAGCCCTTGAAACGGCTGTAAATCTATAAGTACCTCTTTTGCAGTTTGGACGCCTACCCCGACGTCCATTCTGCTTTTTATTAATGTGTTCATAACTTATTCTTGAACCATTCTGAACAGATGCTCAATCTCAAAATTCTGCTGTCCCTCCTTGTTATCAGTAACGGTATTCAATCAATAATCGCTACATTCCTCTCAATCATAATAATGATAACTAGGACGTATTTTTCTAACTTGCTACGATAAGCTTTAGTGCAAGGATTAGGTAATGATGACCATGAAGCAAGATCCAATATCAAATCAACAATGTCTTCCTCCTGCGATCCATGGATTGCAATTTAACCATTGTAAAACAATTGGATGCAGTCATTTTGGCTCAACAAATGAAGATCACTATGTGTTTCAGCGTACTAATCCAGCTAAACCCGCTCTTATTTGCCGTGAATGTGGCGCATTTCCACCAATCTTAAGTAACCCCGATGTTGTTGCAGAAGCGTCACGCTTAAAAATAGCTCAAAGTAGTGGATTGCCTGCCTGCAGTAATCTTGACTGTGAAAACCTTGGCCTGCCCGTATTAACCCATCGTCATCTTTATCATGCTTTTGGTTACAGTGGTGATCGACAACGTTATCGCTGTAAATGTTGCCAACATACTTTTGTTGATCGCTGGTCGGGTTTCAATCAAAAGCACTTAGTGCAACAAAAATTATTGGCCATGCTTTTTACCGGGCATTCTGTTCGCGATATCTGTCGCCGCTTAAGCATGAACCCGAAATCTTTCTACGATCAACTCTCACATATAGCCAGTCGCTGTCGCCGTCAATTAGCTATGTTTGACGGTCGCTTATTTAAGCATGCTCATTCTCTCGCTCTTGCGTCTGATATACGACCATTACAACCATGCAGTGACAATGGCGTATTGTGGATAGCAACCAGCGAAGCTCAATCAGGCTATGTTGTTGGCCAACACACCAATTTTCAGCCTGAAGAAGTGACAGAGCGTTTTGAGATCCACGATGCCTATACTGTTGGTACCCGTTTTATTGCACCACAACCGTTAAGATTAGTAGAAACACCTCAGCCTGAGACTAATGGCTTACTGGCAAGAGTTGATGCAACGTATCGCAAAATATTATCTCGAACAAATATGGAAGATCCGCTTACAAATCAAGCGAAAATCAACTACCCAACAAAAGGGTGTCTCATCAGACCCCAATACACAGCGTATGCCCATTACTTGCACTTAGCTCAGCAGTTAAAAGAGAACAACGAACAGCTCTCTCTCTTTATGCCGCAAGAAACCTTACTAAGATCAGCATGTATTTCCGTTTTTCTTGAGCGAGTAAAAGATAAAAGCTTCCATCCTTTGTATGTAGTTGAAGATGCCGATTGGCTTGATCAAGAGGTAAGTGAACGCATTGATATCGTATTATTAGGATGGTGGAGAGATCGCTGGGCCTTTACGCGACATAATGAAACAAGCAAAGGCATTAGCCATCTGGGCGGAGAAAAAGACAATGAAAAACGCTGGCTTGAAATTGCTTCTCATCGTGCAATCAGCGAATACCAAAGTCGTTTTCATGATCAATTTTCACAGTTAGTCAATGAACCGCGACGCAAACTAAGACCTGGCGGATTGATGCCTTTGCTCGATATTTACCGTGCTTGGCATAATTTATGTCGACAAGATCGAAGTGGTTTAACTCCCGCTCAAAAGATTGGTCTAACTTCAGCACCTCTGACCTTAGAGCAACTTCTCAGCTAATCAATCAATTGGGAATACTCCTAATTGGTTTCTCGTGATTATCTGTTCTACATTTATACCCAAGTGAATTTTGTATTTTGAAATCACTTGGGTGTCGAACAAATTTCACTCAGAGCAGATAAAAATAAGTCATCTTACTCAATATCATTGCTACTCAATACGAACAAAAGTTCACAACTATGATCATATGCTCAACCTGGAGACATTTATTAAATCATATTCCGTACGTATTAAACTGCGAGATTTGACTGCCAAGGTCATAAAAATAAGTAAAAATGAGATCCAAACGAAATTTAGCCTCTAATATCGTTGACAAGTATCACATAAAAATGAATTATCAATGTATCAAATGTTCTACAGCAAACCATATGTTCAAGTCGTTTGTTTGATGATTGAATTATTGCTGTTAACATCCAGTTAATTATTTGGCCTTTAATCGCTAAGCAAATAGAAATAACACTTAGCATTAAAAGCACTACCAACGTAGAAGGTCGATAGCTATGAGCACTAAACTAGAACAACTTCGCGCCCTAACAACAGTTGTAGCTGATACAGGTGAAATTGAAGCAATTGCTAAATACCAGCCAGAAGATGCAACAACCAACCCATCTCTTATTCTAAAAGCTGCTCAAATCGAACAATATGCACCATTAATTGATCAAGCTATTGAGTATGCAAAAGCACAAAGCTCTGACAAAACTCAGCAAGTTCAAGATGCTTGTGACATGCTAGCGGTAAATATCGGTAAAGAAATCCTAACAGTCGTTCCTGGTCGTATTTCTACTGAAGTTGATGCTCGTCTATCATTTGATACTGAAGGTAGTATTGCTAAAGCACGCAAATTAATCAAAATGTACAACGATGCTGGTATCAGCAATGATCGTATCCTAATTAAACTTGCTTCTACTTGGGAAGGTATTCGTGCAGCTGAAGTTCTTGAAAAAGAAGGCATCAACTGTAACTTAACGCTTCTTTTCTCTTTTGCTCAAGCTCGTGCATGTGCGGAAGCTGGTGTATTCCTAATCTCACCATTTGTTGGTCGTATCATGGACTGGTACAAGGCTAAAGAAGGCCGTGATTTTGCACCTCAAGAAGATCCAGGTGTTATCTCTGTAACTAATATCTATAACTACTACAAAGAACATGGTTACAACACTGTCGTGATGGGTGCAAGCTTCCGTAACACAGGTGAAATTCTTGAGCTAGCAGGCTGTGACCGTCTGACTATTAGCCCTCAACTTCTTCAAGATCTTGAAGATGCAACAGGTGTTGTTGAACAAAAACTTCTTCCAGCAACTGAAGTTAAAGCTCGTCCAGCTGCAATGACCCACTCTGAGTTCCTATGGGAGCATAACCAAGATGCAATGGCTGTTGAGAAACTAGCTGAAGGTATTCGTAACTTTGCGATTGACCAAGGTAAACTTGAAACAATGATCGCAGAGAAACTATAAGATTTAGATAAAAAGAGATATTGGGTATCATTCATTAGTTTGATACCCAATCTTTTCATCAAACCAATTTATTCAATTTAGAAAACACGAGATTTATTATGGATCGTAAACATCTTGCCAATGCAATTCGTGCTCTAAGCATGGATGGTGTTCAACAAGCAAACTCTGGTCACCCAGGTGCACCAATGGGTATGGCTGATATCGCTGAAGTTTTATGGCGTAGCCACATGAACCACAACCCGCAAAACCCTAACTGGGCAGATCGCGACCGTTTTGTTCTATCAAACGGCCATGGTTCAATGTTGATCTACTCGCTATTGCACCTAACTGGTTACGACCTATCTATTGACGATCTAAAGAACTTCCGTCAACTTCATTCAAAAACGCCTGGCCACCCAGAATACGGCTATGCACCAGGTGTTGAAACAACAACAGGCCCTCTAGGTCAAGGTATCACTAACGCTGTTGGTATGGCTCTAGCAGAAAAAGCGCTAGCAGCTCAATTTAACCGTGAAGGCCATGACATTGTAGACCACCATACTTATGCATTTATGGGTGATGGTTGTATGATGGAAGGTATCTCTCACGAAGCGTGTTCACTTGCTGGTACTTTAGGTCTAGGCAAACTAATCGCGTTCTGGGATGACAACGGTATTTCTATCGATGGTCACGTTGAAGGTTGGTTCTCTGATGATACACCTAAGCGTTTCGAAGCATACGGCTGGCAAGTTATCCGTTCTGTAGACGGTCACGATGCGGCAGCGATCAACGCAGCTGTCGAAGAAGCAAAAGCAGATACAACTCGCCCAACACTAATTTGTTGTAAGACTATTATCGGCTTTGGTTCGCCAAATAAATCAGGTTCTCACGACTGTCACGGTGCTCCACTTGGTGCAGAAGAAATCAAAGCGGCTCGTGAATTCCTTGGTTGGAACTACGGTGCATTTGAAATCCCAGCAGACGTATATGCAGAATGGGATGCTAAAGCAGCAGGTACAGCTAAAGAAACAGCTTGGGATGAAAAATTTGCTGCATACGCTGCACAATACCCAGAATTAGCAGCTGAATTTAAGCGTCGTGTAAATGGTGAACTTCCAGCTAACTGGGAAGAAGCATCATCAGCAATTATCGCTGACCTTCAAGCAAATCCAGCAAATATCGCTTCTCGTAAAGCATCACAAAACGCACTAGAAGCATTCGGTAAACTACTACCTGAATTTATGGGTGGCTCTGCTGACCTTGCACCATCAAACCTAACCATGTGGTCTGGTTCTAAGTCTTTAACCGCTGATGATGCATCTGGTAACTACATTCACTACGGTGTTCGTGAATTTGGTATGACTGCTATCATTAACGGTATTGCTCTACACGGTGGTTTCGTACCATACGGTGCAACATTCCTAATGTTCATGGAATACGCTCGTAACGCAATGCGCATGGCTGCACTAATGAAAGTGCAAAATATCCAAGTTTACACTCATGACTCAATCGGTTTGGGTGAAGATGGTCCAACACACCAACCTGTTGAACAAGTTGCCTCTCTTCGTCTAACACCAAACATGAGCACATGGCGCCCATGTGACCAAGTTGAATCAGCTGTTGCTTGGAAATTTGCTATCGAACGTAAAGATGGTCCAACATCGCTTATCTTCTCTCGTCAAAACCTAGCTCAACAGGAGCGTGATGCTCAGCAATTAGCAGACATCACAAAAGGCGGCTATGTACTTAAAGATTGTGATGGCAAGCCAGAGTTAATTCTGATTGCAACAGGTTCTGAAGTTGAACTAGCAACAGAGGCTTATGCTCTACTTACAGCTGAAGGCCGTAAAGTACGCGTTGTTTCTATGCCAGCAACCGATGTATTTGACAAACAAGATGCGGCTTACCGCGAATCTGTTCTACCATCAGATGTGACTGCTCGTGTTGCAATTGAAGCTGGTATTGCTGACTTCTGGTACAAATACGTTGGTTTTGATGGTCGTATTATTGGTATGACTTCATTTGGTGAATCAGCACCAGCAGATCAACTATTTAAGCTATTTGGCTTTACCGTAGAGAACGTAGTTGAGACTGCAAAAGAACTATTGGCTTAATTCGCGTATAGCAATAACCCATAGCTAATAAAAACCGAGCCCTTTTACCTTGTTAAGGAAAAGTTAGCTCGGTTTTTTTATGCCCCGCCTCATATACCCACGCACTTACCACAATCAAACAGCTCAAAACAACTTAACTGCATCCTTACAGACAACATCCTTGTTATTGCTTCAGTTTGCAAAAAAATAAACGATGGCTCGCAAAATTTAATCTCTCATCTTGAAAGATAAATACAGTACGCCATATTATAAAAACCTATTGGTATTCATATCCAGTATGCCCTTGAAGAGTTTATTTCTTCTTCTGTACGCCTATCCTTATAGATAGGCTTTTTTTTCATAAAATTTCAGATAGTTGCTAAGCAATATAGCTATAAATAAAAACAATTAAATTAAGATAAAACACAACAATTACGTATTGCTCGCAATTCAAAACTTTTAATTGGTCAATATTGCTTTTAATTGTCTATCCTCATGATTACATAATTAAAGTCAGATGGTTGATTTAAATGAACTTCATGAAAGTAAAAAAAACCTCTCTAGCCATAGCTCTATCATTTGTTTCAGCAGGCGTTTTTGCTCAAGGCTCTTCGCTGCAAGATGTTATTAGCGCTACAGCTCTTAGCCCAGAAACAACGATTTATACCGCCAAAGATATCGTTACAATGGATGGTAATAAACAAAATGCACAGGCTGTTGCAGTTGTTAACCATAAGATAGTCGCTGTCGGTTCTCTCGAAGAGGTTAAATCTAAAGTTGGTGATAAGAACATTACTGTTAATAACCAATTTAAAGATAAAATCATTGTTCCTGGCTTAATTGATCAGCATCTTCACCCACTACTTTCTTCTCTTACGATGACGGCAGAAATCATCTCAATGGAAGACTGGGTATTACCAACAGGTACAGTTAAAGCTGTCAGCAATCGTGAGGATTACCTAAAGCGCCTTGCTGATGCTGATAAAAAACTGACCGACCCTAATGAACTACTACTCACTTGGGGTTTTCACCATTACTTCCATGGTAAGCTGACCAAAGATGATTTAGATAAGATCAATAATAAACGTCCTATTATTGTTTGGCATCGCTCAGCTCACGAATTTATTTTAAATACAGCTGCACTCAAAAAGTATGGGGTAACTGCAGACTACATCGCTAAACAAAGCAAAAGTGCCCAAGAACAAATAAATTTACCTGAAGGACATTTCTGGGAACAAGGCATGTTTGTTTTATTGCCTAAAATTGCCCCAGCTATTGCAACCCCTAAACGCTTAAAAGACGGCCTAGAATTTACTGAACAGTATTTGCACGCAAATGGCATCACGACCTCAGCCGAACCTGGTGGTCTAGTGTCAAAACAACTACAAGAAGCTCAAAACGCAGTGCTTAGTGACGCACAAACACCATTTCGTTTTTACTTCATTCCAGATGGAAAAACGATGGCTCTTGAACACCTAAATGACAATATGATCGGTGCAACAGAAGAGATGCTGTCATGGGGTGAAGGCAATACGGCATTCCTTCCTAAACAAGTGAAGCTATTTGCTGATGGTGCTATTTTCAGTCAGCTAATGCAGATGAAAGATGGCTATCTTGATGGCCACGAAGGCGAATGGATGATCGAACCAGAAATCTTCGCCAAAGCTTTTACTCAATATTGGGATGCGGGTTACCAAATTCATATTCACCAAAATGGCGATAAAGGACTGGATATGGTTCTCAAATCGCTCAAAGAAAATATGAAACGCAATCCGCGTAAAGATCACCGAACAACCATTGTTCACTTTGGTTTCTCAACCCCAGAGCAGGTTAAAGAACTCAAAGAACTCGGCGCAATTGTTAGTGCAAACCCATACTACACAGTGGCACTGGCTGACAAATACAGTGAAGCCGGTGTTGGCCCTGAACGCTCTAATGAGATGGTGCGTTTAGGTGATGTTGCCAAGGAAGGAATTTCAATTTCCCTACACTCAGATATGCCAATGGCCCCGGCTCAGCCTCTATATCTGATGTGGAGTGCAGTCAACCGTACAACCTTCTCAGGTCGAGTTGCAGGTCCTGAACAACGAATAAGTGCAGAACAAGCACTAAAAGCCGTTACCATTGATGCGGCATATTCTCTTCAGTTGGAAAATCAGGTTGGCAGTATTGAACCAGGTAAATTGGCTAACTTTACTATTCTTGATGAAAACCCATTAACGATTGACCCTGCAAAAATTAAAGATATTAAGATTTGGGGTACCGTACTAGAAGGTCGTATTCAACCAATCAAACTTGAACAGAAATCAGTACCACAGGCAAACGTAAGTGGTGATTTCGTTGATATGCATAAACTAACCCCAGATCAAAGTTATAAAGTGGTCATGGAGAGCGTACGTAGCAGTAAACATCAACAACATACACACACCAGTGCATGTAGTCATGATAATCCACTCGGCTACGCTGTTGTTAGCTTATGGCAAGAGCAGATGAATACTCTGTAATAAATAAAACGCCCGTAGCCGAGAGGTTACGGGCGTTATTATATTGAAAATCAGAAAGCAGTATCAGCCTTTGATTTTTTTCACCAACGTCACAACAGCAAGTACAACAAGACCAGCAATAATACCGATCACACCATTAATCGCGGCAGGTAAAATAGATGCAGCCCCTGGGAAACTGACTGTTTCAGTAAGATGATGAATAATGTCATGCGATTGAGGAATGCTATGAACTACAATACCGCCACCAACCAAAAACATTGCGATAGTACCGATCACGGCGAGCGCTTTCATTAAGTACGGTGCGACACTTACCAAAGCGCCACCAATACGATGTTTTAATGTTTCTTTTTCGCTATGATTTACCAGATAAAGACCTGCATCATCTAGTTTTACGATACCTGCAACTAAACCATATACCCCAGCCGTCATCACGATAGCAATTAAACTAACAACCAGAATTTGAGTCATCAGAGGGTGGTCTTGTACAGTACCTAGCGCTATCACAATGATTTCAGCGGAAAGAATAAAGTCAGTTCGTACTGCACCTTTAATTTTTTCTTTCTCAAACTGTTCAATATCAACAATTTCAGGCTCAACTTTTGCTTCTTCATTATGCTCTTCGTGGTGAAAGAATTTCTCTAAAATTTTCTCCGCACCCTCAAAACATAGAAATAAACCACCAAGAAGCAACATTGGAGAAATAAGCCAGGGAGCAATAACACTGATTAATATCGCAGCAGGAACAAGGATTAACTTATTACGAAATGAGCCCTTCGCCACTCCCCAAACAACAGGGATTTCACGCTCTGCACGAACACCTGAGACTTGTTGAGCATTAAGAGCTAAGTCATCACCCAAAACTCCAGCTGTCTTACGAGCTGCGACCTTGGTCATTAAAGCAACATCATCTAAAACAGTTGCAATATCATCTAATAAAGTAAGAAGAGAGGCACCGGCCACTGAAAACTCCTTTCAAGTAATTGCTTACTTAAATACGCTTATAATAATTATACCCAAACAACATCAATGAGAGAAAATATCTCCTCTTATAACGTCATTTGGGTATCAACCTAACTATTAACTTCGCACATCACATAATGCACAAGTATTGTTGTCAACATTAGAATAGACAGCAATTTAGCTGTCAGAAATATGACTATTTTCGGTTATTATAAAAAACATTGTTGTTATACGCCATTTATAAAACTATGTTTTTCTAATTCAAAATTTTTTATTTTTTTATACCCCATATAAAAACCAACAAAATCAACTAATTATTTATATTACTCATAAAGAAGTTATTGAGTAATATTAGTCGTGATGTATTACGCAATGATGATTTATAAAGCATAAATAATTCAATTTCGGGCAATGTATAGCTCGGAAGAATGCGAGTTAAAGCCTCTGAATTAAGATCATCTTGTACTTGGAATCGAGGTTGAATAGTAATCCCCGCCCCTTCTTTAGCCGCAGCAAGCATCGCTTGACCACTATTGATCATAAAACGAGAGGAAATTCTAGGTGAAAAATACTCACCATCAGGCCCTTTAAAGCACCAACGATGAGCATGATATGCTGTACTGTGTTTCAAGCATTGATGATGCTCTAACTCTTTAGGATGCTTTGGTATACCATACTTAAGTAAATACTCAGGACTAGCACAAGCAACCATGTCATAACTGCAGATCTGGTGTCCAACCAAGAACTCATACCCTTCAACCCGATCATGAAAAATAACATCGAAGCCATCTCGTTGAATATCTGGTGGATTATTATCCAGTACAAGTTCAATTTCTAACTTAGGATACTGCTGAATAAACTTACCCAATAATGGCGCTATAAGGCTAATCCCTAAATTTACCCCACAGCATAATTTTAGTTTACCTATTGGCTCATTAATATCTCGGTATATGTCTTCCTGAGCAGCATTCATCTCCGATAAAATATTCAAACATCGGAGATGAAATTGTTCACCCGCAGCGGTTAATGCTTGATAACGCGTTGATTTTGCCAACAACTTAGTACCTAGAGAGCTTTCTAATCCTCTGATATGCTTGCCAACCATTTGCGCACTAATACCACGCTCTTCCGCAACAGCTGTAAATGATCCTAATTCAACAGCCCTAACAAAAATTTCAATGCTACTTAACCGATCCACCAACTCTATTCCTATCTAAAAGTTCAGATAATGGTATCTATTCGAAACTCACAGTTTCTATTGTATTCCATAAGTGTATATTTATCTCACAGAAAAATGTGACTATTATCACTTCCAATATCAAAGAGATAATAAATATCAATATTTAGATAGCGAATCATAACTATGTTAGATCTCATCCCGAAAGAGATTGCTATCGGAGAAATTTACTTTCCACCTCTACTAATTTCAGGCTTTGTTGCGATCATTTGTACTTCTATTACTGTTCGAATATTCAATACATTCAAATGGTACAAATACGTATCGAGCCCTCCCTTAGTCGAGTTATCGATTGCAGTCATCTACACCGTATTAATCAGTACCTTTATCTTTCCATCATAATAATAATAGAGAAGATCCATGTTCAAACGTTTACTTATTACTAGTTGCTTTGTGATTATTGCTCTCATGGCCATAGGTTGGAAATATCAACAATATTTGATGAACCCTTGGACTCGAGATGGTCTGGTCCGAGCTCAAATTGTTCAAATTACCCCTCGTGTTACAGGTCCTATAATCCACCTTAATATTAAAGATAATAGTCAAGTTAAGGCTGGCCAGGTTCTCTTTACTGTGGATCCGAGGACATACAAAACAGCTCTAGAAAAAGCCAAAGGTAACTTAGACCAAGCTAAAGCACAGTTGCAACGAGCTAAAGATGAAGCGAATCGAGGTCGCCAACTGGCTCTGCGCCAACCAGGAGCGATATCAAAAATCACCTTAGTTCAACAAAAAAATACTGTCACAGCAGCCCAAGCAGGCGTAGAAGCTGCAAAAGCTCTTTATGATCAAAGCAAACTAGATTTAAGCTTCACTAAAGTTACAGCTCCTGTCGATGGGTATATCACAAACTTAAACTTAAATGTTGGCAGTCAAGTTGTTGCCAATCAGCCAGTCGTTGCTCTTATCGATAAACACAGTTTCTGGATTGACGGATTCTTTAAAGAGACAGATATCAGCGATGTCACTACAGGCGATAAAGCGACAGTTACGTTAATGGCTTATGGTGATCAACCATTATCAGGCTATGTCGAAAGCATAGGTTATGGTATCGCTCATAAAGATGGTAGTACTGGAAATTCTCTCTTACCGAACGTTAATCCAACATTTCAATGGATTCGTCTTGCCCAACGTATTCCTGTACGTATTCGCTTAGATCATGTTCCGCAAGATATTCAATTTCGTATTGGTTCGTCAGCATCAATTGTGATTCATAAAAAACATTTGGCTCAAAATGCCCTATTGCAGCAGATTGAGGAGGTAATATGATATCTAAACGCTGGATCATGCCATTAAAAGTTGCCTCTGCACTCACTCTGGCTATTGTTATTGCTCTAGCGTTTGGTTGGAATAAACCGTACTGGGCTGCCTTTGCTGTGATTGTAATGGCTGCAACCGAAACGAATGGCCATTCACTCAAAAAAGGTCGTCTTCGACTATTGGGTACCTGTGCCGGGGTAATCATCGCTTTTATATTGGTGGGTTTATTTGGTCAGCAACCACTTGCTTTTTTAGTTGTTTATTCGCTCATTATTGCTGTCTGCATCTATCAGCAGAGTAACCCCCAAAATGGTTATGCATGGACCATGGGATTAATGGTTTCTTGCGTCATTATTGTGATGGGAAAAATGACGTCAGAGCAAACATTTACAATTGCCGCCCTGCGATTACAAGAAACTATTTTAGGTGTACTGTGTTTTAGCTTCGTTTTTAGTATCTTTAGCCCAGTCTCAAGTCGAATAACGCTGCTTAACACGTTAAAAAATAATGCTGAAACAAAGCTAGATAAGATAGAACAGGCGATCAACAGTCTTCAAGAGAATAATACGCTTAGCAAAAACGTTTCTTGGGGAGATGGCTTAAAATATTTAGCCCGTATAGACGATTTACTACAAGCTGCAAAAAGTGATAGTTATCAAGTTAGTAGCGAATTTACCGTTTGGGATAGCATTCGAGAACAGCAAAATCAATGGATCCTTTTAAGCGGTCATCTATCTGAAGCTATCAATTTAATTAATACTCCATTTACCCAAGAGCAAAAAGAAGATCTTATTGAGATCCTTACTCAACTTAAAACCCGATACAGCAACTCCATTACCTTACTGGAATATACAGTAGAACATCCACACTCGACAATGGATGATCTTCGCCAGTATCTTAACAATACTACCGCAAAATCAAGCTATACATTTACCCTTGAATCGTTACTAGATAACCGCAATTCTCAACATGGGGCGCTAAGAATGTTGGCTGAAAATTTACTGAAAATGGATACGCTTCAAGAGCAGATGTATCAAAACCTTATTCAAGCAATAATAAATGATAAACCGTCAAAAGCTCACCCCAAAAAACCAACCAAATCATCAGTATTAACATTAACTTTTGATTCTGAGCGTCTGATTAATGTACTTAAAATCTTGATCATCTTTTGGATAAGCGTTGCTTTGTGGGTCTATGTACCCATGCAAGGCGGTGCGATGATCGTAATGCTAAGCTTAATCTTCGGTAGTGTTGCTCTATCTCTTCCATTTGTAAGCCCACGCTATATATTGCTTCACATGATTTGTTGGGCAGCCTTAGCTCTCCTCCAATATACATTTATCTTGCCGCATTTGAGTCACCTTTGGCAGCTTGGTCTGTTCTATTTTATTAATGTCTTCAGCCTTTGGTTTTACTTCAATCAACCTCAACAGATTTTTCATCGTTTACTTGGTTGTCAAACCTTAATGCTTATGACAACGAGCGCGATTCAATTAACCCCGAGTTACAATATCGAGACATCTCTATTAACAATAACCTTATTATCCATCGCACTACTTATCATTTTTTGGATTTATAACGGCATTTTTTCAAGTCAACCAGAGTTTGTTTTTTTACGTCAACTAACTCAATTTCGAATCCGTTTGTACTTTAAAATAAACAAGTTACTAAGAAAAAAAACACATAGCCTGATCTCGCTAGAGTTATCTTCTCCTGTTCAGGCTGTTTCTTTAGCTGAAATGGCAAGTACCAAGATAAATTGGTCTGCCTATAATGATCTAGATAAAGATAAAGTAGAAAATGTACTTAATCTTGCTTATCGAGCATGTTTTCATTATCGATCATTTGAGGATAATTATAATAACTGGAGAGAGAAACAATATAGTGAAGGAATTAATCGATTAATTGTCGAGAGTTTAACTGAGCTGGCAAATATTATGCGTACCAGTATGATCCATGAAAAAATTTCAACAACTCATACCGCTACATTAAGCGCTCTACAAGAATATTTAATTAGCTATAGGCATAACGAAAGCTTATCAGCATTAAATGCTGTTTTTACAGTAGATGAAATCAACAAGAACTATCAGTTAATTACTTCTTTATTACTTTTTATTCAATCTCTTAAAGAGGTCAGTACGCAAATATCCACCCAGCAACTCTATCAACTAAAATTATCCCCTTTTTCTTTATAAAAATCTATTTATTATAAAAGTCACCGCGCGTGGTGACTTTTTATTTTAGAAAAGAACTCATCTATTAATCTCTTATATACTTGTGCTCTTTTTGAATATGACTGCATTCATTACAAACAAAAATTCTACGGATATATACACGCTCTAAAATACTACGTCGTAACCGTCTGACATCTAAAGACCCACATTGTTGACATTTCATAGCAACTACTCCTTGTTTACTAATCTATAACATATAGCATACTACAGCATCCCTCTTTTGACTATATCATGCACAATAAAACGTCAATAAAATGGCAATCACAAAAAAGTATTCCTTACATTTTTAGCACTATAATAATTAAAACCTATCTATTAGTATTTAATCTAAAAATATATAACTTAAAGGTATAGTGATGATGGAATATAAAACTATAAGGTTAATTTTAGGTGATCAGCTTAATATCCATCACTCATGGTTTCGTAATATAGACCACTCTACTCTATATTTACTTATTGAAATAAAACAAGAAACTGATTACGTCGTACATCATATTCAAAAGGTATGCGCATTTTTTGCTGCAATGAAAGAGTTTGCACAAGAACTAACACAGCAAGGTCATCACGTTTTATATTTAACATTAGATGAAACAGAACAATATAAAAACCTAGTTCAACTTATTGAAGTTTATATAAAAGAAACCAAAGCTGAAAAATTCGAATATCAGGAACCGGATGAATATCGTCTTGATAACCAGATAAAAGCATATTCTTTTCCTTGCTCAATCGCATGTGTTGATAGTGAACACTTTCTTTTAAGTCGCCAAGAAATAAGCGAACAATTTACTGCAGATAAACATACTGTTATGGAACACTTTTATAGGAGAATGCGTAAACGTTTTAATATATTAATGGAAGTAGATAAACCGATAGGAATGAAATGGAATTTTGATAAGAATAATAGAAAAAAACTTAAATCCATTGATATTAAAAATCTTCCCCAACCTCTGTGTTTTAATAACGATGTATCTGAAATTGTACAACGACTTAACCGACATCGAATAAAAACAATAGGAGATGAACAAAGTGTATTATTATGGCCAATTAATCGACAACAAGCACTCACACTTCTGAACCATTTTTGTCAGGTTTGCTTACCCTTTTTTGGCCAATTTCAAGATGCAATGACTCATACATCTCCATCTGCTAAATGGTCTCTATACCATAGTCGTCTCTCTTTCTGTCTAAATTGCAAATTGCTCTCTCCGTTAGAAGTCATGAATATCGCTATCAGTCATTTTGAACAAAAAAATAATAATATCGATATCGCACAAATAGAGGGATTTATTCGTCAAATATTAGGCTGGCGAGAATATATTAGGGCTATTTATTGGGTAAACATGCCTAAATATAAAGATAAGAATGCATTAAATTCATCGCGTCCTTTACCGCAATTCTTCTGGAATGGCGATACAAAAATGCTGTGTCAACGGGAGGCTATCCAACAATCTCTTTCCTTTGCTTATGCGCATCATATCCAACGATTAATGGTAACAGGAAATTTTTGTTTATTAGCAGAAATTGATCCTAGCGAAGTTGACAATTGGTATTTAGGGATCTATGTCGACGCGATTGAATGGGTTGAACTCCCTAATACTCGCGGAATGGCTCTATTTGCAGATGGTGGCATAGTTGGTACTAAACCTTATTGCGCTAGCGGATCATATATCAACAAAATGAGTGATTATTGTAAGCACTGTAAATATGACATCAAACTTCGCCATGGGGAAAACTCTTGCCCTTTAAACAGTCTCTATTGGCATTTTATGAATAAGCATGACTTATTATTAGCCAAAAACCCAAGAACCAGAATGATATTAAGAGCTTGGGATAATATGGACGATAAGCAAAAACAGGCTATTTTAGATACAGCACAGTATTATTTGGCAAATCTAGAACATTTATAATAAGCAGTCTTTATAATCAAGCTAAACGAAAATACTAAAAAATTAAAGACTGCCTACAAACATCATTAATACTTAGCGGCTAAATTCAGCCCTGAAGTACGACATTCTTTATTGTTCAAATTGATATGAATAGTTAACGATAGTCTGCTGGTAAAGAGCTAATAATTGCTTTTCATCAACATCAACACCAACCTGCTGTGATGGTCGTATTGACCATTCATCAATAGGATAAAACTTATCGTCAAATTTTTGAACCGTCATACCCTCTGCAGGCCCTTCGCATACTACCCGAACAGCACCGGAACGAAATGAAAATAAATCAGGATTAATAACATAGGCAATTGCAGATGGATCATGAACATGGCAGCCATCTAAACCAACTTTATTTGAGTAAAACCTCAAGTAATAACGACTGATATCCCAAATAAATTGTCCTACAGAGCCCGCATGATCTCGAAGTTGATCTAAATATCGGCCGGAGAAAAAGCTCTCTTCTGTCACGTCTAATCCAATAACTTTTACTGGCCATGAGGCAGAAAAAACAATGTCGGCAGCGTGAGGATCATCATGAATATTTGCTTCTGCGTAGGGGGTCACATTACCTCTATGATCATTAACCCCAAAAGCACCACCCATAATAACAACCTCTTTCACTAAACCGGCAATATCGGGAGCAGCCTGAATGGCCATAGCAAGGTTAGTTAAAGGGCCAACAGCGACTAAAGTAATCTCTTGAGGATTAGCTCGAATCGTTTCAATTATATATTGGTAGGCGGGACGAAGATCAATCGTTTTATCGATTAATTCAGGGGCATGGAAATCACCCAACCCCGTTTTACCATGCACAATTTCAGTAGGACCAACAGGTGGTCTCATAAGAGGCTGTCGAGCACCTTTTGCTATATCTGCTTTCATTTGAAATCGCTGTTTAAGATATAACGCATTATGAGTGCCATTCTCAATAGTCGCGTTACCAAACACAGTCGTAATAGCCATTAAATCAATATCTGGATGAGCTTCAGCAAACAAAATAGCCATAGCATCATCAATGCCAGGATCGGTATCTAAAATGATTTTCTTCATCATAAGAATCACAGTCATTATTAAAACAAAGAGGAAGGGTATAAAATTTTAATCGCGATAACTGTGATATATCCTATCTCTTGATATAAAAGACAACTTCCACCCGCCTCTTTCCACATAAGTAACAAAACACATAACAAACTAGAAAAAACTGCTAAGAACTACATATAAATAGTTAAACGTTTCCAGTGCGTTTCAATCTGGTGAGATCTTCTGTTAAATACTAAAATTTTAAGTAAATTTAGAATAAATAGTTAATTAAAAGCATGATAATGTTCAGTAAACAAGTAAAGGATGACAACAACATGAAACTAAAAACATTATCTATTGCTATTTTAAGCGCTACGTTTTCACTATCTTCGTTTGCAGAAGAATCACCAATCCGCTTAGTGATTCATGGTGGTGCAGGCACAATTACAAAAGAGACTATTACCCCTGAAAAAGAGCAAAAATATCAACAAAAATTGTCAGAAGCCCTTCAAGCTGGTTATGCAGTTTTAAACAAGGGAGGCTCCAGTCTTGATGCGGTCATGGCTTCAATCAATGTAATGGAAGATTCCCCATTATTTAATGCCGGTAAAGGTGCCGTATTTACCCATGAAGGTAAAAATGAACTTGATGCTTCAATCATGGATGGTAAAACCTTAATGGCAGGAGCCGTTGCCGGTGTAACAAATATTAAAAATCCCATCAATGCTGCGCATATTGTGATGACTAAGAGTCCACATGTATTAATGGTATCAAAAGGTGCTGAGAAATTTGCAGCTGAAAATGGCATTAAGACTGTCGATCCGTCTTATTTCAAAACTGATTTTCGTTGGCAGCAATTGCAAAAAGCCATCGAAAAAGAACAAGTGGTGCTTGATCATGATGGTAAAACTGCAGCACTTTTTGCCGATCCTATGATGTATGACTACAAGTATGGCACCGTTGGCGCTGTAGCACTAGATAAAGAAGGTAATCTTGCCGCAGGTACATCAACAGGGGGAATGACAAATAAGCGTTACGGCCGTGTTGGTGACTCACCACTTATTGGTGCAGGTAATTATGCAGATAACGAAACTGTAGCCGTATCTGCAACAGGTTCAGGGGAAAAATTTATTCGAACTCTTACAGCTTACAACATTGCATCACAAGTCAAATATAAGGGCGTATCGTTGCAAGAAGCGGCAAAAAATGCATTAGATGATGTGAAATCGATTGATGGTTCTGGAGGTGTAATCGTACTTGATAAGCAAGGTAATTACACAATGGAATTTAACTCTGCTGGTATGTATCGAGGCACCATTGGTAATGACGGTATTCCCCATGTAGCTATTTATAAGAATTAATATTTAACCGAATCAACTCAAGTTAAGATCGAAATCAAAGGTGAGTCAAGATGGTTCGCCTTTTTCGATATTAATCATCAACATCATATTTCATCCTTCAATACTCAACAGAGTAATCAACAAATAGCATATATTTCATGTTTGTTACCATTAAATGGTTACTTGTAACAAGTTATATTTTAACAAAGCAATACAAAATAATAACATTAAACAGCATTTACTATCTCACCTCATTGTTTATAAAGAAATTTTATATAAGTTTCATTACATAAAAATAACTTCTCAATAAATAATAAAAAGAATCATTAAGATCTACGTTAACATTAATGAGAATCAATATCATTATAAAAAGGAGAACTTAATGAAACTGTCACACGCCTCAATGACTGCTGCTTTTGCCTTATTTTCTGCAACCACCTTGGCTCAAGAATACCCTCTAGGACAACCAACTATTAAAGATGGAATGGAAATTCAAGGCGTTTATTTGCAACCTATCACTATGGATGGAGAAAAACACAGCACTTCTATTGAGCGGCTTCCAGCAGCCAAATCAGATATCCACTTAGAAGCAGATATTCATGCAGTTCAAGAAAATCCGAATGGCTTTGCAGAAGGAGATTGGATTCCATACCTAACAATCAAATATAAAGTAACAAAATTAGGAGAAAAACAAATTACCCAAACGGGAGAGTTTATGCCTATGGTCGCTAGTGATGGTCCCCATTATGGTAAAAATATTAAGCTAAACGGAACAGGAAAATACAAGGTTACTTTTACCATTTACCCACCATCTCATAATAAAAAGGCACCATTTTATCGCCACATAGATAAAGAAACAGGTGTTGCTCCTTGGTTTAAACCTTTTGATATTTCTTGGGAATTTGACTATGCAGGCATAGGTCGAAAGGGCAGTTATTAATAACTTATAAATTAGATTTGGGGACAATAATGTCCCCTATTTCAACGGTGATTAAAATGAAAAAGTTTTTGTTAAATGCTGTTTTAGTTATTAGTTCAATAACCACACTAAATGCCTCTGCAGCTGATAAACACACCATTAAACTTCAAATGAATAATGGTACTTTTACTCCTCTTAGCTTTACTGTTCCTACTGGAAAAATCATCCGAGTTGAAGTTAAAAACATAGGAAATCAACCTGCGGAATTTGAAAGTACGCAATTAAGAAAAGAGAAAGTTTTAGCTCCAGGAGCGAGATCCGTTGTCGTTATTGCTCCTCTAAGGTCTGGTACATACACATTTTTTGATGATTTTCATTTAGATCAACCCAAAGGGATGATCATTGCCATAGAACAATAAACCCACTATCAAATTCATAAGACAGATCAATTTGATAGACACAACATTCTCGATATTGAGCATTAATTAAAATGGAACAAATAATTTTTATTATGTGGCGCGAAAGTATTGAAGCGTTACTATTGATTAGTATCATTTATGCTTGGATAAAAAGACAACCTGATGCTAAAAATGGAATAAAATATCTTTGGTATGGGGTTGTTTTAGGCATAATTTTTTCAATTATACTTGCGATGGCAATATATGGATTATTTAACTTTCTTGATGATACAAGCCAATCTATATTCATGATTATTATGGAAATCACAGCTTGCTGTCTCATTGTGCAAATGGTCTATTGGATGAAGAAAAATGGTTCATCCATGAAAAATAATGTTGAAACAGATCTTACAGAGAAAAGTAAAGATAACAGTTGGTTCGGTATAAGCCTAATAGTCGCTATCTCCATTACTAGAGAAGGTAGTGAATTAGTTGTATTTTTATCCAGTTTTATAATGTCTCTTAATATGACAACTATTTTTGATTTTATATCATCTTTAAGCTTAGGTATCTTAGCTGCTATTATAACAATATACTTATTTTCTCGATTAAATCATTATATCCCATGGAAATTATTTTTTAATACAACTAGTGTTATATTATTGTTCATTGCATTATCTTTATTAATTAAAGGAATTGATGGACTAGCAAATTTATTACTTGAATTTGATTTCAATATTCCAAATGAGTTATTCTACCCTATTTGGAATACAAGTGGATTTATTGATGATTCAGGTATTATAGGGAGCTTGCTATCGTCATTTTTCGCCTATCGTTCTCAGCCGATTGTGCTAAATGCTATTACTTTAATTATATATTGGACAAGCATAATACATTTATTTTTATTGAGGAAAAAATCATGAAAAACCTCAGAATAATAAGTATGATAATTTTATTATTCTACACTCATATAATTCAAGCAAAAGCGCTTAGATCTCAGCCACAAACAGGTGATAGCTTTATTATTTCAAAAGGTGATATTCCTACACCAAACAAGTATCATAATGTTATTGCTTATTACATGAAATATACTAAAGAGAAAATATCTCAATCTATTATAAATCTTAAGAAATTACAATATGAAGTCAAACAAGGCAATATTACTCAGGCAAAAAAACTTTATATTCTAGCACATAATAATTATGTGATGACCAGACCAATTGTCATGCTCTTTGGTGATAGTGATCGCATTCTCGATCCAAGAGAAAGTTATTTCATACAAGGTAGAAACGATTGGCGATTTAAAGGATTTCATTTGATTGAATATCTTTTATTCAAAACTAACAATAAAGATCAGGTATTGTCTGCAACCGATGATCTTATTTATAACTTGACAGATATAAAAGAACGCTTAAGTATTGAAACTATTGAAATAACTAAACTCATACAATCATCTGGTGATTTTGTTGAAACAGCTATTGAAGTAAATCTAGCAGGAAAAGAGAATATATATAGCAACTCAGACTTAAATGATCTACATGCTAATATTGAATCATCTTATAAAATATTAACACTATTAAAACCTTTCATACCAAAAGATAGCTATAAAATATTAGATGATAATAACATGAGAATCACATCGGTACTTAATGAATATAAAAATAATAATATTTACTTACCTTTTAAACATTTAACCATAAATGATAAAAATAAATTGTACTCATTACTTTCTACTCAAGCGGATTTACTTGCCACTATTCGTTCCTTATTAAAAATCAATGTATATCATAAGTTCGAGGTCGAAAATAATGAAAAATAACAATCTAGATTTATCTCGTCGAAATGCTATTAAAGCAATTGCTTTAGGTAGTGCCTCTATAAGTTTACCTGCAATCGGGGCTAATAAAACACACACAAAATATGATGAAGAGATTCCATTTCAAGGGTTGCATCAGGCAGGTGTTATTACTAAAGAACAAAAAAATGCAACCTTTATTGCTTTTGATATAACCACAAAATCTAAGCAAGATTTAAAAAATTTGTTTATTACGATCACATCCAGGATTGGTATTCTAACAAAAAATTATAATGTTAATATTCCTATTAATAGGGATAGATTACCACCTGAAGAGAGTGGGCTCTTAGGTCGTCATATCAATCCAGATGCACTCACTATTACCGTATCTATTGGCAACTCTTTGTTTGATGGGCGCTTTAATTTGCATGATTTAAAACCATCTTATCTCAAAGAAATGACGAGCTTTCCAAATGATAGACTAGAATCAAAGTGGTGTGGTGGCGATATTATTTTACAGATATGTGCAAATAGCCCTGAAAGCGTTATCTATGCCGTTAGAGATCTGATAAAGCATACACAAATGTTCATGGCTCCAAAATGGAAAATAGATGGTTTTTTACCCTCTCGCGACTTGGACAACAATTCAACGCCAATTAATTTATTTGGTTTTAAAGATGGTACAGGTAATGCTCCTGCTGATAACGCGCAATTGATGGAAGAATTGGTTTGGGTTAATAATAAAGGCAGAGATAAAAATTGGTGTATTGGTGGCTCTTACCAAGCAATTCGACTAATTCGTTTTAATCTCGATTTTTGGGATCGAACCCCCCTTGAAGATCAAGAAAATGACTTTGGCCGCCACAAATATAGTGGTGCTCCAATCGGAAAGCAACACGAGTATGACTCTCCTGATTACAAAAGTGATCCTCATGGTGATCGTATCTTATTCAATTCTCACATACGCCGAGCAGAGCCCAGAAATCCAGATCGCTATACTGCAAAATTACGTCGAAGAAGTTTTAGCTACAGCCTAGGTGTCAACGCATCAGGAATGTTAGATATGGGACTTATCTTTGTTGCCTACCAGCAAAATTTAAAAACCGGATTTATTGATACTCAAAATCGTTTAAATGGCGAACCTTTAGAAAGGTATATCAAACCATTTGGAGGTGGCTACTATTTTACTTTACCTGGCGTTAAAAATAATTCGGACTATTTAGCAAAAGCTCTTTTTGTTGATATCAGTTAATTTAAAACGACAAAAGGCCAGAGCTTCCTGCCCTGGCCTTGTGCCATTCCCATAATGGTTGTGTCTCAAACAACCGATGTGAACAACTATCGAAGGATCATTTGTTCACGCTCTGGGCCTACCGAAATCATTGATACCGGCACACCCATGAGTTCTTCAATACGTAGCACATATTGCTGTGCTGCTTTTGGTAGGCTCTCAAATGTACGACAACCTGTAATATCTTCTTCCCAACTTTCCATCTGCTCATAAACAGGTGCTAGAGACGCGGTTTGTGGCCAAATTGGGTTTTCACTGTGATTACCATCGTATGCAACACAGATTTTAAGATCTTTAAGACCGGTTAAGCAGTCAATCTTCGTTAATGCCACTTCGGTAGCGGCTTGGAGTTCAACACCATTACGAGTTGCCACAGCATCAAAGTAACCCATATCACGAGGACGACCTGTTGTTGCACCGAATTCGTTAGCTTTTTCACGGAAGGCATCTTGCTCTTCCATCGCGGTAATCAGTGTGCCAGTACCTACAGATGAACTAAATGCTTTTGCGACAGCAACAACACGCTCTGGACGTAGAGCAGGTAAACCACCGCCTAGACCTGCATATGCAGAAGTCACATTCGATGATGTTGTCCAAGGGTATTCACCATACACAAGGTCACGACCTGCACCTAATTGAGCTTCAAACAGTAAATTACCGTCTTTTGCTTGAATCTCTTTAAGTGGAACCGTAACGTTGCAAATCGCATCACGCCATGGTGCAGACACATCCAATAACCATTGTGTCATCTCTGCTGCCGTTTGGGTAAACTCAAAGGTTGGATATAGCGCTTTAAGCTGAGGCAGTTTCCAATCTAACCAAAACTGAATACGCTCTTCTAGTACTTCAGGTTGTTTTAACCATCCCACTAGAATACCTTTTTTCATTACACGGTCACCATATGCAGGTGCAATGCCCTGGCGAGTAGAACCATAAGCACGATCTGCCAAGCGAGCTTCTTCTAGAGTGTCTTCTAAAGCGTGGAGTGGAAGACAGAAAGTTGCGCGATCTGAGATGCAAAGTTTAATTTCGACACCAGATTGCTTAACTTCAGCAATTTCTTGAGAAAGTAACTCAGGGCTGATTACCATGCCAGGGCCTAGCACTGCAATACAGTCAGGGTTAAACACGCCACTTGGTAGTTGGTGCAATTTAAATGTACCAAAATCATTAACAACAGTATGACCTGCGTTATTACCACCTTGGAAACGAACGCTTGCTGAAGCATTTTCAGCCAAAAAGTCTACGATACGACCTTTACCTTCATCACCCCAGTTTGCACCAACAACAACAATAGACGACATGATTAACTCTCCTTAAAAGCGATGGAGTTATCGTATGCCTACCATGAGAATAAGAAAAATTAATAATCTTTATAATCTTGATAAGGATTCCATATGAGCGTAAAGTTTAATTTATCGGCATACTGATTTGAAATATATCCAATGAGAGAGCAATAGATGTTAGATCTTAATTGGCTAAATACTTTTGTTACTTTGGCAAAATATGAACATTTTGGGAAAACAGCGATCGCGCTTCATATGACCCAACCTAATGTAAGCCTGCAAATTAAACAGCTAGAACAAGTGACAAGAGTAAAGTTAATTGAGAGAAATCCTTTTCGCCTTACTCAAGCGGGAGAAAGACTATTAGCCAGCGCTGAAAATGCATTAATGGAACTGCAAATCTGTCAGGCTGATCTCAATGCTATCAATGAGTTAAATCAAGGTACCTTATCTATTGCTGCTAGTGATATTATTTCACGCCTGCTTCTTATTGGCCCTTTTCAATCATTTCGCAAAGAGTTTCCAGGCATTGATCTTTCATTATTTAATACCACCTCATCACAAGCGGCTGAGCTGGTAAAAAGTGCAAAAGCCGATTTAGGATTTGTTATCGCGCAAAAAGAGAGTCAACCGCTACATTTTACAGAGTTACGACAAGTGAAATGGTGTGCGTTAGGAAATGGACTCCAGCAATGGCAGACGCTTGCTGAAAATAGGGAAATAACAACAATATCAGCGGAAGAGGAAATTTTAACCGCTGACGAACCCACATTAATTTTATTGGGTCATGATACTCGTACAAGGGATTTAATCGATTTAGCGCTACCAAGCTTAAACTTACCGAAATATCGCATTATGGAAGTAGGCAGCGTAGATGCACAAATAGACTGGGCTGAAGCGGGCTTTGGTATTGCTATCATTCCAGCTTTTTCAGTTCACTCCAAACTCGATTTAAAGACAAAAATCACACCGCTACCCGATTTTCCAACCACCAGCTTAGGCTATATTGTTCGCCAAAATCAGGTATTGTCACGAGCGATCAAACAACTGCTTGGCTGGGTAGATCAAGAGATCCAAAAATCTCAATAACAGATATAAAAGCCATACTCAAACTTTTGGGATCGCACTCATGAGTATGGCTTTTTCTTATCTTAAGCGGCTGTGGTTTCAGTTTGAGACTTTTTTATTGTCTCATTTTGAGTTACCTCCACTTTATTACTATCAGTCTGTTCACTCAATATTTCTGCCAACGTAGAACGCGATAATCGCCCTTTAACTTCCCCTAGTTCATCAATAACGGGCAATGGATGATCACTATCTAAAGTCTCAGGAATAACCGATTCAAGTAAAGCATCAGGCGTCACAGCAGGGACACTCTCAACTAATGAGTCTGGAATGGCTTGATGGTATTGTGACTCACTGATTTCATCTAAACTTTCTTGTGTGATAACACCTTGATACCCTTCATCCGTTACGTAATAACCATAATCTTCTTTAACTTGACGCATTTGATTAACCGCATCACCAATCGTTTGGGCTGAAATACGAACAATCTGGGGTTTCATAACAGTTTCAACGGTTAAAGCTCTTGCACGATTAACATCTTTAACAAAAGCTTCAACATAGTCGTCGGCTGGATTTAAGAGAATATCAACAGGCTTACCTTGTTGAACCAATACACCATCACGGAGTATCGCAATTCTGTCTCCAAGTCGAAGCGCTTCATCTAAGTCGTGGGTAATAAAAACAATAGTCTTATGCAACTTTTCTTGTAGTTCAATTAACTGATCTTGCATTTCACTACGAATAAGTGGATCAAGAGCGGAGAAGGCTTCATCCATTAAGAGTATCTCAGCATCAGTACAGAGAGCACGGGCTAATCCCACCCTTTGTTGTTGACCACCAGATAGGCTTGCTGGGTATTGATTCTCATAGCCATCTAAACCAACAGTTGTTAACCACTCTTGCGCTTTGGTGATTCGGGTTTCTTTGTTAACACCTTGAACTTGTAAACCATAAGAGACATTTTCAAGAACTGTTTTATGCGGCATAAGGCCAAAGCGTTGAAAAACCATCGACATTTTATGACGTCGAAAATGTTGTAGATCTTTCTCTTTTAGAGATAAAACATCTATGCCATCAACTTCAATTACGCCTTCTGTAGGTTCAATTAAGCGATTAAAATGACGAATTAATGTGGATTTTCCAGAACCAGACAACCCCATCACAACAAAAATTTCACCAGGATAAATGTCTAAGTTAATATCACTTAATCCAACTGTATGACCCGTTTGAGCAAGAATATCGTCTTTACTTTCCCCGACCTTGACTTGAGTAAGTACTTGCTTAGCTTTAGGGCCAAAAACTTTATAGAGCTTTTTCACCCTAATTAAAGGTGTCTGAGTTGACTGGGCGGTTGAATAAGACATTAATGAGATCCTCCCAGATGCTGTTGAGTACGTTTAGCATAACTTTGTGAAATGCGGTCGAAAATAATTGCCAGTGCCACAATCGCTAAACCATTGAGCAATCCTAACGTAAAGTACTGGTTTGTAATGGACTTAAGAACTGGCTGTCCTAAGCCCTTAACTCCAATCATTGAAGCGATAACCACCATAGCAAGGGCCATCATGATAGTTTGGTTTATTCCCGCCATAATATTAGGCATTGCAAGAGGAAGTTGGACACCGAACAACCGCTGCATAGGACTCGCTCCATACGCGGTAGCCGCTTCCAGAACTTCTTTATCAACCAAACGAATACCTAAATTGGTTAGACGAATAACCGGTGGAATAGCATAAATAACAACAGCAATAACACCTGGGATCTTACCAATACCTAACAACATCACTACCGGAATTAAATAGACAAAAGCAGGCATGGTTTGCATCACATCAAGCATTGGTGTCACACTATTTTGCACCCGATCAGAGCGAGCCATCGCAATACCAATAGGAATACCCACTCCAATAGCAACCAGTGTTGACACTAAAATAATACTCATTGTTCTCATGGTGTTATCCCACATCCCAAATACACCAATAAGCACAAATGAGATAATCACACCCAAGGTTAATTTCCAAGAGCGACTGGCCACATAAGCAAGGGTGGCTAGGACTGCAATCACTAACCACCAAGGACTATCAAGTAGTAAGTTTTCAAACCAAACCAAAAAAGAAAGTAAAGGATCAAAAAAACCTTCGATGGTATCGCCATACTCCCGAGAGAAAGATCGATAGGCACCATCTAACGTTTTACGAATTTCCAGTAACTGAGCACGATCCAATTGTGGGATCTCAGTTAGCCAAGAAGAATCAGACATATAAACTATCCATAGTTATTTACTGTTCAATCAGCGGGGGGGAATGCACAAAAATAGCTCACTTCATGTCATTATTTTTATGCTGTAGGTAGAAATATACCCAGCGTTCTCAAAAAATGAGATTCAGTAAAAACACTGGGTATGTATATTTAAAGTATTATAAATTCTTTAGAGCCTGTTTAAGCTTTGTTGTTTGATCTGGAGTAAACCAAGTCGTCCAGGTTGATTCATAATCGGTAAGGAAATGCTCCATTGCAATTTCACCGTCAGCTTGGTTTTCTTCCATCCAAGCAAGTAACTCATTCATTTGCTCATTAGTAAGTGCACGCTGTTGTAAATACTTGAGTGCATCACCAGCTTTACCAGCAAAAGACTCCGTAATAACCGTATCAACTTGTGAGGTTGGGTACATAGAAGGCTTTGGATCTAAACACGTCTCTTGAGTTAAACACGATTTAAAATATTCAGGATCGGTACCAGAATCGAAATCAACTTTAACCATTTTATATTTACCTAAAACCGCTGTTGGTGCCCAATAGTAGCCAAACCAAGGTTGTTGACGCTCGTAAGCTTTGGCAATAGAACCTGCAAGTCCCGCACCCGAACCAGGATCAACTAATTCAAATCCAGCCTGCTTTAACTTAAGAGCTCGAAAAATATTACCCGCAGAAATCTGACAATTCCAACCTGATGGACATGTATAAAATGCTGATTTACCTGGATCTTCTGGATGAACAAATAGTTTAGCGTGTTTCTTAATGCCTGCAATAGTTGCTAAAGACGGATCTTTTTCTACCATATAGGCTGGAACCCAAAACCCTTCAACACCACCATCAGCAAAAGGTCCACCAATTAAACGTAAGCGCTTATCTTCGACACCACGATCTAACGCAGCTTTCATCGAATTACTCCAAAATTCTGGCGCTATATCGGGCTCCCCTTTTTCAATCATAGATGTACCTGTAGGCATCGTATCGCCTGGCACCAATTCAGCACTACAACCAAATGCATTATTGAGGACAAATTGATCTAAGTTGGCGAGAAATGAGGCTGAGTTCCAATTCATATCAGCAATAGTTACTTTGCCGCATTCGTTGGCTTGAGCTTGAAGAGAAAAGCCGAGGCTTGAGAGTAATAAAAAAGCTAATGTTTTACGCATTATATCGTCCCTATTTATATCTAACTAAATAAAAACTCGTCATTAATGAGTTTCTACTGATTTATATCCATACAAAATCCTTCGTATACTAAACAATTATAGAGCCTAAATCAAAATTCAAACCCAAATATTTCGGAATGCATAGAACTTGTAAAACATAATTTAGTTAGAACAATAAACATAAATACTATAAAACTCTCTTAGTTCCCCCCATTTGTACTTACATCAAAATTTCACCTTACCCTCTCTTACACAGGGCTAATTCAACTCTATGATTCTCCCGAGATACTCGCATCAGAGGCTACTTTAGGTATAAAATCTTTACTAATTTTTATTAATGGGATGAAACGATGTATAAACTTGTTGCCTTAGATATGGATGGCACCCTACTTAACTCTGAACATAAAATTACTGAGCGTAATAAACAAGCCATTAGTGCAGCTCGTGCTAAAGGAGTTCATGTGGTTTTGGCATCTGGTCGTCCATTAGAAGGGATGCAAACCGCCCTTCAAGAATTAAATATGACCAGTGATGATGATTTCGTACTAAGTTACAACGCATCGCTGGTTCAGCGCATTGCCAGTCAAACAGTTGTACGCAGTAATATTTTAACGGGAGCAGATGCTAAACGTATTGCTCGTAAAGCCAAAGAACTGGGTGTACATGTTCATGCTTTTTCTCGAACTGAAGGTCTTATCACACCAGAGCACAACTATTACACCGATCATGAAGCAAAAATCAATGAACTCTCCATCACATTAAAAGACTTTGAAACATTAGAAGATGATGAAGAGATCATGAAAGTGATGATCATTGATGTACCGGAAAAATTGAGTGCCGCTCATGAGCAACTTCCCGAAGCATTTTTTAAAGACTACACCATAGTAAAGAGTGCACCATTCTTCCTTGAGTTCATGAACCCAAATAGTAATAAAGGTACGGGCGTTAAAGCATTAGCTGATTATCTTGGTATTGATGCAAGTGAAGTAATTTGTATGGGTGATGCAGGCAATGACCACCACATGATCGAATATGCAGGATTAGGCGTTGCAATGGAAAATGCGTCAGAAGATACCAAAGCAATTGCTAACTATATTACAGATACGAACGATAATAGTGGTGTGGCCCAAGTTATCGAGAAATTTATTCTTAATGCTGAATAATTATCCCTTAATTTATAAAATACAATATAAATAAATGGATAAATAAAAACCCAGAATATCTATATACTCTGGGTTTTCTTTTTACTCATTTAATGCATTAAATTTGATAACGCTGAGCAAGTACCGACGCGTTATAAGCCAACTGTTGATAATATTTTCGTTCAAACAAATGTTCGCTATCGGCTAAGCGAGCCAGCATACTACTGTCTATCCGCTGACGATTCTTATTAAATAGTGCTGCATCAAGTTTTCTACGGACTTCGTCATCCGATGTCATTTCGAAATGTTGATACAATCTCTCATATAAATATTGCGTATGCTGTATATCCATAATTTTATTTCGTCGCTAAACGTACTGTATTTACATCAATAATTCGAGTTGACCAATCTTTATCAACTTCACCAGTGATTACAATATTCGTTTCTGGAGTCACATTGATACCATTCCATTTGTGATGGTCGATTTCAATCACAATTTGGCCAGTATTATCTTTAAAAGTGTAATCTTCATCACCTAAAGAATTAACAATATGTCCTGTCAATTCAACTTGTGCATCATCATTAGCCTGTAGCGCGCCATCTACTGTTTTAACAACATTTGCAGCTACAGGGCCTGAAAAACCACCTTGAGCAGGAACAGCTTGATTTGCTGCAAAAGTTGCTCCTGAAGCAAGAAGAAGAGCAGATGCTAAAATAATTTTTTTCATAGTCCAATGTCCTAGCAATAATTTATTATAATTACATGAAGCTGGTTGAGAGCTTCTCTCTAAGTTGTAGCTATAGTAACGCTAACGAAATTAATTGAAGATGAACAAATTCGTTAATTAAGATTTTTTTCCGATGTATTGATATTGGCAGGATAAATGTGAAGAGATCGTGAAGTATGAGGAAATTAAAAATAAAATGGCATCTTTTTACAGAGTTCTGACAAAGACACCATGCATAAAATTACGGCTCTAATGAATATGATGCTAAGAAGATTGATACAACAGTCTCAACCTTATCAGTTAACTCTTTCCCTTCCGCATTTGGGGCTAATGCCATCACTTGAGGCCAAAATAACAACCCTTGAAACAAACTAACATAAATATTCGTAATTAAATTTAGGTTAGTCTCTTTTAATTTCCCAGCCATCATTGCGTCATGAAACCACTGCGTAATAGCCTTATTACTATAAATCGTTTTAACAAGGTTATGAGCCATTTCAGGTTGGCGCATAAACTCCATCACAATAGTTTTAGATAGAGGAATACCATAAGTATTATAGAGAATATCAACTTCTTTATAGGTAATTTCAGTTAACTGCTCTTTTAATGTTTTTCCTTCAATATAAGGATATTGAATCGCTTGATTCACTTCATCTTGAATAATGGTTAAAACAGATTCAAACAACACCTCTTTACTTTCAAAGTGTCGATATAATGTACGCTTTGAAACCTCAGCTGCTGCGCTGATTCTATCCATATTTGCCGCTAAGAAGCCATGCTGAATGAACTCTTCTTTTGCTGCATCAATAATCGCAAGATGTTTCTGTTCGGAGCGTGTCATTTTTGTTTTCATTTGCTCTCCTTCTATTGCGATAAGTCTATCAATTTCGCACCAACAAGTATACCAACTAGTTTACTTTTCCCGTATTCACTATAAAATAAACTCAAAAGTTTACTTTACAGCGTTCGATTAAAATCGAAACGCAGTAAGCTGACAAATACAATCATAAATGGCGGGTCGCACCTGACCCTATCTGTTACGGAGAAAATAGGTGAAAACAACAACTCATATTTCAGCACTAACAAACCTAAAAGTGAGTGCTCTTGCAGTGAGCTTAGCACTGTCTTCTTTCGTTATTACAGGCTGTGGCAGTGAAGAAAGTACAACAGTACTGCCTACTGCAGTAAAACCTGCTTTATCGGAAGTCGTCAAAGCTCATGCTAATGATGAACTGAGCTTTAATGGCGTCGTTCGCTCAGCTCAACGCGCAGATCTAGCTTTTCGTATTGGTGGGCGTTTAACTTATATTTTCGTTAAGGAAGGCGATCAAGTTAAACAAGGCCAATTATTAGCAAAGCTCGATGATCGTGACGCACAAACTGCGTTTGAATCAGCACAACTAGAACTTAAAAATGCCCGAGCTGAATATCAGCGAGGTAAAGCTATCTTTGAGAAAAGCCAAGCGATTGCTAAAAGCGATTTGGACACATTAACGACTCGCTTTAACCTAGCACAAAACCGTTTAGAAGAAGCGAAACGACAGCTTGAGTATACTCAACTCAAAGCGCCATTTGACGGTATAGTTGGTCGAAAAATGGTTGATAACCATGTTCAAGTACAGGCAAACATGCCTATTATTGCAATACATGATGTGCAGAACCTTGAAGTTGTCATCAATATTCCTGACACCGTTATGCTTTATGGCTTAAAAGAGACCAAGGCAAAAGCGGAACTATCAAGCATTCCAGGTAAAGACTTTGCTTTAAAACTGCGCACTTTCGCTACGCAGGCAGACCCTGTGACTCAAACTTATGCCGTTGTATTAGGCTTTGAAGATCTAAAAGGCTTTCGAGTACTACCTGGTATGGCTGTAAAAGTAAGTCCGGCCGATCCTGAGATTAAACTGCCTATTGAAACAACCATTACCGTACCATTAACAGCCGTTGTTCCTGATAATCAAGGAAAGCAATTCGTATGGGTCGTCAATGATAAAAACCATGTTGAAAAACGTTATGTAAAGGTTGGCGCACTTAGCAGTAGCCGTATTGAAATTACTGAGTGCCTTGTCCCTGGGGAACGTATCATCATTGCCGGTGTTGCTAGTTTAAAAGATGGTATGCAAGTTCGCCCTTATACTGATGATAATAGCGGAGCATAATCGATGGATATTGCTCGTTACACCATAGCAAAACGCACTAGTGTATGGGTTTTGATTGCTCTAACCCTCATTGGTGGTTATATCAGCTACCTCAAACTAGGACGCTTTGAAGATCCCGAATTTGTTATTCGCCAAGCGGTCATTAATACCCCTTATTCTGGAGCGACTGCACAAGAAGTTTCTGACGAAGTAACCGATGTTATTGAAGGGGCCGTACAATCTCTACAAGAATTAAAAGAGGTTAAATCGGTTTCCAAGCAGGGGATGTCGGAAGTTACCGTTGAAATCAAGCTAGAGTTTGCAAAAAGCTCTGCCGATTTACAACAAGTCTGGGATAAATTGCGTCGTAAAGTTAATGATGCCCAGCGCCAGTTACCACCAGGGGCCGGACCATCTATTGTTAACGATGATTTCTCTGATGTTTATGCATTATTTTTTGCGGTAACCGGTGATGGGTTTACTGATAAACAGCTACAAGATTATGTCGATAGCCTACGCCGAGAATTGGTTCTTGTTCCAGGTGTTGCTAAAACAGCCACACTTGCAGAACAACAAGAGACCATTTTTGTTGAGATCTCTAGTGAACGTTTAGCGCAATTTGGGTTATCGGCGGAGAAAGTCTTCCAAGTTCTTCAAAAACAAAACTTGGTAACGGTTGCTGGCAGTATCGAAACCGACTCAATGCGTATTCCAGTTATTCCAAGTTCCAGTATTCGTTCATTTAACGATCTAAAGAACTTACAAGTAGGCGTAGGTGAAAACAACACCGTATTAAGACTGGGTGATATTGCAACCGTAAAACGAGGGTATAAAGAACCTTCGTCTATGTTAATGCGATACAACGGAGAGCGCGCGATTGGCTTTGGTATCTCCAATGTAACAGGTGGTAATGTGGTCGATATGGGTGATGCGGTTAAAGCTCGTATCGCCGAATTAGAGGGTCAGCGTCCTTTGGGGATGGAATTGCATGTCATCTCCATGCAGTCTGATTCAGTTCGTGATTCTGTTACCAATTTTATCGATAACTTAATTGCAGCCGTTGTTATTGTATTTATTGTACTCTTGGTTTTCATGGGTTTACGCTCAGGGATTATTATCGGTTTTGTTCTACTGCTAACCGTTGCTGGAACCCTGTGTATCATGCTCATTGAAGATATTGCGATGCAGCGTATCTCTCTTGGTGCTCTGATCATTGCATTGGGTATGTTGGTTGATAACGCCATTGTAGTTACAGATGGTGTCTTAGTTCGTTTGCAAAATAACCCCGAAGAAGATCGTGCAACCATTGTTTCAGATATTGTGAACTCAACCAAGTGGCCACTGCTTGGTGGTACTGTCGTTGGTATCTGTGCTTTTAGTGCTATCGGCTTATCACCATCTGATATGGGCGAATATGCAGGCTCACTATTTTGGGTGATCTTATACTCCATGTTCTTAAGTTGGGTATTTGCAGTCACTGTCACCCCAATGCTCTGCTACGACTTCTTAAAAGTTAAGCCAAAAGCACCAGATAGTAAGCCAAGTAAAATGGTAACAGGTTATAAGGCAGTATTAACTTGGGTGCTAGCACATCGAGCTATGAGTACTTCTCTGCTACTAGTGATGCTTGGCGTCGCTGTTTATGCAGTGCGCTTTGTACCACCTGGTTTTATGCCAGAGTCCCAGCGTCCACAGTTTGTGGTTGATGTTTATCTTCCTCAAGGTTCTGATATTAAACGAACCGAAAAACTGATTGCACAAATTGAACAAGATGTAAAAGTCAAAGAAGGCATTACGAATATCACCAGCTTCATCGGTGGTGGCGGTTTACGCTTTATGCTGACTTATGCACCAGAGGCTCGTAATCCAAGCTATGGTCAGTTATTGATCGATATTGATGACTACACCAAGATTGCTCCACTGCTTGGTAAATTACAAAGCGAGCTTGATGCAAAATATCCAGATGCCTCAATTAAAGTGTGGAAGTTTATGTTAGGCCGAGGGGGTGGCAAAAAGATTGAAGCCGGCTTTAAGGGCCCTGACAGTAAAGTTCTACGACAATTAGCAGAGCAAGCAAAAGCAATCATGCTAAACGATCCTCAACTGATTGCGGTACAGGACGACTGGCGACAACAAGTACCCGTGATTCGCCCAGTCTATTCAGCAGAAGAGGCTCAACGCTTTGGTTTAACCACGCAAGAAATAAACCAAGCGATTGCTCAAACCTTATCTGGACGAAATGTGGGTGTATATCGTGAAGGCGATGATCTGATCCCAATTGTTGTACGAGCACCACAAAGTGAGCGAGATCATCAACGAGCCATTGAAAATACAGAAGTATACAGTCATACCGTTGGTGGATTTATTCCTGTTAGTCAGTTAGTGGAATCTGTAGATGTGGTTTGGGAAGATGCGATATTACGTCGCATTGATCGTATGCCAACTCTGCTAGTTCAGGCCGATCCTGCACCAGGAGTACTAACCGCAGATGCATTTAATAATATTAAAGATAAAATTGAAGCAATTGATCTACCACCAGGCTATCAATTAACTTGGTATGGTGAATATAAAGCTTCAAAAGATGCTAACGAAGGTCTTGCTATTTCAGCTCCTTACGGATTTGCAGCAATGATTTTGTCAGTAATCTTTATGTTTAATGCCATTCGCCAACCTCTGGTGATTTGGCTAACGGCTCCGCTGGCATTAATTGGCGTAACAATCGGCTTAATTATCTTCCAGACTCCATTCGAATTTATGGCAATCTTGGGATTCTTAAGCTTAATCGGTATGATGGTTAAAAATGCCATTGTATTGGTTGATCAGGCCGATGCTGAAATTTTGGAAGGCAAAGCACCTTATCAAGCAATTATTGATGCGGCAATCAGTCGTGCAAGACCAGTATTGTTAGGTGCATTTACCACTATATTAGGGGTAGCGCCACTGCTTATTGACCCGTTCTTTAAGAGCATGGCTGTAACCATTATGTTTGGTTTACTCTTTGCTACTTTATTAACCCTACTGGTTATTCCTCTATTTTATGCCATGTTTTTTCGTGTCAAAGTAGAGGCAGCATAAATAACAGTGAAAAAAATAGCGGGAGTATGATGCTCCCGCTATTTTTACTCTAAAAGTTGATGACAGTTATTTTACCGTTGAAGAATTCAACAATGGCTCTAATGATTGCGCCAACTGCTCTTTGTAACCATCAAGCCATTCATATCGTTCACGATACATTTTCCGTTTAGGACGCTTAATATCTTCCATTGCACGACGTTTAGACTCTAACGGCAATTGATAAAACCATTCATCATAAACCTCTCCATCATGCTCTTCCCATAGCTGATCATAATTTAAATTGATCGTTTGAGCTTTTTTTCCATAACGTTTAGCATTATAAATATGACCTGAATTCTTCACCGCATAAAGGTGTGGGATATGTAATAACTGAGCCAGTAACTGCACGGTTTCAACCATAAAAGACTTTGGACGCAAACCGTAAAATGCTTTTGTAAACTTACGACTAAATCCATTATCATTCGCCCCACCTTGCATACAGCCAATATAAAAGTCACCAGCAATATAGGTAAATGCAATAACGTAGTATTTATTATGCTGTTCATCACAAAGAGATAGGGTTAATTCACCTTCTTTTCGTGAATTACGCTCAAAACTTAGTGTTACAAAATAACGTTCTTCATCAATCGACAATTCACAAAGAACCACATTATCTTGATAGATTGCGCATTGGGCTTGAGCTGTAAATACTTGTTCAAACCATTGATAATGATTAATTAAAATATCAACACGCTGGTCTTTAGTAAAACCGTCTCTGAGATAAGGAGTAATACACTTAGTCACGAAATTAGGTTGCTTTTCAAACAGTTTCAACCGGTTACCTTGATGAAAATACGCACTCATTCTTTTAAACTGAGCGGCATGAATCAGTGCTCTCACCATGTATTTTACAACCGCCTTGTTCTTTCCCGATTTTTTATGACGGTTCGCCAATTGTGCCTGTTCGTATAAATTCATAACCAAATAATTTCGACTTAATATTCCCAAGCAGCATTATACATAATAAGAATAAATAACAACAAACCCATAGAGCTTAGTTTTGTATGTTTTTGTCAAAAAATCTATACCTATCATGCCATCTATGATACCAAGGTGACATCAAGGTATTGAAATAGCTATATTATTAGTTAAATTTAGAAAGTAACTTAAAGTAACAAAGCTTTCTTGGACTGCTAGCACAATACCTCTATGCAGAAACATGATCTTAAATGAGTTAATTGACTTAAATATAATGTTGACGCAATGCACAAAATATTCAATACATCTAAAGCAAACGTTTACACTAATAAATAACCTCTCTATTCTTTCGTCCTCTTTTCCTATCCATAAATTAATTTACCAATGAAATTAACGGCAGTATCTCTTATCTCTATACTCTTTTTTAGTAGTTCATCTCTCGCGAGCCAGGCCCAACAGCCATATCATGCCAGTCTGATCATTAAAAACGGTCAGATCTTAACCATGGATAAAAATAAAAAAGTTATTGAAAATGGCATCATCGTCATTGATCACGATAAAATTATTGCGATTGGAGAGGAATCACTTCTGTCTAAGTATCAATCAGAGCATACGATTGATGCTAAAGATGGGATTGTCATGCCTGGAATGATAAATACTCACAATCACTTGCCTATGATTGCCTTTCGAGGGTTAGGTGAAGAAGGCATTGAAAATCGACTATTTGCATATTTTTTCCCTCTGGAAAAGGAAAAGCTCAGTCGAAATGTTATTTATCAAGCAACCCGTCTTGGTACGCTTGACTTAGCACAAAGTGGCGTCACTACATATGCCGATATGTACTATCATATGGATGAAATGGCTAAAGCAACAAAGGAAATAGGCCTGCGAGCGGTATTAGGTGAAACGGTCATTAAGTTCCCCGTTGTCGATGCCCCAAAACCTTATGGTGGAATTGAATATGCCAAAAACTTTATTGAACAATATAAAAACGATCCGTTGATTACCCCAGCTTTTGCCCCTCACGCGGTATATACAGTTTCAGAACAAAAACTGAAAGAAATTAATATCTTATCTGAAAAACTTAATGTGCCTATTTTGATCCATACCAGTGAGTTTAATAACGAAGCTGAACGTATCAGTGATAATACAGAGAAATTGAGTCCAATTGCTTGGCTAGAAAAAATAGGAGTTCTGAATAATCGAATGGTATTAGCTCATGCTATTCATTTAGAGCCAAATGATATTAATCTAATTAAACAATCGGGTGCTGGCGTTGCTTATAACCCAATGGCCAATGCAAAAGGTGCAACCGGTATTGCTCCTGCTTGGCCTATGTATCAGCAAGATATTGCAATAGGACTAGGCACTGATGGACCAATGAGTTCAAATCAAGTCGATTTATGGCGTACATTAAGTTATGCAGCGAATATGCAACGATTAAAATATCAAGACCGAACGATTATGATTCCAGAGCAAGTCATTGAAATGGCAACAATTGGAGGAGCAAGAGCGCTTCATATGGACAAGCAAATAGGTTCGCTAGAGGTAGGGAAAAAAGCCGATATTATTATTGTCGAAACACAATCTGCAAACATGCACCCTAATTATAATCCGTACGCAACTCTAGTTTACCAAGCCAACCCTAGTAACGTAGATACCACAATCGTCAATGGTAAAATCATTATGCAAAATCGCCAAATAATGACGGTAGAGCCAAGTGATATTTATCAGAATATGTCACTTATCGAGCAAGACATTACAGCATTTGCTAAAGAGTTAGCTAAAAAAGCCATTAAGTCTCCAAGTTTGATGAAGTAATTAGACTATATCCAAGCCAGATAAAACAGTCGGTTATAGAGAGAATAGATGAAGCTATAAAATAAGACTTGGAAAAATAAAAAGAAGGGAGCAAGTACAATGCAACTTGCTCCCTGATTATGACTAGCATAAGGGAAATAAAATAAGACCAGAGCATACAACTTACTGATTTAACCGGTTAAATGGGTCGGTTAACCAGAAAAAATCAATAAGTTTGTATCTATTTACACTATAAATTTCGAGCAATAACATGAACAAGCTTACCTGCTAACTTAGCGGTACGATGCTCATAATCAAATTCAGGGTTTAACTCAGCTAAATCCACTAACTTCACTTTGCCACTTTCCATAATGTACTTGAGAGCCCACTCTACAACAGAGAGACTGACTCCTCCCATATTCGTCATATTGGCAGCAGGGGCAACAGTAGAAGAAAACACATCCATATCCACGCTCAAATGAATGTGATCAACACTGTCAATAAACCCATCTAAAACCGCTTGAACTTTCTTCTTATTGCGTGTTGTCATCTGATTATCTAATAACCAGCGACATCCCAGTTCATCGGCTAATTTAAACATAGCCTGAGAGTTAGCATGCTCACAAATACCAAGACCTAAGTAATTAAATTCACGCCCTTTTTCTCGGCTATAATTCGCAGCCATATGAAAAGCAGAACCCGGTTTCATCGACAATGCAGGTCTAAGTTCAAAGTGGGCATCAAAGTTAATGACCCCGACACGAACACACTGAGCAATATCAGTCTCTGTTGTCGTCTTATCTATATGATGCAGCTGAGCCATAACATCGGACACAGCCTGATAACTGGCAACCGAAATTTCATGTCCGCCACCAAGAACGACAGGCAATTGTCCTTGTTGTAATAATTCACATAAAGTCAAATATTGCTGTTGAGCAACGACAGTAAAATGACTTTGTTCGAGTTCAATATTACCTGCATCATAAACAGGTAAATGTCCGTGAGTATGAATTTTTGGTAATACTTGGCGAATACTTTCAGGACCATCTTTGGCTTCATCTCGGCTGCGATTAAAACCAAGGCTTAAGTCCGATACTACCCCCAAAAGTACAATGCCACGCTCTCGCTGTTGAGCATAAGGAGTAATGAACATGCGTGATGATGCCGTTTTATGTTCTATCTGTTCAGACATAAATAGACGCTTTAAATGATCAACAAACATCGATACTTCCTTAAACTCAATATGTTATAACAAATACCACGCAGCTTAGTGCTGAGGTGGTAAAGCGCGAGCAGCTTGTAGTACACACATGACAATTTTGTTTTTACGACTATTAATTCGCTCAGCAGGAGCCATCACACTCACAGCACCAGCAACTTTATTTCCGATAAATACAGGAGCACTTACACCTGAAACACCAGGGTCAATTTCGGAGGTACTAAGGGCAAAACCATCTTGCTTGATAAGTTCTAACTCTGTCATCCACCGATCAATTTCAAACTGATCAGTAATGCCGTAATGCGCTAAGATCATCAGCTGACGAGATAAAGACAAATGAGCCAAGATCACTTTTGCTGATGCACCACGAATCAATGGCTGGCTTTGGCCTTTTTCATAGCTACAACGTAGGGCATACGGGCTATCAATACTATCGACACACAATGCATTAAAACCAACAGGCACCATATAAGCTGACATTTCACCTGTTTGCTGTTGTAAACGCTTAAGAACAGGTCGTACACCATCAGGTAATGGCGAATGGGTATGAAAATTGCGCTGTAGTTGAAGAGCTGCAGGGCCTGCACTGTAAGTATTTTGACTATGATTCTCTTCTACTAAGTTCCAGTCACGTAACAGTGCTAAATAACGATATAAACTGCTGATTGGCATTCCCGTTTCATTACTTAACTGCTGAGCATGTAACGGTTTATTGGATGCTGCAATATGAATTAAAACTTGCAGCAACTTCTCATTGGCGCTTAGGGAATAAGTCACAATCATTTCTCGGTATTTAAGTGATAATGAAGTTATAACCACCCTAAGTCATAGAGACAAGTCGCATTCTTACAATATAAGAATTAAATAAAAAATTTATCGCTTAATTCTCACATATTGAGAAACAAGAGAATTAAAATAATTAATCAATATTTTCACCTGATGAAAATACAAAAATATTACCCGATTGCTACATTCCCAGAACATAGAGCTACAAAGATAAAATTTTGCGCGATCATCTTATGCACACTATTTAAGAAACTATTTAAATTTGCCTGACAAATGTCTTTTTTGTTGGTTTATATAGGTAAATACTAGCCTTATAGGGACTCTAGCTGATAAAATTGGGTGGTTAATATACCCAAACCCGAACAAAGAGAGTTATTCCTCATGGGAAGAAAATTCGAAGTACGTAAGCTGTCCATGGCTAAAACACAGGGCGCTAAAATCAAGGTTTACTCTAAATACGGTAAAGAGATCTACGTTTGTGCAAAAAACGGTAGCCCTGACCCAGAAAGTAACCTAGCACTTCGTCGCCTAATCGAAAAAGCGAAAAAAGACCAAGTACCTAGTCACGTAATCGAAAAAGCGATCGACAAAGCGAAAGGTGGTGCTGGTGAAGATTACGCAACAGCTCGCTATGAAGGCTTTGGTCCTGGTAACTGCATGGTTATCGTTGACTGTCTAACTGATAACAACAACCGTACTTTTATGGATGTTCGTCAGTGCTTCGTGAAGAACAACGCGAAAATTGGTAGCCCAGGTACTTGTGGCCACATGTTTGAACACCAAGCTGTGTTTGAATTCAAAGGCGAAGATGAAGAAGTGGTTCTTGAGAACCTTATGATGGAAGACGCTGACGTGACTGACATCACTTGTGAAGATGGCGTGATCACTGTTTATGCACCACACACTGAATTCTTCAAAGTTAAAAATGCTTTAGCTGCAACTATGCCTGAAGTGACTCTAGATGTTGAGGAAATCTCATTTGTTCCTCAAACAATGGTTGAGCTTGCTGGTGACGATGTAGCATCTTTCGAGAAATTCCTTGATATGCTAAACGATTGTGATGACGTTCAGAACGTTTACCACAACGCAGAAATTGCAGACTAATACCAATCTGAGTCGTTAGTTGTTCCATTATCCTGTTATAAGCACTATAACGGAGAGATGAATAAGTAATTAGTTAGACTGATATTACTCTGTAAAGAGATTAAAAAAACCGAACGTCATTGTTCGGTTTTTTTATATTCTTTTCTATTTAGTTAAAAGAGATAACTAAACTGAACACCCATTAAGAACGCATTTGCGCGAGTAACAGCACTGATTGCCCCCAATTCAGGCATTTCAGGCGATAAGTATTCCGTTACATTTACATCCTCACCACGAACATAAGCAGCACCAAAATCAAAGCTTGCATTTGGCGTATAATGATAGGTTACACCTGCCGAATACCATTGACGATCTGAGTCAGGAATCGAAATGGATTTAAGCTCATCAACAGGACTCTTATCAAACATATAACCAGCACGTAGTGTCCATGTATCATTTAGATAGTAAGTACCACCTAAAGCGTAATGCCATGAATTCTTCCATTCATATTCTTTGATCGCTAAATCTTTTGATGATACTTGGTCAAAATCACGCCACCCAATCCACTGAACACTGTAGTGCATAGCAAATTTATCAGTTAAAAGATGATAACCAGAGAACTCAGCAATATCAGGCAAAGGAACGGTAATCTCATCATGATCTTTACCTGCGATCATTACATCGCCCTTAGCTTTAAGATCTGGACTATGTCGGTAGCTAACACCAAAACGATGGTTAGCGTTTAACTCGTATACCGCACCAACGTTCCAACCAAATGCAACACCCGAAGCATCAATATCAATCACATTTGCGCCAAAGTGATGCTTGCCTAAATTATAGTGTTTATCATTATATGATGCGGATAATGAAGCATCGAAACCGGCATCACGATAGAGTTCACCTACCCCATAAATGATGTCTAAACCCGCTCCTAAACTTAAATATTGATTAATACGATAAGAAGCGCTTAAACCTAAATTCATGCTCTTAACTTGAGTTTTACCACCAAAGATAGAAGCCGGATAATTACTCTTAAATTCGGTACCTGTACCAAAGTTTGAAAATGCAGCAATACCTACAGCCCATTTATCATTAATTGGTCGAATATAATAAAAGTTTGGTACAATTTCTGTTGGTCCGATATCAGATACATCAGCAATTGGCGTAAAAGTTGTATTAGGTAATATATCGACCGAATCATATTTAGGTACATAAATATCAAATTCAGGAATAGCAGGCAGCTGTGGAACAGAAATATGATCTGGAATATCTTGCCAAGCTATTTTAGTTTCTAATCCATGCTTTTCTAAAAAACCATTGATTGCAGTCGCTGCCATTCGCTTGCATAACTGACCTTTACAATCTTGGTCAATCCCAGGAAAGCCAGCAAAACCATCAAAATGAAAAATGGACTCTTTATCAAAGTTAGCATTGATATTAGCACCTGGTGCTTGATATTGAGCATTTTTAACCGTGACATCAGTATCGATAATCGTCATACCAACAGACATCGCAGGACGCTTAAACATCGCCATAGCGGCAGGGTTTCGAGCAAGCACTGAGGCGTTATCAGCAATAACAGCTTCACCTGCAAATGCACGGCCTAAACCGGTTGCAGAATGTTCATTAACTTGAAATCCACCAGCAGTTGCAGTACCACTTACGATAAATGAAATAACAGACGGAAGTAATAATAGCTTCTTATTCATTGTGTTTATATTTAATTATTTATTGATTTATTAGAGTTAACTTTTATATGAAATTAATTTATTCATATATATTAAAAGCTAAATGAATCGGGATTATAAAGAAACGATTAAACAATAAGTCATTAGACCAGTAATAATATACAAAATAAAAATATATGGCTTGTTCAATTACAAATAATTAAATATAAAAAAGCCGATAGCAATCACTATCGGCTATGTGTAATAGCGAAATATTACAAAGGCCAATGTTCAAAATAAATATGATTAGCCTGCCAATCTACTTTTTCCTGATTATCAGATAGTAAATACTTAGCGACAGTAAAAGCGAACTCAAAACTGACGCCTAAACCACGTCCTGTAATAAAGTTATCGGCCACAACTACTTTCTGAATACGAAAATCGCCATCATCAAACTTATCGGCAAGTTTATCACCTGTAGTATAAGGACGGCCTTGTAATAAATGATGAGCGGCTAATACTTTTGCTCCAGATGAACATAAAGCACAGATGTATTTGTTAGCATCAATATGACGCTTCAAAAATGCAATCACACTGGTATTTGCAGTGAGATTATCAGTACCTTGAGGGCCTCCCGGCATCATTACTGCGTCATAGGTCTCATCAAACTTTGCAATAAGTGTGTAGTCAGCAGTGATCTTAGTTTTAAAATAAGTATTTAATGCTGTTGTTTCCATGCATGATAAGACATCTACTTCAATATCAAGTCGACGCATAATATCAATAAAAACAACCGCCTCCCCTTCTTCAAAACCATCAGCAAGTAAGACTGCAACGCGTTTAGTCTCAGACATTATCCTCTCCTATTGTTGAGTCAGTTTTACTGCTTCACGCACATTATGCGCAATCAAATCCCAATCATGGGCATTAATTGCAGCGGTTGGTGCAATCCAAGTTCCACCACAAGCAATGACTTGAGAGATAGCCAAATAATCTAATAAATTCTTTGGATTCACTCCACCTGTAGGCATTAACTGAATCTGACTGTATGGCCCAGTTAATGATTTCAGCATATTAATACCGCCAGATGCTTCTGCAGGGAAAAATTTTAAGGCTGTAACACCCAACTCAAGAGCCTGTTCAACAAGGCTTGGGTTATTAACGCCAGGGATCATCTTAATATTATTTTCAATGCAGTATTTTACTGTAGTTGGATTAAACCCAGGACTAATAACAAAGTCGGCCCCTGCAGCAGTAGCTTCATCAGCTTGTTCCTTGGTTAACACCGTTCCGGCACAAAGAACAATATCAGGAAACTCAGCACGAATACGACGAATTGACTCCGCTGCTGCGGCTGTTCTAAACGTAATTTCAGCAGCAGGGAGACCATTATCAATAAGGACTTTAGCTAATGGTACTGCATCATCTGCATTATCAATCTGAATTACAGGCATCACTTTTAAGTCACGTAACTTCATTAGCCATTCTTTAGTCATCATAATTAACGTCCATCAATTCTGTTAAATAACGAGTGTAAGCTGTTGGAATAACAGCCCCTTTATGCTGAATTACTTGCGCTGCTAGCTGATTACCCCAATGGCAGCTTTCGCTCATTGACATGCCCAAGGCCCACGAAGCTAAATAAGCAGCATTAAACGAATCACCGGCAGCCGTGGTATCAATAACGTTATCAACTTGGTTACCAGCAACAACACCAGACTGACCTAGCTCAAACCATTGAGCGCCCTCTTTACCCATTTTAACGACAACTTGCTCGACACCTTGCCCTTGTAGACGTTTGGCAATGACTGAAGGTAAACTATTGACCGAACCATGCAGTAGATCTTCATCTTCTGCGGTTACTAAAGCCAGATCAGCCAAACTATAAAGCTGCATCATCCACTCTTTAGCATTCATTCTGCTGCGCCATAAACGAGGACGATAATTAGAGTCGATAGCGATTTTAACGCCGCAAGAACGAATTTCTGCTAAAGCTTCTAATAATTTAATCTTGCCGTGATCAGGTAAAATAGCTAAAGAAATCCCAGATAAATAAACAAGATCGCAGCTTTTCATGTAGTCGATAGCGGTACGAAACTGAGGATGATCACACATTTGACGAGCAGCAGAGTCATTACGCCAATAGTGAAAACTTCTTTCGCCATTAGGATCAATTTCGATGGCATACATACCCGGCAATTTACGAGTTTCTCGCAATACATAATCGCAATTAATGCCTTCTTTTTGCCATGCATCAACCATGTAATGGCTATAGTTATCAAGACCTAAAGCGGTAATATAAGCAGGAGCCAAACGCGGTAATAAACGAGATAAATAAATCGCCGTATTTAACGTATCACCACCAAAATTTTGCTCTTGTTGTGCAAAGGGTTGGCCACTGAGCTCAATCATGCACTCACCAATGATGGCGATTTTTTTAGATAATGACGGGAGTTGTTCCATCAATCTCTCCAATACGAAAATAAAAAAGCTATGTTTAACCGTTATGGGAGACGCCAAACATAGCTAATAACGGGCTCAAAAGAGCATCAATTAATATGAGTACCTTTGGTTTAGAACCAATTAGGGGGGAGAGATACTCAAAAATTTATAATCGACCTTCGCTACCACAAACTCGGATTTTATCCATAACAACTTGCTTCATCGCATTTTTGCCAGGGATGATGTAATGACGAGGATCATTCGCATTAGGATTTTCAATAAAGTATTGTTTTACCGCATCAGAAAACGCAATTTTAAGTTCTGTCGCGACATTAACTTTGGTGATACCTAAATCAATGCAACGTCGAACATCAGCATCAGGCACACCAGATGCACCATGCAGAACCAACGGAGTGTCAGTTTTACTGCGGATAATGCCTAAGCGGTCAAAGTCTAAACGCGGCTCTTCTTTATACATGCCGTGAGCCGTACCAATTGCAATTGCGAGAGAATCAATCCCAGTTGAACGGATGAACTCCACTGCTGCATCAGGATCGGTATACAAAGCGTCTTTCGCATCAACAATCAAATCATCTTCTTGACCACCAAGGCGGCCTAATTCAGCTTCAACTGAACAGTCCCAACGGTGACAAAATTCAACAACTTGACGAGTTAGCGCTATATTTTCTTCAAAACTGTGGTGAGACCCATCAATCATGGCTGACTTAATGCCAGCTTCCACTTTTTGGCGAATATCAGTAAAAGATTCATGGTGGTCAAGATGAAGCGCAATAGGCATTTCATAACGCTTCGCCGCTTCCTTACAAATTCCAACAAGATAATCAGTCCCAGCATAAGTAAAAGTGCCAGGCGTACCCGCTAAGATCACAGGAGAGCGCATCTCGGCAGCAGTCTCTACCACTACCTGCACTGTCTCTAAATTATGAATATTGAACGCAGGAACAGCATAGCCACCCATTTGCGCCTTGTGCAGCATTTCGCGAGATGAAACCAAAAACATAGAAAACCTCAAATCCTTCGTTAACTTTCGATAAAGATACTATTCGAAAACAAAGATAAATAAAAAGATCTTGATCACAGATACACTTTCAAATCGAAAATAAACAAGAAAAGAAAAAGAAAAGTACTTTCGAATAATTTCGACTGATGCGCTTTCACAATAAATTATTGGTTATACCGATGAATAAACAAAAAAGAGGAATAAAAACACAGTGAATAAAGCCGAAACGCCTATCTTGATAGTTATGAGCTTCGGCTATTAATAAGACAATCTTTAAAATTTAAAAGAAATGGGACATTTTCGAACTATAGCTGGTGATCCCTTTGCGTAATAAATTATTTTTTGGTCGTTCGGCTCGCCCCAAGACTAATTCAAGAGCTTTATTGAGATATGATTGTGATTCTAAGCGGCGAGAAAGAGGAGTTTGCTGCTCGGTATATTCATGTTGGAATGTCACTACAATCTCTTTCGTTTCGAAAACTCCTTTAATATTGGCTTGAATGGCAGGAATATCAAAATCATATCCTTGTTGTTCTATCATCAATGGGGTTTCTTTCGCGTGCCATAAATCACAACGATTCCCCATAAATAGAGCAATATTTAGAGCCCGTAAAGACCAAAAGCTGCTTGCAGGCCCACTGTAATTATCGACCAAACGGCCGTCATCTTGGAACAAACCTTGTGTTGGTGCACCGTATTGCATCGCGCCATTACCCACAAAATACGTTAGGTTAAGCCTAAATGCTCGTTTCGCCTCTCCCACAGAAAGAGCAGAACTATTTTGATCAATCGCCATTAATAACGGGGCAGCTGCAGCTAAACGGTAACACGCACTGCGACCAAAAAAAGGCAGTCCTTGCGGCGTAAAGAAATAGCGGTATCCAGCAACAAAATCACTTAATGATTGGCGAATAAAATCGGGGTCAAAGCTTGGGTCTATCTGATCTAGCCAATATAAAGAGTAATGGAACCCCCAAGCATTGTAGTAATCATAATTACCTTTTGCGCCATCACGGAACCAGCCATCTCCAACGTAAAAGACTTTGATCCGCTCATACTTATCATGATCAACCAGATCTTCGCCCGTTAAAGCTTTTAAAACCACCTGTACCGTTAATGGAAATAAATGCCAATTATTATCAACTGTAATTAACGAATTAACCTGCTTAAACCACTGTACTATCTGCTGCTGCTCAGACGTACTATAGTGTTGCCATACCCACTCTTTTGATAACCATAAAGCCAAAGCCAAATCAGCTGATTCACAAATACGTTGATCGCAGTTATGTAACGTCCCCCAATAACCTGGATGGGTTGGATTTGTGCCCGCTAAAAAAGCTTGAGATAGCAACGATGCAATATCAACCGATTGACCATCTAAAGTTGTCATCTGAGTTTGATTGCTAAAATGAAGCCAAGCGGCAAGAGTTGGTAACACACGACTTACCCCTTCTACAGCATCGGTACGAGCACTTTGCTGACTAGGACGGCCAGGGTAATAAGCGTGTGAGTGGTCCCATACACTGTAATGACAAAACGCTTCGGTCACATATTGGCTTAAACTGTCGCATAATACGCGTAGATCTTGTTCTTGCTGGAAAAGCTGCTGAATATGGTGGTCATGCTTTGCGTAACGTGGCTTTTTCACTTTTAACCGAACTAAACGCTGCTTGAACAGGTGCCAATACATCTTTGCATCTGGGTGCTCATATGGAACTATTGGTCGTTCTGTTGCAGTAATATGCTTAATCGAATCAATATGTGATTTAGTCTCAGCTTTTGGGGCTGAGGTTGGCGTCTGAGGTGTTTTCGTTGTCATTTTTCTTCCCTATCATGACGTTTAAACCAACCAAGGAACTGATTGGTATTATCAAAGCAACTCGTTAATTCATATAATAAAAAAATCGATTTGATAATTCGTAAATGAAAATAAATAAAGCCACGTAGCTGAAATGTTCACTATTTGCGGTCACTTCATACGTGGCTTACAATCTTAAAAATAGGATTATCAGTTTTGGGCTAATTTAGGTGCTGGTTTTGCCGACTCAGTAAGAACATGATAGCGGTCTTGACCCCATGCCACAGGCTTTGGCTTATCTTTGATCCAGTCATAAAAAGCATTTTTCATTTCAACTACTTTTTCTGGGTATTTCTGAGCTAAGTCTTTAGATTCAGAAGGATCTAATTTATCGTTAAATAATTTCACTTTATTAGAACCATCATCATAAAAATACAGAGCCCAATCTTGATCTCGAATTGCCCATGAGCCTTTAGAGAGCTTTTCTAAATTAGGGTTAGATGGAATAGTATCGCTTTCGTATGTAATCCATTTCCAATAGCCATACCAAAATGGATCATTTTCTTCACTGTAATGCTTAGCGCCAGGACCTGCCCAGTAAATATATTTGTGTGGTGACTGCTCAGCTTTACCTGCAAGGACAGGCATAATATCTTGACCGTCAACCTTCATATCTTGAGGAATCGAGATACCAGCGGCCTTTAATGCGGTTGGTAAGATATCAAGAGCCGAGATTAGCGTATCACTCTTTCCACCAGCAGGAATGTGATTTGGCCAAGCAGCGACAAATGGTACACGCACTCCACCATTATACATTTGGCCTTTAAAGCCTCTGTCCATACCGTTCATTGGCATTGGTGACTCATGAACAGCACCATTATCAGATAGGAAGAAAATCAGCGTATTATCAAGCTCACCTTTTTGCTTCAACAGTGCCATGATCTGACCAAGACCTTCATCGGCTGCGTTAATTGCCGCAAAATATTTATCGGCTTCTACATTTCCTGTATTAAAACGATCCATGTACTTAGCAGGTGATGCTTGCTCTAGTGGAATGTGTGGCACACTATAAGCTAAGTTAATGAAAAATGGTTTATCGCCACTATCTTCAATAAATTTAAGCGCTTCATTGGTGAGATTATGAGTTAGATAACCAGGCGCTGGAATGTTCTTGCCATTTTGATAAATCGCAGGGGAATTCCATAACGCAGCACCAGAAGCATAGAAACTGTATGAATAATCAAATCCACGCTCTTCAGGACCAAATCCTTTACCGATCACCGGAATCTGAATATCGTGGTAATCGCGGGTACGGGCATCTTCTGCTACTTTATCTTTACTTGCGATCTTCGCATTGTGCCACTTACCAATATTGGCGGTACGGTAACCATTTTCTTGGAATAATGCAGGCAGTAATTTGATATCAAGAGGCACACCTTGCAACGCATCGTCATTACTGTAAGTACCAAAACTGGTTGGATAACGGCCTGTAAAGATACCAGCACGAGATGGACCACACACAGGATGAGCCACAAATGCATTGGTCATCTTAACGCCATTTTGTGCCAATTTAGCCACATTAGGCATTGCTCGATGTGCCGCATCAATCATTTTATCCAGATCGCCTTGATAACGAGCCGGTACTGGGCGTTTTGCTAATTCTGTTTTATCTAAGCTGTCTAAAGCAAAATCGAGCTGGCCCGTACCTAGGTCATCCATGATCACCAATAATACATTTGGTTGTTCAGCTTGTTTTGCCGCATAGGTGGTAACCGGTGCTGCAACACATGCTGCGGCAACTAAACTGGCAACCACTGTCTTCTTAGTCGAGGACAGATTCATTGTTAACTCCTTGTCTCAATCGTTATTCATAGTTGTACTAATATCGTTTTTATTTATTGCCTAATGGGTATTACGCAAAAGCATGTTGACCGCGAGCATGAGCAATCATAGGTAAGGCGTCGGCGGCCGTGCCCCCTTGACGAATGGCTTGACTCATTAAATGCATGGCAGGCGCGGTATGACGGAAAATTTTTTGATATGACGGGCACAAATAGTTTTGTTTATGTTTTTGCCCTTCTTGATGAACAATGCGAGGCTTAGGACACCCGCCATAACACAAGCCGTGTACTTCGCAAGATTGGCATTGATCTGTTAATTTGGTCGATTTAGCATTACCAAAGCGTTGTTGCTGTTTGCTCGTTGCCATTTTAGTTAACGACAGTTCAGCAACATTGCCTAATCGGTTCGCTGGATAAACATAGTGATCGCAAGAATACACATCACCATTTGCTTCAATTACCATAGCTTGACCACAGTTTTTGGATTGAACACAAACAGAGGCGGGATAACCAAGCCAAGTAGCTAAAATGCTATCGAACATACGCACATATACGGTGCCAACATCTTCTTTTAACCACTCTTCAAACACTTCAGTCATAAACTGACCATAGCCATGAGCAGGAACAGAAAAATGCGTGACGTTATTATTTTTTTCTGGAGCGTAATGACGAGTCGAGGTCGTTGCTGAACCTTCCACTTCAACAATTGGAATAAATTGCAGGTGGCGAGCCCCTAGTGATTTTAAGAACTGGTAGGTTTGCGCACCTTTATCCCAATTCTGATCATTAATCACAGTAAGAACATTAAACTCTACTTGGTATTCAAGCAGCAATTCAATAGCACGTTTCACACGTTCGAAAGTTGGTTTACCATTAACAGATATGCGGTATTTATCATGAATATCGGGGGTACCATCAATAGATACACCAATCAGAAATTGATGTTCAGCAAAAAATTGCGCCCATTGTTTATTGATAGCAACCGCGTTAGTTTGAAAACTGTTGGTGATGGTTTTACCATTTGCATACTGACGTTGATACTTCACCACTTGGCGATAGAAATCCAAGCCAGCGAGTGTTGGCTCCCCTCCTTGCCATGAAAAATCTATTTGATCTGCATCTTGAGAAGCAATGTAATCTCGAACGTAACGCTTTAGCACAGGATCAGGCATTACATCTGGTTGCTTTGATGTCGCACTAACGCATTCAGATGACTGTGAATCTCCTAATATCTCCTCTTTTTCAAGATAGAAGCAGTATTCACATTTTAAATTACAGCGATAGCTCGTTGGTTTTGCCATCATGTGAAAGCGTGCTGTTGCCATGCTCATTCCTTGCATATTTCGTTATTAAGACCGGCACATAATACGAAAACAAACGAAACAACAAAGAGATTAAGATCACAAGAACAAAAACAAATGAAAGATTAAACGCCATTTTCTTTTGTGATCTTGCTTCAATCACCAAAAACAAAATAAACCGAAAGCAAATATGAGCTAAACAATTCGATCTGGATCATTTTTTAATCAACAATCTTTCATTAACCTTTCGCACTCAAATAATATAACAAAAGGTTAAACGACAATGAAACATCCCCTTCTCCCTTCAATCTTAACAATCAGTCTTTCTTTAGCGCTGGCTGGATGTAATAACGAAAGTATTCAAAACTCTCCAAATGTAGATGGAAAAGGAGCACAACTAGAGCCTGGTGGCTACATGTACTTCTTTGAACAAGATGTACCACAAGCAATTACAACAACATCAGCTCAGTCATTAGCTGTAACCAATCGACACTATAAAGACGGCGCTCAATCTCTGCGTTGGCAGTTTGACCCAACAACTATGCTGACTTTTCATCAAGCCATTGGATATAGCCCTGAAAAAGAAAATGCAATTACCCCTCAAACATTCACTGCATGGATTTACAACGAAAAGCCAATTGATGATAGTTTGCTTTTTGAATTTGGAACGGATGACTCCACTCAAGCCAAATTCCATTACCAATTAAACTTCAAAGGTTGGCGAGGAATTGCCGTGCCATATAGAGACATGCAAGGACAAGCTAACGCCAATATGAATCGACTCCGTATTATTGCACCGCAAGCAAGTGGAACGATTTACTTTGACCAAATGATGATGTCAGTGCCTGTAGATAACCGTTGGCCAACCGCTGATTATCAACAGCCTTTTGTAAATCCAACCGTTGTTGATATGGCGAGTAAAAACTGGACAGCGTTGATGATGTATGACGAGATGTTAAAAGAACATCATGCAACATTTGATTTTACTGTCCCATTTGATGATACATCTGGCGATACTGCCAACTTGTATCAGCAATTTGATCAATATCTTGCTGTTAACCCACAAACAACCATTACCCAGCAGCAAATCGATAAAAATCTCGCAAGCTATCAAAAATTTGCATTAACTCAAAATACAGATGGTAGCTGGCAAGGGAAACCGCTCGACCATCCTAAACGTCAAAATTATCTAAAAACAGGCATTTTAGATGATGCTACTTTGGCCATGGTAACCGATACCGCTAATATTCGAGACCTTGGTAAAATATTGTTAGAAAGCGCCAAACTCCTTCGCAGTGAATCTCTTTCCAATACCAATCGAGCCGCTTTAGAAAAAGCATTTATCAATGCAGTCTCTTATTCATTTGATCAAGGATGGCAAGGTGGATCCGGTTTGCAAGTTATTACTCATGTTGGCTACCAGACTCGCGAATATTTCGATGCCTTATTTATTGCTCGACAATTGTTGGCACAACATCACCTATTACAATCAGCTCAACAATCTATGATGTGGTTTAATGCCACAGGTCGAATTTATGAAACAGACCAAGATATTACAGCTTCAAATGTTGATATTTTAAATACTCAGCTGCAATGGATGATAAAAAGCTTTCTCTTACTTCCTAACTCGTCCGAACGTCACGACATGCTTCAACAACTACAAACGTGGTTGAGTAAAACACTACTCGCATCAGATGGACTTGGTGGTGGGTTTAAGCCTGACGGCAGTATATTTCACCACTCTCAGCATTACCCTGCATATGGCAAAGATGCTTTCAGTGGCTTAGCCGGAGCCGTTTTCGGACTCAGTAACAGCCCTTATCAGATCACACAACAAGCTCATAGTAGAATTAAAGATGCCTTACTTAAGATGCGTATCTACACCAAAGAGACCAATACCCCAATTGTGTTGAGTGGACGCCATCCTGATGGTAAACAAAAGATTACTGCAACCCCATTTAAGTGGTTGGCTTTAGCTGGCTCCCCCGATCAAACTCATCTAATTGATCCAGAGCTTGCAGCTGCATTTGCTAACCTGACAAATAAAACTGAATTTGAAGGAATTAAAGCTGAAAATGAGCCTGTCGGCAGCTGGGCAATGAATTATGCCTCAATGGCTGTAGTTCGAGGCTCAAGTCACAGTGATACACAAAAGTCTTGGCTCGCCACAGCAAGAGGATTTAGCCGTTATTTAGTCGGAAATGAAACCTATGCGGCAAATAATCTATACGGCCGTTATCTCCAATATGGTCAGTTAGAAATTACTCCTGCCGATTATTCTCTGCGTGCATTTAGTCACGATGGTTGGGACTGGAATCGCTATCCAGGTACCACAACGATTCATTTACCTAACGACAAACTGAAAGCCGTATTAAACCAATTACCAGGAGCCGGTATTGAAGAAATGTTGCTCTCCACTGAAGCTTATTCGGGAGCAAATCGCCTTGACGATCACATGGCAATGTTTGCAATGAAACTACAAGGGCATAAGAAATATCAACAACAAGGTTTTACTGCCAATAAATCCTACTTCATTTTTGATAATAATGTGATTGCCCTAGGATCTAATATCAACAGTGATGATCCCCAATATCCTGTAGAAACAACCTTATTCCAACACTCGGTTTCATCGCTAAAACCAATCGAAGTGAATGGTACTCCTATTAGCAATCTTGGCTATGCTGACTCTTTATCTGGAGAAATTACTCTGCAAGATCCTGCTCATAACTACTATTTTATTTCAGCAACCAATGAGCAACCACTTAACATTAGCTATCAAACTCAAACCTCCAATGATGAGGATGACGGTAAAGTCACAGCAGGTAATTTTGCTTCTGCTGTGATCGAGCATGGCATTCAAGCAAAAAATCGAGGTTATGAATACGCGATTACTATAGATGGTACTGAAGCGATAAAACCAAAATATCACGTATTACAGCAAGATATTAATCTTCATGCCGTTGAAAAAGATGGGATCGAAGCCTATGCATTCTTTGCTCCTGCTCAAGTTACCAGTAATACTCACGTTGTATCGGCAGAAACACCAATGCAAATTATCGCCAAGCCTAATCAGCAAGGAAATGAATTGGCTTTAAGTATCGTTAATCCTGACTTTGCTTTTTACAAAGGACAAGACCCAGATCAAATTGATGAAAATGGCGATCAAGTTGAAGTGAGTATCTACAGCAGACCATGGCGTTATGATTTATCACAACCTGTCACGAGTATTTTTACCGTAAAAGGGCATTGGCAACTAACCGGCCCATCAGACAAGGTACAAACCAGTATCGATGGTGAAAATACCAAAGTCACAACGACAACAACGGATGCTGAAGTGCTACAGTTCGGTTTAATCGCAAAATAATACATCTTTAATTGTGATACTAAGATAGCCAGTTGCTTGCTGGCTATCTTCAATAAATGAAATATAATCCTGCAATAAAACCACTCGTAACTTATTGATAAAAAATCTATAAAGCAATTTTTAGGCTTTATATTATGACCTTTCTACTTGCTTTACTTTTTAGCTTATCATCTAATTTAGATAACTTTGTTATTGGTTTCTCTTATGGAGTTAAACATAAACAAATATCTTTACTATCTAATACCATTATTGCCACTATTACCGCCGTTGTTACTTATCTTTCTATGATTTTAGGTCAATGGTTAACGCACCTCATATCACATCAAGAATCTTCGGATATCGGCTCAATCATTTTTATTGGACTTGGAATATGGTCTATTGGAAATAGCTTCTCAAATAAAAAAAAGACTCAAAAAAACGATACCAAAGAATTAGGGATTAAAGGCGCTATTATTCTGGGAATATTGCTCTCTATCAATAATATTGGTGTTGGGATTTTAGGCAGTGTTTCTCGTTTAAATATTACCTTAATTACTGTCCTGACCTTCATAACCAGTATTCTACTCATCTACTTAGGTAATCATCTGGGTAATCACATAATCGGTCGACTTCTAGGCAGATATAACGATTTAGTATCAGGACTATTACTTGTAATTTTAGGGCTTCTATCTTTTATCTACGCATTATAAAAAGGAGCGAAAGATTCATTTCGCTCCATAACACACCGACTACTTAGCGATGAATTGGTAACTATTCCCTTTTAAATTAGTTACATCTATCGTAAGGATCTTCTGTCCACTTATTTGCAGTCTTTGATCTGGGTCTGACCTAATCTTGATAGGCTTTTTAAATTCTAGCTCTACTGTAGTTTGATTTTGTAATGGGTCACTTACCGAGATACGTTTAGTGCCCTCTTCTTTTTGCACAAGTATCGCCATCTTACCTATCGCAGATATATGGCGAGTAAGCTCAACTTTCTGCTGTTGCCAAATATTAGCCGCAATCACATTATCATCTTGTATTATGATCTTTATTGGGTTCTCATCAAGATATTCTGCTAGAGAATCACATTCGAAAATGTCTACGAATATAAATCGAAAAGAGGCCATTAGACCCCTTATCTATACAAATTAATCAACTCGATATTTCGCAATTAATGCTTCATCAAGTTCAACGCCTAATCCTACGGTATTTGGTACAGCAACAAACCCATCGTTAAATTGCAATTGATTTTTTACTAATGAGGTAAACAGAGGACTGGTGCTTTGTGAATACTCCATTAAAGTACCATATTCACGAGAAGCAAGAAAATGAACTGAGGCCGCAAGTAAAATCCCGGTACTAAAACCATGAGGAATTAATTGTACACCTTTCATCTGAGCCATATCGTAGATTTTGAGCATTTCAGTAATACCACCACATCGAGTAATATCAGGTTGTACGATATCAGCACCCGACTTTTCTAAAAATTCAGCAAACTCGTAGCGCGTTGTTAACGATTCACCACCTGCAATTTTCTGTGATGTTAAACGAGACAATTTATTATAACTTTCAAGGCAATCAGCCAAAACTGGCTCTTCAATCCAATTTAAATTAAATGTTTCTAAACGCTTAGCCATATCTGCTGAATGACCACATGTGCGCCATTTTGAAGCGAGATCAATTTGCACTTCACAATCAGGATTAATCCGACGAGCGGTGTCGCAAACGGTTTTTATGATCGCATAATCGGTATCTGGATGATCACCTAAAATACCTCCGCCAAACTTAATAGAAGAAAAACCTTGAGCCAACAACTGCTCGACAATTGCAATATTATCTTCAGGTTTGTCTGCAGGAATAAACGTACCATAACAACGAATTTTTTCACGGTATTTACCACCAAGTAGAATATGCAATGGCACTTGATAAAACTGGGCTGCAATATCCCATAGCGCAATATCGATAGCTGATATGGCGTGAATACCAGCGCCACGACGACCTAAATAATTAGATTCGTAGTACATTTTGTTCCATAAGCGTTCAATTTCTAATGGGTTTTCTCCAATTAAAGAACGCTTAAGTCCATTGCAATAAAAGTTAGTTTGAGGCGCTTCAATTGCAGCTTTTACGACTAACGGTGATGAGTCAGCCTCACCAACCCCAACAATACCTGCATTTGTATGGACCTTAACAATAACAGCATCTTCTCCCCATTCACATTCAGCATCAAAGGCTGGAATACGGACATGAATAGTTTCGATATCGGTAATTTTTATTTCATTGAACTGCATTTTATATCCCTATCGATGACAATCAGAATTTAATTTAGATAAGATTTAATAAAAAAAGCTGCCAGTTTTTAAGCTAGCAGCTTATAAGATGGAGAAATTAAACTGTTGCTTGATGAACTGTTGGCTTCTTCTTAAATTTGTCACCAACCGTATAAATACATAGAGCAATCACAACTGTAACTACACCTGCTAATTTCTGCAGCGTCATCACTTCTCCCAATAAGAAGTAGGCAACAATCATTGCAAATAAAGGTAATACGTTTAGTGCCATTGTTGTAATAACCGCATCTTGAGTTTTTAGTGTTGCTAACTCCCATAGTGCGTAAGCAAAACCAGAACACAACAAACCTAATGCTAAAATACTGCCTAAATTCTTACCGTTTTCCACTAACACAGCAGCAGAACTGAAATCTGCACCAGTGACAATAGCCAAAATAAACAGGGCTACTGTTGCTGAAGCAAACTGGTAGAAGCTGCTCGAATACAGATCGTAACGAGAGTTTAAATCTGAGCCAAATTTACCCAAGATATAGTTATAAGTAACAAAACCTAAAACACCACAGAGAGCAAATAAATGACCCAAATTTAGACCTTGAATCTTATTAGATGGGTCATAAGCGATAACAGCCGCCCCCACTAAAGATAAAACAACCGCAAATACTTTTGGTGCTGATGGTTTAATTTTATCGATAACAAATACAGCAGCCATTGTTAAAAATGGAGCCATACCATTTATCACACCGATCTCTCCCGATGAAGTATATTCATACGCGAGAATTGTAAAATAGAAGAAGACTGCTTGGGCGGAAATCCCAGCCGCCATCAACAAAATGGCATCTTTCTTACTTTGAATTTTCTTTAAAGTGTGCTTTTTCGAAAAAATAAATACGGCCACAAAACATAAAGTGGCAATTGCATAGCGAGCAATAGCTAAAACAACAGGATCAAGTTTACCAGCCAATACTCCACCTAAAGGGAACGATGCTCCCCACAAAGCGGCACAAACAAGCGCAAGAGTCAGACCTAATGATTTATTTGGAGCTGTTTTACTCATTTTTGTAGTCTCACGTTAGGGGCATCTTACCCCTTTTTAAAGGAATAGGATTATTGAGGACAGATACCGATAACATGTTCTAAACGCTGATCTTTTTGATATAAAGAGGCATAGGCAAAACCGATCCCTTCTAAATTAGTTGGCAAACCATCAGCAACAGCAAAAACTTTATCAATGATTTTATTAGATACATTATCAATGGTGTCTGTTGCATCCATAATTCCGCAAGCATTGATATCCATATCAGCGGTGATCAAAGCACTATTACCAGAAACTCGAATCACTGGCACAATGGAGTTATTAAAACCAGCAGCGCCTGCAGTCCACAGAATTAACTGACAACCTAAAGATGCAAAATGCATAGCAGCACCACCACATAGCATTGTTGTTTCCGTTAGATAAAATCCTGGTTTTGTTGGTTTTTCACGATGAATATGATTAATGCGAAGGCAATCTTGAATCGGTTGAGTACCTGTTTTATGCATTGCGCCTTGTGATTTTTCATCGATCGTGGTTAACCCGCCAACGCTGTTACCAATAGACATAGTTTCGGTGCCTTCAATAACATGCCAACGCTTAAGATCTTCAGCAATAAGGCGCTCAATTTTATGACCAACCTCTGATGTTACCGAACGCGCTTTTAAGATCTCTTCACAACCTAGCAGTTCTAATAACTCACCCGCCATTGTTGTTGCGCCCATATCCACTAATTTATCGGATGCAGCACCCACAGATGGATTAGATGCCAAACCACTTGATGTATCTGAACCGCCACATTTAATACCGATGCGCAAAGCAGAAATTGGGGCATCTATACGTTCAACGCTATCAGCATAAGCTTTTAACTCTTTAGCTAACACAAGGCCATCTTTAATTGTTTCGATCGTGCCCTTATTTTTAATCACGGTTAACGTATGAACAGGAAGCCCTTCTCTACGTACAGGCTCTGCGACCATTTCTGGATCAATTGAGCCGCATCCCATTGCAATTACTAATACGCCTGCAATATTGGGATTGGTTGCTGTATGAATAATGGTATCGATCATTTCTTCGTTACCGCCATACATACAGGTGTAGTGATTTGTAACTACAACAGAGTCATCTATCTCTTTACTGATATTACGAGCGATGCCCTCACAACACTCGTCAATAGCAACAATCATGACATTATTACGAATACCAAATGTACCGTTTGGACGCGGAAAGCCTTTGAAAGTCATAGTCATTATTGCTCAATCCCCATTTGTTTAATGATTTCTTCGATAATGGATTCCGGAATATCTAAACGTTCACTACGAACATTTTGCACATGAACAAGCTGTCCTAATGGAATTTCAATAATTGACTTACCGATCGAATGACCGCACTTATTGATATGTTCTGCATGAGCGATATCACACAACGCAATCTTGTTACCGAAGGGGATTTTTTGCAGAGCTTTAATCTCAGCAATAACTTCATTATCAGCGGAAATAATTTCCACCCACTCATTTTTTGCCACGTCGCCAAGCAGTGTTGCCACATTATCGGCAGGAGAAAGTTTTATTGCTTTCATTGTTATATTCTCGGTTTATCGTTACTAGTTAATTGTCTATTGTCCGACAATCGGCAGTATACAGATCTACAGAATACAAAATATGACAAGCTTCACAAGTTTGTGTTATATTTTTCAACAACTTAAAAACTTGCACTAAAGCGAGTCAGGGAAATGAAGATAAATAAGCAGAGTTTAGAAGAGCAAGCGACTGAATTTATTAGAAATATGATCGTTTCTGGTCAGTTAGCGATGGGCGAAAAGATTGTCGAAAGTACGCTATCAAAAGATCTTGAGCTGTCACGCAGTACGGTTCGCATGGCATTAAACTCATTGTCACATGAAGGGTTAGTGGTTCAGAAACCTTATGTAGGCTGGCATGTCTTTACCCTATCGCAAGATGATTTATGGGAACTGTATAATTTACGAGTTGCTATTGAATCACAAGCCGCGGTTATGGCTGCGGAGCGAGCAACAGAAGAAGATAAACAAGAATTAAGCCGTATCTATCAGGAGTTCTGCCAATTCTGTCTCAATGATTCATTAGATATTATTGAGGTATGTGAAAAGGATTTTGAGCTTCATCGTAAGGTCGTTGAAATCAGTAAAAGCAATAAATTCATTAAGATATATGAACAAATTTCAAATCAGCTAAAGAGTTATATTAAGCTAACTCACCATGATTATGATCTCTCACAAAGTGGTATCAGTCATAATGGTATTGTTGAGGCCATTATTGCAGGTGATGCGAACCGAGCATGGCTTGAGTCTAAAGAAAATATTACGACGTTTACTGATTTGAATAGAAATAACACCGAGTCAAATTAAGTTGAATTAATTTGTACGCAATCTGCCACTTTCAATGCAATGTTGGATAATAGTTGGCAGGTTGCTTTTGGTTTATATCCATTATTCCCCAAACTATGATCTGCCTCTCTTTGAATAGGACATATGTCCTCCCCTTGACGTTATATGCCTTTTACAATACGAATTAATCCAATAATCACGATAAAAGGAATACCAAATGGATTTTCTTGCTTGGTTCGATATTAATAATACATTAGTTAATTTTCCCATAGGGGATGGTTATGCAATGTCATGGATTGAAGCCATTGGCACCATCTTTGGTTTACTGTGTATCTGGTTTGCCAGTAAAGAGAAAACAATTAACTTCTTATTTGGCCTAATCAACGTTACCTTATTTGGTATTATCTTTTTCCAAATCCAATTGTATGGACTGCTCTTACTGCAAGTCTTCTTCTTTTGCGCCAACATCTATGGTTGGTATGCGTGGACCCAACCTAGCAGTGAGAATGGAGAGACCCTAGAAGTTCGCTGGTTAAGTAAAGAAAAGTTAGTACTTACAACAGCTATAAGCATTATTGCAATTGGACTCTTAACTGTATATATCGATCCGGTATTCTTTGCTTTAGCCAATATTTCAGTCGATGTTCTTAATCTATTTGGAGCCAATCTAGCTGCACCAAGTTTGCAGCCTGACGCTTTTCCTTTTTGGGATGCAAGTATGACGGTACTGTCTATTGTGGCTCAAATATTGATGACTCGTAAATATGTTGAAAACTGGATTCTTTGGGTAATTATTAACATCATCAGCATTGGCTTATATGCTGCTCAAGGTGTGTATGCGCTTTCGATTGAATACGCCATTTTACTCTTTGTCGCAGCGAATGGTGCCCGCTGTTGGATTGAGATTGCAAAGAAAAATAAACCTAACACTCAAAAGGCAATCGCATGAGCAAACAACCCCACTTATTAATTGAGCCAGGTCAAATTGCCAAATATATTGTGGTTTGTGGTGAGCCCAATCGAGTCAATCGAATTGCAGAGCAGCTCCTTACTGACTGGCAAGTGATCGCGGAAAATAGAGAGTACCGACTTATCAATGGTTTTTTTAAGCAAACGCCAATTACACTATGCAGTACTGGTATTGGTGCGCCTTCACTATTAATTGCTCTTGAAGAACTTAGACAGTGTGGCGCACAATATATTATTCGTGTCGGTTCAGCTGGCGCACTACAACCAGATATCGGATTAGGTGAATTGATCGTTGCAGAAGGTGCAGTTCGAAGCGAAGGCGGTTCAAAAGCATATGTAGAAACTGAGTATCCAGCAGTAGCTGATCAACAGCTAAACTATCTGATTGGTCAATATCTACATCAGCAGCAAGCCAAGTACCATAGCGGAATTATTCGTTCACATGACAGCTTTTACACCGATGCAGAACAACAAATTTGTCAATACTGGCATAAAAAAGGGGTGTTAGGAGCCGATATGGAAACTTCAGCTCTTTTGACTATTGGTCGTCTTCGCCAGCTGAAAACGGCTTCAATCCTTAATAATGTTGTACTCTATCAACAAGATGTAACTGAGGGTGTGACTGCTTATGTTGATGAAGCAGACACTATGATGCAAGGAGAACATTTAGCAGCCAAAACAGCACTCTCTGTCTTTCATCTTATTGAGCAATAATTCGAGTATCACCCCTTTATCGGTCAGTCTCATCAACTGGCCGATTTCACTTTTATGGGGCTACCCATTCGTAATCAAACGCGGTATCTTGGCTGAAAATACTAAAAATAGTATCGAATAATCATCATGCAGCTTACACCATATATCACAACCCGTTTTTCTCCTTACCTACAAAGCCACTATTTAGAGTTTCGTCAAGCGATGTATTCTTGTTTAATAGGAACTCAACGATTACAGCAAAATGATGCAATATTAGAGCAAGGTCAGACAGTTAACCAACTTTTCATTGTCCCTGCTGGTCGAGTATCCATGCATATTAGCGCTATAAATGGTCGACGTTTCCAACTCGGTGAATTGGAATGCAGCTATCAAATTTTTGGGGAAATGGAGTTATTTACAAAAACACTTTGCCAATGGTCTGTTATTGCAGGAGAAACACTAGAAATAGATGTATTGGATGCAAGAAAAGTAGAACAATTGCTCATTGAACAGCCGCAATATACTCTCTTTTTTGCGACAGCTTTAGCGGTTGATTACCAAGACTCCCTCGATATTTATACTAATCGCCTACTCCATCCTATAACCTACAATATTGCGTATGATCTTCTGCACCATAAAGATAATACTCAAATGCTAGGCCGTTTTAATCGAATCGATCAAGAAGCCGAGCGTTTTGGCACATCAAGTAGAGTTTATCGTCGTGCCTTAAAAACGTTAATTGAACAAGGGCTTGTAACCAAGCAAAAAAATGGAGAATTAATTATTATTAATCGAGAGGGATTAAAACAATATCTTGATGAGCTCGAATAAATGTCAGAGTAGCAACTATTCTGACATTTTATATTCATTTTAATAGTAAGAGGTGGATTACTTCACTAACTTACAAGAACCAAATGTCTGTGGGTTATGGAAATTTGGTTTTGGTGTCTTAGGATCCACCCATGTCATCCATCCCATATCTAATTGGCCATCTTGTTGAGTAAACTCAGCGCGCATTAATGCACATAGTAGTTCACTTTGAGATTTATCTTGCCACAATTCAAGTTGTGATAGCGTAGCCAGCGGTAACTTACCCTCAACTTGGTAGCCCATATCAGTCAATACTGCTTTTGTTTCAAGTCCAGGCCAGCGCCACTGACTATCTAAAGATGCTCGCTTTTGGGTTTTCATATCAAAGCTCGCTTTTGCACTAAAAACACGCCCTTTCGGATCAATTTCCATCGTGTAATAGTGTGATAACGCGGTATCTTTGGCTAAGAAGATCTCAACACGATCCGAGTCTAAAATGGCACGCTCAGGATCTGTTCCTATTGCGACATTTTTATCTGTGACTGTATAAATAAAATACAGCGCATCTTGATCCCATAATGCTTTAAATTCAGTTTTCGGTGGTGCCACTTTACGCCAAGGGAAAGTGAAATCTGTTAAGTTTTCTGCCTTATCCCAAATATTAGTATCAAGCTGCCCATCAATAACTGGCGCTTTATCGGTAAAGTTCACGCTATAGGTTTTATTATTATCAGATGCGTATGTTGCTGCAGAAAATAAGGTCGCAGTAACCAGGGTCGTTAGTAGAGCCAATTTCATTGTTATGTCCTTATATGAAAAACGTAAAGCAAAAAAATAGCTGACCGAAGCCAGCTATTCATATCTATTTATTTTGCAAGATGGAGCACTTCGGTACCGGCTAATAAGAACGCACCAGCACCATAATCGATATTGTGTTCAAACTGCACATCACGCGGATTAAATGCAGGTAGCTGAACCCAACCAATCATGCCATTATCATGAATACACTCACCCAATGCTGCCCACGCTTTTTCGACAACAGGTAAGTAAGTCGCTTCATCTAACAAGCCAGTACGAACTCCCCATGCTAAACCGTAACAAAATAGGGCCGTTGCGCTACTCTCTTTTGCTGGATAGTTTTGTGGATCCAATAAGCTGGTACGCCAGAAACCATCTTCTTGTTGATACTTAATGACTTCTGCTGCAAGCTCGGTAAATAAGGTTAAATAACGTGGTTTATCCGCAAAGTCTTCTGGCATACGAGCCATTAAACGAGGAACTGCCGCTAATACCCAACCAATTCCACGACTCCAGAATACTTTTTCTCCATTGGCTTCACGCAATTCACTGCCATTACCATCAGGGATATAGCGATGGTCACGGTAGAACAGACCCGTTTCAGGATCTTTTAAATGCTCAACCGCATCCCAAAATGCTGTATTCATATATGTTAAATATTTACTGTCACCTGTTGCTTGCGACAGAGCGGCAAAACTTGGAGGAGCCATAAATAAAGAGTCGCACCACCACCAATCTTGACGACCAGGTTGTGGCTCATTCACCATAAGATCTAGAGCTTTAATGGTCGGCTCAAGCGCTTCTTCTTTATTAATCAGTGGATAAACATCTAAATAGGCTTGACAGCAAATATGATCATCGGCAAAACGACCATTAGGGCCTGGTCGAAAACCAGTATGTAAGGTGTAGTTCATCACCCCATCTAAATAGTCATTATCGTCAGTTGCCTGCCAAGCTGCGGCTACACATGACCAAAAAACGCCGCGCTCCCAGTCGGTGTCTTTAATAAAACGAGTTTTACCACTACGGCGTACCACACTGCGAGTCTGATTTTGCGCTTGATATTGGTAAACTCGCTTCATTGCAGTGAGAATATTTGCTTTTGCTTCCATGACACATTCTCCTTAAATTAGCGGGCTAACCAACCACCATCAACGGCAATTGTGTAACCATTCACATAATCACTGGCGCTAGAAGCTAGAAAGACAGCAGGACCTTCAAGATCAGACGGCAAGCCCCAACGGTTAGCTGGAATACGCTCTAAAATAGCGGCATTACGAGCTTCATCAGCACGAAGAGCTGCAGTGTTATCGGTTGCCATATATCCAGGAGCAATTGCATTCACATTGATATTATGCTCAGCAAGCTCTGTAGCAAGAGCTCGAGTCAGACCCATGACAGCCGATTTACTTGCAGTATAAGATGGCACTCGAATACCACCTTGATAAGAGAGCATAGAAGCAATATTGATGATCTTGCCACCGTTACCTTGCTTAACAAACTGCTTAGCCACCGCTTGAGAAAGGAAAAATAGGGTTTTTTGGTTAATGTTGATCACATCATCCCAATCTTGCTCAGAAAACTCTAAAATATCTTGGCGACGGATAATGCCTGCGTTATTAACCAGTACATCCACATGTCCCATGATTTCAACGGCTTCAGCGACAATTTGCTCTAAATGATCTTGGGCCATTAGATTGGCGGTAATGTAATGAAATTTACGCCCCATTGCTTCTACTTGCTGTTGGGTTTCCGGTGCGGCTTGATGACCTACACCAACAATATCTGCCCCCGCTTTTGCAAGTCCTAAAGCCATACCTTGACCTAAACCCGTATTACACCCAGTAACGATGGCAACTTTTCCTGTTAAATCAAATAGATTATTCATATTTTGTCCTTAATAAAGATAGCCAAGCCCGTCCAAGTCACCGTAATGACTTGGCTATCTAAAAATGAGTTAATAAAAAAGAAGAGTGGCGAAGCTGAACTTATTTCAGATCGCTCATCGCTACGTGGTCCATGTCGTGGAACGTTTGGTTTTCACCAACCATGCCCCAGATAAAGGTATAAGCAGCAGTACCTACACCTGAGTGAATTGACCAACTAGGACTGATAACGGCTTGTTCATTGCGCACAACTAAGTGACGAGTCTCTTGTGGTTCACCCATATAGTGGAACACCACATTATCTTGGTTCATATCAAAATAGAGGTACACTTCCATACGGCGTTCATGGGTATGACACGGCATCGTATTCCATAAACTACCAGGGGCAAGTTCCGTCATTCCCATTAGCAGTTGACAAGTTGGAAGTACTGCTGGATGAAGATATTTGTAGATGGTGCGAACGTTACAGTTCTCTTGATTACCTAAGGTTTCAGGAGCAGCATCTTCACGGGTAATTTTACGAGTTGGATAAGCGTGATGAGCTGGGGCACAGTTCAAGTAAAAGCGCGCAGGTTGTTCTGCACTCACACTTTCAAAACGAATATCTTGTGCGCCCATTCCGACATAAATGGCTTCTCGTGCACCAATTTCATAAGTTTGGCCATCAACAACCACTAAACCTGGCTCACCAATATTGATTACGCCCAACTCACGACGCTGTAGAAAGAAATCCACCCCGATCTCTTTACCACCTTCGAAGGCAATAGCAGTCTCTGTTGGTACCGCAGCGCCCACAATAATACGGTCAATATGGCTGTAGGTTAAATTGATCTGACCTGCTTGAAACAGATTTTCAATCAAAAATTGTTCACGCAAACCAGCAGTATCAAGTTGCTTTGCATGTGCACTATGTATTGGTTGACGAATTTCCATGTTTAACCTCTAAAATACGTTTTTCAGGCACATTAGTAAGCATTACGCTTAAATGCCCATTGACCATCAATCATGGTACTTTGAATAACAAAATCACTATCTACAACTGCAAATGAAGCACGTTTACCCACTGCAATCGAACCTAATTCCGACGCTTTATTGATATATTGAGCAGGGACAAGACTGGCCATTTGAACCGCTTCCCACTCATTGACACCAATGCTAAAGATCATATTACGCAGTGCTTGATCTAAACTGCACGTACTGCCTGCAAGTGACCCATCTTGAGTGCGCGCTTCACCTTGTGTGACTTGAATCATTTGTGCACCAAGTAAGTATTCACCATCACTTAATCCACCAGCACGCATACAATCGGTTATTAACGCCAGCTTTTGGTACCCTTTCATCCGATAGGCTAATTGCATCATCACAGGATGAACATGAATACCGTCTGCAATCAGTTCTGCTAACATGTCGTGATATAACACCGCACCACAGCAACCCGGTTCACGATGGTGCAATCCCAACATGCCATTAAACAGATGAACACCGCAGTCAGCACCGGCGTGATAAGCTTGTGTTACTTGCTCAAAGTTAGCACTAGTATGCGCAACAGAAGTTTTGATGCCTCGTTCGGTTAACCAATCAATGGCAGACATCGCGCCGTCATATTCAGGAGCAAGGGCAACACGAAGCAAAGATTGACCCGCAACTTGCTGCAGTTCGGTTAACTCAGCAATAGTTGGTGCTTTTAAATAGGTTGTTGGATGAGAGCCTCGATACGCTTCTGTAAAATATGGCCCTTCTAAAAAGCTACCAAGCAACTGTGCCCCAGAATGAGAACCTGCGGTAAAATCTCGAACTTGTTCTAACGCGGCTAAAATATCTTGCCAAGGTGCAGTTACCGTTGTTCCAACCCATGCAACAACCCCTGTTTGAGGTAGCGCATCACTAATGGATTGCAAAGCCGCTTCTGTTGCATCCATTACATCAGAGCCTGCTCGTCCGTGAATATGAATATCAATCAATCCTGGCAGTAAGGTCTGATTATCAAGCTCTATCACATCACAATCGACTGGACGCTCTACGGTGATCTGTTCAATCTCACCGCCAGCAACAATCACATAACGATCGGTTTCAATACCTGTTGCTGTAAAAATTCGTTGGGGATGAAGAGCAAAACGCATATTACAAACCATCTTCACATTCAACTTCAGGCTCTGGAGCCATCATCATTTCAAGTTGCTTACGCATGTCTTGCATACAAGAGCCGCCAATTTCTAGCAATATTTCAACTAACTCTTTCAGCTCAACGCCATCACGTTCAAACGCAGCATTCGCAATCATCGGTAAGTTAGCTCCACCAATAAGCTCAACATTAGGTGTATCCATCAATATAGCTAGAGCGCGATTAGCAGGAGAGCCTCCAGGGATATCCGTTAAAAACAGCACACCATCACCAGAATCTACTGCTTGAGCCGCTTGTCTTAAGGCAAGTTCTAACTCATCGGTTGACATGGTTTCTACAAAGTCGACATAACACATTTGCTCTTGCTCTCCAGCGATAGCACGCACAGCAGAAGCAACGCCAGAAGCAAAATGAATATGGCCAGATACGACGATTCCAATCATGATTTCAATCCTTGTATTGCAGAAAGTTAGGGAGCAAGTACTCCCTAACTTGATGAGAGCTTATAAAATACCGAGTAGGTGACCGACAACACCTGCAGCAAGTGTTGAGAAGATAAGTACAGGAGGCTTAGCCCAGAACCCTGTTCCTTTCACCATCTTGAACATAAAGAACACAAGCGCCAGTGGTAAAAGGTTTGGCATGATCTTGTCAAACAGAGCACTTTGTAGTTCTACCACCTTGCCCCCCAATTCAATGGAGGCTGTTGTCTGCACCTTAATAAAGGTGGCCGAGAGCGCACCGATAACAAAGATACCCATAATATTGGCAGCTTTTGCTAACTTCTCCGTGGCTTCGCTCATGTTAACCATGGCTGCGGTACCCGCTTTATAGCCCATGAACATCAAACCGAAATAAACAGCAAAATGAACAATTTGATATAAGAAGAAGAACACAAACGGGCCAGCAATTGAGCCTTCCATCGCAATAGAAGCACCCAAAGCAAGTGTTAATGGCATTAGCGTCATATGGTCGATAGCATCACCGATACCACCCGTTGGTCCCATACCCGCAACTTTCATTACGTTAACAGTTGATGGCTTCTCTTTGTTCTCTTCCATCGCAATGGCCGTACCAAGCAAGAAAGTAAACAGCTTTGGACTTGCATTAAAAAACTGAAGATGGTTCTTAAGAGACTTTGCAAAATCACGCTTATTATCACCGTGAATTTTCTTTAACGCCGGAACGATAGAGTAAGCAAAACCACCAGCCTGCATACGTTCAAAGTTAAAGTTACCTTCCATAAATAGGCCGCGAATAGCACAGATCCAAAGATCTTTTTTCGTGATCACTTTACGTGGTGTAGTATCTTCGTACGCATCGACATCATCGACTAGATTTACGTGAGTTTTGGTATTTTTATCGGCTAGAGTGCCTGCTGTGATATCAGATGCCATCTTCAAATTCCTCTGCTTGCTTATTGCTGTTTCCATTGCCACTAAAGAAGAAGTACAGTGCTGCGGCTGATGCGCCCAAAATTGCCACTGCCATAATTGGAAGTTTTAGGTAAGTAGTCATTACAAAACCGATGAAGAACACACCTGCCACTTCTTTTGACCACATGATTTTTAGCAACATGGCAAAACCGATTGCAGGAACCATCTTCGCGCCGATACCTAAGCCTTCAAGTAACGCTTTTGGTGCATTTTCATCAATCCAAGTTGCCGCATGCTCACCAAAGTAAACGGTAATAAAGGCAATCACAGCGTATAACACAGCACGCAATGAAATAGTGGTAATCAATAAGCGATCGATACCATCAGAATCACCTTGCTCAGCAAAACGGTCAGCTTTACCCATTGTAAATGCTGTCATAGCAAAGAAGCCGATCACCAACATTTGCATCATAACGGCGATAGGCATACCAACCCCCATCGCAACCGCAGGAGACTGTCCCGTCATTACCGCAAATGCTACTGCTGCGATAGTACCCATGGTTACATCTGGTGGCTGAGCACCGGCATTAGGCACCAAACCAAGCCAAGCTAGCTCAAGTGTTGCACCAGCAATCAAACCTATTTGTAAATCACCCATGATCAAACCAACCACAGGTCCTGTAATCAATGGACGGTGAATATTCAGCGCAACATCGTACTTATCGATACCGCAGAAGAATGCCCACACCGCCACAAGTGCAGCTTCAAAAAACATAATTCAATCCTTGTGTATGTAGGGTAGAGACGGCTTATGCCACCGTCTTCGCAAGTTCAAGAACAGGTACTGGATTTTGGTCTGGTGTATTTTGCACAGTACAAGTCACACCGCGAGCAACCATACGTTCAAATGCATCAATATCTTTTTCATCAACCGAAACTGTTTTTGCAATTTGGCGCTTACCTTCATGGAAATGCATATTGCCTACATTACAGTGAGTAATTGGCACTCCACCTTCAACCAAACGAGCAACATCTGTTGGGTTATTGCACAGAATAAAAATCTTCTGTTGCGGTGATGCTTTATGAATTACATCAATAGTTTTTTGGATAGAGAAAAAGCGTACCGCATATTCACCGCCAGCAGATGCTTTCATCCCCGCTTGCATAAATGCAGCATTAGGGCCGTCAGCAGCGTCATCATTCGCGACTAAAATAAGGTTAGCTTCAGAATGCTTACCCCAAGTAATACGAATTTGGCCGTGTAATAGACGTTCATCAATGCGAGTCCATACGATATTTGGTGCCGTCATGAGTTCTACCTCTAATAGTTATTTTAAATTGCCAGATAAATCGTGAATTACTACTCCTTGTACTACACGGTTAACTTCACCAGTAGGACACGGATTATCAGGTGTATTGCCAAGCGCTAGAGAGCAATGGAATGCGTAACTCTGAGCAAATAGCATGTAAGGAAATAACAACTCTGCATCAGTAGCGCCAGCCATCTTATCTACATAAAAATGGGTTCCGCTTTCGATGCGAGGGTCTGGTTGAGCTGCAATCGCGATGACATCAAATGCAATATTGTCACGACGCAATTCATTTAATAGGTCGAGATCGTACTTTCGGGTGTATTCATCATTAGAAACGAAAACAACAACTAAGGTTTTTTCGTTTACGATAGATTTCGGTCCATGACGAAAGCCCAGTGGAGAATCATAACAAGCGACCACTTTTCCAGCCGTTAACTCTAATAATTTTAGCGATGACTCCTGAGCAAGCCCTTGTAAACCGCCACTTCCTAGATAGATCACCCTATCGACTTCATGGTTTATAGTATTACGTATTTCCGAATCGAAATCTTTGAGCGACTGCACAGAATCTCGACAAACACTTTCGAAACCTTTCGTGTAATCGTTTCCATACAACATAACCGAAAGACAGGCTAGCATCATAGATGAAAAACTTGAGGTCATCGCAAAAGATTTATCATTCGTTTGCTCTGGCATTAATAGTGGCAATGCATTTTCGTTATTTATGCTGTTTTTATATAATTCACCTTCGTTATTACAGGTAAGAACTAGATGATAACACTGAGATAAGCATTGATTTGCCAACTCAACAGCAGCCACACTTTCTGGACTATTTCCTGAACGAGCGAAAGAAATTAAAAGAGTTGGAATATCTTCTGCAAAATATTGTTTTGGATTGGAAACGATATCAGTTGTAGCAATAGCTTCAACACGACAACTCAACTGTTCCGTTAGTGTTGGCGCAAGAGATTTACCGGCAAAGGCAGATGTACCCGCTCCAGTTAACACAATACGAATGTTTTGATGAGCAAACACTTTATCCATAAATGCTTTAATTGCAGGACGACATTCCTGAACAATTTGCAGTGTTTGTAACCAACATTCAGGTTGCTGTGTAATTTCTTTTGCTGTCCAGTAACCTTTCAAACGGTTTAACTCTTGCTCGGTATAACCTAAATATGAATTCATGCTGACCTCATTAAATATTTGGATGACAAGCTTTACTGTAACTACGCAAAACTTGACGGATCTTATCGATAACCAACGCCTTAGGTTCGGCTGAGATCAGCCCCTCTCGGACATGGTGAAATTGCTCAGGAAGATATTGGCTCAATAACGGCAAAGGAATGCTATAACGAGACAAGTTTGAAAAAAGAGTGGCTTGAGCCTGTAAAATTGTTTCATCAGGCCAGTAATAACGGATACGGTCACTAAAACTATAGCAACGAGAAAAACGCTGCTGCGACTCATTACCGTGATAATACTTTTGCCAATATTGAGGATGCTCACGCATTTGATTTTCAATGCGCTGTTTAAAATGGGAGCTGTGAGCCGACGCGACTAACTCATCTTCAATGGCCGCTAAATTAAATAACGCTTCACGCATTGCAAAAGTTAAAGCAGGACCAACCTTTAAAATGGCAAAATGATCGGCAACAAGTTGGCAATAAGCTTTATCGGTTTGATAATCAGTAGAATGAGCTTCAAACACCATTTGAGGATATTGATCAACAACTTGACTTAACCCAATGGCTTTTTCTGGTTGATAATCAATAACACCTGTATGGTCAAATTCCACGCCAGGTTGAACCACAAGACCAATCACTCGCTCCCAACAATTAAGGCCTAAAGCTGCAAAAGCACTTCGATGACATTCAATTGTTTTTGTCGCCGCTTGTGCTGAAGTAACTTCCAATTCATCAAGCTCTTCTGCCGCGCCCCCAGGAACAGGAACTTCGGTACCAATCACATAAACGACATCACTTGAACCGAATGTTGCGACCGCAGTTTGCTCAGCAATTCTTGCAAGGCGAGCGGCGCGTTCAGCTACAATTTCATCGCTTAACGGAACAGGATCACCAGCGCAAGACATACTGCAATCTAAATGAATTTTTTTAAATCCAGCGGCAACATAAGCAGCGATCAAATCATCGGCTTTACTCATCGCTTCAGAAGCTGGGAGATCTTGCCAACGATTAGGGCCTAAATGATCACCACCTAAAATTAATTTTTCAGTAGGGAATTGATATTGCTCAGCTTTATCTAAAACGAAATCACGAAAATCACAGGGAGTCATACCGGTATAACCACCGAATTGATCCACTTGATTGGATGTCGCTTCAATTAATAATGCAGAGTTATCATCTAAGGCTTGAAGTAATGAAGCTTCAATTACCAAAGGATGGGCAGAGCAGACGGAATAAATACCATTTTTTGCGCCTGCTTTATGAGATTGAACAATTTCTTGAAGGGTGTTCATTAACTAACTCCACAAACAACACCTAGGATGCCGCTATGGAGTCAGTTAATCAGTTCTCTTTTTCGACAATAATAACGTCAACTTTCATATCTCGAAGACCTTGTAAATAGTCTTCTGGAATATCAGAATCGGTTACTACCGTATCAATATGACCAAACTCGCGAATCATATGGCAGCTACGTTTCCCAAACTTAGTTGAGTCCACAACCGCAATCACGCGTTCAGAAATTTCACACATTAAGCGGTTAAGACTGGCTTCCTGCTCATTGTGTGTAGTGATACCTGCTCGTAAATCAAAACCATCTACTCCTAAAAAAACTTTATCGAAACGATAGTTTTTCAGGCCGGTTTCAGCTTGAGAGCCAGAAAAAGAGAGTGCGTTCTTTCTAAGCACACCACCTGACATTAACACTTCAACACCAGGGGCTGACGCTAACTCCATTGCTACATCCAGACCATTGGTCATGACAACAACGTCTTCAACTGTTTTTAAGTTCGAAGCGATCTCTCGTGTTGTTGTCCCCGAATCTAGAATAACGGTGTCACCATTGTGAATCAGTTTCGCCGCAGCCTGTCCAATCGCGGTTTTAATTCCCGCATTTTGACGACGCTTTTCATGTACGGTTAATTCTGCAATCACACCTGAGTTAGGAATAGCTGCGCCATGAGAGCGAACAACATAACCATTTTTTTCGAGAAAACTCAGATCACTACGAATGGTGACGCTTGAGACATTAAACTGTGACGCAAGGTCTTCAACGCGTGCTTTACCATCACGGTTCACAACGTTGACAATTTCCATGCGTCTTTCAACAGCACTTTTCACTTCTGTTGTCTCCTATTGAAATCAAATGAAATTACTTTCGAATGATTTCGTTTGTAGATTACACCTAAAAAACACCCAAACAATACGTAAAAATAAAACTTATGATCTCTTTCACAAACTTTCGTTAATCTTCGAATTTGCTTGCGCTATATTACGTATTACGAATCAATAATATATCTCGAAAATAGGAACCACAAACAATATTCGAGTTTTTTCGAGCAATTCGCCATTTTTTGAACGAAAAACAGTAAGAAAGTCAACTTTCGAAAACCTTCTTATTCTTTCATTTTGCTTTTTGTGATCATAAACACAGCACAAAAACTGTCGATACCTTACGATCCGCAACAAATCGCAACACAAAAGACTTTTATTTACTTTTATTGTTTTATTATAAATAACTTCAACTAGGAGTTGATGGTATGTCTATTACTCGACGTGGACTGTTAAAAGGAATGGCGGCCTCTAGTGCGCTAGTTTCAGCAGGTTTAACGCCTCATGCGGTATCTGCTTCCGAACAAAAACATGCAAACGAAAGTGTTCAAAAGAAACCCAATCTATTGATCATTTTTCCTGATGAGTTTCGAGCGCAAGCTCTAGGCTTTATGAAACAAGATAATAGCTTAACGCCAAATCTTGATAAGTTTGCCAAACAAAGCGTTGTACTACGCCAAGCGGTTTCAAACTTTCCTTTATGTACCCCTTTTCGCGGTATGTTAATGACAGGGCAGTACCCTTACCGTAATGGTATTCAAGGTAATAGCCATACGGGAACCCCTGGTTTCTTTGGTGGTAAAGACTTTGGAATCGAACTTAAGAAAAATACAGTGACCTGGTCTGATATCCTTAAAGAACAAGGGTACAGCATGGGATATATCGGTAAATGGCATCTCGATGCCCCAGAGACCCCATTTGTTCCTAGCTATAATAATCCTATGGAAGGTCGCTATTGGAATGATTGGACTGCACCAGATCGTCGCCATGGCTTTGATTTCTGGTATTCCTACGGTACTTATGACTTACATCTAAATCCAATTTACTGGACTAATGACACTCCACGTGATCAGCCGCTTCATATAAATCAATGGAGTCCTGAGCATGAGGCTGATGTTGCTATTAATTATTTACGAAACGAAAATGGAAAATATCGTGATGCGGAGAAACCATTTACACTCGTAGTTTCGATGAACCCACCACACTCCCCTTACGATCAGGTGCCACAAAAATACCTTGACCGTTTTAAAGGCCAAAGTTCGAAGAGTTTAAATACACGTCCAAACGTACAATGGGATAAAGAGTATTTAGAGGGTTACGGTCCTAACTATTTCAAAGAATACATGGCGATGGTCAATGGGGTTGATGAACAATTTGGTCGTATTGTTGATGAATTAGATCGCCTTAATTTAGCTAATGATACCTTGGTTGTGTTCTTCTCCGATCATGGATGTTGTATGGGCTCAAACGGTCAACCAACCAAAAACGTTCATTATGAAGAAGCTATGCGCATTCCGATGATTTTCCGTTGGCCTGGAAAACTGCAACCACAACAAAACGATTTACTCTTCTCTGCCCCAGATATCTATCCAACCTTATTTGGTTTAATGGGGATGGAGCAGTTGATTCCAGATACAGTTGAAGGAACCAACTTTGCTCGAACTTTACAAGGTATGAAAGGCGATAAAACCCCAACCTCTCAATTTTATACTTTCATGCCTTATGGTGGTCAATCTTACGGTCGTCGTGGCGTACGAACCGATCATTATACTTTAGTGATTGACCGTAAGATCGGAAAACCTCTCACGGTTACTCTGCATGATAACCAAGCCGATCCGTATCAAATGAAAAATATCGCAGCGGATCACCAAGCAATCGTTGAGAAACTAGTGCAACAAGAGCTACTACCTTGGCTTGAACATACAGGTGATCCTTGGCGACCAACCGAGGTTCCAGCAAATAGTGCAAAAGCATACACCTAGCAGTTATCGATAAATCAACTATCTCTGCCACTAATCTGCTGAATTAGAAAAGATATGTGGTTGATAAAAACTTAACTATAAATATTAGGGACAATCCATGAACACATTAACCAAAGTTGTTATTGCATCAACTCTTGTAACTGCAGGCGGCCAAGCTCTTGCCAATGATTACAAAACCACTATTGAATATCGCCACCAGTATGTTGATGGTGCCAATAAACACAGTGACCGTATTAAAGCATTTTTAGACACAGGAAAAGGTGTTGGTTTCGAGCTTGATGCTCGTTATAACAACGACGAAAAAGACAAAATGTTCGACTCAATGTCTATGAATGGTTCTGAGTTCTCCGCATTTTATTATAAGCGTCTAAATCCAAATACCGTTGGCCTTGTCGGTATGTCTCTTGATTTTGTTCCAGATGGCTTAGTCTATGTACCTTATGTTCGTTTAAACTATAAGTTCGATAACAACATTCGTGTTCAAGGCCGTTATAAGTGGAAACTGTGGGACTATTCAATGACAGGTCCAAGTGGTGATAGCTATCATTCAAAAATTCAAGAATTTGATGCGTGGCTAGGCTACAACACTCAAAACTGGGACTTCCAGTATGAATTCCAAATTTGGAAAGAGATGGAAAGTAACGCCCTACCTCAGTTTGATAATGATGATATTAACTATTTACATAATTTCCGTTTGATGTACACCTACAAAACAAAAGATGATACGTCTTGGCGTCCATTTATTGAAGTCGGTAATGTGAGCCAAAGCCGCTATACTGATAACCGCCAAACTCGCTACCGCATGGGTATTAAGTACACTTGGTAAACGAATATCAGCTATAAATTGAGATAAACTTGTAAGCCCGATAAAAATAGATTCTAACGATCATTCTTTGTCGGGCTTTTACTTTAACTGGTGATTAATTTAAGACCTAAAAGAGTAAACAATCCACCTGTTAAAGCATCAATATAACGCTGTAGCCGAAAATAGGTTTTCTGAGCCCTTGAATGGGAAAAAACAAGCGCTAACAAGCAATGCCAAACAAACGTAATCAACATCATCGTTGCTATAACCAAGATAGCAATACGGTAATCATGCTCACGAGGGATCGCAAGACTAAATAAGCTGATCACAAACAATCCTGTCTTAATATTCAATATACTGGTGGTAAATGATCGAATAGCAGAGGCACCCCATGAGTGTTTATCCTCTACCTGTCCCGCTAATTGATACCCTCGGCGTACGGTCTTAAAACGACTAAGCCCTAAATAAATAAGATAAGTCCCACCCAAAATCTTCATAACAGTAAATAACCAGGGATAAAGGGATAGCATAATGACAATCCCTGAAATACCAGCCAATCCCCATAGGCCAACGGCAAGAGTAACCCCAAAAGCGCAAGCCAAGCCATTTGCCTTTCCAGATACCAAACTGGTATTAATCGTCAAAAAAACATTGGCTCCAGGCGTAATAGCAGCTAAAGACCAGACCACTAACACGTGCAAAAAGACATCAAAATACGCAATTCCGTGCATTTAAATACCATATCCATATCAAGAAAAATTCAATTAATTATAAAATAATCAATAAGTTTATTCACAATAACTTTATTTGTATGCCTTAAAGAAATGCCTCATAATAGCGCCCCTATAATCGTCGATGAAACTGTCTTTAGGTTAAAATGAATGGAACATAAAATCTTGGTGGTGGAAGACAGCCGTCCTTTTCGCCGTGTACTAGAAGTGGAATTACGTAAAGCAGGCTACACACCAATTTTTGCAGAGTCTATCGCTGATGCGGAAAAAATCTTAGATCAAGACCTCGATTTCTTATGTGCAATTCTCGATTACTGCTTACCTGATGGTCAAGACGGTGAAGTGATAGATGTCTGCCTGTCGGTTGGGATCAAAGTGATTGTCCTTACCGCTTTAATGGATGAAATGACCCGAGAAAGAGTTCTCGCCAAAACCGTTATCGACTATGTACCTAAAGATAGCCCAAGTTGTATAGCCTCCATTATTCCGATCCTTAATCGACTGGGAAATAATAGCCAGCACAAAGTACTGGTTGTTGATGATTCTATCACCTCTCGAAAATATGTTCGTAGCTTACTTGAACGTCAATATTTGAATGTATTAGAGGCGTGTAATGGAGAACAAGCATTAGATATCTTTCGTAAAGAAAAAGACATCAGCCTGATTATTACAGATTACACTATGCCCGAACGTGATGGTGTTAGTTTAATCAAAGAAATTCGAAAAACACATAGCCCAAGTGAAGTGGCTGCGATTGGCCTTTCTGCCAGTGATGAGCACGCGTTAACAGCAAAGTTTTTAAAAGCCGGAGCCAATGATTTTCTAAGTAAGCCGTTTAACCAAGAAGAATTTTATTGCCGTCTTCATTCTACATTGAATATTCTTGATGCTGAACGAAAGCTATTTAATATGGCAAATACCGACTACCTCACCCAATCTTGGAACCGCCGTTACTTTTTCAATCATCCTGCGACAAAGAAAACATCAGGCCCCAAATGCCTTGCTCTTATTGATATTGATAAGTTTAAACTGGTTAATGATACGTATGGCCATCATGTTGGTGATATGGTCCTTATCAACTTCGCAAAACTACTGAGAACCTATTTCTCGGATTCTCTTGTCGCTCGTCTGGGGGGAGAAGAATTCTGCATTGTATTTGGTAACTCTCAATCAATTTTTTTACAACGCTTAGAAGCTCTGCAAAAAGAACTCAATACTGTCCCAACCGTGATTCTCAACAACGATATTGAGTACACCGTTAGTATTGGCGTTACACACGGCGATCAAGACATTCATACTTTGATTTCAAATGCCGATAAATGTCTATATCAAGCAAAAGAACAGGGCAGAAATCGAATTGTTATTTGTTAGGAGATATTCGTTTAAATCTCTTAATTCATAAGAAAGAAAACAGTAGATCTAGTTTCTAAAAATCAAAAAAAGCAGAGCACTTAATATGCTCTGCTTCTAATCAGAATACTGTTATATATTCTTTTATCTATAAAATTAAAATCAAACCCCAAGTTACAACGACAAGTCCCATTGCAACAAATACAGCAGCAGAACCGATGTCTTTTGCTCGACCACTTAACTCGTGATATTCCGAGCCAATTCGATCAACTACCGCTTCAATAGCAGAATTCAATAGCTCTGTAATGACCACAATAAACAGCGTACCTATCATTAGCACTTGCTCTACAACACTGACTGGCAGAAAAAAAGTGATAATGGTTAGTATTGGCAGTAGCACCATCTCTTGACGAAATGCCGCTTCATTTTCCCATGCAGCCTTTAGCCCCTGTGCAGAGTAACCCGCTGCGTCAACAATACGCTTTAAACCTGTTGCTCCTGGTTTCATTTGATTCTCTTAGTTGTTTTAGTAAGTCAGGATTATTCCTATTTAGCTTATTATAAACATTTGCAAAGAATTCAAAAACAGATTTGTTTGAGATGAATTTGAGCGAATCAAAAACGACTAAATGTGAATGTTCAAAACCATTATCGATCATTTCATCCGTATGATAAGTGCATACAACCTTACCACCGAGTCTTAACATGAGATTAAGATACATCCGATCATGAATACAAATATATACCTTTTTATATTGAGGATTAGTGATCAACAATATAAAAAACCTAAGCGTTGATAAATCATACAATTCACGAGTTAGAGTAACCTGATCAAAAAAGAAAAGAGCATCGCATCCTAAGGGGGATGATTGTTCAAATTTTACTTGGTTTATCATATCATCAATATGACCTGATAATATTGAAAACATATCATTTTTAATAGGTGCATGTATAAAAAAACCAATGACTTTATCTTCATAATGCCAACTACCGACTTGTGCATTTATCTTTTTACATATATCCCCTATATAACGGTTACGATTAGAAAAAAATCGCCTATTGATTTTGGTGCGTCGGAAAACGAATTAAATCTTAATTGAAAATCATTACTATTTAGTATAGTTTTTAACTTAAGCATTGCTGCAAAGCTAATTATTTTACTATAACGCTTATCTAGTACTTTATTAATTAAATTATTCGAAATAATTTCATATTTTCCAGAACTAGCGAAAAAATATTCATCCATTTTATTGATTATTGACAGAATAAGCAGTCTCTTTTCCATTGAAGGTACCGTTTTTGCTCTTTCCCACGACTCAATGTTACTAAATCTAGAGAAACCAATGATGGACTTTGCTGATACAAAAAATTCAACAAATCCCTCTGCGTTAATCTATTACTCTTGCGATATTCAGTAATAATGTTAGCGAAAAGATCACTCATTTAGCACCTAACTCTACGTTCATCCTTAAATATTTATAACATACATCAGGATGTAGCAAAAAACAACTTCTAGTGGCGACAAATTACATAGAAATTTAGCCCGCTAACCTTTAACTAAAATATTTTTAAAATCTAAGTTGAGAAACTAATATTTTCCTTTATTTTATATTCAACTAAATTATTATTTTCACTGAAAAATAACCTTTACGTATAATTATATAATGTTAGTAAATTAAATTTAAAATAGCAAAAAAACAAATAAAATTTACAACTATGCTATGTCAGAGATAAATATAAAGCATCACAATAAGCATTCAAGTTAATTACTAAAAAGGAATGCTAATATGTTTAATAATTTGTTATTTAAATTTAGAATTGAGAATAATCTCACTCAACAAGACATGGTAGATCGCTTAGCGAACTATCATCCGTTATTAAGTAAACTCGATACAGTAACGTTAAGCCGATGGGAGAATGAAAAAACGATTCCACCTCTAAAAAAACAATTTATAATCTTTAACTATATAAATAAATTATACGATTTTATCGAAAATTACAACCACGATGTTAATAATGATTACCAAGTAATAGAATATTATTTAAAATGTAAATTTGAAAACAGCAGCACAATAATATCTGATATATTAATACATAATGATCATATCTTTACTATAAATAATAGTGATTCAAAATTAAACATTAAGAAATTTCTTAAAGATTACCTCAGCACAGAGCTTTTGGCAAAAAGTATAATTAATGAAAATATAAAAACCATATCATTAAACAGAGATAATCAATTAGAATCATGCTTGATTTATACCACTAGAGAATTAAATGATAAAAAAGAAATTATACTTATGGGGATTTTAGCTAAAAACAAAAATAGTTTTGAACAGATATATAAAGAGCTTTATGAATTAATATTAAAGCTAAATGTAGATGATGTTATCATCTATACTTTTGATGACAGTGGCTATAAATTATTTAAAAAACTAGGGGGAATATTATGTCATCAACAAGATTATCAAAAGGTATTGTGAAATATATTTTTAAATTCGATAAAATTGATTTGTTATCAAATAAAGATGTATTTCATTACTACAAGTCATTAACATAAGTAATTAAATGATCATTTAAGTCAAGGATGATTTTTATATCATAAAATATACCATATATTAAACTTTAGCAATGCTCACTAGGTATAAAACAAAACACACACAGATAAGTAAATCTCTGATCTATCTGCAGAACATTTCAGATCGACCACAGGAGAGTCTAGGCCTTTACTATATACGTTTAATACTTCCTCTAGTAAGATAGTGTTTGTCATGCATCATTTTTACTTACGACAATACTTAACTTGATTTGCTCTGCATATCAGCTAATATGCCGTGATTTCTATACCTGACTTCTTCATTCATGCCTCATCAAATAGCCAATACATTAATTTTATCCCCAATATATTCTCTCAATCACGGCTTGCTCTGCACTAAGCTCTTTGGAACTGATGTAGTAACGAAACTCTATAGGTCCATACCGAAAAATTATCTGTCATATTTACTTACTGAGTTGAGGACGCTATTTCTATCGCTGTTACCCTTGATTGCGTACCGTAAGCTAGTAGCCACCACCTTATTCTATAATGATTTTGCTCTCTTGGTTTTACTAGTCATTATACCAATAGTTTCTTTCCTAGGGCTGCAGTGATATCGTTATCTTTATCAATTAAGGTGTTGTTATTATTCCATTGCTTTTCTACTCAGTTTTAACCACCAAATATTAGCTCGTTTGATTATGCATAAACACTGATCATATAAATATAACTCGCACTATCGAAAGTATTTTGCTACCGTTCGCATCGAATTGATCTCTATTAAGATTATGAATTGATGCTATCTAGTTAATGATAGCACTTATAAAACAGCTCGGATTCAATCGCAGATATTACGAAAATAATCGTATCAACAAAAAAAGTAGCATTCTTAAATAGAATTTTTAAGCAATTTGTGAATCAAAAAAATACAACATATAAATTATATTTTATTGCAAAAACTTGCATCCTCTCATCTAATATGAAGTCAAGGTGATTTAACTGATGATATTTCACCTATAAGTAAAAGCATGGATAAACTAAAACTCAAATTTATATTCACATTTAGCTATCTTGCCGAGCTTCAAAGTTACATTTGATTAATTAGTTTTGTTACCTATAAGAAGACACTGAAATAGCATGAAGCATTAGTTTTTAAATACTACAAGTAGTGATATATACTTATTAATAATTAGCATTTTTCAATTAGTTCCAGTACAAAAAAAGGGGCAACAGCCCCTATTTATTATCAACTAAAATAACATTTCTTATCATCGTACTATATTTTATAAACCGTTTTTTTGCAGATGCAGATGGATTTATGTGTTGGTCTTTATAAAGACATGTCGGTGCAACAATATCAGACTTAACCATAGTATCTATCCATCCTTCCCAATAAGACTTATTAATATTAAGGCTCCAATGAGCATGCCATTGCATTCGCCTTCCAGGTTTGGTTTCATGATTTTCGTAACGCTCTTTAACAAGTCGAGCGGTCAATGCATTTTCATCTGTCCACCCAGGAATCCAATTTCCAATAAATCTAGAAACACCATAATTTTTAGGTATTAAATACTCATCAGCACCAATTAGACGACAAAATTTATTTTGATTTTCAGGATAAACATATGGATTATTATTAATGATCCCTCGATCATCGGCAATTAATTCTTCCAAACCAGGTATACGCATAAATTTATCAACATCATAAACAATACAATATTTATATCCATGAATATCATCAAAATAACCAAATTGTAGACAAACATCACTACTAGTTATAATCACCGTTCTAGGATCGATATATTTATCTATTTCAGGATGATTTGTATGAGCAGTTAGAACAACATCACCGACATAATCTCCCGTAAGGTTAAATTTATTAACACCATCATCAGATATTGTAGCAAGATTGTCAGGCTCCATGGTTATATTTTGAACCACAATTTCCTTAGGAAGCGACTGCCAAGATTTACCACCGTCATAAGATATTTCAAAAGTAACAGGCGTAGTTTCTCCTACTTGAATATATGCTTTTACCTTCATCTCAATTATAGGATATTCTACAACATCAACTTTCTTTGAATCACTAATTGATGAGTCAATGAGCGTGCCAGTGATATTTGTAGTACCGAATGCTAAAGCCGAAATATCACCTTTATCAATATCTATATCCAAAATATCTTTATGTTCCACAGAATATTTAACATATTCATCAGGAATAATAATTTCTTTTCCAGTCACAAGTTTTGTTGTTAGATATGCATCATCACTTTGCCCAACAAACAACTTATCCTTAGAATGAATGGTAACTTCTTCATTATCTAATTGTAGCACACATGTAAAGTACCCATTATCGACCGGAGCCTCATCTACCCATTTGTGTTTCTTAAAATTATATGCTCCATTATTTTCAAACCCCCAAAATAAATTACTTTGAGGCCAATTATATTTACTGAAAATAGTTGTTCCCAAAGCACTGCTATCAAGTTTCTCTAGTTGGAGAGCAGTTGCTAATACCATACCAATATCAGAGCAATATCTCTGAGCGTCAACTTGGGAAAATAATGCTATCTCTAATCCACTAGGACCATTTTTCCCATTTTCTGTGTGTTTATGTTCATCGTCAGTTATTTCATATCCAGTATCGAGTATATCGTAGACTGTTAATGGTGCTGTAAAAATACCGACTTCAGGTAAAAAAATAAGATCATATGCTGGTTTTACATTAATCTCAACAATTCCTATATCGCTATTGCCTAAATGATCCGATATATAGTAAGAAACATAATATTTACCTTGATATTGAGATTGAAAAGTAAATTCAACATTACGTAAATCATTTTGATTTTCAATCTCAACCAATGCAGCATTATAAGTATCTAACATATAGACGTCAGTTACTTGTACTTCACTAAGAGGAACCGTTCCCTCATTGATAGCAGTTAGTTCATTCAAATTGACAGTTACAATTTCACCTGCAACAACATCTCTATTAAAAGTAATATTATTTGCTTTTGGTGGAATAATTTTATCACTAGTGATATTAGCATTGATATAACCAAAAACTGGCTTATTATCTGGATTGTCACTCGCTAAAGAATAATAAATACGAGTCGAACCTACCTGATTAGTAGAAAATGATAATGTGTTATTCGTAACATCTGATTCAACCTGACCATTACCTAGAACAAATGAATTAACCAAATAATATTCAAATGGATAATCACTACCAAGGGATGCTTTCAGGTCGATCACGAAGGGATCACTAGCCTGCTCTAAAGTTTTATCTAAATTAAGAATAGGTAAAATATCACCTTTTTCTCCCGATGATATTATATATGTAACATCAGAGGATTTTTGTACGTTATTGTTAGATAAGTATTCTACGCTAACTTTACATAAATTTGATTTATTGTCAGTAATAACTAATGATGTGCCCTCAATAATCGGTGCAGCACAGGCACCAGATAAAATGTTGACTTTCTTTATTGATACTGAACCTTTACCTTGCATATTGATATTTTCAGAAAGATCTATATGCTTACTTTTATCAGTAGATAAAACGATGTGATGAAAACTATTTTTAACACTAAAATAAAATTCATCTTTTTTAGAATCTTCGTTACTATTAGATCCATTACACCCAAGTAGAAATAAAGAAACTATAAAAAATACTATAGCTTTTATTTTTGCCATAATTTACTACCTTATTTCTTATTTAAAACATGTAAGATAACCAATCCCAGGTTGATACGTCGCTTCACCAGTTTTAAAGTCGAAAAGAAATCCTTCACTAGTTATATATTTTTTTGTGATTGGCCATTGATATTTTTGAAATAAATTATTATCAAAGCTATCATATAGTTTCTTAAGATCACTTTCAGTTGGTATCCTAGCTCTAAGTCCAGAACATATTTGATGCGCATTAACAGTATTGAACATTGGCATAATTACACCAGCAGGTCCATATTCGCCTGTTTCTTTATATTTAGCAATAACTAGTTTTTTTTCATGTTCAGTTAAAGAATTAATTTCTTTTGGCGCAATAAATGTAACATCTATACCATCAATATCAAGGCTAATATCTTGAAAAGGAGCACCACCAACATTTATTTGAACGATTCCTACGGACAGTCCGCCTAATTCATTGGTAACATAATAAGTTACATAATGAATTCCAGGTCGATCTGACATAAATTTAAACTCATATTCGTTGATAATCGATACATCTGCATTAAAAGCAGAAACTTTCGTTAACATAAGTTTCTGCCCCTTATCATCAAAATGTCCATTTATACTAATAATTTTTGGTTCACCTAACAAAACCACATCATCATAAATGAAATCATCAACTTCTGGTTGTTCTATGCCAATATCAGATACCGCTATGTCAATAAAACCAGGAACAACGTTTTCCCCATTTGTCAACGAATAATAAATACGATTCATACCAGCATTGGAATTTGAAAAAAGCATAGTCGATGATTCCTTATCCAAATCATCTATAAAACCAGTACCACTATAACTAATGTCAAGAATTTTATAACCAATAGGGAATTTTTCACCCAGCTCTTTTTTTAGATCTATTAAGATAGGAGGAGAATTTACGTTTGTTGTTAAGCTAATAGCAAATAAATCTATCTCATCAGATAAATCTGAAATTAACAGATAATAGTTACCATCTTGAGATGTTGAACTAATATCTTGATTATTCGGCCGATTACTAACTTTATAATCGAAATTACATGCCACTTTTCCATTTGACATTACTTCAACAGTTAATAAATTTTTATCATATGACACTATAGAACAATCATCAGATGAAGAGCTAATTGATTTTAAATATACTTGATAGCCCATAGGATCAGTAACGGCATGAGCTAAATCTAGATGATAGATTTTATCTTTTTTATACTCTATATTATCAAAAATATCTCTAATAATCGGTTTTTCTGCAATTGTCGAAACTGATGAGCTATCACTATCACCACCACAACCGAATAATGATATAGAAATAATATTGACAAGTATAAATATATTTATTTTATTCATACATCCTCTACATTTCATTTTCAAATATAATAGTAAAGCTATCGCGATATTGACTCGTTGCAACTTTATTCATCGGAATATTTTTATACTCAACACCCAATGTAAAAGATATTTCTCTACTACTTTCAAAAGCATTTAAATAACTATTCCCACCAGGTACAACCATTTCTCCATTGGTATTAACAAGGTAATTATCGTTACATGATTTACCTTCGCAATAGATACCATATGGTATTTTATCTTTTCCACTAGGAATAGACGTATCAGTAGCATTAAGAGTAAAAAGACGAGAGCCCGGCTCTAATAACTTCATATTAATTTTAGTACCTCGAGAAAATACGCCTGTAAACTTAACTTTAAATTCAGTCATACCGCTAACAATTTTCTTTTCTCGTTCGTAGTTTGGAGTTATTACCCCATTACCAATAACTTCAAACCCTAACATTTGACTTCCATTATATCGAATTGAAATATCTAATGGTATTGGTGTTGTTGTTCGGTAGGTCCAAGTTCCTGTTGGCGATTTAAAAAAATACATTGGTACTATGTTTACGGTTCCTTTGAAAATCCCTTTAGTTAAACTTGGATCATTAAAAGCTTCAATAACGTCAGAATCTTTCATTGATATTAGAGGTCGAGCAAAATGGAATGGAGTAAAGCCAAATCCATTTTTTGTTCTGTAAGACTCTTTTGCTGCACATTTTTTTCCAATTACAATTGCTTTTGAAGGTGTTATAACACTACGATCACAAGTCGGAAAAGATGATCCAGCGGAACTAATAATTTCAAACTTACTTCCACTGTCACCCAATCCATATTGAATACCTGAAATATCAAAAGGAATTTTTATAACATCTCCATTTGAATTTTTTAATTTTATTTTCTCATTAACTATCCCAGTTACTGAAACTATACTTCCAGGCTTCCATTCTTCTGTAGGTTGTAAGCCTGATATTATCTGCCAATTGGATAATGACAAATAACTATCTATTCTTACACCATTATCCCATTTTATAGTTCCATCTTTAATTTGACCGTTAAGAGCCATTGAAAAAACAGATGAAGAACAAATTAATATTGAAATATAAAATATATTATAAATTGATTTTCTTAAGGAAAGATTCATCATAGTTACTCACTCTTAACAACGTATTTCGACTAATTAAGTGTTTAGGAATAACGACACTTCGTTTTCTGCCAGATAAAAGGTGATTATTGATACTGCAATCTTTTTCCTTATCTGTTTCAACATCTTTACAATTATCAATATTAAAATTGAGATATGTATTTCCCGTATTATGAATTGTCAATTTTCGAGAGCCTTTATCAAACTCATATTTATAATCAATTATAGGTTTTTTAGCTGGTACTATATAATATGGAGCCATACCAAAGAGCATATTAACTTTTTGACCGTCTATTTTTCCATTTGGGTCATTAACAGGGATAAAACTTATTTGGTATACTAAATCTTCATTCTCATTATGACAATTTTTTTGGCATAAGAATTTTACAGCAATATCTTTTGCCTCACCAGGATGAAGAACTAATTTCCCTGGAGTCGTTGCTAAATCCCACATTGGAAAATTATCTCTTGTATATGGTGTTTTCTCAAGTTTATTACTCTTAACTTTTATTTTATCAATAGTGACGTTTATATATTCAGTTTTATTTGTATTACTATTTAGAGTAAACATTCCATTTCCACTATCTTTTTGTGGAAACTTAACCATACTGTCGACAATAAATGCATGAGCAGAGATGGATGATAGAGCAAGTCCGAAAAACAAAAACAAATTACATAACTTCATTTTAAATACCATTATAATTTTACATAGTCAGATTTTACTTTAGTATCATCTAAAGCATAGCTTTGTAGAATATTAATATTTTCTTTATCATGTTCAGAGGCTCTAGTATTTGAACTTAAGAAAACCATTGTACTATTCCCTGCATTTCTAAATACAAATCGCTCTTCGACGTTATGATAAATTGATTTTGCAGAGCTCATAAAGATATCTTTATCACCATAAATTCCCACATAGTAGTAGTATTTATTCTTTATTTTGGCTACCTGAATACCATTTTGATCTTCGGTTGTTGGCATACAAAAGTTTTCACCTAAATTATTACTAGTAATAGAATCAGCAGTAGGAATAAAGCACCTCTCATTATTCGTAACTAATTTAAAAGGCTGTCCTTTAGCAATTCTAATTTTATAAACTCCATTTTGTATCTCTTGTACACCATAACAGCCATCACCTATACATTTAATATCAGATACGGGAGAACCACTTAAATCATTAAAAATAGAAATATAAGAATCTACATTATATAAGCGAAGATCCATATCAATAACAGTTCCAGGAGCTGTCGTTGATTTCACAAAATCATCACCTTGATTATAAAAATCACTAGCATCAGTATCGATAGAAACTTGATATTCTTTATAGCTATCAATAGGTATTATTTCAACACCATGTTCTATATGAACTCTTTGTGAAAGTTCATTATTCATTTTGATATTAGCAACAGATGAAAAAGAATCATCCTGATTTGGAGCTTTATATGATGCATCATCTAGCGCAAGATATGAATCTGAATTATTCGATGTTATATATAAATTATCATTTGTTATTATAGTATTAGCATTTAAATTCATTGACAACGATGCATAACCATTTGAATCGGCATATCCATATAAACTACTAGTCGCATAAAGTGAGCTTTGATTTAATGATAACGAAGCATCAGAAACTACATTTTCAGAATCATAATCATTATGTTCATATTTAATACCCGCTTCAATATTTCCATTAATCTGATCAGTTATTTCCATATAGTGATTATATGCAATTCGATTTGACTCTCCATTATCATCAAAGTTTCCTGTATATCTCACTGAATCAAAATTTCCAATCGGAATTTCTAGTGAAACGTCAATGCTCCAGTCATCATTATCATCATAATTTGATTTACTATCAACTGAAGAATAGTTTATCGATAAGTAACTATCATTAAAGACAGGCAATGAATAGCCTATATTATAAATATCAATTTCATTATAGTAATTTCCCTTATCATTCCTTTGATTTATATAACTAACATAAGCATCGCCAGATAATATATTCTGACTATATGAAATTGATAATTGCTCATTATCGCCAATTCCATAAAAATAGTTATCAATCTTTGGTGATTCTGAAATGGCATGATGATCATTATAATCACTAAATTGAATTGCAAAGTTCTTATAAACAGCATCAACTTGGTAATATGAACTATTATTAGAGAATAAGTTTACGACAGAGTTTACATTAAGATCATTAGTGATTTGATAATCAATTGCTGCTTTATAAAATGAATCCGATTCCAATATTCCCACCTCAGATCCAACAATTATACTGTCATTAATTTTATATGCAATTTTACCATTAATCATAGCACGATCATCATATTCTATATCATCATCTACACCATAATCTAAGTTATTATATACATCTTTTTTTTCATAATTTCCTACAGTAACAGTATAATCAAAATCAGCTGTATTTAAGTCATATTTGTTTTTATTAAAAATTGTTCTATTTTCTTTAAATACAACATTACCGCCACTTTTCACCTCGATTGCAATATCATATATTCCTTGAGGAAGCTCATTTAGGCTTAAGTAATTCTGGCCAGCACCTATATTTTTCTCTAATATAGGTTTATTATTTCGATATACAGATAATCTTCCATTGGCTGGTGAATTAAAAAATATTCTTTGAGCCGTTTCTTTGTTTTCAAATTCTAATTGTTTAGTCGATCCGATAGTCAAACCAAAGATATTTTTACTTGCATTGGTATCAAGTAATATAGTACTATTCCAATTTTGTTCAACAAAATCAGAAGTGTAACCGAATCGAACCCTAGTTGATTCACTTAAAAAATTATATGCCAATTCATTAAGTTCTAAATCGTCATTATTAGACTTTTCACTTAAATCGAAATCTCCAGAAATATAACCAGGCCCTAACCCTAAGAAAGACGAGTTTCGATAATAGTAATTTGAATCACTATCATCGTACATATCGAAACTTAAATCATGTTTTGATATTAATGCTTTATTTTCATTAGTTATTGACACGTATCTTTTTTTATTCGTACTTGAATTTAAGTACGAAGAAGGTGTTAATACTCTTACGAGTTTTTGATTATTTATTATTACATAAGAGATATTATTCTTATCTTCTGGGATACAGATATCTCGCTTGCCTTTACATGTTAGGGAAGACGTAACACCTTTAGTAAGATCTAGAATTATTTTCTTTTTTGCTTTCTCATTTAGATATGTATTTTTCAGATGTTCTTCTAATACTCTAACTTCCGAATCGTCAACAGTTACGCTTTCACTACTGTAGTGGGAATTCAATTCCATAATATAGTCATCATTTATGATGAACTTTACTTTCCCACTCTGTTCTTCGTATAAATCTTCAAAACCATGAGGAATACTATATGCATTATTAGATAAAATAAGTGCAACTGACATGGTCAATATCTTTTTCTTATAAATCATTTATAACAAACCTACATGATATTATTCATTAAATACTTGGTTCAAGAAGAATAGTTAATATTGAAGTTATAGTTTGACCAACCTTTAAATCATCAATTTTTTCTATATTCTCTATTTTCAAAGTAACACTACTATCTATTTCTTTATATTTACTGCCGACTTCTAAATTTTCACCATCAATCTTAACTATTAGATCTAAATCCTTAACATCGGCATCAATTAATGTTTCACTTTTTAGCAGGGACCATAATGTTTCTCCATGAAATTTATCAAGTTCCATTATGCCATCAACACTTTTATGAGCTTCTAATACTAAGGTACTAGAAACAAACGTTCCATCTTCATTTATAAAAAGATCCCCACTGTTTATTGGCAATAATCCATCTTTACCCGTTATAACTAATATTTCATCATAGAATAAACTTGTATCAATGAATGTTGAAACATCAAATGTATGAGAAATAATCTTAGCGAAGGTTAAGCATGGAGATAATAACATGAATATATATATGTATATGTATTTCATCTGATTATCCTTAAAAAAAGAGGGGATTACCCCTCTTTTTATTCATACAAGAATCAGTAATTAAGCAGCAGGCGTAGCTACAACAGTTGTTGTAACGCGAACCTGCTCACCAGGTACTACAGCTGCATTTTCAGCATCATGCTTAACTGTTAAGTATACTGTGTCTTCTGCTGTTGGCAGTTCAGAACCAGTAGCAACTTCTGCATTATTAAATGATACTTTAATGTTAGCTGCATCGTAAGTACCAGGAATTACTGCAACATTCTGTAGTGACCATTTTGCATTAGTTAAATCACCAATTTCTTTTGTTGCTGGTGTATACGTATGAGACTCTAGAGTAACTGTATCTTGAGAAACAAAAGAGCCATTAGCATCAACCATTAAAAGACCATCCTGAACATCACCCTTATTTGCACCAGTGATAATAATATCACTACCAGGGATTACACCAGGAACTGTACCAAACCACTTAACAGGAGCAGTAGAACTACCAGCTGCAAATGCGCCAGCTGACATTGCACATAGACCTGCGATAGCTAGAGTTTTCATTGTTGTTTTCATTTTAATTTCCTTTACTTTACGTATATTATTTAAGAACTAACATCAAGATGCTTCGTCTTGATGTGGTGTATAGTAAATAGAAAACACCGAACAATTAATAGCATATACAACTAATTTAATTTCAAATATGCCTTCTTACATTTCTTATTGTTATTTTTTATAAATCAAACACCTAAATATATATAACTTATCAAATTATGCCTCAAAAGAATTACCTCAACTCATTACAGTAGAAACATACCAAATAAGAATTCATATGGGCGTTTTTAACACCTAATATAAATTTTAATCATCACAAATAATTCTATAATTAGGGTTCAGAAAATAAATGTTGTAATTTTGCTAAGTAAAACTTACTCAGCAAAAAACTAAATAATAAAAGATATTATTCTTGCCATATGGGCAGCTCTACAGGCTTTCCTGATACAATCTATATTTTAAATTCCATAGAATATTTATCTTTAGAGGGAATGAATTAGCTATTAAGCGCTACCTTGGCGAGAAAAATGTCTAATTAATCGAATGTTATAGTTGCTCGATTATTAACATGAATACATAAGAAATTCAATTACATACTTGAGATAAGTTGAGCTGTTTTACTATTGATTCAACTCTAAAGCTCTACGTTCTATGGCTTTAATAAATATCAAACGATTACGACTGAAAGTCTCAGGATGAGAGCACGAATGCTTACTTTTCATCTACAGCATTGAAACCAGCTAGAAAAACCTTTTCCTGATAGGAACTGCTCATGGCTGCAATTTTTTGTTTGCATCGAATGCTGGCTTTCTTTGAGCCTTCAGCACACAACATGTTCAGAGCCATATGACGCATATAGGCCATAATTTCGGTAGCATTACCCCCGTAAATCTGACAATCGACCTCATTCATAGTTGCATCAAGAACCCAGTACAAGCTATTTTCTATTCCCCAATGCTCACGAACTGCTGCAGAAAAACGCTCTTTGCTCTGCTGAGCTGATGTAATAACGATATTCCAACGATTCTTTACCTGATTTATCAATACGATAATCAATAGCAACACCAATGCTCGTTAGACCTTTCCAATCAGGAACCAATCGAGGTGAAATTAACCGAAGTCTTCGATATCCCCCTCTACTCTAGCGATGATGGCGCACACAGCCAAGAACAAAACATCGAATAATGGGTAACTGATTTTGGCCGACTGGCGCGGATCCTTTAGGTCGTCGAAATACTTAGAAAATGCGTCAATGCTCATGTTATACTCCTGAAAAAGGGAGCATATGATCACAACTCAAGCAACGGGTCAAATCTGTTATAATTGGTCAGAAAACGTTCGTGATCTTACCCTGCTGAAAGTCTTTTATTAGAGTTTTATAATGGAAAGATAGATTTCGTGCTGCATCGGTTATTTTGATGGATATTGATAGGATTCTTTTAAAAGCTCTTAATGAACAAACAAACCTTCGGCTTGATTATTAGTTGTGAGGAGCATGAGAAGAAGATACGGCCATCTTCTTCTCAAATGAAAAACAGAAATAGTATAACTAATTAATCTATTTATTATAGGATTTTGCTAACTTCATAAGTTGGGTTAAATAAAGTTCCCCAACTTTGTAGACGATAATGCTCACCAGGATTAACATCAACCCATTTACTATATGTTCTAGCTCCTGCATACAAACCAACACCAGAGATTTTAATTGTTTCTGAAGTTCCTGGCATATAAATGGTTCTTTCCTGACCAAGCATCATTTTTTTAGGAGAATAAAATGTCCTAAATCCTTTATCTTCAACACGACCAATCATATTAAAGCCAGCACCATCATAAAAATCAACTCTGATCATTTTTTTTGGTTTTACTGCATTAAATATTTGAGTATTATCCTCTAAATCACAGGCCCTTACTTCAGCACCACTGCCACTAACGCTTAAGCAATTTTTTGCATTAGTTTTAAAAATTACTTTATTTTCACTTGTTGTATATGGTGTAAATTTTTGTGCCTTTGTACCATTACATTCAAACATTTGCACCTTATTTCCAGGTACATCAATTCCATTATCTACGTCAATACAATAATCATGAGCAACATAGGTACTTGGATATGTATTAACAACGGCTTTTATTTCACCATTAATATACGAATAAAACTGAGTGTTTTTATCTTCTTCATTACACTTTTTTGCAATTATATCCTGACCATTAAAAAATGGATTACCTATTTCATCACCACCTGCAATAGTCACACAGCTAAATTTATCTGGTTTATTTTCTTTACCAACCTTAAACTTAAATGTTGTTTTGTCTAAATTTGAAGCATATTCACTTAGACTCGCCATTGCATTGGTACTTATTATAACACATGAGACTAACATTATATTTTTTATCATAATTATTACCTAATTGTTGACTTTATTTACTTTCAACATTCAGTATATTTATCATTAATAAATCTTTACATAGCAAAAAAATACCATTTAAAATGAATTTTGCTAAAAATCATTTTGGATGAAGTCTCACTGCTCTTATCTTCTCACGCCAACTTACAAGCGTGGATCGCAGGCTGTTCTTATGTTTTCATCGATTCACCATACCTATCTCACAATGAGAATAACCACAATGCCTTGAACTATTTTGTAGGTATAGCATGAATTACGTTCGGTATTAGCACTAAACGTCGCTAACCTTTAACTAACATCACTAATTTTCATGTGTAGCATTCTGTTGCTGCACTTTTCTCTCGATTTATTATGTATTTCAACTTTTGCCCCAAGAACTCCGACATCATATCCTTAAACACCACCTTTATCTGTTGGGAAAACAAAAATACAAGTGGTAGAAGCAGTAATGAACAAGTTAATTCAAATTTGTTTTGGTGTTATAAAAAACCAGTAAAAAATAACCCAAAATTAAGTTTATTGTTAATATTAAATGATGGTGTTTACATACACATTTCCTATCTAGGTGTAGGACTGTTCTATCTATAAGATTGTAATGGCCTATTAGATTTCTGTTCGTCACAGCCAAGTATATTACCGTTTTCTTCTTTCATATTTCACCTCTCTGTCCATGCACGCCTAGCGATTCTCGCTCAACTAAAGGGCTTTCGGCTCCTAGAACAATCGATGTTCGACATACTAAAAAAGGCACCAATAACTTCATCTTGGTGCCTTTTTATTTTTATAATTCCTATGCAATCTTTTTTATTTCCTGCACCACAGGTTCGATTGAATATTTTCGAGGAAAATAGTACTGAGACTCAACAATCGTTGCTAGCGATAGTTCCCCTTTCTTCTTAATCGCTTTCTCAAAAGTTCGCTGTACTCGCTGATCCAATAGTTCCCATTTTTTTGACATGTGACTTTACTCCGCAAAATTTATTATGAAACCATTTTGTCATAGTCAAACGTAAAGAAAATAGCATTTCAAATTGTCAAATTCGCAAGATGATAATTGAGGATAAATACACAAATCATACTCTTTTAATATTAGCAACTTAGGTCCTGTTCATAAACTGAGATTTTTTATCCATTTATAGCTCTGTAGGCGATAAATACAAGCAAACCATTTGAACAGTGTTTCAAGAAAGAAACAAGCATAGATAAATTCGATCGACCAATTTAGGACAAAAGCAACGAAAGCCGTAAGAGGAATACCAAAAAGCCATTGAGTACATAAATCTTGATACAAACAAAATTTAACATCCCCACCAGCTCTTAAAACGCCGACAACTAGCGTAGTAGGTAAAGATCGTAATACGATACCAATACATAATACCGTCATAAAACTCATTGATGTGGCATGAGTTTCAACACTTAACGTGGTAAAAATAGATAGTAGAGGCTCTCTAAATAGATAGAGCATACAGGCAACACAAACCATTAATGTAATGGCAAAGATTACCAGTATTTTGGCGTTATGGTACACATTATCATATTGCTTAGCCCCCAATTGGTTACCAATAATTACAGCAGAGGCATTAGCAACTCCAACAAGTAGGCTTAATGATATTGTTTCTATTGGTGAAATAACGGCAAGAGCTGTAACCCCTTCATTACTAACCCGTCCCATAATCGCATGATAGGCAAGAAGCCCTCCAGACCACAGTAAAAAATTTAAGGTTGTTGGAAGTGATAACCCAATAAATTGTTGAATTTTACTTTTTGTTATTGCGTTTTTATAATCTTGAAATGAAAAGACTAAAGGATGTGAGCGAATAAAAAGATATGATTGGATAAGGATAACTTCAAGTAGACAACTAATTACCGTTGCTAAAGCTGCACCTTTAATACCTAAGGCAGGAATAAAAGAAAGGCCAAAAATAAATATGGCATTTAAAATAATATTACAGCAAATCCCGATTGTACTAAATATTAAGCTTAATTTAGGCTGTTCTATAGACCTTAGTGCCGACATCATAACAGCGGTATATGCCATTAAAGGTAATGCAAATCCAACAATAGCAATATAAGAACGAGAGAGATCTCTTATGGATAAATCCGTTGTTGCTAATTGGCTTAGTTTTTCAGGATATAAAACAAAAACACTTAAAATAATTACACTTACTAATACTGTAATCAACAAACTCAGTATGGTGGTTTGTCTCACTTGCTCTGTCTTTTTTGCCCCCCAATATTGAGCGATTAATATGCCACCAGCAGAGCAAACACCGCTAATGATGATCGTTGCAACAAATAAAATTTTAGTTGCAATTCCTAGAGCTGCAACGGAGTATTCGTTGACTTGCCCCACCATCATGACATCAATCAGTCCTTTACTTGAAAAAAGTAAAGTCTGCAGCATAATGGGTATCGCAATCACAATAACTTTGCGTAATAAAGATCTCGTATCTGTTACTGGGGTATAAGCCATCTCAGACATGATTACTTAACCCTCATTAAATGATATCGATGATGATTGTTCTCCAATGTGATAGTTTCAGAAGGTTTCATCGCATCAACTTTATCGATCATATCCTGAGTATAATTTTGTTTTATCATCCACTCCCAAGAATAACTAAAATCATCTTCAGCTACGAGATGCGCATCTTCTGGTTTTCCTTTTTGCTTAATGTTAATAACCCAAATTCTATTTTTAAAATCTACGCTATTTTTTATCACATGATAAATAGTTTTTATTATTGATAATAACTTATCTTTATTCATATCTTCCTCCTTAATTAAAAGTGAAAGATATCATTAAAATTAAATTTGAATTCAAAATAATTATTACGAAATATAAACGTCTAAAATAACATAAAACAAGACAACCTATTAAAAACAAAGAAATAAAATAAATTTATTGATTACAATCAAACTAACGTCGTTATTTTATTTCATTTTCTAATTGTTCGATTAATCAATGAGAAAATTTCGTCTATCTTTTTTAGATAACTTGACTATTCTAATATCGAAAACGTGAAACGCATCAATTTGATAAGGAAATAGTTCAATGTATAAAAAAGTATTACTAGGAGCGTTAACACTAGCCCTATCTCAACAAGTTTTTGCTCAAGACCTTGTCGTTAACATGACTGATTTACAAACAGGTAAAACGGTAGGTCATATTACTCTCTCACAAAACGAGTATGGGGTCGTGTTTACTCCAGATCTTGCTGATCTAACACCAGGAATGCATGGTTTCCACGTTCATCAAAATGGTAGCTGTGGCTCTATCGAAAAAGAAGGGAAGACAATTTTAGGTGGAGCAGCTGGCGGACATTACGACCCAGAGAAAACAGGTAAACATGGCTATCCTTGGAGTACCGATAATCATAAAGGCGACCTCCCCGCTCTATTTGTTAGTGCCAATGGCCTAGCAACGAATCCCGTTTTAGCCCCTCGCCTAACTTTAAAAGAATTAAAAGGTCATGCCATTATGATTCATGCTGGCAGTGATAATTACTCTGATATGCCAAAACCACTTGGTGGTGGCGGAGCTCGAATGGCGTGCGGCGTAGTTAAATAATAACTAGCTAGATATATAGATAAAAACGCTAGATTGAGCACTCAATCTAGCGTTTTTTTAAATCCCTGAAGTAACCGCAAGCAATGGGAAACCGATCCATAAAACAGTGGCAAACGTAAACCAAAAGATATAAATTTTTGAAAAAGACATAACACTTACCTTCCTTTGCCTTATACAAATCTATTTATACTCAAAGCAACCTGAGTATGTAGCTTTAGGTTACGCTTTTTGTGGCTTTATCATAGTCAGTTTTTATCAAACCAAAGTTAAGCAAAACTAAACTTCTATGGACAAACCAATGAAACACCATGTTGTTGGTTCCAGTAATCGTTTTTCCTCAGATAGAAAAAAGCCTCGATATCGCTACATATCGAGGCAAATGGAGATAGTAATTTATTAAAATGATTATTCGTTTAACGACGCACTTGCTGGGTTAATTCCACCGCTCGAAGTTGCGCCATAGCTTTCGCGAGCTCCATTTGAGCTTGAGCAAAGTTAACATCATCAGCATGCTTATTGATGTTCTCTTCCGCTGCTCGGCGAGCTTCATCCGCTCTTGCTTTATCAATGTCTTTACCATGCATTGCCGTATCTGCTAACACAGTTACAATACTGGGTTGAACCTCAACAATACCGCCTGAAATATAAAGCACTTCTTCTGGCAACTGAAGGTCAACGACAAAACTTGCAACACCAGGTTTTAGTTTTGTTAGTAATGGAGAATGTCCAGGTCGAATACCCAACTCTCCATCAATTCCAGATACAGCTAGAGCATGAGCAGGGCCTGAAAATAGAGGACCTTCAGCACTGACAATACTCAGTTGAAAGGTATTTTCTGAAACACCAATAGCCATACTTTACCCCTTACATTGATTTCGCTTTTTCGATCACTTCGTCGATGCCGCCACAATACAAGAATGCTTGCTCAGGAATATCGTCGTATTCACCACTTAACAGTCCTTTAAATCCAGAAATCGTATCTTTAAGTGAAACAAAAATACCTGGCTGGCCGGTAAAGACTTCTGCTACATGGTAAGGCTGTGTTAAGAAACGCTCAATTTTACGGGCACGAGATACAGTTTGTTTATCTTCTTCAGATAATTCATCCATACCAAGAATCGCAATAATATCTTTTAGCTCTTTATAGCGTTGTAATACTGTCTGTACACCACGAGCCACTTCGTAGTGCTCTGTACCAACCACTAATGGATCAAGTTGGCGAGACGTTGAATCTAATGGATCAATGGCTGGATATAGACCAAGTGCTGCGATGTTACGAGACAATACAACGGTCGCATCCAAGTGAGCAAATGTTGTCGCTGGTGATGGGTCAGTTAAGTCATCAGCAGGAACATATACGGCTTGAATAGAGGTAATAGAGCCTTTCTTAGTTGAAGTAATGCGCTCTTGGAGTACACCCATTTCTTCAGCTAAGGTTGGCTGATAACCTACCGCAGATGGCATACGACCAAGTAATGCTGATACTTCGGTACCCGCTAAGGTATAACGATAAATGTTATCGATAAACAGAAGTACATCACGGCCTTCATCACGGAAGCGCTCTGCAATAGTTAAACCAGTTAGTGCGACACGAAGACGGTTACCCGGTGGCTCGTTCATCTGACCATAAACCATGGACACCTTATCGAGAACACCTGCTTCTTTCATTTCGTAATAAAAGTCATTACCTTCACGAGTACGTTCACCCACACCGGTAAATACGGATAAACCTGAGTGTGCTTTTGCAATGTTGTTGATAAGTTCCATCATGTTTACGGTTTTACCAACACCGGCACCACCAAATAAACCGATTTTACCGCCTTTTGCAAATGGGCAAATAAGGTCAATAACTTTAACGCCCGTTTCAAGTAGAGCGGTTGAGTTTGCTTGCTCTTCATAAGATGGCGCAGAACGGTGAATCGCATAACGAGTCTCTTCACCTATTTCACCGCACTCATCAATAGGTTCGCCAAGCACGTTCATGATTCGACCAAGCGTTTCTTTACCAACGGGAACTGAAATTGGATTTTGTGTATTTTCTACAACTAATCCTCGACGTAAACCATCTGATGAACCCATTGCGATACAACGAACAACACCACTACCAATTTGTTGTTGCACTTCCAGCACTAAGGACGCATGTTCAGTGCCTAAAACAGTTAGTGCATCGTAGACTCGAGGCACACTATTTTGGTCAAACTCAACGTCAACGACAGCACCGATGACTTTGACTATTTTGCCAGTACTCATTCTCTATCCTCTGAATTCGGTTAAACAGCTTGTGCCCCTGCTACGATTTCACTTAATTCTTGAGTGATCGCAGCTTGACGCGCTTTGTTATACATAAGTTGCAAGTCATTAATTAGCTGGCCTGCATTATCGGTAGCTGCTTTCATAGCAACCATTCGCGCTGCCTGTTCACAAGCAATACTCTCAACGGTGCCTTGATAAACCTGAGACTCAATGTAACGGAGCATCAATTCGTTGAGGATTTGTTTAGGATCGGGTTCATAAATATAGTCCCAGCGACTAGAAGCAGATATTTCATCATTTGCTTCTTTTTCAATCTCAGGACTAGGAAGTAATTGAACTATTTGTGGTTTTTGAACCATAGTATTTACAAATTCATTAAACACTAAAAACAAACGATCAATTTTTCCCTGATCAAAATGCTCAAGCATCGCATTAACAGGACCAAGAATATCTTCCAGTTTTGGCTTATCCCCTAAGCCTGATGTTTGTGCGATAACATTGCCAAAACGGTGAAAAAACGAAATTGCTTTTGAACCTATTAAAGTTGTATCCACCTCGACACCACTTTCTTGCCATTGGCGCATATCTGCTAGCGCCTTTTTAAATAGGTTGTTGTTTAGGCCACCACATAACCCCCTGTCGGAGGAAATAATAATGTAAGCAACACGTTTAACTTCACGTTCTTCAAGATAGGGATGCTGATACTCTAGAGAGCCAGAAGCAACATGACTAATTACCTTACGCATATTGGCAGCATAAGGACGAGTCAACGCCATGTTTTCTTCTACTTTACGCATCTTACTTGCGGCAACCATCTGCATCGCACTGGTGATTTTCTGCGTATTTTGTACGCTCGCAATCTTAGTACGTATCTCTTTTGCGTTTGCCATCGTTAGCTCCTATCCACATTCATAACAACATGTTGAGAAAGTCTTAATACGACTGTGTTTGTACAAATGCTTTTAGTAACTCATGAAGGCTCGCTTCAATTTCATCGTTATAATCGCCAGTTTGATTAATGCGATCTAACAACTCGCTGTAAGCACTCTTAGCAAAAGCAATAAGCTCAGCTTCAAATTCACCAATTTTTGCTAGAGGTACATCATTTAGATAACCTTTTTCCGCAGAGAAAACCGCAAGAGCTTGAAGTGCTACCGACATTGGTGAATATTGCTTTTGCTTCATGAGTTCAGTTACTTTTTCACCATGATCCAACTGCTTACGAGTTGCATCATCAAGGTCTGATGAAAACTGAGCAAACGCAGCCAATTCACGATACTGAGCAAGAGCAGTACGAATACCACCAGATAACTTTTTAATGATCTTAGTTTGCGCAGCGCCACCAACACGAGAGACCGAGATACCTGGGTCAACCGCAGGTCTTAAACCCGCATTAAATAAGTGAGTCTGTAGGAAAATCTGACCATCAGTAATCGAAATTACGTTAGTTGGAACAAATGCTGAAACGTCACCAGCTTGAGTTTCAATAATAGGAAGAGCTGTTAGTGACCCTGTTTGGCCTTTTACTTCACCCTTAGTAAAACGTTCTACATAATCGCTATTTACGCGAGCAGCACGTTCTAGTAAACGAGAATGTAAGTAGAAAACATCACCAGGGAATGCTTCTCGACCTGGTGGGCGTTTAAGAAGTAGAGATATTTGACGATAGGCAACGGCTTGTTTAGACAAATCATCATAGATAATAAGAGCATCTTCACCGCGATCACGGAAGTACTCACCCATTGCACAACCAGAATATGGTGCTAAATATTGCAGTGCCGCCGCTTCTGACGCTGATGCTACAACGACTATAGTATTTTGTAGTGCGCCATTTTCTTCTAATTTACGCACAACGTTTGCAATGGTTGAGGCTTTTTGACCAATAGCTACGTAAATAGAATAAATACCGGTGTCTCTTTGATTGATAATGGCATCAATAGCCATCGCGGTTTTACCTGTTTGGCGGTCACCGATAATCAACTCACGTTGACCTCGACCAATAGGAACCATAGAGTCTACCGCTTTATAGCCAGTCTGAATCGGCTGATCTACAGATTTACGGTCAATAACACCCGGAGCAATTACTTCAACTGGCGAAAATCCATCGTGTTCGAGAGGACCTTTACCATCAATAGGTTGGCCAAGAGTATTAACTACACGGCCTAATAGTCCTTTACCAACAGGTACTTCTAAAATACGGCCAGTACCCTTAACTTTCATCCCTTCAGCAAGGTCTGCATAAGGTCCCATCACAACAGCACCCACTGAGTGACGCTCTAGGTTTAATGCTAAAGCAAAACGATTATCAGGTAACTCAATCATTTCACCTTGCATAACATCAGCAAGACCGTTAATAGTAATAATACCGTCACTAACAGAAACGATAGTTCCTTCATTGCGAGCTTGAGTCGCCACATTGAAGTCTGCGATTCTTTGCTTTATAAGATCGCTAATTTCATTTGAATTCAGTTGCATACATACTACCTATTACGCTTGTAAACGAGACGCTAAGCGATCCATTGAGGTTTTCAACGTTCCATCTATGACCAACTCACCAGCATGAATTAACATGCCCCCCACAAGCGATTTATCTATTTGGCAATCTAACTCAACATGTCGATCGAGTTTTTTCTCAAGAGCAGCAATCAAATTAACTTTCTGATCTGCAGTTAATTCATCAGCACTAACCACATGAGCTTGGACAGTTCGCTCATAGTCGGCTTTTAACTCTAAAAACAGCTCGGTAACACTAGATAACACAGCCAATCGACTATTTTCTGCCATTACACGAATTAGGTTTTTAACGTGCTCATCTAATAACCCATCACAAATCGCCAAGAGCATGTCGACAAACTGTTCTCTCTGCTCATTACCCAATTGCTCAAGATCTTCTAGCTGCTCAGATATCACAGGTTGTGTTACTACATCGGAGACAATCGTCAACATCTGCGCCCATTGCTCTAAAGCTTGCTGTTCTTTGGCAAACTCGAAAGCAGCTTTAGCATAAGGATGAGCGATTGTTTGAGGATCTGACATCACGCACTCCCTAACTAAATATCTTTAATAAGTTTGTTGACCAATTCGCGGTTCGCTGCCGAATCTAAATTTTGATTAATCAGTTTCTCTGCAGTTTCAATGACAAGGTCTGACATTTCACGACGTAATTCTTGTCGAATGCGGTTACGTTCACTTTCTAACTCTGCTTGGCCTTGAGCAATAATTCGAGCTTTCTCTGCTTCTGCTTCTGCTTTTGCATCATCAATAATTTGTGAACGACGTTTATTTCCTTGTTCAACTAATTCACTCGCACTTTTTTTTGCATCATTTAGAAGCTTGTCGCCATTAGCACGAGCAAGTTCTAATTCTTTCGCTGCATTTTCAGAATGAATTAAGCCTTCTGCAATTTCTCGTTGACGCTTATCTAATAATTCGGTCAATGGTGGCCAAATATATTTCATGCATAGCCATACAAAAATCACAAAGGAAATTGCCTGACCAAGCATGGTTGCATTTAAGTTCATACATCCTCACTTGATACGCTATTAAATAACGAATAAAACTCTGCGTAATTACGCTACTGCGAAGATAATATATAGACCAATACCTACACCGATCATTGGTACCGCATCAACTAAACCCATCATAATAAAGAATTGAGTACGAAGCATTGGAGTTAAATCAGGCTGACGAGCAACACCTTCTAAATATTTACCTGCCAAGTTACCGATACCTGTTGCAGCACCAGCAGCCCCTAAACCAATTAGCAGTGCACCTGCAACATAAAGAACTGCACTTACGATATCCATAAATAACTCCAAAATTTTTAAACAACTAATATATAAAACTGATTAAATTAATGTTCTTCTACTGCCATTGCTAAATAAACAATCGTTAGCACCATAAATATAAATGCCTGTAAGAACACAATTAGAATATGGAATAGAGCCCAAGGTACACTTAAAGCCCATTGCATCCACCATGGCATTAATGCAATAAGAATAAAGATCATCTCACCTGCATACATATTGCCAAATAGTCGTAAACCGAGAGAAATTGGTTTTGAAATTAATGTCACTAACTCCAAAACAAAGTTCACCGGATATAACAATGGATTTTCAAACGGTTGAGTAGTTAACTCTTTAATAAAACCGACGAATCCTTTGTTCTTAAATGTATATCCAATAATAAGAATAAAGACACCTATTGCCATTGACATTGGTACGTTAACATCGGCTGAAGGTAAATCTCTAAAATGTCCAAAGCCTAAAAGGCCCATAAAGTGAGGAATAAAATCGACAGGAAGTAGATCGATTGTATTCATTAAGAAAACCCAGACAAAAATAGTTAATGATAATGGTCCAATTAACTTATCATCGGTCTTAAAGATTTCTTTAACTAAATTGTTTACAAATTCAAATGTTACCTCAACAAAACACTGTAAACGACCAGGAACACCACTGGTGCCTCGAGTTACAACATATCGAAATAAGCCAATGAACAGTAAACCTAACACCCAAACCATTAGCATAGAATCAAGGTTTATACTCCAAAACCCCTTACCAACAGTTAAGAATGTCATATGGTGCTCAATATAATCATGAGCGGTAGTTACAGTATCCACCTTACGTCATCCTAATTTGAGGTTTATTCAACATTGGAGCAATAAAACAACCTAAGAATGTAAAACTGTAAGACAACAGTAAAACATTACTATTAAATGATAAAAATTTAACAGTAACTAAGACAAATAATGCGGTATAAACCCATTGTGTCATTTCAACTGTTCGAGCTAACACTTTAATATCTACATTAGGATTGATACGAGCTTTTACTGATGCAAACCAAATACCTAACGCATTCGGTATAATGGCAATCGCACCCCCCAGACATAAAGAGTAAATTTCTTTAGACAAGCCAAAAGAAATTAAACCAACAATTAAGACTAGACTCGTAATTATTTTACCAAAGATTATAAACTTAGAAGCAGACAGAATATCCTGCTGATACGTTTTATCCATATAAGAATCACTCTACAATAAAAATATAGTTACTCCTTTTCTAGTCAAAGCCTAACGTCCTTTTTATTGTTAACCCGTTATAACAATAAATTCAATATGAATCGTTATTTAATTTTTTTAACTTTTCTTAATCCAACAAAAATCACGATTACATTTTTTGTTATGTTAATAGTATGCATAAGCAAGCAGGCTATTAAATAAACATCAAATATAACATCAAGATATATCACAGGATTATGTCGGCCTAAAAAATCTACGATAGGATATCTATTGAAGCCACAAAAAATTTTGCAATCAATGATTTTCATTTTTGTATATTGCATGTTTTTTCATTAAATACGACCATAATAAACATAAATAGGCATAAGTATTCTTAATCAACTTTTAATGAAAACTCGATTTGTAAGTTGGTAATATTTGTGGAGAGCTACATACATAAATATTAGATTATTTCGTAACTTAATATAATAAGTTCATATTAAATATGATGAAAAGCCATGAAGAAAACACAAGAGCAGTTTGTTGAAAAAGCAACTACCGTCCACAACGGTAAATACATTTACAACCACTTCATTTATGTAAATGCAAAAACAAAAAGTATGATTACTTGTCCTGTTCATGGTGATTTTGAACAACGTCCAGACGCACACTTAGCAGGGAGAGGTTGTCCAAAATGTGCAGGAAAAGAAAAGAAAACAAAAGAAGAGTTTGTTATTAATGCTCGTAAAATTCATGGTACAAAATACGATTATTCAAATTTTGAATACTTAGGTTCATTAAATAAAAGTACTATTATGTGTCCTCAACATGGCGAATTTGAACAACGACCAAACGCACATCTTTCAGGTAAAGGTTGCCCAAAATGTTCAAAGTCTTATCCAAAATCCCAGTCCATGTTTATCGAAAAAGCAAATGAAACCCATCAAAACAAATATAGCTACGGCCACTTCATTTACTCAGGAGCTCTAGAAAAAGGAATTATTACGTGCCCCGAACATGGTGATTTTGAACAAAGAGCAGATGCGCATTTAAGAGGTGTGGGTTGTCCTCAATGTGCAAAAAATGGGCGTAAAAAAACAACAGCGCAATTTATCAAAGAAGCTCAGCAGGTGCATGGAAAGCTCTATGATTATAGTCAGTTTATTTATACTAATGTAAGAACAAAAGGCGTTATTATTTGCGCTCAGCATGGCGAATTTGAACAATTGCCCTCCAATCACTTATCAGGCAACGGTTGCCCAAAATGTGCCGCCGAGAAAAAATGCTCGACTAGACGAAGCCATTGTAAATCAAAACATTACTCAGCATCCATTTCATTGTTATAACAAATTTACTCAATGCCCAGTATATGATTGGGCTGTTGAGCTACGTCTTAAAATGACTGACTTATAATGCAAGATAATATTTCACATGCTACATATTGCATTGAGCATGGTATAAAAAAGTATCAAAATTCGGAAAGAGTATAGACAATGGAGCTTAAGTGTCATACCTCATCAAAAAACAGCCCGCTTATTCATACTGGATGGATTACTCTGCTCAGTGATAGTGAACAAACAACTCTAGTGACTAATAGTGCCACGCATTCAGAAGAATGGGATGTTCATCAGTTTCGTACTTTCTATCGCCAGAAGGCTCTGACTCAATCATTAAATGAGTTTCCATTTGACCTAACCAATCAAATTAGCCCACTTTCTTTCGGTGAGTATAGTTTAAGAATCTGGACAGCACCTACGCTGTTAACCGCAATAAAAGATGCTTGTCACTATAGTCCACTATTAGGGCTTCCTATCCGCTGCTTGTTCCATGAAACAAAAAATGATGTTATTGATATTTGGTTTATCAACCATGAAACCAGCAGCAAAGAATCTGACATGAGTCATAATGAAACAATGTTGGTCATATCCGCTTTTATCTCGATGCTGGATGCCAATGCGAGTACAAACATTGATTTTGACTTATTTATTCCTAAATGGCAGAGCTCTTTAGATATAAAGAAACAAACAGAAAAATATGCTCATTGCCGAATTCATGAAGGCTACCCTATTCATCGTCTTGTTATTAAAAAGCAGCAGCTAGATGTTGGTAGTTCTTATGCAAACAATGCTATTTATCAGCAAATGGGGCAACTACTTGATACCGAACTTGCTGGATTAAAGAAAACGAACATAACCCAGCAAGTTTACAGCACGCTAGACACACTCCCTTCGCTTTATGAAGCCTCAGGTGAGCATATTGCAAAAGTGATGAATATTAGCTTTAGGACGTTAAATCGACGATTAGCTGAAGTGGAAACAAGTTACCGAGGCGTACTAGAAAAATATAAACTGGAAAAAGCGTTAGTTTGGCTAGAAAACAGTAATATCAGCATGACAGAAGTTGCTTCGCGCTTAGGGTTTTCCGACTTAAGTACTTTTTCTCGCGCATTTAAACGCTGGACAGGAGTATGCCCATCGCAACTATCCAATCACCCTTATTTAATCAACTAATACAATATATAGAGTGATCTTCAACAGTTATCGAGGATCACTCAGCTATCATTAGATGTCTATACCCAAGTGACTTCAAGATGCTAGGTTACTTGGGTATATATAGCACCTTCATTCTTTTGCTTTTTCATCTGCTATTTTCTTACCTTTAGACGCCGCTAGAATGTGAACTCTGTTCAATAATTTTTATGCATGTGTTCATATGAAAAATATACTTATCATTGAAAACAATCATTTTCAGGCCAATATGCTCAAACATATGCTCGAGCGTATTGGATTTGAATCAATCTATTCATCAGACTCGATTCAAACCGGGCTTAGTATTTGCCAATCTCAAGCTATTGATATTATCTTATGTGATATAGAATTAACCTCAATCGATTCTGTCTCTTTTCTCAATAAATTAGTTGCGATTGGATTTGAAGGACAAATCAATTTTATTTCAGCTTTAGATTCTAAAATATCATCAACCATTCAGAGAATGAATGATTTTCTTTCTGTCTTTATTGGAGAGTTTATCCAAAAACCCATAACAGAAAAAAAAATCATCAATGCCATCTTTGCACCGGGTCCTCATCAATCTCATATAGAAAAAAAAGAGCCTATTTCTATCTCACAACGAGATATTGCTAATGGTATTAAAAATCATGAGTTAATTAATTTCTATCAACCTATTTATGAAACTCGTAGCCAAAAGCTATATGGTGTTGAAGTATTAGTTCGTTGGCAACATCCAGAATATGGTTTACTTTCCCCTTATTATTTTATTGAAGAAGCGGAAACTAGCTTATTAATCAGTGATATATTTTATTTAACAGCCTTTAACGCAATTCAAGACCTCAGCTCAATACCAGAAATTGGCAAAATATCAATAAATGTATCGCAAAAAACCCTAAGTGAAGAGCCTATTTGTGATTGGTTAATTGCAACCTGTAAACAATTTAACCTACCACATCATAAAGTTTGTATTGAGCTTACAGAAGGGATTGTATTTGTTGAAAACCAAACCGTATTAGAGAATATATCTCGACTCAGGCTCAATGGTTTTGGTTTATCAATTGATGACTTTGGTACTGGTTACTCATCACTCTCAAAGCTAGCATCTTTACCCTTTACTGAATTGAAGCTAGACAAAAGTTTTATTGATCAAATTGAAATTGATGAATCAATAGAGAGTATCATTCAGCATACAATTCAGCTTGCGCACAGTCTTGATTTGAATGTTGTTGCAGAAGGCGTTGAAACACAACGTACTTTTGGGAAATTACGCGAATTTAATGTGGATTTCTGTCAGGGCTACTTATTAGGTAAACCGATGGCATTAGAGCAACTCTATCTTCATCTCTCCAACGAATTAACTCAAAGTGTTGTTTAAGTAACTTCTAGGTAACGTTCAACAAGAAAAGGCCATACAAACAATATGTATGGCCTTTGTGTTTTTTGCTTGCAAGCATGTGTACCTTCACCACTCATTACGTTGAGTATGCCGTGGGAGCCAAACGTATTCTCAGACTGCCCAGATAATTTTTGGTGAAGAAGTATCAAATATTTTTGTACTAAACCAAATTGTTAAGTATCTAATTTCTAAGCAACGGCTTAGTTAAAGCTATTCCAAATTGTCTTTGCTGCATCTTGTCTGAAGACAGCAACGTCAGCCTAACTAGATTGAAAGAATTCTTGCTTGATTCCTCCTAAACCTTCGCATAATGGATAACAGTTAGTAGGCTTATATTTAATATGGTCTCTGTTTGGCTTTTTTGCAAATTTTTCTAATATTTTTTAAGTGATCTAAATTCCAAAATAGAGATAGTAAAATTTAATTCTTAATATACAACCACTTGAAATATGATGATTGTTTATATCTGTATTATTACAAATATAAACAATTAAGAGTAAGCAAGAATAAAATTTACCTCATATAACGAAAAACGGCTCTGAGTGATCTCAGAGCCGTTTTCCCATTCCGTACAATATCTCGTGTTCCAAGCGAGATATTAGTCTATTAAGCGTGTAGTAGCGCCATAGACTCGTTCGCAATTACCCATTCTTCGTTGGTTGGAATTACCATTGCAAGAGGAGTATTTGCTTGCGTGATCACGCCTGAATTACCAAAGCGTGCATCTGCGTTTGCTTGTTCATCTTCACGATAGCCAAAGATCTTCAATAAACGAAGGATCTCGCTACGAACAGGCATTGAGTTTTCGCCAATACCACCTGTGAAGATAATACCGTCAAGTTCATCTAGAGCTACCATGTAAGATGCGATGTATTTCGCAGCACGGTAAGTAAACACCTCAAATGCAAGCTTAGCATCGTGGTTACCTTGCTCCATTGCTTCAATGATTCCACGGCAGTCACTTGTAATGCCAGAAATACCAAGGAAGCCAGACTTCTTAACTAGAAGATCGTGAAGTTGCTCAGGAGTCCAACCTTTCTTAAGAAGGTACTCAAGAACACTTGGGTCGATATCACCACAACGAGTGCCCATCATAAGGCCAGCAAGTGGTGTAAAGCCCATTGAGGTATCAATACTTTCGCCGTTCTTAACCACACAAACTGATGCACCATTACCTAGGTGAACAGAAATAAAGCTTGATGCTTCTACTGGTTTATTAACCACTTTTGCAGCTTCACGAGTTACATAATAGTGGCTTGTACCATGTGCGCCATAACGACGAATGTCATATTCTTTACTAACTTCTTTAGAAATTGCGTAAGTAAACGCTTTTTCTGGCATAGTTTGATGGAAAGCAGTATCAAACACAGCGTATTGAGATAGCGTAGGGAAAGCTTTAGCTGCAGCACGCATACCAATAACGTGAGCTGGGTTATGAAGAGGAGCTAAATCGCTCAACGCTTCGATATCCGCCATAACTTGCTCATCAACTTTCACGGTATGTGAGAACTTAGTTCCACCATGAACAACACGGTGACCAATAGCTACGATGTCTTCTTTCAGACCTAATTCGTCAACCAGAGCAACGATACGATCAATCGCTTGCTGGTGGTGGTTTTCTAGGCCACTGAGTTTGTACTCGTGTTTTTCACCGTTAACTTTCCAGCTAACTACTGCCTCAGGTAAGAAGAAACACTCACCAAGACCATTTAACATCGCATCACCGGTAACAGTGTCGATTAGGGCAAATTTAAGTGAAGAACTACCAGAATTGATTACTAGAACTAAAGAGTTGCTCATGGTTATCTCATCAACGTTTCAAGGACTAAAAGGATACAAAGTTCCCATTTATTATCACTCAGCAAAATATGTGGAGCATTATTCACTAAGTCATCGCTTTCTAACGACCATCTTACTCAATTTTTTTTGAAAGTCTCAACTTTTGTTTTAAAAAATATTAAAAAATTGGAATTTAACTGGTTTAGATCAAATTTTTATCAAGAAATCGATTTCATCAGTTTAAAAATTCAGCAAACACTCAACTTTTGTTGAAAATAAATGGAATACATTGTTATTTGTAACACAAAAAAAAAGGACTTATCTATGATCATTACGCCAATCATTGATTCTAATGTCGCCCGTTCGTGTCATCCCTTAGGTTGCCATGAAATGATTAAACAGCAAGTTAAAACCATTAAAAATTCACTTGGAGCATCGAGAAATAAGCAAAATGTTCTGATTCTCGGCGCTTCATCAGGATTTGGTCTTGCTGCGCGGATATGTTTAACGTTTGGAGGAGGCCAAGCCAATACTCTTGGTGTCTCATATGAGCGAGGACCATCCGATAAAAACATAGGTACAGCTGGGTGGTATAACAATATTTACTTTAAGCAAGAAGCTGAGCGTCATGGCTATCAAGCAATCAATATTGTGGGTGATGCCTTTGCAAAATCAACACGACAACAAGTGGCCGAAGCTATTCAACAAAAGTTTAATGGTAAAGTTGATCTCGTTATCTACTCATTAGCAACGGGAGCAAGGCCCAACCCTATTGATGGAACGTTGTGGCGCTCTACCATCAAACCGATAAAAGAAGCTCAAACAGGCTATAACCTTAACTTAGAACATGAAACATTAGACTTGGTCGACATTCCACCAGCAACAACCAAAGAAATAGAAGATACCGTTAAAGTCATGGGAGGTGAAGACTGGCAAGAATGGGTTGATTTTCTACAGTCAAAAGATTTACTTGCATCTGGATGCCAAACCTTGGCATTTTCCTATATCGGTTCTCCTCTAACTCACAATATATATCATCGCGGAACATTAGGTGCTGCAAAAGAGCATTTACATCAAAGTGTCACGACACTCAATCAGCAGTTAGCACCGATTCAAGGAAGTGCTCATGTTGTTGTCTGTAAGGCCTTAGTTACCAAAGCGAGCGCATTTATTCCTACTTTTTCACCTTATATGTTGGCTTTATACCAAGTGATGAAACAACAGGGTCTTCATGAAGGGTGCTTAAAACAAATGCAGCGTCTGTTTAAAGAGAAGTTATCGACAAACAAAGATGAAATACAGTCGGATGCAAATGGTTTAATTCGTCTGGACGATTGGGAATTACGACCAGAAGTTCAACAACAAACGGCAGAGCTTATAAAGAAAATTACACCCGATAACTTTAAAGACATAAGTGATTATCAACAATATCGACAAGAGTTTATGCAACTTAATGGATTTGAAGTGCCTAATATTAATTATGAACAGCCAGTCGATATGGCAGAATTACTTAAACTAAAGCCATAACAATTCGATAAACCAACCTCAATCATAATGAGGTTGGTTTAATAGCAAAAATTAAAATAGTAAAAAGCGTTGGTATAACTCAGAGATATTAGAACTGCACATGAGATCCATATTGTCTTTCAACTGATTTTCAGTCCAATCCCACCACTGCATTTTAAGTAACATCTCAATTTCTTGCTCAGTAAAACGCTTTTTAATTGCCGTACCCGGATTACCCACTACGATAGAATAAGGCTCAACATCTTTAGTCACAACTGCACGAGCACCAATAACAGCACCATCACCAATAGTTACGCCAGGCATGATCACACATTCAGTTCCAATCCAAACATCATTGCCAATTCTCGTATCACCCGCGCGCTGAAAACCTGATTTAACTTTATCGCCAAATTGTTCAACATCGAATGGAAATGTAGAAATCCAGTCATGGCGGTGACCTTGATTCCCAGCAAGCATAAAAGTAGCTCCGGTTGCGATAGAACAAAACTTACCAATAATTAACTGATCTATTTCGCCAAAGATACCAGACTCCCAAACACTTGCACTTGGCTTGTCACCCAAAAGATATCTAACACACTGATCTTCAAAGTGTTTTTCATGATAATAGCCAGAATAATAAGTATACTCTCCGACTTTAATATTCGGGTTTGTAATGTGTTCTCGAATTTCATACCCACCAAGCCATGATGGGAAAATGGTTGAAGGCATAAAATACTCCTATCTTTTGTCTGTGTTTCTTTCTATTTTTTACTTGTATGATTAAAAGAATAGTAAAGAAATGGATAAACACATGCTAGTACAACTTCATAACGCATATTTAGGCGAACTCTACGGTATCGCTTTTTTCCAGTATTTTGCCAACAACTATCATGATTCTCACTATCAAGAACATTGGCAACTGTTAACCGAAATTGAACAATTAACCGCTCAATTATTAGAGCAAGGACTGAAACCATTAGGCATTGAATGTACCCCTCACAACTCTGAAATGGAGCAAAAAGGGATCTCTGACGCTAAAAAATGGCAACGTTTAACTTGGCCAGATCTCATAAAAACCATGGTGGATTGGGTCGCCCCTTATCAAATCCGCTATCAGCAACAATCCGATTTAGCAACCGAGCATAAAGAACTCTATAAACTCGTGGCCGATCATGAAAATGCCATCTACAACTACTTAGTTGCTGAGCATCAAGGTAGTGGCGAGAGCTTGACTATTTTACGTCAATTTCTTGCAGCATATCGCTAAACAAAGCGCGAGCTTTATCTCAACTTTATTGGTGAAAGGCATCAAGTTAGAGAGCCATACGACAAAATATTAACTTTCGCGTTGTACTCACCTCTTCTCTGTATTACCCATATATATACCCAAGCAATATCAGAATTACTTGGGTTATATATCCTAATAAAAGAAATTATAGGTATGGCTATGGGTAATAAATCTAATATTCAATGCATTATATTTGATTGTGAAGGTACGCTGGTAGACAGTGAACGCCTTGTTTGCCAAGCCATCGTCAATGCCTTTGCTATTTTTAATGTACCACTTCAGTTAGAAGACTGTGTCCAACATTTCGAAGGCGGTAAAATTACAGAACAGTTAGCTAAAGTACAGTATCGAAGCGGGACAAGTATCGACATTGATAAACTTGAACCCATTTATCGACAACAGTATGCCTTACTATCGGAAACTCACCTGCAACCGATACCGGGTGTGGTTGACCTGCTCACTCGATTGAAAGCACGCAATATCGAGCTTTGTGTGATTTCTAATTCATCAAAAGCAAAACTCAAAGCGATTTTGTCTCAAACTCAATTAAGCCACTTCTTTGGTAATAATTTGTTTTGTGGTGATGATGTTGGCAACTGGAAACCAGCACCAGATATCTTGTTATATTCTGCGATGTATCTCGGTTTTTCTAAAGATGAGTGTCTTTATGTCGATGATACAGTACAAGGGGTACAGACAGGTATTGCAGCAGGGATTCGTACTTATCAATATCAAGATATTATCCATTCTTATCGAGCTGTCAGTAATCAAGCGCCGATCATAAGATCAAGTATCGAACTATTAAGTATTATTGACAGTTCATTTACCTCACAACCACATATAGCTTAAGAATAACCATAGGAGCATCATACTAACGTGACGCTCCTGCACTACTATAACAATCCCACCATTACCCTCAGAGCTGTAACACTAGAGTCAGAACTCGCGTTTTTCAGGATCTTGTAGCTATTCATACATCAACGGTATAGATCTAGATCGATGTGGCATTTAGTCAAAAAAGATAAGTAAAAGTAGTTTCATCCCTCTATTATTAATTTAGTTGTTAAATTAGATAACGTTTTCAAAACAACTTTTAAACTTAGGAGCAAGGATGTTTCTTGATTATTTTGCCTTAGGGCTTTTATTTTTTGTCGCATTAGTGCTGTTTTACGGCATTATCGTGATTCATGACATTCCATATGAAATCGCAAAAACGCGCAATCACCCTCATCAAGACGCCATTCACTATGCTGGATGGGTAAGCTTATTTACGTTACATGTGTTATGGCCTTTTCTATGGATATGGGCAACACTCTGGCGCGATGATCGTGGTTGGGGGTTTAATAAAATTCAGTCGGAACAAAACGAATTACACCATGAACTGACCCACCTTACGGAACAATTAGAAAAACTGACCGAAAAAGTTACGGCGATAGAGTTGGCTCAAACTCAGCTTGAATCAGCGACAAAACAAAAATCATCGCCAGAGGAGAAACAATAAATGGATTTATTACTTATCCTCACTTACACCGCCTTATGTATTGCCATTTTTAAAATATTCAGAATACCGTTAAATAAATGGACAGTGCCAACCGCTGTTCTTGGTGGTGTAGTATTGATTGGCACATTAATTCTATTGATGAACTATAACCACCCTTACAGTAATTTAGGCGGCCAGTACTTTGTCACAACACCAGTGGTTCCAGCAGTAAGAGGCAAAGTGATTGAAGTACCCGTTGAAGCAAACCGCCCCCTACATAAAGGTGATGTGCTTTTTAAGCTTGATCCAACCCCATTTCAAGCAGAGGTCAACTTACAACAAGCCGCCTTAGCAGAAGCACAACAATATGTATTAGGATTGGAAGCTGCATATCGAGCCGCTCAAGCAACCACCCATAAAGCACAAGCAGAACGAGATCGTACTTATACTCAATATCAACGTTATAAAAAAGGTCATCAAAAAGGAGCATTTACTCAATCCGATGTTGATAACCGCCGTCAGTTCTATTTAAGTGCAGAATCATCTTTAGAAGCAGCAAAAGCTGAAGAGCGACGAGCAAAGTTAGCCTTTGAGTCAGAAATAGCAGGAGAAAATACCAATATAGCTAAGATACGGGCACAATTACAAAAAGCTCAATTCAATCTAGATGAAACGGTTGTTCATGCTCCAACAGATGGTTATGTTACTCAATTAGCTCTACGTCCAGGAATGATGGCTGTGCCTATGCCACTAAGACCTGTCATGACATTTGTTAATAAAGATGCTGAAAATCTTTTTGTCGCTGCGTTTCGCCAAAATTCATTACTACGATTAGAAAAAGGATTTAAAGCTGACTTTATATTTAAAGCTCTGCCCGGAAAAACATTTGCTGGAGAAGTAGTAGAAGTATTACCCGCAATTGGTGAAAGTCAAATTCAAGCCCAAGGCACACTGTATGGAACCGAAGCTCTGCAACGACAAGGACGCCCGCTGGTTGTGCTGAAAATTACAGACGATATTGGACAATATCAACTACCCCAAGGTACCAATGTGGAAGTCGCTATTTATTCAGACAGTTTTGAGCATGTTGCTGTTATGCGTAAGGTTTTAATTCGAATGAAGAGTTGGCAAAACTATCTCTATCTTGATCACTGATCGGGAGTACTTCCTTAAATAACAAGAATTAAAAAAGGGGCAAAAACAAGCCCCTTTAATTCTCAGTTCAAATTGACTAGTTACCAGTAGCCAATCTCTTTCCCTATCGACTAGCGATAAGATTCGTATAAGAACCAAACTCGACGCTCTGTTTGATCAATCCAATCATCAATCATACTTACTGATGAAAAATCATTAAATCCATCACACAATGTATGAGCCATACGAAGCTCAGAAGCTAAATGCTTATTATCTTCGCAAAGTTCAGCCAACATATCTTGTGGATCAACATAATCGGCATCATTATCTTCAATACGCTGAAGACGAGCGATATGACCGATAGAGTGAATAGTACGACCACCAATTTTACGGACACGTTCAGCAATATCGTCAGTCATCGCAAAAATTTGCGCACTTTGCTCATCTAAAAGTAAATGATAGTCACGGAAGTGAGAACCTGTCATATGCCAATGGAAATTTTTGGTCTTTAGATATAAAGCAAAAACATCCGCTAGAATAGTGGTCATTACAGCGCTAATTTCTTTGGTCGCCTCAGGGCTAAGATCAGTCGGGGTGGCCAGAAGACGAGTTTGATGCTGTTTCGCATCGACAATTTCTTGTTCAGTTAATTCTTTACTGCTCATCATTCTCTCCTTTGGAATTCATCAATATCAATTCCGTACCCGCTCACTATATGCCTCTACATGGTTATAACAACTTAAATATCCCATTGAAAATGAAAGATAATATTTATAGAACAAAATATGCATTATTAAGCAATATTACTCGGATTAATTCTCATACATCACCATAGATATGCACCAAAACGGGTATACCTCGAAAAAACACCAAAGCTAAGAACGACTATTCGATTATTCCTCCTTGTTTCTCTATTTTATTAATAGTGACAAATAAAAAACAAAAGTCGTTTGCTATCTCTACCACTCATGATTACCCTTGCTCTGTAAATATAACCACATAAAGGGATCCGTAATGGAACAATCATCTGCATATCCAATTGGTGTTCATGGACAAAAATGGGGCGAAGCCGAAGTGGCTGCATGGCGAGCTCAAACCAGCATCAAACGTTCTTACCTTGATGAGGTTGTTAGCAAGATAGCCATTTTAGAAGAAGACTTTGATGTAGAACCGTATGGTGAACTCACTTATATTCCAGGCCAATATCCATTGTTTGTCATCCGTTCTCGCAATTTTGATAGCAACAAACCAACGGTATTAATCACTGGTGGTGTTCACGGCTATGAGACCAGCGGGGTACATGGCGCACTCGAATTTTTAGCGACTCAAGCTTTTAATTATGAACCTCATTTTAATTTCATTGTGATCCCATGTGTTAGTCCTTGGGGCTATGAAACGATCAACCGCTGGAATCCAAATGCGATCGATCCAAACCGTTCATTTTTTGCCAATACTCCAGCAGAAGAGTCCGCTTGGGTAATGGATGTAGTGAATAAATGTGAATATCCAATTCTTGTTCATATCGATCTTCACGAAACAACAGATACCGATGAATCAGAATTCCGTCCAGCATTAGCGGCTCGTGATGGTAAAGACTACATTGAAGATTCTGTTCCAGATGGTTTTTATGTGGTAGGTGACAGTGAAAATCCGCAAGATGGTTTTCAAAAAGCCATTATTGATTCGGTACGACATGTCACACATATTGCTCCACCCGATCAAGATGGCAATATCATTGGTGAACCAATCACTCAAGAAGGTGTTATTAATTACCCCCTAAAAGCACTTTCACTTTGTGCCAGCATTACGGATGCGCTTTATACAACGACAACAGAAGTTTATCCCGATAGTCCAAAAGTTACCGATGAAGAGTGTAACCAAGCACAAGTCGCTGCCATTACTGGGGCTTTAGATTATGTATTAAACCAACATAACTAAAACTCTTTTTTAAGCGCATCCCGTTTAGATGCGCTTTTTGGCTTTAAAATTGCTTAATGACAAGGATACGAATTCGTTAAGTGTATCTATGGCCAATTTAAAACAACAAGATGTAAGCCTTGTCGCCCTATATCAAAAAACCGCGCAAGGGAAATACACTACTGCCGATTATTATAAAGATATCCCCATTCATGCGATGAAAGGATTGCATGAATATGTAGTATCACTTGCAATCCAATATCAGCATAGCTCACATTTACAAGCTATTGATCTAGGAGCTGGTGCTGGTGCTCTATCTTTAAGACTCATCGACCAAGGTTATCAAGTTACAGCCGTTGATCTTGTGACTGATAATTTTCGTCTATCTCCTAAACAAGCAGCATTAATACAAGTTAATCTCAATTCTCAATTTAGTTACTGTATTCAACGAACATTCGATCTTGTCTCTGCGGTGGAAATCATTGAACACTTAGAAAATCCTCGCGCTTTTTTTCGTGAATGCCAAGCACTACTGCAAGATAATGGGATATTACTTTTAACCACACCTAACATCACTTCCGCATTCTCAGTAACAGAGAGTCTCATTAAAGACAACTTTACATATTTTGATGATGGGCAGTATCTTAATGGCGGGCATATTTCACCAATCAGCCATTGGCAAATTATTAAAATGGCCGAAGAAAATCAGTTAGAGATTATTCATCATTCAACATTTGGTAAGCACCATATTCATTTTCGTGAATGGCCGAGATTCTGGCTACTTTATCATATCAATCGCTTACTAAGGCCAGATCTCAAACACCGTAATGGCTGTATTAATGTCTATTTAATGAAAAAAAAGCAAGAGATCGTCAATTAATCTCTTGCTTACCTTATGCATTAATTAAACAGAATAACCCGAGATTCATAAGGTCTAACTAGCATAGATGATTGAATCGTTTGGCTTTGCCAATCATCGTAATTACCTAATAAGACTCTCCCTTCAGACACATCGATATTCTCAGGAAGTTCAAATTCGACCTGTTTATCATAAAAGTTATTAATACATAATAAATGTTGCCCATTTGCTTGGCGTAAATAACAAAATAGTTGAGGATGCTCAGGGCAAAGATCAAGAAAGTCACCGTCAGTAATAATAGAAACAGTTTTACGCAGCTCTATTAGTCTTTGATAAAAATAAAAAACAGAATTTGGATCCTTGATTGCTTGCTCAGCATTGATTAATTGGTAATTATCAGCAACATCAATCCATGGCTGCTCTTTACTAAAACCGGCATGTAAAGTATCACTCCACTGCATTGGCGTTCGGGAATTATCTCGTGATTTTTCGGCCAATATATTGAGCATTGTCGTTGGCTCAATCCCTTGCTGATGAACCATAATCTTGTACATATTAAGACTTTCAACATCACGATATTGCGATAAGTCTTGATAATGAGGATTCGTCATCGCAAGTTCTTCACCTTGATAAATATAAGGAGTTCCTTGCATCATATGTAACGAGGTAGCGAGCATCTTGGCTGATAGCTCCCTATAAGCTCCATCATTACCTAACCGACTAACAATACGCGGCTGATCATGGTTACACCAAAACAGAGCTCCCCAGCCTTTACAATGTAAACCGCACTGCCAATGGGAAAAAATTTTCTTGAGACCAACAAAATCAAACGGTGCTAATGCCCACTTCTCACCTTGCGGATAATCCACCTTTAAATGATGAAAATTAAACACCATCGAAAGTTCAGAGCCATCTAGCGCAGAGTACTGTTGACAGTGTTCGAGTGTCGTTGATGACATCTCCCCCACAGTAACCGACCCATAGTACTGAAACACATCACGGCTAATCTCTTGTAAATACTCATGAACTCTTGGTCCATCGGTATAAAATCGACGTCCATCACCTTGATCATCGTTTGGGAAATCCTGCTGCTTAGAAATCAAATTAATCACATCTAAACGAAATCCATCAACACCCTTCTCTGCCCAGAAGCTTATGATTTTCTTAACTTCTTCCCTAACTTGCGGATTATCCCAATTAAGATCTGCCTGCTCTTTCGCAAACAGATGTAAATAATATTGTTCCGAGGACTCATCCCACTGCCAAGCGCTGCCTCCAAACTTAGATAACCAATTATTAGGCGCTTCTCCATCCTTAGCATCTTGCCAAATATAGTAATCACGATAAGGGCTATTGCGATCTTTTAGAGCAGATTGAAACCAGTGATGCTCTGTTGAAGTATGATTAACAACAATATCCATAATCAGGCGCATATCCCGAAGGTGTAACTGCTCAAGTAACAGCTCAAAATCGGCCATTGAACCAAAATCAGGATTAATCGCATAATAATCGGCAATGTCATAACCATTATCGATCATAGGAGAGACATAAATAGGTGTTAACCAAATAGCATCTACTCCAAGTAACTTTAAATAGTCTAACTTTGAAATGATGCCAAGTAGATCGCCAGTACCTTTAGCGCCACTATCACAAAAACTCTTAGGATAAATTTGATAAATACTAGCAGTACGCCACCAATCAATATTATTAGTCATTACGGTCACTCAAAAAGATATCGAAAAGGAGCTAGAAGTTGTTAGCTCCTTCAAAATAAATAGGATTATTAGGCAAGAGAAGATACAGGGCGCTCATCATCTAAGTTGTTATCATCAAGCTCCCCTTTAGCCTGAGCGCGCTTATAAAGCACAAGAGTCAAAAGCAAAGGAACAATGATAGCCACCAGCATTGCCGCTAAGAAGACTAACCAATATTGTGGTTGAATCGAGAGAATACCGGGTAATCCCCCAACACCAATACCGTTTGCCATTACCCCTGCACTACCACAAATACCAGCAGCAATCGCAGAACCGATCATAGCGCTTAGCATAGGGAAACGATATTTTAAGTTAATGCCGTACATGGCAGGTTCTGTAACACCTAGATAGGCAGAAATAGCAGCTGGAACCGATATCTCCTTTTCATTCTGTTTTTTACTAATGAAAATAATACCAACGACTGCAGATGCTTGAGCAATATTAGAAAGAGCAATTAAAGGCCAAATTGGGGTTCCACCCATATCTTGCATCAGTTGTAAATCAACTGCATTCGTGGTGTGGTGAATACCTGTAATAACCAAAGGTGCATAAAGAAAACCAAACACCATAGAACCGATGACAGCAAAGTCACCTGTCATCGCCGCTTTTACTACAACAGCGATCACATCACCAATCATACGACCGAATGGGCCAATTAAGGCATGAGCTAAAATTACCGCAAGCAACAAAGAGATAAATGGCACAACAACTAAATAAAGGTAAGAAGGGATAATTCGCTTAAAAAAACCTTCAATATAGGCAAGAGCTATACCTGCGAGCATGGCTGGAATGACCTGAGCTTGATAGCCCACTTTCTCAATAGTGAATAAACCAAAATTCCACACATCAGGAACCTGTTTCCCAATAAGATAGGCATTCATCAATTGAGGAGAGACAAGCGTAATACCCAAAACTATCCCTAAAATGGGTGTTCCACCAAGCTTTTTCACCGTCGACCAGCAAACCCCTACAGGCAAGAACATAAAGATAGCTTCACCAATTAACCATAAAAAGTCATAGACAGATCGCCAAAATTGGCTAACTTCTGTAAGAGTTTTACCATCAAAGAGTTTAATATCGCCAATCACATTGCGAAAACCAAGCAACAAACCACCGGTGATAATCGCAGGTAATAACGGTACGAAAATTTCAGCTAAATGAGAAATTCCTCGTTCCAGCCAACTCATATTCTGTCTTGCTGCAACTTTGGCTTCCTCTTTTGAAACACCCTGAGAGCCAGTTAATTTTTGTAATAATGCAAACGCTTGATCAACATCAGTCCCAATCACAACTTGAAACTGACCTGCATTAGTAAAACACCCCTTAACACAAGGAATCGCTTCAATTTGTTTAACATTAGCCTGCGTGGGATCTGTGAGAACAAATCGTAAACGAGTAAGACAATGCGTTACGCTAGCAATATTAGTTTTTCCACCAATCAGTTCAATTAACTGCTCTATTTGTTGACGATTTATCTGGCTCATACCAATTTCCATTTTAGGTAAGGATATTTCAGTAGCGGATATGTTGTTTGTTAATGCTTATTAATTGGGAATGTTCCCAAAACAAGTTAATCATACAAAGTAAAATCAAAATTAAAATGGGAACATTCCCTATCAGTGATATTGCTCACTTTCCGTGCAAACAGAACGACTAAAATTGTGACAACTAGCAAATTCTTAAAAGGCATACAAATGTCATGAAATAGCCATAGAAATAACATCATAACTTCATGAATAATTACGATGATATCTAACAAAGGACACTAGATTAGGGATAATGAAACGTGAAGAAACTCATTTTGAATATAGGATTAATCCTTGCTTCAACAACAAGTTATGCCGCAACAGAGTATACACAAACTGATAGCTATACGATTCAAGCAAATCGAGATTACTTAGCGGATATTCCAGCTCAAAACAGTAATGGCTCTGTTAACGCTATTATTGAAATACCAACGGGTTCTAATCAAAAATGGGAAGTGAGTAAACAAGATAGCTCTACATTACATTGGGAGTTTAAGAACGGTCAGCCACGCATAGTGAAATATCTTGGTTATCCTGGTAACTATGGCACGGTTCCCAATACGGCTTTACCAAAATCTTTGGGGGGGGATGGAGATCCTCTCGATATTATTGTGCTTGGCCCCGCGCAGCCGAGAGGTAGTGTGGCTCAAGTAAAAGTGATAGGTGGCTTACAAATGCTAGATGATGGCGAGCAAGATGATAAATTAATTGCGATATCATTAGCAGATAGCTCATCATTTCACGAGATCTCAACCATAGAACAACTACAACACGCCTTTCCTGGCATAATTGATATCGTCAAAATATGGTTCAGTCACTACAAAGGAACTGAGGGAAATATTGAGATAAAAGGAATCATGGACTCAAAACAAGCCAATACCGTATTAAAGCAAGCAGTGGCTCACTACCAAAAAAGCAATCAATCATCATAAATGAATCAGCAAGACCAGCGTACAGGCTGAGTAAAGTGGACAACTTGCTCATTTCCCAAAAGTTGAGTTAATAGTTGTGAGGCAGCCGCTTTTCCAGCCTCACAATATCCAGGATCGATACTAACGGTATTGCTAAATAAAAACGTAAGCAGCTCTGTGGCTCCAACGCCTGTAACCATAATATCGTCTCGACCAAGTTGTTGTAATCGCTTAGCAGCTCCCATTGCCAAAGTATCACTAGCACAAACAATCGCTTGTGTCGTTGGCTGTAATACTTCATCAACTAAGGCATAACCACTATCAACAGTTAATTTCCCGGTTGAGAAATAAGGCTCAATACTATGACTGTGGCAATAATCTAAGTAAGCTTGTAGACGCATTTCCCCTGTTGTCTTATCTTGGGGGTTAACACCAATAAAACTGATATTCTGGCACTGCTTTTGGTAAAGATGCTCCATTAGCTGCTCAATCATGGCATGGTTATCATACCCAACAGAAGAGATTGCTTGTGTTTCAATGGCAATAACAACTGCCTTGTGCCCCCATTGTTCAAGAGTGTTAATATCACAATCAGTAAACCCAAAAACAATAACCCCATCAACTCGACGTTTTCTTAAAACAGCAAGATGCTCATTAGTTTTGAGGCGATCAAATTGACTCTCCATAATAACCGCATCATATCCCGCTCCATAAAGCACATCTAATATGCCGCTTACAGCACGATTTTCCGATGGTGATGATAAACGCGATAAAATAATCCCAATGACTTTAGAGCTACCACCACGCATAGATTGCGCAGATTTTGATGGTATAAAGCCAGACTCTTTTATGACTTGCTCAACCTTTTCTCGAGTTTTTGCTTTTACGTTAGGATCATTGGTTAATACCCGCGAAACCGTTGATTTTCCAACCCCCGCTAAACGAGCAATATCTAAAATAGTGAGCTTTTTGGTCATAACACATTAAACATCAGGAAGTTATTGAAAGTTAAGATAACGTATCATGAAGAAGGGGTAAAGAGAGCTTAAAAAGAAATGATAGGCTAAACCTATTCTCATTTAGCCTATGTATAACAGAATTTAAATCCCAGCCTCCACAGACTCAACTTTATGATGAGCACTCAGTTGCAATTTTAAACAGGTGATCCCACGACGTCCTGCTGCCAAAGCTTGCTCAGTAAATTCGTTAAAACCGATAACATCACGCTCAAGTAACATTTCAGCGGCCATTTGCATATTGGTTCCTGTCAACACTTCTGCAAACGTCATTTCCTGACATAGCAACGAAGCAACTCTAAATGGCGTACCACCTAATAGGTCTGTCATAAAAATAACACCATCCCCACTATCAACTTCTACTATCGCACTCATCAATTGCTGCGTTAATTGCTCAGTTGTCATTGCAACAGAAAAATCGACAGCTACACATTGTGGCTGACTGCCAATGACTTGAATTAATGCTTGTTCCAGGCCCGATGCAAACGGCCCATGCCCAGTAATAATTATCCCAATCATAGTTTATATCCTTGGCAAGTAAGGAGCTGTCATCAGTTCGATCTCACTCCTTACTTTATCCGTCAATTATAAAAATCCCATGAAACGACCCACAATTCCAAGAGTCATCGTTATTGCAATAAGTTTAAGAGGACTCCATCCTCGCTTAACGAGCGCATACATACATAAGGTGTAGGTTAAAGGTAAAAACGCTGGCATTAATTTATCAATTACATCAGCTTGAAGTTTAACAACCGCATCTCCGGCGGTGATTTCTGCGGTAGTAGAAAGACGAACATACGTTGCCACCAAAGCACCAATAACTGTCATACCGACAATGGATGCGGCGTGTCCAACCTTTTTAGTATTGGCCTTAATCATGGGAATTGCCGAAACTCCCATACGATAGGCGTAATGTGCTAATCCAAAACGTAAACCAAAATGCACTACATTAAACAGAACAAAGAAAAAAACAGCGCCCATAATGGAACCTTGCAGTGCAAGATCGGCCCCTATGCCGCCACAAATTGGTAATAACGTTAGCCAAAACATCGCATCGCCAATACCTCCCATCGGAGCACCAACAGCAATTTTAGTACTTTGAATACTGTTGATATTCTGCTTTGAGCGTTCCATAGCAAGAATAATTCCCATAACAAAAGTCACTAGAAATGGGTGAGTATTAAAAAAGCCCATATGCCCCTGCATGGCTTTACTCAAGTCAGCTTTATTCGTATGAATTTTTTTCAAAGCAGGAAGCAAACCATAGAGCCAACCAGAAGCTTGCATACGCTCATAGTTAAAAGAGGCTTGTAATAATAAAGAACGCCAAGCCATGCGATTAATATCTGCTTTTGTTAGTTCTGCGCCAATCTCTTTATTTTCATATTCATCAGCAGCAATGCCAGGGGCTGGTTGTACTTCAGGATTGTACTGATTTAACTTCATGTCATGAGTGATATTAGATTCCATCTTCGTAATCCTCTTGTGCAGGAGCCGTTGTCATCGGAGTGGGTTCAGATTTGCGCATAAAATCAATGACAGCCATCGCCGTTGCAGCTGTTGCTATCGCGAGAATAGGTAATTGAAGCCACGCTGCAGCAACAAAGCCTAAAATGAAATAAGGTATGTAGACATTTTTCATCATGATCTTCATTAGCACAGCAAAACCAATAGCAGGCATAATTCCACCGGCAACGCCAAGACCATCAATTAACTCTTTTGGCATTGCGTTTACAATATTTTCAGCATGTTCTGCACCTAAATAAATAGGTAGAAAAGCACATAAGAAATAGAATGTTCCCAATACAGCCAATGCCATATAATTGACTTTTTCTATACCTTTATCATCGGCATTCTGAGCAAATTGATCACACTTAGACATCACGGCTGACATAGCAGAAAACAACAGAGTAATGCCCATTTGCACCGCGACGGCAAAAGGAACTGCAACTCCGACAGCCACATTAGGTTCCACTTTTGTTGTAATAGCAAACGAAGTACCAACAATAGTCCCGATTATCACATTCGGTGGTTGAGCACCTGCTAACGGCGCTAATCCCATCCAAATAAGTTCTAAGGTACCACCAACTAAAATACCAGTAGGCAAGTCCCCTAAGATCAAGCCAACTAATGGGCCTAATACGACTGGACGATGAAAATGCGTTAAACCGTTAAAAAGATCTAAGCCAGCAAAAAAGGCAAGCACCCCTAGCATTATTGCTTGTATAAAACTAATTTCCATAATGACATCCCTTATTCAATTACAACAAAGTGAATAGATCTGTTGCACTTTCAGTAGGAACACCTTGTACATAACAAGTGACTCCTAATTCCTTTAATCGTTTAAATTGTTCTACATCATTTAGATCAACAGAAACGGTTTTCGCTATTTGATTCTTACCATCGCTATAGTGCATATTACCAACATTGATCCTTTCAATCGGAACCCCACCTTCAACTAATAAACGAAAATCTTGTGGCGTTTTACATACAAGTAATATTTTTTGTCGATCTGCTGCTTTATGAATTGTCTCGATTGTTTTTTGTATTGACCAAAAACGAATTGCAATACCATCTGCAAGTACCATTTCCATTAAATTCTGTTGCATTTCATCTTGGGCAACTTCATCATTGGCAACAATAACAATATTTGCATTAGCAAAACCAACCCATTGCACGCCAACTTGACCATGCACTAAACGTTCATCTATACGACTTAATACAATATTAGGCATAACACATTCCTTTTTATCAATGATATAAATCCATCTGTTTTTGTATTAAAGAATTCCCTAAAAATAAATAAAATTAATGCTGTTTATTATCAGCAATAATAACTTCAACACCTAGGCTTAATAGTTTGTCATGGTAATGGTGAGAAATATTACTATCAGTTATTAATGTATTAATTTGATGTCTTTCTCTTATCATACAAAAACTCTTACGCCCAAATTTAGAAGAGTCTGCAACAGCAATTATTTCATTAGCAACAGAGCACATTGCTCGATTAATACAAGCTTCATTAGCATCTGGAGTTGTGATCCCAGCAGTTAAATCAAATCCATCGACACCTAAAAATAGCTTATCAAAGCGATGACCTAGAATTTGGTCCTCTCCTTGGTGTCCAATTAAAGAACATGAAGTTCGGCGTAACTGCCCGCCAACAACATGAAGATCGATATTTTCATAACCACTTAATTGATAAGCAGTATTTAGGGAATTAGTCATAACAACCAACTGTTTTTTATTAGCTAAATACGCAGTCATTCTAGCAATGGTTGAACCGGAATCTAAAATAACAGTATCACCATCATGAATCAGATTCGCAGCCGTAGAAGCAATTAGATCTTTAATAGAGCGATTAACTTGTCTTTTATGATATAGCGGTAATTCAAATGCAAAATGTGGATTTAAGGTTGCACCACCATAACAACGAAAAATACATCCTTGTTTTTCGAGTAAATTTAAATCGTGTCGAATAGTAACCGTTGATACATTAAATTCAGAAGCAAAGTCATCCACTTTACCAGAACCATGTTCTCGTATTGCTAGCATTATTTTTTGTCTGCGTTCCGTGCTGGTCATATCTAACTCCAAAAATTTAGTTAGAAACTTAATAAAGATAAGTAATCTTATAAATTCATTTCAGCACTTAAATAAAATTAAAAATGAAATCCTGATCACAATCATTGTTCTATTTAATTTTGGAATAAAACCTTTCATTGTAGTGAAAGTGAAAACCGCTAAAAAAGAATATATGTATCCATATCTAGTGAAATCAATAAGAAAAATAATGATATTAATCACCATCGAAAGGTTTTAATAAAGATATTTTTTATTATTTATTTCAATCTTTCAGTTGATAAAGATCACAAATATAGAATATTAACAAATACAACAATGACAATCGCTTACATCAATAAGACAGAACTTTGAAAGTCATTTTTTTAAGATGGGATGTTCTATCGTCAATAGCCAAGGATATCCAGTGAGCACTACTTTACCATCCCAAGATAATTATAGTCGGCTACAGCAAGCAATTAGCCTCGCAAACTTAGTGTATCCACATACAGCAGGGATTCAAAAAATACGTAAAAATGCTCGCTTTGTTTTTTGGTACTTAACCTCGCCAAAAACGGTTCAAACCATGCTAGATTTGTTGACCACACCTCAGCTAGCACCATTAAAAACGCAATTTCCTTGTCTTCTCGAAAAGCCTTTAAAGCCCTATGGCAATCTTGGATGGTCACAAGCAAGAAGAACCCAACTTATTGTTGAGCATTTCACTTTTATGCTTAAACATTTTCCTTATCATATAGATGCTATCTATAAAAATAGAGGCATCGTGTTATATCAGTTTCAAGATAAAGACAAAAGATCCTACAGTATTAATCTCAACTCAGGCGAACGCAGAGAAGGATCGCTAGGGCTCCAACTTATCGATGAATACGGTCAACGGCTTTATTCAATCAGCTTTACGATATCAACAACTGAAAATACTCTTTACATTGGTTCTCTACAAGGGCCTACGGAGAGTATCTATAATCGAAATGAAACGATAAAAAGTCTTACCAAAGCATTACATGGCCTGCGGACCAAAGCCTTAATGGTTGAAATCGTAATGATGTTTGCACAGCTCTTTGAGATAGAGAACATATGTGCCATATCTAACCAAGGCCATATTTATCAAGCGTTGCGTTATATAGGTTCGAAACGAAATGCAGTGAGTTTTGATTACGATAAGCTATGGCAGGAATACCATGGTAAGCGTATTGATAAGTATACCTATCAGCTACCCACTCAATCAGAACGAAAAGATGTAGATCAACTAAATAGAACCAAGCGAAAACTCTATACGAAACGCTATCAATGGCTCGATGAATGCAAAACAGCGTTAGAAAGTAGTATTATGCTTTATAAATGAAAGATAAAAAAATAGGGAAAGCATCCGGCTTTCCCCGCTTAACCCAAGTATCTATAAGCAATACTTGTAATCTTCCCAAAATGAAAAAAACTGTGAATAAAAAGGGTTTCATTTAGGAAACTAAGTTATGTAGAGAATGAGCACATCCATTGTGATACATAACTTAGTTAATTCTAATTCTGTACTAAATTAAGAAATTACATTATTTCTCAATTCGGATCTCACCATCTTTATCCATACAGACAACGGCTTTGCGCTGTTGGATTAACTGCGCGGCATAAGAAGGTGTTACTGCATGTAGCTGACCTTTAGAGCAAAGAAATGAGCCTTCCCATGCTTGATCACGATATTTACCTGTTTCTGTAAATTCAATAACAACTTTCATATTACGCTCCTAAATGTCTCTGTACTTATGATAATGAAGCATGTCAGTATTCTTGTGGCGACTTCTGTACTAAACATACCAGAAGATTTAAAAATTATTAGCGACATAGTTGCAACGTTAGATTCGTATAATGTAAAAGTCGTATTGTCCTAAATTGCATGTAATACGATTGAGCTTTGGACGACTATTAAAAATAATAATAAAAATGAAAAGATATAAATAATTCTATTTTGCTAAGATTATGAATAATCAGGCATCAACTTAAAGTCATTCATAACTAATCAAACAACAAATCAAAATTATGAACATAAAAAGTAATTTAAGAATATTCACCTTGTTCAAACCTATCATTATTAGTAATAATACATTGCAAATATATAGAGTATTAGCTCTACATCAAAATGGTATCTAAACAGAGATATAAGACACAAAAAAAGCACAGTACCTAATAGAAATACTGTGCTTCTAACTTAACAATGACGCACTTTACTTAAAGAGATGGTGTCACATCTTCAATCGAAAACTTACCATTATCTAAGGGGCGAACTTCTTCTTTCTTATTGGTGAAGTTTAGTTTACTTAAATCTACTTTCTTGATGGTGCTATCACGCATAGTTTTGTAGAACAACAGCCCACGAGTCTGATCGATAACTGATGTCCATTGTGTCGCACTTGGTAAATCGGCTGGAATGTATTCCTTTGCATTAAACTCACTGCCGATTGGAATATCGAAGTTATTTAAAATATGAAATGCTTGAGAAACAGCTTCATCACCCGTTTTCATAACAGGAGCCGAGTTTACATAAAATGCCGCACGAACAAATCGTGATGGTGGTGTAATATCGCCAGGTAAGCCTAAAGCACCAGAACCAACACCAAACGAGAAGGCATTAACTCCATTAATCTGCTGAGCCTGACTCACTCCCGGATGTAAATTTATGTAGTTATTTAAATTTGTCACCTGCCAATTATAGTCAGGAGCATTAGTTAGGACTTTAGCGGTATTTTTATGAATATGGATCTGCCCATGATCCATAATCTCAATCACGATGCTGTTACCTTGCTTATCAGAAACACGCCAGTGAGCAGTTGGTGATGGATTACCTTTTGCGTCCATATAAACAGGGACAATCTTAATCTGATTAAGCGCCTGCTCGACTTCTGCTACCGTTTTAAATTGACTTAGCATCCAACGAACAAAATCCATATCTGTAATATTATTCGCAACAGAGTTTGGATCGTACTTAGCTAAAGAGCCGTAATTCTTAAAATAGAATAATCCTGCGGTTAAGCCTTCCTCGTTTACCCCTTCGGCAATAAAACGGTCATCACTTACTGAGATACCAGCAAAACCATATTTGCTCTGCCAAGTTAAGCCTTTCTTTTGATCTGATAAGATAGAGGTATACGAATGCTCTCGTGGAGAAACAACTAACTTGCTATTTAGATCACTTTCGCCCCACTCGATGGTACGAGCTTGAATATAATCGTGGTTAGTAGATGAAAGAGAGATACCTGTACACGCATTAGCAGAGTATGCGACAACAGAGGCCAGTAACGCACTTAATAATTTTAGTTTCATGTTTCACATCACCATGTATCAATATTGGCGACGATATTACATGTTTTTATCTTATCGTCAAAAACAATGTTTTATTGGCTTGTAAAAAAATATTTCAAACGACAAAAAAGCCCTTGAGATCATACTATCTCAAGGGCTTTTATAGCATCTAATGATTAAATCTTAGATAGCCCAACCACCAGCATAAAAAGCAACAAGAACAATCGCAATTAGTACGGTTCCGATGTTAAGGCGACGCCATTCACCAGAAATGACGCGTCCAATAACAAGAGCAGCAAAGCCTAACATGATGCCTGTCACAATATTGCTAGTTAATACAATAAAGACGGCGCACAATAATCCTGAAAGGCCATCAACCAGATCGTCCATATTTAACTTGCTGACATTACTGAGCATGAGTAGACCGACATACATAAGAGCCGGTGCGGTCGCATAAGCAGGAACTAAGTAACTTAATGGAGAGAGAAATAGCATTAGTAGAAATAGAGCACCAACAACGGTTGCTGTTAAGCCTGTTTTACCACCCGCGGCAGTTCCAGCAGCTGATTCAATATAAACAGCAGCAGGAGCGCCACCAACAAAACCTGCAAAAATACTGCTTACTGAGTCTGCGGTAAGAGCCTTACCACCACTAATAATATGACCACGTTCATTGAGCAAATTAGCCTGTCCTGCAACAGCACGAATCGTACCTGTAGCATCAAAAATAGCCGTCATCACAAGGGCTAGAACACTTGGTAAAACAACCGGGTTTAGCGCTCCCATTATATCCATAGCGCCAAGCAGTGATTCCCCCTCATGGCCAAAGGTTGGCATCGCAAAAAAACCATGGAATGTTACTTTAGGATCGAAAATTAAACCAAAAACAGAAATAGCAATAATGACTAATAAAATACCACCAGGAACGCGACGTTTTTCAAGACCAAAAATCGCAGCTAAACCAATAAGAGACATAAGTACAGGTAGAGAAGTGAAATCCCCCATTGCAACAGGGAGACCTTCATGAGGGTTTTTAACCACCAAACCCACACCATTGGCTGCAATTAATAAGAGAAATAGACCAATACCAATACCTGTGCCATGAGCAATGCCAAAAGGCATATTAGATAAAATCCACTTACGTACCCCTGTTACGGTAATCGCAGTAAAGATTAAACCCATTAAAAAGACAGCACCCAACGCAACAGGAATACTGATCCCTTGTCCTAGCACTAAACTAAATGCAGTGAAAGCAGTTAAAGAGATGGCACACCCAATAGCCATCGGAAGGTTAGCCCAAAGACCCATAAGTAAAGAACCAAAGGCCGCAACTAAACACGTTGCAATAAATACAGCGCCTTGGTTAAAACCTGCCGCACCTAACATGCTTGGTACAACGATAACGGAATATACCATTGCTAAAAATGTCGTTAATCCAGCAACGACTTCTTGGCGCACGGAGCTACCACGTTCAGAGATTTGAAAAAAACGATCTAACCCAGTATGACCAGTTGCATGAGAAGCAATGGAGCGATTATCTGACATGAGAGTTATCCTTCATGATTGTCGTCAGGCTTAAAGGAAGTAAAAAAACGCAACGCAAACGTTTGGCTTTTTAAATTTTGCCGCGATTTTAAGAAGCTTTAACACAAAAAGCAAAAATTTGATGATGATCTCATTGGTATTTGGTGAAGAAAACAGCAGACAATTAATTGCAAACGAAAACGATTGCTACAGATTAAGAAAATATGTGAAATTTACGTTTAAAGCTTACAGATAATTAACAATTTAAATTCTATTAATTATGTGATCAAGTCAACAAACAACCTATTAACAGCAACAATCATAGAAAATATTTCTACATATCAATAAAAAATGAGGATAAAAAGGGAAAACATTTCTTCATTTCTAGCGTTAATATAATCCTAAATCATACAGAGCACTTTCTTTCTTCTATATCGCTAACAAGCTCTGTATTTCTAGCAGTAGATTTAAGGTGAATATAATGAAAAAGCATCTATGGAATGGGTTTATTTCTGTTGTTAAACGCGATGTGGTTCCAGCTCTTGGCTGTACTGAGCCAGTCTCTGTTGCTCTTGCTGCTGCCATTGCAATGGAAAAACTAAAGCAACTAGGCGTTACTCATATAGATGCAATTCGTGCTCAAGTATCACCAAACCTAATGAAAAACGGAATGGGTGTTGGAGTACCTGGAACAGGTATGGTTGGCTTACCCATTGCAGCTGCAGTTGGAGCTATCGCAGGTGATTCACAAGCACAACTTGAAGTATTAAAAAATATCACCGAGCAAGACGTGAAGTTAGGTAAAGCGCTTATTGATAATGGTAATGTTGCAGTAACCGTTGCCGATGTCACCAATATTCTTTATGCCAAAGCGACATTATACAGCGGAGAGCATTTTGTTAGTGTTACCATTGCCGATAGTCACACACAAGTAATTGCAATTGAAGAGGACGGCATCACGACGTTTACGGCACAAAAAGACACATCTGCACAAAAAGCGGGCGCCGATGAAAATCCATTTATAGAAGCCATTGCAGAAGATATCTATGATTTTGCAATGAATGCCCCTCTTGAAGATATTCGTTTTATTGAACAAGCTTATGAGCTTAATGACGCATTATCTATTGAAGGCCTAACAGGTAAATATGGCTTACAAATTGGTGCTACATTCCAGCGTAACGTCGACCGTGGACTCTTATCTGGTGGACTGTTAACAGAGGTACTCTGCCGAACCTCAGCGGCATCAGATGCGCGAATGGATGGTGCCATGAAGCCAGCAATGAGCAACTCTGGTTCTGGTAATCAGGGGATTGCAGCCACAATGCCAGTTGTCGCTGTAGCCGATTTTATTAAAGCTAATAAAGAGCAACAAATTCGAGCTCTTATGCTTTCCCATTTAATGGCCATTTATATTAAAAGTCATCAAAACAAACTCTCAGCACTTTGTGGAGCAACAACAGCTTCAATGGGGGCAGTTGCGGGGATGACTTGGTTACTGGGCGGTAACTTTCCACAAATCAGCTCTGCTATTTGCAGCATGATTGGGGATATTGCCGGTATTATTTGTGATGGAGCAAAAACCAGCTGTGCAATGAAAGTTTCATCTTCTGCTAGTGCTGCCGTTAAAGCCGCATTAATGGCCCTTGACGGTATTCGTGTAACTGGTAACGAGGGTATTGTGGCAGATGATGTTGACACTTCTATTCGCAACTTATCCGCTCTAGCCAATGGCGCAATGACTCAAACCGATGTGCAGATTCTAGATATTATGGTGAACAAGTCGTAATACCGCTTCAGATCATCATTTACTCTCCGTACAACTAAGCCCATTGTGTAAATACAATGGGTTTATCCTTACCTCTCAATTGATTTTTAACTCTAGTTATTCCCTTCTTAATAAGCATTAGTGATAACTTATAACCTTTAGTTATTTCTAATTATATTCTCTAGCGAGATAATCCTACTCAATCTGTAATACCAGATAAAATTACTCAAGATTGTTCCCTTTTTAGAATAAGTCTCCATCTAACAGCTTATTTTAGAAAAAATGACTAAACTTGCGATTTATATCTCAGTAACAGATGAAAATACAAGGCCATTACAGAGCCAAATAAATATAAAAATATTGAAGTAATTCAAACTATTAGACACAAAAAAGATCGTTTAAACTGATCAGAATCAAGGGTGAAAATTCATTTTATGCTTAACCCAATAGCAGAGAATGGATTTCTTTTTATGCTAGTTACATGCGTTTTTTTGCAAAATAATTCTCTTCATATCTGAGTATGCTCATCTTGAAGAGAATTGATGCTCTGTATCTAAAATAAAAATAACAACCCTACTAAATGGAAACCACTATGAGTGATATCACCCCAGCAGTAAAATCTGCGAGTAATACCAAAGTCCCACCCCACATTAGTGCCAATATGTCAGAGCAAGAGTGGAAACAAGCGATAAAATTTGACAGCGTTGATATTGGATGGATTGTAATGAGTATCGGCATGGCAATTGGTGCCGGTATTGTTTTCCTTCCTGTGCAAGTCGGCGTGATGGGACTTTGGGTCTTTTTGCTCTCTTCGATCATTGGCTACCCAGCAATGTATCTCTTCCAAAAGCTATTTATTAATACGTTAGCAGAATCAAAAGAATGTACGGATTACCCTGGGGTTATTTCTGGCTACTTAGGTAAGAACTGGGGTGTAGCTCTTGGTATTCTCTATTTTTTGATGTTAGTTATTTGGGTTCTGGTGTATTCACTTGCCGTTACCAATGATAGCTCATCTTATCTGCATACCTTTGGCATTACCGAAGGCCATTTAAACCAAAATGCTTTTTATGGCTTAGCACTTATCTGTATTTTGGCCTTTATCGGTTCTAAAGGTGAAAAGTTGCTGTTTAAACTGTCGGGATTTATGGCAGTAACGGTATTAACTTTGGTTGGTGTTATGGGAGTACTGCTTATTTCTCGCTGGGATTTCAATAATATTCCAGCAATGGGAAATATGGGAGCAATGATCAAGGATGCGATCATTACCTTACCGTTTACGCTAACCTCGATCCTATTTATCCAATCACTTAGCCCAATGGTGATCTCATACCGATCCCATGAAAAATCGATTGAAGTTGCACGTTACAAAGCCTCTCGTGCCATGACTATCGCATTTTCTATCTTATTTGTTGTCGTGTTCTTCTTCGCAATATCATTTACCTTTGCGATAAATCAAGAGCAAGCTCATGAAGCCATGCAACAAAATATCTCTGCACTTGCCATTATTGCTCATTACTTCCCTGGAAGTTGGGCGACAATTACCGGAATTGTAATCAACATCTTTGCGGTCGTAACATCCTTCTTTGGGGTATTTCTTGCATTCCAGGAAGCATGTCGTGGTTTAGCAATGAATCTGCTGCTACGAAAATTTGAAGAGTCACAAATTAACCGTCAACTGGTTAATAAATTGGTGACCGTATTTATTATTTTACTGGCATGGTCTGCGGTTGCACTCAATGCTCCAATCTTGTCGTTCACTTCTATCTGTAGTCCGATCTTCGGTTTAGTTGGCTGTTTGATCCCAGCATACTTGGTATATAAAGTGCCTAGCTTACATAAATACAAAGGTGTAGCGACCAATCTAATTATTATTACTGGTATCTTGCTTTGTATTTCTCCACTACTTGCTTTTATGTAATTTGGCAGTAAAAGATACAAAAAAGGGCTATGGTCGAAAAATCGATCATAGTCCTTTTTATTATGGTCGTTACCTTACAGTTGGAGCGAGCTTTCCTTTATGGTGTTCTTCTAATTTAGCCATTAAGAAATCGATCAACAGACGTAATCTCTTAGGCATCAAATTTCGCTGAGAATAAACGAAACTGATTGGAACCTCTGGCATTTTCCACTCAGGTAATAAATGAACAAGTCGCCCAGTTTCAAGGTGAGGAAGACAAATAAACTCAGGCAATAAAGCAATACCTAAACCATCAACACAAGCTTCTGCGGCGGCAGATATCGTATTAACCTGAATACGATGAGGAAGCTCAATGTGAAATTCTTGCTCATCTTGTGATATTTGCCAAGCAGAGTTAACCCTTGCAGCATTATCTATTCGAATTTGGTAGTGAGGTATTTTTAAATCAGTAGGTACATTAATATCACCATACTGTGCCAAATACTCAGGACTTGCCACCAGCATACGATGAGAAGAGTGAAACTGACGAGCAATAAGACTTGAATCTTCAATTGGCCCAATTTGAACGTAAAGATCAATACCTTCACTGATTAACTCAACCGGTTTATTGGTTAGATCAAGATGGATGACCACATTTGGATATTGACGCAGATATTCATTGATGTACGGAATTAAGACTTGCTGTCCTACTTCTACCGGCATCGCAATATTAATCCTTCCACGGACTTGATCCTGATTTGCAGTCACTTCCAATTCGGCTTGTGAAATAATGTCCATCATCTGAGCGCAAGATTGATAAAACAGCTCCCCTTCTTGAGTTAGAGTAATATGTCGCGTTGATCTCGTTAATAACCTAACCCCTAAGTGGCTTTCTAATTCAGCAACTTTTCGACTCACTGTAGATTTGGTTAACTCTAGAGCCTCTGCTGCCTGGGTAAAACTGCCACATTCGACAACTTGTGCAAAAATCGCAACGGTATTGAGATCCATAGCTTACCTTTATCTATCTAATGTCTTTTGTTGGGTAATGGTGCCAGTCATAATCAAGACAATCAACTATTTAGCTCTCTTCAATTAATCGACCAAAGATCAAAACAATAGCTAAAAGAAAAAAGCATAAAAAAACGGCTTATTATCAAGCCGTTTTTTCTCATTACTAAATCAATTAAGCAATTGCCATATCTTTTGCTGGTGGCTGTTTGGGTTTTCGTTGTGCTAATGCAACACCGGCCAACACCATCATTCCTCCAATATAGTGGTAATAAGCCAGTTGCTCGTGCAGAACAATACTGGCAACAATCGCAGCAATTACCGGCATTAAATTCATAAACATCGCCGTACGATCAGCACCTAATCGTTCAATAGCTTGTAGCCAACACCATGGTGCAATCACAGAAGCAGGGATAGCAGCATACATAATAAGTGGTAAAGAATCGGCGGTAATACCTGAACGATGACTTGTAATCAAAAGGGGAGTTAGCATGATCACCGCAAATAATGTCTGAACATACACAGACTGCCAATTGCTTATCGGCATTTTCCAACGTTTCAGTAACACGCTATAAAGTGCATACACGAATGCTGCAATTAGCAATAAACCATCTCCTTGAGTGATCCCTTGTGCTAATAAATAAGAGATATCACCATGCCCTAACATAAAGATAAGGCCAGCTAGGGACAGAACAGCCCCGACTAACGCCATTGGCGCTAATCGTTGGCCGAGTAAAGGGACACTTAAAAACATGCTGATAAGCGGTACTAATGAGATAATTAAAGCCATATTAGTTGCAGAGGTGGTAGCTGCAGCAAAATAACCAAGAGATTGGTTTAATACCATACCAAGTAGAGCTAAAAACGCTAATTTGGATAGATAAGGCTTAATAATATGACGCTTGCGCCAGGCACCAATTGCGACAAACGGCGTTAACGTCACCATGGCGAAAAACCAGCGATAAAAAGAGATCGCACCGGGATCTATAACACTAAATGAAAGTTTATTTACGATGGCATTTATAGCCCAGATCGTAACGGTTAACAGGGGAAATAGGTAGAACATAACACGCCTTAATGCAGAACTTGCAGGAGACTACTCGAATATACGAGACTCTATAAGGCTATTGTGTCACGTCATTTACCGAACACATATTCGTAATCGGACATATTGAGTTATTTATCAGACATAATCAAAAAAAGAATGATATTGGCGATAAATGCAAAAAAGCGAAGCACTTGCTCCGCTTAAATTAATTAAGAATTAGCGTCACAAAACATGGTTCTTGCCAATCGCGCTAGATTATACGCATCGACATAACCAGAATGCTGACGACCTTCCCACTCAAGACCTGCAACATCCATTGCAGCTCGATGACCTAATCGCTTATTCTCAACATGGCGTTGTAACTTAAACAAAGTCGCTAAATTTAGGTATTCACGAAATGGAACCTTAAGACCTTTAGCTTCACATTCTCGTTTAAGAATTAAGTCATCTTGGCCCCAAGCGGCATAAATTTTATGTCGACCACCAAATTTCTGTTCAATCGAACGAAGGATAACAGCTAAAGGTTTGCCGTTCTTTTCAACTTGCTCAGGTTTGATGCCAGTGAGTTCGGTACAAAACGGAGAAACTTGATCGTGATCTGGTAGCACATAATGCTGAGCTCGACGAACTATCTCCCCAGTATTTAAATCCAGTTCCGCGACTCCAATTTCGATAATTTCACCAGTCCTTGGTCTTCGTCCATCATTCCAGCAGCACATTTCAAGGTCAAAACAGACTAAGCGGTCAAAATTCATTCTTCATCCAAGGATCACGGGGTAAACAGACACGGATAATACCATTATCGTTTACTTGGGTGAACTTTGAGATGAACACTATATCCAGAGTTCTCTTTAAACGATCATTATTTAGTGAGAGTGGATCTTACAGTTGTTAGGGATTACTTTACTACTTAAACGTACTTTGCTCGCATTAATGACACCATCATATTCGCTATCAAAGCCATCACCATCAGATTTACCTTCATTCACACCGTCAAACTCAAGATATACACTCAAATAAGGCTCATCGCCCTTACCATTTGCAATTTGATCCAATAAATTTGCGTCAATATCAGCTAAAGCATCATTCTCTGAGTATAACCAATAGTCTTTAGTATCATTGCATGGTGTAAAAGCATTCACTTCAAAACCAACGGTGTACACGCCTTTATACAATATTGGATGATTATCTTTTGCCATTACAGATAAACTTGTTCCCAAAAGGGCAACGAGCAATACAGGAATACGCCATAATTTCATCATTCTGTTCCAATCTAGTTTTCCAACTGCAACAATGCCAAGTCAATTCAGCCATATCTATCCTTTCTATGTACAGATTTGTCAGGGTATTGATTGAACTATTATCTCGAAGACCGTATCTTTACGCAGAGAAAGAGTCATATAGATGATCTACATATGAAAAATGTCTATCGCCCAATTTTTGATGATAACAACCCTCCAGCTGAAATATTTTTCGGCCATGAAGTCTTTTTGCCAAATACAGGAACCATTCCGCATTGGCACTCATGGGGACAGTTACAATTAATCAGTGGCGGTATAATGGAGCTAAAAACCCAAAACAAACGATTTCTCTCACCTCCTCAGTATGCGGTTTGGGTCCCACCAACTGTCACTCATGAGAGCTATATTCGCCGCAGTTTAGATTATTGTTCGATGAACATTATTGCGCCTTTAGCATCGACATTGCCAAGTTATCCTTGCCTATTAGAAATCTCTCCTATTATCGAGGCAATTGTAAATGATTTTCGCCGTCGAAAGTTAGTCTATCCACAAACACCTGAAGATGAACGACTAGTTAAAGTTCTTCTCGATCAAGTCTTGCAGTGCCCTATCCATCAACAGTTTTTACCAACAAGCGATGATAAGCTGTTAAATCCAATTTTGGTCGAGTTAGAAAAGAATCCAACAAATGCCAAATCATTAGCACAATGGGCAAGCGAGCTTCATACAACAGAGAGAACATTAGCAAGACACTGCCAAGATAAATTGGGAATGAGTTTTACAGAGTGGCGCCAGAGAAGAAAATATATCTACTCTTTGCATTTATTGCGACGAGGGATGACGGTAAAAGAAGTAGCCTTGACCTTAGGCTATCACCAAGCTTCTCCTTTTATAACATTATTTAAAAAGCATTCTGGTAGTACACCAGAACAATATCGTCAACGTATTGGTATGGACATTCAAAGCTAGAAGGCTAAATCAAATTTTAGGTAAAAAAAAGCGAGCCGGTCGAAGGCTCGCCAAAAACTCATATATTGCTTTTCGAGAGTTTAGCTACTGTCTTATTACTATCCTTAGTAACGCCACAGTACACTCATCGAAAGGGACAAAGGTTATATCCGGGATAAATAATAGCTCAATCCGTCAATATTTTGTCATGTCAATGTCAAAATATGTCACTTAGTTTTGAATACCACCGCCAACAGATAAATAAATGGAGTTATCACCGTGAGATGATTGGCCATAACCAAAGTACACAGGCCCTAAAAATGAATCGATGGCAATAAATACACTTCCTGCACTGATGGCACTATTCCAGCTCATATCAGACACATGGTTCCATACCCCACCACGTTCAATAGAACCTCCGAGATATACCGGAGATGAGAAAGCACCAAAATCATTATCAAATAAACGGTAGCGGTAAATTAAACCAGCAAAAGCACTGTAACGACCATTTAACTCATAGCGGTGATAACCTGATAAATTAAATAGACCACCGAGATCTTGAACATTGATTGGTAAGATTTCTTCAGAATCAGAACCGCCACTCTTTAAGATGCTAACAACTGAATGACGACCTAAATTCCATGGTTGAATTAATGAAACGTCATAGTAGGAGCCATAACCAGATTCACTTTCACCTAAGAATGCTGTTTTTGCGTCGATAAGGCCAAACTCAGATGAGAAATAGGTTCCTTTTGATGGGAAATAAAAATTATCCAAGTCATCATAGGTAAAGCTCCAGTATGGGCCATAGGTTCGGTAATCTTCTTTCGAACCATTAACAAGTAGACGAATTTTACCATCTTGAATACGATAACCCATATTAAAGACAGCCCAAGGGCGAACATTCCAACCAAGTTCCGCAAAACCGGTATAGTTTGCATATTCAGCACGAAGATTTAAGGATGAGGCATCAGCATCAATATTGCTAAATTGACGAATTTCATTGTTCCAACTCGCGCCAAAGGCACTAAAGAATTTTTGGTCATAATCAAAAGGCAAATAGAGTTCTGTATTCACCTTTTTCCAGCTACCAAGCTGTGCTTCCACCGTCCATTCACCACCTTTATCGGTCACATCGGTATAAATATATTGTGCCCCAAAGGTAAAATCTGAACGTTCAGAAAAATCATCTTCAAAGGTTAATTTAAAATTAAGATATCCCGGCCCCCAAGGCTTTTCATCTACTTTCATCACTAACACGTTTTTACCCGAGCGGTGTTCAATTTCATAACCGACTTTAGCAAAAATATCTTGAGACTGCAGGCGATTAACCGCTTCTTCAAGCTCTTCATTAGAAATGATACGTTTCGTTTTCAAATCTAATAAAGCCAGTAATGCCGTGTCAGATAAACGGGTATGGTTATCAATATCGATCGTATCAATATAATAGGCACTATGAGCCGCCAATTGACTACGTCGGTTCTGCTTTTCTTTTAAATATTGTTCATATTGGGCTGGAGAAACTTGAAATTTAAGTAAAGCAGGCAACATCTTGTTCGCGATATTTCGGCCAGCGCGATACGCTAGCTCCATTTTATCGAAATCCGGTGCAAGCATAAAACTCACATCGGGCTGCATATAAATATCACCAGGATGAAGTAAACTTTTTTGATGATCAGCACTGGCATTTGTCATGTATGTTGTTAGCTGAGAGATGATATTAAGTGCGCTTTCCAGATCTTTTTGAGGAAGTAAACTGTCTCGCAAATCGACCGCGATAATAACATCGACCCCCAGTTTCTGGGCTATATCAACCGGCATATTATTAACAACACCACCATCGACCAATAGCTTGCCATTTAATTTTACAGGCTTAAGTGCGCCAGGAACCGTCATAGACGCTTGCATAGCCGTTGCTAAATGACCAGAACTAATGACATAAGGCGCAACTTTTGCAATATCGGTTGCAACGCTACGATAAGGTATTGGTAATTGATCAAATGATGATACAGCAGGTAGGTTATTGGTTAAATTACGCAGTAAAACGGCCATCCCCTGCCCCTGAAAAGCACTGGGTCTCGCTTTAAATTCCCCATTAAGATCTAAACCTAGATCGGTATGTAGCTGAAAATCATCGTTCTGCTGTTTACGACGTAATGTTAGATCATTTCGTTTTGCTCGATCATTGTAACCTTGATCCCAATTTGCATTTAACGTGCGATCTTTCACCTCTTTAGCCGTTAATCCCATTGCATACATGCCACCAACATAGGCTCCCATACTGGTACCAGTAATGACATCAACAGGAATTCGGTTCTCTTCCAAAACTTCTAAAACACCAATGTGAGCTGCGCCCTTTGCGCCTCCCCCACTGAGTACTAAACCAACTTTTTTACGATCTATCTGTGGACGATCTATCGCATCAGCAAAGACATTAGAGCTAAAACATAATGCAACTATCAATAACCCTTTTCTGACATGCATTCGATCTAAACGCGACATACTACCCTCTATAAAGATCATTTCGGTAAATAGTTATCAGAAGATAAAAAAGAAAAAAGGATTCTACCACGAGAATCCTTTTTCGGACGAGTAATCTAAATTTTATATACCCTTTGCAACATCATCTAGTGCAGCCATGACTTGATCATTAATATGTCCAGTATGAACTAATTTACATACCTTACGACGAACCGCTAGACCAGAGATTAAACGTTCAATCGACAAATGTCGGGCATCTTGCTGACTATTGTATAATTCAACTGTTTTACTTAAGGTCTCATAAGATACCACTTCATCACCGACACGTAGCCAATCTAGCTTCTCTAAATACCCCTGGCATTCATCAGTGATAGCACTAGAGGGATGACCAGTCATAGCCGACAGTGCCGTTATACTGCGTTGTAGAGCTTCTGGAGAAGTATATTTAGATAAAATAATCGTTAATTCATCGGCATTAATTTCTACCAAATGCTTACGCAGCTTAATTCGACGGCCAAGACGTCCTTTCGGTCGATGTTCTTTGCGCTGAATGGGTTCAAATTCACCATCAATAATTTCGGAAAGCTGATCAAGGTGTTGCCGTGGCATAATCTCATTTCGAAGCGGATTTGGCATAGTAGGTGCCATATTTCGCTTACCTTCATTGATTGTTTTTGCACGAGAAAAACGGATCACTTCATCAGCATTACATTTAATATCAATTTGGTAATCGGTATAGCGCTTATCCGGATCCTCTGGTGAGATCGTTAAATGATAGCCCCATAAATTAACGGCAAAAATAGACTCAGAGATCTTATCTTTTGCTAATTTTCGCAATTCCCGAATTAAATCAACAGAGAAACGTCGCCACTCAATGTTTCTTGCAAGCTTTTGATTTAACTCACTAAGAAGCATAGTATCAGTGCCTTTACGCGACATTCGACTACGAAAAAACGTATACAGCTGAAACACAAGTGTATGCTGACGCAATATCTCTGGTGGGAATAAAAAGAAATAGTCACGGGTTAATAATTCATCAAAAAAAGACGGTTCCCAAACCATAATATACAAATTAGGTTTGATACGGATCTCACCATCTTCACCTTCTTGTGGCGCCTCTTCAGAAGCTGTGATCGTACGAGCAATAAAACGAAAACGATCACTTTTGAAACCTTCAGGCATATTTTCACTTAACCAACGACCGGTTAATTCATGTAACTGAAAGTCAGTAAATTCAATACGATCAATACTTTCACGAATAGAATCTCGCGCAGGTCCACTGTCTTTTTTACCGCGCAGTGCTAGAATATCGGTAATATAAACAGGTGTTTTATTCCCCATAACTCGAGATTGAAGTTCGTAATCAGAGATATGATGATCATGGTATTGCACGGTTAATGTAAACAGCGCAAATAGTGTCATCAGATCATCAACCGTCATGATCGACTTTGAAGATCGAGTCTCAATGATCGCTTTTGTACCACTAATCGCTACCATTGATTTTTGATAGCTCTTTTTTGTCCGAGGGGGGGCTAACGCTTGATCAATGATCCCAGCCCAACTTGTTGGTGAAACCACAATTTGATCGGCCTCATCGGGCATGCTTGGTGGAGTACCTAAACCATGTTCCGTCAGTAAGCGACGGTTAACATGAGTTTGAGCTAAAGCCTTCGAGCGTTTTTTCTTTTCTTTTTCCTGACTTGTTTCAGAAATAAGGCTTCCAGTACCTAACTGTGAAATTAAATGTGCTGGATTAACAAAATGATGCAGCATTGTTTTCCCTGCAAGCCCTTCTTCAAATCGCACGGGTTGCTGAGTAAATAAACCAAGATTAACTGCTGCTCGTAACCGTTGCTGAATGGCTGCACGAGTTAACTGCCCTTCTGTTGCTTCAACAAGCTCTGTTGTTGAAACCATGCCATCAACCGTTGATAAACCTCGAAGTGAAATTAGATTTAACAATTCAATGATGCTTTTTGTCACACCTTTAAAATGTTGATATTGACCAAGCCAATCAACAATCGCCGAATGGATTGCAAAAAGATGCCCATCTTTGTGGGATCTTGGAGCTAAGATCAATATCTTTTCCGTGGTTGTAGTATCAGTCTTCTGAGTGGTTTTCATCTGTCAAAGGCCGTAGATGCATCATTTTTCCGTAAGAGATTAATAGAAAAAGATCAATAAATAAAGATTTTTTTATTATTTTTTCTTTAACTGATCTTTTTGATTTTTATGATCTATATGATTATCTGATCTTATGATCTGGTCATTAAATACGTACTTAAGCCATTGATAAATACAATTTTTATTTTTTTGATATTAGGAAGAATGATCAAAGGCTTCACAGAAGCATGATCAATAAGTATGAGAAAGCATGATCAACAAAGCCCCTAAAGCATGATCATCAAGGAGATGAAACGATGATCAATAACTATTCGAATCAATGATCATGATTTGATCATTGGTTACACACAGACTTATCCACAGAAGACTTCGATAGGGTTTCTTTTTTTGAGATTTTCACCCTAGAACAATGATCAAGTAATCGTTTTTTGAACGCAATTCTCCCAAATTATGCTGTAGTTTACTCTCAAATCCAAAATTGAAATGACAATTCCAGTAAAGAAATCGGATTATATCATGTGTCCGATGGAAAAGATGATCATGGAAGAGCTTTTGTATTTCAATTTTATCTATCTATAGCTATTAGCGACTTTTTATTATTGTAAAAATAGCGTCTAATCCCTTGTCGAATCTACGTTCCCCGTAAATTTCTCCTGATTTTATATGCTTCCGAGATCAAATATATTTTTAAAGCTTTACTTGATCATTTTTCCGATCATGAGACTGAAATATGGCATGATCTTAGTGTGTAAAACATCCTTGATCATCGTTCGGCTATTTATTAAAAATTATGGATCAATGATCAAGGTTGTCGCCTTTCGTAGCTCGTTTAACTAAGATAATTGACAGTTTTGGCTATGAAATTGAGTAATTTCATTAGTGTGTTTAATTTTGCATCAAATACTGAAGATATAATTGATTCTACATCATCCGTAATTTAGCTCTTTTTTTTCACGCTTCCGAGATATGTTCATTTACATTGTAAATAAGTGACGTTGTAACACTTTCTTTGTGTCCCTCTTTCTTGGTTAATTACCCTATAAAATTTCAGAGCTCATCACAAAAAACGATCTAAAAATTTGAATTATCCTGCAAAAAGCAATTATATATACTTATCTTTTTTTGTTCAGCTATTTATTGTTTTTGTGTAAATGTGCTGTACAATATCGCTAAGTCTTTTATCATGGTGAAAAATAGAATGAATAGGGAACAGACCATAACGAATTTGCTCAATATTGCTGAGCAGACGAAACAAGTACAAGCTGACCGTATTGAGATTGTTTTAGAAGAAAGAAGAGAAGAACTTTTTCCTCCAATGTCTAAAGCATTAATGGAAACTCGTTCTGGTTTAACACGCCGTAAATTAGATGATGCAATTGCTCGAATGGAAGCAACTGGTCATCAATTTACTAAAAATAATGCTAATCACTACTCTATTACATTAGATGAAGCACACAAACTTATGGCTGCAGCTAAAAAACCTGCATTTCATGAGCGAGAGGGTGCGGGTCGAAAACCTTGGGTTGTTAATGTTCAGAACCAAAAAGGTGGTACTGGTAAGTCAATGACTGCCGTTCATCTTGCTGCATGTTTAGCTCTCGATTTGGATAAACGTTACCGTATTTGTCTTATTGACCTCGATCCACAGGGTTCTTTACGCCTATTCTTAAACCCTTTGATCAGTGTTGGTGAGCAAGAAACAATTTATTCAGCTGTTGATGTTATGCTCGATAATATTCCTGAAGGAGCACAGCTTAATAAGAAATTCTTGATGGATAACGTTGTTTTACCAACTCAATATCCAAATTTAAAGACAATTGCCGCGTTCCCTGAAGATGCAATGTTCAATGCTGATGCTTGGCAAGATCTCGCTGTAAATCAAGACCTTGATATTGTTCGCTTACTAAAAGATCGTGTGATAGACCCGATTGCTGATGAGTTTGACTTAATCATGATCGATACAGGTCCTCATATTGATCCACTTGTTTGGAACGCTATGTATGCTTCTAATGCGTTAATCATTCCATGTGCAGCAAAGCGATTGGACTGGGCATCGACCGTAAACTTCTTCCAGCATCTACCTACTGTATATGAGATGTTCCCTGAAGATTGGCATGGTTTGGAATTTATTCGCCTGATGCCTACCATGTTTGAAGACGATAATAAGAAACAAGTTTCGGTTTTAACTGAAATGAACTACTTATTACGTGATCAAGTGATGATGGCGACAGTACCAAGAAGTCGAGCGTTTGAAACCTGTGCTGATACCTATAGTACAGTATTTGATTTAACTGCGGCTGAATTTGAAGGGGGTAAAAAAACCTTATCAACAGCGCAAGAAGCCATTCAGCGAGTATCATTAGAGCTTGAACGTGTAATGCATAGCCATTGGGCGAATCTAAATCGGGAGTAAACTATGGCAATTAAAACAAAAGATCTCAATGCTCGTTTATTTGGTAAAGCCGATAAGCGCCGTGCAACAACCCCGATTGAAGCTCAAACTGCGGCAAAAGATAAAGCAGCTGTTATCGAATTGGCCGTTGCGGGTGAAGAAACGGTAGCCTTTGAATTAGTTAAAATTCCAGCAGCTGAGGTTGCAACGAAAACGGTTGTGTTTACGGAAAATGCTCGTGAACAAGCGTTTTTAAATGAGCACGCTCTTGCTGATATTTTATCAACACTAAAAGATCGTGGTCAGCAATATCCGGCTGTTGGTCGTTGGATGGACGACGGTCGAATTGAAGTTTTAGATGGTAGCCGCCGTCGTATGTCATGTATTTTGGCACAAAAAGACTTCTTAATTTATGTTGCGAACGGTATTAATACCGAACATGCTAAGTTTCTTTCTGATGTCGCGAATGCGCATAAACCATTGTCTCTTTATGAGCGAGGTAAAGAAATGCAGGCATTGTTAAATAATGGCAAAGTTGCCGATCAAAAAGAATTGGCTAAATACTGTCAATGCAGTGAAGCATTAGTTAGTGGAGCTCTTAAGGCGGCTAGTTTACCAATGGAATTACTGATGGCATACCCTAGTGTTGGTGAGTTAGGTCGCCCAACCATTGTAAAGCTACATCGTATTTTCTTTGGTTTAGATGATAATAAGCAGCATGAGTTAATTGATCAGCTATCACAAACTAATAAGCCATTGTGGAAACAGATCAATGCTCAGGGTATTTCTCGTATTACACGTGAAGTTACGATAAAGCTTGAAGAGATGGGAGAGAGCTTAAAACCACAACAACCAATTGAAAAGCCAAAAGCTCAAGAACTAGTTAAAGGTAAAGTTAGCTATACCCGTGATGGCGATAAATTACAGCTAAAACTTAAAAAAATGAGCGATCGTCAAGTGAGTGATATTCTTCAATATCTCACTGAATATCTCAAATAATCTTCTCTCTTATTTTTAAACCACATTAATCAATGTGGTTTTTTTCTATCTATTGTTTAGCAAAATAATTGACTCATCCATGCTATGATCGATACAGAATTTTTTTAGTATCGTTGACTTATGCATATCCAATTCTCTCATTATCTGACGCAGCTAATTCCTTTTTTACAGCAAACGAACAGCCGTCGACTCGTTGTGATTCAAGGAAGCTACGAATGGGCTCAACCTTATCTCAAATTGTGTACTAGCTATTATCAAGAACCACTTTGGGTAGGAGAGCTTAGTTCCAATTTATATCAAGGTCGTCGTATCAGTTATAAAAAAGCAAAAACGGTTTTAGGTCAGGAAACGGATTGTGTCATTTTTGAAGGTAATTCAGATCTGAGTTATGAAGCCATTGGAGCTGTTGTCGGTACAATTAAAGGTGGCGGTTTAGCTATTTTATTCGTACCTGAAGAGTGGGTAGAGGCTAACTTAGCCTATCAACGTTTATTGAATTATATCGATATCAATACCGTCCTTTTTTTGTCTGAATCTCGCGCTTTATTCCCCCAGTTGCCAGAGATAGATGATTCTATTATTCACACTGCTTCATCGGTTCTTGAGTATGGAGCTATTACTCTCGATCAACAAAAAGGCATTGAAGCTATTATTAAAGTGATGACTGGACACCGCAAGCGACCGTTGGTTTTAACGGCAGATCGAGGTCGAGGTAAATCAGCTGCCCTTGGTTTAGCTGCCGCCCAATTATTATCTCAACGAAAAATTAAAATTGTCGTTACCGCGCCGTCATTTAAAGCGGCGCAAAATATATTTCATCATGCTGCAGATAGGCTCGGGCTAGAGTGTCATTTAGGAAGAGAGTTATCTTGGCAACACAGTATGCTTGTATATGTAGCTCCTGATGAGTTATTACAGCAGCATGTTGACTGTGATTTATTATTTGTTGATGAAGCCGCGGCTATTCCGACTTCCATACTCGAACGAATTCTTAACCGATATAGTCGTATTGTCTTCTCATCAACAATTCACGGTTATGAAGGGACTGGACGAGGATTTGCGATTAAATTTAAGCAGATCTTAGCCAATAAAATGCCTCAGTTTCGCTCGATTTCGCTACATCACCCCGTTCGTTGGGCTGCAAATGACCCTCTTGAAAAATGGTGTTTCGATGCTCTAATGCTTAATGCTGAGATGGCAGACTTAACTCAGCTTCCAAGTCATCACTCAGAGATTATTTATTCTCTAGTTAGCATTGACATATTAGCAAAAGATGAAGAACGATTTAGGCAGTTTGTTGGATTGTTGATTAATGCTCACTACCAAACCTCGCCAAATGATATCCAATTATTATTAACTCACCCTGATGTACTTTGTTTTATCGCTTCCTATCAAGGTCGCATAATTGGCTGCTGTATTGTATTAAAAGAAGGTGGGTTTGATAGCACTTTAGCTGAAGAAGTTAGACTGGGCCAACGTCGAATAAAAGGACATTTACTCCCTCAATCCATAGCGGCTCATATTGGTTTGGATGCTGCTCTTACCCAAGGTTGTGGGCGAATCCAGCGTATTGCAATTCATCCAAATTGCCAGCAGCAAGGTTTTGGTTTGAAATTATTAGAGGCAGTAACATCTCAAGCAAAAGCATTAGATCTCGATTATTTGGGAACAAGTTTTGGCGCTAGCTGCGACCTAACTCAGTTTTGGATGAAAGCTAATTATCAGTTTATTCGTTTAGGATTAACAAAAGATGCATCGAGTGGAGTACATTCGGCTTTAGCTGTACATCCTCTAACTGCGAAAAGTGAGATCTGGTTAGAGTCGGCACAAACGCTCTTTGCTGCAAATTTGATGTATCAAAGAGTTGAGGTGTTTTCTCAGTTGGAGCCTTCTTTATTGCTGCTATTGTGGCGATCCCTTAAGCAAGAAAATCAAGCTTCTTTTCTTTCTTTGGATTTGATGAATATGCAGCTCTCCGCATTTCTTCGCGGTGGAATGGGGTATGATCTTGTTGTTGCAAGTCTTGAGCAACTGATGATGTGGTATTTGAGTCAACCGAGTTTTTTATCTGAGCAAGATGAATCGTTCTTTTGCCGAAAAGTATTTCAAAAGAGAAGCTGGTCTGAATTGGTTATAGATTATGAATTAGTTGGGCAAAAGCAGGCTGAGCAAAAATTACGATCTATTGTTCAAGAGATATTTTTAAAATGGAGTACTGAACATGCAAATATTAGTTGATACACATACGCATACGGTTTCGAGTGGACACGCATATAGTACGCTTCTTGAGAATGCTGAATTTGCGGCTAAAAATGGTCTCAAGATGTTTTGTACTACCGATCATGCTCCATCAATGCCTGGTGCGCCTCATTTTTGGTTCTTTGCTAATCAACGAATTTTGCCACGCTTTCTTCATAACGTTGCAATTATTCGTGGCGTCGAAGCAAATATCCTTAATGTAGAAGGCGATATTGATCTAGACCAACGTATTATCGATAGCCTTGATTGGGTAATTGGTAGTTTTCATGAACCAATATTTCAACCTGCGGATAAAGCGAGTCATACTCAAGCTTTAATCAATGCGATTAGTTCAGGCAATATTGATGCAGTTGGTCATCCAGGTAATCCGCATTTCGATTTCGACTTTGAAGTGGTTTTACGTCAAGCAGCAAATCATAATGTCGCAATTGAAGTAAATAACTCTTCGTTAGGAGGATCGAGAGTAGGGAGCGCTCCTAGATGTTCTGACATTATTGCGATGGCTAAAGAATTGGATGTCTTTATTACAACGGGGTCAGATGCACACTTCGCTGCAGATGTTGGTAATTTTACTCAAGTTAAAGCATTACTTAAGCATCATAATTTTCCTCAAGAACGTATAATAACGTATTCTCCTGATTCATTTCTATCGTTCCTAGAGCTAAGAGGAAAAGAGCTAATATCAGAATTTTCAGTGAACTCGTTTTAATCTCTGTTTACAGTGTAAATCTTTATTATGGGTTTACACTGTAAATATTCTATTTTAGTCTTACCTTCTTACCTTCTTACCTTCTTACCTTCTTACCTTCTTACCTTCTTACCTTCTTACCTTCTTACCTTCTTACCTTCTTACCGACATAGTAGTCTATCGACTCATATTTAAGTCCTGGGATATATCATCAAACACTCAGTTTAAAAATATTACCTTGCATTGTTTGTCTTGACCTTGAATCAGTGACAACGCTTTGAATCCTGCATCTTGAAGTCACTTGGGTATAAAAGACTAGAATTCTTAGAGGTTTTGAAATGAAGAATAGAGCTTGTTCATTGTGATGTAGATAAATGCAAGTCTTGCTTAGGTGTGCTGTTGTAACAATATCTTTAGCTAATGAATTGGGGAGTATTCCTATTTACGGTATGATTATTCTAAACCCTAAACCCTAAACCCTAAACCCTAAACCCATGACAACACTCCGAGTCTTCTCCTTTAAAATATTAGGTGTGTTTGATAATGGATTAAAGAAGATAGCTTGAGTTTACAGTGTAAATAAAATGTAAGTGTGTACTTACTTTGTGTTGGTTTACACTGTAAATGAGACAATATGAAATATATCTTAGCGACAGATAGAAAAGGAAAATATCTGTACTGGGATTGTATGTCGTCCTTAACGTTCAAGGTATTTAATCGGTGCATTAACCAATCTTTGAATCTTGACCTGTCGAATAGTAGATTAATCTAATGTTCGATTAGCACCATCTATAGAATAATTTAAAGTGCATTAATCAGCATTATGATAAGAATTTCTGGCTTGGGGATGAATTATAGAATTAATGTTAGATTAGATTTACAGTGTAAAAGGGATTAAAGTTTTACACTGTAAATTAATTATTATGCAATTATCTTTTCTTCCGTTATGCCCTTCTCGATGACAAAACCTTGGAATCCAGTGATAAATAGATCTGATAGACGTTCTTTTTGTGTTTCCGTTTCTACTCTTGTTGCTATCGTTTTTATATTCAAACTATGTGCTGTACGGCAGATTGATGATAAAACATTTGCTTTGATTGGGTCATTTAGTTGGTTTGTGTAAACAAAATCAATTTTGACATAATCCGGTCTTAGTTCTTGAAGGTAATTTAGTGATTGAAAATAACGTCCATAATTATCAATCCCTATACCAAAGTGATGAAATCGAATGGTTGAGCAAAGAATACTTGTGGCATCAAAATGTCGGACACAGCAGGATTCTGGAATTTCGAAATACAGTCGATGAGATAAGTTTTTATTGGTATCTAACGTTGTTGTTAGCCAACGTATAAACGCAGGATCATTGATACTATTTGTTGTTAAGTTAATTGCGATAGGGGGCATCTGTTTTTTTGCTAACAAGGTGTTGATCGCATGGATGATAACGTTGCGATCAAATAGGCTCCCTAACGATAAATCTTCTATTGCGTTAAGAAATTGGTTTGCGCTATATCGTGATGTTGAATCATGGATTGCCGTAAAAATTTCGTAATGATAGATCTGGTCAGCTCCAATTTGAACTGGTTGATATTGGTAGCTGAAGTTATCTTTTTCAATGGCATCTAATAGAATTTGTTTCCATTGCTGTTTGCCAAAAGCTGCTTTAGTTGTGATGTCTGTTGTAACATAAATCGGGTGTTCAGGCGTTAAAGCTGCCTGAGCTAAACTATTATCTAACTGAGCCAATAAGTTGCTAGTTGTTGTTGGTTCTGAACATAAAACAATCCCGATACGTGTTTGATTTAAAGTTAATTCCTCATCCAATTTTAATTGCTCTGGCATGAGCAAAATATTTTCACCAATGAGTTTAAGATTTTCTAAGGTTTCTGATGGGATTAATATAGCAAATTCATCATAGGATAAACGTGCAACCGTTGCGTTGGTATTTCTAACAGCTTGCTCTAAATATGTGGCTATTTCTTTGATTAACTGGTCTCCTATTTGATAGCCTTGTTTTTGATAATAGTCATCAACAAATTGTAACTTAGAGAGAATAACTCCTCCTTTTGATGATTCTTGTAACCATGAATTAAGTTGATGAATAAAGAAACTACGATTACCTAATAATGAAATAGGATCTTTGTAAGCTTGTTCTTTTAGTTTTAGCGCCTCTTTTGCTTGGGCTTGAAAATTTAAGTTTAATTGAGTAATTAAGCTATTAAATGCTTTAGTGATAATTTTGAACTCTTCATTTTTTGCCATCGGAAGAGGGGATTGTGGATTCTTAGTTAAATGCTGAATAACTTGCTGTAATTCATTAAATTCTCGGCGTGTAAACCAATAAAGACTCCCTAACCCGAAGAGTAATATGGTGCCATTTGCGAAAAGTATTCTTATCAAGGCGGAATTTTTTTCTTTGGCCATATTGGATGATGAACTAACTAGTTTAATCGCGATCTGATTATTTAATGGGGTTACTAATTTTTCTGATATTGAATAATCGGTTTCAGGAAAAACAGCTGTCACAAATTGATATGATAAGGATTTTGGTTCAATAGGTGATAACCATTTTATTTTCTGATCGTCGATACTTATCTCTATATGTGAAAAATTTTCATGAGATATTAGTTGTCCGATATCCGATTCAATATGGGCTAGATTTTTTTCTGTTAAAGATGGTGTGGTCAGTAAATAATTACGTATTAATTGAAGTTCAGATTTTATTATTAGTTTTTCACTAATCGCAATTAAGTCTCTCTATCTGTTGCTACCTGGTTAATTGTTAATGCGCCAATCGTTAGAGTAAAAATACTCGCGATATTTATAATTTGTTTTTTATATAAACTCATAAGAAAGCCTAAGATGGGCAATGGTTGCGTAAATGAAAGATTTCTATGTGATGCGCCATTTATGAGATAGATGGTGAGTCCCTATTAATGTAGCAAATAGAGGTTTTAGGCTTTAATGATTTTAGGTTAGAAGAGATCAAAATCGTTAATTGACTCGAAGAAGTTTGTTTAATCTCTTGATTGTTACGTGTTAAATTTAGATCAAAGTTATGATGGAATGAGATTAAGATTGAGAGGATATGAGATATGGATCTTTCTGATATTAGAAGAGATTACACTAAAGGTGGCTTAAGAAGAGAAGATTTGACTCAGAATCCTCTCGATTTATTTAATATATGGCTACAGCAAGCAATTGATGCTCAGCTTTCCGACCCAACGGCAATGACTGTGGCAACAGTAGATAGTGAAGGCCGTCCATACCAACGTATCGTTTTACTAAAAGATGTTGGGGATGATGGATTTGTTTTTTACACTAACTTAGGTAGTCGAAAAGCTCTACATTTACAAGATAATGCAAATATCAGCCTTCATTTTCCATGGCACGCTCTGGAACGACAAATTCACGTAACGGGAACTGCTGAAAAATTATCTTCTTTTGAAGTTGTTAAATACTTTTCATCTCGTCCTAAAGAGAGCCAAATAGCAGCTTGGGCAAGTAAGCAAAGCTCGCGTTTAAGTACTCGTCAATTATTAGAAAGTAAGTATTTTGAATTAAAGAAAAAGTTTTCTGAAGGCGATGTCCCGCTGCCATCTTTTTGGGGGGGGTATCGGGTGAGAATATCGAGTATCGAGTTTTGGCAAGGTGGCGATCACAGACTTCATGATCGATTTTTATATACCAAAGTCGATCATGAAAACTGGTCAATTGAACGTTTAGCGCCTTAGATTAGTCAGTATATTGAAATGTTATTCTTTTAATATAACAGATAATTGCTGTTTAAGCATACTTGGTGGAATGTGAGAGCCATAGCCATGATCCAGCGCTAGATCGAGCAATTCACCTTTTGTATTGGCATTAAATTTCTCTCTTAGACGAAGAACATAATTTTCTATTGTTTTGACCGAGAGGTTTAAAACTTTTGCGATATATTGAGGTTTTTTACCGTATAAGAGTAGAAACAGGACTTCTGATTCTCTTGTATTCAGTTTAATCGGCGAGTTATGTAAATCAATATTAAAAGATGCTTGTTCTTTAGGATTCAACCCAGCAGCTCGACAGATCCAGTGACCCGCTTCTAATAGTGCAGTATCTTTTAATTCAATACCTGAAAATATGGTGCCAATAATTTTATTGTCATCATTGCGCCATGGCATTTTAGTAAAGAGATGTGCACGCCATGTACCATCTGAATATGGGTGAATGTCTAAAATTCTAAGACGTTGACCTGATAAAATAACTTGTTGGTCTTGTTCTTGGAAATGCTCTGCACATTCGATAGTTGGGCTTGGCATGTCAAAGTCTGTCCGACCTACACAGTCTAGGTGGTGTTCGACCCCAATAATGTTTCCATACTCTTTATTTGCATAGACGAAAGTGGAGTTTAAGTCCTTACAGCCCCAGCAACCAGGAAGTTGGTTGAATATATGCATTAAACTTGGTGGTACCGACTCTTTCACACGTATAACCTTATTATTATGTTTTAGTAATTCTAGTGAATTTCATATGCTAGGTAAATGTTACTGGTCTTCAATGTCTTAATTATCGGCGTTTTCACTGATTTTAGATAAAAAAAATGCCAGTCATAAGACTGGCAAAAGACAAGAGTTTTACTCCGAAGAGTTTTATCCTGTACGACGTGTAGAAGAGGTATCCATTAAATTTATCTTTAAAATGAGGGTTGTATTTAAAGAAAATTTAGTGGTATGTATCCAGTAGTGGATACGTAAACAAACACATAGTGCCTGTCTACGTATGAACTATAACTAACCGAGAAATAACAAAGTAGGGGGAAATCACCTATTGACAATGTTTGCTTTATGTGTATTTGGTGTTTAGGTTGATTTTATTATAAAAACTAATCCATAAGATAATTTCTTTTCATGCTAGTAGCTTTATCTCTTGCTCTTTTTGGGTGTTATTTGTTCAGTTGTTAGTTTGTTTTTTCTTCGTTATTCAAATAGATAAAAATATGTATATGCAGTAAGTAGTGCTGGAATTGAGGAATAAAGTGTCGCGATTAATGCCGCCTTTGGTGCTAATGCGATGGCAGGAAATAAAGCATCACCATCATTACTAATGGCATTACCCAACTGAGCGGATAGGGGTATTGTTCCTGCTAGAAACATGCTTGTTACTATGATTTGTGGACCACATCCAGGTAGTAGTCCGATAGCGACTCCAATTAAAGGTAACAAAATACCCCAATGGTTGAATAGTTGATTTAAGTCGACTTGAGTCCAGTAGATCATAAGCTCAAAGGCAAGAAATGCACCAATGACCCAACTTAAAACAAAATTGGTGTCAAGAGCAATTCGATTAAATGCTTTGTCATTAGGTTTTTTAGGGTCTTCAGAGACCATTGACTGGTAATCTGACACCTCGCGGCTCAAAGCCCATAGAAATATTGTAATGATAGCGGCAACCGCACCAACTGTTTCGATTGTATTTGCTGGAAGATTGAATAAATGGTTGGTATCAATTTGAAATGAACCTAACAACGCAATAGTGATTGCTGGTATGAGTATCCATTGCCAGAATTTGCTTTGTAACTTTATCAGCATGGGTGTTGTGTCTTGCGATGAAGAATGGCGACAACAGTTTTGTAGTTCAACGAATTCATTAGCATGTTGAACCCGTTTTAAGAAATGCACGCCATGAACTTTATAAATAACTAATCCTGATAATATTGCGACCACCGTACTTATCATGATTACGAATAACCCAACAGTAGGCTTGGTTGCCAATAAAAGAAAAGCAGCATCTCCCATTGTGGCTGTTAATACAGTTACCACTGCTGCAAAAGGTAATTTACCATTCACATATTGAGTCATCACGATAATGGCTCCGCCACAACCAGGTAATGCCCCCATTAGAGCTGAAAAAACGATTTGTCCTATCACTGAATGTTCTATTAGTTTGGTTATTTGGGAGTTTCTATGTTTTAGTTTTGTTGAAATAAACTCATAGACAGCAAGGGTTGCTGCAACATAGGCCGCGACTTGCCAAAAACCGTCAGCCAGTACTTGAATGGTTAATTCTCGTAATGGTGAAGTAGATATAAGTAATGCAAGAATAATGACGGGTAGAATTAAACGTTTATTTGTTAATTGCCAACTGTGTTGTTGCACTAATTTAGACAGTTTTTGTACTGATGTGTCCATTACATGATTTCCATAAAGAAAAGCTAAGTTGTTTAAAGAATAAATGCAAATGATAACTATTATCAAATATTTTGTGTAAATTTGTTTGAAAGGATCGTTTTTTGAAAGAATGATCAAGTAAATAGCTGTTGTGGTGTGGAACGATGATCATGGTCTTGTTTTATATAACCATTTAAATTCAATTACTTAAGCTAATTGTGTTTGTTTCTCTATATTTTAATGTTGAATGCATTGCTGTATTTACCATCATTTTTATAATCCAAATGACACTGGCCGTAAATTTGTCGACCTTGATCATCGTTTCAGAGAAGATCTTAGTAAATAATTTGAAAATAGGCTGGGTTCTCTGCGATAATCCGAAGGTCATTATTAAGCTATAACGTTTATGCAATCTTGCCTTCCTACTTGCTCTAAAATTGTTGCTCTTCCCGATGAAATGGATCACCACCACCATGATCATCACCAACTTGTTATTGGTGTCTCTGGTCGTTCTGAATTTGAAATTGAGGGGAAAGGTAATGTTATTTCAAAGGGCCAAGGCTGCATTGTATCTTCAGATGCAGAGCACGCTTTTTCAGGTTTAGGAACGAATGAGATTTTAGTTGTGAACTTGCCATCTCATTTTGAAGGACTACTTGCTGATCATCACCAATTAGAATCTCTTTTTGATCATTCATATTATTTCTCTCTTGATCTACAAGCACAGACGTTGATTCAGGCCCTATCTACCGAGCTATCATCAGCACCGAATGATCTACTGCTTAGCCAAAGTTGTTCTAATATGTTGTTGTGTTCTTTACAGCGCCATATTCAAGATCCTCATAAACATGTAAACCATCGCTTAAATATGGATCATCTTGATCTGTATATAGAATCTCATCTTAGTACCAAAATTTCAGTTTCAGAGCTTGCTGGTTCTGCGTTTCTAAGTGATAGTCAGTTTTTTCTTTTGTTTAAACAACAAGTAGGAATGACTCCTCATCAGTATGTTTTACATAAGCGTCTTCATCGAGCGAAACATCTTCTGATTCATTCTCAGCTCTCTTTGATGGAAATTTCACAGCATTGTGGTTTTGCTAGTCAAAGTAGTTTTACCCAATCATTCAGTCGTCTCTTTTCAATCTCTCCTGCACGTTTTCGAAAAATGGCGTGATGCTTATTTTTTATAATACGAACTTGTCTAATTTGGTGCTCTATCTCTAATTTCATCTCTTTCTGTTAATGAAAAGATAAAGATATGATGTTTTATTATGCTTGATATATGCATTTTAGGGATTTTTTAGTTCAAATTTTAGTTAAAACAAGACATTCACTAAAAATGATCGGAGAATAACGCAAGACTGCTGTTCGAACAAAAAATACCATCATCAGTAGTAACAATGGTGTAACATTTTAATTAACTCTGTTATCACCATCATTTTGTACTGAGTGAGGGATAATTCATGCTCGATGTTAATGCGGTTCTTGCTCCAACCTATCTGTCTCAATCTACACTTTTAGATCACTGGGAACGGATTTCTCCGCTGTACTGTATTGATGAAGATCTATGGTTAACTGAATTACTTAAGTTGGTCCGGCCGACTTCAACTGAAAATGATGAGATCACCACTCGTGCAAAAGATCTTGTTGGTCAAGTTAGATCTGATCGACGTTCGGTGCAGATGATCGATGCATTACTTTTAGAATATAGCCTCGATACTGATGAAGGGATAACCTTGATGTGCCTAGCTGAGGCGCTAATGCGTATTCCTGATACTGCCACTGCCGATAAATTATTACGTGATAAGTTGAGTGTGGCGAACTGGTACGCTCATTTACAACACTCTAATTCTGTCTTTGTGAATGCTTCTACTTGGGGCTTAATGCTGACAGGCAAAGTCGCGACTTGGCATAATATTGAAGGCGGTTCACCAACCCAAGCGATGACTCGTTTGGTGAATAAGCTATCAGAGCCCGTTGTTCGTAAGGCTATGCAACAGGCGATGAAGATCATGGGACATCAGTTTGTTTTGGGTCGTACTATTGATGAAGCCCTTGATCATGCATCCGAAGATTATCGCCAAGGTTATCGTTTTTCGTTTGATATGTTAGGAGAGGCAGCGCTAACTAAGCTCGATGCAAATAAGTACTATCACGATTATTTGTCTGCTATTGAGCACGTTGCTCAGCAAAAAACAGACTCATCCCAACAGGATAAACAAAGCTTTTCGATTTCGATTAAATTATCGGCACTTCATCCACGCTATGAGATGGCACAGGCAGAGCGAGTATTGGATGAAATGTACCAGAGTGTATTAGATTTACTTATCCGTGCTCGTCAATTAGATGTGGCTATTACGATCGATGCTGAAGAATCTGATCGATTAGAACTCTCTTTATTGCTGTTTCAAAAGCTCTATCAAACTCCAGAGTTAATTGGTTGGGGAGGCTTTGGGTTAGTGGTTCAAGCCTATTCTAAACGAGCTCTTGCCGTGTTGGGATGGTTAGCCGCTTTAGCACAGCAGCAAGGAGATCAAATTCCGGTTCGCTTAGTTAAAGGCGCGTATTGGGATAGTGAGATTAAACTGGCCCAACAACGTGGTATTGCTGGATATCCTGTTTTTACACGTAAAGAAGCGACCGACTGTGCTTATTTAGCGTGTGCTCGTTTTCTATTACAAGCTCATATGTCACCTCTGATTTACCCTCAATTTGCTACTCACAATGCTCATACCATTGCTGCGATTGAGGTGCTGGCTAAAGATCGTCGTGACTATGAATTTCAGCGATTACATGGGATGGGAAAAACTTTATACCAAAAAGTGCGTGCCGCTCGTTCTCAACCCGTTCGTATTTATGCCCCTGTTGGTAGCCATAAAGATCTATTACCTTATTTAGTGCGCCGCTTACTCGAAAATGGCGCTAATAGCTCGTTTGTTCATCGGTTAATAGATGCTCAATGTGATATCGAGCAGTTGGTGGTTCATCCTTATGAGCAACTGATGTCTCGCCATTCTTTAGCCAATAATGCCATTGCTTTACCCCCTAATTTATTTGCCCCTTTACGTAAAAATTCACAAGGGGTTAGTCTAGATATTGCCTCAGAGCAAATGCCTCTAATGGCAGAGGTCGCTTTATATTCAAAAGGGCAGTGGCAGGCCAATTCTATTATTGATGGTAAAAAAGCTCTTTCGACCCATCCTATAAATGTTACTAGCCCTTTTGATAATAAAGTCATCGTTGGGGAGCGCTACGATGCAACGCCTCAAGAAATTGAATCTGCGATAAAGGCTGCCGCTCACGGTTTTTTATCATGGTCTGTTCGGCCTGTTGAGGAACGCTGTCAGTGCCTGTTAAAACTGGCTGATTTACTTGAAATACATCAAGTGGAACTGATCGCTTTGTGTCAAAAGGAAGCTGGAAAAACTTGGCAAGACAGTATTGATGAAATTAGAGAAGCGGTTGATTTTTGTCGTTATTATGCTGTTCAAGCTGAAACATTATTTCATGAACCGCAATCAGCGAACGATTATTTAGGTAGAAGTTGTGAGCGTCAATATCAAGCTAAAGGCGTTTTTGTCTGCATCAGTCCTTGGAATTTTCCGCTCGCGATTTTTCTGGGCCAAATTACTGCAGCGCTTGTCAGTGGAAATAGTGTGATTGCAAAACCTGCAGAGCAAACGTCGTTGATTGCAACTCGCACTATTGAATTAATGTTTGAAGCTGGAGTGCCTAGTCATGCAATTCAGCTCCTGATTGGCAGTGGACAATCAATTGGTCCCTACTTATTGTCACAATCAGCGATTGCGGGTGTTGCGTTTACAGGTTCAACCCAGACTGCACTCCATATAGCAAAAACCTTAGCCGAACGTGAGTGCTTACCAGCTACGTTAATTGCTGAAACGGGCGGTCTAAATGCCATGATTGTTGATAGTACAGCACTGCCAGAGCAAGTGGTTCGTGATGTTATTCGCTCAAGTTTTGCTTCTGCTGGGCAACGTTGTTCTGCGCTAAGAGTAATTTATATTCAAGAAGATATTAGCCAACGTCTTGTTTCCCTATTGCAGGGAGCCATGGAAGAGTTGGTTATTGGCGATCCTCAATATTATCAAACCGACATTGGCCCTGTAATTGATCAGTTGGCTTACGATCGATTAACTCATCATATTCAATCGCTACAAAGCAACCATCAATTGCTGTATCAATGTCAACTTAATGAAACCTCATCTGATGGTTTTTTCATTCCCCCAACGCTGGCACAAATTGGTTCAATAACCGAGCTGACTCAAGAGCACTTTGGTCCCATTTTGCATGTTGTGAGTTATAAGGCCACTGAGCTCGACCAGATCATCACAGATATCAATAGTATGGGATTTGGCTTAACGCTTGGTATCCATAGTCGTAATGAAGCCACGTATCACGCTATTGCTCAACAAGTTGAGGTTGGTAATTGTTATATCAATCGCGATCAAATTGGTGCTGTTGTTGGTGTTCAACCTTTTGGTGGACATGGGTTATCTGGAACAGGTCCTAAAGCGGGCGGGCCTCATTATTTGTACCGTTTTGTTTCTGAATCTTTAATCTATTCATCGGAAATGGAGGCGTAATAATGTCAGTATCTCTTAATGCTTGGCAACATTTATCGCTTAATGAAAAGTGGTCACAACTCGCTCCATGGGTTGAAAGTCTTAATACTCAGCAGCAAGCGTTGATTTCTTTTCATCGCCAGAATATTGAAAATCAGATGGTAAGCTCGGTGATGTTAACAGGGGCTACGGGTGAGGAGAATACGTTAACGTTACAACCAAAAGGACTTGTCTGCGCAGTTTATGATAAGCACGCAAATGAGTTAGGTGTACTCGCTCAAGTGATTGTGCCCATATTAATAGGGTGCTCTGTCCATTTATTTACTTATCCTATGGAGAAAGAGCAGACCAAGTCGTTAAATTTAACATTATTGATGGACTTGATTCCCTCTGTCTTTTCTCTTCACTCTTTTGAAACCTTAATACCTTTTGTTTTTGCACATGAAGTTCGAGTTATCTCCTATCAGGGTGATAGTGGGTACTTACTTGGTTTGAATCGTGCGGTATTAGAAAAAGAAGGGCCTTTAATTTCTTTTGTGGTTGAAACTCAGCCTCAAACAATACCGATACTAACAAGCTGTGACTTGTGGCGAGAATTTATTAGTGAACGAGTACTAACTATTAATGTGACGGCTATTGGCGGCAATGCTCGTTTATTGGCTCAGACTCAAGATAGCGATCACTGAATGATTTCCGAGGCTTTTTGAGGGTAAAGATAAGAAGCCTCGGTTTGTATACAAGTAAGCTTTAGGTCTTCGATTATTTGCAAATTTGAAGAACGATTTATCGCATTGCTTGGGTATAACAACAAAGCTTTTGCAATGACAAAAGTGAACACTAACAAGGAAACTATGATGACAGTAGATAGCGTTGCTATTACCGGAACCTTTGTCGCTTATTTAATCGTAATGCTGGCAATTGGTTATTATGCTTATAAACGAACGGCCAACTCCTCAGATTATTTCCTGGGGGGACGAACATTAGGTCCATGGCCTGCTGCACTGTCGGCTGGTGCTTCGGATATGAGTGGTTGGTTGTTATTGGGACTGCCAGGTTATGCTTATGTTGCAGGTATTGAATCATTATGGCTTGCCGGTGGCCTATTATTGGGAACCTGGCTTAACTGGTTAATTTGTGCCAAACGATTAAGAACTTACAGTATTACAACCGATAATGCTTTAACGTTACCTGAATTTTTATCCCGTCGATTTGATGATAAATCTAAGCTAATTCAAACTATTTCAGCATTTTTTATTTTGCTGTTTTTCCTTTTTTATACTAGCTCAGGTTTAGTCGCAGGCGGTAAATTATTTGAAACAGTATTTGGGCTCGATTACAGCATTGCCGTTATTATTGGTACCATTTGCGTGGTTTCCTATACGCTTTTTGGTGGTTTCTTAGCGGTATCTTGGACCGATTTAGTTCAAGGTTTGTTGATGTCGGCAGCGCTAGTCATTGTACCTATTGCTGCGATGAATGGCGGTGTGAGTGATTTGACCGCTGCATTAGAAGCGAAAAATCCAGAGTTATTAACGCTATTTAATGATGTAAAGGGTCAGCCGCTTTCAGCCATTGCAATTATCTCACTGCTTGCTTGGGGCTTGGGGTATTTTGGTCAGCCTCATATTTTGGCACGTTTTAAAGCTACCCGTAGTAATGGCGATATTGCTACAGCTCGTCGTATTGCAGTGGTGTGGACCATGTTATCGATGGCTGGTGCTATTCTGGTTGGTTTAACTGGGATGCTGTATGTCGATGGGCAAATCGGTGGTTCTTTGGCCGATGGCGAAAAAGTCTTTATGCTACTGGTTAACTCACTTTTCCATCCTGTTGTGGCTGGTATTTTACTTGCAGCTATTCTAGCAGCCATTATGAGTACCGCAGATTCTCAATTACTAGTTTCCTCTTCTGCTCTTGCGGAAGATTTCTACAAGCAAGTGTTCCGTCCACAAGCCTCTAGTGATGAAATTGTTATGGTGGGTCGTATTGCTGTGATTGTGCTATCGATCATTGCACTACTACTAGCAATGGATCCTGAAAGCTCTGTTTTGGGATTGGTTTCTTATGCTTGGGCTGGTTTCGGTGCAGCGTTTGGTCCTGTATTGCTACTTAGCCTATTTTGGGCTCGCATGAATCGAAATGGAGCATTAGCGGGTATTATCGTTGGTGCAATTACCGTTGTGGTATGGAAGCAGTTGACTGGTGGTATTTTTGATTTATACGAAATGGTACCAGGCTTTATTTTCGCTTCTATTGCAGCCATCGGTACCAGTTTATTAACGGGTGAACCGTCTGATAAAGTGAAAAAACAATACCAAGCATATCAACAGAATTTAATTGAATTTGATTAGATTAAGAGATTGATATTTAAGTTGTTAATACTAGCCTCCTAAGAAAAGGAGGCTTTTTTTTATTTATAAAATCAGAAATGCCATTTATTCTACGCTTTTCATCCCTTAATTTAATCGCGAAGGATTATATTATGGAAGATAGAGATGAAAATATATAAACAAAGTCAGTTAAAGAATCACCTATGTCAGGAAATATTAAAGCAAAGTCGTATCAGAGTATTAAACCAATATAAGAAAGAAAAAACTGATTCTAAATCATAATGTAATGTTGATATTTAGCATTGGAAACAGTTTAGTTGTAAATTGGAAATATTTGATATGAGTGAGCATCTTTGTTGTTGTATTCCTCCGTATGCCGTTTTTTCTCGAAGAAAGTGGTGGGAAAGAGCTTTGAATCTTAAAGTTTATCGATGTTTAAAATGTGGGCAACGGTTTGTACTTAAGTAATAGCAGAATTACTTAAGTACATTAGGTCGTTTTACTGGTTCATTTCTTTAAGAAATGCTTCTTTGGTTTTATCGTTCAAAGTTTGATGGCGTACAAAAACGCGATCGACACGATTACTTTGAATTGCGACAACTTCAAAACGCCAGCCTTGCCAGTAAATACAATCTCCAGGTTTTGGTAATTCACCGCGTTGCCACATGATCATACCACTGAGCGTGTGATAACCATTTTCTTCTTCATCCGGTAGACTTTTTAACTCTAGTAACTCTTTGAGAACGGCGATAGGCAATAAGCCGTCCATAGTCCAACTGTTATCTGCATTTTGAATCGACCAAACATCTTCTGGATTACGAATATTAAATTCACCGGCAAGTGCTTCTAAGATATCTTTTGGCGTCACAATACCTTGTAGATCGCCATATTCATCAACCACAAAAACCATCGAATTGCCTGATTGTTTAAACAACTCAAGTAGCTTAGGTCCTGTCCAGTTTTCAGGCACAAACACAGGTGCCGAGATAAAGTCTGTGATCTCATGGTCTGGATGACTGATAAATTGTAGGTACTGTTTGGCGGTAATAAAGCCTTGGATATTCTCAATCCCCCCCTTACAGACTGGGAAGCTGGTAAATTTAGCGGCTAAGATTTTCTGTAAATTACTCTCTTGACCCTGCTCTAAATCGATATAGACCAAATCATTGCGTGGCGTTAATAGGGACGAAATCTTACGACGGTCAAAGTGAAGGACATTCTTCACCATGTCGTGTTCTTGTTTTTCTAATACACCACTTTCCGAACCTTCAGCGATCACCGCTTCAATGTCTTCTTCTGTTAATTGTTGTCCATCGCCACCGCGTTTGCCCATAAGAGCAAGAAAACCTTCTGTTGACAGTGATAACAACCAGACAAACGGTTTAGAGACACTGGCTAAGAACGAGATTGGTTTAGCAATAACTTGCGCAATGGCTTCTGGGTAGTATTGACCTAAACGTTTAGGAACCAGTTCACCTAATACAATGGAGAGATAGGTAATACCCAATACCACAATCGCAGTCGATGCTATAGATGCGGTTTTAGCGTGCATACCAAGTTCAATTAACCATTGCGCCATAGGACCGGCTAGTGCTGATTCACCGTAAATACCGTTTAATAGGCCAATAGCAGTAATACCGATTTGGATGGTGGAAAGAAAACGAGTTGGGTTAGTACCAAGATTAATGGCAGTTTGTGCGCCAGATTTCCCATCTTCTGCTAAACGTTGCAGTCGACTTCGTTTCGCGGTCACTAACGCAATTTCTGCCATAGCAAAGACACCATTTAGCAGAATTAAACCAATTAATATGGCGATTTCCATGAAATGCTCCTGATCCCTAGTTATAAAGGGGGTGATAAAACTGAAATAAACACTAGGTATAGTGAAAGCATAGAGTAGGAACGAAGAGCAGCTTATGATTTAGCTGCTCTGAAAGAGGCGTGGCTATAAGTTATAGCGTCATGCCATATTTTAAATCGTCGTCGAGAATCTCAATGGCATCATCAAGATACGACTCTACTTGCTCTTCGACTAAGCTATCAGGTTCATCAAAGAAAGCAATATGGAAAATAGCGTCGCCTTCATTAACCAGTGGCAGGGTCTGTTGGCCAATCACAATTCCCCCTTGTGGTGCGATAACGGATATTTCACTGGCTCCTGATGGGTCATTAATTGAGGCGATAATTTGGTTCTTTTCCACTTTTTCGCCCAGTGCAACATGAGAGCGTAATAGACCGTCAGAATCGGCTCGAACCCAACGTGTTGCTTTGGGAACCATAGGAGAATGTTCTTTTTTACTGCGACTGCTTCTTAACATACCTAAATGCTTCATAACATTAAGCGTGCCTTGTACACCAGATCCGATGGCATGGGGATCAAAACGCAGAGCTTCACCCGCTTCAAAAGTAATAACTGGAATATCATAAGCTTCTGCGGCAGCGCGTAGTGAACCATCACGCAAAGAAGCATCCACTACAACAGGAGAGCCAAATGCAACAGCCATCGCTTGTGCCGCTTCATTATCAAGATTAGCGCGAATTTGAGGCAGATTCGTGCGATGAATGGCTGCGGTATGCAGATCAACGACATGAGTTGCTCGACGAACCACTTGACTAAAATATTGGTAAGCCATTCGTCCTGCAATGGAACCACGTTCAGAACCTGGGAAACAGCGGTTGAGATCGCGTCGGTCAGGCAGATAACGAGATTTATGAATAAAACCGAACACATTAACCACAGGAACGGCAATGACAGTTCCATGTAGTTTATTGAGATCGATTTTATCAATAACTTGGCGTACAACTTCGACGCCATTAAGTTCATCGCCATGAATTGCGGCATTAACTAAAAGCACGGGGCCCGGATGTTTGCCATGCAGAATGTCAACAGAGACCGAAAGCGGAGAATGTGTATAGAGTCGAGCAATTTCCAGTTCGCAATTGGCTCGGGTACCTGCCGTGATGCTGATATTGGCAAACTCAAAAGGTGAAGATATATGTTTTGCTACCATATGTTGTCGTCGTGCTTATGTTATAAGCCACTTATCCCTGTGATTGATATGGAAATTGGCAGCAGAATAAGCAGATTTTTGTGAATAGAAAAGTAGGAACGATCACATATTACTAACTTATGATGGATGTTTTGTTTCTAATTGTATCTAAAGAGGTTGGTACCTATGTTCCAAATGATTTTTTGTGCTGGATTTAGTGGGAATGTTTAGCGGGAATGATTTGAACGATGGGCAAGATAACGATATGAAGATTAGGTCATACGTAAAAAATACATAGCAAGAGGCAAAGCTATCAAATACCAAATCGTATTGATAGCTTTGCTTTTATTATATTACAGCAGATTTAACTGTCTTTATTTTTAGGCTTAATGCGGGCCAATTGAATGGTCTCTGCAGACATAGGATCTTTCATCATCTGATTATATTGTGCCACCATCTGCTCAAAGACTTTCTTCTCTTTGCCTGGTACCGATGTAGCCATTGGTATATTGGCTGTCATTGGGTTGACCGGCTTATTTCGAATCAAGAACTCATAATGGATATGTGGACCGGTAACTCGACCTGTACTTCCTGATAGCGCAATTTTTTGACCGCGATGAACTCGCTGGCCTTTTTTCACCAAAATCTTAGTATTGTGCAAGTAGCGTGTTTTGTAGTTTGTACCGTGTTGAATCACGATATAGCGACCTGCATAAGGGTGATTAGTTGTCAGCACAACAACGCCATCACCAGTTGCGAGAACCGGTGTACCACGAGGCGCGGCAAAATCCACTCCGTTATGAGGCTGACGACGACCCGTTACTGGATGCTTACGATTTGGATTGAAGTTTGAACTAATACGCCACTGTTTCGCTGATGGATAACGTAAGAATGCGCGTTGCAAACTATTACCATCTTCATCGTAGTAGTTACCATCGGTATATAAATAAGCTGAAATTATCTTGCCTTTATTGTGGATACGAATGGCTCGAACTTCGTGTTGCCCGGTTGGTTTTCCATCAATAAATTGGCGTTCGTGAACCACTTCAAAGGTATCTCCTGCACGTAGATCTCGCGCAAAGTTAAGCTTATCTTTTAATAGGTTCGTAATTTCAAGAACTTCACTGTAGTCCAAGCCCGCTTTTTGTGCCGATACTGAAAAACTTCCATGAATCGTGCCGCTAGCAACCGCTGATTTCCACTGGCCAGGAAGTGTAGTCTCTTGATACTCAAAATCGCCACTTGGTGTTCGAACATAATCAAACTTTTGCGCAGGTGTTTGCTGTAATTCAAATTTAGTCAGTTTATGGTTATTCTCATCTAACCAAAAGCGCAGGGTATCTCCTGGTTTTAAGGTATCAATTTTTAAGCTGTCTAAATCTGATTCCATCACCTTTTGCATATCTTCACGAGAGACATTCAGTTTGGAAAATACGCCACTTAAGGTATCGCCTTTTTTAATGGTGTATTCAAATTGCGGTGGCAGAGGGACGGTTTTGATAATGGTTTCGGGTTTTAATGTGTCGACAACAACTTGAGGTGCTGCTGCTTTTTGGGGTAATTCAATGCTTTTGGTCGCAGTTGATGGTGTCGTGTTAGTATTAAGTGAAATCACAACAGCAACCGTGACTAATGAGAGTCCGGCAATGCTTAGAAATTTGGTATTACTCAGTCGTTGTAATACCGAAGTTTGAAATATAGACATAAAATGGATAGTAACTCTTCGTTTTTATTTATTAATTGAGCGATGTTTTAAACGCACGATATACGCTTTATTAGTTAAGGTGCTATAAAACCACATTTATCATGAACATTAAATGAATAGCTTCAGAGAATGTGTGGTTTATTTGAAAAAATAGAGATAAAGCAGAGTGTGACTAGGCAAAAGTGAATAAAAATAGATACAAACACCGTAGTGAGTACACACTTATGAATGAACTATCTCATCAATAATTAAGAGAGAAAGAGACTATGAGTCAAAGTGCTGATATTGAATTTATGCAACAAGCACTCGCATTATCAAAGCAAGCTTTACCCGATTGTCGACCAAATCCTCCAGTGGGGTGTGTATTGGTTAAAGATGGGAAAATAGTGAGCGAAGGATTTACGCAAAAGCCGGGTTGTCATCATGCTGAAGCGATGGCCCTTGCAAATTACACTGACTCTCTAGCGGATGTTACCGCTTATGTCACTTTGGAACCCTGCTCATTTGTCGGTCGTACTCCTTCTTGTGCTCATACTTTAGTTGAACGCGGTATCAAGCGAGTTGTTGTTGCAACACTTGATCCGGATCCGCGCAATAATGGTAAAGGAATTAAGGTGCTAATTGATGCCGGTGTTGATGTAAGAATTGGTGTCGGAGAAGATGAGGTTAGTGCTTTTATTTCTCCGTATTTAGGTCAGTCGTAACACGTATTTTCGCTGAACTTTAAACCTCTGATAGCAAAATGCCCAGTGTTCCGATATTGAGTCGGATAATCACTGGGCATTTGGCTTGGAGAACCATCAGATTCTGGTTATGGTGTTCTTGCTATTGTGGTAATCCTTGCCAAATTCGCTGACATTCACCACTTGCATTCGGTGCGATCGGTTTTTCAAATAGCCAACTTAGAGGCGCAATAACAGGGCTTGTTGTAAAACGTACTGAAGTTTCCAATATTGCCGACAATGGGATATTCAGATTAAAGTCGTTAAAATTGCCCGTAACCTCAACCGGTGTTTGTAAACCAAATATTTGCGCACGTTTTGCTTTCGGACTCAAATACATGGAAAAATCACGTTGCTTGAAATTGGCATCAAAAGTGCCGTGAACTTGAATACGAGTTGTATCGAGCAACAGATCTCTCTGCTTCATCGTACCGTGATTAATATTAAAGCCACCAGCGACACAGTTGATAACGGAAGGATCGTGCTTGGTTAAACTTGGCAGTACCGCATCAGCAAGACTGACCGCCCATAAGTCTACTACGTTGGCTTGAAACGCCTTTGGCCAAACTGCAAATCCAAGGAATCCTGAAGCGTTATTCATTAGTGATTCTGGTGTATTTGCCAAACTATGAAGGTTAAATTCAGTACTTAATAAACCATGCATGGTAGTTTTTGGGTCAATACGACGAGCTAAGATGCCATAGTCAAAGTTTTCGACTTTACCTTTCAAACCAATATCAAATTTATCTCCTACCGCTTTTACCGAACCTGAAAGGTCAATTTCACCGCCAGGCAGTTTGATATGAAGAGGATTAACCGTCAGTAAGCCGTTGTTTAGTGTCCAATCCAGTTCTCCCGCGCCCAGCCAGTCATTACCAGAACGTACCTCGCCAACATTTAGGCCGAAGTTGGCATCAAACTTTTTCAATCCATCAGGACTCATCAAAGCAACGGGTTTAGATGCTTGAGGGTCTTTACTTGCTGAGGATTCTTGCTGCCATGCATGCCAACCTTTTACTTTAAAATCATTAAGTTGAATAAACGGTGCCGACAAATCTAAATTGATCCATGGTCGAATGCGTTGTGGTTTATGCGTTAGCAGCAGATCGCCTTTTCCTGTGAGTTCGCTACTACCTACTTGTAAAAGCATATTATTTAAGTGATAGCCGTTAGGATCGGAGGTCAACTGTCCAGCAACTTTTATTGGCCCATAAGGTGGTAGCTCAACCCCCGTAAATTTATTAAAACGGTTTAAATTTGGGGTGGTTGCTTCAACGGCAAGATTCAGCTTTTGCATATTGAGCGGCATTTTCACTTGAGAACGGGCATTAAGTTTAATATCACCAATGTTTGCGATTAGTGATAATGGGATGGTTTTTCTGCCATCGTTGGCTTGTTTTAATGAAACCGAATTGAGCGTGATATTTACCGGGTCTTGCGCGGCCTGACCGACTAGAGACAGTGACGTTTCAGTATTAGGCCCGGTGATAAATTGCCCTTTATCGAGTTCAATATTAAAGGCTTTACCTGTGTATTGTTGTTTTACGCCAAGATGCCCACCGATGAGTTGCGCATTGATATTCGCTTGCTCCATAAACTCAATCATGGAACGGCCCGATAAAGCTAAATGTAACTGAGCTCGGCGAAGAGAGAAGTCAAAATCATTACTAATATTAAACTGATTTAAAATTGCTCCAACATTGGGCTTATCGACCGACAGATTTAACGTTGAAGCAATTTTATTTTGATTGATTTTCAGCGCGATATCGCCACGATATTGGCTGCCTAAGTAGTTGGCTGAAAAAGGTGCTGCGGGCATGATGCCATCGAGCATTTTTCCGGTAAAACTGAGCTGATGCAGCTGTTGTTTAGACCATTTCATTGTATCGACATTTACGCTGACATCTGCATTTTTGACGACCAAACCGTGAGCTAAAATTGGTACATCAAGGTTTACCCCCTGTGTTGGCACCGTTTGCTCCACATGAGGTAAGCGATCGCCATCGATAAATTGACTTAGTTGGGAGAGATCTAAGCGCGAAAAATGGCTGTTTAGGCCCACAAACATATCACCTGTGGGTTTCCACTTAAGATCAATGTTTCCCTGACTTCGAAGCAAATTGATATTTGAAGCCTTTAATGTAACCCAATCTTGCTTATAGGTGAGCCTGCCTTTTAATTGAATTGGACCATGCATCGTTGATTTCGTACCGAGCCATGGACTGAGTTTACTAGCATCTTTACTGTTTATGTCTAAATCAAACCAGCTTCCTTGTTGCCATTGCGTACCAACTAATTGTCCCTTTGCCTTTAGCGTAATAGCAGGGCTAATAAATTGAAAATCTGTCTGCCAATCTCTTTGGTTAATAATATCGCTTAGACTACCTGCAGAGGCTTCAATTTTGGCAGGAATTCCCATCATTTGCCCTGAAATATGAGAGCTGAAAGGTATGTTCATTCCTGCGTTTAGTTTTGCACGGTCAATTGCAAAATCTGCCTTTGCCCCCCAATCTAATTGAGCCTTATCAATAGTTAGTGCTAACTTACTGTTATCGATCCACTCTTGTAATTTAGTCCCTTGAGTATCGACATTCAGCTCGGCCAAATTAACATGGCCTGTTGCGTTAGGAATACCTGATATCCACCCAGCCATCTCACCTAACTGAGAGTCTTTTGCTCCTAACGAAATCGCCACTTTGGATAATCCCGTTGTTGCATCAATATTGGCGCTACCAGTAAAAGCAACATCTGCAATATTTGCCTGCATAGGTGCAGTTAGCTTTCCTTGCTTACCTTCGACGGTTAAAGCAATGGAATGAACAGGAGTACCGAGGCCTTTAATTTCCCCGACTTGTAGCGCGAGATGAGTTTGGGTTTTAACTAACCATTGATCCAGTGCTCGCTGCAATGGCGATTGTTGAGGTGGCGCAGCAGCGTAACTCATCATCATTGGTTGGGGTTGTTCTGGTTGCAGCCAAGGACGAAGATCGATAATCGGAATATCGAGTTTGCCATCAATATAGTTAAGTGGTTGTCCTTTTTTCGCAAGAGCAAAAACTAAATGCCCTGATGCTTGGGTAACCGGACTGTCGATTTTTAATTTAGTTAAGCCGATACCTTCATGAGAAGCACTTAATTTTGTTGTGATTTTTAATGGTGCAGCAGGACCAATATCCAAGTCTAAAAAGCTTTTTATCGGAGCCGTATCATGCCAGTCGAGATCAATATTGGCATGGGTTACACCTGTTTGCCATGGCTGGATATCAGCATCAATATTAAGTTGAGCGCCAATAAACTCGCCAGTAGCAATCAAGTGACCTTGTTGATGATTAATGATTGATTCTAAATCACCGGTCAATGAAAAATCATAGCTCTGGCCTTGAACAAAGCCTTGTGCTTTTAATAACCATTTATCGGGTTTGGTCAGAGACAGTTGCTCAACTGCCGCAGAAAAATATTGTCCTGATTGCTGATCTAAATAAGAGACAGATACATCTTTAGCCGTAATGGTATCTGTTATTTTAAGCGTTAAAGGCTTACTGGTTTTATCGTCTGAAGTCGTAACCTTTGGTGATGAATTAAACACCCAATTAGGCTTACCTTGATAATCACGATTGAGTTCGACATGTGTATTATCGAGCTTGAGATAGTCTATCTCTAGTGTATTTCGTAACAGTGGTAGCAGTGATACTTTTGCTGAAGCGTGGCCCGAAGAGAGCATAGGTTGCCACTTCATCGCTTCGGTATTTCCAATCGTTAACTTATTGATATCGATTTCAGGAGAAAAGGAGAGAGTTAAGGCAATATCCCCCTCAATTTTGGTTTCTCTGGCTAAATTTTTCGTTAACCATTGGCTGATTTCCTGTTTATGAGGGGTGAGATCCAGCGTTACCCCATAGCTCAGAACACCAATACCAATTGCCACAGGGGTCAATACGCTGAGTCCTACCCATTTCGCAATTTTTTTCATTTTTAGTTTCGTGCCTGATGGTTCAGGTGTCGTTGAGTGCTCTTGAGCTACTGCAGAATCTTTTTTTGTCATAAGTCGGCTAAACTTCAGATTATTGTATGGTGTTTTATTGCTAACTCTACCATGTTTAGCAATAAGTTTATATTCGGTATATCCAAGTTGGTATAGAAGAGCATTTTGGCATAGTTGATAATGATATTACATCGGTGAATAGTTAAATCGATGTAAAGGTCTGTGAGAAAATATTGGTTATCTACTTTGGACTAAGTAATAAAAAAGATGGGGTGTGATGCGCTAACGTTACCATTAACGCATCAGTAAGAGTTGCAGACTTTAGCGGGAAGACTTATTGGTTATTGAACTCTTTTTGGAAATGAAGCACTTTTTGTAAATATCGACGCGCCTCTTCTTTTGGATGCTTATTGGTAAGAGCCCAGTAGACTTGATCTGGATTGAGTTGGTTGATTTGATTCATCGCGCGATCTCGATCAGGATCAAAGGTTGCCAATACACCACCGGTGCCCCCGTTATAAGCCGAGATCATCGTGTAGTGTTTGGTCGTTGGGTGTTGAACATTCTTCAAATAACGGTTTTTTAGAATATAGAAGTATGCTGTACCTGTATCGATATTATTAGCTGGATCAAACAGATATTCTTTCGTTGGGATCCCTGGCTTATTCTTTACCAAATTAAAGACATCAGCTCCTGCGGTTTTTGGGATCACCTGCATCAAACCATAAGCACCTGCATGACTTACGGCAAAAGGGTTAAAGCTACTTTCGGTTTTGACAATGGCATAAATTAAATCTTCATCAATACCGTACTGCTTTGATGCGCGTTTGATTAAATCAGCATATTGATATTCACGTTGTTCAAGGTGATCGCCTACCATATCTATTTGGACATAATAAGCGGTGCCGTATTTAAAGGGTTTTGATTGAAGTTTGTTCTCAATTAAGTAATCGGCAAAACGGTTAGCGCGCCACTCCCATTGAATATCTTGGCCATCATGATCTTTTACCTGACCCAGTAAGAAAGGCTTGCCATTAAGAGGGATGGTTTTATCGCTAAACAGATCAACTTGAGCAGGATCAGCTGGCATCAGCAAAGTTGAAACAATCGCTTCTTTTAATGTCTCTTGAGGTGCGTATTTAGACACTGTTGAAACGTAAATTTTACCTGTATCAAAATCAATATGAGCTCGAGTTCGATACCCATCAAGATATTTTACATAACGGTGTTTACCGGCTTGTAAAAATTCATCATCACCCCATTGCTTTTTAACTTGCTCATTTAAGTAAGCGAGCAGTTTCTTAAAGGCTTGTTCTTGTGCATTGGTATTGGTTGTTGGTGGAGGCGGAGGAATAACAACCGGTGGTTTTGATGGCTCCGCCGGACCATAAACATCGAGATCTGACGGGGCACAAGCGGTTAAAGCCATTGAGCTGGCGACAACAAACCAAAGGTGTTTCATGATGTTCCTTATTTAGCACAAGAAATTAAAGCAATGATTAAGGAACAAATTGTCATGAAAACAAAGGGAAATAGCAAGCTGAGTAAAATGATTAGTTTACTTCTGTGAACTCCCGCGTTGTTATAGTTCGCGTTCACCTTGTCCAAAGCGATAAACTATTTGCCCGGTGAATAAATCATCATTGGTTGAGTACTTAGTACCATAGTGATGACGCCAGTCCAGTTGTAAAGCCCAGTTTGGGTGGAATTTATAGTGTAAACCTGCGCCACCAACATATTGGAAGCTTTTAATATCTCTATCTTGATCTTTTAAACTCTCGCCAATCCCCGCCGATAAATAAGGTCGTAATTGCCCATGAGGGTTAAAGTAATATTGAATATCAAGGTTGTAGCTCTCATAGGTATTGGTTTGTTGAGTGGTCGTACTTTTGAGATCGGCGCGGGTGTAGTTTAAACGTGATGAAAACTGCTTAGTAAAATACAAACCCAATGACATCGTTGGTGCCCAATCGTTCTGTAACTCCCATTTGGGATCTAAATTAAGGTAACTGGCTCCAGCGGTGATACCTACAATACCGTAGGTCACAGGATCGTTGGTTAATTGGGTATAACCTCGCTCGCGGTAATGGCGATCACTTCTTTGGTTTGGATCATTGAGCTGATAGCTAACGTTAAGTGCAATTTGATTATCGGTTTTGCCGTTGCGATGTTGTTGCTGATTATATGAGATATAGCCAGTGCCCGCTTTGACCAAGTTGCGTCCGGTTAGTTGATTGATACCTCGGCCAATACTATCGACTGGATCTAACAAAAATAGAGCGGTATCACCTAGAGTTTGCGATCCCAGAACTTTACCGCCAGAAGCTCTAATGTGACGTTCTTGCTGGAAGGCCCACTCACCGTAAACCCAACCTAAAACAGGGGTGACGACCAAATCTTGAATTGATGGTACTTCGGCAAAGGCTTCAACACCGTATTCCCAATACACCGTCGACATGAGTGCTGAATAAAGAAATGAATCCCACTGACGATACCCAGATTTTCTGGCTACTTGATAGTAAACGCCACCAAAGTATGGGTGACCAATATAATTGATATACCAAACATCTCGGTCCCAAACTGGGCCTTCAGTAACATTGTCATACCATTTTTCAAGTAATCGATCGTCACTTTTATCCCAATTAGTAAAGTCACTAGGCAGCAAAGCTAAAAAGCCAGCAACACCTAAACCGTAACCAATAATAGATTGAGTTTGTGACCAAAGTCTTGCTTTATCTTCACCGTTATGAGCAGAAAATAGGGCAATTTCATAAGGATTTGAAGCGTTATAAGGCAGTGAAGAATTGTTCTCCCACTGTGAATTACTGACCGTAGAAGAGGCATAACTTAATGAGGGAGAAAACGCTAAGGTACTACAAATACAGAGTGCCAGACTTGAATGTTTTTTTGTCACTGAGGCTCCTGTCATATCGATAAATAATTCTTTGTTTACTAACGAGTTGAGCTTATTAAGTGTTAGCTTACCCTATTACTATGTTAGACAAGTGCTTGGATTAATCGAATTTTTGTAAGCAAATATAGAAGTTACTTAAGTATCGGAAAGGTGGGTTATTAAATAAAGAAAAGCCCTCAAGATAACTTAAGGGCCAGTCGCGATAGTTACGTATATCAACGGACAGGAGATCTACGTAAATAAATCTCTTGAGTGGTAGGGAAGAAATTTAGCCTATCTTAGTTATGCTCAATACTTAAAGATATTTGACTATCTTATTTGGTGTACAGCGCAAGTTATGTCGAATTGATCAATGGCAATACAATTGCATTAACCTATTCTGAATACAAAATAGCCTTATATAACAAATAGGTAAAGATAAAATCAACAATTGCTGTAATTGGTTTTTTCTATGGATATATAGAAATGTAGTGATGATGAAATACTTAGTTACAACTTCCCTGTTGAGTGGATAATCCTCTCATGGTCAACTAGCGCCATCGAAATTGATGAGGTAAATATACTTACTATGGACGACCCCTCGAGTTGCTTGTTAACTCTAAGCTCCTTATCTAAGGAGACTGCACAATGCTAGAACTTTTCTTACAACCAGAATCCTGGATGATCTTAGCAACCCTATTTACGTTAGAAGTCGTATTAGGTGTTGATAATATTGTATTTATATCGGTACTTTGCGAACGCTTACCTGTTCATCAGCAAAAGATGGCCCGTAATCTTGGTATTACTTTAGCGGTAGCTGCTCGTATTGTATTGGTTTTCTCTATCAGTTGGGTTATGTCACTCACTGAACCATTATTAACCATAGCTGAGACGGTATTTACTGGCCGAGATCTTATTATGATCGGTGGTGGTGCTTTCCTATTAGCGAAAAGCTTAAAAGAGCTATGGATGTGGTTAACTCATAACGAAGAACATAATGCGAGTACAGTTCGTGCTGGTATTACTTTGGTTCTGCTACAGATTGTTGCTGTAGATGCTGTGTTCTCAATGGACTCTGTTATTACCGCTGTTGGTATGACCGATGAAATTCCATTGATGGTTGCTGCGATTTTAGCTGCCGCAGTTGTGATGATGCTGTGTGCTGAGAAAATTAATACCTATGTTACGCGTTATCCTGGATTTAAAACTCTAGCTTTGTTGTTTCTAGTACTACTCGGTGGATTATTAATGGCAGAAGGCTTTGCTATCCACATCAACAAAGGTTACGTATACTTTGCTATGGCGTTTGGCTTAACTATGGAAATGTGTCATATCCTACTTAAGAAAAAACGCAGTAAAGTGATTAAATCTATTCAGCCTCAACCAATGGGGTGGGCTATTAAGGCTCGATAATTTGTCTTAATTTTCTAAAATGCAAAGGCAGAGATTACGATCTCTGCCTTTGTGTTTATCTGGTGCTCTCTCATTTATATTATCGTGTTGAGTATTTATATTGATACTTTACTTAATATTTTTTGCTTGAAATTGCTGTTTTTTTGTATATTTTTAAATTGATTTAGAACAAGTATTGTGGCGATTAAAATTTAAGCTAAATTTTACATGTTAGAAACATGTTTTCTTATCTTTATGTTTATATTGATTATTTTTTGTTTCTAATTTGTTTTATCGAATCTTTCTATTACAGTGTCCGTTTTTTTCGTTTTGAACATTTTTATTTGGAAATTTATTTTGCACACAAATAAATATTCTAAATAGGAAGTTGTTGTGAAATTAATTAAATATGCAGTTGGTGCTGGCATTATAGGATATCTTGCCACCGTATATGCCGTTGACCACTTTGATCAAAACCTAAGTGAACAGAAAGAGCAAAATGCGACCCTATCTCATATGAACGCGCTGTCGTCAAAAGCCTTCAATGTATTTGCTGAAAATGGCTGTGAATACTGTCACACCAAAAACAGCGAAATGCCATTTTATGCTAATTTGCCGATTGCGAAGCAGCTAATGGAGCGAGATGTACGTAACGCTCAACGTCAGTTTAATATCTCTGGTATGTTAGAAAACATGCAGCAGGGTAAACCCATTTCAGACGTAGATCTTGCTAAACTTGAATCGGTTCTTGAAGACGGTTCAATGCCTCCTAAACTGTATCTAACCATGCACTGGCGTTCTGACCTATCAGATGATGAGAAGAACACTCTACTCGATTGGGTTCGCCAGCAGCGCGCTGAGCAACATGCCAATACAGGGGTAACCGCAGAATTCAAATATGCTGCTGTTCAACCAATCACAACAACCTTTAAAGTTAACCAAGCTAAAGTGAAGCTCGGTGATGAACTGTATCACGATACTCGCCTATCTTCTGATAACACCGTTTCTTGTGCGACCTGTCATGATCTTAACCGTGGTGGTGTTGATAGATTAAATACGTCTACTGGTGTGGGTGGTGCGAAAGGCCCAATTAACGCGCCTACTGTATTTAATGCGGTATTTAATATTCACCAGTTCTGGGATGGTCGTGCCTTTGATTTACAAGCGCAAGCTGGTGGTCCACCTCTAAACCCGAAAGAGATGGCATCAACGTCTTGGAATCAAATTATTACTAAGTTGGATAAGGATCCTGTTCTGAAAGCACAATTTGATGCGCTGTATAAGCAAGGTATTACTGAAGAAACCATTACAGATGCTATCGCTGAATTTGAGAAAACCTTAGTGACACCAAACAGCCGCTTTGATAAGTACATGCGTGGTGATAAATCAGCGTTAAATGCAGAAGAAATTGCAGGCTACAAGTTATTTAATAAGTACAAGTGTCAAACCTGTCACGCTGGTGAAGCAATGGGTGGACAGACATTTGAAATTCTCGGTGTGAAGAAAGATTACTTTGCCGATCGAGGCACTCCATTAACAGACGCTGACAAAGGTCGTATTGGTGTGACTAATGATCCGAATGATTTACACCGTTTTAAAGTACCAACGTTGCGTAACGTAGCTCAAACAGCGCCATACTTCCATGATGCCAATGCTAAAACGTTGGATGATGCGGTAAATAAAATGGCACTGTATCAAGTTGGTGTAACGCTACAACCTCAAGAGACGAAAGAGATTGTTGCTTACTTAAAAACATTAACGGGTGAGTATAACGGTAAGCTGGTTCAGTAACGTTATTACCTTTATCGTTAATAAAAATCCAAGTGCAGAGATGTACTTGGATTTTTTGTTTAAGGCTTAATATAACTAAATCCTTCCGTTTGCTTTTTAATTAGCTCATAGGCTCCCGCTGGTACAACGGTGACAACTGTACTTAATTGCTCTTGAGATAGCTGAAACTTATCAAGGGAGTGGTGACAAAGCGCAAAGGTCACACCTTGATGAGACAGGGTTTCGATTGTGCTTAAATTTGTATTCCCTTCTACTAAAAATCCTTGCACTGCGTTGCCGTGAGCAAGCAGCTCTATCTCCATTTTAGGTTCAATTTCTAATACATGAATGATGTTATTAAGGGCAAGATCTAAGCGCTCAATTTGATCAACATGGAAGATGGCTTTCATGTTCGAATTCCTTTGCTGCGGTGACGAAGTGTCATCGAGACTTATTGTGAAACGAACTGGTGTGAAGATCACTAAGAGCAAAATGAGTTATTGGATATGGAGTGGTTAGTCTTAGCAAAACTAATACAGATATAATCTAATGGGATTAAGCTGCTTGGGATAAAAGTGAGTTAAATTTATCTTAATGGATAAAATATCCCCACAACATCATTCTTTTGGGTAATGGCAACCGTCTTTTGTTTTGAAATAATGCTTGTCATATTTCGTTTAAATTCGGTTTTACTTAGCTGACTTTGATCTTGTAGATCTAGATATGTTGCTTTTCCAGGAGCACTGAGCAACCAGTTTAGTTGACGAAACGTATAACTATTTTGATAGTTTTTTAAACGTGATGATGACAGCCAACCTAGTAATTCTTGGATACGTTCATGAATGAGTCTGAGCCTTTCTAACGCCTCACTATTAGTGGTTGGCGCGTTTTCTAGCTTTTTTGGGGTTTTATTTTGACGTTCTCTTGTTTCTTCAAAGAGAGCTCCTTGTTTCCAGATTGGTTCAAAATGAGCAATACGGTTCCTTAGTGATCCAACCATTTCTAGTCGAGCATAGAGCGTGTCTTGATGTTTTACTTTCTTCCAGTAACTATCACCTTTCTGTCGATGATAAGGTATGACGTTAGGAATAATCTGTCCCCATGGTACCGGTTTATTCGTTTTATCTTTCTTGATATCGAGAACTTTAGGCCAGAAACCATATGTTAATCGTGATATGACATCATCATGACTGAGCGGAGGATGCTTTGGTTGCCATTTTCCTTTCTTTCTGCTGTGGGTTATTTTTAGAATATTTTCTTCAGAGCGTAGATTTAGCTCTAATGATTTGTACCAGTCATTACTCTCTTTAGAGCCTATTGAACTGGAATTGTAGTAATGCTGACTTAACGCAGAGTGTAATTTGTTTCTTAAAGTGATCTCAACAATACCGATTAAACGAAAAAAAGCAGCAGATATAGCCTCATTCCAACAATAATGACCATACAGCTCTATTGGACTTTCTGGTTTAAAGAAGTGTTGATAACTAGATAAACGGGGTAGTGAAAGATCCTGCTTTAAATATTGGTAGTCTTGAACTTGCATTATGCCGGTCATTCTCGTACTATTTTGGGGTAAGCACTTAGATTTATTTTCAGGCTAGCTCTCGAAAGACAGCCCCTGCGAACTAAGTTGCAACGATTTTAACAAAAAAGCCCGCCTAAAGCGGGTTTTTTTGTATCTGAAACCTAATATGCTTTATGTCTCACAGTTTTCTGAAATTCTCAATGTATCTTCATTTCTAAACTAATGTATTTAGTTGTACTTCTGAGCTAAGCATGAGTCAAAATTAATTAAATAGCGTCAATTAAAATAAGTGTTCTTCAAGCTCTAAGCGAATCCGTCAAATATCTTTCAACTTAAATGCTCTATACAGCCCAATTCGGCTACCTCTATAAGAGTTTTAATTTGCGGTTTTACTGTATTGGGTGTTTTATTCTCGGTAAGTTGAGATCGAGTATCTATAACGATCATTCTACACACCTCTAATTAACTCATGTTGATAGTCAAAGAACTATGTAAAAATAGAGACGGTCAATTTGAACTTAAGTAAATGATAGATCCGTGTGGTGAGCACATTCACAGTTGATGCTTCGAACCTCAGAAGTGCACCATTGTGTGTTTCAACAATTAGATAGGTGGTCAGCTTTAACACCGTTTTACTTATTTTCTCTTACGCTTTTTTCGAACACACCGCTCGACCCAAAACGATGACCATCGAGCAGCTTACTCGCCCCTCCTAAGGAGCTGCTAATGCTATTTCAGAGCCTATCACCACAAGTAAATTAGTGCAGATACCAGCCCTTCAGAAAACCTTGTTCAAGACATGCTGAGCCTTGTACAACAACGATTCAATGCCTTTGTTAATGGTAAGAAGTTCTACGATGGGAATAAACCCCCGCTTGAGATTTGGAGTAGTTTTGTTAGTAAACTACGTGAGCTTAATGATAGAAAGCCTGACGAAGAGGTTGAAGAGTGGCTATTTTTTCAATAACCACTCTTGCGGGTCTACTTGAGAGCAAACACTACTTGGATGGAGTTGTTATAGCAACGTAGACATATTCTGAGTTTGTGGCCTACTACTTTGCTATTTAAGCTTTTAGTAAGAGCGCATACCTAGGTAATTAGTAAGCTAACTCGTTACTTTCGAACTGTAACCATCTCCATTTTTTTCGTAGAAGATAGACTCAACTCAAACTCTTTAACTTCTTCAACAACATATGTCATATGGTGGGTAGTATCTATACTGACCCACTGCGTTGTACTTCCTTTAAATGGTTCTTTTTTGCCATCTACACACGCCTCATTAGCACAGATACTAATCATACGATCTCCCCAACTAAAAGAGGCATCCATATAATGACCAGATGCTATCAGTCTCCTACATAAATCATGCATCTGTGCACCTTTTTCACCCTGATTTCTTGGATAGCCTCTCACGACCCAATAGCTGTCTGAAATTGTGTATCTTATTTTTCCATTTGCATATGGAGCCATATCGACACTCACTGTTGGGTTACTTATACCATAATCACCAAATACCAAGTTAAGGTTGGGGTTAAACGCTTTTATGCTTTTCCAAGCTTTAACTTCCTTGCGAATAACTGGAGCTTGAGAGTTAATAGTATCAACCATACCATTTATATCTCCAGCTATTGAACATCCAGCCATAGACATGAACTTAAACGTGTACCCTTCAAGAAGCTTCAAAGCTAGCATGATATTGTCCTGAATAGCTACGATTGAAGACTTGGCAACAGAAACATCCCCGCAATCAAATACAACAGATGATCTAAACGTATCAATATCTAGTGTCGAGACTATATCCTCGAACACTTCAAGAAAGTAATCTTCTTCTTGCATATCGCCAAAAGCATCATTATCCAAGCGAATAAAAAAGCGGTTTGTAGTTTTGGATAACTGCTTCAAAATCGTGGCGTATTCATCATCTTCCCATCTGTCATAGCCCACTACGGGAATAACATCGCAGCCCAAATGAGTTAAACAACTACTAAAAAACCCCAAAACATGCTCACCAGACTCAACAGTGGCATTAGATGCCCAACTGTTTATGTCTATCCCTATTGCGCCATCTGGTGCAACATCTTTTATCTCACTGGCGATAGCTTGAACATAAATTTCATATGGGTTACTTACTGAGGCATATTTCTTCCTACTTAACATGTCCTCTGTCATGGGTGGGAGTTCGAAAATCGGCAAAATAGATTTTTTTACGCTTTTATCAAGTTGTCTATAAGCTTCAAACTCTCCGCTTTTAGCTCGACTAATTGGGACATATTTAGGAATCATAACTTACCTCACTTACCAAATTTTGTTGGGAAAGTGTTTGCGAACCTCCCCTTGACCAACCAAGTTAGTAAACTGGTTGTATTTACCCGTTTCCCTTCTTAATCTGCCAGCGATTATTGAAGGGTGAATTCTAAGAGTTCTAGATAGTTCTTCTATATTCTTGCTGTTTGGGTTCAAGTAAGCTTGGCTACGTTTCCAAACAGCACGAGGAATTAAAGTATCTCTTGCTATACGGTTAGCTTCCGCTTCGTATTTATCTGTTGTATCTGAACCATGTTCGAGGTCATCGACAAACGTTTGGTCTAGTTCGATATGCTTCCATACATGAACAACCTCATGAAGCAAAGTGAACCAGAAGTTATCGAGTCTATCCAACCTCAGCGACAGAGCTACAATGGGCCGCCCATCTAGATCTTTTAAAGCAGCGCCATCCACAGAAGTTCCTTTCAAAGCAGGTTCAATGACTACACATATTCCATGTTTCTCAAGATACTCAACCGCTAATTTAGGGCCAAACTCCGACCAACTTAACTGCGCCAAACCCTTCAAAAACTCTTTATCGATTACTGTAGGATCATATGAAGGTATATCATTCTTCTCTCTGGCTTTTTGTATCACCCGACTCACCCAAGCGTACAACTTGTATTGAGTCGAAGGCGAATAAGCATCACCTGTAAGAGTTCTTTTAAATGCAGCAGATGCAGTCGTCCCGCCTAGTTGCTGAATGAAAGCTTTTACATGCCCTACGATTTCAGATTTTGTTTTTGAGGTCGTATCTTGAATCCAACCTCTTGAGGTCATCTCTTTAATTGGAAACTTTGCCCAGTTAATCTCTTGTTTACTGGCTCTTTCTGTAAACTCAGACTCTGACTCCATTCCCAAAAGAGTTTGTGGTGCAATACCTAGACCTATGGACAACGACTTAATCATTGACACTGTCAGAGGTCTTTTGCCTGACAAAACTTCAGACACTCTACTTTTTGTTCCAAAGTATGGAGCTAAATCGATTTGTTTAAGCCCCTTTTCTTCCATCCGAAATTTAATTGCATTGATAGGCTCAACGGGAGTCACTGGATAGTGACTTTTCTCATACTGTTCAATGAGTAAAGTCAGCAATTCAAAGCGTTCAGCTTCCTCTGAACCAGGATCCAACTTTTGGTCAAACAAACCGTCGACTTCATTAAGATATTGATGATATTGCTCTTCTGTCCTAATAATTCTCAGAACTAATTGAGTACTCATTGTTGTATAACTTCACTAATCATTGCTTTATCCAAACCAAACTTAATTTTCAGCTTTATTCTAGGAAACTCTTTGCCACAAACAGGAAAAAGAAATACTGCCTGATCGACAGGTATGGCTCTGGGAAATGCCTCCATAATGGCGTTAGGCTCTTTCCAAGTAGCATGACTGACTTCAGTGACCCACGCCGAAACCCATAAATCAGTGTCTTCATCAATCCCTAATACGGTGGCGAGGTGATGTTTACCAATCAATTGCATTAAAGGTTCTCCATTTGGGAATTATCCTATATGTGAAGTTAAATTAAGTCAATAAAGTTCCCAAAATGAGAACGACCACAGTAATAACCACATAAAACATATGGAGACTATTGCTTAAAAATCAACCCAACGGATGAAACTATTCACTAAGTTTTTAGATCAAAGGTGTAGTGGTTCATCAAAATTGCTCAATGAGATAGAGTTTTGCCATACATATTCTCATGCAAATGGGTTTGGTGTTGTTTCGATTCGTAATGCGAAATTGTCCAAAAATGCGTCACAAAATATAGAATACGATGTGTGATCACCAAGTATTAATCCCTCAAAACCGTCCACAGTGACGGTTTTCTATTAATAGTTTAAATCCTCCTTTTACTTCCCCCTGCCCAAAAATAAAAAATCCCTCTGTTGGGGGAACAGAGGGAGGTTTTAATGCACGATCACTCAGGAGCGATACTGCTAAAACAAATGGTAGTACCTACCATACGACGGACAAAGATGTAACTTTACAGCGCAAGCTCCTGCTCAAGAATTCGAATCACTTCGGCTTCATTATCTGCATCACGGAGCATGTCGCGGAAGCTTTGGTGAATCAGTTTACGTGCAAGGCTTGAGAAAATTCGCATGTGTTGATCGCCTTGGTCTTTATTAAGCGTCAGCATAATCACAAAGTCGACATCACCCGAATCTGACTGCCAATCAATCGGTGTTTCTAGATGCGCAATACTGATACTGGAATGACGAATATTTTCTGATTTGGTATGTGGAATCGCAAAACCATGGCCTAGACCTGTTGAGAACACCGCCTCACGAGCCCATACGTCTTCTTCTAGCTTATAAGCATTATCACAGCGACCTTGAACACCCAAGTTACCCACAAGAGCTTGAATCACTTCTTCTTTGCTAGAAAAATCAGCGTGCTTAAAGACACAATCTTGTGATAGCAAAGCTTTACCTGGTTGAGCACTGCTTGCTTGGTTTAATAACTGCTCAACATCAGAGATAGTGCTGCACTGACACGCATCGGCAAAAAGCTGCTGGCAATGGGCAAAATCCAGTGTTGCAAGCGTTGATTTAGTCGCTGCAATCTTAGGTGCGCCCATACTGATTTCATCTAGACCCGCACCAACTAGCAATGGTAGAACCTTAGCATCGGCACCCAATTCACCACATAAACCAACCCATTTGTTGTGTTGATGAGCTGTAGTGACCACTTGATTTAGCATGCGTAAGAACGATGGCGCTAGGCTGTTGTAGAGTTTAGCCACTTGCGCATTATCACGATCGACCGCTAACAAATACTGGGTCATATCGTTTGAGCCGATGCTGAAGAAATCGACTTCTTGACAGAACTGATCCACGATAAAGGCAACCGCAGGGATCTCTACCATGATACCTAGCTCAAGATGTTCTGAGTAACTCACTGCTTGTGAAGAGAGTTCTGCTTTAACCACTTCCAGTTGCTGTTTTACCCAACGGATCTCTTCAATACTTTGAATCATTGGGATCATCATTTTTGCTTTACCATATTGAGCAGCACGCAAAATCGCTTTGAGCTGAGTATGGAATAGCGTTAAAAATTGTGGATAGATACGAACCGCGCGGTAACCTAAGAACGGGTTATGTTCTTCTGGCAATTGCAGATAATCGATAGGTTTATCACCGCCAATATCCATAGTACGGATGATCACAGGTTTACCGTTAGCAGCTTCTAGCACTTGGCGATAGTGGTTAAACTGCTCTTCTTCATCCGGTGCTTGGCTGCGATCCATAAATAGCATTTCAGTTCTAAATAGGCCGATACCTTCAGCACCTTGATTAAAGGCACCTTCTGCTTCAATAGAGCATGCGATGTTGGCTGCCACTTCAATGCAATGACCATCTTGTGTAGTGGCTTTTTGTTGAGCAAAACCGTTTTGTTTTTCCTGCTGAGTTTGAGCGAGTTTGATTGCACGATGGAAGTATTGTGCAACTTGTGGTGTGGCATCAACCGCCAATACACCCAGGTTTGCATCAAGATAAACCGTTTGATTAAGCGCTTTAGTACAATCGCTCAGTTCAATACCAGATAGAGTTGGGATACCAAAAGCACGCGCCAAAATTACGGTGTGAGATGTGCTACCAGCATGGGTTAAGACTAAACCTTGCAGATGTTTGCGGTCTAAACCAAGAAACTGGCTCGGCGTTAGATCGTTCGCAATAACCACACTTGGCTTATTGAGAGTAAATTCTGTAATCAGATTTTTTTCTGGGTACGCAGCAGTAAGAAGCTGAATTGCCACATCTTTAATATCCAATACTCGTTCACGTAAATAGCTGCTCGATGCATTTCGTAGCTGAGCAGAGACTCGTTCAACTTCGGCTAAAATCGCATTAGCTGTAGAGTGATCAGCCAGATGTTGTTTAATACCAGCGACAAAGGCTGAATCGTTAACGATAGCGAGGTGAGATTCAATGATCTCTTTTTCTTGTGCTGTCGCATTTGCGATTTTTTGGCTAAGAGCATGGCAAACTTGCTGGTGGGCTGTTGTAAAGCGAGTCTCTTCTTGTTCGTCTTTGTGCTCGGTTGCAAAGTGTTCTGGCTCTATTTGGCTAAACGCAATCAGTTGACCTTGAGCAATACCCGTTGCTAGGCGTTTACCGGAAATCAATGTTGGATTTAAGCGCGTCAAAGACTGAGGCAAAATAATGTCGCTCTCATCTGCTAGAGTTTCTAATGCTTCATCACAATGGGGGAACTCTTGCTCAATATAGTGTTGTAGTGCTGCGCAAGCTTGTTCACTATCAACGCCCTCAAAACGCATTTCACACAGATCGTTAAGTAAGGTATCAGTGCCCACTAACGAAAGCACACTTTTAGCATCGCCGCTCTGTTGTGTTCTTAAATTGGTTAGGGTGATTTGACATTCAAATTGCTGGCACTGCTTTTCTAAATGCGTTGCTGGACGAGCATGAATACCATTTGGTAGTGGACATTGAAATTGAAATGATTGAATTGGGTGACTCATAGTTATACTGCCTTACTTAACTATTAATGATGAGCTAACAACAACTGTTGGCATTGAGATAAAACACGACGAGGGTGCTTAAGTGCTTCTTCGATGGAGACTTCAAGACAGCGTCGATTGGCAAAGCGGTCGCTCTGTTCAATATTAATATCAGCGGCCAGTATGACGATATCTGCGCGTTCTACATCCTGCTCAGTAAGGCGGTTTTCGATACCCATTGCTCCTTGGGTTTCCACTTTTATCGTAATACCTAGCTTTTTTGCTGTCTCTGTGAGCTTGTCGGCTGCCATGTAGGTGTGTGCAATTCCAGTAGGGCAAGCGGTGATAGCGACAACTCTCATTGTGAGTCTCCTGTTGTTATTAGTAGTCCTTGTTTCGATAGACTCAATATAGAAAGAACAGACCGGATAAAATAGAAGAGAAAGGACTCTTTTATAGCATTTTTGTAACCATAATATCTAACCGTGATTATGATCCCAGAAACGTATAGCGGTAAAATAGAGCTTTGTTTATTAAAGAGTTACTGGATTTTAGGTAATGATTAGGACTTTTGACGCATGAATAGAAAACAGTGTAATGCTTGATACCCAAGTATCTTAACTAACGTTACTTGGGTATGTATTTGCTGCTGTTATTTAGCTTATTCGTTTGATTGGAAATGCGGGAGAACATGCTCAATAAATTGCTCAAGAAAGGCTTGTTTCGTCTCAAAACTCATGCCATTTGCAATCCAAAGCGCAAACTCATCAACACCTTGTGCTTCATATTGTTTTAATTGCGCTAATACTTCTTGCGCCGTACCAATAAGTAGGTTTTGCGCCAGAGTCTCAACAGTAAACATCTCTCCTACTTCAATATCACCCACTAAATTACCGTTAGATACCGGGTTACTCTGATTAAACCATGCGGCAAATTCAGCATAAAACGTACTAAACTGAGCCAAAATACGCGCTTTTTCTTCTTCACTATTCACAATAAAGGCATGACGCAGCAACAGCATTTTTGTGTGGTCTGCTTGGCGTTTTTGTACCGCATGCTGATAGGTATTAATGCACTCTTGAACTTTATCTTCACCAAACCACAGCGGTGTCATTTGCACATTGCATCCGTGTTCAATAGCGAAATCTATGGTGTAAGGGCTTTGCGCTGCAACCCAAAGTGGAGGATGCGGTAATTGACTTGGTTGCGGTGAGATTGAGGTTTCTGGGAACTGCCAATGTTTACCTTGATGGCTATAATTGCCCTGCCACAGTTTTTGAAGCGCTTGAATACTTTCTCGCATCATTTCACCTGCATCATCATTGTTCATGCCTGGTTTTAAGCGATCGTATTCGTAATGAAAAGCACCTTTAGAAAATCCCACTTCAAGACGACCATGACTGATCATATCGGTATAGGCGATCTCGCCAGCTAAACGAATTGGGTGCCAAAAAGGGGCTATCAGTGTTGCCGTACCTAAACGGATAGATTGAGTTTGATGGGCTAAATCGGCAAGACTTAAGAGAGGGTTAGGGGTGATAGCGAAATCCATTCCATGATGCTCACCTGTCCAAAGAGTATGAAAGCCTGCGCGATCAGCCATTTTACAGAGCGTAATAAATTCGTTATAGGCTTGCTGATAACTGTCGGTGTGTGCGTTTTTTTCAATATGTAAGCATAAGGATATTTTCATAATTCTTTATCACCAATAACACTGACTATGTTTAGAAGTTATTTATTATACCCAAGTGTTTTAATTATACAGAGTTAAAATATTAGCAAAGATATTTTCCAACTTGTTTATATATTAATGACTTAAATGAGACTCACCATTAAGCTATTATTGATTTACAAAGCGAATGAGCTGATATCTATATTCTAAGTGTTCTATGTATTTTGATTATATATTGAAATTTAATATCTAACCTTATGTATTTTAATCTGAAATATGAATAATAAAAATAAATACTCCACCGTATTTGATAGGATTAAAAAAACGTATGTGATATTCATTTCTGAATTGTCTTTTCAACGAGGATTACATAATGATTTTAGTAACAGGTGCGAGTGGCCATATTGGTCAGGGTGTTGTAAAAGAGCTTTTAAACAATAATGTGGAATTTGTCGCGGGTGTAAGAAACCCTGATAGTTACCATGGTATTGAGTGTGCTTTAAGAGCTTTTGATTATGACGACACAAGCATGATGCAAGAGGCGTTTCGTGGTGTCGATACGGTTATTTTTATTTCTGGAAATGCAGAAACAGAACGTCGAATTGAACAACATCGCCAAATCATAGATGCAGCTAAACAAGAAAATATTCAGCATATTGTGTATTTGAGTTTTATTATTGTGACTGACCCCAATTCAGTGTTCCCTTTTACTCGCCAGCATATTGATACAGAAAATTATTTAAATCATTCTGGTATTAAACATACGGTTATTCGTAGCAGTTGGTATATGGAAAATCTAGAGTTTGCGGTAAAAGAGGCCCTAGATACCGATATCTTTATTGATGGCTCTCAACGTGGTGCATTGAGTTTTATCTCGCGCCAAGATGTTGCAAAAGGTTTAGCAATGTTAGCGATAAAACCGGAACTGCAAGGTGAGATTTATACGTTTACGGGCTCAAAAGCGTATGCCATGAGAGACGTTGCTGAGCTTATGAACTGTCATTGCGGTAAAGGTATTGAGTTTAAGTCTATTTCAATTGCCGATTATCAACAGTCGCTGATTGATAATGGATTGCCTGAGTTTTTGGCCGAATCCATTGCTCTAAATAGTGATGATATTGATAACGGTGATTATGCGATTGTTAGCCAGGATGCCAAATTGGTTAATCAGCAGCAGCCTATGGCTTTGGTGGATTATTTAACCTCAATTTGTGCATTTCATTAATGATTAGTTGTTCATTGTGAGTCAAAAACGCCTCCGATTTAATATAATAGGAGGCGTTTTTGTTTAAATTAATTGCGCTACTTTCTGTTTTAGTTTTGGCAGAATATCTTGCTCAAATTGAGGGTGCTTAGCCAGCCAAATATTATTTCTTGGACTTGGGTGAGGTAGAACAAAAATATTGTCTTTGTGGTGATCTTGATTAAAAACGGCATCGGTTACAGATAATTTTTTCTGTTTAAGATAATACTCGATAGCGTAATTACCCATTAAAATCACCAGCTCTACTTGAGTAAGCTGCGGCAGTAAAATAGGGTGCCATGTTGCTCGGCATTCTGGTCTCGGCGGCTTATCACCTGCTCGTTTGCCATTTCGAATAATGGTGCCTGGATAACAAAACCCCATCGGGACAATATTAAAAATATCTGGGTTATAGAAGGTTTCTCTGTCAACACCTAGCCATGCTCGCAGTCGATCGCCACTAACATCATCAAAGACTCGACCTTTAAAATGGGTTTTCTCTCCTGGAGCCTGACCAATAATTAAAATTTTGGCTTGATCACTGGCTTGAATCAGTGGTTTTGGTGGATAAGGCAGTTTTCCTTTACAAATCTGACATTGACGGATTCGATGAACAAGATTTTCAACAGACATAACACGACCATGTATTGTTAACAGGTAAGGATATATACCCAAGTAACTTCAAGCTGTGAGGTTCTACAAGAATAACTTGGGTATATGGAGTTTGTAGGGTAGTGGATTCCCCTTTATTCACAAAACGGTATTTAGGATATTTCAACGAAACAGATTGATTACGCAATATGATTGTCCATCAAAACGTAAAATGTGATCTTCTGTCCAAAAAGTGTCTTTTAAGAATATGTCCAATGTCACAGGGCATAATTCTTGTTACAAAAAGGCAGTGAATGCGAAGTTTATCCTATATATCCCAGATAATTTATTGCTAATAATTTGACCACTAGGTTAACTATTAATAATAAGGCTTGATGATAACTCATTGAGCTAAAGGGATTTTTATGCTTATTAAACGCTTACCTCTCGCCCTTGCTATCTCTTTTGCCCTTATTGGATGTAATTCTGATAATAATACGGTTATAGATAAAACCCATCCAGAAACAGAGCAATCTATTTTAGATTATGTGGATCCATTAATTGGCACCGATGGCTTGGGTAATGTCAATCCAAGCCCTGTAACGCCAGAGGGTATGATCCAACCAAGCCCTGATAATTGGAATCCGAAGAATTGGAATGGAAAAGGATCGCCATCGGATTATCACCATCATTTAACGATGCTCTCAGGTTTTAGTACCACTCATATTTCAGGGGCTGGAAAAGGGGATCTGAACGATTTTGCTTTTCTGCCTTATACCAAATTTAATACTAAGCCTGTCACCATGGATAAGCAGAGCGAAGTCTCAGAGGTGGGCTACTATTCTGTTGATCTGATTGAAACCAAAATCAAAGCGGAATTAACTGCAACTGATCGTGTGGCTTTCCACCGTTATACGTTTCCTCGTAATGAAGATCGTAAGATTCAAATCGATCTTCAACATGAATTATTAGAACAGTACGGTAACCACTCTCGCAGTATTTACTATAAAAAGATCAGTGATCATGCAATTGCTGGAGCTAGAACCAGTAATGAATGGGGCCAGTGGCAAACCGTATATTTTTATGCTGAGTTCTCAGAACCCTTTACCGGACATGGGGTATATGTGGATGGTGAACCTAGCTCGAAAAACGAAGTCGGCTTGGCTGATTATCAAGGTTATGGCGATAAACGTGAGCGGGTTCGTGACATTATTACGCACCTGAATTTTGCCAAAGGTGAGCAGCCGATTACGGTTAAAATTGCGATCTCGGGAACGGGCATTGACGGGGCGATGGCAAACCTAAAAGCCGATAATAACGGTTATGATTTTGCGTCTGTGGTTGAGCAAAATAAGCAAAAATGGGCCAAGGTTTTAAATAAATTTAGCGTAGATGGTGGCACAGAAGCCGATAAGACCTTGTTCTATACCTCACTTTATCGCACTTATATTGCGCCATTTGTTTATCAAGATGTAGATGGCAAATACAGAGGGATGGATGGCAAAGTGCACCAAGCTAAAGAGGGGTTTACCAACTACTCGGTTTATTCCATGTGGGATACTTTCCGCGCTGCTCATCCCCTAAAAACCATTATTGATAAAGATCGCGCCATTGAATATGCCCGCGACTTATTAAATAAGTACCAAACAGGTGGTGTGCTACCTAAGTGGGAGCTGCATTCAGATTATACGGGTGAAATGGTGGGGTATCCTGCAGTTTCTGTGATTGCCGATATTATGGTTAAGCACCCAGAAGCATTTAGCCAGCAAGAGTTCCAGTTAGCACTAAAAGCGGCCGATGTTTCTGCCAATTTTGATTTAGAGCTTACTCATGATTGGGTTCCGTATCGCGATCCTTGGAATGGTGATAAACGCTTTACTGTGATGACGCGCCACGGTCAATATGCCGAGCAACATGGTTATGTGCCTGCCGATGTGAAAAAGAAACCTCAGGATGGTGGCTATGCTCAAGATAAATATGATGAGCTAGTCAATGAGTCGGTATCCTATGGTGTTGAGAATGCGTATTACGATTGGTGTATTGCTCAAATCGCTAAATTGGCAGGAAACGAAGCTCAATATCAACGTTATCTAGAGCGCTCTCCCGCTTATAAGCCTTACTTTGATTTCAACCCAAACGAATACAGTAAGTATGGTGCAACGGGCTTTATGCGTCCGAAAAACTATGATGGTTCTTGGGTTAATAACTATCCTTCTTGCGCTATTGATGATGGTGGTAATCCGATCTCTACCTTGCCAGAAGGATGCGATATTAATGATGCAACAAGTTTTGATATTTTCTGGCCGTATCGAGCTGAACATCGTGGTCAAGACTTTACCGAAGGCAATACCTGGCAGTGGACATGGTTTGCACCGCACGATATCTCAGGGCTAAAAGCGGTCATGGGAGGTGAAGCGGGCTTCTTACAAAACTTGGATGCGCTCTTTAATGCCAATTCAGAAGCTGATACATCTCAAGGCGATATGACAGGTTATATCGGTCAATTTATTATGGGGAATGAGCCAGATCACCATGTGCCATATCTTTATAACTGGACTGCTGAACCTTGGAAAACCCAAGAGTATGTAACACAGGCTATGCGCTCTTTCTTCCATCCGACCACCGATGGCCTTATCGGTAATGAAGATGTTGGGCAAATGTCTGCTTGGTACATTATGAGTGCGCTTGGTTTCTATCAAGTTACGCCAGGTCTACCATCTTATACAATCGGTAAACCATTATTCGATAAAGTGGTTATGGATATCGATGGTGGCCAATTCACCATAACGGCAGAAAATAACAGTCCTGAAAATATCTATGTTGAGTCGGTAACCATTAATGGTAAGCCGCTTGATGCCAACCTCAGTTTTGATCATCGCGAAATTCGCCCTGGTGGCCAATTACATTTCGTTATGACCGATCGCCCCGTTAAATCTTAATACATCATCCCAAGTAACCTCAAAGCTTGATGTTGCTTGGGAAGATTGGGCTGGCAGAATCTTTTTGTCAGCCTCCATATTCTCTTTCTTTGTTAGCACATGAGGTGTTAGCAAAGGAGATGTGCGCCTTTAAATTGAACATGGAGTTCATTATGTTTAAACCTACGCTAGTTGCTATTTCTATTGCACTCTCACTTGGCCTTGTTGGTTGTAATTCAGATAACGATAATGTTGATGCATCAGGTAAACAACCAATTGTTAATCCTGATATTGATATGGGAGCAAACCCAGCCATCGCGTTTGATGATATGGATCTAACTCGTTATGTGAACCCATTTATTGGTACAGGTGAGCTGGGTAATACCTATCCAGGTGCAACAACGCCACACGGTATGGTGCAGTTATCACCAAATAATGGTTCGAATGGATGGGAATATATTTCGGGCTATTTCTACAAAGATGCTCGTATGGTTGGCTTTTCTCATACCCACCTATCAGGTGCAGGAGCTGGCGATCTTAATGACATTCTTGTGATGCCGATTAATACACGCTCAGATTACATGCTTAATGAAGGCTCTGCATCTCTCAATGTTGAAGCGTCGACATTCCAGCATAAGAATGAGTCAGCAACGGCTGGTTATTATACGGTTTTACTTGATAGCTATGATATTAAAGCGGAATTGACCGCATCTGATCGCGTAGGGGTTCACCGTTATACGTTCCCGCAAGATGAAAAATCAGAGCTGATTGTAAACCTTGGCTTTAAACTCAATTGGGATTATACCGCCGATTCTTACTTTAAGTGGGATAAAGAAAATAATCGCCTATTAGGTCACCGCTTCTCTGATGGTTGGGCGCCAAGCCAAAAAGAATTCTTTATTATGGAGTTCGACCAGCCAATTAAGAACATTCGTTTTGCCTATTACGATAAGGACGGCAAAGAGTATGTCGACGCCCCTGCTGGTACAACCGAAATTGGCGGAGAAATTCGTGGTAAACACCAATATGCACGAGCCTATGTTGAGTTTGATACGGCACAATCTGAACTGGTTGTAGAGGCTAAATTGGCATTGTCTAATGTCGAAATTGGTGAAAATGGAGAGTCTGGTGCATCACTGAATATGACGGAGGTTGCGGGGAAAGATTTTGATCAAGTACGTAAAGATGCAACTGCCAAGTGGGAAAAAGAGTTAGCAAAAATCAAAGTGGAAGGTGATCATGAGTATAAGCAAACCTTCTATTCTGCGCTTTATCACTCACTATTAGGTCAAACTATTCACTCGGATCTAGATGGTCGTTATCGTGCGGTGACTCGTGGTCGTGGTGCGTATCCAAATGGCGAGTTTGATAACCCAATTCTTCATGATCCGGTTCTTATCGCGGATGCGAACAACGATGGTGTCGGTGATTACACTCGTTATGATACGTTCTCATTATGGGATACCTATCGTTCCGTTCAGCCATTGTCGAGCATTATCGAACCAGACCGCTTAGCAGATGTGGTGCTATCGTTCTTATCATTTGCAGAGTTAAAAGATGAGAGTGGGAATGTTGTTGGTCGTTTGCCTGAGTGGACATTTAAGGGTAACGAGACTGGCATGATGATGGGTATGCATTCAACTCCAATTATTGCTGATGTACTGACCAAAGGTTCGTTAGAGAAACGCATGATTGATCTTGGGTTTAGTGAGCGTGAACGCCAAGATATTAAAGAGCGCCTGATCGATGCCATGATTAAAGATGGTCGTGAAGACAGCGCCGTTGATTCAATCAAAGAGTATGTGACTAAGGGTTATAAATCAGCGAAGTTACGCGAAGGTGAAGGCGATTTATGGGCTCACTCACCATTTGAAAGCAGCTGGACTGCGTCTTACTCATTAGAATATGCGTACAATGACTGGTGTATTGCACAAGCGATCAAAGCCGTTCGTGGTGATAAGGTGCCTGAATATCAAGAGTTTGCTGATAGGTCCAATAACTGGAAAGCTCAGTTTGACTTTGGTGGGGCCAAATATCAAGGTTGGTTTAAGGCGCGTGATACCGAAGGTAAATTCATAGATGCAGGCTGGGTCGATCCAGAAACGGGGAAAGCTGTCGGTAAAGATTGGCGCCCAGATATGTTTAACTACGCCTTTACAGAATCTAACGGTTGGCAGTACTCATTTAGCGTTCAACACGATATTCATGGCTTGATCAATCATATGACAAAGTTCGATCAAGAGGTTCAAGATCCAAAAGCTCAACGTGGCGATCTCTTTGCTGCCCGTTTGGATGAGTACTTTAGCACCTATCCAGATCGTAATGCTGGTGATAACCAATATCCAATTTTTAATACGGGTAATTTAGGTCAGCACGTTCAAGGTAATGAGCCTGATCACCATGTACCGTACTTGTATAACTATGTTGGTCAGCCATGGAAGACGCAAGCTGCTGTCGCTTCGGCTACGAATGTTTGTTACAACAATACTCCAGATGGTATCTGCGGCAATGACGACTTTGGTACCATGTCTTCTTGGTTTGTCTTCCGTGCTTTAGGTTTCTACCCAGTGAGTGCATCTGCCGGGATCTATGAAATTGGTACGCCAATGTTTGAGTCAGCAAACATTGATGTTGGTAACGGTAAAACATTTACAGTGACAACCGATGGTGTAAGCCGTGATGCAATCTTTATCCAATCTGCAACCTTAAACGGTAAAGCGTTTACTCGTACTTACTTGACTCATGATGAAATTATGGCTGGTGGAACATTACACTTTGTTATGGGTGAAAAGCCAAACAAAGAGTGGGGTACAGGTAAAGATGATGTACCGCCAAACTTAGGTGTAGGTAGTTTCTTGCACGCAAATGAAGTGCAACATACTCAGTAATACAAAAGCGTTTATTTAAACCGTAAAGCGGATGATATCACCATCCGCTTTTTCTTTTTTAGGGCACATTATTGCGGCCATTAAAGCATTATAAAAACTAATCCGAATCTTTATTTTATATCACTTCTCAACCATAAAAAAATACCTATAATTGCGCTCATAGATACAGAGGTAAACCCCGATGTAAAAAGGGTTTGTTTAAATAAAACGCAGGTTTAAATCCACTTAATTAATGAGGCAATAGAGATGACTCGTATCGTTAATAAAATTGTTGCACTATACGTTCCAGTATTCTCTTCTATGTATAAAAGCCAAAACACTGTTAAGTAAGATTTCGGCTGAAGGGATTATCCCGAATGATAAATAGTAAAAGCTCGTAAAGGCTCTGAATGATAAGATTCAGAGCCTTTTCTTTTTGTGCTAAGAATGACTCTGAGATAATGGTCATACAGTCATACTTAAAGGTGAAAGGCTGAATTTAGGCATAACTTAACCTCTATCATGAACGAGTAGGAAGCTCAGACACTTATGCAATATCAAACATCACGACTGACGGTTTCTCAGATTCTAGATGCTGACTCATTTACCAATGATAAAGTGAATACTGAGGCCATTCTTGCGGTACTTACTCCTAGTGTTGTTGAACACTTGCCCTCTCATTTTCATCATATTACGACTAATCAACAGGCAAAAGATTGGTTACAACAACTTACTCAAGAGTCTTTGGTTTTCGCTATTTACGATAAACAGACACAGCTATTGATTGGCTTTGTTTTCATTTATGTGGATGAAGCAGAACAAGCACACATAGGATACCTATTAAGTGAAACGGTTTGGCGCAGAGGGTATGCTTTTGAATTACTCTCTGGTTTGATTCAGCATGCTAAAGAACACACATCCTGGCAGGCTTTGATTGCTGGGGTGGCACGCGATAATCAAGCATCAGCTCACCTATTAGTAAAACTTGGCTTTGTGTTTCAAGTAAAAGAGCAGGATGTGATGTTTTTTAACTTGGTTTGTTGATAGTCACTCTTTTTGAAAAATAAAGATAAAACACCATAGACGGAAGAGCGTGATCTTGAGTCCAGAATAGGTCGTATCAAGATCCTGCGCGTGGTCACAGAGGTTTTCTTTCGTTACAAAAAGGCAGTGAATGCGAATTATGTCCTATATCTCCCACTGATTTTATTCTCGATAATTTGTTTCTAGAGCAATAACCATAAAAAAGTTTTTAAGGCTAGAGGGAACAAATTATGTCACTAAAACTGCTACCATTAACGGCTGCGATCGCTTTGGTATTAAGCGGCTGTAATTCGGATAATTCGACGTTTGATGGTAAAGATAATATCGAAACTCCGATCGATCAGAGTGTATTGCAATATGTCGATCCGTTAATTGGAACTGCAGATGCAGGGCATACGTTCCCAGGGGCAGTTGTGCCTTCTGGTATGGTGCAATTATCACCAGATACTCAATTAACTGGTTGGCACTCTTCGTCTGGTTATCACGATCCTAGTGATTACACCAAAGGCACGATTATAGATAAGGATCTTCCCTTATATGGATTTAGCCATACCCATCTTTCTGGTACAGGGATTGGCGGTTTAGGTGATATTTCGTTTTTGCCATTTAGCCTTGATAACCAAAGTGAAAAAGCTTCGTTTGCTAAAGTTAATGAGGTTGCTCAAGCTGGTTTTTATCAAGTAACACTCGATGAGTCAGACATTAAGGTTGAACTTACCGCTTCAGAACGTGTTGGTTTTCATCGCTACACATTTGCTCCAGACCAACCTCAGCAGCTTAAAGTTGATTTAAATACTACGCTCAATACCGACTGGGGTAGTAAGAGTATGCGTAATAAGATCACCATTATTGATGATTACACCATTATAGGTGAGCGAGATAGTCACGGTTTTGGTGGTTGGTCGATGAATCAGCGCGTGTATTTTTACGCAAAGTTTGACCACAAAATTAAGTCTATTCAATTAACGGTTGAAGGCGAGCCCGTTAAAGGAAATAGCGCAGAAAGTATTTCCCGCATTGTAACTGATGATGCAGGTAAAAAACGCCGTATCCAAGCCGATGTCACTGCCTTTATTGAGTTTGAACCAAGCAATGAACCTGTTGTTGCAAAAGTTGCCCTTTCTCCGGTTAGCACTGAAGGCGCTGAGAAAAACTATCAGCAAGAAGCAAATATCACTTTTGATCAAGCTAAACAGCAAGCTAAGCAGAAGTGGGCTGAATCATTAAATGATATTAAAGTCACCGGTGGTAGTGCAGATCAAAAAGAGATCTTCTATACCGCGTTGTATCACACCAAAATAGCACCCATGATTCACCAAGATGTTGATGGGCAATATCGAGGGATGGCCGATGGTACACAAGTTCAGAACTTTACCAATGGTGAAGGAGAGACAAACTATTCGGTCTATTCAATGTGGGATACATTCCGCTCTTTACACCCATTAAAGACCATTACCGAACCTGAACGTGCGGTCGAGTACGCTAAGAACTTAATTAAAAAGCAGCAAGAAGGTGGATTGCTGCCTAAATGGGAATTACATGGTGATTACAGTGGCACTATGGTGGGATACCCTGCGGTTTCGATCATTGCCGATGCGATGATCAAATATCCAGAATCTTTCAGCGATCAAGAGCGTAAAGATGCACTTGCAGCGGCCCTTGCCAGTTCTAACTATCATCCAGAAGATTTTCAACACTGGCATCAAGGTTTGCTCAATAAGGTTCTAACTCCACATATTAAATATATTGCCGAGTTAGGATTTGCCCCGGCTGTAGAGCGCGACGGTGAAGGAAACTTGATTAATGGCACGACAGAATCGGTCTCTTATGGTTTAGAAAATGCTTATTATGATTGGTGTATTGCTCAGATGGCCAAGCTGGCCGGAAGCGATGCTATTTATCTTGAATATATGAAGCGCTCAAAGGCTTATAAACGTTATTTTGATCATAATCCAGCACGTTATGCCGAACATAACAGTACTGGTTTTATGCGCCCAATTATGAGTGATGGCAGTTGGAGCACTCCTTTTGACCCTTATAACGCGGTTCATGAAACGGGAAATTATACTGAAGGTAATGCGTGGCAATGGACATGGTTTGTTCCTCATGACATCAATGGTCTGAAATACGTTATGGGGGGAGAAGAGGCGTTTTTAAGCAATCTAGACGCACTATTTAATGCAAAACCTTTAGAAGGTACTGCAGATATGACGGGCTTAATTGGTCAATATGTTCATGGCAATGAGCCTGACCATCACGTAGCGTATTTATATAACTACACATCTGAGCCGTGGAAAACCCAAGAGTATGTCGATTATATCTTAGATACCTTCTATACCACTTTGCCTAATGGCATTATTGGCAATGAAGATGTTGGAGCAATGTCGTCATGGTATGTAATGAGTGCTTTAGGTTTCTATCAAGTGTCACCAGGCAGTACGGTTTATACTATCGGCCGCCCACTGTTTGATGAAGCTGATATTCCTGTCAAAGGCGGCGTCTTTAAAGTGATTGCTGAAAATAATAGTGATGATAATTACTATGTTCAATCGGTTAGTATCAATGGCAAGCCGTTAACGGATGGTGTTTTCTTTAACCACAGTGACATTAAAGCAGGTGGTGAACTACGGTTTGTGATGACAGATCAAAAGCCTAACTAATCCTCTTACTCTATACCCAAGTGACGTTAAGATACACAGTATTGTGAGTGCAACTTAACTTAGTCGCTTGGGTATTACACCACTTTTCAGTTTAAGTGGGTTGAGATAACTCACTTAGATTAATCTACATACCGTATTTAAATATCGTTAATTTTATCACTTATATTTATAAAGCAATAATGATGATCGATTTATTTGTAAATTAGTGTCAAGATTTAATTGTTATATTTATCATTAAATAATAGTTTATAGGATAATTAATGCATAATTTATAAACGCTGTTAAATATGAGTAAAAAATAGATAGTATAAAATTGACTAATAATATTATGAATTATAATTCCTGCGCAAAATAACAATAAGGTAGCAGTAGGTTATAATTTATGGCTAGAGTTAAAATTACTCCTCATAATTTCAAAGGAAAATTTTTACTTTCCTCAAATACAAAAATGAAGTTGACGAATATTACTATTTATCAACATCGAGTGAATGTTATCAATATCTTTATAAAAAATCATTTGGACATAACTCTAAGTGGTAAGATATAACAAGACTGGCAATAGTGTTGCTTGAGGATATGATTAGCTTTAAGTAGAAACAAAGATATGGTTTGATAGCAAAAAAGTGTTTCGCTCTATAATGAAATATTCAATTCCATTATTTTTGTATGATAAATGCGTTAGATCAATAAAAAAGAGATCAAATCCCTATATCTTTTGCGGGAATTTGGAATGAGATGAGGTCTGGTGGCCTTCTCGGTCTTCAAAACCGATGTGAGCAGTATATGCTTTGGCAGGTTCGATTCCTGCCTCTTCCGCCATTTCACGCGCGTATAAATGGTTTTATCAATGTCATTGAACAAGACATCTAAGCTGATTATCTGGCTTGGTTCGTGTTGTCTAAAACCAGCAAAGGATACGTGCCGTGACTCTCTATTCAGAGCCCGATGTAAAATCTCCCCCTGTTACATCAAAGCCTAATTTTCGTTTACCTCAAGTAGAAAAACTGCTGCAACAAGATGAGTTTCAGATTTATATTGAGCAACTCAGCCGCCCGCTTGTTACCGATATCATTCGTACGCTATTTGCTAAACTTCGTCTCGACCCTCAATTTCAAGCTCAAGGCGTTGCGGCTTTTGATATTAACCAATTGATTAGGCAACGTTGCCAAATCATAAGAGAACAACGTCAGCAGCGTGTGATTAATGCAACGGGTATTGCTGTGCATACCAACCTTGGCCGCTCACCGATACACCAACAATTATGGCAACAAGTTAGTGATCTCAATACCAGTTATTCGAATCTTGAATTGAAATTAAGTGATGGTAAGCGCGGAGAACGTAACGGTTTATTATCGAGTCTAGTTTACAGTTGGTTAGGTGCTGAAGAGTGTGTTGTGGTTAATAACAATGCGGCCTCTATTTATCTGGCGTTACATGGTTTAGCTGCAGGAAAAGAAGTGATTGTTTCTCGTGGTGAGCAAATACAAATTGGTGGTGGTTTTCGTATTCCTGATATTTTGGCGTTATCTGGATGCACTTTGGTTGAAGTTGGAACAACCAATATTACGACCAGTGATGACTACATTAATGCGATTACTGAAAATACTGCCATGGTGTTGATGGTCCACCAATCGAATTTTTCTATGCAAGGTTTTACAGAATCTCCTGATATTTCTGATGTTGCTAAGCGTTTACCGGAACACATTGCTCTGGTGGTCGATCAAGGCTCCGGGCTTTCGAGTGAAAGTTATGCTCAAAGTGAAACCGCTCTGCAAACCTATCTAAAAATGGGCGCAGATTTGGTCTGTTTTTCGGGCGATAAAATACTGGGTGGCCCACAAGCTGGGATCATTGCCGGTGATAAAGCTCTGTGTCTGCGGTTAAGTAAAAATCCTATGATGCGAGCATTTAGAAGCAGCCGTATTGTTTTGTCGTTACTTGAACAATTATTGATCGATAAGCTCAATAAGAAAGAGAGTGGCAAAGGGATTGCTGAGCGCACACTGCAAGCATTAGCAGAGAAAAACCACCTTGCAGAGCAATTAGCAAAACGGTGGAAACCATTTAGTTGTATAACAGAGCTGCAAATGCAAGTAGGGGGCGGCTCCATCCCAACTGAGACCTATCCTTGTCTGGGCTTAACTCTTACATTACCTGGAAAAGCACAACAACATCTCGAGGCGTTACGCTCTTTTGCGGTACCTATTATTGGCTATCTTAACCGTAATCAATTGATCTTAAATGTCGCTACCTTATTACCACATGATATCGATATTTTTATCCAGCAGTTGGATAGCTATATCGCTCAATTTTATGTTCATAAAACAAAGACCCACAAGGAGACGTTGTAATGGTTGCGTCAAATTCATCGGTTCCTTACCAAGCCGTTATCGGATTAGCAGGCCATGTTGATCATGGTAAAACAGCACTGATTCAAGCAGTAACAGGCATGATGACAGCACGAGCTCATGAACAAGCCTTGGGTATGACACAAGATTTAGGCTTTGCTCACTTTCAAGATGACAGCGGTAATACCATTGGTGTGGTTGATGTGCCAGGACATGAGCGGTATTTGCGAAATATGGTTGCAGGGGTCTGGCACTTAAATGTGTTATTACTAGTGATAGCTGCAGATGAGGGGTGGATGCCAATGACCACTTCTCATGTTCAAGTTGCCCATGCGATGGGAATAGAGCACATTGTTGTTTGTATCAATAAAAAAGACAAAGTAGATGCTTGTCAATTGGCTGATATTGAAGATCAAGCTTTAGATAATGTGATGGAGTTGACTGGATTACTGCCAGAGATAGTGGCGGTTTCAGCACTTACTCACGATAATATTTCTACGTTACGTCAGTTATTAATTTCAACCGTCCATGAGAGTTTAGCGGCGCAATCGACAATTTCTTCGCAGCTACAACTGTATGTAGACCGAGCGTTTGTGGTTAATGGTATTGGCACAGTAATAACCGGCACGTTAGCTCACGGTACCATTAATCTCGGTGATAAAGTGCGTTGTTACCCATCAGGGATTGTTGGTACGGTTCGTTCCATCCAAGCATATCATCAAAGTTTACAGACGATCTCCGGAACCTGTCGCGTAGCACTTAATATAAAAGGCGTAAGTCGTAAAGATATTGGTCGAGGTCATCTTGTTGTCAGTGCAAATGATACGATGACTTTAGCTGACCAATGCATCATTCGGATTAATAAAAATGATGCGAAATTAAAAGAGAAAAAACAGCGACAAGTTGAAGCCGCTATTGGGACATGGCATGGGGTAGCGAAAGTCAGCTACTTGCCACAGACTCAATTAGCTCGAGTAGTGTTTAACCATCCGATTCCTCTCTTTTTTGGTCAGCGTTTGGCTCTGATTCAAAAAGGTGGCAGTCGCTTAATGCATGGTGGTGAAGTTGTGTGGCATGACTTTATTGCTGGTCATCAAAAGCGAGCGTTATATCAGGCTCTGGATGCCTTGCCTGTAGATTTAAATATTGAGCATCAACGCCAGCTGCGACTCACTTTACAAGGTTATTTTGAACCGATTGTTGATAGCAGTGAGGGTGAATATATCCCAACCTGTGATCAAACTTATCTGGCGCCATACTGTTTTGCTTCCCATTGGCTAGATGCGTGGATGCAAAATGTATTAACGCTATTGCAAGATGGTGATGCAATGGCGACAAATGAATTGAGTTCACGATTTAAGCTAGATGATGCGGTGGTTAATACCATTATGCAGCACCTTAAACAGCAACAGAAAGTACACCTTAGCTATGGGAAATGGCGCTTTGGCGCTGGAGATAATGAAGATGATCTTCCTGCTGAAGCCTTGGCGATTTTGCAGCAAATCCGTCAGTTTGGTAAGGCTGGCTTAGAGTTAAATAAAGTGACGGTCGCCGGAGGGAAAAAGTGGTTACGTCAGCTTAGTCATCAAAAATACATTACTGCTTTAGATGATACGATCTATTTTGATATGGGTTTGTATCATAATCTGGTTAAAGAGATTCTCGCTGGCCACCAAGTGTATGATCGGATCTCAATGGGGGAAATTAAAGATCGTACCGAACTTAGCCGTAAGTATTCCATTCCGCTTGCAAACCGCATGGAAAAAGATGGTTGGGTTCGCCGAGATGGTGATGAGCGAGTGATTTTAAAGATATGGCAGAGTTAACCATAAATTACTATTCGTATGAGCTGAAATTGACGTATGCTTAATGGGTATTTGCAAGGGACTTCACTGTGGAATATTCAGCTTCCAGTCATATTATACTGAGTAAGATACCCATTAAGTCGCCAAGTCGTTAAGGTACTGCTATTTAGGAGTAGTAAGAATGAAAGCACTGTTATTGGTCGCGTTATCCATTTTCGCTTTTCAGGCACAGGCTCAAGATAAGTACGTCTGTAAAAGTGGTAATAGTGAGCGTGTTATTGAAGTTGTATACACAAACCCTGATAGCTCTGTACCGTGTGAAGTACATTACACAAAGGCTTCAGGAACTGAGGTGCTGTGGCAAGCCAGTCATGAAAAGGGGTATTGTGAAACTAAAGCCCAAGCTTTTGCTGAAAAACTAACGAGCTTGGGAATACCGTGCACTGCAGCTAGCTCTGATGAGTCCATTTCTCATAAAGCTATGACTCAAACAACAGCTGAACCAACCGCACAGCCACAAGCTGTAGAAGTTCAAGCTCCTGTGGAACCTTCAGCTGCAGCTCCTGCTGTGAGTCAGTAAACACCATAAACCATAAGCTGGTGAAGTTGTAACAAACTGGCTTATGGTTTTAGTTATTGTATAAATTAAGATGAATGTTAACTATTTAATTTTTATTAGATAATGTTTCTTTAATATAATTTAATAATGAATGAAAAAAGACCACAAGCCTTAAGGATTGTGGTCTTTTCTTATTTAGTTATTGCCTAGATGATTATCATCATTTGGATTGTAAACATCAGCCAAATGATTTACCCCATCTTGAGATATTGATATCTTATTTCTTTCCTTGTTGATTAGGATTTAATTGTTTTCCTCGATTACCTTGGTTTTGGTCATATTGACGATTAGTACCATTATAGCCTTTATTTGGATTAGAAATATTTGCTGCATTATTCTCTGGTGTGATCTTTTTAGTCATTGAACTTTATCCTTTATTAAATTACTAAGAAAAATATAACTCTGCTCTCTTTTCTTGAATATCTTAGAAAGATTAAAACTAACATATGAATATCAAAGATTAGTTAATACCATTCCTACTTCGTTCTTAGAAAGCGAGAGTAAGAATAATTGAGTGCACTGCACTCGCAATAGTTAATTTAATAAATTTTCCAAAAGTTCTTCAAACTCCATTACTTCTTTATATTTGTTCTGTACTAATGTTTGGTATTTTTTTGTACTAAAATCAAATGTTTGTAATGACATGGAGGTTTCGTATGCACATTCTAAATCACCATTAAAAAATTCATCCATCATAGAATGTCCTTGAGAAAGAGTTGCACTTTGAGCTATAAGGCCTTGAATTATACTTGTCATTCCTCCCAACGACAGTTGTGGTAATTCCAAAAAAGGGTTAGGAAGTCGATTTGTATCTAATGACTTATTCGAACGCATTAATTTTACAAGCTCTTCAGCATTTCTTGATTGAAGTTCTATACCAAGAATTAAATTTCTATCAGTCAATATTAACGCTATTAAATCAGATGCTTTTCTTCTTAATTTATCATTAGTAAATATCTTTTTAACTTTTTTAGTATCATTAAAAAATGCTTGAAGAATAACTGCATTATTAAGTTTTATTAAACTATTTCTAGGAATGAAAAGATTGTTTCTGGTGTTGGCTCCGGTATTTTCTTGAGGGACTTCTTTTGTATTTAAGAAACTATCACCTTTACCTCTATTTCTAATAAAAGAATAGAGTAAATCTTTGAACTCTTTATGTTCGGATAAGTTAACTTTAAACAATTCTAATATTGCATCAGGTGTAGATATATATTCATCATCGAACGTCACAAGATTGCTCCAATAATTCATCGTCAGATAGGTAAGTATTTTTAAGTTCATAAGATGCAATAAATTTGGCCTGTTCAAACCAATTTTTATAGCAATAGCCTCTGTTTTTTTTATATTGTTGGATAACTCCCAAGCAATAGCCAGCACGAAGACTTTGTGATAATGATGTTGTTTGTGCTGCCAATAGCCGCTGCGATTCTTTTGAATCATAGATATTGATTAGGTCTGTACAGCTATCTACTAAAGATAATGATTTTGCTATAGATGATGTTGATAATATCATAAGAAAAATCACAATAAATAGTCTTTTTTTTACAGGCATTTTAGATTCCTTTTTTAGTTTTTAATTCTTCATTATTTGCTATTTGTTGTTTAATACTTTGCTTTTTAATCCTTAGATCCTTACTTGGTATAGAGATATATAAACTGATTAATAGATATGCAAATAATAAAAGTTGTAGATAACTTTGGTATTGAATTATTATTTTATCGAAAAAATATGTATGATTATATGAGTCTGTAACTGTGATAAAACTGAATAAAAACCATGTAATAAGAATAAATTTACCATTTACAATTAATGGAGTGACTAAACGATCCCACCAATGCATAGATGTTTTTTTGGTATATATATAGTATCGTCTTAATAATATTAACAATGAAAATATAAATAGTATTTCTATTGTTGAAATGTCAGATAAACCTTCATCGTATTCAAAAATATTTAGAGCTTGAAATATGATTGAAAGGCTGCTTATTATAAGAAGAGATAAAAATACAACTCTATTTAAAAATAATAGTAAGAAACGACTGAAAGACCAGTCAATTTCAAATAATATTTTTTTAAATCTATAAAAAATATTATATTTTACTTTTGACTCTTCGATATGTTTTTTTGAGTGTGGTTTATACATAAAAGGAATTTGTATTGTAAAAATATTTCTTTATTATATCACAATGATTTCATATTGGAATATTGCATGGGTAGTGTAATTCATTCTTGATTATGATATTGTTGTGATTATATTTGAATCACATATCTCTTTTGTTGGGTAATTATCAATCAGTTTGATTGTTGAACTATTAGCTTAGAGATTATTGAATATGAATATGAAGAAATAGAGCCATTGATATGTAGTTAATTGTTTTTCTTTATAATTGTAATGTTTAAAAAGGCTCATGATGAGCCTTTATCTCATATGATTAAATATTAAATGCCTAACCTCTAAGCGTCTGCCAATTCATGAGTCCAATACAATATCACTGTTGCTATTAAAGATAATACAATTGGCGTAATCAGCGCTATCGTTAAGGAGCCTGTCATTACTTTCGCTCCCGTAATCGCACCGAGAAAAATGGATAACCATAACAATAAGTGCCGAAAAAAAGCACTTTGTTCCCGATGCCCCATCAGTAGAAGCGCCAATGAACGTCCAGTATTAACGAGAAAGCCGGTAACATAGGTGAGAGCCGTGGCTTTATCTATAGTTGCTCGTAGCGCGATATTTTGAATGCCCATGGCAAAGCTTAAAACAAAATTGGTCACAATTGGGGCGGTATGATTGGTAATTAATGCTGTAATACTCAATAGTAGAGCGACGATTGCCATAATAATACAGCGATAGTAGCGAAAAGCACTTAGGGCCAACATTTCTCCTATCATGGCTCCAAAGACAAACAGTCCAATCACTCCTACATAATGCCAAATGAGTGGATTACTTGGTTCATTAAGTAAGATCCCGACATGGGTTGTATTACCACTCATAAAAGAGACAAATAAGCCATTTTTAAGATGCAGAAAACCAATTACATCGACAATTCCTGCAATAAAGAGCAAATAAAACGGCATTAATGTTAACAGTTGTTTTTTTAGCATGGGATTCATTGTTGTTATTCGTACCATTGGAAAAAGTATTTAAGTTTATATTTTTTGTAAGCATAGAATAAGAGTTTAATTTATGTCGATTCTTGTGTCGAAATGAGTGTCGAAAAATCTATCGACACTCTAATTACCTTGTTATTGACATGGGTTTAGACAAAGCAATGAATAGATTTTATCTAATTAATTGAATAAAAACATAAAATGCAGTTTATTCTTTGCTGGCATAGATGTTGCTTTAATGGGGCTTTTTACGATTAACTGGTAGAGCCATGAAAAGCTTTGTTATCGCCGATCCCGAAAAGTGCATAGGCTGCGGGACCTGCATGGCAGCATGTTCAACCGTTCATAAACAAGAGGGGTTACAGAGCCACCCTCGTTTAACGGTTGTCAAACAAAATGATGCCACCGCTCCTGTGATGTGTCGTCACTGTGAGGATGCCCCTTGTGCGGCCGTTTGTCCGGTACAAGCGATCACGAAACAAGATGATCGGGTTTTATTAAATGAAACTCTTTGTGTCGGTTGTACTTTGTGCGCTGTTGCTTGTCCATTTGGCGCGATTGCTTTTGATGGTAGTCGTCCGGTTGCGATGGCAAATAGCTACGATATTTATATACCTTCAACTCCTCGCTCTAGCAATCCATCAACATCGATACCAAGTACTTTTGGCCAAGACATTCTCGCTTGGGAACCGGGTGTTAAGAGCATCGCGGTAAAATGTGATTTGTGTGGTTTTCGTGATGAAGGGCCGGTCTGTGCTCAAGTTTGTCCAACACAAGCCATTATGGTGGTTGATGAAGGGAAAATCGCTAAAGCTCGCCAAATAAAACGCGCTCAAGCTGCAGAAAGTTCAGCAGTTGTTCAAGGCGGAGAATTGTAATCATGAATCCATTAGTTTTAATCCTGCTTGCTCTGTTGGGGTATTTAGGCGCAAGTATTTTTTCTTTTTATGGCCGAGAGCACGAACAAGAGACATTGAAATTATCAGGCCTTGTCAGTGCCTTTTCTGCTTTTTTGGGGTTGCTTGCGGGTTTAACCACCATTACATCTGGCAATATAAGCTTAATGACCAACCATTGGGCGAGTATGGATATGCTTTCAGCCCTGATGGTGTGTGTTATTTCAATTGTCACCATCGCATCATCCATTTATTCCATTAATTATCTGCAGGAATACCTTGGTAAAGGTGGTTGGAAAATCAGTGTACTGTTTAACTTGTTTGCTGCTGCCATGACGGCCCTAGTTGTGGCTGCTAATGTAATGGTCTTTATGTTTTTTGTGGAGATCATTTCACTGGCATCAGTTCTGCTTGTTGTCAGTGGCGGTTCTGAAGCAAACAGAAAAGCTGGTCTGCAATATTTCGTGGTTGATCATCTTGCTAATTTATTCATTTTATTCGCGTTTTTGATCTTAGTTTGCCATAGTCATAGTTTTGATTTTAGCGTTTTTGTTGCGACTCCAATTACCGGTACAACGGCTTCTTGGGCCTTTATTTTTGCGCTATTTGGCTTTGGTATTAAAGCCGCTGGTATTGGTTTACATGGCTGGATGCCAAAGATTTACCCGCTAGCGCCATCTCACAGTTCAACCTTAATCTCTTGTGTGATGGTTAAGCTTGGTATTTATGGCATCATCAAGTTTGGCATTATGTTCCTAGGGGCAAGTCAGCTCTGGTGGGGTATTGTCGTCTTAATTTTTGGTGCATTGTCATCGGTTCTTGGTGTGATGTACGCGCTTGCCGAACACAATATCAAGCGCCTATTGGCATATCACACCGTTGAAAATATTGGCATTATTTTAATCGGTGTGGGTGTTGCAATGATAGGTATTGCAACGGTTCATCCTGTTATTGCCTTGCTTGGTCTATTAGGGGCTCTATATCACTTACTAAATCATGCGGTATTTAAGGGACTCTTGTGCCTAGGTTCGGGATCAATTGTCTATCGCATGCACACTAAAGAGATGGATCAAATGGGCGGTCTGGGTAAAACCATGCCAAAAACAGCTCTCGCCTTTTTGATTGGTACGATGGCCATTTGTGCTTTGCCTCCCCTTAATGGTTTTGTTTCTGAGTGGTTTATCTACCAGTCACTATTTTCATTGGGTAAAGCTGGCAGTGTCACCAATTTAATCTTTGGTCCATTTGGCATGGTGATGTTGGCGCTAACCGGTGCTTTGGCCTGTATGTGTTTTGTTAAGGTTTATGGTGTGTGTTTTACTGGTGCGCCTAAATCAGAACAAGCGGCCAATACCAAAGAAGTAGGGCCTGCAATGACACTGGCAACATCAAGTCTTGCGATCGTTTGTATTATCTTAGGTGTTGGTTCGCCATGGATTGCACCTTATTTCTCTGCGATTGCTTCATCTATGTTGAATTTAATGCCAGTTCCCGTTGCTTCTGGTGCCGCGTTATATCCTGTGATTCCAACGCAAGCCATCCTTTCTACCCCAGTTATTGCTATTACGTTAGCGTTATTGACCTTAGTCCCTGCTTTGTTACTGATGATTTTTGGTGGTCATCGAGTGTCTCGTCGTCAACAAGGCGATCCTTGGGCTTGTGGTTATCAGTATGAACAACGCATGACAGTCTCAACTGCTGGTATTACTGCACCAATGCGTCAGATGTTTGGTTTTATTTACAATAATCGACCTAAAACATCCCTAACTGAGCGTTATGTTTTGCCTTTCTTTGTCGATCTAAATGGTCAATTAAGCTGCCATAAAGTGAAAGTCTTCTGCGTAGTTCTGGCGTTATTTGTGATCGGTTTCTTCCCATTTATTTCAGGAGTAAGTTACTGATGTCTCCATTAGAAATGCCATCAGCGGGATGGATTATCTTGGCTGTGGTTCAAGCGCTATTGATGTTGCTTTTAACTCCATTAGTAACCGGTTTCTCTCGTGTTATACGGGCGAAAATTCACTCTCGTAAAGGCCCTGGTATCTTGCAAGATTACCGCGACATTATGAAGTTGCTGCGTCGTCAGTCGGTTGCACCAAGCAATGCTGGAATGATTTTCTGGCTGATGCCATGGGTTTTGATTATCACTATGCTGTTGATCGCAATGGCATTACCTACTGTTACCCAAACATCACCATTTCCGATCTCTGGTGATTTGATCACAGATATCTATTTATTAGCCATATTCCGTTTCTTCTTTGCTCTTGCGGGCATTGACTCTAACAGCATGTTCGGTGGTTTAGGCAGTAGCCGTGAGCTCACGTTGGGAATTTTGGTAGAACCGATCCTTATTCTGGCTATTTTGCTGGTGGCGCTCGCGATGGGTACAACGGATCTTGGTTATATTAGTCGAGCTATGGCAACTCAAACTTGGCATCAGCCTTTAACCTTGATTTTAGCCGGCATCGTGTGTGCATTTGCTCTATTTATTGAGATGGGTAAGTTACCGTTTGATAGCGCAGAAGCCGAACAAGAACTGCAAGAGGGCCCTGTTACTGAATATTCTGGTTCTAATCTTGCGCTTGTTAAGCTGGGTCTTGGCTTAAAACAGCTTGTTGTGGCTCAGCTCTTTTTAGCGATTTTCATTCCATGGGGTAAAGCCAGCAGTTTGACATTCACTGGACTGTTCTCGGCAACGGTAATTTTGCTGATTAAGCTTTTTGTGATCTTCTTAATTGCTGGGATTGCAGAAAATACGATGGCACGTTTTCGTTTTATGAAAATTCATCGTGCTATTTTCCCGATGTTCTTAGTGGCAGTGATCGCACTGCTGTTCTTTATTCTTGGTTGGTAAGTCACGACAATGACAAGTTCTATATTTGAAACAGCTATAAATCCCCAACGTATTGGTAAAAACTATGTCGATGGCGTGAATCATTTTTTCCCATTAGCCATCATAGATGAAGAGTGGCAAACCGAAAATCAAGTTACGATTACGGTCAAAATGACGGCTTTAGTTGATGTAATGAAGTGGCTTTATTACGACCAAGGCGGTTGGCTTACTGTAACGTTTGGTAATGATGAACGCTCTCTTAATGGTCACTTTGCGGTTTATCACGCTTTGTCTATGGAAGGCGAAGTGAAAAGTTGGGTAACGGTAAAAGTTTTAGTCGATCCTGTAAGCCAAGAATTCATTTCAATTACGCCCACGATTCCAGCTGCGGTTTGGGGAGAACGAGAAGTACGGGATATGTATGGTTTACATCCGGTAGGATTACCTGATGAACGTCGTTTGGTTCTCCCTGACGATTGGCCGGAAGATCTGCATCCATTACGTAAAGATGCTATGGATTATCGTCAGCGTCCTCAACCTACAACTGAGACAGAAACCTATCAGTTTGATAACCAATTAGGCAACGATAGCAACCGCATTGTGCCCGTTGGTCCTTTGCATATCACCTCCGATGAACCAGGTCATTTCCGCCTATTTGTTGATGGTGAAGACATTGTGGATGCGGACTATCGCATGTTTTATGTCCATCGTGGTATGGAGAAATTGGCTGAAACACGAATGGGTTATCATGAGGTCGCTCAATTGACCGATCGCGTGTGCGGTATTTGTGGTTTTACCCATAGTGTGGGGTATAGCAATACTATTGAAAACGCACTTGATGTTGATGTGCCGTTTCGCGCCAAGATGATTCGTACCGTACTGCTTGAAGTTGAACGTCTGCATAGCCATTTGCTCAACATTGGACTATCTAGCCACTTTGTCGGTTTTGATTCTGGCTTTATGCAGTTTTTCCGTATTCGTGAAAAAACCATGGAGTTAGCTGAACTGTTAACTGGCGCTCGTAAAACCTATGGTATGAACCTTATTGGTGGTGTTCGCCGAGATTTTCTTAAAGAGCAGCGTACGAAAGGTATTGCGATGGTGCGAGAGGTTCGTCAATCCTTTAGCGAACTGGTTGAAATGCTATTAGCAACGCCAAATATCGATAGCCGTATTTGTGGCGTGGGCATTTTAAGTAAAGAGATCGCTCGTAATTACAGCCCTGTAGGTCCTTTGATTCGTGGTACTGGATTTAAACGTGATGTTCGTGTCATCCACGGCCAGCAGTTTGAAGCTTACAGTAAGGTGCCGATTGAGCTGCAAACCATGGAAAATGGCGATGTGCAGTCTCGTGTGATGGTTCGTATTCGTGAAGTGTTTGACGCTCTTAATATTGTGGAGTTTGGTTTAGATAACTTACCTGCTGGGGCAATTTTAACCGAAGGGTTTAACTATGTTCCGAATAAGTTTGCATTAGGCTTTACTGAAGCACCTCGTGGGGAAAATGTGCACTGGAGTATGACCGGGGATAATCAAAAACTCTTCCGTTGGCGTTGCCGTGCTGCTACATATGCAAATTGGCCTACATTGCGCTATATGTTGCGTGGTAACACCGTTGCTGATGCCCCTTTAATTATCGGTAGTTTAGATCCTTGTTATTCATGCACAGACCGCGTCACCATTGTTGATACTAAGAAAAAACGCAGCCAAACCGTGCCATATAAAGCGATTGAGCAATACAGTATCAATCGCAAGAATTCGCCATTTAAAATCTAAGGGGGCCTTGTGTTTAAGTTATTAAAAACGGTACTTAAAACAGGGGAGGCAACCACGAAATACCCATTTGCCCCTCTTGAAGTGAGCCAAGATTTTCGTGGTAAACCTGAATTAAACGCTGATCAATGTCTATCTTGTGGTGCATGCACGCGAGCTTGTCCTGCAAATGCACTGATTATGGAAACCGATGAGCAAGCAGGTACTCGACGTTGGGAACTGTCGATGGCTCGTTGTATTTATTGTGGTCGCTGCGAAGAAGTGTGCCCAACAAAAGCCATTAAATTGTCGCAAAATTTTGAGTTAGCCGTGACCAATAAAGCGGATTTGTATGAATCGGCAACGTTTGATCTGGCCGATTGTAGCCAATGTGGCAGACCATTTGTGGCCCGTAAACTGCTTGAGTATGTATTGGATACACTGGAGCTAAGTGGTGTGCCTACCGACCAATTGGCACAGCGCCGTGAGCAGCTTGAAACCTGTCCTGAATGCCGTCGTCGAAATAATATGTTAGATAGTGAAAATATTAGCCACCTACGTTTTATTGAGGAGGACGTATGAAAGGTATTAAACAGTTAGTTGGTACTGCTCACACTCAAACGGTTCCAGTTGAGTTGCCTCCTCATAGCCAGAAATTAAAAGATGCATTGATTAAGCAGATCCGTCGCTCCGCCTATGTCTATCGTGTCGACTGTGGTGGTTGTAACGCTTGTGAAATTGAAATTTTTGCAGCAACGACTCCTGTTTTTGATGCGGAACGATTTGGTATCAAAGTGGTGGCATCTCCTCGTCATGCTGACATCTTGCTGTTTACGGGAGCGGTGACTCGTGCCATGCGAGCTCCCGCCTTACGAGCTTATGAAGCGGCTCCCGATCCAAAAATTGTGATCTCTTATGGTGCCTGCGGTTGCGATGGCGGTATTTTTCATGATCTCTACTGTGTGTGGGGCGGAACAGACAAAATTGTTCCGGTTGATGTCTATATTCCTGGTTGTCCTCCAACACCTGCAGCAACGATTTATGGCTTTGCAGTTGCTTTGGGGCTTCTTGATCAAAAGTTGAAGTCTAAAACGCATCAACCCGATCAAACTAAAGCTTCATTACGTCATACAGGTATTCCACTTGATCTTAAAGTGATGATCGAACGCGAAGCCCGCTTGCTAGCAGGATATGTTCAAGGTCAACGTATTGCTGATGAAGTAATGGAGATTTTAGCCAATAGCGACAGTGATACCGTAGATAGTAATATCCAGACCTATCTTGAGCAAAAGGACGACCCGCGACTTTGTGAAATTGTACATATTTTGTTTAATAAAACGATGGCGGCATTAACGGGTACAGGCCCTCAAGCATCAAGCATTTGTTCAAGTCAGTGCCAAAAAACGTGTTCTGGTTCTGCTCAAAATGACTTATTAGGGTAGAGGTGAGAGATGACTTGTAACACCCTTGAATCTCGCCATTTAGAAGGGCATGTGTATTTTTATAGCTTAAGTCGTAAGTTTGTTGATCAAAGCTATGATGTGCCAGAAGAAGCAAAACAGATCATGTATTACAGCCTGGCAATTGGCCATCATTTAGGTGTGGTCGATTGCCTTAAATCAGTACTAGATTGCGACGGCAGAGAATATCAAGCATGGATTGATGCTTTACCCCATGAAGGTGAAGCGTATCGAAAAATGCAAGGTTTTCTCTTGTTTGGCGAAATTACAATTTATCCTGAACATATCAATATGCTGGCACTTGCTTTTGATCGATTAGATACTTTAAAACAAGATAAAAAATCTCAACAATTAACCCAAGGTTTTATTGCGGCACTTAGCGCTATTTACCATGAGCCGACAATGTATCTTATGATCCGCGGTGGCGATTCTAAAAAGCCAACAGTGGTCAGTGATAATGACACTAATGGGCAAATAGCATGAGTGGTGGTTTACAACAAATTAATTTATCAGCTGCATTATGGGGTGAAGCGGCGTGTAGTAATGTTGATTTAACCGTTGATAATATCGTACTGACCGTGGGTAATTCGATGATGGGTGATGATGGAGCGGGCCCTTTATTAGCCACAATGTTAAAAGCCAATCCGATTGATAATTGGAGTGTACTTGAAGGTGGTTCGATGCCAGAAGATTGCTTACATTTAATTCGAAAAGTAAAACCGAATCGTGTGCTGGTGGTCGATGCGGCAGATATTGGCGAAGAAGCTGGAACGATTCGAGTGATAGATCCTGAATCGATTGTTGATATGTATGTCGTCTCAACACACAGCCTACCGCTCAATTTTCTGATTGATGAACTTAAAACCTTTGTGCCAGAGGTCGTCTTTGTCGGTATTCAGCCTGCGATTGTCGCATTTTCAGCCCCCTTAACTGAGATGGTTCAAAATGCGGTATCAACCTTGTATCAGGTACTTCCTGTTTGGCAAGATGATGGAGGGTTTGAACATGTGTAAGTATCGTTAATATCGACAGTGTCGAAGTGTTGTGACGAAATGTGTCGACAGTAAAATATTGAACGAGATGGTCTTGTCTGACATATCAATAAAAGCTCGAAGTAATTCGAGCTTTTATTTTTTTCTGATTATTTTCATGTAGTTATATTTTATTTTAGTTAGTTTGATAAATTGGCACGCCTCATGCTTATATGGTATCGCAGTCAGTAAGCTCGGTGACAGTTGACTGATTGCGATGTATCGACATCAATAAAGGATCCACCATGAACCGGTTTGTTTTTGCAGATCCAAATCTGTGTATTGGGTGTCGAACCTGCGAAGTTGCGTGTGTTATTTCTCACCAAGCAGATAGCACAGTAGCAGGGTTAAATGCTGTAGATTTTTTGCCTCGTCTTACTTTGGTGAAAAATGCTCATGTGACCACCCCTGTTATGTGTCGGCAATGTGATGATGCGCCATGTGCTCAGGTTTGTCCTAATAATGCCATTGTTTTAGAAGATGGTTTTGTCAAAGTAATTCAGTCACGTTGTATTGGTTGTAAGACTTGCGTTATCGCTTGCCCTTACGGCGCAATGAATGTGGTGACAAAAATGGTTGAAGAGACAAAAGGGTCTGCGTTGTTTAAACGTCAAGTTCCTCAATCTCAAGCGCTAAAATGTGATTTATGTAACCACCGAGAAGAAGGCCCTGCTTGTGTGCAGGTGTGTCCGACCGGTGCAATTCGAATCATTGAGTCAGAAACTTTGACTGAAGACAGTAAACAAAAGCGTGAAGCTGCTGCGTTAAATGCCGTTGCAATTTGTCGCTGATATAAATTAATAACCGTTACTACCAAAGGTTAGTATGAAAAAGTCCATTGTTGTTTGTCCCTACTGTGGTACTGGGTGCAAACTAAAGTTGGTCGTTGAAAATAACAAAGTGATCGCAGCAGAGCCTGCTGATGGTCGTACTAATGAAGGTCAGTTGTGCCTAAAAGGTTACTATGGCTGGGATTTTCTTAACGATACCAATCTATTAACGCCACGCTTAAAACAGCCGATGATTCGTCGCACTCGTGATGCTCAACTTGAAGCGGTTTCTTGGCAAGAAGCAATTGATTTTGCAAGTGAAAAATTACTTGAAATCAAAAAGAAATACGGCCCAGATGCCATTATGACAACAGGTTCAGCTCGGGGGCCAGGTAACGAAGCTAACTATGTGATGCAGAAATTTGCACGGGCGGTCATAGGGACTAATAACGTCGATCACTGCGCTAGGGTGTGACACGCTCCATCAGTCTCCGGTCTGGAGACAACAGTAGGTAATGGCGCAATGAGTAACGCTATTCCCGAAATTCAACATACTAAATGTTTACTCATATTCGGTTACAATGCGGCAGATTCTCATCCGGTTGTAGCAAGGCACATTTTAAAAGCTCGTGCTAATGGGGCGAAGATCATTGTTTGTGATCCTCGTAAGATTGAATCTGCTCGTGTTGCAGATCAATGGTTAGCCCTAAATAATGGCTCGAATATGGCATTAGTTAATGCGTTAGCAAATGTCATTATTGAAGAGGGGCTATACAACAAGGAATTTGTGCAAAACCATACTGAAGGTTTCGCCGAGTTTCGTGAAATAGCGTCTCACTATCCGCCTGAATCAGTTGAACAAGTTACAGGTTTAACTGCACAAGAAATTCGTTTAGCTGCACGTACTTATGCTGCTGCGCCTGAAGCGATGATTTTGTGGGGGATGGGTGTTACCCAATACGGTCAAGCAGTTGATGTTGTTCGTGGCTTAGCAGGGCTTGCATTGCTAACTGGTAATTTTGGTCGTCGTGGTGTGGGTTGTGGCCCAGTTCGAGGTCAAAATAACGTGCAGGGTACATGTGATATGGGCATGTTGCCGCATCAGTTCCCTGGTTATCAAGACGTTACCGATGATGCCGTACGTTCTAAGTTTGAACAAGCTTGGGGTGTTTCGTTATCAGGAACTCCTGGCTATCGCTTAACGGAAATGGGTCACAAGGTTGAAGAAGGTATCTGTAAAGCGTTCTACATCTTTGGTGAAGATCCTGCACAAACGGAAGCCGATCTTGCCGCAATGCGCGACACCATGCGTAAAATGGAGTTAGTGATTGTTCAAGATATCTTTATGACGCAAACAGCTGAATTTGCTGATGTGATTTTCCCTGCAACCAGTTGGGGAGAACACGAAGGTGTATACAGTAGTGCTGACCGTGGTTTTCAGCGTTTCTATAAGGCGGTAAAACCAACTGGTGATGTGAAACCCGATTGGGAGATCTTTAGCTTATTAGCAACGCGTATGGGTTACCCTATGTCGTACAACAATACTGAAGAGATTTGGGATGAGCTACGTAGTCTATGTCCGCTCTATGCTGGTGTTACCTACGATAAGATGGCTGATTTGAAATCGGTTCAGTGGCCGTGTCCAACCGAGGATCATCCGGGTACATCGTATTTATTTGAAGGTAATCAGTTTAGTACGCCATCAGGTAAAGGGATCTTTATTGGTGCCGAATGGCGTGCTCCACTTGAACAACCTGATGCTGAGTATCCACTAGTACTTTCAACGGTTCGTGAAGTTGGTCACTATTCATGTCGCTCCATGACAGGTAACTGTGCTGCTTTACAAACGTTGGCCGATGAACCTGGTTATGTCCAGATGCATCCTGATGATGCTAAAGCGTTAGGTATTGCTGATCAGCAGTTAGTTTGGGTATCTTCCCGCCGAGGTAAAGTTATCTCTAGAGCTAACTATAATGAGCGTGTCAATAAAGGCGTGGTTTACATGACTTACCAATGGTGGATTGGTGCTTGTAATGAGCTAACTATTGAGCATTTAGATCCCATATCAAAAACGCCAGAGTTTAAATATTGTGCGGTAAAAGTTGAGCATATTGATGATCAATCTTGGGCAGAAAATTACGTTCAAACCGAATACAGTAATTTAAAAGCGCGATTACGTAATCATGTAATTAATGCGTAGCTAATTATTTCACTTAAATAATGGCGCATTTATGGAAATAAGGTTTCCAAGATAAAATATTGCTATTTTTTATTTTGGAGCCTTATTTATTCTCATTGAGAGTAATTAATAGCTTTGCTTTATAAGTCAGAAGAAAATTAGTAGATATCATCATTTTTTATATGGAATTGAATTGAGTTTTCCGCTTGGTTGATTCAGATCAATGCTTGGTTAGTAAAATGCTTGAGAATTGTATTACAAATGCTTGAATTTTTATTTGCTATTCGGGCCAATTTATCTGCAAGAGCTAATGGTACCATGGAACGCTTTGAAGCCGACTTGATGAGTTTTTCAAAAGCCTTATTATCCATCAACGATATTTCTGGCGTAATGACGTTTTTAAATAACGAAGATTTGCTATTTATTCAAGTTGATAGGGTAAATTTACTACTAAAAAATGATATAGATGATACGCCAACACTTTACTTTTTAGATAAAGGCAATGAACAAAAAAATTATCAGTATAATCAACATTCTTTAGCGCTACATAAGATTGCTTCTTGTGAGTATTATCATGATATCTCTGGTCATGAACTGTACCAGACGTTTCCTCAATTAGTTGACCACCCTGCTTACTATGACGTAAAACGATACTGCAAAATACCGCTTTTAATTGCAGGTAAACCATTAGGTGCTATTGAGTATATTAATCATAAATTAGCAGACAGTATTGAATCTGAGAGACAATTTAAACTGTTTAATAATATGATCGCTGCCATGATAGAGCATATTATTGAACATCAACTTGCTTCTGATTTTACACAGCAATTAAGTAATGAAAAAAGAACTTCCAAGTATTAGTCGATATTACCAATACGGTTATTAGTCAAAGTACAAAAAAAGAATTAATCAGTTCTTTATTACATTTTCTTTATCAACATTTTGCTATGACAGAGCTGTCAATTATTCAGCTCCAAGATAACCATTATATGCAAATGTTTTGTGGGTTAAACAATAGTAATACTGAATTTCATTGTCATTTTTTTAATGATGATAAAATGATTAAACATGCAATAGAGAGTAATAAACCTGTAATACTTGATCACAACCAATTGGATCAAATTCGCCAAGATGAAAATGGTCCTTATTTTCCATCAAAAGTAAAAAGTGCTTGTGTTGTTCCGATGGTTTTTCGTGGGTTAACTATTGGTTATATCTGCTATATGAAAAGAGAAACCGTCAATTACCAGCAGTATGATATTGAGCTGGTTCAGCAGATAGCCTCTCGTGTTGCTCTGGCTATGCACAGTATTAAGGCTCATCAAGCTTCACTGCCCAGAACTGTAACTGAGCAGTATGTCAGTATTGAAGATAGCTATGATGAACATGCGATTTTTGATGACATTATCAGCCAAAGTGAAGCGATGAACCAGGTGTTGGAAAAAGTTGCAATGGTGGCCAGTTGCGATAGTACGGTATTGATTCTAGGTGAATCGGGGACAGGAAAAGAGTTAATTGCACGTGCGATTCACAAAATGAGTTTACGTAGCAAAACCCGAATGGTGAAAATGAATTGTGCCGCGATTCCTGCCGGTTTGTTTGAAAGCGAGCTGTTTGGTCATGAAAGAGGGGCATTTACAGGGGCAATCAGCCAACGGGTTGGTCGATTTGAGCAAGCCCATAAGGGGACTCTCTTTTTAGATGAAATTGGAGATATGCCGCTTGAATTACAGCCTAAGTTATTACGGGCGTTACAAGAAAACGAAATCGAGCGAGTAGGTAAAAATCAGCTTATCTCTGTTGATGTTCGTATTGTTGTTGCGACTAATGTTGATTTACTGGCAATGGTTGATGCAAAACAGTTTCGTAATGATCTTTATTATCGGTTAAATGTTTTTCCGATTGAAGTTCCTCCGCTTCGACAGCGGGCTGAAGATATCCCGTTATTAGTCAAACATTTTGCTCGTCAATTAGCCCAAAAAATGGGTAAGAAAATCACTGCAATTGCAGCTAGCGATCTTGAACTGATGCAACGTTTTTCTTGGCCTGGAAATGTTCGTGAATTGCATAATTTTGTTGAACGTTCCGTTATTTTAACGCGAGGCCATATATTAAATATTCCGGTTGATGAGCTAATTTCGCTTCAACCTCATATTGTGCAAAATTCTAGAAAAATGGAATCCCAACCATCACTATCCAAGACTTCACTTAAACAGGCTCAAGAATTACCGCAGGTAGCATCAATTGATGATCTAACAAGCTCAGGCTCAGAGAGTGTCTGTTCTGTCGATACAGCGGCAAAAAATGAAGTAAAAAAGGTGAGACCTATTGTTGATCAATCCATGATCATCAACGCATTAAAACGGTGTCAAGGGGTCATTGCAGGGCCTAATGGTGCGGCTAATATGCTGGGCTTAAAGCGAACAACCCTACTATCTCGTATGCAAAAAATGGGCATCAGTAGTCAAGATTATCGTTAACCAAATTCGAGTTTTTGAACCAAGGAATTATCGTGAATACCTGTGAAGTATTGCCTGATATTGATTTTGCAAACAGCTGTGAACGTTCCATTGTTCGTTATCGTAAAGGACAAGATGAGCATCGAGAATGGGATTTTATTATAGAAGAAATGCCTGTTGCCGTTGCTTTTAATGGGGTGGCCTACACGGTCATGATGTGTACACCTAATGACTTAGAGTATTTTGCTATTGGTTTTGCTCTATCTGAAGGGATTATTGATCACCATCGCGATATCCATGACATTGAAATCACCAAGCTGGAAAATGGTATCGATCTTAATGTGATTGTCGCTAATCGTTGCTTATTACGTTTAAAACAAAAACGCCGCTCTCTTGCCGGATTAACTGGGTGTGGAATTTGTGGAGAAGAGAAGCTCGATACCGTTTGTCGAGCATTGCTTCCTGTTACTTCCCACGCTGAATTTGATCTCTGCCATTTGGAGCCGGCGTTAGCCCAACTATTGGCTAAGCAGCAACTTAATCAGTTAACAGGATCTGCTCATGCTGCGGTGTATTTAACATCGGAGGGTTGCATTGAAGCAATTTTTGAAGATGTAGGTCGTCATATCGCTCTGGATAAATTAATTGGTTTTATTAACCAACATCAGTTATCGGGTGGGGCAGTGTTAGTTACTAGCCGAGCCAGTTTTGAAATGGTACAGAAAGTGGCATCAGCAGGTGTTGAGATCTTATTTGCGATCTCATCAGCAACCAAGATGGCAGTAGATTTAGCAGAGCGTTTAAATGTGACTCTAGTTGGGCATTGTCGTCATGGCCGTGCTGATGCTTATAGTCATAGTGAGCGAATCGTTGGCATGTTATAGGTGGTGATGACAAATGCACGAACTTTCTTTAAGTATCAATACGGTTGATGCCGTTGTGGCTCATGCTAAAGCCCAAGGATTTCACAAGGTAACACTGGTTGAGTTAGATATTGGCGCTTTGTCATGCATTGAGTCTCAGGCGTTAGCAACTGGATTTGAATTTGCTTGTCGAGAGACAATAGCAGAAGGGGCTAGGCTTAAAATTAATCATATTAAAGCCACGGCTTGGTGTTCCCATTGCAAAAAAAATATTGAGTTACAACAGCGAGATATGTGCTGTCCTTTGTGTGGTGGTTATCAATTAGCGATAGAAACTGGCGAAGAATTAAAAATTAAACAAATTGAGGTTGCGTAAATGTGCAGTGTTTGTGGCTGTGGAGATAGCCAAGTAGAAGGTCATACCCATCACCATCATCATGAGGATAAAACCTCAACACCAACCGTAATTGTTCATCACCATTATTACAACCAAGGGGATGTTCACTTACATATTTATGGTTCAAACGGTGATGTGAAATCATCTAATGCTGGACAGGGTCACCATCACAGTCATACTCATGACCATCATGACCATCATGACCATCATGACCATCATGACCATCATGACCATCATGACCACTATCCAGAGCAACTTGAATCGGGTGATCTTCATTATGGTAAGGGTGAGGCTCAAGTCCATGTCTCTGGTGTATCCCAGCGTCAACTATTGACTTTAGAGCAAGATATTCTGGGTAATAACAATCACCTTGCGACCCATAATCGTCAACATTTTTCTGAACACCAACAGTGTGTATTAAATCTGGTTTCAAGCCCAGGTTCAGGTAAAACGACACTCTTAACAGAAACGTTAACTCTACTTTCGAAACAGTGGCCTTGTGCGGTCATTGAAGGCGATCAACAAACAACCAATGATGCGGATCGTATTCGTGCGACTGGGGTTGCTGCTATTCAGGTGAATACGGGCAAAGGGTGTCATCTTGATGCACAAATGGTACATGATGCTTATCATCAATTAGCCAGTAATGAACGTGGTTTTATCTTTGTTGAAAACGTAGGTAATTTAGTATGTCCTGCGAGTTTTGATTTGGGTGAAGATTGTAAAGTAGCCATTTTGTCTGTGACTGAAGGAGAAGATAAACCGCTTAAATACCCTAATATGTTTGCTGCGGCAAAGGTGATGGTCTTAAACAAAGTGGATCTTCTGCCTTACCTTGATTTTGATATTGATGCCTGTATTGCCAATGCTCGTCGAGTAAATCCTCAGATTCAGATCATTAAATTATCAGCAAAAACAGGTGAGGGTATGGAGGCTTGGCTTACGTGGCTCAATGAGCAATTAATGCAAAAATAATCTTACGGGGATAAGTACATAATCGTGACGAATAATTACATTAAAGCACATTAATGCGACTTACCTTTTTGCTTCTGTCATCTACACTGTGTTCAGTTAATAAAACAGTGTGTTTATTTTTTATTTGTGATTCCGTCATAAAAATAAGTAAGAGATGATGAAGAGTATGAAAGGTCTATTGATTGTTGTTGGTGTACTAAGTTCTTTGGTGTGTGGTAGTGCTATGGCTAAAGCAGGTCCGTACATCGGCGTTAATATTGGTAGCGGTGGTATGGATACTCCAGAGCTTGAAATTAACCAAACCAGTTCTTATGAACTAAGAGGTTTAGCTGGTGGTATTGATGCGGGTTACCTTTGGCAGACACAGCAATTAGAGTACGGTGTAGAACTTGGATTCGACACTTATGCCAAAAATAAGTACCGAATCGGTGACTCTTTTCACATGGATTATAAGGGCTATAATTTAGACCTTTTAGGTGTAGCGAAATATAATTTTTCTTCTCAATGGAATGTTTTTGGTAAGGCAGGCCTTGCATATGTGAACCAAAAGCTAACAGTTGATGGTCTTGGTCTGAGTGGCAAAAATAAGAACGAAATTAAACCTAAAGTTTCTTTGGGCTTTGGTTATGACTTTACACCAGAATTGGGTATGAATGCTGAATTTAGTCATGTATTTGCTGCGGATGCTAACAGCCTCAAATCAGATGGAACGAAAGTTGCCTCTGTAAATATGCTAACTCTGGGTATGCAATACCGATTTTAATTTATCTTTTTTACCCAAAAAGCTTTTCGTGACCCGCTAAATTAGCGGGTCTTTTTATTTTTATCAGGCCATGTTACCTATATTGTTTAGAATATTACTCTAACTCAAAATGTTCATCACATGTTGTTTGGCTTGGCTGATTACCTGAGTCATAAGCACAATGATCGGTTTCAAGAATTTGATACTCTTGACGGTATTGAGTTATGAGTTCGAAAAATTCTTCCTTAGTTACCTTACGTTCTCGATAGTAGCTGGCATAGGTTGGTGAGTTCATGAAAAAACCTTGAGCTGTTCTCACCCGAGTATCATTTGGTGGGAGGCTTGTCAGTTGATTTTGCATTAAACTGCCATCAGACATTCTAACTTGGTATAACACAGTATCATCACCAATAAGTGTCGTATGAGTATCCATCGTCATACCGAAGGCAATATATGGTCCAGCTAGGTTCCCGTCACAGTCACTAGCACTTTGATCTGCACTAAATATCTTTTCATTACCATTTATACCACAGACACCATTGCCAATAACTTGATTATCTGAGTCACATTCATCAACATTTTTAGGTGGATATAAGAAGACATTTCGTTGTTTGATACTATTGCCAATAACCTCTAAGTGTATAAATCCCATGTAATGATCATATTGATATGGCCAACTGTTTGATACTTGAGGGTTTCCATCTGCACCTAAGAGTGTATATTCACCAACCCACCATCCATCTTCTCTTTGCCATTGCTCAAAGTCGAGTAAATTAATATTCTCTAGGTCGCATTCAGGTTCTATAAATAACTCAGGTTCTGTATTACTTGATGGTGGAAGTTCTGCCGATGGGGTTTCTTCTGTTGGTGTATTTTGTTCCGGAGTATTGGATGTCGTAAATAAGTTATCGTTATCGTCATTACAACCAATTAGAAGTAATGAACAAAAGCCTATGCTCATTAAGCGCCAGTTCATTATGTTTCCTCATATCTGATTGATTTCATCTCCTGTAATTTTAATGGCGTAATGATTAGGTATGTTTCTTAAAGTTGAGACTCAAGAAGAACAACTGATCGGAAGATGTTTTCCCCAGTATGGAGGCTGCTGAGCTAGATGTTCAAACTGTGGATGTTCAGAAAAAGGGTCGCGTAAAACATGAAGTAGAGCTTCAATTTTCTCATAGTTGCCTCTTTCTGCATGGTCTATTGCTTGTTGAGCAAGGTAGTTGCGTAGAATAAATTTAGGGTTAGCCTGTTTCATCTGTTCCAGACGCTTAAGATCGGTTTGCTGAGTCAGTTCTTGCTTTATTCGCTTTTTATAGGTGGTTAACCAAGGGGCTAATGCCATCGGATCATCCACTATGTCTTCAAATTTTTGCATAGCTTCGGCTAACGCCTCATAAGGAATGGAGGATAGCGTTCTAAAAAATAGCGTATAATCAGCCTCTTGTTCAGCTAGAATAGTGAAAAGTCGGTTACCTAATTCACTATCACCATCATCATTTAATGTAAGCCCTAACTTACTTTTTATCCGCTGTGAATACTGTTGTTGTAAATGGACTTGGTAGTGTTCAAGTGCTGATTCAATATGGTTTTTATCGACAAAAGCAGAGAAAGCATAGCCTAATGCCGTTAGGTTCCACAATCCAATACCTGGCTGTTGATTAAAGGCGTATCGGCCTGAGTAATCTGAGTGATTACAGATAAAGTTAGGTATGTAATCGTCTAAAAATGCATAGGGGCCGTAATCAAAGGTTAACCCAAGAATTGACATGTTATCAGTGTTCATTACGCCATGAGCGAACCCTACAGCTTGCCATGCTGCAATCATTTCTGCTGTCGTTTCACAGATTCGATAAAATAACGCTTGGTAGGGATTTCCTTGCTGTTTTAGATCTAGGTAGTGGTGATCAATAACGTAATCCATTAATCGCTTTAGGGCTGGATACTGGCGAGTAAAAAAGAGATATTCAAAGTGACCGAAGCGAATATGGCTTTCTGCAACCCGAACTAAAGTTGCTCCATATTCTTGCTGCTCTCGATAGACGGGAGTTTCACTGCCTATAATCGCAAGAGCATGAGTAGTTGGAATGCCTAAACCAGACATTGCAGCACTGGCTAGATATTCTCGAATACTAGAACGAAGAACCGCACGACCATCGCCCATACGAGAATAGGGTGTTTTACCTGATCCTTTTAAGTGAAGATCCCATTTTTGCCCTCGATCTGTGACAACCTCCCCCAGTAGTACCCCTCTACCATCACCTAAATCGGGATTGTATTGACCAAATTGATGTCCTGTATATTTCATCGCAATGGGTTCAAACTGCATCAGTTGTTGATTACCACTGAATATGCGAACAAACGAGGGTGTCTGTAGCTCTTCTGGATTAAGCTCAAGTAAAGCTGCGACCTCAGGGTTGGCACTGACCAAGAATGCATTATCAAGACCTATTGGCGTAACAGCTTGGCCAAATACATCAGGAAGTTGACGGAAGGTATTATTAAATACTAATTGATCTAGGCGCTTCATAGTTATCTCGTTTGGTCTGTACTCATCTTTAAGATGGCTTAAGAACACTAAGAAAACAACCCTGAGAGAGTGGGGGTATTTAAGTTCGTTTACAAAAAAATCACAGTAAAATAGAGAGTTAGTGATTACAATTGGAAACGCTTATAACATTAATAGATGAGAATAATTACGTGATTTCAAACGGCCATAAAAGTAGTCTGATTGCGGTTTTAGGATGTTCGCTATTACTTAGTACAAGTGCATCTGCAGAGCCATTTACATCACAACAGCAAAAGGCTTTGGTTAATATCATAAAACAACAAGAAAAAGCATTAAATGGCACTATTGGCATGGCTGTTCTTGATACGGATTCAGGATCCGTTTGGAACTATAATGGTGAGATGCGTTTTCCAATGATGAGCACATTTAAAAGCTTAGCATGCGCAAAATTATTGGCAGACTCAGATAAAGATAAGTCAGTACTTACTCATCCGGTGGTAATTAAAAAGTCGGAGCTTGTAACGTATTCTCCCGTGACTGAAAAATGGGTTGGAAAGCGTTTTACACCTAAACAAGCGTGTGATGCGACCATGACCTTTAGCGATAATACTGCCGCAAACATCGTACTCCATGCCGTGGGTGGCCCGGAGCAGTTAACTGAGTTTTTACGCCGTCGCGTTGGGGATAGCACTACGCGGTTAGATAGAACAGAGCCGACCTTAAATGAAGCAAAACTCAATGATCCTCGTGATACGACAACGCCAATTGCCATCGCTGAAACCTTGAATAAGCTGATGCTAAGTGAGCATATTTTAACGAAACCATCTCAGCAGCAGTTAATTACCTGGATGGAAGGGAATCAGGTTGCTGCACCGTTATTACGTTCCGTTTTACCTAAGGGATGGAAGATTGCGGATCGCTCAGGTGCCGGTGGTTTTGGATCCCGAGGTATAACCGCAGTCGTTTGGCCAACGGAGCATGAGCCAATGGTTGTGAGTATTTATATTCAACAAAGTTCGGCATCAATGGATGAGAGAAATAAAGCAATTGCCACAATAGGTAAGCAAGTGTTTACTTACTTTTAACGAGAACCTGTAATTAAAAGTAGTTAGTCAACCTATTAAAATCTAGCGGTATACCCAAGTGACTTCACATTCTTCAATCACTTGGGTCCTTCTTAATTTATCTCTATAGAGATGCAACTGTATTTTGAGTTAATATTCTTTCAATGTATACTTGATTATATATCGGAATAATTAAACTTAAACCTCTATGAAATTACTGTCTCGTATCAAACCTGTTGAGATACGAGGAGATCTGCGTTTATCTATCAAACTTACCGCAGCGGTTATGACTCTGCTGGCGATCTCTTCTCTACTGCTTGGGCGCTATACCATTTCGTTTCATGATCTTGTTGCTGCTTTGCAAACCGCGCTTGGACATCCAGATCTGGAATCCAACCATTATGAAGTGATAAAAGCGGTTGTGTTTCATGCTCGATTACCTAGAGTTATCACTGCATTAGTTGTTGGTGCAGGCTTAGCCATCGCTGGTAGTGCTTTTCAAGCCGTTTTTCGAAATCCTCTCGTCTCCCCTGGATTATTAGGTGTTCTCAATGGGTGTGCATTTGGGGCTGCGCTAGGATTGGTGTTACAGGCGGGACTCTATGGTGTGCCATTGTTAGCTTGTTTATTTGGTTGTTTAGCCGTTGCGATCGGAGTCTTGATTGCTAAGCGTATTGGGGGCGATTCTATTCTTCTTTTGATTTTAGGTGGCATTATCAGCAATGCGTTGTTTGCCGGCCTATTGTCATTAGTAAAATATATGGCAGATCCTGAAAATCAGCTCCCGGGTATTATCTATTGGTTACTAGGTAGTTTAAGCTCCGTATCTTTACCTTTGCTTGAAGTGACATTGCCTATTATGGTTATTGCAATGGCTCTGCTGCTGGTTTTAGGTCGAGTATTAGATGCTATGTCGCTGGGAGATGATGAAGCATTGAGTCTTGGGATCCCCGTATCAACAATGCGTTATGGTGTTATCTTTTTGGCAACGATTATTTCTGCGATTACTGTTTGTATTGCTGGTGTCGTCGGTTGGGTTGGCCTGCTAATCCCTCATCTTACTCGTTTGATCTGGGGGGCCAGCCATCGCTTTGTTCTACCTTTAAGCGCGTTGCTTGGCGCTATCTTTTTATTAATTGCTGATGATTTAGCGAGAATGTTGACAAGCAGTGAGATCCCTCTTGGTGTTGTCACTGAATTACTGGGTGCGGTGATATTCTTCTTTCTACTCACTCGAACTTGGCAAGCGAGATAAGACAATGTTATTTAACTGCCAACACCTATCTTATTCTATTGATGAACGTCATATTTTACGTAATGTTTCCTTGCAACTAAGAGCTGGCGAATCGGTAGCATTATTAGGGACAAATGGCGCAGGGAAAAGTACCTTACTTAAATTGATGCTTGGAATACTCACGCCTCAATCAGGGAAAATTGAACTGCATAATAAGCCTCTTAATCAATGGCGTCGAAGAGATATCGCCAAACATATCGCTTACGTACCGCAGCAACATTCTCCTCACTTTCCCTATACTGTAGAGCAAGTTATCGAACAAGGTTGTTTGCCTCAAGCTGGATTATTTCGCGTTATAACCACAGAGCAAAAGCAATTAATAGAGCAAGCAATGATACAGATGGATGTAATGTCATTACGCGCTCGTAATTATACCCAACTATCTGGTGGTGAGCGGCAACGAACGTTACTGGCTCGTGCTCTGGTCCAACAAACACCTATTATCCTCCTTGATGAGCCAACAAACGGTTTGGACTATGGTAGTCAACTTCGTTTATTAATGTTGTTAAAGGAGATTGCTCATTCAGGGCGAACCATTTTAACCATTACTCATAATCCAGAGCATGCCTTAATGTTTTCTGACCGGGTCATTGCTCTTCATCAGGGAGAAATTATTGCTGATGGCCGTCCACATCAGGTTATAGATACGCAGCTTATTCATCAATTATATGGTCTATCCGTCAATCAGTTAGATTTCACTGAAGGGCGTTTTTTTACTCCTTTTTATAGCCAAAATAATAATACTAAGGATTTTTTATGAAGCTAAAGGCGACAGTCGCATTGGTTTGCTCATTGATTTCGGCATCTGCAATGGCAACCTCAACAACACGAACGGTTATTGATGGTACGGGGGCAAAAGTTGTGTTGCCAAATCATCCTATTGAACGCGTTGCAGATGCTTGGTATTCACACACAACAGAGCTTATGGCATTGGGTGAAGGCGATAAAATTGTTGCAACGATTAATCATCCTGAAAGTCGTCCTTGGATGTTTAAAATTCAACCATCACTTAATCATGCTCTTTTGGGCCAAGGGAAGATCTTTAATATTGAATCGCTACTTAATCGTGATGTTCAACTTGCTTTTGTGATGACTGGAAACCCTCAACGTATCGCAATGGAAAGTGTTAATATTCCAGTGGTTCAAGTGCATTTCACTACATTAGAAGGTTTGCAGAAAACCATGTTGATTACCGCCAAAGCAATGGGCAGTGAAAAAGCAATGGTAAGAGCGAAAGAATACAATCAATATTTGCAGCATCAACTTAAACGCATTAAGAAAAAAACAGAAAAATTAACCGAGCAACAGCGGCCAAAAGTTTTGCATATTTCATCTTTAAATCCGTTAAAAGTCGATGGACAGGGAACCTTAATTTCTGATTGGATTTCTATTGCTGGTGGTCGTAACGTGGCTGAGGTAAAAGGGACAATGCAACCTGTATCTGCTGAGCAAATCCTAGCTTGGCAACCCGATATTGTGATTTTGCAAGGTGATGCGGGAGACATTAAACAGAGTCCTGAAGCTTCTTTGCTTGAACAATTAAAAGCGGTTAAAGATGGACATGTTTTACGAAATCCTTTGGGTGTCTTTACTTGGGATCGCTATGGTCCTGAAAGTGCGTTACAAATTCAGTGGGCGGCGAAAGCATTGCATCCTGAATTATTTAAACATGACGATTTAACAAAAATCACTCAAGAGTTTTATCAGCACTTCTTTGATTATTCATTAACACCAGAGCAAGCTTCTCGAATCTTACAGGCATTACTACCACGTTCTTAATGCTGGATATTGAAGAGTATGCTTATCAATGATTAAAACAGAGTTATTGCTTAATTGTTTGAAAAGGCATCATTTTACTTTTACCTCTAGTATTTGGTAAGAAAGAAGCATACTCTTTTGCGTATATCTCTTTTATAGGAATATTTCACAATGACTAACTTCCAATATTACTTCCACAAACTACCTTGTTATAACTGTAAGAAAACCAAAGTAGACACAGATCTTGGTTGGTTAACTGCTGGTATGAAAGATGAGATCCTAGAGCAAGTTAAGGTTCTTATGAATGAAGGTAATATCGAGCCTGATTTCTCTGTAAAAGTAACATGTACTGAAGATGAAGCTCGTGATTACTTGCTACTTAATTACTACGGTTACTCTGATGATGAATTAAAACACGGTCATATTGAGTCGGAAGATGCTGATGAAGTTGCTGATGAAGTTTCTGAGCATATGACTGCTGAAGGCGTGGCGGTATTTGACCATGAGATTGCACTTCAAAGCTGCACAGATTGTGGCGTACTAGACGATTAAGACTTCTAATTAGGTACAATTCAATGCTGTGGTCTCTTGCTGAGCATATCTCAGAGAAAGCATTGCAGGAGGGGGCTCTGTTCCCCCTTACTGATAATGATACTTTGGTTGAGCAAGATGGTATTACGTATGTCGGTAATATCATCACGGGTAATATGAAGAAAAAATATTCACCTGACGTTGCTAATCACGATCCATTTTTGCCGCCTTATAATCCTGAAACCTATTTAGGAAGTATGGGCCGCGAACATGTTTGCCTACTCAATAAATTTCCCATCATTGTTCCTCACCTACTTGTTTGTGCTAAACAGTATGTACCTCAAACTTCACCGCTGACAGAAAGTGATTTCTCCGCTTGGATTAAGGCTTTTACTCGTGACGATGTTTTAGGATTTTTTAATTCAGGACATATAGCAGGTTCTAGTCAAATGCATCGGCATATGCAGTTGGTTCGAACTCATATTCCATTAGAATCTCGAATTGTGAATAAGCAATTGCCATTTAAGCATGCTTTATTTCAGTTTGATAAACTTGATCCGGACTTTTTGTTTCAATGCTATCAAAGCGCAATGGTTGAGTTAGATCTTTATGCACTAAATCATTCAAACGAGTATCAAGAGTGTAATCCTTATAATATATTGCTGACTCAACACTGGATGCTTGTAATCCCTCGTAGTAAAAATCAGGTAGAAGATATTTCAGGGCATGGTATCAATTTTAGTGGGCGATTTTTAGTTGGATCAGATGAACAATTATCCTGGCTCAAAGAGTATGGTTTTATTCATTTTCTAACCGAATGCTGTCAAAATGGCTCTTTAAATAATGATTGATATGCTAGTTATCTAGGTTGGGTTATACACTGCCACCAGATATGATGGCAGTGTTACTTTTTTGGATCTTGAATCACTTATAGAGTTCTGATTACTACATTTTGAAATCATTTTGGTATATCAATCTTCATACAAAAATATTTCGTTTTGTGCATCTACGTAATTAGCTGGATCACTTGGATTATTCGTTGTCGTGCACCCTGCAAGAATAAGTGCGGTTAAAATAAAAAGGAATTTTTTCATTAGCTGTCTCCAATTTTCATGATGAACTTCTTATTAAAGTGTTAATGAATAATAGGCGAGTGCCAAATTTATTTTAATATTTATCCTGTCTTAAAATTTCGTTTTAATTAGATGTCTTTCAAATTCTTTCTTTTTTATATGTTTGAAAAATAACGGTTTTTGCATTTATTCTTTTTTGAGTGTTTTCTCTATTAAATAAAAAACATTTTGAATTTATATTTTCATGTTTCTTTTTATATTCAATTTTTCGAATTAAAAAATAGAAAGATGCCCAAGTAATAACAAAGTAACTTGGGCTATTTATTATTTTAAGTGCGGTTGTAAATGTTTAGCCATAAATTTAGCTATGATAGGTTGAGCATTTGCGGTGGGATGTAATCCATCTTTCATCATTAAGTTATCTTGTTCAATGATCTCGACTAAGAAGAATGGCAGCAAAGGGATCTGATGTTTTTGACTCAGATCCGGATAGATCTGGCGGAACATTTGGTTGTAGCGTTTGCCGTAGTTAGGTGGGATCTCTATCTGCATTAGGAGTGGTTTTGCATCATGTTGCTGAATTTTTTCAATCATCTGAGACAAATTCGTCTTTAAAATTGAAGGGGCAAACCCTCTTAAACCATCATTGGCTCCGAGTTCGATTAACACCCAGTTAGGTTGATACTGCTGTAGAAGGGCGGGTAATCGAGTTAGACCATTCCCACTTGTATCTCCTGAAATACTGGCATTAATTACTGTGGTTGGCTGTTGCTGTTGTTCTAATATAGAAGGAAGAAGCGCGGGCCAACTTTGTTCGGGTTTCATTTGATAGCCAGCACTTAAACTATCACCTATAACAAGCAGTGTCTGGCTATAGCTTAAGGTTGAGCTTATTAATAAAAAGAATAGAGAAAGGATTCGTATCATGTCTGTATCTTCCGTGATAAAAGCGCATGCAATAACAAAAAGAGTAATAACGACATCATCGTCTATGACCATTTTGCAGGATATTTCGCTTGAGGTCGAGCAAGGTGAGTCAATTGCATTGGTGGGAGTGTCAGGGGCTGGTAAGTCAACATTGATGACACTGCTTGCCGGATTGGATCTTCCATCAAGTGGCACTGTTGAGCTATTAGGGCACAATTTAACTGAATTAAACGATGAACAGCGTGCTGCTTTACGCAGTAAGAGTGTAGGGTTTGTTTTCCAAAGCTTTCTATTATTGCCGACATTGACAGCATTTGAGAATGTGACGTTGCCTTGCTTAATTCAAGATATCCCCGTAGATATTGAGCGCGCAAAACAGTTATTAGCGCAAGTTGGGCTAGATAAGAGAAGTGATCACTTACCCTCTCAACTCTCTGGTGGCGAACAGCAACGAGTTGCTCTGGCCCGTGCCTTTATGAGTCAGCCGAAAATTTTATTTGCAGATGAACCAACAGGTAACCTGGACCAGCATACGGCAGCTAAGGTTATTGAATTATTGTTTGAGTTAAATCGTAGCAGTGGAACAACGTTAATATTAGTGACTCATGATAATCAATTAGCCCATCGCTGCGATAGAGTGCTTACACTTGATAACGGGAAGCTGAAGGAGACGTTATGAATAAATCCATGGTCTCTTCAAGTAACGTTTTCTTTCTCTTACGATGGAGTTTACGAGAGATTCGTCAAGGGCAGCTTTGGCTCGTAACTTTAGCGCTTAGCTTAATTATTGCTTGTGTGTTTGCGCTGTCGGCTTTGGTTGCTCGGATTGAAGGAATTATTACAGAGCAAGGTCGTTCAGCTTTGACGGCGGATCTTGTTTTAGTGTCAGCAAATCCAATTGATGATTCGATAATTAAACTTGCTCATAATTATCAGTTAATCACAGCGCAACAGACTCGCTTTGGTACGATGGCATTTAGTGATTCAACCATGCAACTAGTCAGTGTTAAAGCGGTTAGTGATAACTTTCCATTGAAAGGCAATTTAACACTTGGAGCGTCAGCAGATACAACTCAATACCATCATGTAGCGCCCCATCAATTGTGGTTATCGGAACGCTTATTCTCTTTACTCAATGTAAACGTGGGGGATTCATTAGATATTGGTGATACAACATTAACAATCTCTGGACGTATTGTTGAAGATCCTGAATTATCCTTTAATCCGTTTAGTCAAATGCCTTCAGTATTAATAAGTCACAGTGATATTGAGGCTACAGGCGCGATCCAACCCGGTGGTAGAATCAGTTATCGTTGGTACTTTTCAGGAACTCAAGCAAACTTGGATCAGTTTAGATCGCAAGTCTCTTTAACAGCAAGCCAACGGTGGCAAACAGAAAGAGAGGCGGGGAGAAGTGGTGATTTTATAACGCGCGCTGAGCAGTATTTGTCGCTGACTTTGGTGCTGGTGATCTTAATGGCTGCGGCAACTTTAGTTCTCACTTGCCAATATTACTGTTCAAGTCGAAAAGCTTCGGTGGCCATGATGAAAAGCCTTGGTGCTCAAAAAGCTTTTTTATGGCGTTGGCTTCTGATCCAGGTCGCTTTGCTATTTGTTTTAGCTGCCTGTATTGGTTTATCCGTGGGGATTGCATTGGAATGGCTATTGCGCTATCCACTGCAATCGTTACTGCCCCATTCTATCCCTACAATCGGGTGGCAACCTGCCATATTAAGTTTAGTCGTTGCTTTTTGTATTTCTCTTCCTACGCTGGGAATTCATTTAATCCGATTGGTTAATATAAAAGCGAGTGCTGCGATAGACGGCAATGAAACTCAAACGATTCAATCTTATCGATTCACAGCCTCTTGGTTATTATTTTTAGTACCTGTTATCACGGCTATTGCTTGGATTAATACCAATATATTTGTTTGGTTAACCCTACTTGGACTGCTCTTACTATTGGGGTTACTTGCGTTATTTGGAATGGTTGCTCTACATATGATGGGAAGAGTCCGACTGAATTCTTCTTATCAATTGGCCGTAAGACGCATCAATCGCAGCAAAGTAAAGGCGGCAACTCAATTAGCTGCATTGACGAGTTCTCTGATGTTAGTTGCTGTTATTGCACTATTGCGTCAAGAATTACTGAGTGATTGGCAGCAGACGTTGCCAGAAAATGCGCCTAATGTTTTTGCGGTTAATATTGCACCATCTCAGCAGCAACAATATTTACAAGATCTCGATCAATTGGGTTTAGAACGCTCATCTGGCTATCCTGTGGTGAGAGGACGGTTAACCGCAATTAATGATCATTTTTTCGGAAAAGAAGAACCCGATAAAGGTAATGCTGCACAATCGTCTGCTAACGATGATGAAGCACTAAATCGTGAACTCAATTTTACTTGGACCCAAGTATTGCCTGCTCATAATCAGCTAATACAAGGTGAATGGGGGAATCGAGAAGATGGTGTCTCTGTTGAATCAGGAATTGCGAAACGTTTAGGAATCCAGTTAGGTGATCACCTCACGTTTAGTGTAGGTAGTTTTCCTTTTACTGCTGTTGTGACCAGTATTCGAGATGTTGAATGGCGCAATATGAAGCCAAATTTTTACTTTATTTTTTCTCCTGAACTTTTGGCCAGTTATCCAGCTGCTTGGCTTGTCAGTTTTCGTATCGAATCGGATCAAAATCAGCAACTTAACCAGCTTGCGGAAAAGTATCCAACGGTGAGTTTGCTGGATTTACGGTTGATGGCAAATAGAATTCAAGGCTTACTCTCTCAAGTAAGTTGGTCTTTGTCTGTACTTGCCGGGTTAGGTGTTGTGAGCGGTTTAATGCTAATTATGACACTGCTACGTTTAAGTCTTTCTGAACGTCAACTAGAGGTTCAGTTGTATCGAACTTTGGGTGCAAGCCGAAAGCGAATATCAGATACGCTTTGGTATGAGTTTGGCACAATAGCTTTATTGGGTGGGGGGATAGCTGCGGGCTGTAGTGAGTTTGTCGTTGGTATTCTTTTAATTTATGGTTTTGAATTACCATTTTACCCTCATGTTAGTATTTGGTTTATCCTACCTCTTTTTGCTTTGCTTCTTGTTTATTGCGTCACTCGAAGCCAAATAAAGCAACTGTTAAAACCATTAAAATAGCTACTGTTTCAGCCCTGTGTAACGCCAAATTAAGAATCCCCAGATATGCTGGGGATTCTCTTAATACTTTCGTTTGTCACTTAAGATCTTAGTGAGTGGTTCATTGCTTATCATCTTATTATTCTTCTTATAGAAGGTGGATTCTCGACTATTAGCTTCTGCCACACTGAAAATCTTTTCTATTTCATAGGGTGCGCCTTCAATAACGTGATTTAGAAAAGTTGCAATACCTCGCTCAAAGCCAATGGTTTTAGTCGTAAGAATGGGATCGGAAAAGTGAAATTTGACTAAGGGTTTATGGTCGTTGCTGGTGATCTTTTCTTTATGGATAGTATTAAAGCCAAACTTTTTTGCTTGTAGAGGGATCCCACCAGGAAGTAACTCTGCGGGTAAGGTTAATGCTGCTTTTATTAAGGTCATTCTATCCTCCTTGATAAGAACCTTCTCATTAAGAATGGCATAAAAAGAAAGCTAGGTTAAGTTATTCTAAACAAATTGACGATAAAACGAACAAGCATTAATCGGGCAAGAAAATAATGTCCAAAAATGAAAAAAAATTTAATGAGTGTTCTTGCTTAAATAATGCATAACTATATTCAGTAAACAAGCATTTTGTGTGACAAATTGCATCATTGCAAATGGTTTTTATGTGATATTGAGCACATAACTAGCTAAATAAATGAGGTTTTTTTACGGTTTTTCGTTCCTTAAACCCAGTTTTAGATAAATTTAACGTTGATTATGCAAAAAAGAATATTAATTTCTAAATTGTCATTTATGTCTGAAACTGCAAAAACTCATTCCATTTTTAGTGTTTTTATTTATCAAATCTAGCGTAATAATAGCGTCATCTTCTGAGGCAAGCTAAGAAGTTATATTTTCTTGCTTTCTAAAATGAAATCAAAAGCTTATTTATATAATAGTTATTTGTTATATAGAGAAATTATTAAGAGTGTGACGCCTTAACAATCCTTTCAATAAGCATAACAATATTTAAGTTAAATCCAATTTAAATACCTTTTCACATCTATTTAATTTGGGTTTATCGAAGCGCGAAAAAATCAGGTATATATTTATGAGCAATATAAATGTAATGCGCGCTCTTATCGTAGAGCACCAAAATATTGAAGCGAACAGCTACGCAGACCGTACTACTCAGTCTCTAGCTCAAGAATTAAAAGATCGCTCAATTGAAATCATCACTGCAACCTCTTATGACGATGCGAAAGCTATTATTATGGCGAATCAAATCGACAGCTTGGTGCTAGCGCTTGATAAAACTGAAGAACAATTAACAAATTCAACTGAAGAACTAGAACTTCTTGCTGTACTTAAAGAGCGTCAAGCTGAAGTGCCTGTATTTGTTCTAGCTGAACGTGCTCGTACTTCTGTTCTTGCTAACCGCAAGCTAATGGAACGTATCGACGAATGTTACTCAGTACTTGAAGACACTGCAGATTTCGTTGCTGGCCGTATCGTTGCTGCAATGAAGCGTTACCGTGATGTTGTTATTCCTCCATTTATGAAAGCGATGATGGAATACAACGACGTTCACGAGTACTCATGGTCTGCTCCTGGTCACCAAGGCGGTATCGGTTTCACTAAGACTCCAGCCGGTAACCAGTTCTACCAATTCTACGGTGAAAACCTATTCCGTACTGATATGGGTATCGAACGTGCTTCTCTAGGTTCTCTACTAGACCACACTGGCGCATTCAAAGACTCAGAAGTAGAAGCAGCGAAAATCTTCGGTGCTCACGAATCTTACTCAGGTATCGTAGGTACTTCTGGTTCTAACCGTACTATCATGCAAGCGTGTCTAAAAGATGACGACGTTGCTATCTGTGACCGTAACTGTCACAAATCAATTGAACAAGGTCTGATCCTAACTGGTGCTCGCCCTGTTTATATGACACCTAGCCGTAACTGCTACGGTATCATCGGTCCAATCAGCAAAGCGCAAATGAGCAAAGAGTCTCTAGCGAAGAAAATTGCTGAGAAAGCACCTGAATTTGACCTAAACAAAGATAAAGCAAGCTACTCAGTAGTAACTAACTGTACTTATGACGGTATGTGTTACCACTCAGAAGTGACTGAAGCACTTCTTGCTGAATCTGCAAGCCGTATCCACATGGATGAAGCTTGGTTTGGTTATGCTCGCTTTAACCCTATCTACAAGGGTCACTTTGCGATGCGTGGCGATGCGAAAGACCACAAAGGTCCAACAGTATTTGCAACTCACTCAACTCACAAGTTGTTGAACGCACTGTCTCAAGCATCTTACATTCACGTTCGTAACGGTGAAAACGCTATTGACTTTGATCGTTTCAACCAAGCGTACATGATGCACACTTCAACTTCACCACTATACGCAATCTGCGCATCTAACGATGTTGCTGCGAACATGATGAAAGGTGAAAGTGGTCTGTCTCTAACTAACGAAGTGGTTCGTGAAGCGGTTATCTTCCGTCAAAACGTACGTCGTCTATTTAACGATTACACTTCTGAAAACGATTGGTTCTTCAAGCCTTGGAACGCAGAAACTGTTACTGAAACTAACGGTGACAAAGTGAAGTTTGAAGATGCATCTGTTGAAGCGTTAATGACAGTTCAAGACAACTGGAAACTACACCCAGGCGATCAATGGCACGGTTTCGATGACATCGATGATGACTGGTGTATGCTTGACCCAATCAAGGTGAGTCTACTAACTCCAGGACTTGATGACAAAGGTCAATTCCTAGATAAAGGTGTTCCTGCAGCACTTGTTAGCGCATACCTAGGTCGTTTCGGTATCGTACCAACTCGTACAACTGACTTCCAAGTAATGTTCCTATTCTCAATGGGTATTACTAAAGGTAAACGTGACACACTAATCAACACCTTGTTGTCATTTAAGCGTCACTACGATGCAAACGCAGATCTAGAAGTGATTCTACCTGAGCTAGTTGCAAGCAACCCTGCAGCTTACAAAGGTCTTGGTCTGAAAGATCTAGGTAACAAGATGTTTGAATACCTAGTTCGTCATAACCCAGGTCAAGTGCTAAACAACGCGTACTCAAGCCTACCAGAAATGGAGCTTAAACCACGTGATGCTTACCAGATGATCGTATCTAACGACGTTGAGCTAGTTGCTTCGGATGAACTTGTTGGTCGTGTTGCAGCGCACTCTGTTATCCCTTACCCACCAGGCATCCCAATGCTAATGGGTGGTGAAAACTTCGGTGACGAAAATAGCCCACAAATCCAGTACCTAAAAGCGCTAGAAGCTTGGGATGAAGAGTTCCCTGGTTTCGAACACGAAACTGAAGGTGCTGAGATCGAGAATGGTAAATACCACGTTCTATGTATCAAAAAAGAAGCGCTTAAGTAATTATTTACACCGCACTTGCTAAATAAAACTTAACGTAATAAAGAGGCTAATGTGAAAACATTAGCCTCTTTTTCTGTTATATCTAAAGCGGAAATTGCAGAAGTAAATATGTTATTTCCCGATTAATTTAATGAACTGGTATGAGTTATAAGTTGATTCTGGAAGCATTTTCCAACAATGACATAACTGCAACATGCTAAAAATGAGGCATAAAGAGGAGCCTCTACCCAGCCAAGATCCCAATGTACAAACATAGCGGTTCCACTCAAAAACCCAACAACTAAAGAGCTTAACGCCGCATAGATATTGCCTGGAAACCAATGAGCAAGTAGTGTTGGGGCGACTAATGCAGCCATTAAAGTCCCAGACCCCAAGATTGCTAGCATAGATAACATTAGCGGGGGAGTAAAAAGCATAATGACAAAGCCAAGTAGCCCCAATAGTAGCACCGATACTCGATTAAACATAAGTAGCTGTTTTTTATTTAATTTACATTGAGGCCATAGCGCTTGACGAAGATCGTGCGATACGGCACCTGAAATTGCATGAAGAACCGAATTGGCGGTCGACTTCATGGCAAATAAAATAAACAAGGTGACAATTGCTGAAAGTGTCGGGGAGAGATAATGGGTTAAGAACATTGGCATCGCACTATCTGGATTATCCAGTTCGGGCATTTTTACTCGCATATATAAGCCAACCATAGGAACAAGACTTAATAGACAAGCCATTGGAGTAATATATGCAGCAACATGATGTAATTTTGTTGTTTTAGCAAAAGCCATAAAGCGAACAGACATATAAGGGAGTGTTGCACTGTAGATAAATGCGTAAGGCAACACCATCAAAACATGCCATTGGCTTTCACCATATGGGCCTGAATTATCAGGTGCAAGTAGTTGAGGATCGATTTGATTAAGTTGATCAATAAAGTCAGTAGGTGAAATATCGGCAAAAATAGTTACTACAACAATTAAAGCCGATGCGCACATCCCAATCACCATAAAGGTATCCGTAAAAGCAACAGCAGCAAGTCCACCAACAGATGTATATAAGATGATAACGCCAACCATCATAAGAGAAGCTGTGATTGCATCAATACCTAGCCATTGTCCTGCCAGTAATCCTAACGCTTTAATTTGGCCAACTAAAAAAACGAGTAGTAGAACAATCGTAATAATAGCGGCAAAGGCTTGAGTGACTCGCTTAATACTATCGGGTCCAGAATGGCTATGGGCTATGTATTCTGGAATAGTTAGCGTCCCCATAGTTTGTGCTTTGTGGTGCAGAAAACGTGCACAAAAAAGAACGGCTAGGACAATTGCTGGGGCAAAGAAAAAATTGCCAAGCAACTCTATTGCGCCATATTTATAGGCAACACCTGGGGAACCCATAAATCCCCAGCCAGAAAACGCGGTTGCAACAATTGTTGAGGCCCCAATAAAAGGACCTAAACAGTTTGAGGCAAGGAGAAAACCTCCCTCTCCATTGCCTTTATGCATCACTTTATTACTGTAGGTGGCTAACCCGACCATAATGGATATGGTTCCTAAGAGTAGCCACCAATTTAGGGAGGTATTCATAACGCCCCCTTAGATTAGATTGCTGGTGCACTTTTTGTTGCTTGACGCTTTTTCGCTATGCTGATCACAATCTCACCCATACCGCCACCGATAACAAGAATGCCACCAATAGCTTGAAGCGTTGTAAGGGATTCATTAAACATCATGATACCGATACCTGCACCAACAACGGTTTCAAGATAGGACACACAAGCCAGTTCAGCAGCTTTTAAATGTTTTGCTGCAATAGTTAATAATGACAGAGCACCAAAACCAATAAAGAAGCCCATTGCTAATAACCAAACCCACGAACTGGCATTCATTTCAGCCAATGATGGTGGATTAAGCATAAAGCAAACGCCAATGGCAATAGCACCAAATAGGAAGTTAAAGAAAGAGCGAGAGTCTGAGCTGACATCGGTACGATAGCGACTAAAGAATAGATATAAACCATAGCCAATACCAGAGGTTAGACCTAGCATATCACCTAGCATAGTCTCTTTTGAAAAGGATAAAGACATGGTAAATCCAGACTCTGGCGTATAACCGATAACGCCAATAATCAGTAAACAGCCCACGAAAACAGCACTTAAAAATCCAGCAGTTAAAGCAGAAATTTTTTCTTTTAAGAAGATTGCAGCCAAAATGGTTGAAACAACTGGACCTGTATAAATTAGAAAGACCGCATTGGCAAGAGTTGTGTATTGGGTTGCAGAAACATAGGCGGCAAGGCAGAGTCCTAAACAAGCGCCACTGGCAATGACCGTAGGGGAGAGCTTAGTGGATTTTATCTGTAAGGTTTTTCCTTGATAATACATCAGAGCAAAAATACAAACCGCACCTACAACCATACGTGTAAATGCAATAACATCACCACTGGTATTAATATTGCGAGCAAAAAGACCAACGCACCCCATTAAGGTGGCTGAAATGATCATGGTTGAATAACCGAGTGTTTTTGGATTCATCGTAACTACTCCTTAGATGAATGCTTTGAAGAGGTGTCATCTAAGGCTCCTCCACCGGTATATTGCTGATAACCAAAGACCACTGAGACACCTAAACAGAGTATCAAGTTTGCAATCAAAAAGGCATCAATAGACCAATAACCTGTTAGCATTATCCAGTCCTTTGTGAACAGAAATCGAAGGGATACTCTCCGTGTTTTTGTGTTGGTACAAATAACAAATGAAGAGTGGTTGAGAGTGATATTGGTCGAGAATTAGAGTGATAACTAGCGAAAACCTGCCATAAAATTATTCATTGCTGCTAAAGGGAGTAAGTTGTGATAACGATATTCTCAAGTAGTGACAAAATGTAAGATTTGATGGAAGTGACTGGGTTTGTGGACAAGGTTGGCAAGGTTATGAATTTTGTGCTTTAAAGTCGTTTGGGTATAAAGCTAAATAAATTTTATTTTGTTATTTCGTCGTCTTTAGAATCGATTTGAATGTTAGATGCCCAATTGGTTTTTATGGATAAAAAAGTGCTTTACAAGATAAAAATCTGACAGTATTATTCGCAGCACTTACGGAGGGATGGCTGAGTGGTTGAAAGCACCGGTCTTGAAAACCGGCGATGGTTAATAGCTATCCTAGGGTTCAAATCCCTATCTCTCCGCCACATTCAAGAGATAACCCACTGTTTTACAGTGGGTTTTTTCGTTTTAGACTGTTTGTAGTTTACTTTTCAAAATCAACAGAAATCTAAAAAATAATTCTGTTTAGTCGTGTTTAGAAATCTAAGATTAGCATCACACTATACAAATCAAAAGATTTGTTAGACCTTCCACGTCTTCAAAAGCACGTTTTGAAGCCGTGAAACGCCCCAGTTTAAAGAAATGTGGTAAAGTTAAACAAAGGCATTAACACGGATAGAAACGCATGGATTTTCAAATACAAGAGTTTATAGACAGGATTTCGAAGCAGGTTCCCGACGAGGTCCCCGACAAACAAGAGCTGATCATTCAGTCAATCCTTGAAATCCTCGAAGCCAACGAGATCACGGTTTTGAAACAGATTGCACTCAACAACATTCAAAAAAATCTGCTCTGATTATAGAAAGCCACACCCTAAAAAGTTTGGCTTACCTCTTTTTATTCACACTGCACAAATAAAAGCTTGTGGACCTATCTCGTACCATATAAAATCAAATCTGTGTTTTTGATTATCAAAAGTTGGTTTTTGATTTATGACTGATTGCTTTGAATTGTCTGACGCAAAACTAATGCAAGAGAATGGTGTCATTTCAAAAGTAGAAATTATTACCGAGGAAAGTAACGGATACGTAATCACTTTCTTGGGTAAGAATGGACAGCAATTCTACCTCAAAACACAGCGAGGAAGCATTCGATACTTCAAAACTTTGGATAGTGCTTTCAATACTATTCAATCTTTGGGTTATGACGTTAGCAAATTAGTAGTAGTGAATAAGGGTGAATAATGTATTCGTTAGATAACATTAAAAATAAAATTTTGTGCGGTGACGTTCTGGAAGAAATGAAAAAAATTCCCGAAAAATCAATAGATTTAGTGGTTACTTCACCCCCTTACAATCTTAAAAACTCGTCTGGTAACGGAATGAAAGATGGTCGTGGTGGTAAGTGGGCAAATGCTCAACTAATCAACGGCTATCAAACTCACGGTGATAATATGCCGCACGATGAGTATGTAGAATGGCAAAGAGCTTGTTTGACCGAAATGATGAGAGTAGTAAAAGATGACGGGGCGATTTTCTACAACCATAAATGGCGAGTTCAAAAAGGTCTAATTCAAGACCGTCAAGACATTGTTGAAGGCTTCCCAGTTCGCCAGATTATCATTTGGCAACGTAAAGGCGGATTTAACTTCAACCCTGGCTACTTTGTCCCGACTTATGAAGTCATTTATATGATAGCGAAAAAAGACTTTAAACTTGCCAAAGGTGCGAACGGTCACGGGGACGTATGGCAAATAGGACAAGCAAAAGGTATCGATCACCCTGCACCATTCCCAGTTGAATTGATTGAAAGAGTAATTTCTTCAACGAATGCGGAAATAGTCTTAGATCCGTTTATGGGTTCAGGCACTACTGCAATTGCAGCGACGAACCTAGAAAGAGACTATGTAGGTATCGAAATCTCCCCAGAATATTGTGAATATGCGAAACAACGCATTCTAGAGGAAACAGGTCAGCAACAACTTGCATTATAAGCCTTTCAATTAGTTAGATATGATCGTATCGTAGGGTCCTTTTTTTGGACTCTACGGTATGAACAATGACAGTTGATGAGCTAATCGAAAAACTACAAGGTGTAATGCACCAATGGCACAGAGGGACACGTCAAGGCAATGACGGGAACCAAGGGAACACACTTGAAGATCTTTTAGGTGTTCCAGAGAACAACATTCCACTACCTGATCTTGGTGGTGTATACGAATTAAAAACTCAAAAGAAAGAGTCTAGTGCTCTTGTAACTCTTTTACATTCAGATCCTACTATTCCTCAAACTCCCGTTCCAAAACTTTGTGTATCGCTTGGTTGGCCTCATAAAGACGCAGGCGGTAAATATCCAGTAGACGAAATGAGTTTCCGCTCTACCACATACGGACACGCTTTTTCTGATCGAGGTTTCAGAATTCAAGCAAGCGAAGACATTTTAGAGTTTATGTTTTCTCCTAACGAGGTTCAAACACACAAAGAAGATAAATCGAAAGCTTTTGGCACTTATGGCGATTGGTTAGCTGATTTGTCAAATCGAGACATTCATTATACTGATGTTTTACCCGTTCAATATGATATGAGAGCATTAGCGGCTAAAATCAAAGCAAAACTTGATAATACCGTCTTTGTTTTGTGTAAAACTAAAAAGTGTCCGAAAACACAAGAAAAGCTTTTCTTTTACGATCAAGCTTTCATATTGAGCGGTTTTAAAGTGGATAATCTAGTTGATTTATTGAATAGCGGCGGCTTGTATCTTGACTTCGACGCTCGAACACGCCACAACCACGGCACAAAGATCCGAGTGAAGACAACACGTTTAAAAGACCTATTTGAACACTCTATCGTGTTATAAGATATGCATATACAAACTGGTCGAGATTTAAAATGAAAAATATAAACATTTTTGAAAAGCTCCAAGAACTCTACTTTTGTCAAAAAAAAGTAATCTTTTTTTATTCTATGCGACATCGTTACGTAACACAAAAAAACGATGACAATGGGGAGTTACTAGAAGAGTATGACGAAGAAATCCTATCGTGTCGTGAGAAGATAAAAGCGTTGGAAAAAGAATTAGGTTTGGTATCTGCTGAAAACGACTCAAAGTAAGATAGTTTTTGAAATTAAAGAAAGCCATACTTTTAAAGTTTGGCTTTTTCATTTCTCAAACCTCACTACACAATTTTTTAAATATTATTTCGCATAAAATAATTTTAAAAATACACAAACTAAAAGCTTTCTTTCCTCTCAATATTTCAATAATTTTGAGTTCTCAAAAATCGAGATATACTAGTAAATATAGTTGTGAAAACTGAATAGAAACAAGTTGGAGTATGACCCTGCGGTCCATAGCACTTGTTCTGCGAAGCTAGATTTAAATTATCAATCTGACGATTGAAATAATTTAATGAAAACACAACTTGATAGTTGTATTTTTTTGGGAACATTGAAAATGAGGAATAAGAAAAAACAGATTGTCTTAAGAGGTCAAGAAGACAATAAAAAACTAGAAGAGATCAGTAAGTTTCACGAAGAGCGAAACTTAAAACTTGCTGAATGTGTTTTGAACACTGAAAAACGTATTTTTATTAATATGACAATTGACACAGTCAGACAAGTTCAAAAGACTTTGAACTTTGTCAACACATTCTATAGTCACAATGTCAACGATTTAAAATCAATATTTAATAAAGTCATTCTTCATTACTGCGACTTGTCAGAATATAAAGACAGTTCATTATCTGATTTTTCAAAATCGAATAAAAAGAAATTTATTGAATTTTCAGATCTTGAAAAACGAGTTTTCGACTTTGAAAAAAAAGAACTTGAAAACGCAAAAGGTCGTTTGTCTAACCTTGATTTTCTTCATTTATTTATTACAAAAAAGACAAGAACCGTAGACTTTAAAAAAACAGATTATTTTAAAAAGATTGAACAACTTTCAGATCGTTATAGTCGCATAGCTAACAAGAACAGATCCAAAATCGTGATTAAAGTGTCACAGAACAAAACGAACTTTGATCACGAATTAGTAAAAGCGATTAAATCAAGCTCAAAACTAAAAACACACTTTGGAACTTTCGATTTTGAAGAGTTCAAAACTGATTTCATTAACTATTGTGAAAGTCTTTTAAAACAAAAAAATCAAACTTCTGATCTATCTGTTCAACTCGTAGAAGTCGAGTAAGCGAAGGATAGATTATGATTATAAAAATCCAACACAACGGCAGTAATAACAACGACTTAAAGACAGTTTGTGATTACATTTCAAACCCGAAAAATCAAAACGATTCAGATCGTTGCGAAATGCTTGCAACGTCCAAGACTGACATAAACAAAGACTTAAAAAATGAAGCTCTAAAAAGTTTTATGTTAGACGTTGAAACTAATCATAATTTGCACTTACAGCAAGAAAAGAAAAAATCTAATAACAAGTATCTTTATGACCACATAGAGATCGCTTTTTCTCCAGAGGACTGGAAAAGCAGAACAAATCAAGAAATGTTGGACATTGCAAAAGAGGGTTTAAGCGGTTTCGTGAAAGATTTTGAAGATAAAGAATTTTTGTATACTTTACATAATGATACAGAGAATAAACACTTTCATTTTATCGTTCCCCGTGTCTCAACTTCATTAAGTTATGATCACGCTTGGCAGTCAAAAAACCGATCTAGAAAAATCGCTGAACAACTAGAAGATAAATATGATTTAACTAAAACAAATCGCCAAGATTCTTCACCGCAGGACCCAGCGAACAAGCTTCAAGCAATAGCGAAAAAAGCGTTTAACGCTAACGATTTAGAAGCGGCTGAAAAGCTTGAAGAACTGGCAGCGCAAAGAGCAAAAGAACTTGAAAAGAATCCGTTTGAGTTTATGCGCAAACAAACCGTTTACGCAGCAAAAAACGCAAAGAACAACACACACTTTTTCAAACTTCTAGATAAGCACAACATTGAAGTAAAACCGAGCTTCAAAAAAGGGCAAAACGGACAGCAAGAAATCCGTGGATTTTCTTTTGAAATGCGTAATAAAGACGGTTCAGTAATCGCACATTCAAGCGGTTCAAAGCTTAGTAGAAAGCTATTGACTAAAAACGCACTAGAAACACGCTTCAAGGGCATAACCAAGCAAATCATACAGAGACAAGAGCAAAAGCAAACAACGCCTAAAACCATTAAAAACAAGGCTCAGACAGCAAAACAAACGGCTTCAACGTCTAACAAGTCAGTTAAAAAGCCGTCAAAAGCACCTTCTTCAACTCTACCAAGTAAATCGAACGAGGTTGATAAGTTTGCAGACGCTGAAACTAAAAAAATCCAACAATATCAGAAACAAATGATGGATTACTATGACGAAGTTCAAGCGAAAAAACGAGCAGAAAACGAGAATAAAGACGGGATTTTTAAGTTATTTGTTGACGACTACCGAGAGCTAAAAGAGAAAGAAAGTTTAAAACAAAAACGAGCTGAAAGAGATCTTGAAAAAGCTTTAGTTGAAGAGTCTAGTTTTGTTAATGACGAACCAAATAAAACGACAAAATCAACGAAAAAAGCGATTGATTTGGATAATAAAAAATCGGTTGGTTGGTTTTCAAATCTCACAAAACCGAGTGAAGAAAAGTATCAAGAAATGCTTGAAAAAGGTTTTGATTTGACTACCGCCAAGCTTCCAAAAGCTTGGATTGACAAGGAAAATGCTTATAAAATCACTAACTTTTTAAGCGATAACAAAGACTTGTTAAGTCAGAAAGAGAAAGTACATTTGTTCAATACGTTAAAGAAAAATCAAGCTTCTGACGAAATTCTATCAAGAGCTTATAAAGAGTTTGAACCGACTGACGAAGCACAGAAAAAAGAGCGTGAGAGATTGCTCAACAAGTTTAAAAATCAAAGCAATGAGTTAGCGAGTCAGTATCAAGCAGCGAACAAAAAACCGCTTCATAGCTCGAATAAGCAAGTCTTTACTTCTGTCTTGAAGAAGAAAAAAGACAAGAACAAGAAAGACAAAAACAAAGCTTTAAAAATCTAACTCGTCTAACAATTCTTCTTCTGTCTTTTCATTATCAAAAATCGTTTCCGCTTCTCGCTCAAAATCAATTTCAGGACGTTTCAAAGCTTGTTGCCAAGCACTCAGCCCATTAAAACCTTTTTCGCTGCTCTCTGTGCTTTCTAGTTCGTTTTCTGTCGCTTTCGCTACTGCTGGCTGTGTTTCTGCTTTCTCTTCTTTTTTCGTTGTAACTTCTTCTTTTTCTTGTGCTTCAAGTGGTTTCAACGAGTAACTAAAACAATAATCGTTATATTCAAAATCAAATCCATTTTTTTCATTTTTCAAAATGTTCATTATTAACTTTTTTGACTCTTTTCTTTCGTTTTTTGTAGATTGTTTTAAGTTCATTAGGTTGAAAATGGTTTTTATGTTAATTCTGTAATTATGTTTACTCGTTCTTAATCTAGAACCAGTTATAGTTAAAAATAAACTCAATTCACTTCTGCACTTTATAATGTCGTAAACATTAAAATACGTGTCAATTTCGCTAGTATCTTGCCTTGGTATGATTAAATCGTTATGTTCGATAATCGAGTATTCGATCTCTTTTCTTCTGATTGATTTGATCAAGATTTTGTTTGAAGTTTCCATTTCGTTTAAGTGTTCAAGAAAAAAGTCAAAACCTTTTTTTGAATTATTAAAGAGTTTTTTAATCTTGCTAACTTTGATTTTGTAATTATTTTCTTGATTATTGTCTAAATATGAATATTGAGCATTTCCGATCAATATAAAGAAAAGCTTTTTAGCGGTTAGTGAAATATCACTGTAATAGTAGTTATAAGTGTTTGCTTCTGTGCTTTGAATTGTAGTTGTTCTTGGTGTTCTTACTTTGTATATTTTTGACATTAAAAAGTCTCCTTAAAAAATTTAATAGAGACTCACTAAATGGTATTGACAAAAATTAATACTCACGTTATTTTATTTATAGTTATCTAGTGGAATATTTAACTATCGATAAAAGGGTTTGTCTCCTTGCTTTCAAAAAATAGAGTGCTTTATAAAGTGCTCTTTTTTCTTTTCTAACTATACGAATATCATTAAAATAAATTAAATCAAGTCTAATTATAAAAACAATTGTATTCAATATCGTTATACCTCCGAAATACTCCCCCTTGAATACCGAATTACTCCCCCTCCAATACCGACTTACCACCCCCTATAATAAGAGACTTTATAATAAAAGACTTTATATATAGATAGTGAAACTCGTTCACTTTGAGATGTGTCTGTTCTCCTTCGTCGAAAATGTTTGTGCGTAGAAAAAACTCTATGGAGTTTTTGACGCTTGTATTAAATCGCAAGCTCATATTCTGAAATTGCAATTTTTAAACCTTTTATCTATTAACAAAAATAAACATTCTAGATCTAAATACTTTGATATTTTAATATTTGTGTTTGTATGTAGTTATAAGAGTTCAAACTTTTTACTTCAAACAAAAGAGAGGTTAACTATGAAATCATTTAAATATGACTCAAAAATGAGTGAATTAGAGCTATTAAAACTAGTAACTCAATTCATAATCTACAATCTGAACCAGTCTAAAAACTCAAACGAGTTTTTCAATATTCTTCAAAAATCGAGCATTCAAACGGTTCTAGACAAGAATAAAAATCTAGTGTTCAACGTGAATAACGACAAGAACAAACTTATCAAGTCTTTCAAAATCGACGACTTCAACGGTCCAGATTTAACAACACAAAGCTTTTTAGAGCAATTTAAGGACTTTTTTGAACGTCTAGAACTACTACACGCCAACAGCGAAAGAAACCCCAAACAGAAGAAAATTAGAAGTTCTGGCTTGTTAAAATGGGATGACGAGCACGGAAACACATATTTTTATCTTGATAATGATAAAAATAACTTTGTTTTTAAACAATTTAAAAATGGTCAAATGGTCTGTAAGTCAGATAGTAAAAGTCTTGATTTAATGACAAAAGAGCAAGTTAAAAACGGCTGGCAATCGGTTCAAGTAAGTTCAAACAATAAAGAGTATATAAAGAACAAAATTAAATACTGGTATAAGCATAAAAAAACAGCTTCTATTACGGATATTTCACTTTCTGAAAACCGTAGTTTTGAAGGTTTAATGCTTAACGAGCTTAAAGAAGCTCTTGGAGATCGCAAACTTAACGATTTTGAAATTGAACACGTTAAAAACTATTTTCTTTCTGATCAAGTTTCAGATCAAGAACTCAAAGAAAGTTTTGGTATGTCTGTAGAAAAATCTTGCAGTTTCGAAGCTCAAAACGATCCAATTTTTCCCCCTGACGAACCAGAACCAACAAACAAAAAACAACGCACGAAAAGGAATTTAAAACTATGGTAGAAACAAAATTTTTTGATTGGAAAAGCGAAGAACAACGAGTTCTTGAAGAACTTAGAAAAGAAATAGAAAGTATTCAATCAAAACAAAAAAACGAAGAACCTAAACCAAAAAACACAACTTAAGAGTTGTGTTTTTTTGATTACTTAGTTTTATGTTTACTTGTTACAAAGTCATTTTATTTTTAAAACGTCAATCCTTGAAGATTTATTAAGTAATCTTGAACTATTTATATATTATTTATTTCTTGAAGTCAATATGTATTTTAAATCTAATCTACTTTATTTATATCTATGCGTTGAATCAAGCATTTCTTCACAGATTTTAATATCTCTACTTCTCAACCCATAGTAATTACGATCACCAAGCGACAACCAATTACTTCCTTTATTCGTAAATGGATTATTTGGGTAGCCATAAAAACAACTCGTAAAAATCTTACCATCGTTGTAAGTCGTTGAATAATAGTAAATATTATACATTTTTCCTTTGATCTGTGTATGTGTCTTCGCAGTTGAAAAAAACGCTGTGAAACAACACAAAATCAAAGTTATTATTTTAATCTTCATTATCTCTAATTCCTTCTTCTCTTTATTATTTATATATCACAACTTTGATATTAATAAACCTTACCGTATGCAACCCCAACCGACAAATCCAATACTTATTTTTTATTTCTCTTATTTTAAAATAAAAAACAATTAGACAAACCCAATGTTTTTATTTGACAAGTTAAAAATTAAATGGTAATTAAATAATTAAGATCAAATAAGAGAGGTTCGAAGTGAATTATGAAATAAAAGATAACAAAATACATTTTAATCAGACAAAAACAGAAATTAGACGTTTGTATAAAATTAACGTTTTTGATATGAGAGAAATTACAAATGAACTTACTGACAGAGTTTGTAACTCATATTTACAAGACTTGGAAGAAGTAAAAAAGACAGTTTCTGATAATAAAATCAAATATTCAAACATTAAAACAAATAATTGTTGCATATCTAGTTTCTCAATTTTCGAAGATAATCAAGAAAATATTGAAAACTATTTAACATATAAAAACTTTATTAAAGAATTAGAAATTAAAGCTATTCCGTATTATTCATTTGGCTGGCGATTTGGAAAACTTGGAATTAAGAAATTGAGGGATTTTTCAATGCCAGAAAAACCGCTATTTCTGGACACTAAAAAGCTTTCTTTAAACAGTCGTCAACGTCTTAAAAAACTAACGAATAACAAAGAGTTTAAAAAATCTTTTAAAGATCATTTTGACGGTTTGACTATCAATAATCGTGAGTTTTCAGACATTATCACAGAAGTTTTAGCGACTTGTGGAAACAAAATGTTTACTAAACACGAATTTAGGATAGACACAGAAAAGTTTTTAATTGCGAACGGTAGACGATACAGCTATTTTAATAGTCGTTTTGTTGCTCTTAAAAACCCTGCTCAAATAACTCTTACAGAAACGTTTGTAGAACCACCCAAACGACTTGGAAAGCGTGATTTTACAGTCACTTACAAGCTCAACAACAAAACTTATTCAAAGACTGTAACGCTTGATTTCTACGGTTACGACGAAACAGATTTTGAAGAAATTAATGATATGTTTGATTTGTATACGTCTATGTAATTAACTGATTTTATTAATTTTTTAACGTTCAATAGGGCGTTTTTTTTCATTTAAATAAAAGGATTTCTAATCAAAAGTTGGACAAATCCAACTTTTTTAAGCTCTGAATTGTTTGGCATGGATTGCGACAAATCCAACAATTTTTCTTTCATGGTCACAACCGACAAATCCAACAGTTTTGATGTTTCGATATTTTTGAAAATGTCGTTATGTAAATTACTATATAATTGGAAATATAGATAATGTATAAATATAGCAATCTAATGCTTTAAAGTAATTCAAGTGCATATTTTAACAACTCAACACCTAAAAAAGCCCTATAAATAAGGATTTTTAATTTCAATTTTTACACTTTTCTTTTCTAGTGATTATATGCAATATTTTTAATAGAAAAACCAATCGTTTGATTTTTCAATTTAGACCATTTAGGGGTATACCCTAATTTTTACCGCAACACTTCAACAACTCAATTTTTCAGATTTACAACACTAAAAACCTTGATATATAAGGATTTATCCGCCTTGTGTGTTGTTGCTGCTTGTCTCGTTTCTTTGTTGTGCCTATCGTTTTTTGAAAATTAAAAATCAATCAAAACCTATCTTTGTTTAAATCTCTTAATTGCAATTATCAACTAAGAACACTATCAAAACAATAAACTTACATAAACAACGCTTACACTATTATTTTTGAATCAAACGCTTAAAAATAGCAATATCACTTTTAATCAAGAAATGTTGGATTTGTCCGTTTGATCGATAACCAAAACTGTTGGATTTGTCCCTTGTGACATAACCCGACAAACACAACACTTTTTAAAAATGCTTTGTATATCGGGCTTTTTTCAGCGCAGGAGAAAACAAGGTTTTCGACTTATACGACTATACACAAATCACGCATCGAAATTGTCGATAAGGTTATCAATAACCTTGCGTTTTTCCGCTTGTGTCTTTTCCATTTTTTCCCCATTTTCAAACATAATCTTATCTCTCAAAAGAGCTTTTCGAGCTTCTGGAGTTAGAACAGTTATGTGTGAATAGTGTCTTTCAATCATAGATCCGCTTGTTCCTGCATTTTCAGCTATGAGAGGGATCGGAACGTTGTTTTCCAAAGCTATTGTAATATAGCTATGGCGCAAACTATAAAGCGTCAAATCCTTTGATTTTGATAGTGTTTTTGTGTCTTTTAACTCATCGATCCACTTCTTAAAAATCTTTGGATATGTGGGTTTTTGGCTGAAATTGGTTGAAAAAATTGTTACTCCTGCTTTGTTGTTTTTGAGAAACAACACCGCTTCTTTTTTCGTGAATTTTTGCGCCAATTTTGGGAACTTCAAAGCAACAACTGAATGGATTGTCTCTTCTGCAAAATGATCAAGAATGACGTTTCTATTATTTCTTGTGTAGTTCTTCGTTTTCCCTTCTCGAACGGTGCAATACAGATCCCCAAAATCTGAAAAGTTCAAGTCTCCCCAAGTTATGCCAAGAGCTTCAGATCCAGCCCGAACGCCCGAATAAAAAAGAAATGACGAGTAAAGAATTGCCATTCTCTGAGTGTGTTGTCCTTTTCCGTGTGCGTTTCTGCATTCGTTTATAGCGTGGACTACTACTTTCGAAAACTCTGAGTATGTGAAATGATCTTTTCTGCTTTCGGGTTTCTTACTTGGCTTGATTTTTTTCAAGTCAACAACGTCATTTTTAGTAATGAGTTTTTTCTCTACGCTTCGATCAAAAATCTCATTAAAACAATACTTTGTAACTCGTAGTTGAGTAGTTGAAAACGGTTGATTTTCTTCAAAATAAGCACGGATTAAAGGCATTTCAAGACCTGACGGATTCAAGTCTTCTTTGTAAAATTGCTTGATACGTTTAAAGATTCTTATGTGTGTTTCGTGTTTTTTCTCTTTTCCGTCAATTTTTAAAGCATCTTGATTTTTTTCGTGGACTTTGATCAGTTCATCAATGATTTTGTGAACTGTTGATTTTTGCTTTGGTTGGCGGATTTTTTCGCCACGGCTTAAAAGCATTTTATTGAAGTAATATTCTTCCATTGCTTTTTCTACCGCTTCGTCATAATCGTCAGTTCTTAGCGAAAACTGAAGAGGTTTTTGGTTTGGAAACTTTAAGTAAATACCATAATTTTTTGACTGTGGAACTTTTCGAATTGCTAACCCGTCTTTGAGCTTGTGATACTCGCTTTTTTGTCCATTTTTAGCCATTTTTAACACCTTGATTTGTTTAGTTTTGTGTTTACACGACTTGATAAAAAGCGGTAACGCATTGAAAAATAATACATAACAACACTTAAACAATCAAACTTGAAAACCGGCATACGTTTGTAGCGTATCTAGGGTTCAAATCCCTATCCCTCCGCCACTTATTCTTTAAGTTTGGTTTTCCGAGCTTAAGTAAAGAATTGGAGCGGTAGTTCAGTTGGTTAGAATACCGGCCTGTCACGCCGGGGGTCGCGGGTTCGAGTCCCGTCCGCTCCGCCACTACAACGAAGCCTCAGCAGAAATGTTGAGGCTTTTTTGTATCTCTTTTTGTTCAAAACAGCTTTTCTGTTTAATGATTTCCTCTAGAACACAATCTTTCGCTATGTCATCGTGTTGTTTAAGCTTGATTGAATAGCTCTGTGATAACTTTTTCTATTGTGCGATAACGAGCACCTAATACTCGATGTTTTTTCTTTACTAAGTATAAGGTTTCGCTAACTGTTTGTGGGGTCTGGATAACCGTCAGTTTATCTTTGCTTGTAAATTGATCTACAGCACTTTTCGGCAGAACCGTAAAGCCAAGTCCCATTGCAATAGGCAGTAATATTTGGCTTAGTTGATTGATATAACTTGATACTGGCAAAGTGCTCGTATCCATTTCTGCTAATTTTTTATCACCACATTGAGTGAAAAACATTGATAAGTAGAGTTGGGCATCTGGATGATCAATTAAACCTAAAGATAATAAATCATCAGGAGTAATTGTCGTTTGTGCTCTGTGGGGGACGATCAAATAAAGGTTTTCAAATCCAACCGTTTTAAAATCAAACAAGCCAGAATTCGGTTGTTGAGTAACGATTCCAAGTTCAATATCCCCGGAGGTTATTTCGTGCAAAATCTTATGATTTGGTGCAGCTTCAATGTGTATATTTAACTGTGGATGTTGAGATTGAACATGAAGTAGAGCTGGATACAAACTTAAAGCGAGAGAGCCAGAGCAGGCAATAGAACAAGTACCGCAGAAAGGGTCATCGGAACCCAGTTGATCGAGTAATGTTTGCTCATTTTTTTCAAGTTGTTGGCTGTACTGATAAACCAATCTTCCTTGTTCGGTAAGCTCAAAACTTTTTTTCTCTCTAATTATCAGCGGGTAGCCACAATACTCTTCAAGTTTTTTTATATGCTGACTAACACCTGGTTGAGTCATAAATAACTTTTGAGCTGTTTTTGTGAAGTGACCGGTATCAATAAGAGTCGTAAAGGTTTTTAGCCAAATAGGATTGAGCATCATAACTTTCATCATCGTAAATCATAAAAGGTAGAATAAACGATAATTTTGTTTCGAGCGAATAAAAAGGGAGAAGGGGACCTACTCCTTCTCCAAATAAAATAGCAATATTATTATAATAAATAGGGTTATTGCACTTCGAGCATACCGCGATCAACGATAAAATCGATGATCTTATCAAGGCCTTTACCTTCTTTTAGGTTAGTAAAGACGTACGGTTTTTCTGGTCGCATTCTCGCGGTATCGGCTTCCATAACTTCTAGCGATGCCCCAACGTAAGGTGCCAGATCGATTTTATTGATCACTAAAAGATCTGAGCGCGTAATACCTGGACCACCTTTACGTGGAATTTTTTCACCTTCGGCAACATCAATAACATAAATTGTAAGATCAGCTAGCTCTGGACTAAATGTTGCACTAAGGTTGTCGCCACCACTTTCAACGAATACGACATCTAAGTTTTTATGGCGCATAGCCAACTCTTCAACTGCCGCTAAGTTCATTGATGCATCTTCACGAATTGCGGTGTGAGGACAACCTCCGGTTTCGACACCAATAATACGATCTGCATCTAATGCTTCTGCTCGTGTTAGAATTTTTGCATCTTCTTGCGTATAAATGTCATTTGTAACGACCGCAATCTGGAAGCGATCTCGCAGTGCTTTACACAGAACTTCTAACAGCGCAGTTTTGCCTGAACCGACAGGGCCACCAACCCCTATTCTTAAGGGCTGTTTATAATTTTGCATCAGTTTGAATCCTTATGAACGGAATAATCGAGTGTATTGAGTTTCATGTCGGCAACTCGCAATAACTTGAGCTGGAGTAAAACTGCCAATGTTATTGTCGGGCCACGTTAAACTTTTCTCTAACGCTATTGGAATCATCTCTGCTAATTCAAAAATTAACTGTTGCCCAGCCGTCTGACCAAGGGGGACTAGTTTGACTCCAGCCATAACGGCGTTTTCAAGCCAGGCCCACAGATAACCTTTAGCCAGTTGATGATTAGGAATTTTCCAGTGAATACCCGCTAAGGCAAAAGCAGCGATTTGTGTCTGCTTTACCATTGCTAACTCTTCTTCTGATAGTTCAATTCCTAATTTAGGCAATAGTTGAGCAAAGGCATATCCACGTTGACGCTCTTCAGCTCTCAGTTCTTTTGTTTCTCGACTTGCAACAATTAATTGGCTCCACTCTTGGGCTTGTTGAGTTTTCCCTTTTGTAAGAGCATCAATCATTTTATAGAGTACAGGTAACTCAAGCGTTGCAATACTGTCGAGTAACTGCTGAGTTAACCACTGCTTGAGTGTCTGAGGATCGGATATCCAACCGCACTCTATAGCCCATTCTAACCCTTGTGAATAAGTGAAAGATCCCACTGGTAGAGAAGGGCTGATGAGTTGATATAACCGCAGATCTGCCAACATAAAAAACTCACAACAAAAATTCTAAATAGTTAATGGTGATGATGACTACCGGTAGTACCGCCATAAGCACCAGGTTCTGGTTGATATTTTTCTTGTGCAACAATAACCTGAGCACCTAGGCCTCGAACCATATCATCAAGAACATGATCATGTTGGTAACGGCACCAGCCTTGTTCTACTTGTAGCGGTACATGACGATTACCTAAGTGATAACAGACGCGAGCAAGTAATAATGGGTCTTCAGTAATAACAGTTGAGACGGTCTCTTTCGCCGCAATGATAATGGCTGTTTCACCACTTTCTGCAACAACCACATCACCTTCTTTTAAGATGGTTCCTCTTGGGAGAAAAAGACCAGCAGCCAGACCATTGCTGAGTGTTACTTTAAGTCGGCTTTTGGTTCGTTCATCCATGGTTAAGCAAATCTGATAATCCGCCTGAGTATCAGTACTATGATCCGGTTCGATCAGTGTAATAAATTGAAGCATCTTCTATTTACCTACCATTAAAACAAGAAGTAACGTTGTGCCATAGGCAGCTCTGTGGCTGGCTCACAAGTTAAAGGAATCCCATCTGCTTTGACTTCATAAGTTTGAGAGTCCAATTCAATATGTGGGGTATAACTATTATGAATCATGTCTTTTTTCGAAATATTTCGACAACCATGAACTCGACCGATACGACTCTTTAAGTTCAATTGTTCTGGGACACCGTTATCTATCCCTGCTTGAGACATAAAAATCATGGATGAGCTGTACATCGCTTTGCCATAACATGCGTACATAGGACGATAATGTACGGGTTGTGGCGTTGGAATTGCTGCATTGATATCACCCATAGGGGCATAGGCAACTAAACCACATTTCAAAATTAGAGCGGGTTTGACACCAAAGAAAGCAGGATCCCATAAAACGATATCTGCCAGTTTACCCACTTCTAGAGAACCCACTTCGTGAGAAATACCATGAGCAATAGCTGGATTGATCGTATATTTAGCAATGTAGCGTTTGATTCGGGTGTTATCACTAAATGGAGTATCACCTTCTAATGAACCTCGCTGAAGCTTCATCTTATTGGCACATTGCCAAGTACGAGTAATGACTTCTCCAACACGGCCCATTGCTTGAGAATCTGATGACATCACTGAAATTGCACCAAGATCATGCAGAATATCTTCGGCTGCAATGGTTTCTCTACGAATACGAGATTCAGCAAAAGCTACATCTTCTGGTATTGATGGGTCCAAATGATGACAAACCATCAACATATCCAAATGCTCATCGACAGTATTGATGGTGTAAGGCATTGTTGGGTTTGTTGATGCCGGTAAGATATTATGTTCACCCACCGATTTGATCACATCTGGCGCATGTCCACCGCCAGCGCCTTCGGTATGGAATACGTGGATAACACGATCACCAATGGCTTTAACCGTTTCTTCGTAAAATCCGCCTTCATTTAAGGTGTCTGAGTGGATAGCAACTTGAATATCCATCTCATCTGCCACATTCATACAGTTATTAATAGCAGCGGGCGTTGCACCCCAATCTTCATGCAGTTTTAAACCAACAGCTCCAGCTTCAATTTGCTCTCGTAATGCTTCTGGTTTACTGACACAACCTTTACCAAATAAACCCACATTAATCGGTAAGTCATCAACGGCTTCCAGCATTCGTGACATATTCCAGACCCCTGGTGTCACGGTTGTTGCATTGGAACCCGCCACTGGACCGGTTCCGCCACCGATAAAGGTTGTTAAGCCAGAACATAATCCTTCTTCGGCTTGTTGAGGACAGATAAAATGAATGTGAGTATCGATTCCTCCAGCTGTTACGATCTTGCCTTCGCCTGCCACAACTTCTGTACCGGGACCGATAACAATATCAACATTAGGCTGGACGTCTGGGTTACCCGCTTTACCTATTCCGGATATACGACCGTCTTTAATACCGATATCCGCTTTTACAATACCCCAGTGATCGATAATAAGAGCATTTGTAATGAGTACATCAACACAATGTTCACTGGTGACTTGGCTCTGGCCCATACCATCACGAATAACTTTACCGCCGCCAAATTTGACTTCTTCACCATATGTTGTGAAGTCGCGCTCAACTTCTAGTAGCAACTCAGTATCGGCTAAGCGAACGCGGTCACCCACCGTTGGACCAAACATATCGGAATAAGCTTGACGAGAAATGTTTGCCATTGTTATTTTACCTCGCCCATGATTTCACCATGAAAGCCATATATTTCACGTTTTCCACCAAATTTCACCAACTCAACCGTACGGCGTTGGCCTGGTTCAAAACGAACAGCCATACCCGCGGGAATATTGAGTCGATAGCCTTTTGTTAGCTCTCGTTCAAAAATTAGAAACGGATTAACTTCATAAAAATGGTAATGAGAGCCAACTTGTACTGGACGGTCTCCACTATTAGAAACTCGAATTGTCATAACCATTCGACCGATATTAAGCGCAATATCACCTAATTCTTGGTTAATAATCACTTCGCCTGGAATCATTTTTCTTTCCTATATAATTGGCTCGTGAATTGAGACAAGTTTGGTTCCATCTGGAAACGTACATTCAACCTGAATATTTGGGATCATTTCAGGAATACCTTCCATAACATCATCTGCAGTCAATATTGTTCGGCCAAAGTTCATTAGCTCTGCAACCGTTTTTCCATCACGAGCACCTTCCATAATGGCGCAACTTATAAGGGCAATAGATTCAGGGTAATTTAATTTCAAGCCACGTTCTTTTCGACGCTCGGCGACAAGGCCTGCAGTGAACAGTAATAACTTATCTTTTTCTCTTGGTGTTAATTCCATAATATCTCCTAAGCAACGCTCTATTTAGGTTGCCCAAATTCTTGGCACTGTAGGCTCAACGCCAAACCAGTGGAGACGAGTTCTTTTCCATACTTCAACAAAGCAACCCATCATAGGTTCGGTATGTTTACCTAATAATCGAATGGCAATCAGTCCGTCTATATCTGTCAATCCATACTCTAATGCTTCATTACATCGCTGCTGATAAAGAGACAATGTGTTTTGAAGCTCGATTTTTAAATCTTCACTATATGGATAGATATAGAGTGTTCCTATCATTGGATACTGTCGCATACCTGCAGATTGTTTATCTGGGTCCAACTGTTCTAAATAAAGTGATTCAAGAGAGATAAGTTGATTATCTAACTCAATTCGGGTTGAGCACCTGATTTGACCTGATGAAAAGACTTCATTAAGTGTTGGCCGACCAAAGCATTGAATTTCCCAGCCAATAAACTTCGCTGCTGATGTTAATATAACGTGAGTATTTAAATCACAGTGGCTATTAGGAAAGAAAATATTCTCTTGAGGAAGCCACTCTAAAATACCATTGTCTTTAACTATAAGTGTCTGTTTTTGTGTCGCGGTAACTCCAGTGCTTCGATAAAACTTTGTTGCTCCAGGGGTTGTGAGTAGTGAGTGGCAATCGGGACCAATTTCGACATTGATATGTATCTGATCGCCACCCACTACACCACCAGGGGGATGCAGTAAATACGTATGAGAAATTCCATTTTCTGGATAAAATGGCCGTTGTACAGCTAATGGTCCTATTTGCTTCCTTTCGACAAGACGAGTCATTCCTCGACGTTGTTCATAGCGCAGAAAAAGTTCTGCAAGCCAACCCAAGTTTGAGTTGGAACTTTCAGGCATATAAACCTCTGCCTTTACGACATAATTAGTTTAATAAAGGAAATTATTGCAATAATTAATATTGCTAAAATAGAAATAAGCCAACAAAGATAAGTAATAGTTTTATAATAAAAAGCTAATAATAATTATATTTATAATCCTGTATTTGATGGCGCGATGATAGACCGAGTTTTATGGTTAGGCAATAAAGATTTTTACTATTGAATGTAAAAATACGCTCAAAATTTTCAGTGGTAATGATTTGTAATATTTAATTGTTTATGTGATTGTGGTATATTTTAGTTATTCGCTTAAATTTTAAGTTTTAATATTTTAAATTGAGCGTTAATTTAAAAACTTAAAAGAGTGATAAGAAATAATAGGAATATAAGAATGCGATGAAGTTTATTTTGTAAATTGTGGAAACATATATTTCATCAATTAAATATTATCTATAATGTAATGCTATTTGAAATTTAAGTTGCAGAAAAAATGGATTACGAATAGTGTATTTGCTCTCTAATAATAGTGAACATTATTTATGCAAAAAATATTAACATCTTGTTTTCTTTCGCTATCCTTATCGGTCTCTATTTCAGTTCATGCACAAGTACCAGATACCTTGTATGTTGCTTTAGGTGACGAACCTACCGCAGGGTTCGATCCTATAATGGGCTGGGGGAAATACGGTAATCCGCTATTCCAATCTACATTATTAAAACGAAATCAACAGCTTGAATTTGTAGGGGATTTAGCTAAGGACTGGACGCTTTCACATGATAGAAAAACATGGTCGGTTGAGCTACGAAATGAAGTTAAATTTTCCAACGGACAACCTCTAACAGCAAAAGATGTCGCTTTTACATTTAATCAGGCTAAACAAGCGTTAAGCAGTCATGATTTGACAGATTTAGAATCGATCACGGTTCTTGACCCAACCCATATTGAATTTCATTTAACCAAGCCTAATATCACTTTTCTTGATCACTTTTCGGCTATTGGTATTGTCCCTGAAAAAGAATATGTTACTGATACTAAAGAACATACAAATAGCTATGGCCGTCATCCTGTCGGTTCTGGCCCTTATATTCTTCAATCTTGGCAACAAGGGCAGTTTGCTCGACTAGAAAAAAATCCATTTTATTATGGTAAGCAACCTCAATTCGAACACCTAGTGTTGGTGTTTGCTAGTGAAGAAACTCGCTATGGCTTACTTAAAACTAAGCAAGTTCAGTTAGCGGCCATTCCGCAACAGTTTGCTAAAGTACTACCGGTCGATTATCGCTTATGGCAAGTTCCTAGTGTCGATAACCGTGGTGTTGTATGGCCAATGAATCAACCATCAAAAACTGAGAAGGGCAATCGGGTCTCTTCCTCTTTAGCTATTCGTGAAGCAGTTGATATGGTGATTGATAAACAACTTATCGTTGATACAGTTATGGATGGCTTTGCCCGTCCGGCTTACTCTGTTGCTGATAATATGCCTTGGGGATTACCCGCTGCCGATAGAAAACAGCCTCTTGATAACTCCTTCGCAATAGCAGCAGCTCAATCCTTGCTAGATAAAGCTGGGTGGAAGGTGAACGCTAATTCTGGCCTTCGAGAAAAAGAGGGTGTTCCTGCTGTAATGACTTTATATTATAAAGCCGGCGACAGTGTACGTGAGCAGTTAGCATTAACCGTTGCTCAGATGGTCAAGCCTTTAGGGATTTCAATGTCAGTAAAAGGGGCTGATTGGGATACGATTGCTGGTAAGATGCTTGAAAACCCTGTATTAATGGGGTTTGGTAGCCATTCTGCTAATGAAGTTCGCTATTTGTATCATTCCGATTATGCTGCCGTTGATTTCTATAATTCAGGTCAGTATAAAAATTCAGTGGTTGATAACGATATTGATAAAGCGCTACAGGCAACGTCATGGCAGGCATCTCTACCATTTTGGCTTGCTGCTGAAAAACAAATCGTGAAAGATCAGCCATGGACATGGTTGGTTAACCTTCAACATCTTTATGCAGCATCAACGTGTTTAGATCTTGGTCAGCCGATCACCGAACCTCATGGTCACGGTTGGCCTATTACTGAAAATATTGAGCAATGGCGCTGGACGTGTCAGTAATGAACCAATGCTGGTGGAAACAAACTCTGCTTCATAGCATGGCCCAATTTTGTGCTGTGATTGCTCTGGTTTTTATTATTATCAAGTTTTCTCCATTAGATCCTGTTAATCAGTTTCTTGGCGGGAACGTTGCTTCGGTCTCCGTTGAGCAAAAGCAATTAATCGCAGAGCATCTTGGTGCTAATCAAGGGTACTTTGAACGTCTTCTTCTCTGGGGAGAGGACGTTCTGCTCCATGGCGGCGGGTATTCAAACTTATTTCAACAATCTGTTAGTGACGTGATTGGCCATTATTTACCTCACTCTTTAGTTTTAATGGGGTTAAGTTGGTTACTGATTTTGATATTAGGTTACAGTCTTGGCGTTGTAAGTGCCTATTATCAAGACTCAGTTGTGGATAAATGGTTATGTCGAATCGCTTGGTGTGTTAGTAGTATTCCAAGCTTTTGGTTAGGGCTAGTTTTTTTATCGCTATTCGCCATTAAGTTACAATGGCTACCTTTGGCTCGTCTTGAAGAGGGCTCAAGCATAGTCAGTCTAAGCTTAGTGTTACCTTTGGTGACCTTGGTATTTACTTCTATACCCAATATTTATCTCCATACCAGAGAGAAAACCGTTGCGGTATTACAAAGTGATTATATTCAGTACGCTAAGGCCCACCAACTGCCCTTTGCCCATTTAGTTCGATTTTACATTTACCCTAATAGCTTTACCCCTGCGCTATTACTGCAACTCACATCTCTTGCTGAGTTGATCAGTGGATCAGTTATGATTGAAACGGTTTTTAACTACCCTGGGTTAGGGCATGTTTTCTTGCAAGCTTGTTTGGCTAGTGATGTCGCCTTATTAGCAGCGTTAACCTGCTTTGCTGCTGGGCTGGTGTTAATGGGGAATTTGTTTGCATGTTTTTTACAGTATCGATTGATGCCCAGTTGCCGAGCTAATTTATTATGAAGCTGCAATGGATAAAATTAATTGGGTTGATATTGGGTTTAATGGCCGGGGCGATCATTGTACCTTACTTTATTCCTAATATTGATTTGCACTTAACTGAGCGTCTACAGTCGCCATCATTAACGTATTGGTTTGGAACTGATTGGTTGGGGCGAGATGTCTTTTTAAGAAGTGTCCAAGCACTAGCATGCAGTGTGCGAGTTGGTTTAAGCTCGGCGTTATTTACTGGGCTTTTTGCTCTGTTTTTGGCGGTGTTAGGAAATAGCTCTCACGGTTTATATCAAACGGTGCGTTGGGCGATAGATACTTTTCTGGCTTTACCCCATATTTTACTTTTGATACTACTCACTTTGTGTTTTGGCTCGGATGCAAATGCCATTATTTGGGCTGTTACTCTGAGCCACTGGCCGCGCTTAACTCAGCTACTTTTGCAAGAGATGAAAACCATTGGTCGCAGTCGTTACGTATTGCATGCGGAACAATTTGGTTCATCTCGTTTTATGGCTCTTTGTAAACATGGCTTCCCCTATATCAGTGCGCAATGGGTTATTGGTCTGATTTTATTGTTTCCTCACATATTAATGCATATTGCAGCACTGACTTTTCTCGGATTTGGATTAGAACCATCTCAACCTACTTTGGGAGGAATGCTTTCTGAATCCAATCGCTATTTAATGCTTGGGTATTGGTGGCTTGGCTTATTACCTGGGGTTCTTCTCATCTTGATTGTTTTAATTCTAGCAAAAGCAGGTAGGGTAATGACCCAGCAGGTAACACATTATGCTAACGATTAAGAATTTATCGATAAAATCATCAGAACAGGTACTGCTTGATAATTTCAATTTGTCGGTGGATAAAGGAGAGCTGGTTGGTTTAATTGGTGCAAGTGGTAGTGGGAAAAGTATTCTCTTTCAAGCTATTCAGGGAACACTACCAAGCAGTTTTGCTCATACTGGCTCCATTGAATTTATGGATGATATTCCCAAACAGACTGCGTTAATTGCTCAGCACAGTGGTGTACTTAATCCAAATTTAACCATAGGTAAGCAGTTACATTTATTTGCTAGTCATCAAGGTGATATCGATCGTTACTTAAAACAACTAAAATTGGATCTAAGTATCAAAGAACAATATCCATATCAACTATCTGGAGGAATGCTAAAACGTATTCTGACGTGTTTAGCTCTGATTCAAGATACGCCATTCTTATTAGCCGATGAACCTGCTTGTGGTCTTGACCATGATAACGCGGTGTTGTTGTATCAATGTTTACGCCAGCAAAATCATAAAGGCGTTATTGTGATCAGTCATGACCTAGAACTGCTTGTCAATTATGTTGATCGCATTGTGGTTCTTAACAAAGGCCTACAGGTTGATAATACGACACCTTCTGCCATATTAACGGGTCAATGTCAGTCGTATACTCGTCAACTATGGCAAGCATTACCGCAACACTGGGAGTCATGTTGTGACTGAAAGTATCTATTTGCAAAATGGGGTCATTAAGCTTGATAGCCGCGAGATAATTTTGCCTGATTTAGTATTAAGGCGAGGTGATATTATTGGTATTTGTGGTGAGAGTGGCTGTGGAAAATCTACCCTAGCATCTGTACTTGCTGGTTATCAAAAACTGGATGCTGGCGAGCTCAACGTGCCATTACATCCCAAAGGTCAAGCAAATCCTGTGCAATGGATTGAGCAGCATCCAGAAAAAACCTTTGACCCACATTGGACAATCGCTCGATCGCTAAAAGAAGCGTATCGAAAGCAAGATACTATTCCTTTTCTAGTCGATTATCAGATTCACGCAGCATGGCTGGAACGTTACCCTAGGCAGTTATCGGGTGGCGAATTGCAGAGAATTAATATCTTACGAGCCATGGTACCTTCTACTCAATTTTTGATTTGTGATGAGATTACCGCTCAGCTAGATAGCATTACTCAGCAACAGTTGTGGCAGACGGTTATTCAAGAAGTTAAAGCTCGTAATATTGGGTTATTGATTATCTCTCACCAAGAGGCTTTGCTCAGGAAATTGTGCGATCGAATTATTGTTTGGTCGTAAAATGTTCAGCTATAAAAAATGCCCCGATAATAATCTACCGGGGCATTTTTGTTTAATCTTAAAAAGAAAGTTATGCGTTAGCTTCAGCTAGTTTCTTTTCTTTTTTCTCACGGTGAATCTTACGTTCTTCTAAGATGGCAACAATAGCCATAATTGAACAACAGATGATTGCCGCAGTATCTAGAGCAACGAAAGTACCAGACCAGCCTGTTTGACCGAAGATTGGAGTACCGTCTGCAATAAGACCAAGACCTAGTTTCGCGAAGCTATCACCGATAAGGTAAGCAAATGTACCTTTAATACCGTCAGCTACCGCAATACCTTGTTTAGGAACGAAGCCAACCGCAGCCACACCAATTAGAAGCTGTGGACCAAATACCAAGAAACCAAGTGCAAATAGTGATGCTTGATAAGCAAAGATAGTATCTGCATGCTGGTAAAAACCAAGTGTCGCGATTACACCTAATAGAGCAATACAAGCAACTAGACCACGGCGACCATTAATAAGGTCAGAGAAGAAACCCCATAAACATGTACCGATTAAGGCACCTGTTTCAAACATGGTAAAGCCAGAAATTGCGGTCTCTTTATCAAAGCCAAGAACTTCGTAACCGTACACTGTTGACCATTGGTCGATACCGATACGAACAACATATAGGAATACGTTAGCAAAGCACAATAACCAGATTACTTTGTTAAATAGAACGTATTTTTTGAAGATTTCCAGTTTGCTCATCTGGTTTTCGCTAACTGCTTTATCTTCTTCTGATACTGGCTCTTCAAACAGTTCTTCTGCTGTACCTAAGCCGTAAGCTTCTGGGCTATCACTACCCATAAAGAAACCGATGAATGCAACAATGATTGCAATAATTGCTGGTACGATAAACATACCTGCAACGTTACCATCAAAGAAGTAGTTTGCACCAAATAGAGCTACACCAGCAGCACCTGCACCACCAATGTTGTGGGAAATGTTCCACATACCTAGGAACGTACCGCGGTTTTTCTTACTGGTCCATTTAGTGATGGTTGAATAAGAGTTTGAACCACCCACACTTTGGAATAGACCTGATAGTGCATATAGGCCGATCATCATGTAGAACGAACCCATTGAAGGACCCATTACAAGACCGAAGCCCAGCATACATAAACCCGATAGAAGAAGACCTAGAGGCAGAATGTTTTTCGAGTTTTTGCCGTCACACCAGTAGTTCAGTGCAGTTTTACCAATACCATAAGTAATAGAAAAACCTAAACCGATAGTACCTAGCTGAGTCATGGTCATACCATAATCAGAAATTAGGTCGTTCTGAGCAATATTGAAGTTTTTACGAATAAAGTACATCACCATGTAGCTAACAAAAACTACAAGGTAAGAACGAATAAATGGGCCAAACCACATTTTTTTACGTTCAGAAACAGGCAGATCAAGTGTTGGTTTACGCACTTGTTTGAGTATGGACAGTTCCATAATTTCTCCTTTGGGATCTATTACTTGTTGTAGGACGAGCAACAAATTCCAGTTTCATACTCGTGGTACAACAATTATGCGAACGAAACATACCCTTTTGTCGTAGAAATGAAACTAGGAAAATTTCTTAGATTTGGCTTAATAGGAAGAAAAATATCGATTGGATCACAATTTATGATTACGAATATGGAGATAAATGGTGGGAGAAAATCATTTATCGCTAGATTTTCGTAATGAAAGGGCAAGCCTAATGCAGTCCCAGCTTTAAGGTATATCTGTAAAGCTGGGATCATTTTATATTAAACTAGTTGATTACTTTAAGTTGTATTTTTGCTTCATTCTTAAAGCTAGGTTAACCAAGCCAATGAGTACTGGAACTTCAATCAAGGGGCCAATAACACCGGCGAATGCTTGATCTGAGTTAAGACCAAATACAGCAATAGAAACAGCAATAGCGAGTTCAAAGTTATTGCCTGTCGCAGTAAAAGCGATAGAAGCATTTTTGTCGTAGCTGATCCCCATTTTTTTTCCGACAAAGAAGCTCACGAAAAACATAACCACAAAGTAAATAGCGAGAGGGATTGCAACGCGTACTACATCCATTGGCAGTTCAAGGATCATTTCACCTTTTAGGCTAAACATTAAAATGATGGTACCAAGTAAGGCAATGAGCGTAATCGGTGAAATTTTTGGAATAAATACTTGGTTATACCAATCTTGTCCTTTGAATTTGACTAAATATTTACGGCTTAAAAAACCTGCGGCAAAAGGAACACCTAAATAGATCAAAACACTATGAGCAATATCAAGCATTGAAATGTCGATAGCAAACCCCTGGTATCCAAAGTATGGTGGCAGTACTGAAATAAATAACCAAGCCATAAAGCTGTATGTAACGATCTGAAATGCACTGTTTAATGCAACTAAAGTGGCACCATACTCTTTGTTACCACCACCAATGTCATTCCAAACAAGAACCATTGCAATACATCGAGCTAAACCAATGAGAATGATACCCACCATGTAACCTGGGTGATCACCTAAAAAAGTTAGAGCGAGTACAAACATTAAGATTGGCCCAACAATCCAGTTCATCACTAAAGACAGTGTCATTGCTTGACGATCTTTGGTGACACTTTTCAGTAGGCTGTAGTCAACTTTAGCGAGAGGCGGGTACATCATTAAAATAAGACCAATAGCTAATGGGATATTGGTATTTCCAACCGACATAGCTTCATTCCAATGGCTAACTTGTGGAAATACTGCTCCAATAAGAACGCCAATTGCCATAGCAGCAAAAATCCACACAGTCAGATAACGGTCAAGAAAACTCATTTTTGCTGGAGCTGATACTTCTGTCGAAGTGGGAAGCGGTTGTGTACTCATAATTAAAACCTTGTTCGTTTATCGTCGAATTGCGATTAATTTAGTTGAAAAAATTTGGCGATAGAGAAAAGTGGACTGGCAAAATCCACTTCGTTATATATACCAAAGTAACCTCGCATTTTGAGGTTACTTGGGTATATTTAATTGTCTTATTGATTAAACAGAGCTGAAAATAAACGCTTAAATTGTTCAACTTGCGTTAGATTGATGCGATAACAGACTTTCGGGGGATTAGGCTCTGCGATAATAAACCCTGCCTGCTTTAATATGCGTAAGTGCTCAGATACTGTTGATTGCGCTAACCCCAGTTCTGATACGAGGTCGCTGTTTAGACAGCCGTTTAAACTATGCAGTTCTAATAAAATATTTAGAATTCGAACACGAGCTGGATGCGCTAGTGCTTTAGCTTGTAACGCAAAGTCTTGTTCTTTAGCCAATTGATCTTCTGTTGCGGTTAACGCTTTACAGGAATGTCGATTACAAGGATCTGTCATGGTCGTTTATCGTTTATCGTTTATCGTCTAATTGCGATTATTGTAGGCGGTCATCTGATTTTACGCAAGTATTGTGGCTAAAACTGAAGGAGTACGGAGAAGAAAATGAAGAGATATTCTTTACTGTATATGCCGAAATTATCTAGAAATCAGAAAGGTAAAAAGTGAGGGGGTACTTGCAAAAAATTTTTGATGACCTGACTTTTTTTAGTATTTTCAGTCTTTAATGCTAAGATTGTCACAATATGCAATAAGTATCTTCTTCATTATTAAGGATAATACATGAAAGGGACTCCATTAAAGCTCTCTACGCTTTCCGTCGCTCTATTCTCTATATTAGGTCTTTCTGGCTGTGATCAAACGAAAAATACAGCAGTCAAAGAGTCAAAACCTCAAGCGGTAACTCAAATTGAAGCTGAAAAACAGCATGAGCCAGATGAGTCAGCGGTTTTTGCCGACACGATTTATGTGAATGGTGATATTGTCACGATCAACGATAAACAACCTCAGGTTGAAGCGGTTGCCGCTAAAGACGGTAAAATTATAGCGGTCGGTAATAAGCAAGATATTCTAAAACTTAAAGATGCTAATACAGAGCTCTTTGATCTGAATGGGCAGACACTGATCCCTGGCTTTGTTGATGCTCATGGTCATGTTTTTAATGTGGGTATGCAGGCGTTATCTGCCAATTTATTAGCTCCGCCTGATGGTGAGATCAAAGATATTGACTCTTTAATTACTACCTTAGATCAATGGCATAAAGAACATCCAGAGCGTACCGATAAAGTTGGGTGGATTGTTGGATTTGGTTATGATAATTCACAATTAGCAGAGCAACGACATCCAACTGCAGAGGATCTTGATAAGGTTTCGACTGAATTACCTGTTATTGCGATTCATCAGTCGGGTCACTTGGCCGCAGTAAATACCAAAGCTCTTGAACTTGCTGGGATTAATGCCGAAACCGTCGATCCTGAAGGTGGTGTATTTGTTCGTAAACTGGGCACTAATGAACCCAATGGAACATTAGAAGAAAATGCTTTCTATTTAGTACTTGGAAAAATGCTTGAGAACCTAACCGATCAAGATAACGAAAAGTTATTTATGGCTGGGATGGAGCTTTATTCACAATATGGCTATACCACAGGACAAGAAGGTCGAGCGTTCCCTAATATTATGCCAGTGATGGAGGCTGTTTCTGCTCGTGGCAGTAACCCAATCGATGTGGTGGTGTATCCTGATATAGTCATCGCTTCTGAAACCATTTCAGGTCCTTATTTGAGTAAAGATTACACGAATAATTTCCGTATTGGAGGGGCAAAGTTGACCATTGATGGTTCTCCGCAAGGAAAGACTGCTTGGTTGACTCAGCCATATCATGTTCCACCTAAAGGTCAAAATGATGCTTATGTCGGTTATCCGGCGGTAAGTAATGCAAAAACCTTTGAATACGTTGAGCAAGCTTATAAAAATAATTGGCAGATTTTAGCTCATGCTAATGGTGATGCTGCGATTGATGTCTTTATTGCTGCAGTTAAACAAGCCGAAGCCAAATATGGGAAAAAAGATCGTCGTCCAGTTTTGATTCATGGTCAAACATTGCGTGAAGATCAAATTGTGCGCTTAAAGCAGCTTGATATTTTCCCATCATTATTTCCTATGCATACGTATTATTGGGGCGATTGGCATCGAGACTCAGTATTAGGTCCAGAACGAGCTGAATTTATCTCGCCAACCAATTCGGTTTATCAGCAAGGAATGAAGTTTTCTTCTCACCATGACGCACCTGTCGCATTACCTGATTCGATGCGAGTATTGTCTGCTACCGTGAATCGTCGCTCACGTTCTGGTGATATTATTGGCCCAACTGAGCGAGTAGCTCCGCTGGTGGCGTTAAAAGCCATGACCATTTGGCCCGCTTACCAACATTTTGAAGAAGGCAGAAAAGGCTCGATTGAAGTTGGAAAAGAAGCTGACTTTGTCGTGTTATCGGATAATCCGTTAAAGATCGATCCATTAAAAATTGAAAAGATACGAGTGCAAACCACAATCAATGATAATGCTGTTGTGTATCAGCGCGAAAATATTAATTTAAACTAATTGATTTAAATTGGAGTGTAATTGATATGATCTTAATAGGCTTGATTCATCCTAAATCAAGCTTATTGAGATTAATTTAGTTTTAGCGTCAATGGCTTAGATACCGTGATCGATTTGATGAATGAACTATCGTCCAATGGATAAGAAATATGCGAGCTAATAATTGCTGCGTTGTATAAGCAATATATTAAATCTAATTTGATCACATTGTTTTCTAATTCTTCTCCCGTCATAACACTATCACACTCAGTAACATCAGTTGCATTAATTGCTTTTTGTAATGAAACTTGTAACAAGCGTGATTCCGCATCGTATTCAAATGCTTTAACAACAAAGTCATCAATAGATATGTCTGCACTATTATTATCACATGTCTCTAAAAAAACTGGAGTAATATTTTTTTTAAATCGTACAGAGATATGCCCGTGTAAATCAAATGGATATCTGATCTTTTTCATAAAATCAACCTAAAAAAGGAATAGAAGTGATAGGTTAACGCCTATGAGTAAATGATATAGCTTAGGTTGAATATGAAAATAGCATTTAATATTTTTGTTTTTATTGGATGCTAATTTTGAGCGCTTTAGGTGCGAAATACTAAGTCCAGATACCAAGAAACATAACATCTGGGCTTAGTACTGATGTTTTATTAGCGAGAGCAGAAATTACAATCAGTTACATAGTATGATGCTTTTTGTAATTCTTTTCGGTTAGACGAGTGTTACCGTATGAATGATGACGACGTTTGCCTTTACCTGTACTCATATCACCTTTAGCCATTGATTACTCCTTAACTATTTATCAGACTTAAAAGATATTTGTATGATAAATAAGTGAGAGATCTTTGCAATAGTATGCAATGCTATTGATTTGGTGCTATGTGTACAGGTAAGTTGCCATTTTATAACTATTTACAGTTTATTAATTGTAAAGAGTAACTACTGTTATTTGTTAGTGGCGGTGTGTACTTAAGATAGCAATTTTTGTGTATTAGATCTGTTTTGTATTCGTCATTAATCTTCATTTTTTTTACATTATTTGAAAATGTAAATATGATTGATGTATCATCATAAAAGAAGGTCCAGCCGGAATCAGAATCTTTCCAGCCAACGTTTTCGACCATTTGTTCAAAAGTATATGGATCTTGTGGATAGCCAAATTGAAATACACAAGTTGGTGTACTATTTTTAGGACAACCAATAATTGACATATTGACAGAAAAAATCCCCAAGCTTTCCTTCTCATTATCTCCTCTTGCTCTATTTGTTGCGTATGAGCTATTTTCAACCCCTAATATAGCCATTTTTGAATAGCCAACACCAAGCGCTGATTTTAGCGTTCCTTCTAACCCTTTCAGAGCTGCATTTCGGGCATCGACTTGTAGACCTAAGAATTTTGGTGCTGCGGTGACTGCTAAAATACCTAAGATAACAATCACAACAACCAGTTCAATTAGGGTAAAACCCACAACCTTTTTCATAATAAATGAGAACTAATAATAATCAGAATGAATGTATTTTAGTGCATTTTATTGCTTAGGGATATCCATTGTGTCTAGAAATACTTTATTTGCTTGCTAAAATAGCTTCTTATGCTGTTGATAGCATTTATGAAGATGTTCAATGAAGAGCTTTATTTTTATAGCCTGTTGTTTTGTATAGGGATATACAGCATATATTCCCAAATGTTTGGCTGCTTGTCCTGATAAAATTTCTTGTAAATCACCATTAGCAAGATCTGCTGATACCAATATTTTAGGTACATAAATGATTCCCTGTCCTAGCAGTGCTGCTTGACGAAGGGCTGAGGCATTATTTGTAGTAAAATTCCCTTTGACTGTCATAGTATGAATACCCTGATTGTCATTGATTAGCCATTCGCTAGCTCCTGTTTCTTGGTAACTGTACCCTAAACAATTATGGCTTGTGAGTTCAGATGCATGTTGAGGAAGTCCATACTTATGCAAATAAGTAGGAGAGGCGCAGATAATCCAGTGTGCATTAATGAGTTTTCGCGCAATTAAGCTTGAATCAGGTAGAGCTCCTGTACGAATAGCAAGGTCAAATCCTTTATCTATTATATCAACAAAACGATTATCTAAATCCATTTCGATTTTTATATCTGGATATTGTTGCGAAAATTCGGAAATCGCTTGAGGTAATATCATTTCTCCAGAAATAGTTGGCACAGTGATTTTTATCGTCCCTGAGATACTTTCCTCCAAACCGCTCATCGCATTCATAGCATTTTGAACCGAGTGGTATACATCTTTGGCATGAGAATAAAAAATAATACCAGCTTCTGTTGGAGTTAATTTTCGAGTCGTTCTATATATCAATTGCACACCAAGATCAGCCTCTAATTTACTGATTCTTTTGCTTATAACAGATTTCGTTATGCCTGCTTGTTCAGCGGCTTTACTAAATGACCCGTGTTCTATCAGGTGGTAAAACAAGATTAAATCGTCTGAAGTGCGCATTATTGATCAACTTTTTGCAACAGTTTTGTGAATTAACCGATATATATTAACTAAAAATGCACATATAGAATATTAATGAGTTACTTAGGTATATATCTATGTGATGAAGTTTATATATCTTTAGCAATAGAAATAATAATAAAAAAGCAATGGAGCAATGATGGACACATCTTACCAAGAATTATTAGAGATTCTTAATCAGCATATCGAAAGCACAAGAATTATTACTGATCCTACTCTAACGTTTGCTTATGGAACTGATGCCAGTTTTTATCGGCTGATTCCTAAAATTGTTTTGCAACTGGATTCTCTAGATGAAGTCATTTTCACGGTAAAACAGTGCTATCGTTTACATATTCCAGTCACATTTCGAGCTGCGGGTACCAGTCTTTCAGGGCAAGCCATTTCAGACTCGGTGTTAATTACACTTACAACCAATTGGCGTCATCATAAGATTCTTAATAATGGTGAGCAAATTTGGTTGCAGCCTGGCATTATTGGAGCCGATGCTAACCGATATTTATTACCTTATGGACGTAAAATAGGTCCTGATCCCGCCTCTATTAATACCTGTAAAATTGGAGGTATAGCAGCCAATAATGCCTCTGGTATGTGTTGTGGTACCGCTCAAAATAGTTATCAAACCTTAGCTGGGATGACGATTGTTTTTGTTGATGGAACATTGCTCAATACTCTTGATAAACATAGTGTTGAAGCTTTTAAACAGAGTCATAATGATTTGTTATTGGAGCTAAAACAGCTTGCAGCATCATGCAAAGAAAATCGATCTCTTAGTGATAAAATTCGTCATAAATATCGTTTAAAAAATACCACAGGATATAGTATTAATTCGCTGATTGATTTTGATGATCCCATTGAGATTTTACAGCACCTTATGATTGGCTCAGAAGGAACATTGGGGTTCATTGCTGATATTACTTATAACACTGTAATTGAGCATCAGTTTAAAGCATCGGGTTTGTATGTTTTTGATAATATTGAATCAACGTGTTTAGCTGTTAGTGAGTTGGCAAAAACATCGGTTGCAGCGGTAGAGTTACTTGATAATCGTTCATTAGCATCGGTTGCCGATCAACCTGGTATGCCTGAGTTTATTGCAAAGTTGCAAGCTGATGGTAATACCGAAGCGGCGGCATTATTGATTGAAGTTCATGGTTTACATCGTGAAGATTTAAACGAGCAGATTGCTGTGTTAACTCAGATTATCGCTTCTTTCAAAACGATTGCGCAGATTGAATTTAGCCAAGATAAAGCCCTTTGTGATCAATTATGGGCAATCCGTAAAGGGGTTTTTCCTGCTGTTGGTGCAGTGCGAGAGGTAGGTACAACCGCTATTATTGAGGATGTTGCATTTCCTATTGAAAAGCTCGCTCCTGCTGTGCGTCAATTGCAGCAATTATTTACTCAATTTGGTTACCATGAAGCGATTATTTATGGTCATGCTTTAGCGGGTAATCTGCATTTCGTTTTTAATCAGGCTTTTGATAGTGAAGCTGAGATTCAACGATATGCTGATTTTATGGAAGCTGTGGCTCAATTGGTTGCGGTTGAATATCAAGGCTCTTTAAAAGCTGAGCATGGTACAGGACGTAACATGGCACCTTATATCGAGCTTGAATGGGGTAGCGATGGCCTTCAGCTTATGCAGAGTATCAAGCGTATATTTGATACTCATGGTGTGCTAAACCCAGGGGTGATTATTAATTCTGATCACCAGTCGCATATTCGTCATTTAAAACAGATGCCAGATGCAGACGGGCTAATTGATCGTTGTATTGAGTGTGGCTTTTGTGAGCCTGCGTGTCCATCTCGAAATCTGTCGCTTACCCCCCGTCAACGTAATGTGGTTTACCGTGAAATTTGTCGTTTACGCAAAACCAATGAATCGCCAGAAAGACTGCATCAAATGGAGCAGTCTTATCAGTACTTAGGATTAGATACTTGTGCGGCAACAGGGCTTTGTGCTGACCGCTGTCCTGTTGGAATCAATACAGGAGATCTTGTCCGTAAACTGCGTCAGAATCACAGTGATAAAGCAAAATCGATTGCGAAATGGACAGGAGAACATTTTGCGGCAGTAACACGCGGTGCTAAATTAGGTCTGGCCGCGGCTGATGGTCTTCATAAGGTATTAGGGACCAAAAATATGTCCAGTATAATGCAACGGGTAAGAACCTTATCAGGACAGAGAGTGCCGTTGTGGACTTCTCACATGCCGATGCCTGCTCATAAAATGTTACCACCAACTATATTTTCCATCGAAAAAGAGAAAGTTGTGTATTTCCCGAGTTGCTCAACACGAAATATGGGCACTGAACGAGGAGCTAGTGATGAGCGTAGTTTGATGGATGTTACAGTCTCACTACTTGAAAAAGCGGGGTTTCAAGTCATATTACCTGATGAGCTAAATAATCTATGTTGTGGTATGCCCTACAAAAGTAAAGGTTATGTCGACACAGCAAAAGATAAAGCTTACCAACTAGAGCAAGCATTACTTCATGTCTCACAGCAAGGTACGTTACCAATATTAATGGATACCAGTCCTTGTGCTAGTCTTAGTAAAGATGTAATGAGCAGTGAACTGACTATTTATGAACCGTTCAAATTTGTTGCAGATTTTGTCTTACCTCGACTAACCATTACTCCACAAAAAGAGCCTGTGATGCTTCATATCACTTGTACTTCACGACGTAAAGGCTTAGCTGGGGTTATGGAGCAAGTGACAAAACAATGCGCAGAGACGGTGATTATTCCTGAAGATGTAACCTGTTGCGGCTTTGCTGGTGATAAAGGTTTCACAACACCAGAGCTAAATGCATCTGCGCTCTCATCATTAAAAGCCCAGGTACCTATAAACTGCAGTGAGGGATATTCAAATAGTCGGACATGTGAGATTGGATTATCGGAGCATAGTGGTATTGAATATCGTTCAATCTTGTATTTAATTGATAAAGTAAGTTGTTAATTATTTATTGTCAGTGATATTGAAAGGGAAGGCTCATGAGTCTTCCTTTTTATTTTCATTTTGTATGTATTTTCTTGTTTTTATAGTGTGCGTTGTATGGGTTTTGTTTATTTGATTAATTGCATATATAAAGGAAGCTATCAACATCAAGATTATATTCTTATTATTTTGTAAGTTAATTTAAATAATGATTACTGTATTTAGTTGCTATATATTTATGTAAACAGTATTAAATATGGTTAACTATATTCCATATTGGAATCTTTAGTTCGTGAATGTAGTAAAAATTATAAATATAAGAGCATATTACATTGACAATTCTTATCTCTATGTCAAAATTCTGGCATTGAATATCAATTGAAAGCAAATTTGATATAATTTATTTTCTTGATATGAATAGAATATATTGATTACTTTTAAGGTATGGTTAATGACATTAATCAGTAAAATGGGGTTTACTCATTGGTCAACTCGTTTACTCTCTGAGTTTAATAGAAGTGATTTAAGTAAAATGTCATTAATTGCATATTGTAAAGCTGTATGCAGTAGTGCCTTAAAAGAAGATAATATATGTGGAGCATCTTTTGATTTATTTGAAGGTGTTACTGAGCAGTTTGTCAATTTAACTCGTTCTGGTAATTACAGTAACGATTTCTCGCTACCTATTTCTCTCGTTTTTAAACATTTTTCCATGGATTTTACTCAATGTCAGAGAAAGCCATTCATTATGACATTAGATCCTAATAGTCAGGATGATTTAAGCGTCTTTCCTTTTAGTACAAAATCCATTGCGCTATTTCCTATAACGAATTCAAAACGAATTATTGGATATTTTTCAATATGCGCATCTAATTTAAATGCATTTCATCAAGTTGAGATGGAAGCTATCTATTCATTGATGTCTTATTTTGTACTGCTGTACACATTGAAAAGTACTTCTGTTAATCAAAGCCCTTCCATTACTTGGGATAAGTTATCCTTAGCGATTAATCAATGTTCTGAAACCATCGTTATTACGGATCTTCGTGGCAATATCGAGTATGTGAACGATGAGTTTGAGCGTTCGACTGGATATAAAGCTCAAGATGTTTTAGGTAAAAATCCTCGCGTACTGCAATCAGGTAAGACAACTCGGGATACTTATCGAGATTTATGGAAAACATTACGCAGTGGAGAGCGATGGCAAGGGGAGTTTATTAACCGAAAAAGTTGCGGCTCAGAATATGTTGAATTTGCACGTATAACGCCAATACGCCAAGAGAATGGTGATGGTTCTGTTACTCATTACATGGCGATAAAAAAAGACATTACTGAAACAAAAGCGACCCGAAACCAAGTTGAAAAGCTTGCTTATTATGACTCATTGACTGGGTTACCAAACCGAGCTCTTTTTCTAAAGCGTTTAAAGAAGTTACTCAATGATACTCAAGGTCATGACCATGGGGATTGTTTATTACAAACGATAGGGCAAACAATACGCTCAATTTTAGAGTCTCACCACACATTAGCCCGTCTTGGTGGGGATGAGTTTGTTGTTATTGCTCCCGATACTGATGCAGAACAAGCTCAAACAATAGCTTATAAATTGCATCAAACGATTTCTCAACCCATTCCACTGAAAGGCCAAAATATTTCGGTTGGGGCAAGTATCGGCATTACCGTATGTGAAAAGCAGGGGCCCAGTGTTAGTACGTTACTAAAGCAAGCAGATATTGCGATGTATCGAGCCAAAGCTCAAGGAAATGGTTTTTGTTTATATCTACCAGAGATGGAATTAGCGTTAAATCGTAAAATAACATTAGCCAGAAAATTATTATCAGCCATCCGCCAAGATAAACTCGCACTTAACTTTCAACCTTTCATTGATTTAAATAGTCAGCAATGTGTAGGCGCTGAAGTATTGCTCCGTTGGTTTGATGATGATCTTGGCTGGATTTCGCCTGCTGAGTTTATCCCTTTGGCTGAAGAACGACATTTAGTTAGTGAAATCAGTAATTGGGTGATTCGCCATACTTGTCGTCAAATGTTGTCGTGGCAAAATCAAGGTTATGTATTGAATGGGCGTCTATCCATTAATATATCTGCTCAAGAGATAGGCCAAGAATCCTGTGCGCAGCGTATTATTCAGTTAGTTGAAGAAGAAGGTATTTCTCCTTATTTGTTAGATATTGAGATTACAGAGTCAGCTGTTGTTGTTTGTCCTCATTTAGCCGAAGATAATATTAATCAATTGGCTAAAGCTGGTTTTACAGTTTCTATTGACGATTTTGGTACAGGTTATTCTTCTTTGAGTAAGCTAAAACATTTTTCTGTTAATAAGCTAAAGATTGATAGAAGTTTTATTAGTGAATTATTAATTGATGACGCTAATCGAAAGATTGTAACTGCCATTATCGCTGTAGCAAAAAGCTTATGCCTCCAGCTCGTTGCTGAGGGGGTTGAAGATAAACAGCAAGAAGCGCTATTAAGTGAAATGGGGTGCGATTTTGCCCAAGGCTTTTTGTATACCAAGCCAATACCAAGTGAACAGTTTGCTCAAGACTGGCTTCAAGTAAATAATTAAGTGGTCGGACTGACTGGATTTGAACCAGCGACCCCCGACACCCCATGACGGTGCGCTACCAAGCTGCGCTACAGTCCGATAACATATACCGTAAAAGTGTTTTTTATTTAAATCAACTAATTCAATTAGATAGTCATGGTTTTTGTTTGTGAGATCACGCTATCGATAATAAAAAAGAACCTCTAACAAATTGATAGAGGTTCTTAAATTACTGGATTATCTTAGCTCAAGGAGTGAGTTCGATAGTTTAGTATTCCCAGTTCTCAACGCTATGAGCACCGAAGAATTGGTTAGAGAAGTAATCTTCACAAGTACCTTCACGCCATACATCAGCTGTTGCACAGTGTAGACCACCACCAAACGCATAAGCATCACGAAGATCGACAGGAACCACTTCAAAACCAAGCTTATCAAATTGCTCCATTTGACCATGTTCAGACGCTTCAACACACACAGTTTTATGGTCAAGAATCAAGGTATTCATTGATAACCAAGTACTTGAGTAACATAGCGGAGGTGGGTTATCCCATGCAGGTTGAACCGCTTCCACGATTTCCCAACCGTTCTTCTCAAAGATATCACGCTGGCCTTTGAATAGAGGACGATGAGGGTTCAATAACATCAATCCTGGACGTAGCGGACAGAATGTTGCATCGATATGAATTGGGTGGTTATCTTCAAAGCTTAGAGTATGAATACGGTATCCCATTGGCTCATACTTACGCTTAATCCAGCGAATACCAGCAAGGTTAGTAGTTAGGCCGTGCTGAACAAAGATGTCTTTACCTAGGCGCATAACATCGGCAGCATCAAATAGAATATCAGTTTCTTTGGTGCTGTACTCTTTACGAAGAGAGCGAGCCATTGTTTCTTCATCTGATAGATATTCGTAAGCGGCAACATAGTCCATACGGAAACTGTCATCAGATAGGCGAGGACGAGGTGCTTGCTCGATCATACACTCAGGGTCTGATTCAAAGTACTCACGTAGTAGATCGACATATGCTAGATATTCGAAGTAGCGGCTACGGAAGCTCATTGGTGCCATCAGAATGCTCTTACCCATAGTTAGTAAGCAGTCACGAGGAGGCATACAACCAAAGCCAGAACTGATAGTGAAATCAGGTGTAGTAATACGAGAATGCCAGTCTACAGCTCCTGGGCGGTCAACAATAATGCCGCGATTTTCTAGGATTTTAGCAAAGCCATTTAAGCACTCATTCGCACGATCGATGGTCTCTTGTGTACGGCGACCTGCTTTACTGCCACGCATTGGAGAGTCAGCAGGGATTTTTTCATTACTTGCAGGGCACGCTTCTGGAATATGCTGGTTGTCAGCGATACCAACGATTACGTGGCGAAGAGGGTCAAAATCGTTATAAGACTCAACATGCAATCCAGGGCGCACAATTGGAACACCAGAATCTTTGCGCTCTAGTGGTAAAGATGCATTTGGATATAAGTCATTAGAAATACTCATTGCTAATTCTCCGTGAGAACGAATATTAATTATGAAATAGATTCCTTCATTAACATTGTTATTTATTGCCGTGAATTATTATTGATATACGGCGAATGTATTTTTTGATCGTATCTCTCACAATGTATAATGTTTCTATTTCTTTCCGTTGATGAGCTTTGTTCCGCCCTTCAATGACTTATATATTGCGCTTTTTATTTTTGCTTAATAGTCAAGTTATGCTGGAAACTAATAAAAATCTGCTGTCGATGTTTTTATGAGTAAAAGACTTTTAAATCATAAGGATAGAGTTTTCTTTGTTGACGTTTTTTTGACGATTATAAACTGTGCGTAAGATTGTCTTTTTATGAAAGTGGCTATTTTCATTTCTTTTTGTTTCTGTCTGATTATCACATAAACAGCATTGTTCTTGTTAAGCTGAAGACGAATATCACGTTTTGACTTTATTACAACGGCGAATTAATCAAATTCAATCAATAATACGTCGTTAATATAAATTTGAATGAATAGCTCGTTTATCCATAACGGTAATATTGAATAAGTAACATATACCTAAGTATCTATAAATGATTGAGGTATAAAGCTATGGAAGCTGAGCTGTCTTTTAAACATGAATAGACAGAGTCACTAAACTGGATTGCTGGTTTAAAATGTTTAGATGAGTCAAGGAGGAGACAATCATGTATCAGAGAGCTGTGGCGCAAACAGCCAAGTTTTTGATGTTTGATATGCAAAAATTAGAGGAAACTCAGCATCTTATTTTCGGTGCTGATTATATATTGATACACCCAAATAGCCCCGGATGTATTCTTCATCTTGCAACCCATCATCTCAAGCTACAGCCTAATCAAATCGTTCTCTTAGCTCCTTTTAATCCGTTTCGTTTATCTCTTGAGAAAAGCAGTTGTTCCCGTCGAGCTTCGGTAAATGATTGTGATGTACTTCATTTTAGATTGAATGCACTAGGGCAGACTTTTGTTGATAGCGTTCAATTTGCCAATATTCGCAGTATGTTAGAACAAGCAAAGAGTGGTCTGCTATTTAGTGGCGAGCAGTTAAGTCTGTTTAAAGCGTATTTCCAGAAAATGGAAAACACCTTTGAATTTAAACAAGTTTTGAATTTATTGGCTCTGCTTGATGAATTAGCCGCTATTACCCCAGAGCGTTATTTAATCAATAACTGTATCGAAATTAGTAACAGCAAACGAGCAGAAGATAGGGTACAGATGGCCCTTAAATACATTGAAAATAACCTAGCAGAACCGTTAACTGTTACCGTTGTTGCCGAACAATTATGCATGGCAGAGAGTACGTTCTCGCGGTTTTTTCATGCCAACCTTGGCGTAACTTTTCGCCAATATTTGATTGAGCAAAGAGTAAAGCAAGCTGCGCGTTATCTGGTTTCTACTGATTGGAGTGTGGCACATATTGGTGCAGAGGTCGGTTTTTCATCTTTATCGAATTTTAATGCGAAATTTAAATCCATTTTGCGTGTCACTCCACGGGAATATCGCACGAATCATTTGGATATGCGCCAAGGGATTGAGCAGACTGCATCTGTTCAAGGACAAGTACAAAAACAAATGTTGGAGTTAGTTAATAGCTAATTTTTAATATATCAATCGAAAAAAGAGCCCTTTACTTTGTACCTAATGATTAGGGAACATTTTAGTAAAGGGCTTTTCATTTTGTTCTAATTATTTTTGCCGCTGCTATTTGGTCATAATGACTTCAGCAAAACGCTTTTCTGGCTCATGCATGCCATCTTGCCAAAACCAGTAAGGGATAGGCCCTGGGCAGTTTAAACTCACGACTTTATGATTACCTTTATTATCAATAGCATGAATGGTCACACCCTCGGTATAGCCATCTTTTAGGTATTTGAGATCATTGATGGCTTCATAAACAGCGTCATCCAAACTCATCCCCATCTTCATATAAAGCACCACAGCATGAGCGGTCGAACAACGAATATTCATCTCTCCGGTATGAGTACATGCACAAGCTCCATATCGACTGTCGGCATATGATCCTGCCCCAATAATCGGACTGTCGCCTAATCGGCCCGGATACTTCCATGCCCAGCCCGATGTTGAGGTGGCGGCTGTGATTTTGTGTTCACTGTCAGAGGCTAGAAAAACAGTTGTATCACGAACACGTTCTGGATCGGTGGCATTATTGGATAATTTTGCTAATGGAATATGGGGAAATGCATTTTTTTCTTCCTCTGTCATCGACTGCTCTAGCTTTTCCCACCAAACTCGTTTTGAATCCTCAATCAGATTATCACCCTCTTTGGCTTCAATCTCTTTGGCAAAAATCGCAGCGCCTTCACCGACTAAGATCTCATGGTTAAGATCGGTCATAACGCGATAGGCAACATCGATAGGATGCATAAAGCCTTTGAGTGCACCAACCGCGCCAGTACGAAGACTGTTGCCATCCATAACCGAGGCATCAAGCTCCATTTCCCCAAGAACATTGGGCCAACTGCCATAACCTACTGTTCTAACTCTTGGATCGCTTTCAACCAATCGAATGCCTTCAATAGATGCAATAAGGCCATCTTCGCCAGCTTGGAGTTGACGTGCTGTTTCTGCAATTCCTGGGTAAGCTTCTGAATTTGCAATTAAAATCATGCTAAACGTATCCTTTAAATATTATCTTGGGCGATGTGTTCGCACAGTTGAGTTAATAACAGAGTGCCAAATCCAGTGCTTGCTTTGCTGTAAAGCTTTCGCTGTGGCTGGAAGGTCATCGCTGCGCAATCGATGTGGATCCATTTTTGTTGTGGTTGAATAAACTGAGCGAGGAAGGTTGCTGCAACACAAGGACTGCCATCTGGTGTCTCACCTCCATGGCGGTAATCCGCGTAATCACTGGCAAGAATGTCTTGATACCAAGGGTCGATAGGAAGAGGCCACAAACGCTCAAAACATTGCAGTCCAGAGTGTTGAGCTTGTTTGATCAACTCTTCATCATTACCCATTACTGCTGCGTAAGCTTTACCCAGAGCAATCCCCGCAGCTCCTGTTAGGGTTGCAATATCAATAAGGTAATCAGGTTGATACTGTTGTTGTGCATAATGAAGAACATCGGCCAGAACCATGCGACCTTCTGCATCTGTGGTGATGATTTCAACGCTTTTGCCCGACAACATAGTGACGACATCACCAGGTTTTAAGGCTTGGCTAGATGGCATGTTTTCCACTAACCCACATAAACCGATCACGTGAACAGGAAGTTGTAATGCGCTGATTGCCTGAATTGCGCCAACGACCGCTGCCGCACCAGCCATATCAGTTTTCATTGTGCTCATATAGCTTGGCTGTTTTAAGCTAATACCACCAGAATCAAAGGTGACGCCTTTCCCGACTAACGCTATGGTACAAGAGGGATTGGCGGGCGTATATTCAAGGGTTAATAAGCGAGGAGCTTTATTGCTGCCTTGGCTGACTCCCATTAAGCCGCCAAAGCCTTGCTCTTGCATTGTAATATCATCAAGAACAGATAAAGTAATACCACTCAGTGCTAACTGTTCTACTGCTGAGACAAAACTTTCAGGATAAAGAACATTGCCCGGTTTATTGATAAGTTCGCGAGCGGTTAATTGGCTTAGTGCCAGCACTTTTCCTTCATTAAACACTTGTTGCCAGCGAGTATTACTTGTTTCTAATTGATACTGAGTGATTGACGTTGAGATAGTCGCTGTAGGTTGATGCTGGTAGCGATAGTTAGCTAATGCTAGACCAAATGAGAGCCATTTTATCCAATACTCAGCCTCTATGTGTTGTAAGCATAATGGCGTGATGTACAGGGTCAGTTGTTGGCTTTTACTCAATTGTTGGCCAAGAAGACAGCCCAGATCTTGAATATCAGCTATGGAATAGGCGCTTTTACTGACGGTGCCATCATAGTCTTCAGCTTGAAAATCAATCTCTATATTTTTTTGTTCACCTAAATCGATAAGTACACTTGAGGTTCGATTTGTGGTTATCTCATGATGGTGGAGATGTAAGATTAACATCTTGATATCCTTATCTTATGAATGCTGTGGTCTTGTATCTGTTGGAGTGCTGTTAGACGTTTGTTTTGCTTGTTGTTGCGCAGCATCACGCCAGCGACGCATCCCTTTGTGTGAACGTAATTGAGGGTTAGCAATTTCATCGACAGCAAAGTTAAGCAGAGATAAACCAATTGCAATAAAAGTAAGGGCAATACATGGGGTTAAAATTTCCCACCACGCACCGACTAACATAGAAGATGAGGTTTGTACGTTATATAACATTACGCCCCAACTGATAGCGTTTGGATCGCCTAATCCTAAAAATGACAAGCTGGCTTCGGTCATGATGGCCAGTAAAACACAGCCAATAAAGCTTGCACCAACAATTGAGATAAGATTTGGCAAAATTTCAACGCCAATAATACGCCATGGGGATTCCCCAAGAACTTCCGCCGCTTTGATGAACTCTTTTTCGCGTATGGAGAGAGTTTGGGCTCGTACCACTCGGGCTCCCCACGCCCACGAGGTTATAGCGATGACGACGGCTATGGTGGCAGGCCCCGCTTGACCTATAAATGCAGCAATAATAAATAATAACGGTAGCTGTGGAACAACCAGCATAATGTTCATTGCCGCTGTTAATATTTCATCCACTTTACCGCCAAAATAGCCAGCTGATACACCAATAAAGGTCGCTAAAAAGCAAACCAGAATACCTGCACCAAATCCAACAAATAGAGAAGTTCTAGCGCCATAAACTACTTGAGACCAAATATCGCGGCCCATTCTGGATGTTCCTAATACGTGATCAGCATTGCGGGACATCATCAAAGTACGTTTGTTGGTCGCCAGATTTTTTGCTATCCAGCCATCAGGATTGTTTTTAGCGGCTTTAACCACAAAAGCTGGGTACTCATGGGGGTAGCCTGTGCCTTTATCAGGGGCGTGTTTGGTGATCACTGGAGCAAAGACAGCAACAAATAAAAACAGCGCCAAAATGCAAAGTCCTGTTAACGCTTTTAGATTACCTGTCAGTAACTTAATAAAGGTTTTCATACTTAACGACTCCCATTACGAAGACGAGGATCAAGAAAGACAATCAACAAGTCGGCCATAAAGTTAAAGAACAGCATAAATAGAGTCATAAGCAGTAACTGTCCCTGTAAAACTTGGTAGTCTCGGGCATGAATGGCGTTTAATAAAACAGTTCCAAGTCCTGGATAGTTAAAGATCATTTCAACAATTAACTGGCCACCAATGGCAGTACCAAGTGCCATAGACAGAGCTGTAACACTAGGAAGCATGGCGTTACGAGCCGCATAATTAAAGACGATTCGGTTTTCACTCAGTCCTTTTGCCTTTGCCATGGTAATGAAGTCTTCATTAAGCAAGTTGATCATGTTATTACGCATATTGATCAAAAAGCCCCCGATTTGGGTGACGGTGGCACACACTAGAGGAAGTACCATGTGATAAGCCACATCTTTATAAAAATCCCAACTGCTCCAATCAGGAATTGTGCCTGGTGTATAGGCATTGCCGGTTGGAAACCATTCAAGTCCAATGGCAAAGATAAACATAACCAGCATCGCAATAACGACGGAGGGAACCGATTGAATAACTAACATGCCAGGGGAGATAAAGGCATCATAATTACTGCCTCGACGCCAAGCGGCAAAGATCCCAAGAGTTGAGCCGATACAAAAAGAGATAATGATTGCCGTTCCTGTTAGAAACAGAGACCATCCCATAGCACTTCCCAGTAACTCATTGACTGATAATGGGTAAAACTTGATTGATGTGCCCCAGTTCCCAGTGAAAATATTGGCAAGGTAAGAGAAATATTGCTGATAGAGCGGTCCATCGACAAAGCCGAGCAGTTTTTTCATGGCTTCGATTTTCTCTGGACTCACGTGAGCCATCGCATTGGCAAACATCATAGTGACCGGATCGCCTGGCATCATGCGGGGTAAGATAAAGTTTAAGGTCGCGGCAAAAAATAGCGCGATAACGTAGAACATTAAACGACGTAAGAAAAAGCTCATAATCAATCCCTAATTACGATTTTGGAGCAAGATCAAAAGGATGGCAGCATAAAACCGCACGCTGCCATCAAAGAGATTTACGGTGTAAATTAGCTTCTTGGCTTAAGATCCAACACATGAAGTAGGCGCTCAGGAACTCCTGCCCATGCAAGTGGTCGACCTTTTGGATTTTCTGCGCTCCACCAACCGGTAAAACGAGATTCATTAAACTGATACACATCAACGCCCGACATTACAGGAATGGTGACTTGGTTTTCGGCAATGATCTTTTGAATCTTATGTGAAATGGCCTTTTGCTCATCGACACTGGCTGTTTTATAGAAACTGTCAATTAATGTGTCTAATTCTTTGTTTTTAAAGAAATGCATAGCAAAACGCGGCATGCTATCGCCTGCTTGATAACGTGAGTGATATGCACTGCTCCAGTAACGATGTGGGTCTGCGCCATTAAAGTAGTTGGTATAGGCAACATCATAAGTTCCCGTTACCATCGCTTTGTTATATACCGCAAAATCAGGCGTTCGAGCTTTAGCGTTGATACCTGCTGCATGAAGCTGCTCTACACCTAATTGAACGGTGTTATTAAAATCGGTCCATCCGTTAGGGGATTGCACTTCTAATTCAATTTTTTTCCCTGTTGGGGTTTCGACAAAGCCGTCACCATCGAGATCTTTAAAGCCTGCTTTGGCTAATAGTGCTTTGGCATTGTCGACGTTGTAAGTATTAAATTGTTTATAATTATTGTGAGTCTCAGGATCGGACCACAATTTAAATACTTCGCCTAAGCCTGAGGCGTAGTCGTTCACCACACCGTTACCATAGAAAGCCACATCAATGATCATTTGACGATCTATTGCCATCGAGAACGCACGACGGAAATCAATATTGTTAATGGCTTCGTGGTTGCCTTCTTTCGGGGTATTAAAGTTCAGCATAAATGACTGAGTGGTTGAGGCTGGATACCAGTATTTATGATGAGGGTTACGCGCGACATAGGTAGCTTCAATATCGGGAATAAAAGCAGACGACCAGTCGAGTTCTGATTTAATAATTTTACTGAGCAGTTGATCATTGTTGGCAATTTGTGGTGCTCGCAGACAGTCAACATCCAAATTGTCATTATCCCAGTAATATGGATTGCGGCATTGAACATAGAGTTGCGGTGTAAAGAGGTCGATTTCTGTGAAAGGACCTGAGCCGACAGGATTTTCATTAGCGTAGTTTTCAGGATTTTTAATATCTTGCCAAATATGCTGTGGGACAATAGGTACAGCAGAAATTTCATAAGGTAAATTTGAATTGGCTTCGGTTAGATCAAAAATCACCTTATTGCCGTCTTGCTTGATGGCTTTGATCCAACTATTAATACCGCGAGGATCCAGCTCTGGCTTAGCTTTAATCAAGTTAAAAGAGTAGACCACATCAGCTGCGGTAAACGGTTTTCCATCTGACCACTTAACACCGTCACGGATCTCAAAAGTCACTTGGGTGAGATCTTCCGACATATAATAGTTTTTAGCCAAACGCATTACGGGTTTATTTTCTTGCATTTGGTTAAAAATCACCAAAGGTTCGTAAATAAAGTCTGTAGTGGTACGTAAGTTTGTTGATAAAAACGGGTTAAAGTTACGAATCATGGTTGGATAAAAATCGGGCACAATCGTAAGTTGGGTTTTTTCTTGTGCCATAACGGTAGGGGTTGCCATAGCAGCCGATATGACAAGGCAAGTTAAGGTGTATTTTGGATTGAAGAGCATAACGGTTCCTTACTCTAATTGGAATGAACTTAAAATCCGTGTTAAGTGGGATAGCTATAATTACTATTTCTGGCTTTGCTTTTTATTTCTTAGCGGTAAATCGAAAATAAAGTATTTAATTAAATAAATTTTCTGTTTTTTGATATTAAGCATTATTAGTTTATTTAAAATAAGAGAGAACACACCTAATGAATTTAAGTGCATTTCTCTTATTGATATAATTTAAAAGTTATTTAATATCAGTCTAATTAAGATAAATAACTTTGACTTAAATGATATATTTTTAATTGTTTCTCAATACAATCCTTATTTAGTAGTCCTATATAACGGATCTGTTTTTTATATCCGCTACACGTTGAAGGCAATAAAGTAAAACTGGAATCACTAAAGCGACTGAGGTGATCATCGACTTCGAGATGAACAAACAGACAAGGTTCCTCACAATCGAGCTCAATTATGATACCTAATTCGTCTTCAATAACCTGAGCGTGAATTTTTCCCGGTTGCAGTTTGGCTTGCTTAAATACGGTAGGAAAATAATCATTCTCAATCGTTGATGTTTGTCCGTTATTACTTCCAGAGTAACATTCAATAGTAATTTCAACGTGATAGAAGTGATCTTTCTCATTGATATTGGATGTATTTATAAAATGTTGCCAGATGATGTCACTGCTGTCTGGTGTTAATTCTCCATTTATAGGCCAAGTTTGGAGAATATCTCCTTGCCATGAAAGTTGCAGCACCTGCCCCTGATAGTTCACGACTTTATGCTCATCATTTATAGCACTTAGGGTTAATAGCCCATTGTCTTGCTGAATAAAAGTCACTAATTGAGGCGCAAAGAAACGCTTAGCATGATAATGCAATTGTTTCCAGCGCCCGGTATATTCAATACTTGACCAAGAGCTTACAGGCCAGCAATCATTTAGTTGCCAATATAAAATACCACGGCAATGATTTTTATGTGCACGCCAATATTCACTGGCTGTTTTTATTGCCAATGCTTGCTGAACTTGGCTTAAATACAACATATTGGCAAAATTACTAGGGAAGCGAAAATAACGGGTAAACATTTCCGTTATAATGCTATTTCCTCGTTTGTTTTTTTGATGACTTTCAAATGTTGGCGAAGTGACATTCCATTCATCATAATCAGCAAAGGTTTTAACGGTTGGTAATGATGGCCAAGATTGATAGCCAAATTCAGAACAAAAACGAGGTTTTACCTGATAATAAGCATCTAATGATTTTCCTGAGTGCCATACATCCCAAAAGTGCATGTCACCACAGTTATCATCATGCCAAGCATCACCAAAATCGAGTTCACCATTACAAGGAGAACTGGCCCAAAAGCGACGTGAGGAATCGTGTTTTTCTACAATTTGCGCTAACACGCGATTAAGGCGGTCATAATTAACCACGTATTTTTCTCGGTGTTGACGCGATTCGGGATACCAGTTAATAGCACCAATCACTTCGTTATCCCCACACCAAAGCGCAAGACAAGGGTGATCTGCTAATCGATCTATCTGCTGAATAACTTCTTGTTCGACTTCTTGAATAAATTCAACCGTAGAAGGGTAGAGGGCGCAAGCAAACATCAGATCTTGCCAGACGAGCAAGCCTAACTCATCGCAGATCTGGTAGAAGCAATCTTGTTCATACGAACCGCCACCCCAAACTCGAATCATATTCATATTAGCATCGACAGCATTTTGCAGTAATTGGCGATATCGTTCTGGAGTTTGTTGACTTGGCATGGCATCGAGTGGAATCCAATTTGCCCCTTTTGCCGTGATGGTTTGTCCATTTACAACAAACTGCATTTTTGAGCCAATATCATCAAGCGATGTATCGAGTTCTAATTGACGAAAACCGATTTGCTTAGTGATGCTCTGTTCATTAAGCGTAATCTCTAATGGATAAAGAGGTTGTTCACCATAACCTGCTGGCCACCATCGTTTTGGCTGGTGGACATCAATGGTGTAATAAAGGGTATAATTTTTATCGATATCTTGGTTATCAATAGGTAACGCGATAGTGTGTACTTGCTGATTAAAATCAATCGTGAGTTGTTGCTGTTCAAATGCGGCCAGAGCTTGATAAGTAATAGCAAGCTCCAATTGGCAATGTTCTGAGCTCAGCCAATTTTGTGTGGTACGGACATTGACCAGGCGTGTGTTATTCAACGGCTCTAATGTAATGGATTGATAAACACCACTAACCAGTAGGCAAATCCCCCAATCCCACCCTGCATGACATTGTGTTTTGCGTAAGGTATTCATATGCGGTATTTGGTTATTACCCTCAGCCCAAGGTATAGGGAAAGGCAGCTTTTCTGCTCGTGCTTTGGCTTCAATATCACTGCGTTTTAATAAAATAGAGATGTGATTAATGCCAAGCTTAAGGGCCGATTTTACCTCTTGGTGGTAGGTTTGAAATTGATTGCTGCAATGAAGAACACTGTGTTGGTTTATTTGAATATCAGCGACGGTATCAACAAAAGAGAGCGTTAAATCAATCGCATGGTGATCAAGCATCTCTTGTGAAACCTCAAACTCACGGGTAAGTAACCAATCACTTTCACCGACCCACTGAACAAGAGATTCATTTTCAGCAAAATAGGGATCAACAATCAGTTCTGCGGCTAATAAGGCAGAATGAACATCGCCAGGCAAGGTGCAAGGAATCGCAATATGGCTATGCTGCGGTGAGGTTAATTGCCATTGTCCATCAAGTAAAAGTGTCGCCACAACTAACTCCCTATTGTCGGCTTGATTTTCATCCAGTTTAGTATGCTTTTCATTGCACTTCAGTAGCAAAAAACGCCACCAACTGGACTTCTGTAGCCAATAGAAAAAATTGTGAACTGTTTCTAATTTGACCGATTACTCAGCTTAATACTTAGTTTAAATAGAGCGATGATAAAAATAGCCTGTAAGTAAATCGTCACTTACAGGCTATTTCAGATATCTTTTAGATTAGTAGCTGCGATATTCGGTCGGTGTTTTGCCTGTTTTGCGTTTAAACACTCGACAAAAATAATTGGAATCGTGGTAGCCACAACGTTGGGCCACCTCTTCTAGGCGAAAGTTGTAGCGCTTGAGCATAAATTTAGCACGCTCTAATCGAACCCAAGAGATATAGTCCGCAAAGCGCATGTGACCTTCTTGACGAAACAGACGTGAGAGGTGATTTGGTGAAATATTAAAACGCGCTGCAACGGTATTTCGGTTAATGTTGCGATGAAAGTTTTCTTGCACATAGATGCAGATCCCTTTAAACAGATCTTGGCTACGACGGGCTGTATCTTCCATCGGGGTTTCAATCATATCTTTGCAATAGCTAAGCAGAGCCAACAGCATAAATTTATCAGCAGGCTGCTTTTTCTTTTCATGCGCTAAGCTCGAAAGGGCATTTAAAATATGATCAACTGCATGGCCTGTCCGTTGTGGAACACTGTATTTCACCACATCATAAAAGCCATCTTCATTTTCTCGTTTACTGACTAAACTGAAACCCAATTGACTCTTACCAAAAAGCAAACTGAGCACTGAACATTCATGATCCCAACTTGGTTTGTTCCATGCGTTGGCTGGAATAAAAAGAGCGTCACCCACTTCAAGGGCAATATGATCGACCTGTTGTTGATGGTTTTCTAACGTGTTTTCATAGCGGCCCTTAAAAACCAGCTCAAGGCGAGGAAAGTTGACTTGGTAGCCCGCTTCAGGTGGTGGCATCGAGTCGCCAGCAAACCAGATATTATTAACTGAAGCGCTATCCGTGATGACATTGTCCAGTAAGTCGACAAAAGTTTTGTTCATGATATCAGTACTAAAATGAAGACCTCTGCGATTTCCATAGTTGCAGAGATAAGGTTAACGTTTTGGATTAGGTGTCAATAAGCCTGTGATAATTATGCATCTATTATCATTTAATGATGCAATATGCGCGATACGCGATGCTGGAATTTGTTAGCTTGATGCCACTTTATTTTTGGGACTGTGCGGCATTCGATATTTATTATTTGATATTAGAAATTGTATGCCAATTAAGGCGTAAAATTATATGGAGTAAGGGAATGGATAACCGCCAGAGCTGATAGATATTAGCTCTGGCGGAAGTTATGGATTAAGCAGAAGCGAAGTGAGCTTCAATTTTGTCCATAATTTGTGGTGCTTTTTTCACTGCGTCTGCAACACCAACTCGAACGATTTTTTTGCCTTTAAAGCGGTCTTCATTTTTGATTGCAATGTCTTTAGTTAGAATTACGATATCGCAGTCTGCCACTTCATTTAATGTAATTTCGTTTTCAATACCGATAGAGCCTTGAGTTTCGATTTTTACATCCCAGCCTTTTGCTTTAGCTGCTGTTTCTAGTGCTTCTGCTGCCATGTAAGTGTGAGCAACGCCAGATGGGCAAGAAGTTACGCCTAATAGTTTCATGTTATATCTCCAGAATTTGGTACTTATCAATTATTCAAATGTTAGTTCTAGTGAGTCTTCGTCAGAATCTTGCTGTACTGAATCTTGACGTTGCTCGATAGGTTTTTTCAGTGCGTTGACCATCAAGGCTGTTGCTACGGAACCTGCAACAATTGCTAGGATGTAGTACAGACGACCATCAACAACTGGAAGTACGATTAAACCGCCCCATGGTGCATGGTTAAGAACACCGAACATAAAGGCCACAACGTTACCAACCATACCGCCAACTACGATTGATGGGATTACACGCATTGGGTCAGCGGCTGCGAATGGGATAGCACCTTCGGTGATACCGATACAGCCCATGATACCTGCTGCTTTACCTGCTTCACGCTCTTCGTCTGTGTAACGCTTAGGAGAAAGAAGAGTTGCTAAGAACATGCCTAGTGGTGGTACACAGATTGCTACACCAACACCGCCCATTAACCATGGTTGAGTACCTACTTGAGTTTGAGCAAATAAAGTAGCTACTTTGTTGATAGGACCACCCATATCAAACGCAGTCATACCACCTAAAATTACACCTAAGAATGCTTTAGATGCGCCAGCCATACCTTGTAGCCAGCCATTCATTGCTTCCATTGCCGCTGCAATTGGTGCACCGATAACCCAGATAACAAGCGCAGAAACAATAAACGTACCGCCAATAGGCAAAATAAAGTAAGTAGAAATGGCTTTTAGCTTATTAGAAAGCGGAATACGTTTTAGTTGAAGAACTACATAACCTGCGATGAAGCCGACTACGATAGCACCAAGGAAACCAGCTTGTACTTGGTTTGCAAGGTAAGCACCAATCATACCTGGAGCTAGTGCAGGACGGTCTGCGATTGAGTAAGCAATGTAACCACCAAGAACAGGAACAAAAAGAGTAAAGCCTGCAATACCCATGTCCCAAAGACCTTCAAGGAACACACCTTCAGGAACCGCACCTTTACCACCAAGCATTACGGAAAGGGCTAGAAGTACACCACCGGCAACAACGAAAGGTAACATGTGGCTGGTACCTGTGAGCAGGTGTCGTTTTAATTGCGACAATTGGTTTTTCATAACGGTAAACTCCATTTCGTTTAATTCGCTATCACTAGGACTTTTATACCCTAGCAATAAATAGCTGTATCAAAGGTCGGGCTGCATGCTGCCTTGTTGGACGCAATTATGGTTCGCACTCCGTTGTGAGGAAATGAGACAAATAGGGCATTAACTGGACATTTGTACCCACCGTTTTTAGGTGTGATTCAGCTCTCAGGCCTAAAGTGATAGGGCTCACGGAATTAATGGCGTTTATGGCTATTGATAGCTAAAAAAGTGTTGCTGATAGTTTTTTAAACACGATTACGCAGGGTTTTTGAGCGAGTGAAAGTCATTTAGTGCTAAATCGGATAGATATCGAGCAAACAAACCTAAGAGGGCTTTACTGTAACTCAATGACTCTATATGATTCACCGCATTGGAGAGATGGCTGAGTGGTTGAAAGCACCGGTCTTGAAAACCGGCATACGTTTGTAGCGTATCTAGGGTTCAAATCCCTATCTCTCCGCCATATTAAAGAAGGCCGCTGAGTTTTGCTCCGCGGCCTTTTTGCGTTTTTGGTACTGAAAAGCTCGAACAAGCAGTGCCAATCTTAGTTAAAAGTAACAGACCTAAATTGTTTGAATTTGTTGATCAAAATGGATTGAGACTAAAATCTATTTTGGTTTGGTTCTGTCACTTTGGTAAATTGTGTTATCAACAATACCAAAAAATGCATTTGTGGTAGATTAATTGACACAACCTACCACAAAGATCATTGCTACTCTAAAGCAGGCCACTCTTTTACTAAGTAGCGCCTCGTCATGCTCCTTAATATCCCTTTTCGTGCGTATCTACACCTGCATGGTAGCCCACACTGCAAATAATCTATCTAATTAATATGTAATGCGACGAAGTACACAACGATATGTACCAACACGATTCTTTACACTCGTATTTTAGGGTCAGGATTAAGCGGTAAAGTTAGCCTTAATTGGCGTGGAAACTAACATGCTATGCTTGCGTAAAATGTGAGCGGAAAATTGGAAGGTATATGGATATATTGGCGGCCCTAAAAAATGTTGAAGTACTAGCGAATGGAATTGACCCAATTTCAGGTGAAGTTTTACCTGAGTGCTCACCTTATAATAACCCCGAAGTAATACGGTCTTTGTTCACCGTTATTGGAGCTGTAAAACAACCAAAGAAGGGAAAAAAATCTGTCGAGCAAAAGCAGAAAGAAAATATCTTAAAAGGTCTTCCTAAGAATGCTGGACTTCCTTGGGCTGAAGAAGAACGCGATAAGTTAGTACAGGCATTTAATGCAAATACATCAGTTGACAAACTATCTGTAATTCATGATCGTACAAGAGGTGCAATTATCGCAGAGCTAAAAAAGCAAGGGTTGATTGAAGAGTTTGATTCGAGCATTTAACAAATACGAACAGCGTTAATCATTAACTATTGACGCTGTTTGGCTCCCTTTAATTTTACCCATTCTCTATTGAGATATAACATTCTAGACTCTATTTGAAATGCTTGTTTAGAATGCTAGCCATTTTAGTTAGCATGCTATTATACCTCTAAGTTAATTATTTTATCCTTTGCCCATTATGTAATACTTTCACCAAATTCTTACATAAAGCATGAGTATGAAGATTAAAATTAACCGAGGTTTCACCTTAATTGAATTGGTTGTTGTGATTGTTGTATTAGGAATATTAGCAGTAACAGCAGCACCTAAGTTTCTTAACTTACAAAAAGATGCTCGTATTTCTACATTAAAGGCAACGAAAGGAGCTTTGGAAACAGCAATACAGCTTGTGAAAGCAAAAGCAGAAATTAACTTAATTGCACCTGAAAACTGTAAAAACTTTAACGGAACCAATAATGACGACAAAATTGCAGGATGCATTAATATTAATGGTCATGAAGTCTTGGTTTACTCTAATACATATTATCCAGATTTAGTTTTTGGCAACAACCCATCTAAAAATGACAAAGTCGTTAATAATTTAAAATCAATATTATCAATAGACGCTTATCCAAGAAAAAGTCAGAAATACCAGAAAGATATGTCACCTACAGGAGCAGGCTTTTTAGTTTATGGTAGCTTAGATCATGACGTGTATATAATGCCGAATGTAAAAGATGCTTATAAAAATATTCTCAACTGTCGAGTGCAATATAATGGTACGCAGGAAAATTCTATCACACTTATAACTAAAGGATGTTAATTGTTATTAACGAGAAATATTCATTTTATTGTTATAAGTATTAGAATTATTAACTTTATTGTTACTCTTGCATATGTAAATTCATATTGTGCATGCTTTTTTATATGATATTATATTCTCGTATAAAAATATAAGTTTATTGTGAAGCCAACCATATGAAAGTAAAGCGAAAAATTGGTAAAAAGGTTTATATTATTGCCTCTTTTCTTTATCTAGGTGTTTTGCTAATAAGCTATATAGTCTCTGATAGAGTCATCAATAATAGAGAAGTGTTTTCTAATAGCCGGGTTGAATCATACCTGAACACAGCATTAAATGACTTAGGTTATGATTTTAAGGCTGAGCAGGAAAAGTTAAAGTGGCTATCTTTTTATGTCGCAAGCACAGGTTTTAACCCCAAATCATTCTTGTTGGCCTCTGATGAATTACTTGATGGCGTAAAAGGCAGTTCGAACTTTCAGTTTGCTCCAAACGGTATAGTTACTGTTACCAACCCACATGTTTCTGATCAGCGTGCATATATTGATCTATTTTCTGATCCAAACAGAAGAGAGGACGCATTATATGCAAAAAATAATAAAACAATGTATGTATCAGGGCCATTACAACTGTATCAAGGTGGTTTAGCTTTTATACTGCGAAATCCTGTTTTCAGTCTACATAGAACACATAAATTTTTAGGTTTTGTTATCTATGTTTCTGATATTTCAGATTCAACGGTATTTAGCCGAATTCGTGAACTAACCCAATATGGTTATACAGTTTCATTAACTACACAATATAAACAACAAGAAAAAAACCAGATATTAAGTACAGTCGATCTAAAAAAAGATGACTATTTATTTTCAATTAAGAAGACATTTTATAATTCCACATGGACAATGAAAATTTATAGTGCAGATAGGATGAATGACTATCAATCTCTTGTTTTATATATTGTATTGTTAGTTGATATCTGCATTGGAGTTTGTTTACTTTTGACACTTAAATTCTTTGAACACTATAGAAATATTCATAATGAGAGATTGCTTGATTATTTAACTGGGTTAGGCAATCGTAAAGCTTTGGATGTTGAACTGCATCGAGAGTTTGAATCTAAGCGTGATTTCTCTTTTGTTTATATCGATCTTAATGACTTTAAATTTGTTAATGATACTTATGGTCACGAAATTGGTGACAGTTTATTGCGCCAATTTTCTACCCGTTTAAATCGTTATATCTGGAGTCATAAGCTGGGGATGGCTTTTCGAGTTGGAGGCGATGAATTTAACCTGATTGTCTCTGCTAAGTTTGATGAAGAATTTATTCGTCGTGGGCTAGATGATTTATGCAAACTTCCATTCCAACTGGATGATGTATTGTACCATCTTACAATCAGCTGTGGTTATGCTAAAAGATACCCATCAGATGAAACGATAGAGCAGGTTATTCGTCGTGCAGATGATGATATGTATCGAATGAAAGCAATAAAAAAGCGCCCGATGACGGACGCTTTTTCTAACACAATTTAATGGCGATTAGCTTTTTAGTAGTTGCCAGTATTTTTGATAAATATTTACCGCTTTACCTACGTCATTGGTAAATTCACCCTTATTAATATCTTCTTCTGATGGGAAGATAATTGGGTTATCTTGAATTTCTTTTGGTAAATGGCTTTTCGCATCTTTAGTTGCTGGCGGGAAGCCAAACTCTTCAACGATTTTTGCTTGGTTTTCAGGGCGATAGATAAAGTTAATAAACTTCTCTGCTAGCTCTTTGTTAGCGCTTCCAGCTGGGATGATAAAGTTATCCATCCAAAGAATTGAGCCTTCTTTAGGATACACAAACTCAAGCTCTTTCATCTCTTGTTTTGCCATATAAGCATTGCCGTTCCACTGCATTCCGATGCTAGCTTCACCTGTAACATAAGGAACATGTGGCGCGTCTGAGTTGTACACCACGACATTTGGACGTAGCTTCTGTAATGACTCATAAGCTTGCTTAATTTCTGCTTCGTTTGTGGTATTGATGCTGTGGCCTTGTGCTTTTAGCGCCATACCAAATACATCACGAACATCATCAAGTAACATAACCTGACGGGCAAAATCTGCATTCCACAAATCTTTCCAGCCAGTAATTGGTGTTGTTACCAACTCTGAATTGTAAGAAATACCCGTAACCCCCCACACATAAGGTGCAGAGTAATCATTTTTAGGATCAAATTCTTGGTTTAGCAAACCAGGGTATACATTCGCAAGGTTCGGGATCTTACTATGATCAATCTTAGCAAGCATGCCTTCACGAGCCATTTTCTCAATGAAATATGTAGAAGCAAAAACAACATCGTAGCCTTTGTTATCAAGCAATTTTAGCTTGGTGTACATGGCTTCGTTATTATCGAAAGTAGAATAGTTAATAGTGACATCATATTCTTTTTCAAATGCTTTAAGTACGCTATCTGGCATATATTCTGCCCAGTTATATACGTTAAGCACATCATTTGCCGCCGAAACATTAAATGCTGAAAGTGCGAATGTTAGTGTAGTCACCCCTTTAAGAATTTTTTTCATTACGTTTATATCCTAATAAACCAAAATGGTTATGGTATTTGAAGCGCGCATATTATTTAGAGTTTCTAAACTGTCAAAAAAGTTATCTTATAAATTTGATACACATCACGATAATATATTACTTGTCAGTTCTTATTTGTCGTGACAATATGCGCGCGTTTTTTATCCCGCATATATTTTTTGTGAGCAAATGGAATGTCGAACGACAGTCAATATATCGATAGTTACTATCAAGCAACCATTAATGCAATTCCAGAGCAACCTCAATTAGATCAAAACATTGAAGCTGATGTTTGTGTTATTGGTGGTGGTATGACCGGTCTTAACGCGGCGATTGAACTGCGTAAAAAAGGATACTCGGTTGTGGTATTAGAATCACAGCGCTTAGCGTGGGGTGGTTCTGGTCGTAATGGTGGGCAATGCCTTGTAGGTTACTGCCTGGGCCTACGTGAAGTTGATGAAACATATGGACCACAATGGGGCAAGCAGCTTTGGGATTTATCTAGCGAAGCGATTGATATTGCTCGTGAACGTATTGAAGAGTTTAATATTGACTGTGATTTCCAGCACGGTTATATCGAACTTGCATTGAAAAAAAGCCAAGAGAAAGAATTAAAATCTTGGTATGACTTAAAACAAACTCGTTATGAGTATCCAAGTGCAAGTTGGTGGGAAAAAGATCAAATTCAGCAAGTCGCTAATACTGAGCGTTATCTTGGTGGATTGTTCGATTCAAATAGTGCCCATATGCACCCGCTAAATTATACATTAGGTTTGGCTGAAGCGGCTATTTCTTTAGGTGCTTCTGTGTTTGAAAACACGCCGGCGATTAAGATTGAGCAAGGTAAGCCTCATATTATTCGTACTCCAAAAGGTCAAGTAAAAGCCAAGCAAGTTCTATTAGCTTGTAATGCCTATTTAGACGGTTTGAATCGAAAAGCACAAAGTGTGGTATTGCCCGTTGCTTCTTATATTGCAGTGACTGAACAGTTAGGCGATCGTCAACCGATCTCCAATATGATGGCGATGTCTGATTTAAATAACAGCCTAGATTATTATCGCCCAACACCTGATGGTCGTATTCTCTTTGGTGGCGTAAATCATCCATTTAATGGTGAATACTCAGATTCTAAAGAGCGCTTGCGTCAACGTATGCTAAAAGTATTCCCACAGCTATCTGATGTGAAGATGGAATATCATTGGGGCGGTTTATTTGCGGTAACTCGTTCTTACATGCCTCAAATTGATCATTTAGGTAACGATATTTACGTTTCTCATGGTTATACTGGTCATGGGGTTGGCCTAACGAATATCGCTGGCCGTGTGGTTGCTGAAGCGATGTCTGGTACGGCAGAACGTTTTGATGTGTTTGCGCGAATTAAACATGGTTGGATCCCAACACCAGAAATTTTACGCAAACCTGCATTAGCGATGGCGATTTGGAAAGCTCGTTTAGAAGACTCGCTAGGAAGCTAATTGTTTTTAGCTCATTGTGCTAAATGTAGAATATTGCATGCAATTGGTGCGAATTGAATAACTATTGCTCTGACGAATACTTTGTGTAAATTAATGCTTTACAGGGAATTATAGTCAGAGTACTATTCATCGCACTGCGGAGGGATGGCTGAGTGGTTGAAAGCACCGGTCTTGAAAACCGGCATACGTTTGTAGCGTATCTAGGGTTCAAATCCCTATCCCTCCGCCACTTATTCTTTAAGTTGGGTATCACCGAGCTTAAACAAAGAATTGGAGCAAATATCTGTGTGGTTTTAACCATACGCTCCGTAGTCATTGAAGCCTCAGCAGTTTTGCTGGGGTTTTTTTGTATCAAAAATAAGGTAGGTTAGAATGTTTCAGAAGTCGCTTTCTGTGATCGCTATTGCCATTGCTTTAGCTGGATGCTCACAAGATCCTCAAACCACATCAAATCATGAGGACTTTACGTTAACCGTTGCGCATATTAATGATACGCACTCCAACTTTGACCCGGTTAAGTCGAGTTTTAAAGCCAATGGGACTTCTGTCTATAACGAGTTTGGTGGATATCCTCGCCTACAACAGATGGCAAAAGAATATAAACAGGAAGCTTTGAATGATAATCAGAGCTTCCTGTTTTTGCATGGTGGCGACGCATGGCAGGGAAGTGCTTACTTTAAGATTAACCAAGGTGCCATGAATGCTGCCCTATTGAGTCAAATGGGTCTTGATGGTATGGCGCTTGGTAACCACGAGTTTGATTTAAGTAATAAGAAACTGAATCAATTTATCAATAGCGTAAACTTCCCAATTTTGGCGGCTAACGTTGATGTTAGCCAAGATCCTGATTTAAAAGATCAGAAGAACTTGCACCCTTTCCGCGTTTTCGCTTTTGATGGCAACAAAAAAACCGTCGTTACCGATCTTAATCACTTACCAAAAGATAAGAACTTAGTCGCTGTTTTCGGTTTGGCTCTCGATGATATGCCAAATATTGCACCGCATACAGGAAAAGTGAAGTTCAATAATATGGTGAAATCAGCGCAAGCAACGGTAGACTACCTTCAGTCTAAAGGTGTTGATAACATTATTGCACTAACGCACATTGGTAATTCTGTCGATCTAAATCTGGCTTCTAAAGTAAATGGTATTGACCTTATTGTTGGTGGTCACTCGCATACGTTATTAGGTGATTTTACGAACCTAGGTTTAAGCAACAACGGTACTTACGCTCAAATGGTAAAAAATCCAAATGGTGTTGGTGAGACGTGTGTTGTTCAAGCGGGTGAGTATGCTCAAGCGATTGGTCGTGTTAATGTGACTTTTGATGCTCAAGGTGATGTGGTGAGCTGTAAAGGCCATAACACTCTGCTATCAAATGACGAGTTCTTCCACAGTGCAGATCGTCTTGCCAATGAAAAATTCTCAGCAAAAGATACTGCAAAAGTTGAGCAGTTTATTGATGAGCAAGAGAACATTGTTATTGCGCCTGAAGACAGCGCAATGCGCTCTGAAATTGATACTCAATATAAGCCAGCTGTCGATAAAGCTTATGGTAAGACAATCGGTCAAGTACCTGTTGAGTTAAAACACGAACGTCGTCCAGGAGATCGTGGTACTGACGATCACGGTTCAGATGTTGCACCTATTGTAGCTGAAGGTCAGTATTACTGGACTAATACGCCTGCAGTTCGCAAAGTAACGGGTATGAAAGTTGATTTTTCATTGATTGGCGCTGGTGGTATTCGCACCAACATCGAAGCTGGTGAATACCGTGAAGGTAACGTTTCTCTTGAGTTGCTACCATTTTCTAACTTTATGTCGGTCGTACCTGTAAAAGGTCGTGCTATTCGTGAGTTGTTGCAAAATGCTGTATCCGCAACGTTACCTGAAGGCTCACATGCCGGCAAATTCCCATACGGTGGTCATATTCGTTACACCTTCACTGAAACCACTGCACATAAAGCGGGCAAACTAAATTCTGTTGAAGTTATGACAGGTACAGAGAAGCACCCAGTTTGGACTCCTCTTGACGATAACAAAACCTACAATGTTGCGATTAACAACTACAATGCAACAGGTAATGATGGTTGGACTCCGCTGTACACATCGCAAAAAGATCATTCAGGCCGAGTTGATCTTGTGTATGTAAATGGCAAGTTGACTGGGTACAAAGTGAAAAATATCGCGAAAAATGGCGATAAATACAAAGTAAACTATGTCGGTGGCAAAGCGCCAAACTGCAAAGCTGAAAATGTTCGCTGTAATACCGACGCTCAGTCAGTAATTGATTATATTGCCAACGATCGCCAGACTGTGACGCCTCTAAGCTACGAAGTCGTGACATTTAATCGCGCGAAATAGTATTGTTTGATCACATTGATGATTAATCAGTGCGATTGATACGGAAAATCTCTGAACTACTTAGTGGTTTAGAGATTTTTTTTGTATCCAATTTAAGTGATAATAGATGTCATTATCACTTAAATTGGATGTTGTTATGCAAAATGTGGCGATTTTTGGTGCAAGCCATGGACTAGGGTTAGCCATGGCCAAGTATTATAGCCAGCAAGGGTTCTCTGTTATTGGTTTAGGACGAGGTGATGAGCCAAGCCCTGAGTTTTCTCTTCTTAATGGTCAGTGGATACAGTGTGATGCTCTTGATTTAATGCAAGTGCAAACTGCCGTTCAGATGCTCCCTAATAGTTGTTGGGTTATTTCAACCATGGGCAGTTTTAACGCCGAGCAATACGTGGATTATCAAGGAAATCGTCATATCATTGATTGTCTTGAAGATAGAGGCGGGCTGCGATTTTTATTGATTACGTCATTAGGTTGTGGCGACTCTTGGCAATATTTACCGCCAAGAGCAAAAGCTGTTTTCGGTCGAGCAGTTAGGGAAAAGTCGTTGGCTGAAATGTGGCTGCAGACAAGCGCATTGGATTACACCATTGTACGACCAGGAGGACTTATTGATGGTGAGTTGACTCATACAGGGGAGCTTAGCCAAGGGCAGGAAGTTCATGGCTGTGTCTCTCGAACTGAAGTAGCGCGCCTAAGTCATCAATTATTGATGGACAGTTCGTCTATAGGCCAGATTTATCATTGTGTCGATCCAAATGCAAAATATCAGTAGTGTTTAACTTAGCTGTATTTAGCTTAACAGTTTACATAACGCCGTGACGCTATTTTACGAAAGCCAGTTAAAGTGTGCTAAAACTGGCTCTATTTTAAAACGGGATCACTCACCGCCATCTCCATCATCAGATGGCGCACCTTGCGCATACCTCTGCTGTCTTTCTAGCTCTTCAGGTGAGGTGTCTTGTTGGTCAATGATCTCGTTTTCTGTACGATTGTCACCGAATAATTTTTTAAGCCATTCAAACATAATCATCTTCTCTGTTTAATTTTTACCTAAAATTCTATAGTTCAAGTGTCGGTCAGCAATAGCGAGATCGCCAATAATTTTATAAATCTGCTAATTTTCTTATTATTGATAAAATAGGGGAGAAATAAATAATCCTTTATAATCATAATCTTATTTGTTTTATGTGTGATCTCGGTTATAAAAACTAAAATAAAGCTATACAAACCTAGGAATTACTCTATTATTGACCTCGGCCTATGAGTTATAGACCTCGTTAAGATTATGTTTTAGAAAACCTTCGCTACAACGCTATACCGTTCTTGAAGCTTTCCAAATTCATAAGCTGTTAATGACATAGATAATTCTTGTTACTGGCTACATCCGCAATATTGCGAATTATTTATTTATATTTTGGAGGCTTTATGTCTAAAGCAACTGGTACAGTTAAGTGGTTCAACGAAGAGAAAGGTTTTGGTTTCATCACTCAAGATAACGGCGGTGCAGACGTATTCGTACACTTCCGTGCTATCACTGGTGAAGGTTTCAAAACTCTTGCTGAAGGTCAAAAAGTTACTTTTGACATCGAGCAAGGTCAAAAAGGTCCTCAAGCTGCTAACGTTGAAAAAGCATAATTTAGCTTTTAACGTTTAAAGTTTCTAAAATGCCGATCCCTAGGGTCGGCATTTTTTATATATGAATTTTAGTAATCTTATATACCTTTTCTATTAATTGGTATCTGTAAGCAATAAAACGTAAACTCAGTGAATTAGTTGCTATTCTCATGTTTGCTTTTATAAAGGTGGCCTATGCTTCCTGCTTCTCATCACTCTTTACGTTTTCAGTCTTTGCGCTCAGGCTTTGAAGATCCTTCTTTAACATTTACCGATGAAGTTTGCTCTGGTCAACATTTAGCAATATGGGGTGACTCAGGTTGTGGAAAGACGAGCTTAATTCAAGTTATCGCTTCTTTAAAACCAGCCCAGCAAGGTGAGTTCTATTATCAGGACCGCGCCATTACACCTCTTTCTTTTCCTTGGTGGCGTCAACAAATTGGTTATTTACCTCAACAACCAATAATGGGCGGAGATACCGTAGAGCAAGTGTTACTTCTACCATGGCAGATGCAAGCCATGGATAAATCAATCCCTTTAGTAACACCATCGCAATGTGAACAAGCACTTAACCAAGCCAACCTTTCTGTTGCGCTCTCAAAAGAGGTGAATTTACTTTCAGGTGGGGAAAAACAACGGTTAGCATTAGCTCGATTATTATTAATGCAGCGCCCGGTTTGGTTGCTTGATGAGCCTACATCGGCGTTAGATATGTCTTCGCGAGATCACCTTATTGCTTTAGTTAAGGAGAGTTCTGCTATTTGCATTTCAGTCTCTCATGATCCGATTTGGTACAACGCTGCAGATATGCAGTACGCAATGACCGTTTCACCCCAACATCCCCAACATAAGGAACTGTTATGAACGGTGCAGTTAATATCTCGGTATGGGCGTTAGCGGGATTCTACGGCTTACTTTTGATTCCTATCTACTTTTTTTTCCGTTGGCAGCTTAAATTAACGCGATCACTTATTACGGCAGTACTGCGTATGACAATCCAATTGGCGGTTGTTGGGTTGTACTTGCATACCTTATTTAGCCTCAATCATATCGGTCTAAATGTTTTGTGGTTAAGTGTGATGATTTCTGTTGCTGGCTATACTGTCTGTAAGAGGGCAGGGGTAGAGCTTAAGACCGTATTACCCGCAGTTTTAATAGGTTTGGTGGTGGCCTTAGTTATTGCGTTGCCTGCGATGCTTGCTGGGGTGATTCAGGCTACACCATGGTGGGATGCCCAATATATGATTCCTATCGCAGGGATGCTGCTGGGGAATAGTTTGTCTGCGAATGTTTTGGCATTAGAGCGTTGGCAAAGTCAGTTGAAAGAAAAACATCAAGAATATCAGTTTTATGTTGCGATGGGGGCGCCGAATCCTAGCCAACCTTTTATCAAAACTGCGATGGGTGCGGCAGTTTTACCTCAAATTGCTGCAATGACAACATTGGGAATTGTTAGTTTACCGGGTATGATGACGGGGCAAATTTTGGGGGGTACTGCTCCTTTGATTGCAGTTAAATATCAGTTAGCAATAATGGTTGCGATATTTATCTCAGGTATACTATCCGTTGCAACCACCCTGACTTTGATCCAGCGTCGAACATTCTCCGAATATGGAGAGGTGAAATAGCGAGATAGGTTGTATAATTTAATACAAGTAGAGTGATCTGGTTAAAAGTTGATATAAATTTCAATTTTACTGGCTGAAAGTGGTAAAAGTTGACTGATCGCATTGCGCTTTTGGCAATATTTGCATACTGTCTGCTTGTTCCGTGTTTGAAAAAGAATTTTAAGGTTACAAATATGTCTGATGTACCAGTTACTGTAGTAACTAAAGCAGCTGATGTTCTTCCTGCCGCTGAATCTTCAGGTTCAGTATGGGGCTATGTTGCAGGTGGCGCGATTCTGCTGATTCTTGCTGGTATTTATGGTTATCGTAAGATCAACACACCTGCTTTTTTGATTAAACAAGTTCGCAAGCGTAATCAAAAAGAAATGAAGAAGCATGGTGTTCAGAACTCTGAATTCATGGTTGATCTTGATAAGCTTCTGGATTCGATCCTTGAGTACGCAAACGAGAATAAACTGAAAGGCTCTGATGTTGTTGAGCTAATTAAGCCATTGAATGATAAAGAGCGTGTGAAAACACCAAAAGATATGTATCAATCAATGATCTATATTGCTAACAAAGTTGGTGACACTGAGCTGTCTCGTTTCTACAAGAACAAATCAAAGCAAGTAAAAGCAAGTTCTAACCTGATGAACGGCCTATTTAAGCGCGCAGGTATCTAATTTTTACTTTCCAGTTTCGTACCTCGAAGCCAGTACTTTTGTGCTGGCTTTTTTTGTCTATATCTAAGTGGCTGAAAAACTCTTTAGTTATGACTAAATTAAGGGCTCTCAAAATGTTGTCATAGTAAGCCCTATCTCTTTCGTTAGGTATAAATCACATCGGTATATTCCTATAGATAGCTTAGGTCGATCAGTGTTAGTATTTTTGCTCTTAAAGGGAGAAGAGTGATGCAAAAAAATAACGTAATTGGCGTATATTGTGGTTCTGTTTCAGATATGGACGGAATTGAAACGGCCATGTTTAAGCAGTTAGTATCTGGTCGTATTTACCTTTCTGAGACGGGCCTTGAAGGTGATAGCTGTGCTTCAACTAAGCATCATGGTGGCACTGAGCGAGCATTGCATCAATACCCTGTAGAGCACTATGCTTTTTGGCAACAGCAGTATGGCGTGGATAAAGAATGGTGCGCGCCTGGTATGGGTGAAAATATCAGTAGCCAAGGGATGACAGAAGAAAATGTCTATATTGGCGATCAATACCAATGGGGTGAGGCCATCATTGAAGTGAGCCAACCTCGTTCACCGTGCTATAAGCTAAACACCCGCTGGAATGTTGCCGAGTTCTCGGTACAAATGCAGAAGTTGAGCCGTTGTGGTTGGTTATATCGTGTGGTAAAACCGGGTCTGGTGAGTGTTTCGGAACCGTTGGTATTACTTTCTCGTCCTGAGAATGCGCTAACAATTAAACAAGTTTGTGATATTTATTTTGGCGATCCGCTTAATCGTTTAGGCCTTGAGGCATTACAACAGCAAACAGCCCTTTCTCATAATTGGCAAACGACCATTACACGCCGTTTAGAAAGCAATGAGTTGGAAAATTGGAATTTCCGTCTATTGGGTCACGCATAAAGTTCGATTCGAACAACAATAAGGCAGAATACACTCTGCCTTGTGTTTACTGCTTTAAACAGCGAGCTAATACACGAAAGAAAGTATCAATTTCTTGCTTGGTATTATAGTGCATCATTCCCACACGCAGAACTCCGCCCTTCGTATCTAAATTAAGACTAGCCGTTAACCTCTCAGCATAGAGATGCCCACTCCAAGTGAAAATATGGTGTTTTCCTAGCATGGCCGCAATATCGTTAGGATTGTGATGTTGAAAACTTAAAGCAAAAGTTGGTGTTCTTTTGTCTTTATCTGTTTCGCCAATTAACGTTAATTCGGGAAACTGATTTAGCGTTGCAAGAAAATATTGACTAAGTTCTTGTTCATATTGATAGATATTGCGATAGGCACTGGTGATTTGTTCAGTAAGATTCGATCCAGTACCTAAAGAGGCTAGGTAATCAATGGTGGCAGAAAGAGCCGCAATTGCTTCAAAGTTTAATGTTCCCGTCTCCCAACAGTTTGGAATGTTGTTGGTAGCAGGAGCAACTTTAAATGGTTGGTAATTTTCTAACTGCTCTTCTCGGCCATAGACAAAACCTAAATGAGGGCCGAAAAATTTATAGGCTGAACCTGCAACAAAATCGGCATCTAGCTGGGTGACATCGATTTGTTGATGGGGTAAGTAATGAACAGCATCAATATAAGTTAAGGTACCATTTGCTTTAGCGAGTTCAATAAATGGAGCCAAGTCGGTGTACGTCCCGGTTAGGTTACTTGCTGCGCTTAAAGCCAATAACTTAGTTTTTGGGCTTAATAATGACATGAAAGAAGAAAGATCCAGATGGCAACGATCATCTTGTATGGGTAAATAATGGACCGTAACGCCTTTCTCTTTCGCTGCAAGTACCCATGGTGAACGATTTGCTGCATGATCAATATCAGTCAGGATGATCTCATCTCCTGTTTGCCAATCTTGGCTGATGGCTCGACTCAAGGAAAAGGTTAGAGACGTCATATTGGCACCAAAAATAATCTCTTTTCCTGATGAGGCTCCGATTAATGTGGCAACTTTCTTTCTGGTTTCATCAACGATTTGGTGTGTTTGGGTGCTGGTTGCAAAGTGTCCACCTAAATTTGAGTTGCCATTAATGAAAAAATTGCGATAGGCATTAATGACATTCTCTGGCTGTTGAGAGCCTCCAGGGCCATCAAAAAACAATCGAGTCTGTTCGCCGTGTGTTAGAGCGGGAAACTGCCGACGGATGTGATCGATATTGTGGTGATTAAGCGGTAAATACGAAGACATCTCTCACTCCTTGCTCGTCATGGGTACTGGCTAACGTTTCCGATATAAAATGATAGAAATGACGATCATTGATAATAATGAACTGATTTTCTTCTAATACTGTATTTAAGTGAGGATGTTGATCAACGGGGGAAGTAAAAAGTTGCGTAAAACCGCCGCAAATATTCTTTCTTTGGACACAATAAATACCAACAAACTCGAAGCCATCTTGATGGATACCCTCAGGGGCAGCACTGCTGGTGGTGTGATCGTTACAGGTAACACGGATTTGATGGACATCGATAATGCGATGCGTTAAATCCACATCAATATAATGTGCAAATGAAGAGAGTAAGTGCTGAAATTCTGGAGTATTTATAAGCTCCTCAGACATTGGTGCAAAATTGCGTTCAATATCACCAACAGCGCGATTGATTTCAGATGATTGACAAAAATTGTGGTGGGCGAGTCGCGAAAAATCGTGGGCATTGTAGGAAAATCGCGCATAGGTTCGATAACGATTATGTTGGGTAACATACTGATCTTGTGGCAAATCTTCAAAATAGGGAATCAGGTTTTCTGCCACACTCGGCGGTGTTTGAAAAGCTTCTATAAGAAAGGTGTTATTCATATGCGACCCCTTCTATCAGTATTTGCTTTATTATTTTATTTATACGATTGAGTTTACCTAGAGTTAACCACCAACAAAAAACTGTCTTTTGATAAATTTTAGTCGTAAATGGTAAAAATGAAAAAAGCACCAAACATATAGTTCAGTGCTTTGTTATTAACAGCTCTTGGGGGAACAAGAGCAGCTAATGAATTATTGTATTTTTAATTATTGAGCTTTGAAAAACTTGTTATAAAGCATGTAAAGGTGAGCAGAACTCCATGAGAAGTTATTTGCACCTTGTACTGCACCAGTTTCAGGGTTGTAGTTTTCCTGAATTGGTTTGTCTTGAGTTAATCCTTCCGCATTAGCAAATAGCTTATTGGTAAGCTCAACAGCCTCTTTGTTATAACCGTAGTTATCTAGACCTTTCACGCCGAAATAGAACTGATCAACCCATACACGGCCGCGCCAGTAAATATCAGCACCATACGCTGGATTATCTTTAGCCGCTGTACCTAGTGGCACTTTAGTATTGAACTTCTCCTCATTTAGCATGTTATCTACAACAGCATCTGCGTGTTCTTGTGTGGCTGCCTCATTAAATAGTGGCGACCAACCTTCAGCACCCATTCCTCGGTTAACTAGAGGTTTACCAGCACAGCCATTATTCAGTTCCTGCGCTTGTGCATTGTCGATACTGATGTCGTAGAAGAAGCCAGTCTCTTTATCAAACATACATTTGTTGATGTAGTCTTTAGTTTCGTTCGCTTTCTTAGTGAACTCTGTTGCTTCGTTACCTAAGCCTAATTCAGTTGCAATTTTTGCTAGGTAATTATTATCGCTGTACCAGTAAGATGCCTGATCAATCGACTCTTGATATAGGGAGTAACCAATAACTTCGCCTTTCGCATCTTTGTTTTCACTAAACTTAACCTGCCAATCTTTCTTCGCTTGGTTGAGTTTTGCAGTATTCTCCGCGCTGATATTAGAGTAAGTAACAAGTGTTTTACCTTCTCCATCGGTACCAATGTTTAATTTATTATCAAAACTATATTTGTCTTTTGCGTAGCGACCTAGCTGATCAATTTCTTGAGCTTCTGTTTCACTCAAACTGTCGTAGCCGTTAGCATCAGCAATGGTATCAATAAAGCCAAATACTGCCGCATCGTCACGACCAGATTCCCAAGATGCAGCAGTCTGTGCCGGGCTGCTGATATCTACGTAGTTTCCTGACTCTAAAAGAGCATTGTAGTTATCAATACCACTTGCCTCAATCCAATCACTTTGCGCATTAGGCTTATAGAAATAGATTAGCTGACCATCTTTTGTTGTATGCTCAGGATCAACAGTTGCGCCGTATTCTGGAATACCATTACCATTGGTATCACGAGCCGTTAACCACCAGTCATGATAGGCTTTTAGCTTTGGATACATCTCTTCTAGCCAAGCTTGCGCATCTGCTTCGCGGTTATGTTCATTTTTAAGTGCAGTATAAACTTCCCATACCGCCCATGATGCAAGAGATGGCTTGGTATTACGTTCATTCCAAGTTTGCGCATCGTTAAATTCAGTGCGACCTTCGGCTTCACCACGAATATCGCTCATATTCATGCCAACTACATCAAGCAAGAAGCCTTTGTCATATGGACGAAGCGCGTCGTTATCTTGGATCTGGTATTGGAACACTGCTCGAATGTTTTCCATGGCAATGTTTGGATTGAAGTGCGCCATAGCATAAGCTTGTTTCCAAGTATCCCATGGCCAAGTTAGGTTACCAGAGAACCAACGAGCGGTAACGGATGGGGTTACAGTATCATGAGATAGTACCCCAGCTGGGCTACGCCAGTTACCGTTTAGTGTCTCAATTGCTTTTACTGCGACACGTTCCTGTTCTTTGCTGGCATTTGGATTACTCAGACCTTTTGCAAGGTAATCTTCCCAACGAGTCACGGTTTTTGCGATGTAGTTATTTGGGTGATTTAAAATATCTTCAACAACACTTTGTTCTGTGTTCCACTCATCTGCGGTCATTGTGTGAGTAAAGACGGTGTAAATAGTTTGGTTACCATCAATTTTGGCAACAGACTGATAATTGTCATCAGTAAATTTTGTGGTTGTTGCAAGGTTACGAGTGATATGGAATTCAGATTCTCCGGTTGTACGCACATACCACGAAGCACGCTCGCGACCAAAATCTATCGTAATATCGCCATTATCATCAGATGATACTTCGCGAGTATAGTTTGGTAGTTTTTCGTTTATGGTCTCTTTTGCTGCGTTACCATTCTTAGCGTAATAATCGGTTACTAGCTTACCATCAAGCTCAATGGTTAATTCTTTACCTGTTGGGTTTGTTATTTTGGTTTCTAATAAAGAAGATCGGCCAGAAACAAAACGCATGGTCATTTCGATACTGATACCTTCTGCTGATGTCATTTTTTGAATTAATGCACCAGCAATACTATAAGCTTCGGTAGTAAAGTTTATTTTTTCACCATCGATAGAAACTGAAATTTTATCTAAATATTGTGCTAGAGAGACATTATATTCTTCGGCAATAAGAGTAGTACCAAAGCCGCCAGCTGTTTCTGGCGCTGCTTTTAGATCTGGTAATAAGTGACCATGCCATGCGCCATTATCATGTAATGGTGTGTAAGCCATATGGTTACCATTACCCACTTCAATTAAATGGTTTGGTGTACCCGTACGATCAAGTACGTTTTTATATTGACTTGCCAGAGTAGGTTGAGGGTTTACTTTGTTGAAAATGCCTGAATTATCAGAATCAAAACAGCCAGTTAGCATTGATGTACCTACACATAATGCCAGAAGAGATAGTTTTGTCTTCATTTGTCACGTCCGTATTTATTTTTATGGGAATAATAATTTCGGCAAGAAGTTACTATTTTCAATTTTATTGTCACGAAACGAAAATGAATATAGGACTGAATATCACAAAACCAATATTGAATATTAAAAATAATGTGATGGCAATCATAATTAATAGGTTAATTTGAAAGTAAAAAATTAACTAAAATTATCTCATCAGTAAGTAAATATAGTAAAAATAAGGCCTTATTTTAACCTGTAAAATAAACAGTTTGAAATGTAAGTTACTTTGAAAATATTATGATTTAATTTTTGCATATATATTTTAATGGGATTTAATTAACTCAACATATGTCTTTTAAATATCTTTTTGTCTTTTATTTTGTGCGTTTGAATGAGTTAATTTTTAAAGATAAACGAATATAAATTATTTAGTAAATACTTGAGTGGAGATTGCAAAAGATAGAATCGATCTTCTCTGCAATGTTAGATATTAAAAATGAGGGGAAAATCTACTTGTACTGAGCTGGTATGGGAGTATTAATAGTGATCATAATCACAAAAATACCTTAACCCTATATAACAATAATTATGTATAGCAACACAGCTTGAACTTTGTAGGTAATATCATGCGTTTAGCCTCCCAGCCCAAAGGCCTCTTTCACCTCATCGCCATACAGATGTGGGAATTTTTTAGCTACTACGGTATGCGATCTCTGTTAATCCTGTTTTTAACTCAAAAACTTTTAATGACAGATCATCATGCATACGCACTCTATGGGGCTTATACCTCACTTGTTTATGTCACTCCAATTATTGGTGGCTACCTAGCAGACCGATACTTTGGTAACTACTGGTCGGTAGTTATTGGCGCTTTATTGATGGTTGCAGGACACGCAGTATTAAGTATCCCATCCGTTGGCAATATCAGTATGTATATTGCGCTCTCTTTAATTATCTGCGGTTATGGTTTCTTTAAGACCAACTCCAGCTGCTTGCTTGGTGAACTGTATACAAAAGAGCATGAGAAATCACGAGAGTCGGGATTTTCCATCTCTTATGTTGGCGGTAACGTAGGTTCTGCTCTTGCTCCAATTTTTTGTGGTTATGCAGCAATGAAATGGGGTTGGCATGTCGGTTTTGCTCTCGCGGGTATTGGTATGCTTATCGGCCTTATTATCTTTAGTACGGGTCGTCGTAACTTTACTCATGTGAAAAAGTGCAATAAAGATGCATTGATTCAAAAGTCAGCGGGTGTTCCACACTGGTTGATTATTATTGTGCTTCTAGCTCTTACTGCATTCGGTCTTGTTTTTGTACTAAAAGATCTTCTTGCTGGTTATATTTTAGCGGTTATCTGTGCAGTTTCTTTTTATCAAATTGTCGCTTTATACCGTCGAAGCTCACCAAGTGATCGTTCAAAGTTAAATTCAATTCTCTATTTTATGATCTTTGGTACAGTGTTCTGGGCCTTTGATCAGCAAGGCGGAAGCTCAATCAGCCTATTTATTGAACGTAATATTAATACGGATATTTTTGGCTTCCATATCCCAACGGCTTTCTTCCAGTCTGTTAACCCTGTTGCGGTTATTGTTGGTGGTGGTGCTGTTGCGTGGTTATGGAAGGTGCTGGCATCAAAGAGTATTTCTGTTCGCACCTTAACTAAGCTAAATATGGGCCTGTTACTGCTAACTGCAGGCTTTACTCTTATTACTATTTCATCAAAATTAGCTATGAATACAGGTCATACAACGTTCTTATGGTTGTTCATTGGCTTATTCTTAATTGGCGTTGCAGAGCTCTTTATTGACCCTGTTGCTTTAGCTGCGATTACTCGTTTGAATCCACAAGGAGCAACCAGTACGTTAGCAGGTATCTATATGTTGATGGGTGGTTCGGTTGCCAACTATATTGCTGCAAATATTGCAGAATTTACGGCAAGCAACACACCAGTTAATGCAGATGCGACTGATTTAATTGCATCTGCTGCTCAATATCACCATGTGTTCCAGTCTATTTTATTTGTGACTGTTGCCGTTCTTGTTCTTGGCTTATTGGTTGATTTTAAAAATCGTCATAAAGCTGTTTAAGAGTATTTGCTTAAATAACATTAAGATAGATAAACACAATAGAACGCCTAGCTAGAATTTAGTTAGGCGTTTTTATTTAGGAATGAAACCAGATTATTAGTTAATTTGATTTCGATTGGGTGCTTTTAATGGTTAATATCCCTTTAAAGCAAAGAAAAGGATTATTAAATATAAATAATAGTAATTTGGATGTATTCTCTAGAAATCATTCAAATCAAGAATAACGTGGAGAATGGGCGTATGACAGGAACTCACGTTTCATACGCAGTACACAATACTGATGCTCTATCACATATAGGTACTGAAGTTACAAAAGTTGCATTAGTGACAGAAGGCGGTGGGCAACGAGGAATCTTTACCGCAGGTGTTTTAGATGCTTTTCTCGAAGCAAATTTTAATCCTTTTTCATTGTTGGTCGGTACATCGGCAGGTTCTCTAAATTTGGCTTCTTATATTTGTGGTCAATATAAGCATGCCTATCGTGTGATCACCGAGGCAACAACCAATCATCAGTTTTTTGATGTCTACCGTTTTATCTTTGGCCGCGAAGGTTTGAACCTCGATTGGTTAGTTGGGCAAACCAATGAAAGTTTGGATGCACGCCTACAGCTAAATTGGAAGCAAGGCCATGAAAATATGCGTTATCGTACTGTTCTTGCCAGTGCGAGTGGGATTATGAGCCATCGGGCATCCTATTTTGACTTAGATACTGATAATCGAACCTTAGCGCTTAAAGCTTCTTGTGCTATTCCTATTTTAAATCGACAGCCTATTTTTTCTCAGAATGAGTATTGGGTTGACGGTGGGTTGTGTGCGCCAATCCCAGTTCAAGAAGCCTACGAGCGAGGATATCGTCATATTGTTGTTGTCCGAACTGTACCTCTTGATGTGCAATATGATCATTGTTGGATGACCAGTGTGCAGCAGGCCTTAGGGAAATCTCGTGCAGCTGGTGTAATTGAAATGCTGTTGGAGCACGAAGATAACTACCGTAAAACACAGCAATTCCTAAGTAATCCGCCTGATGATGTCACTATTTATGAAATACATCCACAAAAGCCATTGGTCTCAAAATTAATTGGTAGCGATATTTCGATGTTAAATACCGATTATCATTTGGGTTATCAAACGGGAGTGTATTTCCTAAATACGATGGGTAAACATATGCATCATCAATTTGGTCAACCCGCAGCAAATGATCAATTAAATTGCATCCCAATGGCAAACGTAAGGTTGTAGTAAAAATGAACACATCAGCAATCCTTACAAAGGAGTCTAATTTTTCTGATTTGATGGGATGTGAAGTAAGAAAAATGTGGCAGCAGCGAACCAATGGAGAGTTTTTAGGGGTTCGTAATATTCCTATTCGATGGATTAGTATCACAAAGCCTGAGCATGACCGCTGTGTTGTGATTGTTAATGGTCGCAATGAGAGTTATTGGAAGTATCAAGAGCTCTTTTATGAACTTTATAGCCATGGCTATGATGTTTATGCTTATGATCATCGAGGACAAGGGGAGTCAGGTCGGATATTAAAAGATCCTCAGGTAGGGTATGTCGCTGAGTTTGATTATTATGTCGATGATCTTGATACCTTTATTTATGATATCGTGAAACCAGAACGGTATAAAAATCGGTATTTGCTGGCTCATTCGATGGGAGGTGCAGTGGCTACATTGTACCTAGAACGTAAAGCAAAGCGAGTTTTTAATGCCGCAGTACTCAATGCTCCTATGTTTGGGATTTCCCTTCGTTTTCCCTTAACCAAAGTAGCATCTAAAGTAGCGAGATTCTCCGAACTGTTACAACCTGTTCCTTCTTTCTTTTGGGGGCAAAAGCCGTATCAAGATGTCCCATTTGAAAAGAATGAACAGAGTCAAAGTGTTGTGCGTTACTATTGGTATCGACACTTATATAAGGAGCATCCTGAGCTTAGAGTTGGTGGCCCAAGTCCTCGCTGGATTTGGCAAGCGATAGAAGCTGCGAATCAATGTGTGTTGCATGCAAATCAGATATCAACACCGATTTTATTATTACAAGCTGGTCGAGATTCTATTGTGGATAACCATGCTCATGAACAATTTAATTCGAAAACACCGTGTTGCAGAATTCACGTAATACCAGGCGCTAAGCATGAGTTATTGATGGAAAGAGATGGATTGCGCGAACAGGTTCTTGCCGATACGTTACATTTTTTTGAGCATCATAACCATTAATATTGAGAGTTACTCAGAATAAAACAGCCGCCGTATTGAATGATAATAATCCATTAAATACGGCGACTGTTTGCGGTAGTTATAATTTACTCACATAAGAACCAAGAGTTTACATCGGCATTGATATAGGCTTTCTTATGCCAAGGTAACACCTCATATTTAGGTGCTGTACGTACATCACCTTTAAATTTCTGCGTGGCCAAAACACGAACTCGCCCATCTTTTGCGCTCACGACTTTTCCTCGATATGTCACATCATAAGGGACACTTTTTTGTTTATCGACCAAACAAACGGTAGCGCCAATATTTTTATAGATGTAATAGCTTTCGTCTGCCCAAGTATCAAGGTTTTTGTCTGTTGCTGGGGTAGTTCGGAATGATTCTGAGCGTACACCACTTTTTACTGGTTCAACTTTACGGTGAATAGAGTAAGGTTCATAACCTAAGACTTGTGCTTCTTTAAACCATTGGTCTTTAGTGTATTCTCGGTTTTCATTAACCTTCATAGTCACAAAAGGCCCTGTTGGGCAAAGATCTGTCCACAAGTCACTATCTGAAATATAAGCTGAGAAAATAGGGGTTTCTTCTGGTGTATTAGGGTTATAAACACACCATGTTCCATGTGGCAGGTCAACCATTGTTCCAAGATTAGTATCACAGGTCGATTGAGCTAGCAGTTTAAATGCTTCCATATCGGTACTTGCTGCATCTGGGCTTGAGGCGCAGTAACGATAACCAAAAGAGTTATTTTTCTTTGGGTTAAAAAAGCCTTTATCAACCACAGTGCCACTGCTACGTTCAGCGTTTTCAGCAATAAAATTGTGTGCCACATCAGTGAATTTATAAACTGGAAGCTGATTGGTCTCTGGCTGTTGCTGTTTTGGTGTTGAGCTACAGCCAGCGAGTGCTACAACTGTAACCGCAATGGCTAAGCGATGGGTCGTGATACGTTGCATTAAATCCCCCAAACGAAATACTTCCTTAAATTCTCATCTAATTGGCATTATAGCGGTTTTTTATATAAACCCAAGGTAATGATTTTGTCAGAAGATGAAATCTCGTCATCTGTCCTATGCTTTTCAATTGAGCAAAATAACGTTAACTCTACTAAGCCATAAATAGCCAAAAGGCCCTACAACACAGATTGCAGAGCCTTTTACATATTCATTAGCTATGAAGAATTATTTATCTAAAGCTTGATCTAACCATTCATTGAAATGTGTTTTTGGTAATGCACCATTAATCACATCGACCATTTGGCCATTTTTAAAGACCATAATAGTAGGAATACTGCGGATACGGTACTGCATGGCAAGCTCTTGTTGAGCTTCAGTATCCACTTTAACAAAACGTACGTCACCTTCACGCTCTTCTGCTACGTCTTCAAATACAGGAGCAAAACCAACACAAGGACCGCACCACGGTGCCCAGAAATCAACAACAACAGGTTTCTCACCAGTGATAAGTGTTGCTAGGTTATCTGCTGTACCTTCTACTGGATGTCCATCTAGAAGTTGTTCTTTACATGAGCCACAAGTCGCAGCTTCATTAATACGCTCAGCAGGAAGTTGGTTTAGTGCCTTACAGTGAGGGCAACGTGTTGTAATCATAGTCATAGCTGCTTTCCAATCTTTATTATATTGATTGTTAATTTACGCTTTTAGTCAAAATTTGGAAGCAGATTTTACATCTTAATTTGATAGGTTAAACCTATGAAGTAAATAGCTATGATTATGATGACAAGGGTAACAACAAAATGCCGTTATCACTGAACTGGGTCGGGCTCAGTAGATAACAGCATCTTATAATTCTTATTTAATAGTCAGTCAGTAAAGTTACTTTAGATATCATGCGTAACCGACTTAACTTTGAATCCTCATTCTCTCTGTCTTAGTGAAGTAGCCCTAGTTCGCGAGCTTCTTCTAATGTTAAACCACTTTCTCTTATATCCCTTAGTAGTTCGATACGGCGACGAGCCTCAGCTTGTTGTTTCTTACTGTCTGCAATACGAGAAGCGCTTTCGTCTTTGTAGTCCCACTTTGAAGATACAGAAGCCATTTCAGAATGATCAATAGAATTGATAGACACAGTAAACCTCCTAAAGCAACCATGCGTCATCAGTTGAGATATCTTTATCAGAGCTTTTGCAGCGAGTTAAGACGATAAATCTAAGATTGTGATAAAGGTGTAAGATTGAAAAAATACCGTAGAAAAAGGCTAGCCAGTGCCACATTTTTTGCGTAGTTTAGGAGATTCCAGCGAAAGAAAATAATCCGATCAACTTCAATATTTTTTTCATCTTATTGCCATCCTAAATTCTTTGTTAATTGTGCATATAATTTCTTTATGTTTGTTTGCAATTAAATCTTATATACCCTTGAAAAGTAGTGTTTTATTTGTCTTGTTTGATTGTATATTGTTCGGTTGTGTTTGCTGTGAGTGTTTATTAATCACTTAGGCTTTGTAAGGGTTTACAAACGATAATTATGCTCGTATTATTCACCGAATGGAGAGATGGCTGAGTGGTTGAAAGCACCGGTCTTGAAAACCGGCATACGTTTGTAGCGTATCTAGGGTTCAAATCCCTATCTCTCCGCCATATTAAAGAAGGCCGCTGAGTTTTGCTCAGCGGCCTTTTTGCGTTTCTTATTGCTGCGATAAGCTGTTTGTTACGGTCTGGGAATCTTTCTCAATAATTGATTTTAATGTTTCAATAAACAGCTTCGTTTTTATTGGCGCATCTCTGTGTGGGTAAACGGCATAGAAAATACCATAATCATCAAGGTTTAATTGAGGCAGTATTGGGTTCAATAATCCTTCTTGTATTTCATTGTGAATCATTTGTGTGGTCACAACCGCTAGTGTGTTTCCAGCAAGAGCGCTTTTTACGATCATTTCAGTATCATTTACTTTATAAACTGGATTTAGCTGGAAAGTCTGCTCAATTCCACTGTCATCTTGATAGGTGAACTTGTTTAGCAGAAGGCCTGGCGCTGAATAAACAGTAGCTGGCGCTGCTTCGAGCTGTTCAATATTATCTATTGGGCCAAACTGCTTAATAAACTCTGGCGTCGCGACAATCAACAAGCGACTTTTAGTAATTTTTTTGCAGATAAGTCCTGAGTCTTTTGGCTTTCCTAAACGAAACCCAATATCAAATCCTTCTTTAACGATGTCTACAAGTCTATCTTCAAGCCTTAATTCACAGCTTACTTCAGGATATTCTTTTTGAAATTGTGAAATAGCGTCTTGTACATATTGACGGCCAAACATGATTGAGCTGGTTACTCTTAATGTTCCTCGAGGCTCATGATGATAGTTTTGTGCTAAACGATGAGTATTACTTAATAGAGTGCGCAATTTATCAGCTTGGCTGACCATTTCATTTCCGGCCGCTGTTAATGATAAAGATCGTGTTGTTCTATTTAATAGCCTTACTCCAAGCTCTTTTTCTAGTTTGTTTATTTGTTTAGATATAACGGATCTATCGACGTTTTTTTGATTAGCAACATTAGTAAAAGAGCCTTGTTCAATGACTTCAAGCAGTAGTAGTAGACGGCTAGCAAAATCCATAGCATTTCCTTTGGTATTTTTATTGTTGTTTTTATGGCATCAATGATGTGCTGATTGTAGTGTTTTTCTTGGTTAAACGGAAACGTATAGTAACTTCATCGACTAAGGGTCACTGAATAATTTTAGTTTATTAAGAGAGAATACATTATGAACAAGCTTTCTATTACTCATGAGAATGGCATTGCTACCGTTGTTATTAACAATCGACCAGTCAATGTAATTACCATTGATTTAATCAATGAAATTAATGAATTTATCTTATCTCTTAAAGATGATCGCGATACCAAGATTGTTATCTTTAAATCTGCTCACGATAAGTTCTTTTTAGCTCATCTTGATCTTAATGTGATTAATGGCACTCAAGGTGGCCAAGCTGCATCAATTGAATTTAATCATATGATCTCTAACTTAAAACAGATGAAACAATTATCTGTTGCGGTTGTTGATGGTGTGGCTCGTGGAGGCGGTGATGAGTTTGTTATGGCTTGTGATTTAGCTTATGGAACAGAAAATGCGGTATTTGCTCAGCCTGAGATCCACGTAAATATCCCAACAGGTGGCCAAGGCGCTGTGCAGTATGCTCGAAGAATGGGTAAAGGAAAGGCTCTGCAAGCTTTGTTGCTTGGTAATGATTTTACGGCTCAACAGGCAGAAAGACTTAATATCATTACTCAATTTGTTCCTAAAGCTGAAATGAATGACTTTTTACAGGCGACATTAGCAGTGATTAGTACATTAGAAATTCGTGATATCGTTATGTACAAAGAGATCATTGCAACTTCTATTATCGATGAAGAGGCAGGAGCTGAATTAGAGTTACGATATTTTCTCGAGCGAGCTAAAGAACAAAAAACCGCTGATATTATTGCTTCATTTTTAAAACATGGTGGTCAAACAGAGCGAGAGGAAAAAGATATGCCTGGTATCTTTGCCGACACCGCAGCTGAGCTTATGCAAAAATAGTAGGCTTTACGCTTTATATAACCCCCTCAAGTTTTATGTATACAAGATTGAGGGGGGCTTTTGGGTGTGTCTATGTAGGTTTTGGGAGTTTATTCACAAATAGCGCAATCTCACGCAATGAAAAAGAGATCAGTTGCTGATGTTGGTTATTTTTCTGTGAGTACTACGACAAAATGAATATTAATTAGATAGAAATTAAAAAGTTCACACTGACATTCTATTCCTTAATGGTGAATGAATTTACCTATTAAGTCAGTTGATTGGTTTAACATGGTAAATTCGCTGGATAATTAGTCATTTATTGATTAATTATGCCAATGATTTGCTAAAGTTAGTGCTAATTATTTATGAGTTATTTCACATTTCTACTTAGTGACTTTTTTTACTATGACCGCTCTTTCATCATTCCGACCAATAAAGATAAATACGGAATTTAGTACTCTACAATAAGGATAACGATCAACATGAGCGGTTCTATCATTAAGGTTTCAAGAAATACTCAAACTGCGCCTTTAGCTATGACTGCAACACAAACAGTTGCTTTTTCTCATTACAATAATATTTCAGCTCAGTTAGGATTGGATCCTGTAACTGGTGAAATGGTTAAAGGTGGCGTAAAAGAGCAAGCTGCTCAATGTTTAGCAAATATTAAAGCGGTAGTCGAAAGTATCGATCACGTAATGGATGATGTGGTTAAGATTAACGTGTTTGTTAAAGACATGGCTGATATTGACGCGATTAATGAAGTTTATGCAGGATTCTTTAATGATTACTACCCAACTCGCACAGTAGTTGGTGTGGCTGCATTACCATTAACAGGTGCATTGGTTCAAATGGATGCGCTTATCTCTAATGGAGAAGGTACAGCCCCTCAAGCTCCATGTGATCTAATTAAGCTGTCTCGCAATACAGAGCGTGCACCATTAGATGCTTTATCTACTCAAACTGTTGCTTTCTCTCATTACAATAACTTATCAGCTCAGTTGCCTGTAGAGCCTCAAACCGGTGCAATAGTTGCAGGTGGAATTAAAGAGCAAGCAACGCAATGTCTACGTAATATCAAAAATGTGCTAGAGAGCATTGATGTACCGTTTGATGATATTGTTAATGTTCGAATCTACCTAAAAGATTTGGCTGACATTGATGCAATAAACGAAGTGTATATGACCTTCTTCCCTGATTCTGCAATTGCTCGTGCTGTCGCTTATATGCCTGCAAGAACCGTTATTTCAGCAGCAAGCTTGCCAATGAATGCGTTAGTACAAATGGATGTGGTTGTTTCTCATGGGGATGGCACTCCTCCTCAAGAAATTGAAGATCGTCATGGTATTGTGATTCGTACAAATAACACAGATCTTGCTCCAATTAATCCGCTTTACACTCAGACAGTAGCTTTCTCACATTACAATCATATTGCTGCCCAGTTACCTATTGATGCTAAATCAAATAAGATCGTAGCCGGTGGTGCTCATGATCAAGCAAGACAATGTTTAGAAAATATTAAGGCGATTGTCGAGAGTATTGATCATGTGATGGATGATATTGTTAAGATTAATATTCAAGTTAAAAATATGGCTGATTTAGCAGCAATTGATGATGTTTACAGCACATTCTTTACTGGAGAACTACCAGCAAGAACTGTTGTAGGAGTCAATGATATTGCTCAAGGTGCTATGGTACAAATCGACGCTGTTGTTTCAAATGGTGAAGGTACTCCTCCACGAAAATAATTTATAAAATAACATGAATGCATGGTAGTTAGTTATCTTTATATGCTATAAAATCATGCATCTAGCGTGTAAATTTGATTTTTATAAATGCCATATAGCCTGAAAAGGTATTATGGCATTTGTTGTTTTAAAAATTTATGAATTAATTGCTTTTTGTTCAATATTTTATATCTAAATGGGATTGTAAATTGATTTTCATCCGATGAGAATCGGTTTTTTATTTTGTGTTAATAACTATATGGTATGAATTTTTTAGCCTTATTAGCATAAATACTATTTAAATCATCATTACTTATACGTTTTATCAGGTTGACTTTTCTTTACCGCTCTATTTTTCTTGTATAGTTTTCTAAAAAAATATTATGCATAATAAAAATTATAATTGGTAAATATATGTCGACAGAAAGAAGAGATTTTAGCTTTAACTATCAACCCATATACGCAAATAATCGTATTAAGTCTTATGAAGCGTTACTGCGGTTAAATGATAAAAACATCAATATAGAGACCTTCATTCAATCAATAGAAAATAAGCCTCAATTTGATCTTGATGTTATAAGAGCTGTTCTCTTTGATATTCAAGAGCTTAAGAATACATTTACAATCTCAATTAATATATCAATCTTGAGTCTGGAGTCAGAATATTTCATAAAGGAAGCTCTCAATCTATTGAAAGATAAAAATATTATATTAGAGATTACTGAGCACGACAAAGTGAACAATCTTGACTTAATCGCTTATAATATTCAGTTACTCAAGAGTGAAACGGGTGTTAAGTTTGCGTTAGACGATTTTGGTCGAGGATATTCAAATACAGAATCTTTAATGTGTTTACCAGTTGATATTATTAAGGTAGATCGTTCTTTAGTAACAAACATTACTGATAGTTATATTAGTTATGCAGTCCTTAAGACGAAGATTGGTAAAATTCTTAACATTTTAGAGAAGATGGTTATTGTTGAAGGGATTGAAACACAAACTCAACTAGACCTAATTAACTTAATCGGTAACTGCTGTATTCAAGGATTCTATTACTCTACACCTCTTGAGCGAGATGTCGCTTTTTGTCATGAATCTAATGGTATTGAATTTGAGCCTGAACATAATGTCGACTTTATGCAAAAGTTAGATAAACTTATTTATGATCTCACTTTGAATAAGAATCAAGTTATTGATCACAATAGCTTTAATAATATTTTTTTGCATAAAGAGAATACCGTTATTTTAGATAATGCACAAAGTATGATTGCTCGTTTAAAAGAGCCAACACTTTTACTGTTATCTTCTCTTATTAAAGACTGTGAATGTTTTATTATTATTCGAGATATTAAAGGTACTGCTATATACAATAATGAAAATCATGTGAGCTATATGCGAAAAGATTTTGTTGGCATACCAGTCAGTGAGATCTATGAACAATATCCCGATTATCAATACTGTATTGAGTTAGATAACAAGCTGTTATGCTCAGACTCTAATTTTTTAATCTCAAATGAATCTGTTTGTGTTGATCATAACATTGAGTGTTTCCAAACGTTTCGTCAGAAAATTCAGTATTTTGATCAAACATTCATTATTTGTACCGTTTATCGAGATAATAATACGCTAACGATGCGAAGAGATGCACTGACCGGACTTTATAGCCGTGAAATATTATCTACACCCTATGCAAATAATTATAATAGATTGATTTTCATAGATTTAAATGGGTTTAAAGCCATTAATGATAAATATGGGCATGGTATTGGTGATCTAAGTTTAAGACAAGTCTCTGAAATCTTATCTGAAAACCTACGCCAAGATGACTTAATTATTCGACATGGTGGTGATGAATTTGTGGTGTTAACCATGATGTATGATGAAGAGCTAATTAATCGCCGTTTAAATGAAATCAATCAGTTGATTGTTGACACATTTTCACAACAAGGCCTAAAACTGTCTTTCTCTTTTGGTATTTCTGTGGTATTCGAAAGTGCTCAAAATGCAATAGTAGAAGCTGACGCTAATATGTATAAGCATAAAGAGAGTTTTAAAAGCAAATATTAATAGATCGATTCCTACCAATAAAGGTAGGAGTCAATCTTTGACTCAAAATCACGTTCTCTTTTATTGGTTACAAAAGTCCAGTAAATGTGCTTAATCTCGTCTTACTCATCTCATTGAACCTCTCTAAGATGCTGCAAAGTTCTTGCACAGCTGTTGTGTGCTTTGCTGATCAAAACGTTTTGCTTTATTGGCCTAATGACAAAACGGATTTTAAATAACAATAAATTAGGTGAAACAAGATGAGTTTTAAATTAACCCCTGTGGCGCTGTCGATCGTGTTATCTTTTGGACTTATTGGCTGTAACAACGATTCGTCTGATTCTGTATTTAAACCTACTCCAGAAACCAGTATTCCATCGACACCCATTATTGATATGTCGGTACTGAAATACATTGATCCTATGATTGGAACCGCGGCATCAGGCCATACCTTCCCTGGTTCTGTTGTTCCTCGTGGCATGGTGCAATTATCACCTGATACTTTTAAAGGAACGAATCAAGATACAGAAGCGGGACAAAACCCATGGCACTCAGCTTCTGGATATTGGGATGCCAGTGACTATGTTAAAGGTGATGTATTTACGACTGATTTGAATATTTATGGCTTTTCTCATACCCACCTATCGGGAACGGGTGCTACCGACCTTGGTGATATTTTAGTCCTGCCATATTCAGATGATAATTTCCGTGAAAATAACCGCTTTGATAAGAAAAATGAAATAGCATCACCAGGTTATTATTCTGTCATTCTAAATGAGGGCAAGATAAAAGCTGAATTGACAACAACAACACGTGTTGGGGTCCATCGTTATACTTATGAGAAGGGGGCAGAACGTAAAATTAAGTTAGATTTGGCCCATACGCTCGCGGCAAATAACGGTGAATCGCTACAAAACCGTATTGAAATGGTTGATGAATACACTATTCGTGGTCGCCGCGTCTCGACCGGGTGGTTCCAAGGACAAGATATCTTCTTCTATGCTAAATTTAATCAGCCAATCGTAGAAGCGCTTATCGCTCGAGATGGTGGTCAGCCAACTGAAATGAAGATGGGTGCGGTATATGGCTCAATTAATAGTCCGAATAAAGAACAGATCACTTATTTAGATTTTGGCCAAGGTGATACACCAATTGAAATGCGAGTGGCTTTATCTCCAGTTGACTGGGAAGGGGCACAAAAGAACTTAGAAGCTGAAACACCAAGCTATAATTTTGCCGATGTAAAAGCCAAGGCAGAGCTCGCTTGGGCTCAAGAATTAGCAAGCGTCCGAGTTGAAGGAGGCACTGATACCGAGAAGACAAACTTCTATACTGCAATGTATCACGCCATGATTGCTCCTGTTGAGTACCAAGATGTTGATGGACGTTATCGTGATTTGCTTGGTGGTATTCATACGGCAGATGGGTATAAGAACTACTCAGTGTATTCAACATGGGATAGCTTCCGTGCGGTTCACCCACTGCTAACAATTGTAAATCCAGAACATGCTACTGCTCTTGCAAATGATTTAATCCGTAAATCTCAGGAGACTGGTCTACTACCAAAATGGGAAGGTTACGGCGAAGAAACGGGTACCATGATTGGTTATCCTGCAACAGCAATTATTGGCGATGCGGTAGTAAAAGGTCTTGATGTTGATCCTAAAGCTGCGTTAGAGGCGGCAAAAAAATCAGCCTATTATCGACCTTATGATTTCCCTCAGATCCCAGATCATACTTTACAAGCGGTAATGGCTGGCCAATTAAGTTATTACGAGCGTGATAAATGTGTTGGTTTACCTAACTGGAACTCAGTTTCTTATGCTCTCGAGTTTTCATATTACGATTGGACTATTGGTCAAATGGCGAAAGCCGCAGGTGATGAAGATGCATATCAAGAGTTTAATGATCGTGCTTATTGGTCGTTAAATCATTGGGATACTGATGCTGGTTTCTTTGTCCCTGTAAAATTAAACAGCTGTGACAAAGAGTTTGAATCAGCAAAATTTGATCCATATACATCCGATGCTTATTGGTATACAGAAGGTAATGCTTGGCAGTGGCAATGGACCTTTATGCAAGATATGGACAAACTGACAGAAGTGATGGGGGGGCCTGTAGGATTCCAACAAAAGCTTGATGATCTTTTTGCCGCAGATCCAAATGGTGGTCATAACCATCAAGATATGACAGGTTTTATTGGTCAATATATTCATGGTAATGAGCCGTCACACCACGTAATTTATTTATACAACAGAACAGCAACACCTTGGAAAGCACAAGAATATTTGGATAAGGTTTATAAAGAGTTCTATAAACCAACGCCTGATGGCATCATTGGAAATGAAGATGTTGGTCAAATGTCTGCTTGGTACATTATGTCTGCAATGGGCTTTTATCAAGTGACTCCAACGGATCCAACTTATACCATAGGCCGTCCTATTTTTGATAAAGTTGTGATTACACTACCTGATGGTGATTTTACTATTACGGCAGATAACAATAGTGCTGAAAATAAGTATGTGAAGTCGGTACTGATTAATGGTCAACCATTAAATAAATTTAATACGTTTGAACACAGTGAAATTAAAGCGGGTGGTTCTCTACACTTTGTGATGACAGCTGATAAGTCTCAGGCTATGAGTGCAAATATGTAATTGAATTAAATAGATATAGAGAAACGGCCAATTTGGATTGAATTGGCCGTTTTCGTTAGCAATTAAACCACTTCAACTGATGATGAAGTGAAGTAACACTGCCAATAATCAGTAAAGCTGGGCTTTCGGCTTGATCGGCAAAGCTGGGTAACTCATTGAGCTGACAAATTAAGACTCTTTGATTTGGAGTCGTTCCTCGTTCAACTATGGCACATGAAGTAGTTGGTAATAACCCTTGCTGTAGCAATTTCTCGGTAATATAACCACACTGTTTAAGGCCCATATAGAATACCAAGGTCTGATTTTTCTGAGCTAATGCTGGCCAATTATGTTCTTGTCCATTTGGTTGCAAATGACCTGTAATAAACTGCACACTTTGCGCATGATCTCTGTGTGTTAATGGAATACCAGAGTAAGCGCTGCATCCTGTTGCTGCCGTAATTCCCGGTACAACTTGATATGGAATTTGCTCAGAGGCTAGCAACTCCAATTCTTCGCCTCCGCGTCCAAACATAAATGGGTCACCGCCCTTAAGACGAACAACCTGTTTGCCCTGTTTTGCTTGATCGCACAAGATCTGATTGATCATATGCTGCGGGACACAATGATAATCAAGTTGTTTACCAACATAGATAAGCTCGGCCGTTGAGTTTACTAACCCCATGATTTCTTTAGATACTAATCGGTCATAGACCACAACATCCGCTTTTTGAATTAAGCGCAATGCTTTTACAGTTAAAAGATCGGGATCGCCAGGCCCTGCGCCCACTAAAGAGACAAAACCAGTTGTTGTTGTGATATCAGAAGCATTTGTCATAGGGTTAGATACTCTTTATGGTTACGCTTTAGCTGGATTAGATGTACAGGCTTGAGCATCACTTACCGTAACAGGACGCTCATTTTTTGGCGTCACATACCAGTAGCCAAGACCCATAAAGATAGCGCCAGAAACCATATTGCCAAGTGACACCCAAAGCAGATTATGACCTATACCTGCTAGAGTGAAATCTGCGGCAGATTGGCCAAACCAAGAGAGGGCAAAAATTGTCATATTGGCGATAGAGTGCTCATAACCTGAACCAATAAAGGCCAATAAACACCACCAAATAGCAATAAACTTACTTGCACCATCGGTACGTTGACACATCCAAATGGCTAAACACACCAGCCAGTTACATAAAATGCCTTTAAAAAACAGAACCGAAGCAGGAGCCATTGTTTTAGCTAAAGCTACTTTGTGAACTAGGCTCGTAGCATCAGGCAGTAATTTACCTCCACCTGCATACATAAAGAGAGCTGCAACAAAAATGGATCCTAATAAGTTACCCAACCAAGTTTGAGGCAAAATAATAGCATTATCGCGCCATGAAATTTGTTTGGTTTTAGCACCCAATGCAAGGAACATCGTATGGCCAGTAAATAGCTCAGAGCCAGCAATGATCACTAAGGTTAATGCCACCCCAAATGTTGCGCCCATTATAATCGGACGAATAGCAGGGTCGACAAGGTTACCAAAAGTGAAAATTAAAATGATCCCCAATCCAACATACGCCCCTGCCATGGCTGAACTTAGCCAAAAGCCAAATGGATTTTCACTGGCTAAACGTTTGATACGAGCCGCGTTATCGCCACATTTCTTGATCGGTTCTGCGAACATGATTGTTTCCTTTCATAAATTAAGACACTAATAGCGGCTCGATAGATGTTGTGAATGATACAAAACCTATAAACCGCTATAGATATCTCAACTCATCTGATTTTATGGATGAGTTAACTCACTTGAACTTCAACCGAGTTTTGATTTATGCGAACAGGATAGGATTTCACATTAAAGCGTTCATCTTCTAAACAACGACCATTAACTAGATTAAAACGCTGCTTTTTCAATGGACTAGCAACCCATAGTTCATCTTGATGTTCACAAATTAAACCGCGAGATAATACATTGGCTTGAGCAAACGGATCTCGATTACTGATCGCAAAAACCTGCTCATCATGGCGCGGTCTAAAAAGGGCGATTTGCTCGTTATTGACTAGCGCGCAGACACCTGTACCTGGAATAATATCGTCTACAGAACAGACTAATTGCCAATTACTCATTATTTGTTCTCCAAGCTAACATGTAGAATATCGCCTTGCTGTTGAGGATACTTTTCTTGGTAAGTTGCAGGGCGGTGCTGGTCGCGTTCAGGAACAAAGACCACGTTATCATCGCGTTGATCACTGTTAATAAAGTGACTAAAACGCTTTAGTTGTTGTGGGTTTTGCAGAGTTTCGGTCCATTCACAGCGATAGTTTTCAATTAAACGGGCAACATCGGCTTCAAGCTGTTCATTGATGCCTAAGCTGTCATTGACTATCACTTCACGAAGATAATCGATACCGCCTTCCATATTTTCTAACCATACCGATGTACGTTGTAGCTTATCGGCGGTACGGATATAAAACATCATGAAGCGATCGATGTATTGCAGTAGTGTTGTTTGATCCAGATCGGCTGCGAGAAGGTCTGCATGGCGAGGTTTCATACCTCCATTACCGCATACATACATATTCCAGCCGGCATCAGTTGCAATAATACCAAGGTCCTTGCCTTGCGCTTCTGCACACTCTCGAGTACAGCCGGATACACCAAATTTCATCTTATGAGGTGTACGAATGCCTTTATAGCGATTTTCTAGCAGAGAACCCAGTCCGACACTGTCTTGCACACCGAAACGACACCATGTGCTACCGACACAAGTTTTCGCCATACGCAACGCTTTGGCATAGGCTTGTCCTGTTTCGAATCCCGCATCAATTAAGCGCTGCCAAATAGCTGGAAGGTCATCTTTTTGGGCTCCAAATAAACCGATACGCTGCGCACCTGTGATTTTGGTATATAAATTATAGTCACGAGCAACGTTTGCCAGTTCAGTCAGTGCTAAAGGCGTCACTTCGCCTCCTGCCATACGCGGAATAACAGAATAAGTACCGTCTTTTTGTAGGTTACCTAAGAAATTGTCGTTGGTATCTTGCAGTGGAACATTCTGTGGCTTTAGAACATGATCGCCCCAGCATGAGGCAAGAATAGAGCCGATAGCTGGTTTACAGGTTTCACACCCGTAGCCTTTGCCATGCTTTTCCAACATTTCTTCAAAGCTTTTAATGCCTTCGATACGAATAAGATGAAACATTTCTTGGCGAGAATAAGGGAAGTGTTCACACAGATTATGGTTAACTTCAATCCCTGATTTTGCAAGTTCCGCATTGAGCACTGAAGTCACAAGAGGAATGCAACCGCCACATCCAGTACCAGCGCCAGTGACTGCCTTGATATCTGCTAGGGTATGATTCCCTTCTGCAACTGCTTGGGCAATCTTGCCTTTGGTGACATCAAAACAAGAACAAATAACGGCTGAGTCTGGAAGAGCATCTGCGCCTAGTGCGGGTTTTTCTGCACCTGCGTGGGCCGGAAGGATCAAGCTATCAGGATGTTCAGGAAGTTCAATATCATTTAAGGTTAATTGCAGTAAGTCACCATAATCAGATGTATCACCGACCAATACAGCGCCTAAGAGTTTTTTGCCGTCTTCAGAAACGATCAGACGCTTATAAACTTCTTCTGCTTCATTAAGATAAACATAGCTTCGACAATTTGGTGTACGACCATTGGCATCACCTATACTGCCAACGTTAACACCAAGAAGTTTAAGCTTAGCACTCATATCTGCGCCTTCAAAAACACTCTCTCGATTAAGCAGATGATCGACAGCAACTGTCGCCATTTTGTAGCCAGGAGCGACTAAACCAAAGAAACTTTCATTCCAAGAAGCACACTCACCAATTGCATAGATATTAGGATCTGAGCTCTGGCAAACATCATTAATTGCGATACCACCACGAGGTGCAATATCCAGTTTTGCTTGACGAGCTAACTTATCTTGAGGGCGAATACCCGTTGAAAATACGATGAAATCCACTTCGAGGGAGGTACCATCAGCAAAGTTTAAGGTATTTCGTGCATCTTGGCCTTGAGCAATAATTTCTTTGGTATTTTTGCTAGTATGAACTTGCACTCCCATTCGCTCGATTTTATTGCGAAGTTGTAGACCTCCTTGAAGATCGAGCTGCTCTGCCATTAGTACAGGTGCAAATTCGATAACATGGGTTTCCATACCTAACGCCTTGAGAGCGCCAGCAGCTTCTAAACCAAGTAGGCCCCCGCCAACCACGACACCACTTTTACTTTTCTTCGCACATGCCTCAATTGCTTTAAGATCTTCAATTGTGCGGTATACAAAGCAATCTTTATTTTCATTGCCCTGAATCGGTGGTACCCAAGGATAGGAGCCTGTTGCCAAGATCAGTTTGTCATACACCACTTCTCGACCAGAACTTGAGTAAACCACTCGATTTTCACGGTTAATGTTAATGGCACGCTCACCGATAAGGACATTAATTCCGTGTTGTTGGTAGAAGCCTTCTTTGACTAATGAAAGTTCTGCTGCGGTATGGTGAGAGAAATAGGAGGAGAGGTGAACTCGGTCGTAGGCAACGCGAGGTTCTTCACAGAAAACGGTGATATCGAAAAGTTGAGGATCTGTTTTATCGACTAAATCTTCAATAAAACGATGCCCAACCATTCCATTACCGATGATGACCAACTTGATCTTGCTACTCATAGCGAATCCTGACACTGATAAAATAACTGTCTGGATTTTCGATTGTGTAGAAAAGTTAATATATGATGTAAATCAATTACAAGTTAATACTATCCTAAAGGGGTATATAAAGATTATTTGTCACATTTCTTCATAATCTGTGTTTTTGCCCTATACTTCGTATGTTTATTGGTTATCCATAGCAGAAACAAGCAGTAAACGAGTTGAGTATGTTGGATTGTGCTGTAATTGTTCTATAACGGTTTTATCTGGAGTTAAGAGACAAATACGTTGAGATTTTTCGCTGTTATCCAGTAATTTAACCAGATCATGACCATCAATAAAGGATTGACGATCAGCATCTCGACGACATAAATCAATAAAAATATCGGGAGTAGTGGTAGCAAAAAGAACCAATTCAGCTTGCTGCATAAGCCTTAGAGCTTTAAGGGTTAAGAGTTCAGGATCTTGACCTACATGAACGACAGTAATATGTTGTTCTTGCTGAGTGTTATTTTGTAATAAATTAACAAAAGCGGATTCTAATTCCTCTTCTGTTGTTGCTATATCGATAGCCGTCAGATTAAAAAATTTTTCCCAGAATTTACGACGTTCATCTACGGTTGCAAAATGTTGTTTAATACGTGTGCGTTGCATACCTGCATAGTTGGCAATTAAGGACAGATTTTGAGGAAGAACCGTTTCAATTTTCTCTCGTAAATAACGTACCAAAACTGGCGATGCGCCACCGCTGGAAATTGCAATTTGAATAGGACTACGGTCGACCATTGAAGGTGTTATAAAATGGCAAAGGGGAGGGTTATCAACCACATTGACCCAAAGACTTCGTTGGGTCGCATCACTATGAATTTGCTGATTGAGTGCTTGTTGATTGGTTGTAGCCCAAACTTGATCGAATCCAATGAGATCTTCGGTTTGATAGCATTTTTGTCTATAAGTGAGTCGGCCATTGGCTACTAACTGCTGTAAATAAGGGTGCAGTTGTGGTGAAACCAGCGTGATATTGGCTTGTGCTTTAAGTAATAAATCGACTTTACGGCATGCCACTTCACCGCCGCCAACGACTAAGACTTGGCGATCATCTAAACGAAGAAAAACTGGGAAAAAATCCATTACCACTATCCATAAAATCAAAAGTGATCTCTATACTAGCGATTAATCTACTATTGTTTCAATGAGTAAGTGGTAATTAAAAGATAGTAAGATCAATAAAAAACCGCTGTAATACAAGATTACAGCGGTTACGTTAGATTGATACATTACATCTCAGTGATATCAAAATGCCGGATTCGAAGCACTATTATCACTACCGTGTGTATATATAACTATTTACGTGTATTAGTTGGAGCAATAAGCTCTGCTTTACCAATCACGTGACCTAGAATGTTATAACCTGCAAGTGCTGGTGATGCATTTGCTGGCAGATCAATCTTCGCGGTATTTAGCGCATAAACCGTAATGGTGTAGTTGTGTGGTTTTGCTTTTGGTGGAGGACATGCGCCGCCAAAGCCCTTAAAGCCAAAGTCGTTTGTTACCATGCTTGCGCCAGCAGGTAGATTTTTACCATCAACATTACCTGCACCTTCTTTTAATGAATGTACATCAGCAGGGATGTTAATCGCTACCCAGTGCCACCAACCACTGCCTGTTGGTGCATCTGGATCGTACATAGTTACAGCAAAGCTCTTAGTACCAGCCGGAACATCAGACCAAGTAAGTTGTGGTGATTCATTGCTACCAGTACAACCCCATTGGTTAAAAACTTGTGCACTGCTTAGTGTTTTATCGTTAGTTACATCAGCACTTTTTAATGTCATTGCTTGGGTCATGAAAGCGGGTACAGCAAGAAGGATCCCAGCAGCTAGGTGTTTTAATTTCATGTTCTGCCTCATCTAATTGTGTTCAGAATAATAAAATAATTTTATAGCCAACGAGTATTTCTTATTGAGTATAGGCTATAATCGATAACTCGTATTGTGCTGCTAAGACCTTGAATTGACAACTCAAATAAATTGGGTTGTAAAGTGAATAAAATTCAACTTAACCCAGAAGGGGACCCAATGAGAGTAATACCACCTATTAAAGCGGTGATTAATTTTGAAGCTGCAGCTCGATTACAAAGTTTTAAGTTAGCTGCAGAAGAGTTGTGTGTTACTCCTGGCGCAGTTAGCCATCAAATCAGTACGTTAGAAGAGTTTATTGGGCAAAAATTATTTCAACGACAGAATCGTTCTATTAAGCTCACTAATGCAGGCTTACGTTACTATGAGCGTACGTCATCAATTTTAAGTGATCTGGAACAGGCAACTACTGATCTTGGTCGAATCCATAAACAAAAACAATTAAAAATGGCTTTACCACCTGCGTTACTGAATAAGTGGCTATTACCCAAATTTCATCTTATTGCGAATGAGCTTGAAGGGGTCAATGTGACTTTTATCGATACGTTGGATTATCTCGATCTACAGCGAGATGAAATTGATATATCCATTCGTTACGGATTTGAAAAACCGGACGGGTTATATTCAGATTTGTTGTTTAAAGAAGACATGATAGCCGTTTGTGCGCCGCATTATCATGAGCAGCATTTTGATAAGCTATCACAGTCGTTCTTAGAATCTTCAACTTTAATTTATACCACAAACCGCTTAGTTCAGTGGGATTTGGTATTGCACCATTACGGTATGAAGCCGCTTAAATGGCAACGTAAGCTCATTTTTCAGAACTCAATTCAGGCCATTGATGCTGCAGTATTAGGTTGTGGTGTTGCGTTTATTAATCGCCGTCTTGTTGAGGATTTATTAGTTCAAGGTCAATTAGTAGAAGCAATACAAGTTAATATCGATCCAGATAAAGTGCCGTCATATTATTTAGTAAGCAGTTATGAAAATATGCAAGATGAGAATATTGCGAAGTTTTATCAACTGCTTAAAAAACTATGTGAATAGGAAGTAAGAGAGATATAACTACGCTTCTTCGATTTATTGAGCAATGTTCAAAAGTGGTATTTATTATTGCTCTTTATGCCTATTGAGAATATTTTTGAGAGGCGTACATTAAATCCCATAGACAGACACATTTGGTTTATAGCACTGTTTATTAAGGATTTTAAAATGAGTCATTTTAACAGCCAAGAACATAAAGGTTCTCAAGGTGGTCATCAACACGGCGCTGAGTTTGAACATGAAAAAATGGAACGCCGTTATGAAGATGGGGTAGAGCATAAACATAATCGCGATCATCATCAGATGCGTGATCATGAAGAAAGTCATCCACATACTCAACATGGTGGTGATCCTAAAGGCCATAAGCATCCAGAGCAGACACACCACGAGCGTCATGAGCATGACGAACATCGTCATCACAAAACTAAAGCGCATGATCATAAAGAACATTCTCGTGAGCACCATAAAACTGGACATCACGAATAATTATTGCTCAATGAGTTTTCGTCAATAGATTACTCTGCTTATAAAAAGAGTCGAAGTTGTCCCTTCGACTCTTTTACTATTTATTAAACTCTAATTTGAATTACAGTTTGTCCCATGCATCAGGCCAATATTGACTGGTTGCAGGAGCATAAGAAGCACTTGCACACCAGCCTGAGTATGGCCAAGGTTTACATTGATAAACGTTACCATCTGAACCTAGTACCTTATCACCTTCTTGGTACGCAAAGCCCGCTTCATAGTTTGGTACATCAGTTGGAGGCGGTGTTGGTTTATCTTTTTCAACTAAGTTAATGGTGTAATTTTTCTCAACGGTTTTTTGTTCTGTTTGAGCCGTTAGCAGAACTTGATGAGCACCTGTTTTAGCATGAGATAGTGCTAACGTAATCGTTTTATCTCCTAACACCGTACCATCAAAATGACCACCAGAAACGGTATTTCCTAAGAGATCTTTTACGTTGATAGTAACAGAACTACTGATATTGCTATTAATGGTCATTCGAAGACTTGCACTGCCGTCAACCAAAGTATAATGGGTACTTAATCCTGTGATGGATACAGAAAGTGTAGGATCGGGCTGCTCGCCATCACAATCGCTATTTCCTACTTCACGCCAAACACCCCACTGGCCGGTTGTTCCTGGTTCTTCACCTTGAGTCCACCAACCTGCACGCCAATTTTTGCCGTTATGGCTAACAACATCACCTTCAATATAGGTTTTGTTTGCATCCCACGCTGGGGTACACACAATTGAGCCATCATTAACGGTAACAATACGTTTTGCCGTGACTGTTTGATCAGCACTGTCGGTTATGGAATAAGTAAGTGTATACTGACCTACCTTTGCAGTATCCACTCGGCCTTCTACTTGAATTGAAGCGGTTAGATCACCATCTTCAGCATCTGTAGCACTCACGCCAACTAATGGATCGAAAGTGTCACCAAGCTTGATCGTTGTATTATCGATGCCTGTGATAGTTGGCATTAGGCTAAATACAGTCACTTTACGTGGTGATTTGGTTTCGTGGTTATCAGAATCTGTTACTGAGTAAGTGAGTACATAGTCACCTACGACTTGGGTATTAACACTGCCTTCAACCACGATAGAAGAGGTTAAATTGCCATCTTCTTTATCTGTGGCACTGACTCCAGAAAGTGGATCAAATGATGCCTTATGTTGAACTCGAGCATCAATCAAGCCTGAGAAAACAGGTTTACCTGCAACTGGCGGTGGTGGTGTTTGGTTATGGATGTATGGACCATAAGCGTTAATAAAGCTGCTGTTGTAGTTTTGGCCTGCACTATTAGTACCAATATCCCAGTTTATCGACCAAGTCATTACCCCTCGTAATGGTTGAGCTTGCGCTTTTAAACGGTCGAATGCATTAAATAAGTCTTGTGGATTTTTCACAAAACCGGATGCTGCGGCGTCGTTATTAGTTGGAATACCAAAAACAAGTTTATCGTGTGGGATTTTATGGAAACCACGAGTACCATTCGCTAATGAATCAGAGATGTAGTAAATGAACTTCTCTTTCATAGCATCATTATTTTGTGTGATCCATGCATTTTCTTCATCAACCCACAGTCCATCACCACCTTGATTATAAAACTGAGGATTAATCCAATCATAATATTCTTCAAGCCCTGTAATATATGGGATATATTTTCCGTTTTGTTTTAAGTATGGAAATTCTGGGGCCATGGTAATTAAGAAGTTCTTACCTTGTGCACGATAGTGATCTTTTACTAAACGCAATGCAGCAGGAATAACGATCTGGTTATCAGCGGCATCAATCGCGGTTTGCTCAAGATCGATATCTAAACCATCAAAGCCATAGATATCTGTTAGACGAATGATTTCATCGGCAAAGGCTTGCTCATCACCCATACGTAATTCAACATGGGCATCGGCTCCCCCGAGCGCGATCAGTACCGAGCGGCCTTGCTCATTCAGTGTTTTAATTTGATCAATAAATTCTGCTTCTGAAAGGCCAATAGTTGGATCTAGTTTAAAGGTTGGAATACGGCCATCAGCAAGGCTATAGACTTTCATAAAAGAAACATCAACGATATTGTACATAGGGTTAGTTTCTTCTAACGTAATACAGGGAGCATTACCGCCTTGATAACCTGCACCATCACACCAGTTGTGCCAGTAACCAACAACAACGTTACCTTGAGGGTTTACCATGGCATCGGATGCATTTGCTGCAAAGCTAAAACCAGATAGAGCAAGAGCAAGCGCGTTTAATTTGAAGACCGACATTTTTGTCATATTATTTATCCAACAAGATATTAGGAAAGTGTCTTAATAAATGGGTGTTTTTTTCTTGCGTGAAGTATTGCATGGATTAAATCATTATCAATATATTTATTATTCAATACGGTGAAATATTGATAAATGAAAACTTAATCTAAATTTAATTCTAAATAAGAATATGAGGCTGACAACGAAACAATGATATTTTTTGAAGTATAATCAAATTCACTTTTATTTTTACATTTTCATTTCATAAATTATTGTGTGATTGATTATAAAATTAACTGGATAAGGCAATTTATATATAAAAAATTAGTAAATTAGCATTGAATAATTAAAAATAATTCTATATTGGAATTTGATTATTTTATCACTCATTAAAATTAAAATATCTTGTTGTTATGATTGAAAAATTAACTTGTTATCAATGGGTTAAATTTACATTATCGAGTTAACTTTGGAGTGCGTGTAGTAAGGAGACTTAAGTGATTGCTCGCAAACTTAACTTCCAACTGATTGACCGTCCCACCTTTTTCGGGGCTTTAGGTTTATTAATATCAACTGTTGTTCCGCTATTACTTTTTCCTAAAGAAGGTGCTGAATGGATAGCAATTGCTAAATCATTTATGACCGATAAATTAGGTTTTTTATATTTGGGACTTGGCGTTGCTGCATTCTTTTTTATGATCTATATCGTTTTTTCTGATATTGGTCAGATTAAATTAGGTGATCCAGATGAAGCGCCAGAATTTAAAACAGCATCTTGGGCTGCCATGTTATTTTGTGGTGGTATTGGTGCCAGTATTTTATATTGGGGGGCGATTGAATGGGCTTATTACTATCAAAGTCCACCGTTTCAGTTAGAACCTGGAAGTGAAGAGGCCGTTCGTTGGGCGGCGACGTATGGTATTTTTCACTGGGGACCGATTGCATGGTCAATTTATTTAGTGCCTGCATTGCCGATTGCTTACTTCTTTTATGTTCGTAAACAACCTGTTTTAAAAGTATCGGCGGCTCTGATGCCTGTTATTGGTGAAGCTCGTAGCCATGGTTGGGTCGGTAAACTAGTTGATGTTCTTTTTATCTTTGGTCTTTTAGGTGGTGGTGCCACAACATTAGGTCTTGCTGCACCGTTGATTACTGAAGGTGCTAACTATCTATTTAGTGTGCCAAAAACAACTGAAACTCAAGTCATTGTATTGCTGATTTGTACTGCAATTTTTGCTTACTCTGCTTATGCGGGGATGGAAAAAGGCATCAAGTTACTCAGTAATATTAACTTTTGGGGTGCGCTAGGGTTATTAGCATTTATCCTGATCTGTGGTCCAACTATCTTTATGCTAGAGACTGGTCTCGATTCATTAGGCCGTATGCTTTCTAATTTCTTTGTAATGGCAACATGGGCTGAACCGTTTGGTGGTTATGGTTCATTTGCTGATACCCATTTCCCTCAAGATTGGACTATTTTCTATTGGGCGTGGTGGCTAGTATTTGCTCCAAGTATGGGTCTGTTTGTCGCTCGTATTTCACGTGGTCGCACGATTAAGCAGATGGTTACTGGCTCTATTTTCTTTGGTTCTATGGGTTGTTTCCTATTCTTTATGATTTTAGGTAACTACGGTTTATCACTGCAACTTTCTGGGGCTTTGGATGTTGTTGGAATTTTAAATGCAGAAGGTGCAACAAAAGCGATCTTCTCGATTTTAGAACAACTGCCATTTAGCACATTCGTGATAGCGGCCTTTACCGTATTGTGTTTAATCTTTACAGCGACAACTTTCGACTCGATCTCATACATTTTAGCTTCTGTTGTGCAAAATAATGTGACTGAAGAGCCGATGCGCTGGAACCGATTATTCTGGGCGTTTGCATTGTCGTTCATGCCTTCTGTTCTACTCTTTATGGGGGGATTATCTACGCTACAAACGGCAGCCATTGTCGGCGGTCTTCCGCTGTTAGTTATTGCGGTGATGTTGATGGTCTCTGCGGTGAAAGCGGCAACTCTCGACTTATCGCATCAAGAAGGATACGAAGATCCAACCATTAATATTGAAGAGCTGCCTGATGTCGACCCTTGGTCTAAAGAAGGCATGGCGTTAGCGAAATTTGAGCAATTACGAGATGCAGCGATTGAAGCGGCTGATGCTGAACGTGAAGCGCTCAATGCGATTTGGAAACTGAAGAAAAAAATGCGTGCAGAGGCATTATCTCGTGGTGATTCTGGTTATGAACTGGGAGATTTACCACAAGAAATGCATGATGAACTTGAACAATTAACTGATGCCGCGATGAGCGCTAAAGACGCTAAATTAGCAGCCTCAGAACAAGCTCAAGAAGCACGAGTAGCATTTAACGACATTATGAAGCAAAAAATACTAGCGGAAGCACAAGAGCAAACCGCTTAAGTGATTGCCAGCCTATGATTAGAATTTAAATGGAATAATAAAACGGCTTAAGATGACTTGAGCCGTTTTTATCGTTAAGTGTTTTTATGCAGAGAGTGCTTAACGATAAATACGAAAAGGAAAGGATGCTGTAGGATGGAACGCTCAGAGACTTTATTGAATCTACGTGTAATTGAAGCCAAAGATTACCCACAAATTGCCGAGTTAATGGACTTAGTTTTTCATGATGTGGGTGGTGCTTGGCCGCGTATGACAATTATGGATCTTATCCATCAATTTCCTGATGGACAGGTTTGTATTGAAGATAATGGTAAAATTATAGGTGCGGCGCTTACGATTAAAGTGGACTATAACCGTTTTTCTTCAAGCCATACGTATGATGAAATTATTAATGAACATAATGTAGTGCAGCATAACGGCAATGGCGATGCGCTCTACGGATTAGATGTATTTGTTCACCCTGATTATCGAGGACTGCGTTTAGGTCGACGTTTGTATGAAGCTCGACGTGAAATGTGTTTTAGCCATAATTTAAAGGCTATTTTGGCTGGTGGCCGTATCCCTGGTTATAAAAAAGTGGCGCATGAAATGTCGGTGGTAGAATACATTGAACAAGTAAAACGTCGCCAGCTTCATGATCCTATTTTGTCGTTCCAATTGGCAAATGGTTTTGATGTTAAGCGTATTATGAAGCGCTATTTGCCTGAAGATGACAGCTCTCAAGGTTATGCTACCTTGCTTGAGTGGAACAACTTTTTCTATGAGGATGAAGTCGAATCGATTCATGATGTTGAAAAAACAGTGGTGAGGCTGGGTGTTGTTCAATGGCAAATGAGAGCCATGTTATCACTGGATGATTTATTGGATCAGGCTGAGTTTTTTGTTTCATCATTGTCTAATTATCAAGCTGATTTTGCTCTTTTCCCTGAGTTTTTTAGTGCCCCCCTTATGGGATTAAAAAAGGATCAAACTTCAGTTGAAGCCGTACGTTATCTTGCACAGTTTAGTGAAGAGATCAAAAATCGATTTTCCCAATTAGCGGTAACCTATAATATCAATATTATTGCGGGTAGTATGCCTGTCGTTGAAGATGAACATCTTTATAATATCGCTTATCTGTTGCATCGTGATGGTAAAATTGATGAACAATGTAAAGTGCATATTACCCCACATGAACAGAAAGATTGGGTAATTGATGGTGGTAATAAAGTTGAGGTGTTTGAAACTGATGCTGGCAAAGTGGGCATCTTGATCTGTTACGATGTTGAGTTCCCAGAATTGGGTCGAATACTGGCAGAGCAGGGAGTTCAAATTCTGTTTGTGCCGTTTTGGACTGATACGAAAAATGGATACTTACGAGTTCGAATTTGTGCTCAAGCTCGTGCTATCGAAAATGAGTGTTATGTCGCGATTGGTGGCAGTGTTGGCAATTTACCACGAGTTGATAATGTGGATATTCAATATGCGCAATCTGCCGTATTTTCACCATCAGATATATACTTCCCACATGATGCGGTGATCACCGAAGCCAGTCCTAATACGGAAATGATCATTTTTGCTGATGTGGATTTAGATAAATTGAAATCCCTAAACCGAGAAGGTTCTGTGACTAATCTTCGTCACCGTCGATTAGATATTTACGGGTAGAATAGATAAACAAACCGCAAGAGTCGCAATAACTCTTGCGGTTTTTTGTTTTAAGCAATATTAGCCATAGGAACAAGAGGCAGCTGTAATGAACGCAGCTTCTCTACGAGATTATGTAGGCTTTCCGGGTTATCCCAGTTAATTTCGATCAGTTGTGTGCCCATTTTTCGGCAAACTTGAGGTAATACAGCATCGTGGAATGCACTAATATCAGTCAAATAATCTAAGGTTAATGATGATTCTTCTTCACGACCGCGTTGCTTCATACGCTTAAAAGCAACACTTGGATCTGTTTTTAGATAGATACAGTAATCGATGGTTGGATAATCATGGATTTTTGCAATTAGGTGCTTATAACAGTCCATGTGAGTTGCAGCATCTTCTGGTGTATTTTCATAGTTTGACATACAAGCATGCGTAAACACTAAGTCGCTTAATAGTGAACGTTCAATGATGTATAACCCATCAGAATCTAACCCTTTTAATAGGTTAGCTCGCTGAGAGGTGATGTAGCGCTGGAAGTTATTACGAGCATGAACATCGGATGGATTATGGCTAAACAGTCCTAATAAACGCTGAAACTCAGGATCTGTATCGGCAGGCTCAAGAATAGGTGTCGCTTGTAAAATTGCTGCTAATTTTGGCAGTAATGTTGACTTACCTGAGCCAATATTCCCTTCAATACAGATGATGGTCGGTTTAATGCTTGTCATGATGATCTCTGTCCTATCTAAAGTGCGGCGCAACAGTAACCCATTTCACAACAATATGTAATACCTTGCTCTCTGTTTCATATTAAAATTATCCATATATAGTTGTTGTGATTAATTTACACACTATATGTTGTGTTATTTCCAGTTGTATATGAAGCTAAGAAGATAATAGAAAGTTAAAATCTAACAAGGAAAAGTAACAATAATGTATGGCGAATAATAATATTTCGCATTTATGAGGTGTGAATTGAGATCAGTAGGCCAAAATACGATAAAATAACACGGCATTTTATAACTTTTGCGTATTAAATTTATGGAACAACAATCAACGTGTGCACCTGATCAGGTTGACTCCTTAACAAAATTACAAAAAGCGTTTATCACGGGTATCTGGGCGACGTTAGCCAGTATTTCGGTAAGTTTTCTGTTTAAGGTGTGGCTAGCTCAATGGGTCGCCAAAAGTGACTTAGCTTTATTTAACTCAGTCGTTGATATCATTTCTTTGTCGTTGATTTTGATGACAGGTTTTCGTTCATCTATGGTCGTTAGCTTTAGTCAGACTAATAACGATCGCGATATTATTAACATATTTCGTTTCAGTTTGATCGTGATGGTATTGATCACTTGGGGAATTGTGATCCCCTATATCAAACATGAGCTGCATATTAATGTCAGTTATTTTGAAATGGTAGGTGTGATCATCGGGATGGGGATGAAGGTCTATTTTACGAACCTGATTGCTATGTACCGTTTGTATCATATCTCGAACAAGGTGACTTGGATTGAGCCCATCTCCAATGTGTTGATCTTTTTAGTTTGCTATTACGGTTTGCATTTCACTGCTTTGGCTTCCCTGTTTTATAGCATGATGTTGTCGTCACTAATCGTGGCTCACTATATGTATTGGCAACGACGTAAAGAGATTGCAACCAAGCCAATAACAAATGTTCAGTTGAATTCAGATATGATCAACTACATGAAAAAAAGCTTTACTGCCTCATTAGAAGCAGGCGCAAGTATCTTAATGATCTATATCGCGGTTTTGCTTACTATTACCCATTTTAGTATTGATGAATTGGGGGATTTTCAAGTTGTAGTACGTCCAATATTTACGTATATGACTATGTTATTTGTCTTTCCTATTTATCGTTTTGTATTGCCAGAACTCTCGGTCTGTGTACGACAAGGTAAACATGATGAGATCAAAGCCATTCGCCGTTGGGTCTTTAAATTAGCCTTTATTGTTAGTGCTGTATTTTTTGCATTAATGCTATTTTGGGGCAATGAGATTGTGATGTTTATTTTCCCTCCACAATACAAAGGCGCTGTTTTAGTTCTCTTTCACTTCTCAATGTTTTTTGTTTTCATGATGCTAAACGCTTATCAATTGGCGTACATCAAGGCTCATGGCAAATTTACATTAAGCTTAATGATTCGTATCAGTGGTATCGTAACTTTAGTCGCAGCTTATTATATTCTGTCTGAATTTACTGCCAATGTGGTATCAATCATTGTTGCGCTTTGTTTAGGTTATGTGATGATGTTTATTCTCTCAACCATTGAAGAGAAGAAGATCTTGCGCGGGTATCAGAATCAAAAGGTTGCTTTATAGTTTATCTTCTATTGCACAGCTAATTATTCTTAATAAAAAAGCTCCAAGTCAGATGGTTTTGATCTATGGCTTGGAGCTTTTTATCTCAAAATTATATATTAATCACAAAACTGGCGAGATCCCGGCGCTGTGACTACTCACAAGTAATAAACCAAAGAGCACTAAAATAATACCGCCAATTAGTTGAGCCCAAGTACCTGCTTGACTGTTGCTGTTAGGGTTATGGTTAAGGTAGCGTTTAACCAGCGACTTTCCGGTGATAGTCATAATCGCAATAATAGAGGTGGTCATAGCTGTACCTAACGCCATAACAAAGGCACTCACGACACCTAACCAATAGATACCAACCATATTTGCAAACAGCAAGACCATGACTGCACCAGTACAAGGTCGGATACCGATACTGAAGATAATGCCTGCGTATTCTTTCCATGTTGTAGCGTTATTTATCTCGTCAGCGCTAACCACATGCTTATGACCACAACCACACACTCCATTATTGTCATGTTGATGGGTATGGAATGTGTTAGAAGCAAGAACTGGCGTGGGTTTGGTATTGACTGCATCTATAGCGTTTAAGCTTGAACTCTGCAATGGTTTGATTGCTGAAATAGTGAGTTGGGGAGCTGATTTATCCGCTGATTCTTGCTGTTTAATCTCTGATGTTGTTGAAAACTTTGCTTTAATCAGCTTTTTAATCGCTTTCAGCCCAACCCAGGCACCAAGAGCAACTACAGCAAAAGAGCTAAATAGAATAAATTGATCGGCTTGACTACTGATCTGACGCATTGAGGCATTAAAAACAGCCAGTAAGGTTGAAACTAAAGCAACAGCTACCACCGCTTGCATGAGTGCAGAGACAATTGTCATGGTTAAACTAGCTCTGATCTTGGTTGGATTGGTCGCTAAATAGGTTGTAACGATCATTTTTCCGTGCCCAGGACCTAAAGAGTGTAGAGCACCATAGATAAAGCTTAAACCTGCTAATGAAATACCTGCCGCTAAGCTGTTGTTTTTCGCATCATAAAGTAGATCACTTAATTGACCATTGATTTCGCGTTGCCATTTTATACTGCTGAGTACCAAACTTGGCCATGCTTGCCACAGTTCGTAACACGCAAAGCCGATTAAGCCTAAAATAACCACAATCGATAGCCATGAAGACTTGCGTGATGATGTTTGAATCTGTTCCATGTCGTCCTATTTACATCCTGTCTTAGCTCGATGGTTTACAATGTAAACGTACTGTTTGAGTAAATAACTGACCTAATGCATTATCAGGATCCGCATCTGGCGGTAGGGACATCGCATAACTCATTTGTTCTGGCGTTGGGTTTGGCTCAATCATTTCAGCATTACAAACGGCTGCTAGTTTCGGATCTAAAATAACATCTTTGCTTTTTTTCCATGACATATCAACATAATAGCTTGGCTCAAATATCAATACTTTTAAGCTATCTTTGGTGAGTGGCTGTGGCTTAGATAATGGAAGATCAAATGTTAGGGTAAGTTTAGTTCGATTTTGAGTTAACTCTCCGTTTTCAGCCAACTTATATTTGATTGGTTGTTCACCATTATAGAAATAGGTGAAGTAGTGTTCGTTGATCATGTTATGCATCACCGAATCACCTACTTGTTTTAGTGTCTGAGCTTTGTGCTCTGGTGACATGTCTTCACCATCGAGCATATAGGCAGACGTCATCGCATCAAACGTCCACTCCATAGTAAATCCTGTAATTTGTTGCTCAGTGCCATGGATATAGGTTTTCATATCTATCCATGAGTGGGGGTGGGCTAATCCAGCACTGGAATAAAGCAGGGTTGCGGCAATAGATAGCCAACGAAATTTTATTTTTTTGCCATAAAAAAGCATATTGATGCTCAGCCTTGTCATATTTATTGCGTTTATGTGTGATGTTATAACATATGTGCGTAGTAGGGAAAGACAAAGGAAGGTAAAAAATTAAGAGGTGCCAGAGATTATTATTGAATGGACTAATTAAGAGACAATAAGCTCCGCATCGATATTCCATATTTCCTACCGATACTGAGCTTAACTAGTTAGGAATACCCAAATCACTTCAATGCCTTACAGCTTATATAGTCATAAGATCTTCTCGAATTAACTTTTTGCTTAGTTTTAGCATTAATGCATATTCATCATCGGATAAAGGTGAAAAATAATCGCTTGCGATGGCTGTAACGATCTTATTGGCTTCGTTTTTAACACTTAGACCTTTATCTGTAATAGTCAATAGACGCGCTTTTTTATTGATTTCGCTTTTTTTGACTTCGATAAGCTCGCGTTTAATACAATTATCCACTAGGCGTTTTGTGACGGAACGCTCGCGGCATAGGGCATCAGATAGAGTTTGTTGTGGAACTTCACCTAAATGGGCTAATACTCGTAATGCTCCCAGCATTTCCAATGTAATATCAAACTGGGTGGCTAATGCGTGAGTTGTTAGCGTTCTAAACTGTTTATAAGCAAGCCCCATAATAAAGGGAACGCTTTTATCAAGATCAGGAATGTGCGTTATGGGTTTGTCCATTGTGCTCTCGTGTTTGGGTTAATCGATGGAATAGCCATAAAATACCTAGAGTGACCGCCAACTCCCATCCTCGTAAAAAGGTGCTTGATAGGCCCAGTTCACTGCTGTTCATATATAACTGTAATGGCAGTACAGTGGCTAACAAAATATCAGCATGTGTATCTCTTTGAGCTGGAGTATCGTCATTATGCATTTGATCTGCAATGATATAAAGCAATACAAAGAGAGCAATACCATAAATGAAGAACATGTTTTGGTGCCCTGACATC
>NZ_CP146972.1:0-35470 GCF_038086725.1 Photobacterium damselae subsp. damselae
GGTCAGTTAGACTGATAAGCGATTTATGGTGAGATGGATTGATAAGATAGTCAGATTTAAAATAAATCTATTTATAGGGTGTTTGACCTGATTTTAGATTTATTTTAAATCCGAATGTATGATCGCTTAGGCGGCCTTTGTTGTAACATAGGCATTACAGCGTATCTGTCAGCCCAACTTTAAAATGTCACATGATAGCTCTATTGCTATGATTACTAGATTAATGCTAATGTATGCGTACATTAGCATTAATTAGGTTTTTACTATGTCAGATATTGAAAAAGTTCGTTCTCGTTTTTATGATGAATTTTTTTATCCCCTCAAACACTTTAGAAAAAATTATCTTGATGAGATAAAGAACTTTAGTGTCGAAAATTGTGATGCGCCACAAAGAGGTGCAAGACTTAGCGCATTAACAAAGAATTATAAAACCTCAGAAATGCTGGTTTTTGTTCTACAGATCGCTCTTGATTTACAACTTGACCTTACTCCGTTGGTTGTTAAACGACTTAATAATGCATTGTTTAGTCGAACAGGAAGTCAGCGTGACATAGTGGCATTGTTTGGTTCTCAAGGACGCGTTCATCGTAGTAAAGATGCCAATCCTGAGCGAATTGCATTTATTGCCGAACAATACAAATTTCACGCAAACCAGCATTGGCAGCAATGTCTACTCGATATTCAAGCAGTAAAATCGGACTATAAAGCGCAATCAAGATAGTTAATTAATGCTAATGTACGCATACATTAGCATTAATATAGTCATAGAACTTAAGCGACCAAGTAGAGCTATCATGTGACATTTCTAACTTGCAGTATCGTGTGACATTTTAAAATTGTTGTAACAGGGGGCTTACATTCTTGGATCAGATTATGCCTTTTATGTTAAATCGCTAATTTTACAGTGATTTATTCCAACCACAGCAAGCCTCTCTTAAATCACTTCCAAAAGATCACACAAAGCCATCTAAAACACACCAGATCACGCTAAGTAAAATTATGGAGAGAAAGTTTCGAATCGAAATTTGTAGAGTAGGGGATCGATCTAAGTCGATTTTGGTACTCTAAGGGCTGTTTTTTACAAAGTTCGGTTTTAATGAATGAAAACTAAATAAGGTTAGGAATTATTTAACAACCTACACCCCAGATTTAAAACAAATCTATTTACTGTTAAAAAATTATATATTAGATTTATCTTAAATCTAATAATTTTGGTGAAATATGATAAACGGCAAACTAAAAGACAGTACAAAAACGGCTATGCGTCATATATTGCAGGATTCAGCGACTAAGCGTACCAACCTATCACTGCGCATTAATGAAGATCTGCATTTTGAGTATAAACAATTAGCTGATACTTATAAGAAAATTAGCGGTGCATCATTTCCGCTAGGAGCATTGGCTGATCAACTTGTAACAGATTTAAATCAAATCTGTCGTAATGAAGTCGCAATGATGTTTTTCAATGCGTTTCCACGCGGAGCATTAATCAGCATTATTAAAGAAATGGCTAAAGAAAGCACTTTCGATAGTGATTATTCTTTAATTCGAGAGTTAAAACTCAATAAGAAGTATCAAAAAATGATTCATGGTGTATGTGAAAGGTTAGATATTAGCTATGTCACCTGTTCGTCTGAATTAGACGACATAGTTCAAAGAGAGGCATTCATCACGTACTCAAAATTTAGTAAAGGGGTTTGAGTGAATTAGAGAAGGAGCCTTAAATATACATACATATAGCGGCACACTTTTCTGAACCCACTTTGCTTGTGGCCGAAGTGGGTTCAGAAAAGTGTGTTGCTTCAACACCTAAAAATAAGACGCTGAGAAGTGAAAGCGGTTCTTTGAGTGTAGCGAAAAGGTTCGTTTTTACTTTGAAGTGTCAGTATAATATTCAGCGGGTGCTCTTGGCTTTTCTGCCATGAGCATAGCAACGTTCAGCTTGTAGTAGAAAAGACAAAGCCCCGAAAGTTAAATTTCTTTAACCAACGAGGCTTATATCATGTTCTTTCGCAAGACTGATTTTAGTCTCTATTTAATTAAGAGGCAAGCAATATGCTACGAAAGACCGCCCTAATGGGCTTGATTGTTATTTGTTTAACGATCTTAGGTTTTACCTTTATGGTACGTGATTCACTCTGTGAATTGCAGATCAAGGATGGTCAAACCATCTTTCTAGCTAAACTGGCTTACGAAGTTAAGTAGATGCTGGAGCGAGTAGGGGATTCCGAATCCTCTACTCGGTTCAGATTGTTTTAGAGCAGGCCATAGAGCACCCATTCAAAATGACGATACCACTGGTTGCAACACATTAATATAGTTTCTGATTTTCGTCATATCGTTGAATGCCGTGATTCAAACAGTTAGAGCAAATAGCTATATTCTCATCATTTTTTGTTACACCGTCACACATATATTACAACCATTTCATTTAAACCCTATCTAATAAAGTAAAATATAGTACCTAGAGTTAAGGCTACCTAAAAGCCTCATGAGGAGCGTGCGACGAATACTAAGCCTCGCGTAGCGAGATAGTGCACAAAATCTTACCACGGTCATTACAGCTCATGTTTGGCGCTATTTAAAAGCGAACTCTTATCCTCTTCCCTGCTAGGCGCTCTTTTTGCTGTGGTTGATATAAACACTATAGGTTCCTGTCGAATGACAAAAGATACTGTTCAAGTGGCCTCTTCTATTATCGGTGGATGATGTTTTGGTTGTTGAGAGTTCTGTTCGCGATCTTTTGGGGCCCGTTAAAACGAAATGATAGTTAGAGTGAATGCAGAGTTAAGTTGAAGTAATAAGCTTGAAGGTTGCTCGATGTTGAATTCGTTTTAATGGGAGGTACTTATAGGCGTAGCCTTTTTCTAAACAATAAGAAGTTTCTTCTTACTTAACTATATTAAGTATTAATACTAAACAATCTTTATTTATAAAGACATAAAACCTCTGCTCTTTCATATTGTTTTTTCTCATTATTTTTTCATACTATCGTTTTGATAAGATACAAACAGACTTATCCACAGCACCTCAAAAATTCAGGATAACGCCGTCATACCAGCACAATTTAAACTTTAACACACAATCTTTTTGACCTAATTTGTTCACTTTATAACCACCAATTTTAATCAGATACAACAAAAGCCGCAGTTAAGCGGCATGGGTAGAATTGGTTCACTTAATGTTCAGAGAGGTAGTTGCCACCGTAAATATCAGGGGTTATATCTCTGCCCTGGGGATAACGGGGGTTATCTCCAGTTCTAGCTATTTTTGCAAGCTGGCGTTTAACCCAAGCGTATGAATCACTGAATGGTTCATAGACCCACCATACATTCGATAAGCCTTGCTTCATTCGATTCTTTGCCGCTTTTAACTTAGACTTCATAACTCCATCGTCAGTCTCTAGGCCAAAGACACGTAAGAACTTAGCAGTGATCGCTTTATAGGCTGCTTTCGAATAAACACGAGGAATTTCCTCGGTAATGATTTGACCTTCATCATCAAGAGTCGGTGGTAGCTCTTCATCGTAGATGAAAACAGCATCTACAGTCAGATAGTCGGCCATCTTGAGCAAATGAATAGTGTGGTAATAACGTTTAAGGCTAATTGTTTCACCCCAAAACTTCTGATAACGATCCATGAACCATGCATGAGTGATGGTTTCCATATGGGCATTCTTTGCAAATCCGATCTGGTAGTTCTCAACGTCCATCTTAGACATCAACACCGTCATAACCTTTACACAGTTTGCACGTTGACGCTTTTGTAAACCGCCAACAACGGACTGGCAATACTGCAAATCATGTAACTGGTTATTGTAGCAATGAGGATTATCAATGAATTTCGCAAATGCTAATAACGCACGTTTAGTACAATAAGGGTAGTAAGACTTACCGAACTCGTTCTTTTTTGCGCCAAGCGCGGTTATGCGAGCCGTTACAAGACTTTGGAGGTCGGTTTGTATAGAAGAGTTGGATTGATTATGCGATTTCATGAGACAAATCCTCATAACAATCCATTAATTGACCAAATATTGATCTATGGTTGCTTATGATTTGATTGTCTCTGAATTTTTTAGACTGCATCATGCAGTGAAGTGACGATTTCATATCTATTGATTCCAACTCATTAAAAGTCTGTTTGGCTTTCCACACCAAACATTGAGATCAGTGTACAAATAATCGAACAGAAGATCAATAGCTTAAAATTTAGATACAAAAAAGCCCAAACCGAGTTGGCAGCTTGGGCTTTTTTGCGAATGCTATATAGTGAGTTGGAAGCTCACACACTCTAAATCTGAAAAATACACTACATAGTAAACTATGTAGTTAGCGTGCTATGTAATGCACTTGATGTATCAGATTCTTAGTTAATTATAGTTAAAGATAAGAAAAAAACAAGTGCTTAATTGTATTTTCAATAGACGTAAAAATTCTAACCTTAGTAAAAACCCTGATCTTATGATCAGTAAAGGGTGAAGTTTTTCATCATATTGTGTATAATTCGGGCATGATTTGGGTGAGCTGCAACTCACCCAAATCACTAACCACACATACACGCAACAGGAGTATAGGTATGGCTGACCGCGATCCTACAGATCTAATAAAAGAGATCAACCAAAATTTATTACCAAATGAGCTAGCTAAGTATTTAGCTGTATCTTTTCCCGAACTAAAAGAATCAGAAGTAATGTGCTTTCATTATGTATCTTATGGATACACTAATGAAAGAATAGCAGAGTTAATGGGAAAGTCAGTTTGGACTATTAAAGATTATGTTTCATCTTTATTAACTATATTTGAGGTCAAGACAAGAGTTGATTTAAGAGTCATATACTCATGTAGGATTAATGCATCTATTTTCTTATCCATAGCGACACTATCCAAGAATAATATTTGTTAATTACATTGATTATTTTGTGATTATATCCTCAAAAAAACGAACATAAAGATTATGATATAAAATACCCCCGTTATGGGGGTGTTTTTTTTACATACAAAAAACTATTCTGTGTCTGTTTTATTTTTTCGCAAAACATAATTAACAATAAATTTGAATATTATGAATAATCAACATGAACATGAAACAGAAAGAAAGGTTGCTTTAGAATTAGATTTAAAAACTCGAAATCTCTTAAATATTGCAGCGCAAGCTTCTGGAAGAACATTAAAATCGGAAGCATCAATTCGTGTAAACGATCACCTAACTCATTTTTTAAATGCTGCCCGTTTACCCATTATTAGTGGAGATAAACATAATGTGATCGTTTTAAGTGCAGCATCTAACCATTTATTAGAAATGGACATGAAACAATTAGCAAAAGGGTCTTCTTTTGCTAGGGTTACAAATAAAGCGAATGAGTGTAATTGGAGACTTCGAGATCATTTGAATAAAGTTGAATATATTGCAACTATCGGTAAACGTTTTTTAAGAGATGATAAATAATAATAACTATCATCTTTATATTAATGTGTTTCAGTACACATTAAATTAATTCAGTTAGTCACTCTATGTAAAAGACCTAAAGCACCAAGAACGGGGCAGGCGGGTTATAGCCTAAGAACTTGGAATCGCCAAACCTTGGGCGACGACCTCTAAAAAAGGGAATACAAGGATATTTGACTGTAAATCATAGAGTTAAAATCGCTGCTCTGGTCAAGTCAATTGAATTACGATCAATTATAAGCACTCATCGTAACGAGGTGTTGAAAGACACCTACCGACCTTATTTAGTGAATTTTTGAATTTATCAATTACAAAAATTTTCTAAAAGGACTACCTTTATGCAAATTTTATATGGTGTTTTACCTTATCAATATTTAGAAGAACTCGGTGGAGTTAAAGGACTGACAGGCAAATCTTTTTATCATCATGCCTTGATAAAAATTAAATATATAGACGACTTAAAATCAGGTGTTTTGTTTGCCGCACTCATTGATAATAATAGTTTGTATATGTATCCAGTGTTTCATGGTGAGATAAATCACATTATTATCAATCCTCGCTGTACAAGAACCATTTCGCATATCAAACCATCTAGTGATAATGCAAAAAAGAAAAAGGAAAGAAAGGATAAAAATCTTTTCCTAACAAAAAAGAATTGGAAACAATTTATAGGTCGAAGACAAACATTGATTAAAGCTTATCAACAATCGATTTAATACCTTGATATATTAAGGATTTAATAATGGCTACTGGTATTTATAATCATGTACCAAGTTCGTTAGCGCAAGTTCTCTCTGTTATACCTGTATCATTAGTTATCTGGCAATTTATAACTCTTATATTGTATGGGGTTTCAATATTAATTTTTGTAGCTCCTCGTCAGACAAAAAAAACGGGTATAGCAGCCCCCTTTGTTCTTATCTCTCTTTGCGTTATTAATATTGCTGGAAGCTTATTGTTGATTCAAGCAAGTACCTAAAATAGTTTGTTGCAGTGCTAATTAACTTAATCATTAATTAGTCATTACTCGTAGAAGCCTTGCTTCATTTTTGGCACTAGATTCTAGTGCCTCTTTTTTATTGTTCATCGAAATAAAACTTAACTTTATTTCGATGCGCAATAGTGCATCTAATCACTTATAGTAAAATATTAATATTGGATAAGTTATGTTTAAAAAAATTAAAGGTGCAATTTCTCAACAAGTTAACCGCTTCTTACCGTTTATCTTGTTAACACCAGCTTTTGCGCACGCCTCATCTTCAACAGGTATGCCGTGGGAATCACCACTGACTAAAATTGTAGACTCCGTAACAGGCCCAATGGCCTTTGGTATTTCTGTTCTAGGTGTTGTGGTTGCAGGCTTTACTCTCGTATTCGGTGGTCAACTAGACGGGTTTGTTCAAAAAATTGCGATTCTTGCTTTGGTTATTGCGATTATCGTATTAGCAACAAACGTTATGAGTGCATTGTTCGGTATCTCTTCAACGGTTGTTGCTATGAGCGCATTGCAACACTTACCTATCGCATAGGATTAAACATGAGCGAACAATTACAACATGTTCGCATATTTAAGTTTAACCGAAGTCATTTGTTTCTAGGAGGTGAACGAGAATTAGTTCTCGTCACCTCCCTTTTCTGTCTCATTCTCATCGTCATTCTGCAGAATGTGATTGCCGCTATTGTCGGGGTGGTTTTGTGGTCAGCTTTACTACCTGTTTATAGACTCATGGCGAGCGCAGATCCTCGAATGTCTAAAGTTTACTTTTTGTATGCACGTTATCAGAGATTCTATGCCGCACATGGCATGAAAAATCATGGGAGATTAAAATGATCCCGTTAAAAACATTTAGAAATACCCATAAAGGCTTTTCAGACCTACTTAACTATGGCGCAATGGTTAATGATGGGATCATCGTTAACAAAGACGGTTCTTTTTCTGCTGCTTTCCTATATCGAGGATTAGATATAAGTAGCTCAACAGAGTCAGAACGAAATCAAATAGCTAATCGAATGAATCAAGCTCTAGCCTCTCTTGGCACTGGATATATGACTCAAATCGATGCAATCCGCTCCAATGTTTCTACGTATTCATCACCTGAACATTCTCATTTCCCCCACGCTGTTTTCAAAATGATTGATGATAGTCGGCGATTCTTTTTTGAAGAGAGTGGTAATAAATATGAGTCTAAATACGTACTGACTGTGACTTATATGCCTCCATCAAAAAACCTTTCAAAAGTCACCGAACTCGTTTTTGAAGAGGGTGATATTGAGCGTACCAGTCCAGCTCAACGTAATTTGGAACGATTCCAAAATAAGCTCATTGAACTGCAAGGTATGCTTGAGGTTTTTCTTCAAGTGGAACGTCTTAAAGCTCGAAATAAAGAGGGGCAATGGCAGGATGAATTTTTAAGCTTCATTAATTTTACTATTTTGGGGAAATGGCAACCTATAACATTGCCTCATACACCCATGTACTTAGATAGTTATTTAGGTACATACGATTTTTGGACAGGTTTAAAGCCCAAATTAGACGATGAATACATTTGTTGTATATCCATTGATGGGTTTCCTAACTTCGGCCATCCAAACATGCTCAGTGCTCTAGACTATTTGGATGTTGAGTACCGATGGAATACGCGCTTTTGCCATTTTGACGCAGCTCAAGCCATTGAGTTATTAAATAAGGAAAAGAACAAATGGAAACAGAAAGTTGTTTCGTTTAAAGATAAGTTATTGAAAACCAATAACCCTGTTCAAGATGACGATGCTTTAGATATGGTTAACCAATATGACAGCGCAATAACAGCAACGTCAAAAGGGGATATTCAATACGGCCATTACACAAGTACCATCGTCTTACGACATAAGGACATTGAGACACTAGAACTTTGCGCTGATGATGTAACAAAATGCTTGCGTAATATCATGGGGTTTACGTGTAGAGTTGAGACAGTCAATGCAGTCGAAGCATTCTTAGGCACATTGCCTTCAGATTCATTACACAATGTTAGAAAGCCTCTAATCAGTACGATGAATCTTAGCCATTTATCGCCCTTAGCTGGAATATGGACAGGTAACGCGACTTGCCCTTGTCCTTTCTATCCCGAAAACTCACCTCCTTTAATGTATTGTAATGCTGAGGGAAATACCCCTTTCCGCTTTAATCTGCATGTTAATGACTTAGGACACACATTAGTTTTCGGTCCAACTGGCGCAGGCAAATCTACGTTACTTGCAACCATTGCCGCTCAATTCATGCGCTATCCAAATGCCTCATTATTTGCCTTTGATAAAGGCAATTCGATGTTTGCTATTAGCCAATGCGGAGGTAAACATTTTGATATAGGAGGTGATAACAGTAGCCCTAGCTTTGCTCCACTCTCTGAGTTAGACGATGATTTTGAATGGTGTGAACAATACATAGAGCAACTGCTTGTTTTACAAGATACTCAAGTAACCCCCTCCATGCGCTCCAAAATTAACGAGGCTTTAAAGCGCATGACTGGCAATGGCATAAAAACGCTCAGTGAATTTGTTGCAATGGTACAAGATGATGCCATCAAAGAGGCTATCAACTATTACACAACGGGTAGCCGTTGTGGTGATTTGCTTGATGCAGAAGAAGATTCTCTTGAGCTTTCTCATTTACAAGTGTTTGAAATCGAATCACTCATGAATCGAGGGGACAAGGATCTTATCCCTGTTCTGTTGTATTTATTCCGAAAAATCGAACGAGGTCTAAAAGGTCAGCCAGCTATGATCATCATTGATGAAGCTTGGATTGCGCTGTCACATCCCGTTTTCAGAGAAATGATCAAGGAGTGGCTAAAAGTATTACGAAAAGCAAATTGTATTGTTTTAATGGCAACTCAATCATTAACGGATGCGGTTAAAAGTGGAATGTTGGACGTATTGATTGAATCATGCCCAACTCAAATTTTCCTACCCAACTCAAAAGCTGAACAATTTGCTGATATATACAGTCAGTTTGGACTCAATAGCCGACAAATTGAAATTATTAAGAATGGCCGCCCTAAACGTCAATATTATACGTTTACACCAGAGGGAAGCCGTTTATTTGATCTCGCGCTGAATCCTTTAGCTCTCGCATTTGTTGGTGTTTCAGATAAAGAAGAATTAGCCGAGCTTAAACAGATAATTCACGAAACGGGTGATACTTGGTATTTACCTTGGCTTGAACATAAAGGTATCGATTTAGCCGCTTAATACTACATAAGGAATGACATCATGAAGAAAATAATATCGTTAGCTTTGATTACATTATTTAGCTCTCAAAGTTATGCTTTTTATTGTGCTAATTGCGCGAACACTTGGCAAATGGCAACCGCAAATGCCAAACAAGCTCAGTCCTATTTAGAAACAGTAAAACAAACTTTAAACTCAGTAAAATCATTACAAAATGAAGCTCAGTCGATTGCTTATCAATTCGAGAACCTTAAAAACTTAAATACTCATAATTGGGGTGATGCTTTAACACAAATAGATCGCTTAGGTCGAATTGCACGCGAAGGTCAAGCCTTGAGTTATTCACTTTATGACCTTAATTCCACTTGGAACGAAAGATTTAAAGGTTATGAGGGTTGGGCAGGAAAAGAGCAAACTAACCAAGAAATGACGATGCAATACAAAGTTTGGGGTGATACGATGCGCGACACGGCCAAATCTTCACTAAGAGTTGCACAAGAAATGGCTAAGATTCAAGAAGAAGATGAATCTACTATCAATAAGTTACAACAAAACTCAAGCACATCAACAGGCGGATTAGCTGTAGCTCAAGCCGGCAATGAAATTGCCGCACAAACAACACGCCAGCTACAGAAAATACAAACGTTAATGCAAACAGATATTCAAATGACCGCAACCAATATGGCCTTAGCATCAGAAAAGCAGGAGCAACGACAAGCTGCTACTGATGCAATGATAGCCTCACCTGATGAATTAAAAACGAATATTCATAATGGTAAAGATTGGTCAAAGCTTTGGTAATCAATAAAGAGATCTCACCATGAAAAAACTATTTATTTTAACCGCTATTCTCATTCCAACACTATTGGTTGGTTGTTCTGATCCTGCACAAGAGAAAAAAGAACGTTGTACTCAACTACAAAATGAAGCGACAGATGCTGGCATGGGGAAAGGGGATCGTAAATACAGTGAAATCAGAAAAGAATGGGATAAATTACAATGCCATCAGACCGACATTATTCACGGATAATACAAGGGGCTTTCATAGCCCTTTTCTTTTACTCCAACCAAGCAACCGCTCAAGTTGCACAAGATAATTCCTTAGACACCATCATCCAAGCTTTCCATGATAAATCCGCAGCATGGGAGCCAATAATACAGAACCTTACCCTTGGTTTATTTGGTTCATTGCTCACTATTTCAATGGTATGGCAATTTAGCCAAATGGCGATAAAAGAGGGAACGGGGTTAGTTGATGTTATAGCAGAACTGACTCGCAGAGCGATTACTATCGGGGTGGCGATTTGGTTATTCAACTCAGCTCCCGACCTTGCCCGAATATTAATCAACTCCTTTGTTGAAGTAGGAACAAGAATTTCGTCAGGAGCAGTTACTTTCAGTCCAAGTAACGTCTTTGAATTAGGATTAAATGTTATTTCTATTGCATGGGACAAAACATCTATTTCTAATCCAGTAAACATGCTCATGATGTTTTTTGTCGCTCTAATTATCCTTATTTGCTTTGCTATGATGGCAATGGATATGACTGTTCTCATTGTATCGGGATACATTACCGTATCGGGCGGTATCGTGGCGATGGGATTCCTTGGTAGTGAATGGACGCGAGATCATGCACTAAATTATTTTACAGCAGTGTTGGGTATTGCTTTTAAAATGTTAGTCATGCAGCTGATCTTTATTATTGGTTACTCCTTTATTCAAGATTGGGGAAACGCCATAAACTCAGATAGTTCAAATGTGGATTTTTTATCGTTAGTTGGAGCGTGTATCGTTTTTGCTGGCATGATGCGAGAGATACCACAGATTGCTGCGTCTTTAGCATCAGGCCGCTTCACAATGGCTGGCGGTGGGATTCAATCTGCTGGAAAAAACATTGGTGGGGCTGTTGCAGGGGCTGCACTCTTAGCAGGAGGAGCAGGAGTGATGGCCGCAGCAAAAGCTTCTGGACTGGATGAAACGTTAGATCCATCTTCAAAAGCAGATAATGCTTCACCAAATAACCAGGGGGGAATTGATACAGGCCAAGGTGATGACGGTAAAGCTTACCAAGCTCATATGGCGAAACAAGCTCAAGCCAAATCATCAACATCTTCTGATTCTCAACAAACTCAATCAACGCCACATTTCGACTCGCAACCAGACAACACCGCACCGAGCTATCAAGGAACGAATACAGGGAAAGGTGATAGCGGTAAAGCCTACCAACAATCCAAAGCTAAACAAGTCGCGGCAGGGGCAGCTAAAGCAACAGGCAGTGTTGCTAAAGGTATTTTACATGCCACTGCCGAGCAAAGTTCAATTGGTCGTCATATGGCAAGAGCCGCAATCAAAATGGAACAGAGTTCGGAAAAAAGTAAGCTTGATAAACAAGCTCATTATGAAGCGTTACATCGAGAATTAACTAACAGCCTAACAGTTGATGATGGTAACGATCCGAATAACTTTAGAGACAATATTATGCCTGCGAGAAATAATCATGAAGAAAACAAAGAAGAGTAAAATTGTCCATCTTGATGAGCAATCTCTTATGTACATCAGAGCAAAACATGAATGGGATGAACGAATAGGCAGTGCTTTAAGTCAAGCTCATAACTGGAAGTTAGCCGCATTTAGTGCAATGTTTATCGCTATTTGTGCGGTAGTAGGAGTGAGCTATATTGGTGCTCAAAGTAAAATTGAACCCTACGGCATTGCTTTGCAAGGCGATCAAGTCTTACCTATATCACCGTTAAATCAGCTTCCCGAAACCGAAGTTGAACGACTACGAGTATCTGAAATTGAAAACTTCATTGAAAATATCCGTGTCGTTTATTTGGATGTTGAAGCTCAAAAAAATGCAGTTCGCAAGGCTTACAGTCATTTACGCTCAGGCGATCCTGCATACTTGCAAATAACCGCTAAATTTAAAAAGCAAAGTCCTTTTGAACGCGCAGAGACAGAACTGGTTAAAGTAAAAGTCGTTGCAACTTTACCACTGTCTCCTAACACTTATCAGGCTGAATGGGATGAAACAGTAACCAATAGTACAACGGGTCAATTGCTGTCTAAGCAACGTTATAAAGCAACCTTAAACACCTATAACATACCGCCTACGTCAAAAGCCGCTATCCATTCAAATCCCCTTGGGTTCTACATCAAAACATTCAATGATGTAGCTATCTCTCACTAACATTTCGGATCTTATTATGAATAAATTACTGCCGATCTTATTGATCGTCAGCGCGAACGTGTGCGCGCAATCTGTACCAGCTCTCAATACTTCTGATATGTCTTCTCCCATGCTCGGCCAAAATCAACCATTAACGGCCAAAGAAAGACACGGGCTATCTTTGGCTAAAAAGTGGATAAATGGTACTTCACGGCCAATTACACACGGGGATGGTTCTGTTACTTATTTTTACGGCACAACGATGCCTCAAGTTGTTTGCGCACCACTTAAAACCTGTGATATTCAGCTTCAAGCTGGCGAACGCATCACTAAAAAAGGTGTAAATATTGGTGACAGTGTTCGATGGGTTGTGAGTCCTGCTGTATCAGGCGAGGGAGCGAACCAAATTACTCATGTTATCGTTAAACCCTCTGATGTTGGGTTAAATACCACAATGGTAATCACAACGAACAAGCGCACTTACAATATAGGCTTATCATCACGCTCACATGATTGGATGCCAACCGTTAACTTTGATTATCCCGAAGAAGTACAGGCTGAATGGGATAGCTATTACGCTAACCAGCAACAGCAAATTACCGAAAAAACGCTTGGTAATGGGTTAAACATCGACAATCTAGATTTTAACTATGATGTATCTGGCCGTGGTGCTTTTAAACCCGTTAGAGTCTACAACAACAGCTTAAAAACCATCATTGAAATGCCCTCTTCTGTTAACTCTGGTGAATTACCCTCACTGCTTGTTGTTAACGCAGGAAAAAAAGAGATTGTGAATTACCGCTATCGAAACAATAAATTCATTGTCGATCAATTAGCGAAACAAATCGTACTCATCATGGGAGTGGGCAGCGATCAGCAATCCGTATTAATTACCTATAAGGGCAAATAATGAATAAATTCTTTTTTGGTGTCCTTCTTTTATTGACGGGATGCGCTAACCCATTAATTGATCTTGGTGGTAATTTTAATAATGTTTCGTTAACACAACATCAAGCAAAACAAATAACCGATAGTGTGGCAAAAGAGTTGAAACAACGGTTTTACGCTCGCGCTGTCTTTGATTTTCCTCATGATCCCAATAATGTTTTTGCGGCCTCTCTTGAGCAATCATTACGATCTCAAGGGATGGGCGTTGCTATCAGTGATCAATCTCAATATCGCCGCTTACGCTATCGCCTCGATGCACTCAACGATACGCAATTTTTCATTCAAATTGATGTTGGTGATGTGCATTTTCAACGAATTTGGATTTTAGAAGATGGGATATTAGCACCATTAGTCAGCACAGCTAATTTCGAGGGGGGGCTATGAGCGATCAATCACCAAACGGTTTATCAACCAGTGCAGACCCTAGAAAAGGGTTTCTTGGTGGGGGGATTTCAAAAAAAATACTCATGATTGTTGTGGCTGGCATTTTTTCGTTGCTGATGTTTATTGTCTACATCATTTCACAGAAAGGCCAACATAACTCCGTAGATAAAAACGAGGGAGCAGAACAAGTTGAACAGACCCAAGATTCAGGCAATGCTCAAGAGGGTATGAATGAAATATTAAGTCAGGCTCCTGACTCAAATAGGATAACACCCCCTCCACCGCCCATGCCGCAACCCCAAGCACCTATTGAGCAAGCACCAATAGTCGAGAAACCGTCCCCTTTATTAGCTAAACCCGTTAAACCTCAAACTCAGGAATCAGAAGAGGATAGAAAACAACGGTTAGCCCTAGAGCGTGAACAAGAACGGATCAGGCAGCGAAAAGAGCAGCAACTTTTAGCCGCTTTAACCGCTCAGTCAGCAATCAATCTTGATATGGAAGATGAGAATTCAAAAGACGGTTCTAATGGATCGGATGCCATAGCCGCAGCCGAGCAGCAAGTGCAAGCGGCTATGAATGCTCAACAAGCGACAATGGTACAAGGAGGTTTAGTACAAGATGATCCAAATAAACAAGGTTCTAAGATAGCGTTCTCAAAAGAGAAGCACAGCAATACTTACTTGTTACAAGGTCGAGAAAAACCGTTGAGTCAATACGAGTTAAAGATAGGTACAGTTATTCCAGCAACGCTTATCAGTGGTATTAATTCCGATTTACCCGGCCAAGTCATTGCTTCGGTCAGCCAAAACGTTTACGACAGTGCAACAGGCAGTCATTTATTGCTCCCTCAAGGAGCCAAGCTCTACGGGGTTTACGACAGCAATGTAGCTTATGGCCAAGATCGTTTATTGATGGCATGGACACGTGTTAATTACCCAGATGGAACCACACTTGAACTTGAGGGTATGGGCGGTATTGACGCTCAAGGTTATGCTGGATTTGAAGATCAAGTAGACCATCATTATTTCAAAATTTTTGGTAATGCTTTCATCCTTGGCATGATAACAGGGATCAGTGAGGCGGGTATCAATGATGGAGATAATGGCGATACCAGCACCTCCGAGTCTATCAACAATGGCGTAACAGAGCAGTTTGCAGAAACAGGCTCAACGCTTATCGAAAAGAACCTCGATGTCCAACCTACGATCAAAATAAGAAATGGTTATAAATTCAATGTCATGCTCAACAAAGATGTGATTTTAAAACCTTACAGTCCAATCCAATGAGATTAAAAAACCATGAAATATACCATTATGGGGGTCATGCTAATTTGTGCATGGCCTACGCTTGCGCAGTCCTCATACATTAGAACAGAGGCTTACGCGACTCACTCAGATCATCAAAAAATTCATATATCAAGCAAGCTCACTCAACCCATTGTTCATGCCCCTCCCTCACCGATACTTTCACGGCCAATTAAAACGCAAACACTCAGTTCACAGGCTTTGTTTGGTTTTGATAGCAGTCACATTACAAACACATCAGCACTTAACGGCTTAGTGAAAACCTTACGACAAAGCCAAGCACAAACCATTTCAATTATAGGTTATACCGATAGCCGAGGGACTAGAGCTTATAACCAACGGTTATCTGAGCAACGAGCGAAATCCGTTAAGCGATACTTAAAACAAAAAGCACCCCAACACACATACATAACAGAGGGTAAAGGTGAACAAGATCCGATTGCCACAAATATGTACCAATGGGGCAGAAAACAAAACAGAAGAGTAGTTATTACTTTTGCAAGCTAACAAGGTCAATCATGGACAATAAACCTTTTGGCTATCAGGAGAAAAAACACGGCCTACCGCTTGCCAAGCGGTTAGGCTTTCTCTTTCTCTTTTTAACGATAGCATTATTTTTAAACATGGCAGCAACTGAGTATGTTGCACAACAATTTGGTTGGGAACATTGGACTGTACGTAACCCGTTCAGATGGATGCTATGGGCGATTCAATATCCAGAATACAAAGATTTCTTCCGTCAAATTTGGATTGGATTTTTAATTACTCTAGCAGCAACAGGGGGGATCATTTCATTAGCAATGTATTTCGCCAAAAAGCCCAAGGGAAACAAAACAAGTGCAGGCACAGCGGCATTCGCAACAAGACAAGATATAGAACAAGCGTCTTTTCTAACGGGTGATGGTGTTTATGTTGGAGGATGGGAGGAAAAAATAGGATCAACGAAACTAAATCCAATTGCAGGAGCAATGCAGTTACATTACCTCCGACATAATGGCCCTGAACACGTTTTATGTTTTGCTCCAACTCGTTCAGGTAAGGGCGTTGGCCTAGTCCTACCGACTTTATTAAGTTGGATGGGGTCAGCATTAATTCTCGACATAAAAGGAGAGCTTTATACTGAAACGTCAGGTTGGCGAAGCACTCAAGGTTCAAATGTTACCTTATTATTCGATCCTGCAAGACCTGAATCTGTTGGTTTTAACGCTTTAGAAGAGGTACGAATTGATGCCCCTATCAATGGTCGATTCACAACAAATGGTTATGAAGTATCGGATGCTCAAAATATTGCATTAATGCTGGCAAATCCTAATGGTGAAGACATATCAAAAGATCATTTTAAGCAGCAAGCTTACTCACTAATAACAGCACTCATTATTCATAACCGCTATAAGTCAGCTCATACGGGCGAGATGGCGAGTCTTACTGACCTAGGAGAAAACCTCAAAGATCCTGATACGTTAGATATATACGCTATGTTTTCCAAAATGATGACTTTCCCACATATGAATAAAGAAAGTTCACAAGAAGAAATGGCGTACTCTAAAGAAGAAATGGATGAATTGATGGGGTTAGATAAATCCGATACTCACCCTCTCGTTCTTCAAGTCGCTGCGGATATGTATAAAAAAGCAGATCGTGAGTTAGCCAGTATCATTTCTACTGCATCGGCTGCATTTAACTTATTTTTAGACCCAATTGTTGCTAAGAACACGAAACATAGCGATTTCACTATTGATCAGCTTCGAAACGATGATAAGCCGATTTCGCTCTATGTGGTAACAAGGCCAAATGACATTGATAGATTAAAACCGCTATCTCGAATGTTATTTACACTCATATTAAAACGCTCAACGGAAACGCTAGATAAACCTAAACATCGATTGTTAATGATGATGGATGAGTTCACTTCTATGGGGCCTCTTCAAGCACTTGAAGATTCTATTGCTTATGTGGGCGGATATGGCATCAAGATATACCTGATTGTTCAAGATACTGAGCAACTCTATAAGGCTTACGGTAAACAAGAAACGATTATGTCTAACTGTCATATTCGAATTGCGTATGCCCCTAACAAGCTTGAAACAGCAGAACTCCTGTCGAAAATGACAGGAACTATGACGGTAGCCGAGGTATCAACCACCATATCAGGTAAACGTTCTGGTATGGCCGATAACGTCAGTTATTCAATCAATGAGAAAAGCCGACCGTTATTGACTCCTGATGAATGTTTGCGATTACCAGCTCCGCTTAAAGATGAAAACGGAATGATACTTAAAGCGGGTAAAATGCTGATCTTTGCAGCAGGTTTTCCGCCTATTTTTGGTACTCAAATATTGTGGTTTCTAGATCCCGTATTTAAGAAACGTCATTCTAGCGCAGGAGGGAAAATGATAGCCCCTAAAGTTGCTGATCAAGTGGCTTTACTCAATAAGCCAGTTTGGGGGGAGCATGACTAACAATCAAAAAGTTGTGTTACTGCTGACAGCAACTGCGGTTATTACAATGGGTCTTGCTGGCGTTGGCTTTTGCTTAGGTTATCGATGGAATGAAAGTATCAGTTATCCCCCTGGTATATACCGTTTAACTCAAACTGACAAAGCCTATCAAAAGGGGGATTTAGTTTTATTCTGCCCACCCAATAATGCGGCCATTCAAATGGCAAAAAGCCGAGGTTATTTAAAATTTGGAACGTGTGACGGTGGTGTAACGCCTGTCATGAAACGCATTGTTGCCACAAGTGGCGATAAAATCTCATTAGATCATATTGTCAAAGTGAACGACCACGAACTGCCCAAAACCTACATACTGAAAGAAGATGGAGAACACCGCTCATTACCTAAACTGAGCAACTTCACTTTACAGGAAAACCAAGTTTTCTTGATTTCAGATCACCTACCAACAGTGAGCTTTGATAGCCGTTATTACGGCGCAGTTCCTACTAAAAACCTTATCGGCCATATAACGCCAATTTGGACACCATAACTTAATAGCCTTATGCACATATCCACATGGGAGCGAAGACATTAAAACTATCGCAGCGACCTTGTGGGTATGTGTATAAGGCCGACTCAACATTAAAGGAATGAATCATGCGTGTATTTATTGCAGAAAAACCATCATTAGCCCAAGCCATTTTTGAGGGGTTAGGAGGCAACCCCGAAACCGACAAAAAAAATGGTTATTATGAACAGGGTAATGATGTTGTGACATGGTGCTACGGCCACATGCTCGAACTTTTTGATCCTCAAGATTACGATTCAAAATATGAATCATGGAAATTTGAAGACTTACCGATCAAGACTCATACAGATCCCTCATTAAAACCGAAAAGTGCCACTAAAAAACAGCTTGATATTATTCTGGGACTCATCAAAAAAGCCGACTCAATCGTACACGCTGGCGATCCCGATGATGAAGGCTGTTTGCTGATAGATGAAATACTGGGGTTTGCGAAGAATACTAAACCAGTTATGCGTTTATTAGTTGCTGACCTTAACTTAGCTCCAGTTAAAAAAGCACTTGAAAACATGCAGCCAAACGAAAATTTTCAAGGTATGACAAAAAGTGCATTGGCTCGTTCCTTAGCAGATCAGAGTTTTGGATATAACCTAACTCGTGGTTGTACCCTGAAAGGTCGAGAAAAGGGGTTTGATGGCGTTCTAAATGTTGGCCGAGTACAAACGGCAGTATTAGGTCTAGTCAATGAACGAACATTAGCTAATCAAAACCATGCTGAAAGTTATTACTACAATGTTCATGCTGTTATTGATGTTAACGGCCATAGCGTCAAAGCCCAATATCAACCCACCGAACACGATCAAATCGATGAAAAGAAACGTATCATTTCAGAAGCCAATGCCAAGAATGTAGCAGAGCGCACCTGTGATAAATCAGCTCTGGTCACACTAGCCATGACAAAGCCTGAAAATACAAAGCCACCCTTACCGCTTAATCTATCTTCGTTACAACAAATTTGTGCAAAACAATTTGGTTATTCAGCCACAAAAACATTAGAGATCATGCAGAAACTGTATGAAACACATAAGCTACTCACCTATCCACGAACAGATAACCGATATTTATCTGACGAACATTTTTATCAAGCTAATGATTTAGCTCAAGCAGTCGCAAAGACACTACCATCATTAGCTGATGCTTGTTTGGAATTAGACACTTCGATTAAACACAAGGCATTTAACGCATCAAAAATTGAAGCTCACCATGCGATTATTCCAACGAATAAAGATGGGTCAGAGCTATCTTTATCAGATGAAGAAAGAAATGTTTATTCATTAGTCGCTATTCATTTTATTGGACTGTTTTATCCTGACGCAATTCGAGACAAAACAAAGGTATCGTTTGAAATATCGGGTGATACATTCAATGCAAGTCAAAGCGTTTTAGTTCAGCGAGGTTGGGAAGTATTACATCGAGATTCAGACAAAGGCGAGCAATCAAAACCTAAAGACGTTGATCTCTCCGTTCTGAGTTTTAATGATTCTGGATCTTGTACTCAAACAGACATCGAGAAGAAAAAAACACAGCCCCCGAAATACTTCACTGAGGCCAGCTTATTATCAGCAATGACTCGCGCAGCAAAATTCATTGATGATGATCCTGAATTACGCAAAGCACTTGAGGCTAAAGATGAGGGAGGTAGCGATCAGGGAAGTATAGGAACAGAAGCCACTCGCGCAGGAATACTTGAAAAACTATCCGCGAATTCAAACCTTATTTTGATTGAAAAAGAAAAAGGCTATAAAGAACTCGTTTGGAAGACCACTAAGCAGGGACAAGAATTTTGCGCAGCCCTACCCAATGAGATTATAAAACCGAATATCTCAGCTATGTGGGCAGAAAAACAGGCTTTAATTAAATCAGGCGAGGTAACGATTGAGCAATTTATTAGTGAAGTCGATACCTACATTTCCGATCAAATTTCACAGTTAGCTGAAAAAGGTATCAACATCACGGCCAACGGCATAAGTTGCCCAGCCTGCAACAAGGGTTTTTTACGAAAGCGATCAGGCAGCAACGGTCATTTCTGGGCTTGCAATCAATATCCAGAATGTAAAACCACATTCCCTGATAAATCAGGTAAACCGAATATGGAGAAAAAAAAGCCAGCAACCATGAGTGAGCATTTATGCCCTAATTGTGAAAAGCCGCTAGTACGTAGAAAGGGCAAGCCATACAAAGGCAAAGCCTCTTATTTTTATGGCTGCTCTGGCTATCCAGATTGTAAAACCACACTGTTTGAAAAAAATGGTAAACCCAATTACGACACGAAAAAATAAACAACATTTCATCATCAATTAACAAGGCCAACAATGTTCGATGTAGCTCCCTATATCGAATGTATCAATGATGTTCACTCAACAACCTTACAAAGCGTCATACGAAATGAATCTGGCGGTAATCCATTAGCAATAAACGTTAATATCATCAAAGGCAAACCACGCCCCAAATATCGTCAGCCAAAATCACGAAAGCAAGCCATTGCGCTTGCCAAGCGGTATATCGCGCTCGGCCATTCTGTAGACCTTGGCTTAACGCAAGTGAACAGCAGAAACTTACCTCATTATCGAGTTTCTATTGCTGATATGTTCGATCCCTGTACCAACATTAAAGTCGGTTCAACCATCTTATATGAAGCCTATCAACGAGCATTAAAAGTTGATAGCGACAAGCAATCTGCACTGCTTAAAGCGTTAAGCATCTACAACACTGGCAATATGCGCTACGGATTTAAAAATGGTTACGTCCGTAAATATACCCACGGTAAGCGCAACTCTCACAAAACCAGTCATTCAATCAATTACGCACAAACCACTATTGATATAGGAGATCTCTATGACACCCCCTAAAAAACGTCACACTGTCACAACTGATGATATGGGATTTGAAGAACGCCAACGGAGAATATCTTCTGGTGATGTCGTTGAGTTTACATTAGATGAACTTAAACAGATGGGAGCAACGCTTGATGATGAACCCATGACAGAGGAAGATTACGAGGTTGATCAAAATGGCGAAGACTAAAGATAAACCTAAAGAAACCCAAGCAGAGAAAGTGGCAAACCTCATCATTAAGCAAATAGAAGCTGGCACTGCTCCTTGGCAAAAACCGTGGGATTCAGAACATCCAAGTGGCCTACCCCACAATGGAATTACAGGGAACCGATACAAAGGAGGAAATGCTCTTTATTTACAAGCAGTACAAAATGAAAATGGTTATGATGACCCTCGCTGGATGACATATAAACAGGCTCAAACAGTCGGTGCTCAAGTAAGAAAAGGTGAAGAATCTACAGAGATTGTTCATTACAAATTCAAAGAGACTCGTTGGGTAGAAAATGATGATGGTGACAAAGAAAAGGTTACTGTTCATTTAGATAAGCCTAAAGCGTTCTCTGCAAGAGTATTTAACGCCCAACAGATAGATGGATTAGAGCCTTATAAAGCCCCTGAAATCACTTGGGATAAGAACGAACGAGCAGAAGCACTACTTCAAGCGTCACAAGCAAACATCATTAACGATCAAGCTGATAGGGCTTTTTATAGTCCTTTCCGTGATGAAATTCACTTACCCCCTCAATCAGCATTTCCTACCCAAGAAAAATACTATGCAACCGCCTTACATGAACTCGGCCATTGGACAGGTAGCGAAGATCGATTAGATAGAGACTTATCAGGTCGGTTTGGTAGTGAGAGTTATGCAAAAGAAGAACTAAGAGCTGAGATTGCTTCTCTTATGATAGCTCAAGAAACGGGGATTGCTCCTGATACAGAAAGGCATGCTTCCTATGTGAAATCATGGGTAAAAGTCTTACAAGACGATCCTAATGAAATAACAAGGGCTGCAAGTGATGCGGAGCAAATTACTAATTATGTTCTGGATTTTGAGCGCACTCTTGAACATGAGTTAACCGAAGAACAACGGCATATTGAAACAGAGCATCAAATTAATGAGCTGGCGAAAGATTCTATGGTTTACTCGTTAAACCATAATGATGAACCGTTCCTTTGTACTTTTGTTCATGACACGGATCTAGGTGATGAATATCAAGATATTCATAACGGAATATTCTATATGGCCGATTCAGCACATCAAGATAATGATAAACGCCTACTCGCCTCAATCAGCGAACAATCGGTGATACAACACTTAGATAATACGCAAACAGAAAAACTTCTTGATGCAGCCTTAGAGCAGAAACCTGAGAATAAAGTATTGTTAGTCTTCGGTGATAAAGAAACGAAGCAAAATTTAAAGCATCATGAACCTGATGTTTTTGTTATGACGGCCAGTGACATTGATTTTGGCTCCAAAAGCCTGACTGATGCAGTTAAACAAAAAGGCATCGAGGTGAGTTCTCGACATATAAAACAAGTCCAAGATGGAGCGCAAAGAAAACTGGATCGTAAACTGTATCAGGAAAAGGAAAAACAAGCAGAAAGAGCAACGGAAAGAACTTCTGACCTTGAACGTTAAAAAAGATAGGCTCAATTGAGCCTATCTCAATTATCTTAATGCTCAATCTGATTTTTCTTCTCACTTGAAGTAACACCAAGATTAATAGCACTACCCTTTTTAATAGATTTATAACTAGCCAATTCTCGCTTTTCAATAGGTTTAACAAACAGGATGTTTTCTTTTTTAAGCAATATGACAGATTGACTACCTATATTACGATAACCATCATATTCAAAGCTTCCAGATTCATTACCATAGAGTTTATGTTCTGGGATTGAATCAATCCTTTGTCGTGATTGATTTCGTTTATCGATAAATTGGGACACAGGATTTTGTGCATTAATTTTTTCACCGTTTAGATTTACATCAATATTGAGCATTTCAGCAGCTTCTTTAATTTGTGCTTTAAACTCGTCAGAACCATTAATTGTTAAGTCATTACCATACTTAATAATAGCCATTTCTAACAACTGCTTATGAGCTTGTAAACCCTCAGTTTTAGTCGTTAATTGTTTACCATTATCTAAAATAGTATTTTGTCCTACTTGATAATGAAGAGTTCCTTGTTTATCAACATCAATCTTATCAAAATGAGTAATTCGTTTATCATTACTACCTGATAATCCATTACGAACGATTTGATGATTAGCCTTAGTTCTTAAACGTTGTAAAGCTTCCTCATTACCATTTGCGGCCTCTAAACATAGGAACTGTTGAAACGACATATTACCGTACTGGTTATATATTGACTTACGAGCCTTTGCATATTCGGAGGTAATCAAGCTCAACACTTTTTTATTCTTTGCCCCTAACCTTTTATAAGAATCAAACTTTTGTGATGGCGTTAATATAGTATTATCTTTTATTCGTTGACGATGTAATGCATTCTCAACTTTTGCTAATTCACGCTGTCGAGCTACCTTATCGCGCAAAGAATCTAAAGATGAATCTTTCATTGAGGAACGTTCATCTTTAAATTCTTCGTATTTACTAAACAATGGATCTTTTTTCTGTTCTTTTTTATATTTCGATGAATCTCTTTTAATATTATTTGATTGTTTAAATACACCGATTTTTTTTTGCAATTTCGTTATAGATAGATCTCTAGAAACCGTAGAGGCTTTTACTGCTGTATTATTATCTTGGTTATAAACGACAAGACCTCTACCTGATTTCTTTAACTCCAAACCTACACTATCAAACACAGAATGAATATCATCCCATGAATTAGGTTCGTTTAATACGTCATTTAGTTTTTCCTTTATATTTTCATTACACCAAGATAATAAGCTTTGTTGGCCTGAATGGTAATCCATTGTCAGAGTCTCCAAAGATCGTGGTTGACGCTCCGTTATCTGTAAACCATGTTTAATTTCTAACTCAGCAGCAGCCTTCATAATATTAAGATGATAATTATATGGATTTATCATTTTTTGATTATCAGGATCAATTCGATTGATTGCCATATGTAAATGGTAGTTATCAGTATTCGAATGAGCTACAGAAATTCGATGATGTTTACCCATACCAATAGATTCAGCTATGGTCTGTTCTATATCATCCATTTGTTCACGATTAGGGATTTCATCATCAGGGAAAGAGACAACTAAATGCATTGTCTTATCTAATTTTGTTCGAGTATTCATCCCTTGAATTAGATTCATTTCAACAAGAGCTAAATCAACATCATCATTAATACAATTAGATATTGATATATAATCAACTTTACTACCATCATTTTGAGTATCGCACATATAATCAACTAAGCTATTGAGTGAGCGCGTTACTTTCTTTGATTTGATTTCTTCAACTATCATGAGCAACCAACTTTTTTATTTTTTCCGAGGTGATTAATAAATTATCTTCAATCATTTTTAACTTTTCTGGTGTATAATTAGAAGATTCATGTAATGTAATTCTAAATAAATTGCCAAGTCTTGCTAGATCGGCATTAACTTTTAATAAGGATAAAACCAAGTCATTATCAAATTTTGTTACTATTTTTTTATTCAAACCAGAATATCGCAAATATTCGGATAGGTTATTGGCAGAGGAACGTTCCGTCAATTGTATCAATCTTTTTTTTTCCTCTACTGATACACGTAGTTTTATTATTTCAGTTTTCATGATCCACCTTATGAGCAATTTATTGCGAATAACTAAAGACGGTAGTCGCAGCTTCGCAGAACAAGTAGTTTTTGTGGTTAATGAGCTTGCTCATGTGGACACAAAAACATTCCTTGCCATTGTTATATGCGCGATTTAACAGAAAAAAAAGCAACTCCGTTTAATTCCGCTTACTTCCGTTAAAGTTCGGTTGATTCCGTTTTAATGAAATTTCACCCTTAAATATTCGGTTGATTCCGCTAATATCCGCTAATTTCCTGTTAGGGCTATTTATGACAAAGAAAAGACGAATTGGCCTTGCCAATTTTAGAAAACACAAAGATGAAATTAGAGAAATGTATGTTCAAGGTTATCCAATAATTTATATTTATGAGCACTTTTCTGAAAAAGTCGATTTAAAGAGAACGCGATTCTATGAATTAATGAATAAAGAAATTATCGATGATAATAAAACGGAAAAAGCAAAATATAAAAATAAATCCGTACAACAAAAAAATTCACAACAAATATCACCTAAGCGAGAAAAAACAGACCCATTTAGACAAAAGAAAGAGCCAATTCATAACCCAACAATGACAGACGAACGTCGAAAAGAACTTTTTTAAAATCAACTATAAGGATTTATATCATGAGTAATATACATTTTTTTCTACAAGGAAAAGGTGGCGTTGGAAAAACATTAGCAAGTAGCTTTACTACTCAGTATTTAAAATCAATAAGTAATGATGTAAAGTGTATTGATACTGACTCAGTTAACCATACTTTTTCACAGTATAAGTCATTCAATGTTACTGAGTATAATATCTATGACCCCGATAATTCATTTCTTGATGAAACTATCATTGAACAAATGGCTGAGTATATCTATGAATCAAACCATGAAAATATTGTTATAGATAATGGGGCAAGCTCTTTCATGCCATTAATGAAATACCTTACAGATAATGAAATAATCACTGCGTTAAATGAGGCTGGACATCAAGTATATATCCATACTGTGATTACAGGTGGTCAAGGTCTTGAAGATACCGCAGCAGGCTTACAGTCAATATTAAAAAACTTTCAATCGACATCTATAATTGTTTGGTTAAATTATAAGTTTGGTGAAATATTAATGAATGATAAGCAATTTAACGAATGGGGATTATATAAAAACAATAAGAACTTAATATCAGGAATAATACCTATTGAATTTAACACAAGTCAATTATTCCAAAATGATTTAGAAATGATGCTAGGTGCAAAGCAAACATTTGATGAAGCAATGGATAGTGTAAAACTATTTAGTCGTAATCGATTAAATAAAATGAAAGAGCAAATATTCCAATCAATAGAAGATACTGAGTTAGATTGCTTTACAACTCAAGGTGAATGATATGATTGAGAAAGATGAACTTTCAATTGATGATTTAGATTATGCAAAAATAATTACAGATATTCTTGCCGCAAAATATGGCGTTATTGCATGTGAAGAACCTATTCTTCACACAGCTATTGCGAACACGGCTGCATTAAACTTTATCACATCAGAACTTAGAAAATATTTCTCTAAGCAACAATATAAAATCAGTGAGCAATATAATGATATAAATACTAATGTAGAAAATACATTAATGTATTTTGAGAAAAACATATCATCAATAATTAAAAAGAATACATCAGAAGTACACGGTGAATTGATAAGCCAGTATTCAAAAATCACAAGAAAACAAATTGCTCAAGTTCAAAATATTATTGATAACGATCTTGCAAATGCTATTGATAAGTGCATTGCAGATAGAGTTAATTCTGCGAAAGGAAATAAAGACATTAATCTTTATTTAAATGTAGGAACTTTCGTAGTTTCAATATTATGCCTAATCACCTTAATCTTGAGTTAGGAAATAAATCATGAGTGATGATTATTCAGCATTAGGAGCAAGTGGTTTTACTTTTACTCGAACAGAGTTGTATAACACTGCAAGTAAAATCATTAAACATTCTCGAAATCATTTTGAAGAGTCGAAAATTAGGGCTAATTTGTGGGCTTATAGAGAGCAAGGATACGAACATATTTCTTGTGAATTATTATCAGATGATAATACAAAAAAATGTCTCTCTATAACGATTTGTGCAGGAGGAGAAACTGACTTTGACCATTGGGATGAATTGACTGTAGTTGATATGACGGAGGCATTACATTTAATTGGCATTTTACTCACAGCCCTTAATGCAAGTATTTCATGTGGTAAAGTTAATAATGAAATTAATGAATCGATATTATCTAAACCATTAACCAATGATGAAACAAATGGAAAAATAAATCTAAACCCTATTTGATTTTTTTGTTCGCTTATACACATACCCACAAGGTCGCTGCGATAGTTTTAATGTCTTCGCTCCCATGTGGATATGTGCATAAGCTTCTTTTAGGTTAGCAATATATGTCTGATGCAAAACAACGCTCTATAAAATCATTAAATTCTCATTTAGAACGAACAGGAATTTTAGCCCTATTAAATGATGAATCAGTTATCGAAATTATGCTTAATAGTGATGGTTGGCTATGGGTTGAAGCTTTTGGCAAACCTATGTACAAACAATGCAAAATATCTCCCGATGATGCGAATATTATTATACGTTCTATAGCTCATTTTCACGGAGAATTAGTTGATAAAGAGTGTCCTATTTTAGAATGCGAACTTCCTGTAGATGGTAGTCGCTTCGAGGGTATCGTCCCTCCCCTCACAGCTCAAACCTCTTTCACTATTCGAAAAAAAGCAACCAAGGTATTTACGTTAGACGATTATTTCGAGAATGACACTATGACCGAGAAGCAATATAACGTCATACAAGATGCTGTCGCTACTCGTCAAAATATCCTGATCGTAGGTGGTACGGGGTCAGGAAAAACAACGCTGACCAATGCTGTTATTGATTCGATGGTAAAACACAATGAAGATGATCGTATTATTATCATTGAAGATACAAATGAAATTCAGTGTGCAGCAGATAACAGCGTTATTATGCGAACCTCTGAAAAGGCCAGTGTCACGATGGGAAAACTATTAAGAGTTACACTTCGTTACCGCCCCGACCGTATATTGGTAGGAGAAGTTCGAGGGGGAGAAGCTTTAGACTTGTTAAAAGCGTGGAATACGGGACATCCGGGCGGAGTCGCTACAATACACGCAAATTCAGCCCTATTAGGGCTTGAACGACTTGAGCAATGTATCGAAGAAGTATCAACAAACGTTAACCGAAAAGTCATAGCTCAAACAATAAACTTAGTAATCTTTATAAAGAAAACACAACAAGGACGAACAATAGAAGAACTCGCTTATGTTCACGGCCATGATGGAACACACTATGACATAGAATACATTTAAGTTAACATATAGACCAACCCAAAAGAGGTTGATAGCAATATGAGAGAATTGTTATCAACCTCTTTTTTTTACAGCTTAATACCTGTAAAAAAAATAAGGTCAATATAATAACTCTGACGGATTTGGGCGGTTTTAATTCGATGGGTTAAGTCAACGATATTTTGCTCTCTATGCATCAAATTAGGGTTAGATTCATTGTGTGATAACTGCTCTTTTAGTCGCTTTAAATATTGGTTATTGAGCTTCATTAATTCACCGTATTGTTCATAGCTCTGAGAGTGAGTCAATCTGATTTGGCTATAGACCACTTTTAAACAAGCCGCAAAATAAATACATCTATCTCCACCAAATCGCATAGCTTTGATAGCAGCCAATTTCCAAGCTTGCTTACAAATTTTTCGTTTAAATTCGCGATTCAAGCTTTTGTTATTTTCATTTTTGAGGGAGCCTTGGGTACTTAGGGCAACGCCCTGAGTCGCTTCTGGCTGCTTAGTGATTGTTGAGTGGTCATCTACTGAATAAGTCATGGTCGTGAGTCCTTTTGGTTTAAGTTTTCATCTTCGTTACCGCCTGACGACTCAAGGACTCAGCATCGTTCTTACCAGCAAGGGCGCGTAGCGTTTATATACCCTTGCCGGTAAGGTTGTGTTGAGTCATTGTCTAAGGAAGAAAGCGGTTCAAGGTGAAAACGCCCAAATAGGATGAACAATGGCTTGTGAGGTTGAGGAATACGATTACAAGCACTTTGCAGCTAGAAGTGAAAGCCGTTGCTTTGTGAGGACGCAGGACGAATGCTTTTTATGAGCATTGACCAGGATACATTTGCCTCGCTTGCGAGATCTGCAAATTGTACCTGGTCCATTGCGAATGCTGTTCATAGCCCTGACCTTACCTCTGGCGAAGACAACTTGTTGGCTGAAGTTTCACTAGCGATACAAACATGGAACATGTGACGGGGAGCGTGTGAAATAGGGCATGGTTGCCCCGTAGGGGTGCTTCAATAGTTCTTTATGAACTTGCGCACACTACCAACCGATTATTTAAACAAGCTACATAGAACAACAAATAAAATAATAATAACAGCACCGCCATTTTTTGTTCTCGAAATAGCAAAAATTAGAAATGATATAACCGTTATAGCTTTAAAAAAAGCTTCTAACGCCTTAAAAAAATAATATCGAACTTTTCTCCAGTTAATATTTTTAATATTATTCAGTATACCAACCATAAACCCCACCTATCTAACACTTATCAACCAACCATTAAAAATATAATCCACGGAATAGCAATTAGTATTGTTTGACTTAATTTTAAATTCTTATATTCTGATTCATTAAGGTTTTCTTTCATTCTAATCTCTCAATATTTTAAGAATAATCATAATATCAATAATTGTTTATAAGTTACATACTAAAACATAGTAATAGGACTCATTTTTTACTGTTCGCAATATCAGTTTCGATGCAATCTAATTTAGAAGCTATAACCATCAAACGCCAATAACCATTATGTATATTCCTATGCTCTTTCTTACCCTCTTTTACTTCCCACTTCCTTACTGTATTACATCCATTTATGCTTACCTTTAGTCCCAAGAAACAACCTAAATCTCTTTGTGACCAACCTAAATAAGATCTTAACCATTTAACATCAGAAGATATTGGACTTTCAAAATCTTCATGAGAAAGCGGTAGAAGACTTTTTTTGTTGATACTATTGCTATTATATATTTTTATTATTTCAGTCATATCGACACCTTTTAGAAGCTAACAGCTCATTCATTTGAATGAGCTGTTTTTGTTTAAATCCAGCCTTTTTCTGCAAATGATATTACATCACCATGCCCTACAATAATATGATCTAACACTCTCATATCAATAAAGTTTAAAGCATCTTGTATGCGAACAGTAATCCTTCTATCAGCTTGACTAGGCTCTGCAATTCCCGATGGGTGGTTGTGACTCAAAATAACACTTTTAGCATTTAAGTTTAATGCCATTTTCAATATTTCACGAGGATAAATACTAGCTGAATCAATTGTACCATAGAAAATATTTTCATCTTTAATTAATCGATTCTGGTTATCTAAGAATAGCACACAAAAAACCTCTCTTTCTTCATGAGCTAATTTATTTTCACAAAATCTTTTTACTAAAGTCGGATTATTAAAAGCATCAATATTTTTAATTTTTGACTGAATTATTTTCTCTGCGTGCTTTAAAACTTCTTTTTCTTCAATAGTAAACATAATTAATAATCTCTTCGGTCAAAGAATTTATTCTGACCTTGTTGATATAAGTAGGGCTGTAATAGCCCTACTCCCCTCAAATTACCAAATTCTTATAAATTCGATAGTTAAACTAAAATTTGATTCTGTACGTTTTAAATAAAAATCTTTAAAATTATTTTCTAAATCTGACTCTGTAACTACATATTTAAAATTAATCATCCGAACACCTTTTTCCTTTAGTTCAACAGGCGAAATATCACTTCCTTTCTTGACGTTAAAAATAATTTCATTTTTGGAGGAGCCTTGGGTACTTAGGGCAACGCCCTGAGTCGCTTCTGGCTGCTTAGTGATTGTTGAGTGGTCATCTACTGAATAAGTCATGGTCGTGAGTCCTTTTGGTTTAAGTTTTCATCTTCGTTACCGCCTGACGACTCAAGGACTCAGCATCGTTCTTACCAGCAAGGGCGCGTAGCGTTTATATACCCTTGCCGGCAAGGTTGTGTTGAGTCATTGTCTAAGGAAGAAAGCGGTTCAAGGTGAAAACGCCCAAATAGGATGAACAATGGCTTGTGAGGTTGAGGAATACGATTACAAGCACTTTGCAGCTAGAAGTGAAAGCCGTTGCTTTGTGAGGACGCAGGACGAATGCTTTTTATGAGCATTGACCAGGATACATTTGCCTCGCCTGCGAGATCTGCAAATTGTACCTGGTCCATTGCGAATGCTGTTGCGTTGGGTGACATGCTCACAGGAACCCAATAACCCTTAGCAACTTGTTGCTTTAGGGGTATGGGTTATCGTGGGAGGAGCGCAGCGACGGAATGAACCGAGCGATAGCGAGAACGCCCCCTTTAATAAATGAGTCCCTATCCAAAGATTGAATATGACCAACAAGTTAACCTTAACAAAGAAAATCTTTTTAAGAGGTTTACCTAGCCAATCGAGTAATGACATGAAACTCCGAAATCAAGCCTCGATCCCGTGATAGAACTATTGTTGCGGGATTTTTTTATCCGAGAATGAACGAATTTTCTAATAGTTGTAATGTGTTATTATTGCCCACCTAATTACAACAACCCTTTTTTGGAACAGATATATGTCTGATGTATTTTCAATACTTTTAAATCTACGCTCATTACGAGCACAATCACGTGAACTAACTTTAGAACAACTACAAGAAGGTCTGGAGAAACTAACTCAAGTAACCAATGAACGAGTGCAAGAAGAAGAACAACTTCGAGCAGAAAATAAAGAAAAAGAAGAAAAGCTGGCTATGTACCGCGAAATGTTGATTGCTGATGGTATTGATCCAGAAGAGTTATTGAAAAAGCTTGAAGGTAAATCGGCCACCAAGAAGCGTCCGAGTCGTCCAGCTAAATATCGTTACACAGATGAAAATGGTGAAGAGAAGACTTGGACAGGCCAAGGCCGCACACCGAAGTTCCTACAAGATAAAAACCTAGACGATTACTTGATCTAACTGTTAAGTGAGTACAGAAAAGTAAATATACAATTCTGTACTCTTTTTTCTAATTACACTTATTTGAAAACACTAATATATATACATAAAAATGCTTACAGTTTAGTGTGTACACTTAGGCGTACGTATAACCATTTCTAAACGGCTTCAAAAACCCAACTTCACATAGTTCACTCAATACATCATTCATCAATTCACGACCTACACCGCTAAATTTACTAAGAATCCCTCTTTGGTTTGGTCTGACGGATTTAGTTAATACTGCATTCTTAATATCTAAATACAGTTGAGCTTGCGACTTCGTAGGTTCATCGTTTGTTGCGTTTGAGCGTTGAGTGAATGCGTTTGAGCGTTGAGCGTTATCAGCATCATTATCGGTGATATTTATTGCTATTGTTTCAAGTTCAGGTTGAGTGCGCTTGACTGTGTGCGACTGCGTTTGAGTGCGTTGCTGACATAATGCATTTGAAACACAAACAAATAGCCATGACAAAAGCTCAAGCGCAGCAGCCGTTACATACGAAATGATCATGCCATATTGAGAGACAACAGATTCGCCAGAACTTAATTGTGATTGTTGAGCAGACAATTGATCAACATGGGAAAGAAGAGGGGGAATATGAGATAGGGTGATTTGAGATTTGGTAATTTGCTTTGCGGCTTGTTGACGTTGAGCAAGTTGACGCAACTCGGTAATTTGAACACGATAATCTTTAATCTGAGTTTCGATGCGTTGATAACTAACTGAATTTTGTTTGTTAGCCTTAACTCCGCTTTCTAATGCAGCAACTGATGCTGAGAATGAAACTACGCTTAAAGTAATGCTAAGAACTAGCGCAAACATAGAAGCAAGGCGCATTTTTTGCGACCAAAGGAAAAGAACAAAGAGGGGAGTCGCGCATTTAGCTAAGTCAAGCAATAGACCAAGCGATGCCATTAGTCTAGGAGACCCAATATCTTCTCCGATGGAAAACATGAATTTTGTTGTTAAAGTAGCCGAAAGGCATGCAGTAGCAACTGATAGCACTAGGCAAATCAGTTTAATCATTGTATTGTTCATAAGTGGTTTAATTCCTAGTAAGACTGAATCACACCAGCCTCAAGTTTTCTTTCCACGGAGCACTTGAGGCTTTTTAATAACAGGATAGTGTATACATTATTTTGAAAACACCTAATTGCATACAGTTAAATGTTTTCATATTCCTGATTAATAGAGTTCGATAAAAAGGCTTTTAATTCAATACCGTTAGAATCAAGAATACGCTTTAGCTTTGCATAATCAGATGGTGATAATCTGCTTGATAATAAGATCGTTGTGCGAGAATTATCTGACTCCAATAACTCAAGTAAAGGTTCAGCGTTAAAATTGGTATCGATCAATTTTTTATAATCTTGCGGAGTTTTAGCTGATAATACTTTTTGCGCTAACTCGTCTTTAGTCTTGTATTCACTAATTTGGCTGTCTAACTCTTGCTGAGATAATAAGCCTTGATCTAACTCTGAATTTGTTTTGGCGTTATTAGTCGGTAGACCCATTGATTACAACCTCATTAAGAAAACGTGACACTTCATTGATAACTTTTGAATCAGGCTCTTTAGCATACGCCTTACGATGAACAAAAACTGATTTAGCAACTTTGACAGTGGAAGCTAAACGCTGTTTAAAGTCTTTAGCATCTTTATCATTTTCGCGGTAGCAACGATTAGCAACAAAAATAGCCTTATCAAGAAGATCGAACTCTTTAAGGCGATCTCTCATTTTCAGAGCCTCTTTATAATCATCATCAGTTGGCATAAATGGAATAATGAAAAGGGCATCTTCATTTTTCATGCCTTTCATAATATCGATATTTGTTTTAGTGTGCGCCCCTTGAGTATCGACAATAATATAATCAGCTTCATCATCAGGGGAAAAAACAGAACCGTTAACTTCAACAAACTGAGCGTAATGCTGTTGAGGATCATAATCATGGCCACTTACTTTATGACCAGTTCGATAAAGCTCTCTAGCAATCTGCTTACAAAGAACTGATTTACCAGATCCTCCCTTAGATGCCATTAATATTAGGTATTTAGCCATAGCAACTCCTTGACTACAAAAAAATATAAACACTAAACTGTATACACTTAATTATATACGAAATAATGCATACTAACAACTGTTTACACTTCTGTGTGTCAAATACAAAAAAGCGGAAACGAAATTATGAGTATAATTTCGCATCCGCTTCGTAGCAGAATCGTTTACTTGTCAGATCCTTCAGGCACTTTGTTATAAGCCTCACAATGAGTACATAATTCAGCTTCAATAACTCTTTCACCTAGATCATTAATAATACGACTTAATGACATATCAATGATGCTACCGCAAAACTGGCATGGGCAATTTGCTCTTGGGAATTTATTAAAAATAGGAACAATGACTGTATTATGACCTTGTTCATCACCTTTATTTCTGATCATAAGTTCCTCAAGAACATTGATAGCGAATGAAGTTCTAGACTTATCATCAGGATCATTGACTGATACAACATCGTTAATATACCCATTAACGACAGAGTAATGGCCACCATCCAGCTCTTTTGAGTATTTATGGTTAATAATAGGAGCCAAATCATTATTCAAACAAAAATCTAGTAATTTTGACAGTTTATTAGGTCTAATTTGAACAGTAGTACATTTGAAGAAGCTATCGGATAAATAAGATTGAAGCCTAGAAGTTCGTGTATATTGACGACCAGTTTCAGGAGATACCATAGCAACTCCAAGCCATATTTGGTCAATTGGTATGACTTTATTTTTATAGTATTGAATCAACATTGATGCACAGGCTGCTCCACAAAAAGGTGAGCCTGATGGTTGAGATACATATGGAATATTAAGCATGTTTCTTTCACTATATAAACAATCGGAACTTGTATATTTACACAGTAAAATTTCACATATAGGCCAAAACTAAATAATTGAGTATTTCGTTCCAAAACAATTAATTAATAGATAAAACAAATTAATAGAATTAAGCTATTAATAAAACAAAAACATCAATAATAATTATACATCTAGGGAAAACATGATCTTTTAAGGCTTAGAGGCTCTTTTTTGCCTGAAAATAGATTGGTCGATTTTGATAACAACTTATTTACAAAAAATGTGGACGGTTTTGAAGAGGAAAAGTTGATCTTTTGAGGGTTAGGGTGGGTAATATTAATTGAACAGCGTTTCGAAGTGCGCAAAAGATAGAATATGTTAAATACTACCGTTTTTAGCGAAAAGTCATGCTAGGTCTTAAATCGTTTCTATAGAGATTATTTAATAGGTATTTT